>NZ_FXZH01000068.1 GCF_900169365.1 Brevibacterium sp. 239c
TGATTGGGCCCCTGTTAGCAGTCCAGCGGCTATGCGATAGCTAATTGGTTCTCTGCACTCCAGCGTTCCCAGCATCTCGACGGTGTTAATCCGTCGAGGGATCCGTGGGGCCGTTCATGATTATAGATGCCTTTCCATTCGTCGGCCAAGTATTTGGCCTCGGCCATCGTGTCCATGATTTCTCCGGTCAGTTGTTCCCTTCTAAATTGAGCATTGAACGATTCAGCGAACCCGTTCTGCCACGGCGATCCAGGATCGATAAACGCAGTCTCCACACCTGCGGTAGCACACCAATCGATCAGCGCAGCGGCGGTGAATTCCGGCCCATTATCGCTACGGACATAGGTCGGGACCACACCGGTTTCAGCGATGACGTCCTCGAGGACAGCGACCACATCGGTGGCGGTGAAGGACCGCCGCGGGATGATTGCCAAAGCGGTGCGGGTGTATTCATCAATCACGTTGAAGAACCGGATATGCCGCCCGCAGGACGTCACATCGGACTGGAAGTCGAAGCTGACCACGTGCATCGGGTACTCGGCCCTCAACCGCTTCTCTGCCCCGGCGTCGGGCCCGGTGCGGCGCTTCTTGCGCGCCTCGGGTTTGCAGGTCAGCCCCTCGACCCGCCAGAGTCGGCGTACGCGCTTCTTATTGAGCGCCACGCCAACCCAGGCCGTCTGCCGAAGCAGGTGCCAGCGCGCCTTGCGCCAGCCCCATGCCGGATACTTCCCGGCAATGGTCCGCAAATCAGAGCGCAACTGCGCTTCCTCGAAGCTGACCTCCGGTTGACCCTGACGCAACGCGGACCGGTTCTGCCCCAGAACTTTGCAGGCGAACCGCTCCGAGGCCCCGAACTTCTCCTGCGCCATGCGGACGGCGCGGCGGCGTGGTTCGGGGCTCAGAATTTTCCCCGCGCCACCTCGTTCAAAATGTCGATGGCCAGTTCCTTTTCCGCCACCAGCTTCTTCAATCGGGCGTTTTCTTTCTCGAGGTCCTTGACCGCTTTGGTCTGCGTG
>NZ_FXZH01000067.1 GCF_900169365.1 Brevibacterium sp. 239c
CCAGCAGGCAGTCCTGCCGACAAGACATCGATGACAGCCTGCAAGAGCCTCTTGCCTTCACTGCGGTCCTCGGCCCGGTAAGCAGCCACGATGTCTTGGTAGAGCGCCCAGGTGACTTCGACTTCGGTGAGGTTCGCATCAGCGAAGAGACTGGCGATCCGTTCTTGTTGTCGTCTCGTGAGCAGGTCTGTGCCCGTGTGCAGCGTCCTCCTTGCCCGATACAACGGGTCCTTCGCTCGTCCACGATGCCCAGTTGTCTCCTGCTGGACGCGGCGGCGAACGTCATCGAGGGCATCACCAGCAAGCTTGACGACGTGGAACGGGTCCATGACTTCCACAGCATCGGGAAGTTCCTCAACGGCTGCGGTCTTGAACCCGGAGAAACCATCCATCGCAACGACTTCGATTCCATCACGCCAGCCCTTGGGTCGGGCGGCCAACCATTGTTTGAAGACCTGCTTCGACCGTCCGGGCACCATATCGAGTAGGCGTGCTGTGCCCGTTCCTTGGCTGATCGGGGTGAGATCGATGATGACGGTGACGTATTTGTCTCCCCGGCGAGTGTGGCGCCACACGTGCTCGTCGACACCGATCACAGACACGTCGTCGAATCGATTCGGATCGTTGATCAGCAGCCGTTGTCCTTCGGTCAGGACCGCGGAGTTCGCGGTATGCCAGGACACCGCGAGCTTGTCAGCGATGACTGCGACGGTGTCGTGATCGATGACGAGGGCACGCAGTGCCCAATCGAGTCCGGCTCGAGAGATCTTTGCTCGGGCTGGTGCCGCGGTCGTAGTGTCCTGGCGCCACACGTGGCCGCATTCGATGCACTTGTAGCGACGCAGGCGGATATGCAGTGTCGTTGGCCTGTGGCCGAAGGGCTCGTGTGCCAGTCGACGCACGACGGTGTCGCGGATGTCGCCGTGGCCGCCACATCGTCGGCACCATTCATCGGTGGTGTTCGGCCGGCATTTCAGCACCGCTTTGTGTGCGGTGATGTGTTGGCCGATGCAGGTCAGGTCAAGGGTGTCGAGTCGGCAGAATGTCGTGAGGTCAGGCGTCGAGAAAGTAGGCTTGTCCACGTCGAGGTCTTTCGGATGGGCAGTGTGAGAACTTCCATCATCGGAAGACCTCGACGTCTATCCGGG
>NZ_FXZH01000064.1 GCF_900169365.1 Brevibacterium sp. 239c
TGGAAAGTTTTTTCGGTTGGGGATGGGCTCGCGGCCTATCAGTTTGTTGGTGAGGTAATGGCTCACCAAGACGACGACGGGTAGCCGGCCTGAGAGGGCGACCGGCCACACTGGGACTGAGACACGGCCCAGACTCCTACGGGAGGCAGCAGTGGGGAATATTGCACAATGGGGGAAACCCTGATGCAGCGACGCAGCGTGCGGGATGACGGCCTTCGGGTTGTAAACCGCTTTCAGCAGGGAAGAAGCCCCTTGGGGTGACGGTACCTGCAGAAGAAGTACCGGCTAACTACGTGCCAGCAGCCGCGGTAATACGTAGGGTACAAGCGTTGTCCGGAATTATTGGGCGTAAAGAGCTCGTAGGTGGTTGGTCACGTCTGCTGTGGAAACGCAACGCTTAACGTTGCGCGTGCAGTGGGTACGGGCTGACTAGAGTGCAGTAGGGGAGTCTGGAATTCCTGGTGTAGCGGTGAAATGCGCAGATATCAGGAGGAACACCGGTGGCGAAGGCGGGACTCTGGGCTGTAACTGACACTGAGGAGCGAAAGCATGGGGAGCGAACAGGATTAGATACCCTGGTAGTCCATGCCGTAAACGTTGGGCACTAGGTGTGGGGGACATTCCACGTTCTCCGCGCCGTAGCTAACGCATTAAGTGCCCCGCCTGGGGAGTACGGTCGCAAGGCTAAAACTCAAAGGAATTGACGGGGGCCCGCACAAGCGGCGGAGCATGCGGATTAATTCGATGCAACGCGAAGAACCTTACCAAGGCTTGACATACACCAGACCGGGCTGGAAACAGTCCTTCCCCTTTGGGGTTGGTGTACAGGTGGTGCATGGTTGTCGTCAGCTCGTGTCGTGAGATGTTGGGTTAAGTCCCGCAACGAGCGCAACCCTCGTTCTATGTTGCCAGCACGTGATGGTGGGAACTCATAGGAGACTGCCGGGGTCAACTCGGAGGAAGGTGGGGATGACGTCAAATCATCATGCCCTTTATGTCTTGGGCTTCACGCATGCTACAATGGCTGGTACAGAGAGATGCGAGACCGTGAGGTTTTAGCGAATCCCTTAAAGCCAGTCTCAGTTCGGATCGTAGTCTGCAATTCGACTACGTGAAGTCGGAGTCGCTAGTAATCGCAGATCAGCAACGCTGCGGTGAATACGTTCCCGGGCCTTGTACACACCGCCCGTCAAGTCACGAAAGTCGGTAACACCCGAAGCCGGTGGCCCAACCC
>NZ_FXZH01000059.1 GCF_900169365.1 Brevibacterium sp. 239c
TCCCTTCCGTGTGGCTATTGTGGGTGCCGGTCCTGCCGGGATCTATGCGGCCGATCTGTTGACTAAGGCTGAGCGTGACTTCGAGGTCAGTATTGATCTCTTTGAGCGTTTGCCGACTCCGTTCGGTTTGGTCCGTTACGGTGTGGCTCCGGATCATCCTCGGATCAAGGGCATCATCAACGCTTTGATCAAGGTCCTCGACCGTGGTGATATTCGTTTGTTCTCCAACGTGGAGTACGGGGTAGACATCAATCTCGAAGAGTTGACTGATCGCTATGATGCGGTGATCTTCTCTACCGGTTGCTTCATTGATGCGTCTTTGAATCTGCCTGGTGTGGATCTGCCTGGTTCGTATGGTGCTGCTGATTTCGTGAATTGGTATGACTCGCATCCGGATGTGGCTCAGACCTGGCCCCTGGGTGCTGAGAAGGTTGCTGTCATCGGCAATGGCAACGTTGCTCTCGACGTGGCGCGGGTGTTGGCGAAGCAGGCCGATGATATGCACACGACTGAGATTCCTGATCACGTGTATGAGGGTCTGAAGTCGTCTCGGGTTACGGATGTGCATGTGTTTGGTCGTCGGGGTCCGGCCCAGGCGAAGTTCACTCCGCTGGAGTTGCGTGAGCTGGGGCATGTCAAGGATGTCGATATCATCGTCTATCCCGAGGACTATGAGTTCGATGATGGGTCTTTGGCTGCGATTGAGTCGAATAATCAGACGAAGCAGGTTGCGAAGACTCTGACTGATTTCACGATGCGTGAACCGGTGGGGGCTAAGCGTCGTCTGCATCTGCATTTCTTGCATTCCCCGGTTGCGATCCTGGGTGAGGATCGGGTGACGGGTCTGCGTACGGAGCGGATGGAGCTTGATGGCAGTGGTGGTGTGGTTGGTGCCGGTACGTTCCATGATTGGGACATCGATGCCGTGTATCGGGCCATCGGGTATGCGGGTACAGCGCTGCCGCAGTTGCCTTTCGACTCGAGCAGGGGAGTTATCCCGAATCATGAGGGTCGCGTCGTCGACGCGGATGATCAGCAGGTCTCTGCGCAGGCGGATGTGGTCCAGGGTGTGTATGCCACTGGTTGGATCAAGCGTGGTCCGGTGGGTTTGATTGGGCATACGAAGGGTGATGCTCTGGAGACGATTGGTCATATTTTGGATGATCGTTCTGCTGGTGTGTTGACTGAGCCGGTGTACCCAGATGACAGTGCCATCGTTGAGTTGTTGGAGTCTAAGGGTGTTGATTATGTGGATTGGGAGGGGTATCACCGTGTGGAGTCGGCGGAGAAGGCTCTGGGTGAGGCTGAGGGGCGTGAGCGGGTGAAGATCGCGACGCGTGAGGGCATGTTGGCTGAGGCGCGCAGTCATCTGCAGGCCGAAGCCGCCAGCCA
>NZ_FXZH01000058.1 GCF_900169365.1 Brevibacterium sp. 239c
TGATGCTCCTATAGATGTCAAGCGGCTTGAAGAAGGAAGTCCCGGTACTGCGCTGCGAACTCGTCATCACGAGCTTCAGCGCGTTCGATACGTGAAACCTTTACCTGACCGACGCTGAAATGCTCGGCCACCACTCTCAGGCTCATCTTCTTTGACTCCCGCAGAGGGCGCAGGTCATTGATAGCCGGAACGATGGGTGGATTGATGATGAGCGTGTATACCTCGGCGGCGACATACCGTTTGAGACACCTCATGATCTCTCTCTTCGATTTCGCTTCCGCGGTGCGTCTGGCCACGTATTCCTTCGTTCGTGGATCGCTGGACATTCTCGACTTCACGATGTCGAACAAGGCACTATTGGCCTGCCGGTCTCCTCCTTTGTTGAGTCTGTGCCGGGTGATCTTGCCCGACGATGCCTGGAGTGGGCTGGTCCCGCACAGGGCAGCGAACGCAGCTTTCGACGTGATCCTCTCTGGGTTCTCACCAGCTGTGACCAGCAGCTTCGCTGCGGAGATTGGCCCCACGCTCTTCGTGGCCGCCAGAGCAGGGGCCACCTGTGTGGTCAGGTCAGCAAGCTGGTGATTGGCCGCATCGATCTCTTCGGTGAGAAATTCGACTCTTTTGGCCAGGCGACGCAAAGCGATCCCGAGGTGATCGTCAGCTGCCGGACGTGTTTTGGCCAGTGTTGTATGGAGGTCAGGGTCCTTGAGATCCGCGTATTTCTCCCTCACCTGGGTGGGAGCCGTGGTGAGGAAGTTGATGGTCTGCGTGATCGCCGCGGTACGTGCTTTGACGGCTGTGGTGCGGGTTTTGAGGATCAATCGGATCCCGTCGACGGCACCGCCGAGGAGTTTCGGGATCGGAAGGTCATCGAGGTCAGCGGCGACGGTCTTGGCAGCGGCGTAGGCATCTATAGGGTCGGATTTCCCGCCCCGGCGGGTCTGTCGGTTGGGGCGGATGACTTCCTTGGCGAGAACGCCCTGTGATCGGAGGTAAGCGCAGACCCCGGCTCCGTAAGATGCGGTGCCTTCGATGCCGACGGCGAGGATCGTGCCGAAGGAGAGAATGAAGTTCAGTAAGGCCGTGTATCCGGTGCTGGTGGTGGGGAATTCTTTGTCGCCGAGTTTCTTCCCGATTTCATTTGTGATGCCGACATGGTTCGTGTTTTGGTGGGTATCGATCCCGGCGTACACATTCGTTGGTGTTCCTGTCATGATGGTGGTGCCCTTTCCATTGGACTGGTGGGGTGAGGGCCAGTCGGTCGGGCAGACAGGACGTTGACGGGACTCTGTAAGTGTGGAGTCACGCTCCTATGAGGTCATGTCCCCACCGGCTGGTTCTCTTTCGGTGGTGACGGGAACCCTGGTGGACAGATCACGAGAAGGACACCGCGGAACGGGTCAGTCAGGCTTTGGGTCACACCGGGATTCCCGACCTTTCCAGTATCAACG
>NZ_FXZH01000056.1 GCF_900169365.1 Brevibacterium sp. 239c
CCTGTTGCCTCATTGCAATACCTCCGGGAAAGAAACATCGTTGCCTCAGATGAAAACCTCCGGCAACACCGAGTCGTTGCCTCAAATAGGAACCTCCGGAAGGGTCACCCGTTGTTCCAGGCTCGGTTGACCGCGGGTTTGTCCAGGCCGGGCTTCTTCGCCACCGACAGGGTCTCGAGTCGGCCGGTGAGGTCGAGGATTTGTCTCGACAGGGCACCTGGTTTGATGCGCTTGAACGCGGCGTTCATGCTGATGATCGGGCGTTTACGCATCTTCTCGTGCCGGATCGCGCGTTGATGCGGGGTGGCTGGCCGATCGTGTTTCTTGGATACTTTCGCTCCGTGGCGGGTTTTGGAGATCAGTTTCTGCTGAGGCAGGAGGTAGTTGGTGAAGATCCGGTCGAGTTCCCAGATCTCATTGAGTAACTCGAGTTCAGCAGCCGTGTCGTAGCGGAGGTAGCCGACGAGTTCACGGACTCGGGCCCAGTTCTTCTGCTCGACATGGGCCCCGTCGTTCTTGTTGCCTGACCGGGACCGGGTGAACGTGATCTCGTGGTCGGTGCAGTAGGCCAGGAGGTGTTCGTTGATGAACTCGGACCCGTTGTCGGAATCGATGCCGATGATGGGGAACGGGAAGACGGCCATGACGTGTTCGAGGGCTTCGAAGACCCATTTCGCGGCCTTGTTCTTCACCGACCGGTTCACGGTCCATCCGGTGCTGATGTCGGTCACGGTCAGGGTGAAACAGTACTCGCCAGATGCGTTGCCGCCTTCGTGGCCGACGAGGTCGATTTCGACGAATCCGGGCACGGCGTCGTCCCATTCGGCCCAGGTCCTGATGGGGATCTGGGACTTCAGTAAGGATCCGGGCTTCGTGTGGGATCGGCCCCGGGGCAGCATCTTCTTACGTTCGTCGGCGAGTTTTCGGTCGATCGTGGCCGGGCTCATCGACATGAGCAGATCGGCTTGGGCATCGGTGATGGTCAGCTCCTTGTCACGACGAAGCATCGGGACCAGGGTCGGTAACATCGCGGCCATGAGTTTGCCGGCCGGTGCTCGCAGGACCGCCCAGCAGGTGATCAAGGCTGGCAACAGGTCGGGAGTGTAGATCGGTGCCCGACCGGGTTTAGGTTTGACGATCTTGGGTGTCAGGGCCTGTCGCAGGGCTTGCCGGGCGTAGTCGCGGTGGAATCCGGTGAGGTCGACGAGTTCGTCAAGGATGCGGGATTTGCTGGCACGGTCGGCGTGTTTGTAGGCGATAGCCTTTTTCTTCGTCACGGCTTGTCGTTGCTTCATTGTCAACTCCATGAAAATCAGGCGTACCCGTCATTGCTGCCCGTGGGTTGGAGCCACTCCGGTGGCGGAGGTTTTCTTTTGAGTCAACGACTCGGTGTTCCCGGAGGTTTTCATGTGGGGCAACGATGTGGGTTACGCGGAGGTTTTCTATGAGTCAACGCGGG
>NZ_FXZH01000055.1 GCF_900169365.1 Brevibacterium sp. 239c
ACTAAAAAGGAGCACTCTCAGAGTGAAGCCTACCCGCACCTATCCCCGCCTGCACATCGATACCGCACCCAGCAATGCCCTCGGCCAGGCCGGCGGCCTCCTGCTCACCGAAACCGTGCACACCAGCGGGCTGGGGCACCATCTGAAGTCCGCGCTGGCGCGGTGGAAGAAGCCCTTCGCGGTCCATGACCCGGCGAAGACCCTTCTTGATCTCGCGATCACTCTCGCTCTTGGCGGCGACGCTCTGTCAGACTCCACCGCACTCCGGGACGAACCTGATCTGTATGGTCCTGTGGCATCGAAAGCAACGATCACCAGAATCATCCAAGCCCTGGCCGCGGACGTCGATCAAGGTTTGACGGCGATCAATGCTGCCCGGGCCGCGGCCCGGCAACGGGTGTGGGAACTGGCTGGCAAGCATGCCCCGAACCATGACGCGAATGCGCACAACCCGATGGTCATCGACATCGATGCGTCGTTGATCACCGCTCACAGTGAGAAAGAGAGTGCGAAGCCCACCTATAAGAAGGGGTTCGGGTTCCATCCTTTGCTCGCCTTCATCGACCATGGCCAAGCCGGTACTGGAGAGCCCGTTGCCGAAATCCTGCGCCCAGGCAACGCAGGATCGAATACTGCTGCCGATCACATTCAGCTGGTCAAACTCGTCCTTAATCAATTGCCCGGTAGCAACCCTCGCCCGGGCAAGAGCGTCCTCATCCGCACCGACACCGCCGGAGGAACCCACAACTTCATCGAGTTCCTCACGAAGCGGCGTCTGTCCTATTCGGTGGGGTGGATGTTGCCAGAAAACACTCCCGAGTTGTATCACCAGCTGACGGAACTTGGTGCGTGGGAGTCGGCTTATGACACCAACGGCGATCCCCGTGATGGTGCTGATGTGGCCGAACTAACCGGAGTGCTCGACCTGGACGAGTGGCCTGACGGGATGCGAGTCATTGTGCGCCGGGAGCGTCCTCATCCGGGTGCCCAGTTGCGCTTTGATGATGTCGACGGATACCGACTGACGGCGTTCGCGACGAATACGAGTGCCGGGCAGTTGGCGGAGCTGGAAGTCCGTCACCGGTCTCGTGCCCGTTGTGAGGATCGAATCCGGATCGCGAAGGACTCCGGGTTACGCAACTTCCCGCTGCAGGGATTCGACCAGAACCGACTGTGGTTGGCTGTTGTCGCTTTGGCTGGGGAGATCGAGGCGTGGAAGTCGTTGTTGGCGTTTCCGGATCATGAGATCCGCCGGTGGGAGCCGAAGAAGCTGCGCATGCACGTGTACGCAGTCCCGGCGACGATCGCGAGGACAGCCAGGCGGGTGGTCGTGCATGTGAAGGCCACTGCAACTTGGGCGCGGATCATCGTCGCTGGCTTGAACAGCTTACGAGCACTGCCGGGGCCAGCACCGGGCTGAGGCCGTTATTGTCCGTGTCCGAACGATAGAGAATAATTCCGGGATCGGAGTCCCCGCTTCTGCTGTGGCGTGACACGGTGGTTGTGTCATACCCGGATGCGAGAATCATTACCTATACGCGGCAACGGAGCTGGAATCAGGACCGACTGGCCAGCCATGAAAAATCGAGGTTAG
>NZ_FXZH01000065.1 GCF_900169365.1 Brevibacterium sp. 239c
GTACTATTTCACTCCCCTCCCGGGGTACTTTTCACCATTCCCTCACGGTACTATCCGCTATCGGTCATCAGGAAGTATTTAGCCTTACCAGGTGGTCCTGGCAGATTCACACGACATTCCACGAGTATCGTGCTACTCGGGTGTATGCACAACGTCGGGGCCACATGTTTCGTCTACGGGACTCTCACCCACTCCGGTACTGTTTCCCACCAGCTTCGACTACACGCAACACACATCAACGTCCTAGTCATGCTGGACTAGACACACATACCCCACAACACCGCATACGCAACACCAGCACGTTTGACACGCACACGGTTTAGGCTCATCCAGTTTCGCTCGCCACTACTCCCGGAATCATGTTTTATTTTCTCTTCCTACGGGTACTGAGATGTTTCACTTCCCCGCGTTCCCCCCACACACCCTATATATTCAGATGCGGGTCACCACACTCTCATGCGGCGGGGTTTCCCCATTCGGACACCCTCGGATCACAGCCCGTTTATCGGCTCCCCGAGGCTTATCGCAGATTTCCACGTCCTTCATCGGCTCCTGATGCCAAGGCATCCACCATGCGCTCTTACACACTCATACCACCACATCAAAGACGGTCATATGCGTGTGTGCGAAAATTTCACACTAAAGATTTCACAAGAAAAATCACATTACATAACAACCCGACACAAGCCGGGCTGTTGATGCTCGCGTCCACTATACGATTCTCAAACCACTACCAAACACCACCCACACCCACACTGACCAGCAGCGCACATGTGACCTGGGTCGGTCCTGTTGGATGAAACCACACACACAACCATTGCTGGCTGGCTTGTGATCCCAGGACCCAATAACGTGTTCATTCACATACGACCACCAACCACCGCCACACGAGGCACATACCCCGAACAACGCTGTGCAGACGAACCAAATAGAGATGTTCCACCCTTGAGCTCCCACCAGGCAACGCGAATGGCTGCCTCTGCGGGGTTCTTATGTGTGCTCCTTAGAAAGGAGGTGATCCAGCCGCACCTTCCGGTACGGCTACCTTGTTACGACTTAGTCCCAATTGCCAGTCCCACCTTAGACGGCCCCCTCCCCACAAGGGGGTTGGGCCACCGGCTTCGGGTGTTACCGACTTTCGTGACTTGACGGGCGGTGTGTACAAGGCCCGGGAACGTATTCACCGCAGCGTTGCTGATCTGCGATTACTAGCGACTCCGACTTCACGTAG
>NZ_FXZH01000053.1 GCF_900169365.1 Brevibacterium sp. 239c
GGCTGGTTCTCTTTCGGTGGTGACGGGAACCCTGGTGGACAGATCACGAGAAGGACACCGCGGAACGGGTCAGTCAGGCTTTGGGTCACACCGGGATTCCCGACCTTTCCAGTATCAACGTCAGGCTATGGCGTTGCAGCCGCACAGCCCACGGTTTCCTTGGCTCGCTGCTGTATCCAAACGCTCGTGCATACAGGCTGGACAGACGCACGTCCACGACTGTGAAGCGCACACGAAGATCTAGGTCTTGAATCATGGTAATCAGTATGGCGTGTTGTCCAGAGCGTGAGCGTTCTTGGCTGCTCAGCCCTTCGCGAGGATCAACCACCCACGACCGGGCGCGTAGGGCAGATCTCGGACCTCAAAATCTTTGAAGCCGACATCCGATAACGTGCGCTCGAGCGCATCTTCGCTTCGGAAACGCAGAGTCGACGTGGAGTCGATCCGTTTTCCATCACGGTGAAAGATCGTCGGTGATTCGAAAGTGACAAACTCACCGTCGACTTTGGTCACTTGCACCCATTCTTCGACCGATCCTTCACCCTCAACATCTACCACTTGATGAGTCTGCTCTTTCGTCCAACGCTCCCAACCGCGATCAGAAGGTTGTCTTGTCTCGAAAACGATGTGTCCTCCTGGGCGGAGGCAGAATTTGATCGCGCGAAGGGTGGCAATCCAGTCGTCGTTGTCTAGGAACACCTGGGCAACGTTGGCAGTCATTGTAGCGAGATCAAAGGTGCCATGTCGGCTTGGATCAGCGGCAACGTCCACGCCTGTACCAACGACAAATTCCGCGAGGCCAGAGACCACCTTCTCACGAGCGACGTCGATCGACGCTTCAGCAGGGTCAACTCCCAGAGCTGTCAGCCCCAACTCGGTGAGCATCGAGATCAGGGTTCCTGTGCCACAGCCCACATCGAGAACCGTTTTTGCCTTGACGCGTTCGATAACTTGTAGGTAGGAATCGAGATCGCTCCGGTCAGGGTCAAGTGGATCGTAGACGCGAGCGAGTCGGGGGTGTGAGAATAAGGCATCAGGCATTTGTCCAGACTATCGGTCGAACGGGATGTCGCAACGTCGTTTTCAGCCAGTAGCACCCGCGCAGACGGTATGCCGTGCCTTAAATCGTTTGGGTACCGTAGTGTGAAGCGGATCCCGAATGTACGGGGGATGAGTAGATGCTTCGATTCTTGGTAGTCGGCGAGGTACGTCGTTATTGTTGCAGCTCCATGACGTTGCTGTATCTCCTTTGCCACCGCTTGAATTGTCGAAAACAACGACCGTAGATCGTACTCAGTTGCGTCTCCTAGGTCTGCGAGCGAGGGGATATATCGTTTCGGAACGACGACTACGTGTACCTCTCAGAACGTCTTCGTGTATGAAATGCCAACACTGAGTCACCCGCGTGAACGACATGTAGTTGCGATGCGTTGGGGATGGCGACATCGCAGTGGAAGTCGTTCCCTCTCATATGTAGGAGTCTGGGGCTTCTGGGATACACACGGGTTAGGGCATGTCTCCTTTATTGGCGGAGCCATGTCAGGATCGCGCTGATCACGACGGCCGCTCGATAGGTGATGGCGAGCTTGTCGTATCTCGTCGCTAACCCCCGCCATTGCTTGACGTAGGCAAAC
>NZ_FXZH01000050.1 GCF_900169365.1 Brevibacterium sp. 239c
GTTTGAGGGCAGAAGTGGTTCGATCTTCTCCCACTGCTCATCAGTGAAGACTCGGTGTCGTTGCTGTGTAGTCACGTCTCCACCGTGCCAGTCCTGGAATGGTCAATAAAGGAGACACGCCCTAGTCGAATTGAGAATGCAGCTTCGTATTGATCCGTGATCAACCGGAAGCGCGGAGAACGGTGCGACGCCTAAGCGTGTCTGGGCTCGAGGGTGGTACCCAGATGGTGAATGTGTCGATTTGAAATTCGTCACGACTGCCCAAACGTCGTTGATGGCCAGATGCAGGGTTGGAACATGTCGAACTTGCTCTTGCCGAGATGCGCCGACTGGTACAAGAGAGCCGGAACGTAACTTCGAATTTAGAGCTCGTCACGTCCGTCCCACCCGTCGAAGTCAGCGATCAGCCTGGAGGCGCAAGTCCAGCATCGACTACTGAACTGCAGAATGATTCATCGAGGCCAAGTCATTGAGGGAGCTGTAATCGAGCGAATCCTCAAGCCGAGAGTAGCTTCCGGACGTTAAGAGCTCAGCGGTTGCATTCTTGACTACGGCGTAGGCGGCCTGAGCCACAGCTGAGCCCAGACTCACTCGCGCAACGCCGAGTGCGGCCAAGTTCTGTACCGTGGGAGCTCCGGGTCCGGCCATAAGATTCAGAGGCGCATCAATGCGTTCAACGAGTGCGGCGACGGTGTCGATCTCAGTGGCACCCGGCACGAAAATTCCGTCTGCGCCCGCGTCGACGAATCTTTCGGCCCGGGAGACAGCATGGGAAACCAGGTCCTCGTTGGGTTCGGCCTCTTTGAGGAAGACATCAGTGCGAGCATTGACGAACAGGGCGACACCGGCAGAGTCCGCAGCCTTCTTTGCCATTGCAATCCGGTTGCTCGTGTCATCGGCCGATCTGTCTCCGTCTTCGATGTTGATTCCGACGACCCCGACGTCGAGAAAGGCTTTGACCGTTTCGGAGACACCGTAAGCTGTGTCCGCGTATCCGCCCTCAATATCCGCGGTTACCGGAAGCTCGCTTGCCCTAATGATGGATTCGGCCACAGCTACGGCTCGCGATCTTTCCAGATAATCGCCATCGGGCAGTCCCGCGGCCCAGGAGATACCGGCGCTGGTGGTGGCGATCGCCGATACTCCCGCTGCCTCAGCAATTCGTGCTGATGCGGCATCCCACGCATTGCTGAGTAAAAGAGGGGACTCTCCATGGTGGAGAGCATGAAACTGGGTTGCCTTATCTCGAGTGTTATTCATCATGTTTCAAGTGAACCAAGACTCTTTATCCATGTCTGGCGGAATTCGGACCTGACAGTCAGCGGGCCGAGGTGCGCACGGTACTGAGCGCTATTCCACAGTTTTGCTGATCAATGCAACCAGATCGTCCAGAACTGCTGAGGTACTAAAGGCTGTCCCGAATGCCAGGCCATCGGAGATTCGTTCGGGCAGCCAGAGGAGATTGCCCTCTTTTGCTGCGGGGATGTTGCCGAACAGATCGCGCCGTTCAACATCGTCGCGTTCATCCCCATAGCTCTGGGCAACGATGAGGTCGGCATCGAGCAGGTGGAGCCGTTCGGCGCTGAGCACGAGTCCAGCCTCCGACGCCTTGGACTCGTCACGGTCGAGGTTTTTAACTGCTTCCGTCAGCACGAATCCGAGTTCCAGGAACACCTGCACCCCCAGATCGCTTGCGCCGTAGACATAGTAGTCGGGCGCAATCGGCAAGGTATACATGAGCGTCATCTCGCGAAAATCTGAGTGCCGCGCTTGGGCGTCTTTACCGACGTATCGGAAATCCCGACCAAAGTATAGAAATTGGTCTTATGTCTCATGATCGGCGCTACATTCATGGTGAAGCGCTGATTCACCAACGACATACCAGCGCCCCCGGTCGGCAGACTTGAGGGTGTGAGAAGTACTGCGAGGTAAGTCCATGCGGCAACGACTATGGCGAAGAGTTTCGAAGACAATGGTTCTCATGTGCTCGGTCGCCCTGCTCATCGGTATGCTGTTGGGCGCAATCTCGGCAACGAATACCGGATCACTGTCGGTCGAGCATCGCCCTGAGCTCAATGCCATCGTTCCTCACGCAATCGCCGGTGCAGTTGTCGGTGTGTCTGCGCTCATTGTGAGTCTGCGCTCCAGGTCTTTTCACTGGGTGACCTGGCCGATCAGCACACGTACAACTTCTAGAGCAGCCTGGACGATACGGTCAGCGCGTACGTCGTTCGGCGGAGTGATTCGAACCGTCATCGGAACAGCGCTGATGGTGTTCAACTTCTTCCTTGTTTTCAGGATGGGATTTCAAGCCACTGTCGGCTTCAATCCAGCGCTGACGTTGAATGCCTGGGCTGAGGTTAGCCTGGTTTTGTGGACACCCGAGCTAGCGGGATTCGTGATCCTGGTGGAAGGATGTCCAGCATGTCAGAGAGCAAGAAACAGCGTCGCACGTTCACGCCCGAGTACCGGCGGGAGGCCG
>NZ_FXZH01000049.1 GCF_900169365.1 Brevibacterium sp. 239c
TGTCAACGGCCATTAGGAATTGCCCACGGGCGGACACGAAAAGTGCCCGCTGATGGCCACCAGAACTGCCCACGGGCGGCCACGTTTTCTGCCCATCCACTTATTTGTGTCCGGCCGCGACCACCAGGCTCGTTCACGTCAGCTCAAGGCAACCACCCCCGCACCAGCAACAGCCTGACTCAACCTGATCGATTCCCCACTGGTCTCGATCAAGTGCGCATGATGAAGGAGCCGATCCACAGTGGCCGTGGCCACTGTCTTGGGCATGAGCTGGTCAAACCCAGACGGATGCAAATTCGACGTGATCGCGATCGAGCGTTTCTCATAGGCGGCATCGACGAGCCGATACAGACCCTCGGCCGCATCATCGCTGACAGGTAAGAGCCCAATATCATCGATAACAACGAGATCGGCTCGCAACAATCGCTGAACAGTCTTGGCAACACCATCATCGGGACGATGGGCACGGATGAGCCCGCCCAGATCGTCCAGCCGCAGCCAGGACACACGTCCGCCCTCATCGATGATCTTGTGGCCCAACACCTCCAGGAAGAACGACTTACCCGTGCCAGCGGGCCCGCAGACAGCCAAATTCTCCTTCCGCGATACCCACTCCAGAGTCGAAAGGCCCTGCTGCGTCGGGGCAGGAATCGATGACACATCCTCATCCCAGGACTCAAACGTCTTACCCGTGGGGAAACCCGCCTGCTTGCGCCTGGTCGCCAACATCGCCGCCGACCGACCACGAGCCTCCTCGACCAGCAGAGCTCGCACGACTTCGACGGGCTCCCACCGTTGAGCTTTCGCCGTGGCCAACAATTCCGGGGCAAGAGTGCGCGCATACGGCATCTTCAACCGTCGCATCATCGCCTCGACCTCAGCATCTAAGTCCGGCACCTGACGTGTGATCGCCATCAGGCCACACTCCCGTCAGCAGTCCCTGTCACCGGTCGAATGCTAATCGCCTGCCACCCGGCGGTACCTTGAGCAAGCGAGGCATCTTCGCCCGCGCTCCTGATGCCTTGATTGCTGACTCGATGGGCCAGCAACGACGCCACATCACCCGTGGCGAAGCGACCATAGGCGGCTGCGGTGCCTAACGCCTCGTCAACATCCTCACGACCATGCAAACGCGACAGGGCCACGGCCTCAACCATTTTCACTCGCATCCTCGGCACCCCGGCTGCGGCTGCTTCACGTAACCACTCGTGCGCCCCGTGACCGATGTCCAGGAAGGCTTCCTCATCACGGTTCCTAGCCTGGATTGCGTAGACTCCGGGGACCTTGCGTGTCGCATCGGTTGGGAAATGCTCGTCACAGATCTCAGGCGATCCTGGCCGTGCTCTGCCGTGTCGGGCTATCTCCCGAATCCCGTCACTGCCCGCGGCAACAATAATGATCTGTTCACCATCGGCGACTCCGTGGACCCTCACGAAGACCTCGCAACCCATCAACGCATGCGGCACCGAGTACTGCCCGGACTCGAAGGCCACCATCGGCGTATTGACCGGTACCTTCCTCGAGAGTCCGAACGCGATCGTATGGGCCCGGTCCGGGACAGGGTGCATCACCTCAAGCTCCTGGCCGATCAGGTCGATCGGGCGCCGTTTCGTCACCCGATGCTCTTTCGCATTGACTCCTTCCATGAATTCCTGGCACGCGATCTCGAGTTCGGCAAACGATGCGTATTCGGCCAGCAGATTCGTGGCCGTGGGAACCAAGTCGGCCTTCGCGATCTGGACTGAGCGTTCCACCCCACCCTTCGACGCGGGATCAGCCGGCTGACAGGTCAGGACCGTGGTCCCGTAGTACTTCGCGAACGAGACCGTGTCGCGGTTGCGCACGGGCACACCGGCGATGTGCATCGTCGTGACCGTCTTCTCGTTATCGGTCAGGACATAGGTCGGGATGGCGCCGATGAGTCGGAACGTGCGATCAAGGGCCATGAACACCGACGCCAGGGTCTTATCGCGCAGCGCGATCACGATCCGGAATCTCGAAAACGCCAACCACGCGATGAACAACACTGTCTTGGCCCCGTCGATGACGGGCCCATCACCATAGTCGTATTGCAGCCACAATCCTGGCTCGGCCACCCACGGCCGATGCACACGACGACCAGCCCTCTCCTGGATCTGCTTGGCTTCAGCGACCGCGCGCCGCGTCGATCTCTCCGACCCCTGATAACCGAGCTTGATCAGTCGTTGATGGACTTTATCGGCGCGGATCTTGCCTCCTGAACGAGTCACTAGTTCCGTGATCTTGTCCATGAACTCGTCCGTGGTCCGGTCGCGGCGGACTGGTGTACCCACGGGCCGGCCCTGATTACGGGCGTCAACGTGAGCTTTGACCGTGTGATGGGAACACCCCACCATCTCGGCCGCGGCCCGATACGACCCAGTCGAGTCGAATGCTTCTAGAATTTCCATGATTTCTCCGTCAGACTTCATAAGCGGCCCCGGACCCTCTCGTGGTGGATGCTGATCGATTAGACACCGTCATCATCCCCGAGAAGTGGTTCGGGGTCGTCCCCCTTGAGCGGGGGCACTATGTGGTCGGATGGGCAGAAATCGTGGCCGTCACTGGGCAGTTCTACTGGCCAGGAGTGGGCATTTCCACTGTCCGCCTATGGGCAGTTTCCCATGGCCGCCAACA
>NZ_FXZH01000048.1 GCF_900169365.1 Brevibacterium sp. 239c
AATATTGCGGCAGTCACTTACTCTCCCACAACCACCAAGTTGCAGTACCATCAGCGCGAATGGGCTTAGCTACCGGGATCGGAACGGTTAACCGGGCGTTTCCCCACCACTATCACCACCGCAAAACCAACACACCACCACCACCCCAAAAACTCTCAAGTCCTCAAAGGGCAAGTAGCGGTCCAAGAACCGTACAGCGAACGCGAACACCACACACAATGTGACTCATCAATAAACATCTCGTGAAACCCTATAAATGCTTCCCGCACACACAACCACCAAAAAAAGGGTTATATGAGTGATCGGCGTATTAGTACCAGTCAACTCCACACCTCACAGTGCTTCCATACCCGGCCTATCAAACCCATAATCTATAGGACACCTCACCCCACAAAGTGGGTTGGAAATCTCATCTCGAAGCAGGCTTCCCGCTTAGATGCTTTCAGCGGTTATCCTTCCCGAACGTAGCCAACCAGCCATGCACCTGGCGGTACAACTGGCACACCAGAGGTTCGTCCGTCCCGGTCCTCTCGTACTAAGGACAGGCCTCCACAAATTTCCTACGCACGCAGCGGATAGGGACCGAACTGTCTCACGACGTTCTAAACCCAGCTCGCGTACCGCTTTAATGGGCGAACAGCCCAACCCTTGGGACCGACTACAGCCCCAGGATGCGACGAGCCGACATCGAGGTGCCAAACCATGCCGTCGATATGGACTCTTGGGCAAGATCAGCCTGTTATCCCCGAGGTACCTTTTATCCGTTGAGCGACCACGCTTCCACAAGCCATGGCCGGGTCACTAGTCCCAGCTTTCGCTCCTGCTCGACACGTCCGTCTCACAGTCAAGCTCCCTTGTGCACTTACACTCGACACCTGATTGCCAACCAGGCTGAGGGAACCTTTGGGCGCCTCCGTTACTCTTTAGGAGGCAACCGCCCCAGTTAAACTACCCATCAGGCACTGTCCCTGAACCCGATCAGGGTCCGAAGTTAAGAAATCCAGTATAGTCAGAGTGGTATTTCACTTGACGACTCCACCACCACTAGCGTGATAGCCTCACAGTCTCCCACCTATCCTACACAAACCACACCGAATCCCAATACCAAACTATAGTGAAGGTCTCGGGGTCTTTCCGTCCTGCTGCGCGTAACGAGCATCTTTACTCGTAATGCAATTTCGCCGAGTTCGTGGTTGAGACAGCAGAGAAGTCGTTACGCCATTCGTGCAGGTCGGAACTTACCCGACAAGGAATTTCGCTACCTTAGGATGGTTATAGTTACCACCGCCGTTTACTGGGGCTTAAATTCTCCGCTTCACTGTCCTAAAACAGTTAACGAGTCCTCTTAACCTTCCAGCACCGGGCAGGCGTCAGTCCGTATACATCGACTTACATCTTCGCACGGACCTGTGTTTTTAATAAACAGTCGCTTCTCTCTGGCCTCTGCGACCACCACCAGCACATCACCAAGCAAGTTGGCTTCACCAGGATGGTCCCCCTTCTCCCGAAGTTACGGGGGCATTTTGCCGAGTTCCTTAACCACGATTCTCTCGATCACCTTAGTATTCTCTACCTGACCACCTGTGTCGGTTATAGGGTACGGGCAACACACAACCTCACGCCGATGCTTTTCTCGGCAGCATAGGATCACCAGATCACCCCACCAAAATGGGGCGCCCATCAGCTCTCACACACTATGTGGGGACGGATTTACCTACCCCCACGTGCTACGACCTTAGACCACGACTACCATCGCGTGGCCTGGCTACCTTCCTGCGTCACACCTCGCGCTTACCGACTCCACACTCAGGTCCCACACCACACACCAACCAGACATCCGAAGACATCACGGGCATATGACATGGTTAGTATCACGTGTTTTGGTATTGACGGTTATGCGTCGGTACCAGAATATCAACTGGTTGTCCATCGACTACGCCTGTCGGCCTCGCCTTAGGTCCCGACTTACCCAGGGCGGATTAGCCTAGCCCTGGAACCCTTGGTCATCCGGTGGACGGGTTTCTCACCCGTCTTTCGCTACTCATGCCTGCATTCTCACTCGTACCGGCTCCACCACTCGTTCACACGGCGACTTCACTGCCAGCACGACGCTCCCCTACCCAACACCCCACCATTACGGCTTATTGGGATGCTGCCACAACTTCGGCGGTGTACTTAGCCCCGCTACATTATCGGCGCTCAATCACTTGACCAGTGAGCTATTACGCACTCTTTCAAGGATGGCTGCTTCTAAGCCAACCTCCTGGTTGTCTTCGCAACTGAACATCCTTTCCCACTTAGCACACGCTTAGGGGCCTTAGTTGATGGTCTGGGCTGTTTCCCTCTCGACAATGAAGCTTATCCCCCACTGTCTCACTGCCACGCTGAACCTTACCGGCATTCGGAGTTTAGTTGACGTCAGTAACCCGGTGGGGCCCATCAGCCATCCAGTAGCTCTACCTCCGGCAAGAACCACGCAACGCTGCACCTAAATGCATTTCGGGGAGAACCAGCTATCACAGAGTTTGATTGGCCTTTCACCCCTAACCACAGGTCATCCCCTCCATTTTCAACTGAAGTGGGTGCGGGCCTCCACGCGCTCTTACACACGCTTCACCCTGCCCATGGCTAGATCACTCCGCTTCGGGTCTAGGACACGCGACTGAAACGCCCTATTCGGACTCGCTTTCGCTACGACTACCCCTCTCGGGTTAACCTCGCCACGCACCGCTAACTCGCAGGCTCATTCTTCAAAAGGCACGCCATCACCCCAACAAGGAGGCTCTGACGGATTGTAAGCACATGGTTTCAGGTACTATTTCACTCCCCTCCCGGGGTACTTTTCACCATTCCCTCACGGTACTATCCGCTATCGGTCATCAGGAAGTATTTAGCCTTACCAGGTGGTCCTGGCAGATTCACACGACATTCCACGAGTA
>NZ_FXZH01000062.1 GCF_900169365.1 Brevibacterium sp. 239c
GTACTATTTCACTCCCCTCCCGGGGTACTTTTCACCATTCCCTCACGGTACTATCCGCTATCGGTCATCAGGAAGTATTTAGCCTTACCAGGTGGTCCTGGCAGATTCACACGACATTCCACGAGTACCGTGCTACTCGGGCATATGCACAACGTCGGGGTCACATGTTTCGTCTACGGGACTCTCACCCACTCCGGTACTGTTTCCCACCAGCTTCGACTACACGTAACACACATCAACGTCCCCACCATGCTGGGTGAGACACGCATACCCCACAACACCACGTCAGCAACACCAGCACGCTTGACACTGACACGGTTTAGGCTCTTCCAGTTTCGCTCGCCACTACTCCCGGAATCATATTTTATTTTCTCTTCCTACGGGTACTGAGATGTTTCACTTCCCCGCGTTCCCTCCACACACCCTATATATTCAGATGCGGGTCACCACACTCTCATGTGGCGGGGTTTCCCCATTCGGAGACCCTCGGATCACAGCCCGTTTATCGGCTCCCCGAGGCTTATCGCAGATTTCCACGTCCTTCATCGGCTCCTGATGCCAAGGCATCCACCATGCGCTCTTACACACTCATACCAACCACTTTCATGGTCGATGATTGTGTGCGCGAAAAAAACACTTTCGGATTTCACAAGAAAAATCACATTACATAACAACACACCACTGGTGTGTTGTTGATGCTCGCGTCCACTATACGATTCTCAAACCACTACCAAACACCACCCACACCCACCCTGTGAACAGGATGACCGTGGTCTGGGTCGGTCCGTTAGATGAAACCACCACACCACACACACTCGCAGCCACAAAGAAGGACTGTGTTGTGTGGGGCCTGTGATTCCAGGACCCAATAACGTAAATGTTCTAGCCCACCACACAACCGGCGTCGACAAGGCATGTGCCTCAACAACGCTGGTTGGATGAGCGAAGATAGAGATGTTCCACCCTTGAGCTGCCCAACCAGCATCACGAATGGATGCTGCGTTGGGGTTCTGATGTGTGCTCCTTAGAAAGGAGGTGATCCAGCCGCACCTTCCGGTACGGCTACCTTGTTACGACTTAGTCCCAATTGCCAGTCCCACCTTAGACGGCCCCCTCCACAAGGGTTGGGCCACCGGCTTCGGGTGTTACCGACTTTCGTGACTTGACGGGCGGTGTGTACAAGGCCCGGGAACGTATTCACCGCAGCGTTGCTGATCTGCGATTACTAGCGACTCCGACTTCACGTAG
>NZ_FXZH01000047.1 GCF_900169365.1 Brevibacterium sp. 239c
CTGGGTCAGGTGACGCCGGTGGAGTTCGAGGAAGCACGTTCACTGACCGACCTGGTCAGTGAAGAGGAAGTGTCTGCGCAAGCCGCGTGAGACAGATCAAGTGTCCACAACTTGCGGGGAACCTCACGGCAGTCCCAAACAGCCCAATGGGTTCGAACAACTCCTGTCCGATATGGGCATCGTGCAGAAGAACGGGGCAGCTCATCACCCCACGACCCAGGGCAAGGTCGAGCGCTACCACCAGACACTCAAACGCTGGCTGATCGCAGACGGGCTTGTCGACACCGTTGAGGCGCTCAATACCCAGCTGGTCCGATTCGCCCACATCTACAACACACAACGGCCCCACAGAGCCATTGGCAGACGCACCCCCGAGACCGCCTACACGGCCATCACCAAAGCCATACCGGTCATCGCTATGGCTGACACGATTTGGAGAGTCAGATACGACCAAGTCGATGCCACGGGCACGATCAGCATCCGCTATGCGGGGAAACTGCGACATCTGGGCATCGGGAGAGCCTGGGCAAGGAAACGAGTACTACTGCTCATGCAGGGGCATGAGACGATGGTCATCGACCGGGTTGCAGGCGAAATCATCGCTGAACACACACTCGATGCGAGCAAGGACTATCAGAAGAAGAGATGAACGATGACGTGAGACATGATGTGCACGATGTCGTGAGACATACCCCTGAAAGTGTGCACGATGACGTGAGACAGGACCGGGTCAGAAATGAGAAATGTGCCGCGACATCGAGTGAACGATGTCGCGACACATCACAATGGTCGGGATAGCGGGATTCGAACCCACGACCTCCTCGTCCCGAACGAGGCGCGCTACCAAGCTGCGCTATATCCCGTGACCAGGAACTACTATAGCGATGGTGACCCGTTCTGAAAAATCGGCACGGTCGACCATCCGCAAATGGAAGGAACACCTCGTTGGCACTGACTGCCGGGAGCATCACGACAACCGCCCTCGACATCCTTTCGCGCTACGGACTGGGTGATCTGTCGATGCGCAGGCTCGCTCGTGAGCTCGAGGTCCAGCCTTCCGCACTGTATTGGCACGTCAAAGACAAGCAGGAGCTCTTCGTCCTCATCGCCACACGGATGAATGCTGAGGTCGATGCGCGATGCCCATCGACTTCTGACCCGCTTGTGACTGCGATGGCGCTGCGGGACATCCTCCTGACCTATCGTGACGGTGCTGAGATTATGCTCCTCGGATTCTCGATCGCCCCCGCCGCAGTGACTCCAAGCGCATTGAGTGCTGAAGCCTTAGGCACGACCGTCTCCCATGGAGTGATGGCACATGCCCTCGGTGCCGTGGCGATCGAACAGAATCGCAGACTCTTCGGTATTGAAGATGCGGATGCAGGTGAGAATTTCGCCAATATCGTGGCGCGCCTGCTGAAGACAGAGAGCGACTGAACACGGAATTCGTCTGCCCGCATGGCCTTATGGCATACTGGTCAAGCACGTTCGGGAGCTATTGCTCCTGACCTGCTGTGGGGCCTATAGCTCAGTTGGCTAGAGCATCTCGCTTACACCGAGAGGGTCGGGGGTTCAAGTCCCTCTGGGCCCACCTTTGAACAGTTGATAAGTTGCCTGGTGAGAAGCCTGGAAGTGCTAGTCGGGCCGTTGGATTTGGCTCATTTGCCCACATTTTGCCCACATTTCATTCTTAACTGTTCTGATCTATGAGCATCCAAAGCCTCTGAAACCTGGTCCAAATCGTCGTCGAAAAGGTCCGAGTACGTGTCAAGAGTCATCGCCGCCGATGCATGACCGAGCATGTGTTGGAGAACCTTGACGTGGGCGCCTGACTGAACAGCCAGGCTGGCAGCTGTGTGGCGCATATCGTGGATACGCATTTGCGGCGGAACCTCAGCCTCTTCTTTGGCCAATGCCCACCATGAACCACCCGTCCCACCTTCGCTGCGACCTTTCGGCTTTGGTCGCAAAATGAATCCGCCACGGCGCGGAGCCTCGAAAACCAATGAGGCGTGTGACTTTTTTGCGCAGAAGTCTTTCAACTCATCCGCAAGGAAGCCGGGCAGAGGTGCGGTTCGCTTCTTTCCACTCTTCGGAGTGCCCACGTGGAATTTGCTACCTGACTCAACAGCATTGCGCACGATTCTGACTCGTCGCTTCTCAAAGTCCAGATCGCCGACTCGGAGCCCTGTAATCTCTCCCCACCTCATGCCCGTGTAGCAAGCCAGGTAAACGAGCAGCCTCCATTGTCCGCCCGCGGAATCTGCAAGTCGCTGGACAGAAAGATGATTGAGGTAAGTGTGCTCACCCTTTTTCTTCCGTGGGAGGTTTTTCACCCCAAGCGCCGGACTGGTCTTGATCAACTTCGCGGAAACAGCATCGTCCAAGATTCCGCGCAGGACTCCGAACGCGCGGAGGACAACCGTGGCTGACTTGCCGTCATTGCTTAGTTCCGAGATCCATCGGCTGATGTCGAGTTGCTTGATTGACGAGGTTGAACGCGCGCCCCATCGAGGCATCACATGGACTCGCCACGCAGTCTCGACGCTGCGCAATGTGCTCGGCGCCAAATGAGTCTGTCGTATCATCCAGTCGGCGCCAAGCGTGGCTATAGTGGCTTTTCCAGCGGTCGGCGCAACATATGTGCCCGAGCGAAAATCTCCTTCGAGCTCGGACTTGAAGTCAATGGCATCGCGCTTACGACCGAATCCTCGCTTTTCGCGCTGTCTGTTGTTTTCGTCTCTCCAACGGACACGGTATTTTTTGCCGTTCGGAGTTTCGTAGGGTGAAATGTGAGCCACGTTTGTGTCCTTCGCCAAGATTGAGAGCAACCGAGACCCCCGTGCCGCTGAGCTCGTTCAATCCGGTCGCGACCTCAGATTTGTGCGTTTCTGCTATGTCACTGCATGATGAACGTCCGATCATTCGGTACGGACCTTCGTGCGATCGTCAAGCCACGCTTCCACGTCAGCTTTACGGTATCGAACAGCGCGCGGACTGAGCTTCAAGAAGCGTGGACCTTGCCCCGTGAAGCGAAGCTGGGCAAGATGTCCGGTGGTAACGCAGAGCTCGTCAGCGAGTTGTGCCGGTGTCAGGATCTCGCGATCGGTGGCGATCATGCTCATCTCGGTATTCTCCAGTTCTCAAATCGGTGAGCCATCGACCTGATTATCGGGCTCACTAGATATACGTGCGGCGAATTGAGATGTGTACACGGTGCAACAAGATTTTTTCTGAACTTGCTACGCAATGACCGACTTTGACAGCAACCTCTGAATGGTTGACTTCGAGGTGCCCAGAGTATCGGCGATCTCCCGGTGAGATTTGCCGGCCTGTTTCATTTCGACGACAACATCGACATCAACGGGTCTGGACGAATCAGCCGCGGCCTTGATGGCTGGCGCCTTCCGCGGCAAACCCATTGCGGCCACCGAGGGCGCTGGAGAAGGTTCAGGGGCAAGAAGGGTTGACTGGTCGACTCGGGCACGTTCTGCACGGCGTCGTGCGGCCTTGGAGCCTTGCGGGGGAGCCACGGCAACCGATACCGCTGTGTGAGTGGAGATGAGGCAGGCCAGAGGCATGAGGCTGGCGATAAACGATCCAACGACGAGAGCAGGAAACGTCGTCGCCGTTGAATTTCCATCGCTGAGTGCGTGAGTGGCGTTGGTGACCATCGATACGACGGTGAAGATTCCTACTGATGACCATGCGAGCCGCACATCTTCGCCTCGTGCTCTGGCGACAACAGCCGCAACGGTGAAGACGAGGATTGAGAGGTCAACGACGATCGGTACTGCCGGGCGCAACGGACGCGGGATTCCTGCCCAACCGGCAGCGGCAATGAGTCCAGTGAAAGAGACAGCGAATGAGGCCACAGCGACAAGCACGGCCAGCAAGAGCGCTGAGGCCGCCATCGAGTCTGATTCAGGTCTAATCCGCCGCACGTGTGCAGACAATAGCAAAACCGCCTGACGTTGATACTGGAAAGGTCGGGAATCCCGGTGTGACCCAAAGCCTGACTGACCCGTTCCGCGGTGTCCTTCTCGTGATCTGTCCACCAGGGTTCCCGTCACCACCGAAAGAGAACCAGCCG
>NZ_FXZH01000019.1 GCF_900169365.1 Brevibacterium sp. 239c
ACCGAGCCTGGAACAACGGGTGACCCTTCCGGAGGTTCCTATTTGAGGCAACGACTCGGTGTTGCCGGAGGTTTTCATCTGAGGCAACGATGTTTCTTTCCCGGAGGTATTGCAATGAGGCAACAGGGAGCCGTGCCGGCACCCTTTCGGGCACCGGCACGGCTCTTCGAGCGAAAAGGGCTGATCAGAAGCCCATGCCGCCCATTCCGTCCATACCGGCAGCAGCTGCGTCAGCACCTGCGGCAGCCTTCTCAGGCTTGTCGGCGACAACCGACTCGGTGGTCAGGAACAGACCGGCGATCGAGGCGGCGTTCTGCAGGGCAGAGCGGGTCACCTTGACCGGGTCGTTGATGCCAGCGGCCAACAGGTCCTCGTACTCACCGGTTGCGGCGTTGAGGCCGAATCCGGCTTCGAGGTTGGCGACCTTATCGGCAACCACACCGGCTTCGAGGCCGGCGTTGGTGGCGATCTGCTTCAGCGGAGCTTCGATGGCAACCTTGACGATGTTGGCACCGGTTGCTTCGTCACCCTCGAGTGAGAGGTTGGCGAAGGCGGTCTTGCCCGCCTGGATGAGCGAGACGCCGCCACCGGCGACGATTCCCTCTTCTACAGCAGCCTTGGCGTTGCGCACTGCATCTTCGATGCGGTGCTTGGTTTCCTTGAGCTCGACCTCGGTCGCAGCACCGGCCTTGATGACTGCAACACCGCCGGCCAGTTTGGCCAGACGTTCCTGCAGCTTCTCACGGTCGTAGTCCGAATCCGAGTTCTCGATCTCGGCACGGATCTGTGCGACCCGGCCTGCAATCTCCTCGGCGTCTCCCGCACCTTCGACGATGGTGGTCTCGTCCTTGGTGATGACGACCTTGCGGGCGGTGCCCAGCAGTTCGGTTGTCACGTTGTCGAGCTTGAGCCCGACTTCCTCGGACACGACCTGACCACCGGTGAGGATGGCGATGTCGGCCAGCTGAGCCTTGCGGCGGTCTCCGAAGCCAGGAGCCTTGACGGCCACGGACTTGAAGGTGCCACGGATCTTGTTCAGCACGAGAACCGCGAGAGCTTCGCCCTCAACGTCTTCGGCGATGATGAACAGCGGCTTGTTGGACTGCTGAACCTTCTCGAGGACGGGCAGCAGATCCTTCACGTTCGAGATCTTGGAGTTGACGATGAGGATGTAAGGATCCTCAAGGACAGCTTCCTGGCGATCAGTGTCGGTCACGAAGTAACCGGAGATGTAGCCCTTGTCGAAGCGCATACCCTCGGTCAGTTCGAGCTCGAGTCCGAATGTGTTGGACTCCTCGACGGTGACGACGCCTTCCTTGCCGACCTTGTCGATGGCCTCGGCGATCAGTTCACCGATAGCAGGATCTCCAGCGGAGATACCGGCGGTAGCGGCGATCTGTTCCTTGGTCTCGATGTCGATGGCGTTCTCGAGCAGGACACCGGTGACGGCTTCAACAGCCTTCTCGATGCCACGCTTGAGGCTGAGCGGATCAGCACCGGCTGCCACGTTGCGCAGGCCTTCGCGAACGAGAGCCTGAGCCAGAACGGTAGCGGTGGTGGTGCCGTCGCCTGCAACGTCGTCAGTCTTCTTGGCGACTTCCTTGACGAGCTCAGCGCCGATCTTCTCGTAGGGATCCTCGAGTTCGATCTCCTTGGCAATGGAGACACCATCGTTCGTGATGGTGGGTGCGCCCCACTGCTTTTCGAGCACGACATTGCGGCCGCGTGGTCCAAGGGTTACCTTGACCGCGTCAGCAAGCTGGTTGAGACCCGCTTCGAGTCCCCGACGAGCTTCTTCGTCGAATGCAATCATCTTTGCCATAGTGGCTTAGATCCTCCCTGATGGAGTGGAGTGGGAATCCAGCGCAGTCGTCAACGCCCGCGACGGCAGAGAGTATGCCCGCATGTTCCATTCCACATATGGACAACGCTCTCGAGACGACTGATGAGAAACCCATGGTTTTCACCACTACTAGATTTAGCACTCTCCCCATGCGAGTGCAAATATTGAGGGACTCGCCGAGGTGGCTCACCGTCCCCGATCCCTGTACCGGCGCGGTTTCGGCTCAGCGCGAAACCGCCGGGGCGTGTGGTGGGCGTCCGTGAAGTGGTCGTCCGCAGAGGAGCGGTCGTCCGCAGAGGCGCCTTCTGTTTGCGCCTTCGTCCGCTGGCAATTGCACACTCTGAGTCGGATTGAGTTGGTTGCAAACCAACTCAATCCGACTCAGACGGTAGAGACAATGCTCGCCGTTGCCCCGAGCTCTCGGCATCAACCCGGGCGCTGACTCATACGGGCCTCAATCGGCCCCAGACAACTGAAAAGCGCCAAGCAGTTGCCTGCTTGACGCTTTCCCCACTCGGAGGGATTCGGGCCTTGGCCGTGATCCCGCCGAAGCGGATCAAAAGACTTTACGTACGTGAGTCTCAGAGGAGGGTGACGGATTCCGCCTGAGGACCCTTTTGTCCTTCTCCAACTTCGAACTCAACCTGCTGGCCCTCTTCGAGAGCGCGGTAGCCGTCCATCTGGATTGCGCTCCAGTGAACGAACACGTCCTGGTTGTTACCTTCCAGGGTGATGAATCCATAGCCCTTTTCGGCGTTGAACCATTTGACGGTACCTTGTGCCATTACTTCTCCATACAGTGCAGTGTCATTGACATTCCGTCACCCCATTGCGACCGGTCTGGCCGCGCTGCGGACAACGGAAGCTAGTAAAACTCAACCGACCCCGCGATTTCTCTCATTGACCTCTAGAGAATGATCTCGGTGAAGTACGAATAGAACACAAGGGCAGTGCTTGCCTAGCTGATGCAACTCTACCCCAGGGGCGGACAGGTCCCCCGAGCACTCAACACTGTTATCGATTCGTTATACAGCTGCCGTGGAAGAGTTCACTTCCGCGCGAATCCGCGCTTCGACGGCCGGCGCGAAGCCGTGCGAAAAGCGCTCGGCTATCAAGGAGAGCTGATTCCGGCCCCACCACTTCAGCTGTTGCCTGACCGCATCAGTTGTTGTCGGTGACACCGGCTGTGCCGGATTCTTCGCCGTCCTCGTCCGAGCCGCCTTCGCCCGAACCGCTCTTGCTGGGTTCGGGCCCGCGCTCAGCGATGTCCGAGCAGATGACGACGGTGATGTCAGCATCGAAGTCCGTCGACGCTTCCGTGGCCTCGATGCCGAGCGCATCGGCGACCATCTTCGCCTGAGCCTTGTTCGCTTCGTCCGAATAGTAGACCGTGGACACGTTCAAACCGGTCGAGTAGTTGCCGACCTGGCCAATGCCCCACCCCTTCTCCTCCACTGCCTCGGAGAACTTCTTCGCGACTCCGGAGACTCCGGAACCGTTGAGGACATCGACCTTCAATGAGGAATCGGCGACGCTGACTTCGCTCTCGCTTGGCGATGGACTCGCCGAGGCGGTCTTATCGGATCCGGATTCGCCGACGTTTGACTCGGGGTCCTTCATCGACGAAGTGATGATGTTGATGGCCGCAACGACCAGCAGAACGGCAACAAGGGCGAGGATGATGACCAGTGCGATAGCACCGACATTCGACTGCGCTGAGGAGTCCAGTCGATGGGCTCCGCTGCGCCGGCCTGTTTCGATCTCGTCGAATTCGTCAGTCATGTCTACCTCGAGACGCGGGCTTGTGCACGCTCACTCTGGCGCGTGGTGCGGATGCGACGCAAGCGTTTGACCAGCATCGGGTCACTGGCAAGGGCGGCAGGGTTGTCGAGCAGGGAATTGAGGATCTGGAAGTAGCTGGTGGCAGACATGTCGAACCGCTCGCGAATCGCATGGTCCTTGGCTCCACCGTATTTCCACCACCGCCGCTCGAACTCCAAAACGGACACCTCGAGCTCGCTCAGTTCGGGGGTGCCTGGGTTCTGCGGCATAGGGGTTGTGCTCCTTCGAAAAGAATCGTTGCCTCTATATTATCGCCCGGAGGACAGGACTGAAATTCCCGGCGCGCCGTCTTGCCTCTTCCGACAAGGCTCCTCGCTTCTAACAACACGACACAAAGCCACTGCCGGTGTTGTCGATCGTGGCTCCGGCCGACGGCACCGATCCGCGGCCCAACTGGCAACTCCGATCCGTGGCCCAACTGGCAACTCCGACCCCCGACTCCGGCAGGAAACCAGTTGACCCACTCTGCTGAAGGTGGCTCTCCCCCAATGGGTGAGCCACCCATCGCAGAGTGGGTCAGCTGTGCCGACTGGCGGTCCTCAGCGGACCACCTGTCAAATCTGATCTGATCAGCGGATGCGGATGTTGACCTGCTTGATCTGGGTAAAGCCTTCGAGCATGCCCTCGAGCGAGGCCTCACGACCGAAGCCGGAGGTCTTCATCCCACCGTAGGACTGTCCGGCCAGCTGGCCGCCGCCCTGGTTGACCTGGACCCAGCCGGATTCGATCCGGTTGGCCATGGTCAGTGCGGCATCGACGTTCTTCGTGAAGACGAACGCGGCGAGGCCGAATTCGCTGTCGTTGGCCATGTCGATGACCTCGTCGACGTCCTTCCATGGAATGACCGAGAGGACGGGGCCGAAGATCTCTTCCTGGCTGGTCTGCCATTCGTTCTTGGCCTTGGAGAAGATGACGGGTGCGTGGTAGAAACCGGGTTCGCCGACTTCGAGTGAGTCAGTTCCGTCGTAGGCGATCTCAACGCCGTCCATCGACTTGCCCATCTCGATGTAGTCAGACACCTGGTTGAACTGCTTCTCGTTGATGATGCAGCCGATGTCGGAGTCTTCGTTGCGAGGGTCTCCGACCTTCATCTTCGATACAGCATTGACGAGCTTGGACAAGAAGTCGTCGTAGATGTCCTCGTGCAGGAACAGGCGTGAGCCCATCGTGCAGGACTGGCCTTGGCGTGCGAAACGGGTCGAGAGCAGCACCTGTTGGAGGGTATCGTCGTCGTTGGAGTCGGGGAAGACGATGTTCGGGCTCTTGCCGCCGAGTTCCATCGAAGAATGGGCGAGGCGGCCGCCTGCCAGTTCAGCGACGTGACGGCCGACGTTCGTCGAGCCGGTGAACGAGACCTTGTCGACGTCGGGGTGGACGTTGAGGGCCTCGCCGATGACCGAACCCTTGCCGGTGACGACGTTGAGGACGCCCGCTGGAAGGATGTCAGCGAGCAGTTCGGCCATCTTCAGAATCGTCAGCGGTGCATCTTCGGCGCATTTGAGGACGATCGTGTTGCCGGCGGCCAGCGCGGCCGGGGTCTTGAAGGCGGCGATCATCAGCGGTGAGTTCCACGGCAGGATTCCCGCGACGACGCCCAGCGGCACACGCTTCGTGTACTGCAGCTGTCCGTCTCCGGCTGGCAGCGTGTTGCCCTTTACCTCACCGGCGACTCCGCCCATGTAGCGGAACAGGTCGGCCAGGATGACCGTCTCCGGTCGCGCTTGGGTACGGATGGCGTTGCCGGTGTCGATCGCGGTCAGCTGGGCCAGTTCCTCGGAGGCGGCGTCCAGTGCGTCCGCGCAGCGGATGAGCATCTTCTGGCGTTCCTTGAACGGCAGCGCAGCCCATTCGGGGAATGCTTTTCGGGCGGCTTTGACGGCCCGATCGGCATCTTCTTCCTTGCCATTGGCCACAGTGGCGATCACAACGTTGCGATCAATGGGGGTGATGACGTCTTTCCTGTCACCGTCGGCAGCTTCGACCCATTCTCCGCCGATGAACATCTTCCAGTTCGTGGCCTCGGGAAATTGCGACATTGTGATCCTTTCACCTACTCAGTTCTGCGATGAACTCCTTTGATCGAGCATATCGCCTGCCCCCGTCCGAACAGAACGTCGGGACGGTAGGCGATGATGCACACCTCATCTGCGTTATGTGCACATCGGCACCTGACCGACCACTCATCGTGGCAGCCACCAACCATCGATCGTGGCGGCCACTGCCCATCGATCGTGGTAAGCATCGATCGTGGTAAGCACCGCTCGTCGGTAGAATCGCGGCCATGACGTCCACCGCTGAACTGACGAAGATCATGTCCCCCGATTGGGCCGAGGCGCTGTCCGGCCAGGCCGATCGGATCCACGCCATGGGCGATTTCCTACGGGAAGAGGTCGCCGCCGGGCGCAGTTATCTGCCCAGCGGAGACAAGGTGTTCCGTGCCTTTGCTGATCCCCTCGCCGAGGTGAAGGTGCTCATCGTCGGTCAGGATCCGTATCCGACCCCGGGACATGCGATCGGTTTGTCCTTCGCCGTCGATCCCGAGGTGCGTCCGCTCCCCCGGTCTCTGACGAACATCTTCAAAGAACTCAACACCGACTTGGGCATCGCTCCTGCCGCCCATGGCGATCTGCAGGCCTGGTCGCGGCAGGGAGTCATGCTGCTCAACAGGGTGCTCACCGTCGCTCCGGGCGAAGCCGCCTCCCATCGCAAGCGCGGCTGGGAGGCCATCACCGAACAGGCGATTGCCGCACTGGTCGACCGAGATCAGCCGGTCGTTGCGATTCTCTGGGGTCGAGACGCGCGGAGTCTGGCCCCGATGCTGCAAGCAGGTCGCTCCGAGGTCGCGATCATCGAATCCGCACACCCCTCACCGCTGTCAGCCAGCAGAGGCTTCTTCGGATCCCGGCCGTTCTCCCGCACGAACGAACTGCTCGAACAGAAGGGCCTGACGCCCATCGACTGGAGCCTCCCGCCCCAGAACTGATGCCTCAGTCGCGGGGTTCGACCGTGTCCAAGGCAATCGTCGATTCGTTCGAGCGCGCGGATTCGGCTTTCTTCTCTACGGCATCTGCCTTGAGGTTCTTCAGCGGCCGGGCCAGGTAGCTGCCGAGCACAGCGCCGACGGCCAGTGCCGCATTGGCCAGGATCGCAGTGAACAGCACGGACAGTCCCACCGCGAAGGAAGTCGTCGCCGATTCGGCGACGATCTGATAGACGGCGGTGAAGATCGAGAGACCTTGCAGCAGCGTGTAGATCGCGGGAATCATGAGCACGATGGCGGGCGCACCCAAGCGCAGCGACAGCGGCCGCGCCAGGAAGCCTGTCACGGTCGAGGCCAGCAGGCTGGCCAGAACGTTGTCGATGGCGATGATCGTCAGCGCCGTCATCGTGATGTAGGAGGCGAGACCGACGAATGCGGCGGGGAGGATGAACCGCCTCGTCGACTGCATGGCGATGACGCCGGCCATGGCTACGACAGCCGCGGCCACCATCGACACGATCGCTGAGATGACGTGGACATTGGTCTTCGGCACCAGAACTTCGATCGGGTCGAGCCCGATCGCCTCGCCGGTGACAACCCCCAAGGCCAGCCCCGAGACAATGCCGGCCAGGGTCAGGACCACGCCCACCATGCGCCCGGCCGCGGTGAGCGGGAAGTTCGTCAGGGCATCTTGAACCGAGGAATACAGGGATTGTGTGGGCAGGAGCAGGACGATGCCGGCGGCGACCAGAAATTGGGGTGATTGGATGATGCCGAAGTTACCGGCCACCATCGCCACCAGTGTCGCGATCGCCGCCTGCAGTGCGGTGATGAAGAAGCTGGGCAACGCGGTGCGGCCGATGAGTCTGCCGACCTGACTGATCATGATCGACATGATGATTCCGAGGCCCGCGGCGATCGGTCCACCGCCCAACAGCACGACGAGACTGCCGACCATCATTCCCCAGGCGCCGGTGACGACCCATTCCTGATAGGGCCGACGCTGGAACCTGATGGCATCCAGACGGCTCCTGGCCTCGTTGAATCCCAGGTTCCCTGCAACCAGATCGGTGACGAGCTTGTGCACGGAACCCAGTTTCGCGAAGTGGATGGACTCGCCCCGATTGACGCGCATGACGGTCATGAGACGGCCATCGGAGGTCGAATAGTGCACGGTCAGAGTGTTCGAGGTCAGGTCCACCTGGGCGGTCGTGAGCCCGAACGCGGCACAGGCCGCGATGACGGAGACCTCGATATCGGAGGTGCCCGCGCCGGCGCGCATCATGATCGCAGCGATGTCGGCCGCGAGGTCGAGGACCATCCTGGCTTCTTCCTCACCAGGTTCGCTGGCCTGCACCGGCGCCTTGTACGGACTGCCTTTGAGCGCCGTGACGATCGGCACCGGCTGGGTGTTGACCGAGGTGCCCGAGACGAGCCGGCCCACGGTGCGTCTGGCTACGCGCTGAGCAACCCGCTGAGAGGCGCCCTTATGGTCGGCCTTCGGCTTCGACTTGGCCGTCGTCGTCTTCGGTGACTTCGGGCCCGCGGGGCTGAGGCCCTCGGACGGCAGCGCCCCTGTCGGTGCTTCACGCAGCTCTTCGAGCCGCTGCTGACGGGAGAGTTCGAGCAGTTCCTGCAGCGCCGCGGATCCGGCTTCTGGCTTGTTCAAGCCATGCTCAGGTCCGGACGACGACTGGGCGTCGACCGGTACCTCGGCGGTGGGTGCTTCTTCTGTGTTGTCGTCCGTCACGGCTCACTGATGAGAGTCGGGCCGAATGGGTCCGCCACATCGGCAGTACCGGCTGCGGCGTCGAATTCAAAGACCTTGCGGCCGGATACGAACACCTGATCGGCGCGGGAGTTCAGGTCCAGTGGGTCACCGGACCAGATGACGAGGTCGGCATCGCGGCCCGGGGCGAGTGAGCCCACACGGTCATCGAGTCCGAAGATCGCGGCCGGGTTGATGGTCAGCGCCTCAAGCGCGATGACAGGGTCGAGGCCTTCCTTGACTGCCAGGGAGGCTTCGTGGATGAGGAAGTTGATCGGGATGACGGGGTGGTCGGTGGTCAGGGCGATGCGCACCCCGGCCTTGGCCAGTGCACCCGCGGTCGCCAGGGTGCGGTCGCGCAGCTCGACCTTCGACCGGCTGGTCATGAGGGGCCCGAGGATGACGTCGATGCCCTTATCGGCAATGTAGTCAGCGATCTTGTGGCCCTCGGTGCCATGGTTGATGACAAGGCGGTAGCCGAACTCCTCGGACAGGCGGATGGCTGTGGCGATGTCATCGGCGCGGTGGCAGTGCTGGTCGAAGGCGAGCTTGCCGTCGAGGACATCCGCCAGGGTCTCTTTCACGAGGTCACGTTCGAAGGGTGTGCCTTCGGCTTCGGCGTGGGCCCGTTTCGCCTGGTAGTTCTGTGCATCGACGAAGGCATCGCGGAAGATCTTCGCGGTGCCCATGCGTGTGGAGGGGGTGACGTTCTTCTCGCCGTAGACGCGCTTCGGGTTCTCTCCCAGTGCGGACTTCACGGACAGGTCCTGCGTCACGAGCATCTCGTCGACGATCCGCCCCCAGGTTTTGACGAAGGCGGTGCGTCCGCCGATCGGATTGCCAGATCCGGGCTTGATGAGCGCCGAGGTGACACCTCCACGCAGCGCGTCCTTGAAGCCGAGGTCGCTCGGGTCGATGCCGTCGAGGGCACGCACGCCGGCACCGTTGGGATTCGTCATCTCGTTCGTGTCGTCACCGGACCAGCCTTCGCCATCTTCATGAACGCCGAGGTGGCCGTGGGCTTCGATGAATCCGGGCAGCACCCAGCGTCCCTCAGCATCAATGATCTTCGTTCCGGTGGGCAGATTCTGTGCTGTATCGTTGCCGGATGCCACCGAGGTGATCGTGCCGTTCGAGACCAGGATCGTACCGGATTCGATCGGTTCGACACGTCTGCCGTCGGCATCTGCGATGGGCAGAATCCGAGCATTGGTGATAGCGAAATCGGTGATCTCGGGAACCGGAACCGAACGATACATTGTGCTCCTCTTGCAGTGACCTTCAAGGACGAGATCCGTCTCGATGCGAGTCTACGCCAGGCGATCAGCACTGGTCACGACGCAGGGCCGCCCACATCTGCTGCGGTCCCACCTGAGCTCGACGAGGCCGGTTCAGTATAGTTCGGAGTCAGAGAATCAATGAGAGAGGGACACCGATGCTCGAGACCATCACGTCATATGTCGCGATCGGCGATTCGTTCAGTGAAGGGCTGATGGACCATGATCCCAACCAAGAGAACCGGTACTTGGGTTGGGCTGATCGTCTTGCCGGCAAACTCGTCGACTCCCCTATCGGCAGCCCCGAGCTCACCTACGCCAACCTTGCCATTCGCGGCCGACTCCTCGATCGGATCATCGATGAGCAGGTGCCCATGGCCCTCGATCTCAAACCCGACTTGGTCAGCTTCTGCGCCGGCGGCAACGACTGTCTGCGCCCGACGGCCGATATCGATGATCTGGCCGATCAGTTCGAACGCGCCGTCGTCGCCTTCCGCGAAGCCGGCATCGAGGTGCTCATGTGCAACGGCTTCGACACGGAGATCAGCTCACCTCTGATCCGCGCGGTGCGTCCACGCGTGGGTATCTACAACTCCCACCTGTGGTCGATTGCGCAGCGTCACGGCTGCCACATGATAGACGTCTGGGGTCTGCGCCCGCTCTACGCGGGCGACAATTGGGCCGATGACCGGATCCATCTCTCCCCCGCGGGCCACGACCTCGTCGCCGAGCAGGCATTGGCCACCCTGGAAAGCGGACACTCCCTGCCCGTGACAGGGTTTGCGATGCCGGCGCGACCGACGCGTCCGATCCGGAGCGCAGTCAGCGAGGAGTCGAAATGGGCTCGTGAGCACTTCGCCCCCTGGGTGGGTCGACGCCTGCGCGGTCAGTCCTCTGGAGACCAGCTCGACGCGAAGCTTCCCGATCTGACGCCCGTGCGCAAACCCGAATGAGTCAGGACGAACGCTTCGCAGCTCTCGGTGCAGCCGGTGCCGAGCTGGGTTCGAAGCGGACCGCCAACCGGCATGACTACGGACCCGAGCCCGATCAGTTCCTTGAGGTTCACGGCAACCCGAGCACCGCCTCGGCGACGGTGATCCTCATCCACGGAGGATACTTCCGTGAGCGCACCGATCTCGCCCATGCCCGGCCCATGGCCGTTGCCCTCGCCGAGGCGGGTGTGCTGTGCGTGCTCATCGAATACCGGCGCTCGGGTGGGCAGCCCAACTGTCTTAACGACGTCACCGCCGCCATTTCCTTCGCCTGCGGCTCGCTGAAGGAGTGGGGCGTGAACGCTGCGGCACGGAGCAACCTCGTCGTGACCGGCCACTCCGCCGGTGGCTGCCTGGTGCTGGCCTGGGCGAGCCATCTGAACGAGGACGGCCCCGATTTCCGGCTGCGGCCCCTGGCACCGATCACCGATCTGTTCCGGGAGGTTGCGCACGGCTTGGGTGACGGCGCGGTGCTCGACTACATGGGTGCGCCGCCGGAGACGGATCTGGCACCGTATCTGCGTGAGGACCCGCGCTCACGGGTGCTGCTCATTCCCTCTCGGGCGGATCTGCTCATCGTCCACGGGGACCTGGATGAGACGGTTGACATCAAATTCTCACGGACGTTCCCGGCGCGCGTCACCGTTGCCGAGGGCGCCGATCATGCGGACCTCGTCGACCCCGAATCGTCTTACTTTCCGCTGGTTGTCGAGACGCTGTTGGGCTGAGCCGGTCTGTGCGCATCAGGTGCCGGCGGCGACATTCCTGACGTGAGCGCGTGCAGGTTCTGAGTACGCGGCACGCAGACGTCCGAAGAGTGCAACGCTTCGCATGCCGGGCCAGTCTGCGGGTAGGGCGCTGGGCGGAAGGCCCGGATCGACATAGGGGATCGTCTTCCAGTCATCGACGCAGCGCAGCCACAGGACGAACGCCTCCCAAGGTCCGCAGGCCGACTGCCGTGCTGAGCCGTCGTAGCCGTCGTAGCGGTCGTAGCGGTCGTAGCCGTCGTAGCGGTCGTAGCGGTCGTAGCGGTCGAGGAATTCTTCGTGTCGAGCGGCCAAGGTGTCCAGTTCCCACCATTTAGCGGCCGCTTGGGCGAAGGGTTCGGCCGTCAGCGGTGTCTGCGTGATGAAGATCGTCGCTCGTTCTCGGACGCCGAGGGTCTCCAGGGCGTCCTCAGCCTCAGCTTGCAGATGTCCGGGCGCGATCCACAGCCCGTCGGTGACCGCTCCGAAGCCCAGGCCGGTGAGTTCTCGGCGCAGCTGAACTCGTTTGGGCCGATCCACCTCGGGCAGGGAGTAGGACACGAGGCACCAGGGTTCGTCATCTCTCTGACCGCGGTAGGTGAAGATGCGCCGATCGCCGCGCTCCAGGTCAGTCACGGCGGCAGGGTCCAAACGATAACCGGCCACGGCTCCCCGCTTCTCGGGAAGGAGCAGGCCCTTGCCCTTGAGCCTCGACACGGCACTGCGGACAGAGGAGTTCGAGACCTCTGCGGTGGCGAGGAGCTCAAGCAGAGCGCCAACCCGGATCCACCCGCCCAGGTCACGCAGGTGGAGTCCGACGAAGGTCCGCAGCAGAGAAGTGGGGTTGCCGGGAGTGTGATCGAGAACGACGATCGGACTCAGAGCCCCGGACAGCCATTCGCGGCTCCTGATCCATTCGCGGTCCCGGGGCCGTTCTCGATACCGGTGCGGATGTCGAAGAGCTCGGGGAAGAAAGTGAGGTCGAGGGCCTTCTGCAGGAACCCGACACCGCTCGATCCCCCGGTGCCTCGCTTCATTCCGATGATCCGCAGCACCGTGCGCATGTGTCGGTAGCGCCAGAACTGGAAGTTCTCCTCCAGGTCCACGAGCTCTTCACAGCTCTCATATTCCAACCAGTAGTCCTGCGGATTCTCGTAGATGATCCGGAAGGTATCGAGGAGCTCTTCGTCGAAGGTGTGCGCCACGGACACGTCTCGGTCGAGCAGCCGCTGCGGAACCGGGAGACCGCGGCGGGCGAGTGCACGCAGGAACTCGTCGTAGACGCTCGGCTCGTGCAGATATGTCTCGAGCTGCGCCCGGGCCTCGGGCTCACCATCGAAGACCTGGAGCATGCCGGCGTTCTTGTTACCGAGGAGGAATTCCACGGCCCGGTACTGCCAGGACTGGAAACCCGACGATTGGCCGAGTTCATCGCGGAAGCCGACGTATTCGCTCGGCGTCAGAGTCGCGAGAACCGACCACTGCTCCGTCAGGGTCTTCTGAATGTGTTTGACCCGTGCGATGCGCTTCAGCGCCGACTGCAGCTGATCGTTGGCAATGAGCCTGCGGGCATCGAGGAGTTCGTGGATGACGAGCTTGAACCACAGCTCCGTGGTCTGATGCTGAATGATGAACAGCAGCTCGTCGTGGTGGACAGGTTCGCTTACGGGGTGCTGGGAGCTCAGCAGGCGGTCGAGGCTGAGGTAGGAGCTGTAGGTCATCGTCGACCGCAGGTCCGTATGGATCCCCTCTTCAAGATCCCGTTCGTTCTTGGCAGCAGTGGAGTCATCATGAGTCATGACGATCATCTTATTGCATTATTCGTCCGAACGGACTTAACCTGCAACATCAATCTGCTCCGGGCCGGCGCCGTTCGGGATTGGCGATCTCGCGCACCTGCTCGACGAGGCTCTTCCACTCCCCCGGCATCTCGGCCTCGCCGAAGCGCACCAGGCCGAAGCGACTTTCGATCGCATAGACATACCGGTCGGCCTGACTAGAAGGACTCGCCCCGGACCCGGCTTCCGCGCCCGCAGCCGCCGACTGTGAGCTCGAGTCACCCTGCCACGGAAGTTCTGCCACCTGCGGTCCGATCCGGTCCCGGTGCTCGCTTGAGTCGATATCGAGATCCCACACGAGCAGGAGTCCACCGATTCCACCGCTGCGTTCGACGAGGAGGTGACCATACCCGCCATCACCACCACGCTGGCTACTGCCGCTCAAGCCGTCCTCGTTCACCAGCTGCTCCCCACGTTTCCTCGATTCGCGCCCCGCGTGACCCCGACCGCGCCCCAGCTTTGGACGAGCGCGTCGTGAACATCGGAACCCTCGCCGAAGGCCGCAACCGCCTCGGCGATGGTCAGAGCTGCGAAGCCCGCGAAATCGGTGCGGGTGGTGATATCGGGACCGGTCAACACTGCGAACCACACCTGCCCCACGGTCTCCCAGGCTGGACCACCGAGGGCAGTGGCGGCGAGCGCAAAGGCGCGGTTGGGGATGCCGGAATTGAGGTGGACCCCGCCGTTGTCGGACTCCGTGGTGACGTAACGGTCCATGTGATCAGGCTGCGGATCCCTTCCGAGGACATCGTCGTCGTAGGCCGTGCCGGGCTCGAGCATCGAACGCAGTGCCTTACCGGTGACCTCGGGGGTGAAGATGCCGGCACCGATGAGCCAGGTGGCATCCTCGGCGTTCTGCCCGGAATCGTGTTGTTCGGTCAACGCCCCGAACACATCGGCGCAGTGCTCGTTGAGCGCGCCGGGCTGCCCGCGGTATTCGAGGTCGGCGGTGTGGCTGATGACGCCGTGGCTGAGTTCGTGGCCGATGATCGACAGCGACCCGGTAAACCCGGCGAAGACCTCGTCGTCGCCGTCGCCGAAGACCATGAGGCGTCCGTCGAAGAAGGCATTGTCGTAGTCCTGGCCGTAGTGGACGCTGGCGATGAGGGGCATCCCCTTGCCGTCGAGTGAGTTGCGCTCAAAGGCCTCAGCGAAGAGCGAGTAGGAGGCTCCGAGCCCGTCATAGGCCTCATTGACTGGCTCGTCGGACACCGCCCCCTCCCCCTCGCTGCGAACGAGGACTCCGGGCAGGGTCTCGGTGCCCTGCGCGTCGTGGACGAGTCGGTTGACTCCAGCGCCGGCACCGATGACCTGAGAGTGCATCGCACCCTGGGAGCCCTGCGCTCCCTCACCGAGCTTGGCCACCGGCGTATAGCGCAGCCCCTCAGCGCGCAGGCTGCGACACGACTCGTCGGAAACCTGACAACTGCGTGCGGCACGGGCGGCTCGAGGGAACTTCTCGCCTCCGCGTTCGGCGATCGCATCGAGCAGGTAGGGCGGAATGACATGTCGAAGACTCATATGACCAGGGTGCCACCTCCGCCCGTGCATCGAATGAGAAATTCATGCAAACTTTTCCTTGCAAAGCTTTCTTTGCAAGTGTATCTTTGCATTATGAGCAACGAGATCAACACCGGAGCAAATCCTCGGACCCTGGGAACCTCAGCACTCAAGGGGCTCGCCCATCCGCTGCGCGTGGAGATCTATGAGGCACTGACGAAACACGGCAAGCAGACCGCGACGAGTCTGGCACAAAGGCTCGGCGAATCGACGGGATCGACCAGCTATCACCTGCGTCAGCTCGCCCGCCACAACCTGATCCGCCAGGTCGAAAGTTCCTCCGGCGGACGCGAGAAGTGGTGGGAACGCTCCCCTGGCGCCATCGACATCCAGCGCCGATCGTCGAAGGAAGACCCGGCGGCGAGCGCCTCGGCTGGCTTCATTCTGCGCGAATGGGCTCGAAACGGCACCCGCACGCTTGAGGACTTCGTCGAAGTCCTCACCACGGATGATCAGCTGAGCGACGAATGGGCTGACGTCTCGCAGGTGCACACGAGCAATGTGCGTCTGACGCCCGATCAGCTGAAGGAGATCACCGACGAGTTCTACCGCATGGTCGCAACGGTCATCGACAAGTACCGCGGCCGCAACGATCCCGGATCCCGTCCCGTGCAGATCCAGTTCAACGCCTTCCCCTTGACCGATGGAGAGGAAACACCATCATGAGCACCCTCATCACCCCGATCCGACCACCGGACTTCCAGCGAGGGCCCGGCAGGATCGTCGAACGCACGACGACCATCACCCGCGAGATCTTCCTTGACGACCCGACTCCCGCACAGGTCCAGACGCAGTCGCAGTCACAAGTCTCCGATGACCCCATCCACGGAATCGACCGCGCTCTGGTCCGCCTCGGCGCGTGGCTGATCAACCTCGGCCGCAGGCATGCCCTCCACCACTCGGCTGGAACGGCGAGCGCCACAGCAGCCCGCGCCGACGAGATCGCCCGCAGAGTCGATGACGCGAAGGCTCACGACATGAAGCACTTCATTGGTTTCCCGTACTGAGCTCAGACTCCCGGACTCACGCCCTCACCTCGGCGCCGGTGGATGATTTGTCCCCCTTGGGCGACGCCCCGACGAGCGTGATGACGATGATGACCATGAAGAAGGTCGTGAGGAACGTCGGGATCGGGATGAGCGGATCGCACAGCACGAGGACCGCACAGATCGGCACGATCGCATTCACGACCCCACCGGCGCTGGGCCTGATCGCCAGCATCCACACGCCGAGGACGAAGACCGCGATCGGCACAGACACCATGAAGGTGGCGAGGTCCGGATCGATGGCACTGTTGCCCAACTGCGAGTCGACCTCGATGCCGACGCCAGCGGAGAATGCTCCGGCAGCGGCAAAGATGGCGTAGTGGCCGTAGCCGTAGGCCAGCGAACCGCCGAGACCGCCGATGGCCCGGTGGTGAGGCGGCCAGAAGTAGATCCACCACATGGCCGCGGTGACGATGAGGCTGAGCACGCCCAGAGACACCAGTGAGACGATGTCCTCACTGTCCTCGAAGGCCCCGAAGACCGCGTTCGCCGAGGCCAGCATGGATTCGCCGAGGACGATGATCGTGAAGCAGCCATAGCGTTCGGTGATGTGCTCCGGATGCCAGGGCGTCGTTCCCCGCGCTTCCGCGATGACGGGGATGGCAACCTCAGCGAGGACGAGAATGAGAAAGACCAGCGTCGACATCATGCGATCGTCGATGATCATCCAGGCCACCCACAGCACCTGCACGATGCCGATTCCGCACGCGTAGATAACGGTCGCGCGACGGGCACGACCCGCATGCAGTGAAGCCCGCAGCCACTGCGCAATCATGACCACTCGCATGAGGATGTAGCCGATGATCAGGATGAGGAAGTTCTCGTCGGCGAAGACCGGCCCGATGCCCGCCGCCAGAATGAGCACGCCGCCCATCTGCACGATCGTCATCACCCGGTAGAGCCAGTCGTCGGTGTCGAACGAGGTCGCGAACCACGTGAAATTCATCCACGCCCACCAGATCGCGAAGAAGATCATCAGATACTTAGCCAGGCCCTCGCCGAGGTGGCCGGCCGTGACCGTGTCATGCAGGTGAGACGCGGCGATGGACACCGCGATAACGAACACGAGGTCGAAGAAGAGTTCGAGCGAACTCGCTGCACGGCCTTCTTCACCGGGGTCACGGGGCCGCATCGGGACGAGACGGAATCTGGACGGAAGCGCCGCCGCACTGGTCATGTCGATCACTTTCGCATAGGGGCTGAGTTGGGCGGGATTGGGAGCGTAGTCGGGACGAGGCCGAGGACTTTCGCTGGGGACAGTGTAGACGCCGGACAGCAACCACCCCTGCCATCTCACACGTCTAGACTGGTCAGGTGCTCAAACCGATCCTGTGGCCGATCCTCGCGCCCTCACTCCTCTTCGCCGTGGGTTTGGGCTCGATTCTTCCGATCGTGGTCCTCGGCGCGCTCGACCTGGGGTCGAGTTCCTCGTATGCTGCCGCCGTCGTCGGCATCATGGGTGCGGTATCTCTGGTGGCAACGGTGCCAGCGGGAATCCTCATCGACCGCCTCGGCGATTTCCGGGCGATGCTCGTGGCCACGATCACAGCGATCATCGTCCTCGCCGGCATCGTCGCGGCATTCATCTGGGATTCCTCGGCCTCCCTGATCGTCTACACGATCGCGCTCATGCTCTTCGCCCCGGTCGCCGATGTGTGGAACCTGGCCAGGCAGGCCGTCGTCGCCGAGGTGATGCCGGCGAAGGACCTGGCCAAGGCGATGACCGCGCTGGGCGGCACGCAGCGGGTGGGCAACCTCATCGGACCCATCGTCGGCGCCGGCCTCATGCTCGTCTTCCCGCTGTGGTCGGTCTTCGTCTTCGCCGGTGCCGCGTCCATGGCCGCCATGCTCGTCATGGCCCTGCCCATCGCCCACATCCCCGGCTACTCGGACCGCGGGAACGCCGGTTCCGGTTCGTCGGCCGGCAGGTCCTCGGGCACCGGCTCGAGGGGCAGCGAGCCCTCGGGCACCGGTTCGTCGATGGATCCCACCCTCGCCGAGGTGGCCCGACCGAGCGCACGCAAGCCCCCTCGTCCTCCGCTGGAGGTGAGGTGGAAGGCCGTGGTCCTCATCGGGATCTCGATCATCGCCCTCACCGTGGCCCGGTCGGCTCAGCCCGTGGTGATCCAGCTGTGGGGTGTTGAGATCGGGATGCACGAATCCTCGATCTCCCTGCTCATCGCCTTCGGTGCCGGACTCGAGCTGGGCTTCATGTTCCTTGGTGCCTACATCAAGGATCACCTTGGCCGGACGGCGACGTTGGTGGCCTGTCTGACGATCTTCGGCTCCGGCTTCATCGTCATGGTGCTGCGTCCGGACCTGGTCGGAATGATCACTGCGGCCTCGGTCATGGCATTGGGCAACGGGCTGGGAGCTGGTGTGAACATGACGATCGGTGCAGATCTGTCACCGGCGATCGGACGCGCCCGCTTCTTAGGGATCTGGGCGATCTTCTCCAACGGCGGCAAACTGGCGGGCCCGACCCTCATCTCCTTAGTCATCACCGTCGCCTCGCTGCGGGTCGGGATCCTCTTCCCGGGACTCTTCGCCGTACTCGGTGCGGTGTGGGCGCTCATCTGGTCCCAGAAGATCGGCCTGCCCAGCCGACGTCGCCGTTGATCGCGGCCACGCCGATCTGCGCCTACCGATCTGTGCCCTTCGAACACGAGCACACCGGTCGAACACGAGCACACCGTTTAGGCTGGTGATGAACGGTCCCAGGCACTGGGAACATTTGGACACTTGGAAGGAGGGGTGGACATGGCCGCCCTCGATTTCGGAACCTTCGTGCTGCTGAGCATTGCCGCCCTGTTGTTCCTCTTCCTCCAATCCTGGCTGGCTGCGACCGTTGTGCGACGCGTCGTCGGCGTCCCGACAGGGTGGCCGCGGACCATCGGAGTGGGCCTGGTGATGAGCGCCGTCATGGCGCTGACCGTGCAGTACCTCTACCGCGCCGGAACGGGACAGAACCCAAACGGACTCGATGTGGCCCCAGGGGTCGCACTCATGCTCCTGCTCCTGGCCACCGGGTGGATCTTCGCGCTGGGAGTCGGCGCTCTCGTCGTCATCGAGGCCGCCTTCCCGACAGGATCGGTGCCCGGCCCGCAGTCCCTGTTCTTCGGGTGGAAGGCACGCAGGCGACGCGGTCGACGCTACGCCGAGGTCGTCTCCATCGCCGTCCGTCACGGCCTGGGTTCACAGATCCGCGGCTTCGGTCGCGGTGCGGCCCCGGGACGTGAGGCGAAGACGGCCCGCGCACTGAAGAACTCACTGTCCGAGGCTGGTGTCACCTTCGTCAAGCTCGGCCAGATGCTCTCGACGCGTCGCGATGTGCTGCCGCCCGCCTACGTCCACGAGCTGGAGATGCTGCAATCGCAGGTCTCCCCCGAATCATGGTCGGTCATCGAACCGGCGATCGTCGAGCGCATGGGCAGGCCTCTGAACGAAGTGTTCTCCCGCATCGACGCAACACCGCTGGCCGCGGCCTCCGTGGCACAGGTCCATGAGGCCACCCTCCTCGACGGCACCGATGTCATCGTCAAGGTTCAGCGGCCGAAGGCTCTCACCCAAGTCAATCAGGACCTCGACATCATCCTGCGTCTGGCCAGCTGGCTGAACAAGACAACAGTGTGGGGTCAGGACTTGGGTATCGAGAATCTGGCCAAAGGGTTCGCCGCTTCTCTTGAGGAGGAGCTGGACTATCGGATCGAACTCGGCAATATGCGCACCATCGAGGACACCCTGAGACGCTCAGGCAAGTTCTCCGTAACAGTGCCCCACGGCTATCCGGAGCTCTCGAGCGAACGCCTCCTCATCATGGACAGACTCCCGGGGCGCCCGGTGTCCTCGGCGGGCAAGATCCTCGCCGAGCTGTCAGACAAGGAGCGCAAGGCCCTAGCCACCACACTTCTCGGCGCGACACTCGAACAGATCATCACCGATGGCGTCTTCCACGCGGACCTGCACTCCGGCAACATCTTCATCATGCCCGACGGCGGCCTGGGGCTGCTGGACTTCGGTGCGGTCGGCCGACTCGACCCCGGAACGCAGACGGCCCTGGGACTCATGCTCTACTCCATCGACCAGAACGACAGCGCCGGAGCCACGGACTCCCTCATCGAACTGCTCGGGCGACCGGAGAGCCTCGATGATCGGGCCGTGGAACGTGCGGTCGGTGAGCTGCTCACCCGCTACGGCGGCGGGAATCACTCCTATAACGGGCAGAAGCTCTTCGACGATCTGTTCAACCTGGTCCTGGCCCACCGGTTCTCCGTCCCGGCCCCGATCAGCGCGGCCTTCCGGGCTCTGGCATCCGTCGAGGGTGCGCTCCTCGTCATTGATCCGAGCTTCGACGTCGTCGCCGTCGCCCGCGACGAGGGCAACCGGCTCATGCGCAGCAAGCTGAAGTCCACGAAGATCACCGAGGAATTGCAGCGACGTGCTATGCAGATCCTGCCGATGATCGACCGCATGCCTCGGCGGATCAACAAGATCACCGAGGACCTTGAGCAGGGGCGCTTCTCGATGAACATGCGAGTGCTCGAAAACACCTCCGATAGGCGGTTCCTCACCAGCCTGTTCCAACAGCTCATCGTCGCTGTCCTGGCCGGAGCCGCCGTGCTCGGATCGATCATGCTCATCACCAGCGAAGAGGGGCCTCTGCTCACCGAGGGCATCCACCTCTACGCGTTCTTCGGCTTCGTCCTCCTCTTCGGCGGCTTCGTCCTGAGCATGCGCTCACTCATGCTCGTGTTCAAACGCGGTGTCGACGGTTAGAACCGCTCGCGGTCTCACAGCCTAGGAGGCGGGGACTCCGAACTCAGATGTGAATTCCGGTATCTTCTTGTCCTCTCCGAGCACCTTGGCCTCTGGACGAATGTAGGACCCCTTGAGCTCGTCTGCGGTTTCACTCACGTAGATCGGAATGTAGCCCGTGTGGTCTCCATCGCGGCGTGGCGCGCGGTCGAAGTACTCATAACCTGCCTCTTCGAGTTCGTCTTTCGCGCTCGACGCGTAGTTGGCCTCTTCGCCTGCACTGTCGAGGTAGAAGTCCGCAGCGCTGATGGTGCCGCCATAGCTCTTCCCCGGCACGACCTTCACTTCGATATAGACCATTTCCCCATCTGGGTTGTCGGTCGCTTCGTAGTACTCAGTGGGGTTATCGCGGACCGCAGACACGACAGTGACAACGTCTCCGGTCTCCTTATCGGTGAACTCCGCACCAACCTTGACCTCAGCGCCCTCAGCCTTGTCGCTGGCACCCTCAGCGCTGTCCGACTCCGCTGTCTCCTCCGGCGTCTGCTCTGCTTCCTCTCCTGCTTCGAGAGCTTCTTCCTGTCCTTGACCGGGCGCTGCATCGCTGGGGGCTTCATCCGCGGCCGAGTCGTCAGTGCCACAGGCCGACAATGCCAGTACGGCGGCAACGGCCAGGGCTGAAGACTGAGTGAGGAATCGGGCTGAGTGTCGTCCGGTGCAGTTCATCGGTGTCCCTTTCGAAATGATGGGCGCTGCATGAGCTGTGCGATTGACGACTCATTGGCCCTGACAAGGAAAGACTCTATAGTCGGCGACCCCGGAAGCAGGTGACGATCACAGCACACTGTGTAGCGGATCTGCCACAATTCCTCGCGACGATGCTTCGACGCCGGCTCTGACAGTGTCTGCCGCACCCTGGCCCGCAAGATGGCGCAAAAGAACCGGGTCAGACAGTTCACTGTCTGACCCGGTCAAGTGGAGCCCCCCATCGGACTCGAACCGATGACCTTCGCTTTACAAGAGCGAAACACGGCCCAGACATTCCCAGACGCCATAGGCGATATAAGCCGCTTGACCTGCATCTACGCTCATTACCGACCCGCTGAGTCTCATTTCTCAGGGTGTCTCAGGGCAGGCGTTTGTCAATGGTTTGTCAACGCCCTGTCAGTGTTGCGCACCCCTAATTAGTGGTGTAGAGTGAGTGTCACGAGCAGGGCGCACCGCCCAGCCGATCCGAAAGGGAATCACCATGAACTACGCACTCAGGACACCAGCACTCAACGGCGAGACCGTCACGCAGGGCGACACCAACTATTGCCGCGACAACGGGCACATGACACACACCATCGACGGCGCAGAGCAGGGACTTTGCCCCCGTTGCGGTAAGTCAAACGCACGGCAGAAGCTCAACGACCGCACCGCCGCCCAGTCAACGCCGATCCTTTTGGCCGCGCTCAAGTTCATGGACCAGACGCCACAGGCCGACAAGAAGCCAGAAGAGCGACTGGCATACGCCACGATTTGCCAGGTGCTCACAGAGCGTCACGGGCTAGACGCGAAGCTTGAGGACATTTACGAAAACACGCCACTAGAGGTTCGATTCACCTACCGTGAGGCGATCATCAAGGCAATGAAGAACTGACCAACCCAACCCGTGAGCCGGGGCGCAAGCCCCGGCCACCCCGAAAGGAATATGACATGTCACCACTTACCACCGCAGAACTAAACGCCCAGCTTCGCAACGTCCGCGAGAACGGGCAGACAGACCGCCTAGACCTCTCGAATGCAATGCGAGTCCGCGACGCACGGCGCGCCGTTCAATGCGTTGAGTCCATCGTGTCTCAGGTGGACAGTAGCCCGTCAGGGCGAAGCCGCTACATAGTGACCCCTGCCTGACCCCAACACCCCGTGCCGGGGGCGTGATGCCCCCGGCCCTTGCCGTGTTGCGCACCCCTAAATAGTGGCGTATAGTTGTACTCATGAGCGGGGCACTCAAGCACCGCCAAACCGAAAGGAATACGAAATGCTCAAGGTCACCAACACCACTACCACCGACCACGGCACAGTCGAACTACGCGGGACCACATTCAGCGTTGAGCGCATGACGCACACATTCAACGACGGCAGGGAAACCACAGACACCTACCTGCACGGCGCGCGCGGCGCGGTCTACCTCTTGCGCCCGTTCATTGAGCGCGACGGCGACTCAGGGATTCGTGAGCTTATCTCACTGAAGAGCGGCGCACCGTGGCGCAAGCACGGGAACTCGGTTCGCGTGATTGAAATCGCCGGGGTCATCGAAGAACAGAAGTAGCCCACCATCACCCGCGCCGGGGCTTCGGCCCCGGCCACCGAAGGGAGACCATGAACGCACAAGACCACGCCGCCGCAATCGTGAACGCCGTTGACGCGGCAGTCGCGGCCCCGAAGATCGACCGTGACGCCACGGTCGGCGTTCACACCGCACTCGCCAAGGCGCGAACATTCGCTGTAGGTATCGGCGGGGCGGACGGCGAGCAGGCTGCGATTGAACTCGATTACGCCGACGTTCTCTATAAGGCGCATGAGCGCACGATCACGACCGCAAAGCCACAGGCACCAGAGCGGCGCATTCAGCACACGTCACGGCAGGTTCTCGCCCTGTCGCGTGCGGTCTCTCAAACGAATGAGGCCGTGCAGACACTCATTCATATCAACTCAAGGAAGGACGAACAATGAACGATCGACAGATGACCGCCGCCGAGATGAGGGCGCGCACCACTGCGCTAGGGCTGAGTCTGAATCAGCTTTCCGAGATTGGCAGCATGGACTTACGTGGGGTGCGCCGTCAGGCAGGCGGAACGACCCCTGTGACGCCGAAAACAGCCCGTGCGATTGAGAACCTAGAGGGCAGGGCCAAGAGCGTACGTGAGTCGTTCCTGAGCGCGGGTGAGATTGAGCTACCCTCATGGGGTGAGTCGGTGCCCGGTGATCCTGATTTGCCGTCATCGTTCTATCACGCGGTGGCCGGTTCGGTGGCTGACCGCGTAACGATTCGCTACGCGTTCGAGTGATTTGCGCACCCCTAAATAGTGGTGTATAGTCATGGGTATGAGCGGGGCGCAACGCACCGCCACACCGAAAGGAACCACCATGAACACCGAAATCAGCACCGGCTACATCTGCAAAAAGTGCGGCACCCCATCCCCAATCGGCGTGGGCTACGCGACTTCCGCCCCCGCTAACACAGACCTGAGCCGCTGCGAATGCGGCTACTCGGTCGCCCCGATAGTCGTCGGTTCAGCTGTACTCAAGAGCGGCTACCCCGGCACCGTGACACTCATTCATACGGGCGAGCTTGAGGGCATGGCAGATGTTCGCCTCAGTAGCGGCGAAGTCACCACCTGCATTTCAGAGCTTTCCCCAGCCTGACCAGCACCACCCCAGCCGGGGGCGAACAGCCCCCGGCACCCCGAGCAGGGCACACGCCCAGCCGATCCGAAAGGAACCACCATGAACCACACCAGCACCCGTCTAGCAGTCGCCCTAGCTGCCTTCATCGACTTTGAGCGCCCCCACATTCTCCGCGCCGAGGTCGAACAGGCTATGCAGGACGCATCAGGCGCGGTCCATGACGGCAGACAGGATGAGGAACGCGTGAAGCCGATCCTCTTGCACTTAGCCAAAGCCGCCGTGAAGCTGAGCAAAATTCAGGCAGGGCAGACCGGGCCGCGAACGTTTGAAGGTGCCGTGCGAGCAGCCGGGCGAGCTTCCGCGAGGCTCAGGGAAATCGGCCTCTGAGCCTCAGCCCCCGTCGATCACGACGGGGGCATTTCTGTGTTCCCTCTCGATTTGCTACACCCCTATTTAGTGGTGTACTATTGAGACATAAGCAAGGCAAGCAACACAGATTGGAAACTTAATAATGAACAAGGTCATCACCCCCGGCGCAATCGCAGAATTCGCTGAAAAGGGCATCATGGACACATGGAAGGCCGCGCTTGCCGCGATCCTCACCCTGACCCCCATGAACACCGTGGGACTCTGGGGAACCGTGAACCCCTGGGAAACTCACCGCAAGCTCTGGACAGACCAGATCAACGCCAAGATCGAAGAGGCCAAGACCAGCCCAAAGGCCGCTGAACAGCTTGACCGCCTCAAGGTTCGCCTTGAGAAGTGGATCAGCTACGGCGAGACAATCGCCTGAAACGAGAAAACGCCCCCACCGCCAATCAAGGCAGTGGGGGCAATTTTCATTCCTCGTCGGACACTTCAACCTGTGCCCAATACTCAGAATCAGGGTGAGGCATCTGCATATTCTTGTCACACAGAGACTCATAGGTGACACCGCCGCGAATGGCGCGTTCACCCTTCGCGTAGCCGTCATGCTCACGAGAAGGCTCAAGCCACGGGATCGGGACGCCCTGACGCGAGACCTGCCGATAACCGGCCTCACCGGGCACAAGCTGATTACACGCCAACAGTGAACGGTAGAACTTACTTTCGTGTTCTACCGTGTCACCTAAACCCGGCGCGTCTAGCGCATATTCGGGGGCTTCCCACATCCGCCATTCGATAGGCTCAATGGCGAGCGCGTCACGATATTTGCCCTGAAGTTCGGCAAGCTCAGCGTTGAACGCGTCCTGAGTCTGACGCCGCGCCAACTCGCCCTGTGCCGAGTCGATCATGTCCTGAATCTCGTCACTTGGCAGAAAACTAAAATCCATCAGTGCTCCTTAGTGCTTTGGCTTGTAATCGTCAGGAACCGGCGTTGCGTCCGCTTCGGCTTCGGCAAGCCGCTTCGCCTTCGGTGTCGTGCCCACTCCGAAACGCTCAAGCACCTTCTCAACGCCCGGAATCGCCATTACACGGGCGACAATCGCCGCGACCAGGGCACAGGCCACAGACGCACCCGTTAGGGCCAAATAGAGCCATTCGGGAAGTTCAACGCCAGCTTTGCCCACTTCGTCAAGCACAATGTCAACGAACGGCGGCACCGCGACGAATACCAGCACCAGCGCGGGAATGAGCGTCTGAATGAAAGTACGCACCGACGCCCTGTTGGGGTGCTGTACCTGTGTAGATGTGTTCATGTTGTCCTCTCAGATCGAAAACAGGTCAATGAGGCTCAACACCAGGACCGCCCACCCAAACATGTAGGCAGGCAGTCCCAGCGCGAGCACGGCCCCCACAAGGGCCGCTGTAGGTTTCATCAGGTAACGGGATTCTTAAACGCCGCGTCCCATGTGGCGCGACCGGCGAGACCGTCAACCGGCAACCCCTGATCCCTTTGGAACGCGCGAATCAGTGCCTCAAGCTCCGCGCCGTACTTGCCGTCATTGCCGAACGACTTGAGGTAGGTGCCGCCCTTCTTCGCGTTCCACCCGCGCGCCACAAGCTGATTCACAAAACGCTTGTTCCACGTCGAATCAGCAACGCCCTTTGTCTTGCGTCCACCAATGCCCGAATGCGAGCGGTTCGGCCCCGAGCGAGGGCCAATGTAGCCGCCACTCTCATAAGGGAACGCGTAGGACTTGCCGGGAACCTTGCCCGTAGGCTTCGGCTTCGACGGGGCAGGCGTAGACCCTCCACCGGGCTTAGGCGAAGTTGTGCCGCCCTTCTTACGCGCGGCGTGCTCCGCGTTCACGTCCTTAACAAGCTGTTTGATTCGGCTTCCGTACTTGCCAGGGCACGCGGTGCTCTTCCAGTCCGAATGCTTGAAATACTTCATCGAACCGTGCTCTTCCTCAATATCGGCACAGAGCTGAACGAGAGTCGCCCAATCACCATCAGACATTTCAGGACGGCACTCAATGCCGATAGTCGAACCGTTACCAGCAGTCGAACCGGCGTGCCACGACGCGCGAGAATCACCGACAAGCTGAGTGACCCGTCCGGCCTCAGTCACATAGTGCGCCGACGAGTTGCGGTTAGAGGTGCCACCAGCGGCCCCGCGAAGCCAACCCACGACGTTAGCGAACTTCTGCCCCGTGCTACCCCAGTGATGAATCGTGATGCCTGTGGGCTTCGTGCCGTAACCGTAGTGCGAGCGCGTCGAACTGTTGGAAGAGCTCTTCGACTCGAATGTGTAATTTCGTGCCATGTTTACCCCTTTCCGGGCATGAGTAAGGGCACCCCCGAAGAGGTGCCCTTGAATTGAAAAAACCCGCCGTAGCGGGTCAAGTGTTATTCGTCTGCGAACTCGTCAGGCGGCAACGGCGGCGAGAACGGGAACGACTGTTTTTCCTTTGGTGGCAGACGCTCATAGGCGAGCCACAGAAGCGCGTAATTCGCTTCGAACCACGCAAGGCGAGCCTTCTGCCTATGTATCTCGTCAAGCCGAGACCGGGCGATTCCCTGCCACTGCGTAACGGCAGATTCCTCTTTCATCACCCGCCCCTGAATCCAGTCATAGGCGAGCTTGCCGAGCGCGCCGAGCAGAGCAACACCACCACCGCCGAGGATGAGCTTCATGATTTCTGAATCCATGCTCACCCCTCATCCGCAATAGCGTTTATCGCTTGCTCTTCAGCCCCTAGCCTGTACCAACGTTCAAATGAGAACAGAGTGAAAGCAACATAGACGAGTAGACCACCGCCACGGGTCCACGTAATCGGCACGTCGAACATGACTAACGCCTGACCGATCGACAGACACGAACCAGCAACGACGATTGCGAAGACGCCGAAACGTTCAACGTGGACGTATCCCGTGATGACGCCGAGCAGAGACACGAACCCGCCAAACACGAACACCGAACCCCACGCGATAGCGGGAAATGGTGTGTCAAAGAACGATGTTGTTGTGTGAGGCGGCGCGAGAACGTAGAACAGGCCCGACGCCAGAAACAGCACTGACCCGAGCGCACGCAAAAATCTAGATGTGCGGTTCATGGTCACCGCGTCAACGTGTAGGTGCAACCGTCAAACGGTATCCACGCATTCGCGTATCCGGGCGTGACCACCACACGCCCGTCCTGATAGATCGTGACTGTAGAGGTGTGCTCAGCGTTTAGGCCGCTATTTTTCACCAGGAACCTACGTTCCGATTTCGGGCGAAGCTCAGCGGGTAGATTCATAACGTTGTACTCTGTGCCAGCGTTAAAATTCTGCCCCTCGTACTTACCGGCGCGCTTTAGACGCCCCTCAAGATAAACGACTTGCCCAATCTTCACGGCCCCCGGCTTGGCACCATGACCAACCCACTGATACACGCCAGAGTCGGGACGAATATAGACGACTTCGGGATCATTGAGAGATTCCCAGCGCGTTGCCCCGCCTTCCGCGTTATTCGCGCCCCGAGCAATCACGATGTCTTTTTCGTCGTAAACGACTGCGACCGTGCCATAAAGGACCGTAGCGGGGTCCGGCAGGTCACCAACTCTCGTCACCGTGATTGTGGGCGCAACACGTGGACGGTAGCGCGTAATCGTCGCATCAGTGAGAAGCTGATTCGGCTTTCGGCCCACAGTCCACAGAAGCAAGTGCTCACGCCCTGATTCAGTGTTCAATTCGTTCGGGTACACCTTGACCGAAATTGGCCCTTCAGGGTCACGCGCCTTCAGCGGGTTAAGCTCCAACACCACGTAATACGTGGTGTCAGACAGTGGCATCGGGAAGTCAAGGCGCATATCTTTCAGAAGCCGGTGATAGAACCCCTGAAGCACCGCCTGAGCGGTTTCAGTTGTCGTTGCGACAGTGAGCTTCATCTGATTTGCTTGATTCGTTTCAGAGTCAGTTCCGAGCTTGCGCAACCAATACGGCCACCCGCCGTCATCTAGAATCCCCGATCCGAGCGCAAGCGTGATGAACTTCCACATTTCATCATCCACGGCCTGCCCTACGGCAGGGTAGGAATATTCCGGACCTTCTGGCACCGCGTATTCTGCCGAGACAAGCTCTTGCAGTTCCTCAATCAGAGCAAGGTTGCTCTCTGGTGTTGCATCAGCCATAACCGCCCCTTTCATCGTGTCTGAAGACCGCGAACGGCCTTCCAAAGTTTGTTGATTTCTTTCACGTCGCGGGGCTGGTCTTCATCCTCAGCAGTAGGGCCAACCTGCACTTTGACGGTGCGTCCGTTCTCGTCCCACGACACTTCAGCCATTTGCACCGTGTCAGTGATGTTCACGCCCGTGGACAGCTGCACTGTCACCGTGTCTCCAAGCCAGTAGTCACGCCCGAACATGCGCCCAGGCGTGTCGTTGACTGTCAACGACACTGAGGCGCGTTCCTGCCCTTCTGTGAGGGTGTCTGTGCCTGCCGCGTCCAATTCCTTTTGGTCATCAGTGTCACGGCGGTCTTGGAACTGCAACGACCTGAAGCCCCACGAATTCTCATTCCCGTGAGACAGTTTCAGGGTGCGTTCCGACCCCTCGCCCTGACCGGCCACAAGCACGGACGTGACCGTGGGGGCTTCGAGAGTGAACGAATGCGACTCAATGCCGCCGTTGCCATGTGACAAGCGGACGCGGCGCGCGAAGTCGCGGCCCTCAACGACTGTGAGAACCGAACGTTTCAGGTTGTCATCCTGCACAATGTCAACCGTCAACCCCGCTGTTTCAGCGAGCACCGCGACCTCATCAAGCACAGGTTTGAAACGACTGTTGATTGTCCCGTCAGGACCGTTTGCAACGTCCCCAATGACCAGGGGGCGGCGATACTCAGAACGGGCAGACGGGCCAACATTCGCGTTCACAAGATCACGAATGAGGACACCCGCCGCACCCTTCCGATTCCAGTACGCTTCCCCGCCCTGATCGTTTGCAGCCTTCGACGGGTCAGGTAGAGTAATCATGTCTTTCAGCCAAGTCATGTCAGACTCGCCCGTCAGTTCAGACGTGACCACGCCGCCCTCAGCGGTTTCAACGATCTTCAGGGGAACGCCCGACAACAGGCGTTCCCCCTCATCATGGATCGTGACTCGCCAATCCTTATCGAACCTCTGCCACAAGGCAGAACCGCCGTCCACCGTCAGACTGAACGTGTGAACACCATTACGGCGCAGCTTGCACGAACCACCAATAACCGGCAGGACACCACGCTTCACATAGTCATGAGTGAACATGAACGCGCTCATAGGCATACGATCACCACCCCGACCAATAGTTTTCGCGGTACAGGCACCGAACAAGACTGTTCGGTTTCGCGCCGACCATCGACATTTTGACTGTCTGCGTTCCCGGCTCAAGGCCGAAGAACACTGACGTTGTGGGCACGTGCTCCCACAGTTCGCCGTCAGGTTTCATTGGGGAAGTAATGTCTTGCCTGAGCGGGTTCGTTGTGATCGTCACCTGATCTTCGATTTCAGTCAGAACCTTGATTGATTGGCCCTTGTCGTTCTCAATAATCAGGTCTGATCCCGGCCCGTCCACGATCCATGTTGGATATGCGGGTGCATCTCCACCAATGTTGATTTCGAACTCACCCTGAACTGTGGAGGACGCGAGGACGATAGGCAGAAAAGGGGATTCATACCCGCCCGGCTCATCCGCGCGCTCCGACAGGAACCGCTTACGCAGACCCGTCAAACGGAAATCCGGCCCCTGTTCCTCACCGTTCCAATACTCACCAGGACACAAGAACTCCAAAACAAGCTTCTGCCCATTCGGAGAATCCTCACCCGCCCCATACATGCCCTCAAGCCCCGATTTGTAAAACCCGAACCGGGACCGATAAACACCATTCGAACGAGTCACACGAATCTCAACCTGACCACGCGCAAGCTGTTCCAACTTGCGCCGCAAATCCCAACGCTTCCGCTCAGAACCGCCCAACAGGATCGGCAGCTGCACCTCATGTTCCGACCCACGACGATGCTGAACCAACGACCCCCCAGAGGGGAGGGCCACAGTACTAATTTCCTGTGGCCGCATCCCCAAACCGGAAGACCCCTGCATCAATGTGAAATCAGCGTGCGAACCGTTAGACAGTTCCACGACCTCACCCGAGCCATGCAAAGACACTTTCGGGATGAACCTCAATTAACGCACCTCCAAAAGGTCTCTACGGCGACGAGTCGCCTCATATGAACGCATAGCCGCGTCAGGGTCAGGACCGTGGAAATGGAAGTGCTCTTCACCGCTACTGCCGCCCACAACATTTCCGCCCATGAGCGCGTCAGTGACACGCGACGGCAGAATGTATTCAGGCTTACGAGTACGGTTCGAAACCAACTGAGTACCAGGCTGAAGCACCCCGCCCTTATCAAAGAGCGTCGGGGTGACCATTCCGCCCGTGTCATAGTGGTTATGCGACTTCCAATAGTCACGCGCCTTCGTGACGCCGCCATAACGCTCATTCACGTACTTCATGAACGCGTCAAGCTGTTTCCAAACCGACTGTTGACGGATCGGATACACGCCATAATGACGCTGATTAGCTGCAATGAACTGAGGCAGACCCGCAGCAGTTGAGCGCGGGTTTTGAGCCTTCGGATTCCAGCCAGACTCACGAGAAATGATGTAGTCGAGAGCCTTCCAGCTTTCGCCAGTCACACCATTCTTCGCCGCCCAGACCCGGCCCTGCGCCTTAGCCGTGCCATTGACAACCATTTCCTTTGCGCCCGACCATGCATCAGACACAAGGCCGGTCACTTTGTGCAGGTTGTCCTTGATCCATTCGATAGGGCGATCAATACCCCACGATGCCGCCGACTTAACGACCTGACCGGCAGGACCGAACTTCTCGAATTGCCCTGTGAGCTTGTCTTTCATCTTCGTGAAAGCACCCGTCAGGAAATCGAGACTGATTCCGCCGCCGCCGTTATCCGTGCCACCACCAGCACCGGCAGTAGGACCACCGAATTTGCTGTTGTTAGCCCAGTGCACGTGGTTATAGTGCATTCCCTTAACAGGTTCGCCATACGTGTAATGGTTACCGTTTTTGATCTGACGGCCACCAGCAGGCGAGTGAATAAGCTCAGACGATTGACCATAGTTCGAATGAATGAAGTTGAATATCTTCATCATGTCGCCCATGTTCATTGAGCCACGGCCAGCAAGGTCAACAGCCTTACCCTGAGCGTGATACGAACCATTACCCGACGCCGTGCGAGCACCAGGACGATAGGACGATGTGAGGCGCGCCCACGGGAACTTCTCTTTAATGATTCCCCACAGGTTGTTCCACACCATGCCGCCCCCGGCATAGCCGGGAACCTCACCACCACCGGCATAACCGGGGATAGTGCCGAAACGGTTCATGTGGTCCAACGTGCCGCGCCCATAACGCCGCGTGAGCTTGCGCTGAGCCTGTTTCCTCAGAACGTATTCGTCAGCGTGGACAACACCGGCAGGCTGATACTTCCGCCCCGGCCCGGTGTAACCGCCCGTGTCAAAGCCCTTCGGCAGAGCCACATGCTTAGGCAAGTCTTTGTCCTTCATCTTGAAGAACGAACCAACGTCACGGAACTTGTCAATAATGCCCTTGTTAATCACCGTCTCGATGACGAACTTGATAGGCTTTTTGGCTACTTCCTTAACCTTGTCCCAAGCCTTGCCAATCGCATCTTTGCCCTTTTCGAAGGCGTTCGGAACGTCCTTCGTGATGAAATTCATCAGCGGGGTAAAGACTTTATCCTTTATGTATCCCCAGCCGTCACGCAGCAGATTCTTTACGCCGCTCCAAATCCCGTTCACGAGATTTTTCATATTCGTGAACGATTTCACGACGCGCTTCTGCACCCAATCCATGATTGGTGAAAAGACGTTCTGTTTAAGCCAAGTCCACCCAGCCGATAGAAGCTGTTTCACCAAGTCCCACACATAGCGGACCTTCTTCTGCATCACCTGGAACGGGGTAACGATCTTGGCCTGAATCCAATTCATGATTGGCTGAAATACGTTGACCTTCAGCCAAGCCCAAACCGCACCAATTGCCGTCTTGATTGCCGTCCACACGAGTTGGACAACAGCCTTCAGGAAGTTGAATTGCGCGACGAGACGATTCACGATGAAATTCACGATTGCGGTGAAAATTGGCTTGATAATTCCGTTCCAAGCCAGCTTTATGATTTGACCGATTAGCTTGAATACGAAAGATACTGTGGTCCAAATAAATTGGAATGCAGGCACCAAAACATTGTTGATAATTGCCTGAACCAGACCAAAGTAGAATTTGACGCCCGACCACCAAAGGCCGATCACGAAGCCAATACCGTCGAAAACCGGCTTAATGATGTACTCATACAGCCAAGTGAAAACGCTACCGATTCCGTCAGTCGTGGACTTGACCCCCGGCGCGACAGTGCCAGTGAACCAACCGACAACAACGTCTATCGCGGTCTTGATTCCGTCCCACGCCGGTTTAATAGCGTTCTCATACAGCCATGTGAACCCGGCCCCGATTCCGTCCACAGCGGCCTTGATTCCCGGCCACAGCGTGTTCATGAACCAATCGCCCACGGCCTGAGCCGCAACCTTGATCCCAGCCCAAACGGCATCCACGAAATCGCGGAACCAACCGATTTTCTTGTAAGCCATGATGAGGCCACCGACAAGCAGCACCAGACCGGCCACAATGAGGCCGATAGGGTTAGCCGTGATCACTGCGTTGAGCGCGGCCTGAGCCGCCGCCATACCGTTTGTGATAGCGATACGCGCCGCTCCGAGCAGTAGAGACCGTTGTTCGATCAGATACTTTGCCCACGACAGGGCGTTGCTAATCACTAGCACTGCGTTCCATGCGACGAACGCGCCAGCGATAGCACCAATCATCGGTGCCCAGTCTTTGAGTACGTCCCAAACCTTGCCGCCAGCGTCAGCGATAGTCTGAAAGATTCCGGGAAGGTCAGAGATACCCGCGACCAGCGCGTCAGCCATAGGCTTGATCGCAGGTGCAAGCTTTTTCAGCAGAGGCAGCAGCACGTCACCGACTGCATTGGAAATCTGGTCTTTCGCCATTTTCCATTGGTTGCCGAACGACTCAGAAGCCGATTCACCGGCCTTGATCATGTCTTCGAACGTCTGCCCGGTGCCGTTCTGTAGGACGCTCATAACGTCCTCAATGCTGATCTTGCCCTGAGAGGCCATTTTCTTAACCTCGTCAGTGGTAACACCGAACTTCTCGCCCAAACCGGACAAGATCGGCACACCAGACTCAGAAATCATGCTCAGCGAATCCATCATGGCGATACCGCCATTGTTGACGGCCTTCATCACGCCGCCCATAGCCTGATCAAGCTTCGTTGAGTCACCGCCAGCGGCAACAATCGCCTTGCCGACGTTCTCTAGAACGCCCGTAGCGTCCTTACCCTTGATCCCGGCGTATGCCAGCGACTCAGCAGCCTTCGTATAGGCCACATAGTCAATCGGTGACTTTCCGGCAACCTTGCGAAGATCACTGAGCGTTTGCGTGGCGAGCTTCGCGTTACCGTAAAGCCCCTGCATGACACGTTCTGAGTTGTCGCGTGCAACAGCATTCTTGAACCCGCTGACAACAGCCGCGCCGACCGCTGCACCCGCCGCGATACCAGCACCGACAGCGGTTCGTTTTGCGGCCTTGCCGAGACCGGCCATGAGCTTCGAACCGGCTGACCGGCCCGTCTTTTCGGCCTGTTTATCAACACCGCCGAACTGTTTGATTACGTCTTTGCCTAGCCCCTTTGAGGACACGGCCAAAGACACATAGGCATTTGCAAGCTCTACAGCCGCCACAAACCACCACCCCTTTTCCTGATCGTTGATTTGAGGTGGTGGTTAGTCGGTTTTCACACGACCCCTAAGCCATTCGTCAATTTCGTCCATCGTTGACGTTTCCGACACTTGATATTGCTTCGTGTCGGTTTCAGTGACGCCAGGACGCGGGATTGGCTTCGGCTTCTTGCCCTTTTTCCCGCCGTCGATCCAACGCCACAAGATTTGAGCGTCCAACTGTTCCGCCAAAAGCTGATTCGTCAGAGTCCATTCCCAATTGGGATTAAGAACCCGATAAATCGCCATACCCTCATGCGCGTGCTCCACGAAATCGAGCATGTCCCCGACCGTCAGACCGGACTCGAAAACGTAGAGGTCGCGGACCCTATAACCAATCGTCAGAAGGTCCGCGTTCAGCGCATGAGGGTGCTCTTTGACTAGCTCAATCAGTTGGAAGATTTTGGGGTGTTATCCCCACCTGCCTCACTCCACGCCTTCATGAAGTCGCCCAGTTCGTCGCTGTCCAGGTCAAGGAAGGCTTCAGACGTTCCCGGCGCGTACTCGTCCAGGAACTTACCGAACTTCGCCATTTCGCCCTCATCAAGCCCCGCCAGGATGCCAATGGGAATTGTGCTGATCTTCGGCAGGGTGAAATCGCCTTCGAATCCCTCAAACGGGAATGTGACCTGTGCGTACTGTTTCTTGCCCTTGCGCTTCGGTCCCATTGTCTTCTTTGCTGGTGTGGAGGTGGTCATGTGTGGTGTGTCCTTTCAAGAAAATTTGGTGGTGGCCGGGGGCATCATGCCCCCGGCCATAGGTGGACGCTGTTAGGCGTCCGGTGGTTCGAGTGCTTCGAGACGAGAAATAATGTCGTTGTACTGCTCTTCAGTACCGAAGCCGTCAGCACCATCGGCACCAGGTGCGCCCTTTGCGCCGTCCTTACCAGGCGTGCCAGGTTCACCCTTTGCGCCGGTATCGCCCTTTGCGCCGTCCTTACCAGCCGCGCCGGTATCGCCCTTGTCGCCCTTGTCGCCCTTAGCGGCCTTAGCCAGCCCAGCGGCCTCAATGCGATTCAGTTCAGCGGCGGTAATCGGCGTTCCGCCGTCCTCACCATCCGCCCACTTGTCAGGCTCAAATGCCATGACTATTCACCATCCTTAGAAAATGTGTTCGTGCCGGGAAACGTTGTGTCTCCCGGCGTCAGGCTTCCCCCGAGTCGTCACCGTCTCCGGCCTCAAAGTCAGGATCAGTGACGTACTCAATGAGGGTGTCGCCGTTCTCGTCCGGGTCACAGGACATGGTGACCTCATAGGAAATGGCCTCACCATCGACATACGAAATGTCACCAACTTCAGTGATCTGACCATTACCAATATCGAGACGGCGCGCGCCCCGGTCACCGTCCTTCATGTCAACGACCCACTGAGCCGAGCCAAGAGGGGCTTCGTTGCGTCGGACCTTGATAAAGCCCTTCGGGTCAACGGTCACGTTCTCTTCGCCAAAGACGGACTTCAGCACGAGAGCGCGGCGCGACTCAATGAAAGTGAACGACAGAGTTGTGCCGTATTCGGTCTGCACGGTGCGAACCTTGATACCGCCCCATGCGCGAATGTCCTCTGTGGACCGTTCCGAGGACTCCGAAACGCCGTCCTCACCGATGTACCCGGCAGACTTGTAAAATGCCTCAAGGGCCGAATCGGGGTCTGTTGGGCGTTCGGTGCCGAGGGGGGCGCGAAGAATACCGCCCGACACCTTCAGATTCGGCTTACCAACCGAAACGTTCATGCTTGCTGTTTCACCAGCCATTTTTTACTCCTTAAATCGCCCGTGTCAGGGCATGAAAAAAGCCCCGCTGAGGGGGCTTGATTTGAGTCGAAATGAGACCGTCGCCGTGTACCGGGCTTGACCCGATTCGTCCGGCAACTCAACAGGTGGCCCCCAGTCGCGGGGGCGATACATAGGCACCCCGCCGAGGTCATCCGCAATCTCGAAATAGGCGAGGACAACAGACCCCATGCCGTAGGCGCGAGGTGTTGATTTCGCCCAGAAATTGAGCGTGTAGGACACTTCCCGGATATGCCGATCGATCCGGTTCGATCCCGCGTCCTGCACTGTTACGAATTCGTCAGGGCGCGGGTTAGGGACCATCGACGCGACTGTGAGGCCGGTGTGCTCTTTCAGCCACGCAATCAGCATGGCTTTGCCGTCAGGGAACACGAGAGTTTCCATGTCACCTCCCGGCATTCAAGGCACGCTGTAAAACGTTGTCCTTCGACTGTTTGCGGCGTGCCTTTGCGGTTCGTGCGCCGACCGTGGCGCGAGCACGATTCTTGCTAGGCGATTCGTGGGCTTCGAACCCGTCCCCCGCCGCCTCAGCTACACGCTGAGCGCGTTTCATGAGGTCACGCTTCACGGCGGGATCAGTGCGCAAGGCACGAAACCCGGCGTTGTTGAGTTTGAGTTTTCGGCTCATCCGTCCACCCTCTTTAGAGTGATGACCGAGCCTTTCGGCTGACCCGTGAACGGGTTGAGCCAACGCGCAATCTCGCCGTCAACCTTGCAGCGGACACCGCGAACGGTCATCTCGTCCTTTTCGGCAACGGGCGAATCGAACGTGTCATAGACGTTGAAACCGTAGATAACCGCAGAGCGGCCTAGTTCGGTATCGACCTCATGCACGCGCGGTTCAATCGCGCACTTTTTGCGCTCAACATCCGGCCCCCATTCCTCAATGGGGTTGCCGTGTGCGTCCTCAGCACCGTCTATGAGTGGATGCAGGGTGACAGTCTCGCCGCCCCGGTGCCTCATGCTTCCCATAGCGGCCCCTCAAGCGTCAGATTGGCCCCGCAAGAGCACCGCGCGCCGAACGTGACCGAACACCAAGGCCGGTGATCCAACCCGCCTGTGTCTGCGATTTGCACGCCGAACGCCTTCTGCTGCCCCTCACCCAGCGAGCGACGTTCAGACTTCTTCAGGAAGAAGTCACCGTCAGGATTCGCAGGTGTGCGAGACTCACCAAACGGTCCGGTAGTCAACGATGAGGACGCCAGCCCCGCAAGGTCCGACTGTTCCGAGTCCATGCGCCGCTTCACAACGGCACACAACACCCGCCGCCGCGACGATTCAGACGCGCTCACGGCGGACGGGCACACGTCCAAAATGAACTGTGACCCGTCCTCCAAAAGTGTTTCTGCGTAGTCATCCGCGCCGAGCGGAAAGTCCGGCCATCGGGCCTTCAATTCGTCCAAAGTGGCGAACGGAAACGGCTGAACATCAGCCATAAACACCCCTTCCCCTGACCGGCCCCGGCACTAAGGCCGGGGCACGCGATCAGTTAATAGTCGGGAAAGTCTGTTCGCCGGGGAACGTGTGGTCACCCGGCGTCAGTCTTCCGGGGTATCAGCCGCTTTGATGATCTTTGCGAAGTTGCGGTTCAGTTCCGCAATGCCCCAGCCGTAAACGACCTCAGCGCGGAACGCGATTTCGTTGTTGCGCTTGAGGTCTCCCTGGCCGTCCGGGTCACCGTATTTGATGACCTCAAGGCCGATAGACTTCTGAATTCCCCAGCGAACGGCAGAGAAATCGCCAACGACCGAGAGCAGGCCCGAAGCGGGATCAATGACCCCACCCGCGCCGACAGTGCGAGCCGTGGCTGCGCTCAGCCCGTCGAACTGAGAAGCCGAGTTGCGGAACGAGAATTCGGGGTACATCTTCTGTGCCCGGTTACCGTTCGCGTCAACAAGACGCGTGCGCGAGATAGCCGCCGCGAATGCGGGATCAACAGCGATACCGTCAGGAACACCACTACCGTCAAGGACCAGCGCGGTAGCCTCATCAACAACGTCCCCGACCATAGACGCGTCAGCGTCAAACTCAACAGTGTTCTTAGTGTTGACGAGCTTCTGAGTCATAGCGGCGACAGTCTGACCGCTAACGGGGTTGACACCGTGGATCACACCGAAATCGAGTGCGCGAGAGAGGGCAGGCTGAATGAGATTCAGAATTTCCTGCACAACGCCAAGCTGGTGATCTTCGTCGGCCCACTGAACCTCTTCAGTCCAACGGACGGTCTTGTGGAACTTGAAAGGCTCATAGGTCTGCGAGGTCTTAGTAACGTCAGACGCACCCTTCTGCTGACCCTCACCGACATACTCAGCTTCGCCAATGTCGAAACTGAATGCCTCACCCTTACCGAACTTCATCGGCACCGAGCCTGAGAGGGTCGAAATTGCGGAACCGTCGTGAATGCGCTTCACCCACGGTTCAAATACCTGAGTTGGGAGTTTCAGGTCTCCGGTTTTGAGAACGGACATAGCTTGTCTCCTTAGTCTTCAGTTGAGAACAGGCCGCGCGTGAATTCGCGCAACTCGTCTACGGGCTGTTCACCCGGCGTGTTTGCCTGTCCTTCAATGACAGGCGCGGACGGTGCAAAAACGGCCTTCAGCGTTTCGGCGTGAGCCTCAAGCTCTTCCTTCGTTGTGCCACGCAATGCAGCGGCATCAACTTCGGTGCGCTTTGCAACTTCGGCAACGAGTTCGGCGTGCGCCTTTTCGGTGTCGATTGCGTCAAGCTTCGTTTTCATGTCCGAGTTAGCGGCCTCAAACTCAGAGAGGCGAGTGTTTGCCGCTTCGATTGCCTTGTCTCTTTCCGCAAGATCAGCTTGGGCCTTCTGCAAATCGTCATAATTTGATTTGCTCCGGTCCTCCCACTTACGCGAATCAGACTTCAGCGATTCGAATTGATCCTTGAGTTTGTTGTATTCCGCTTCATAGTCCATGACCATCCGCCTTTCTGCCGTGCGGCATAAAAAAGCCCCGTGCGGGGCTTCGAAATCTTTTGGTGTTATGCGCCTAATTGGTTGCGCATGAATTTGACAATGTCGTTCGTCTTGTCTTTAGCCGAACGAGTGTCACCGGCTGCGTTGATCCATTCGTACTCATTTTTGAGTCGCCCATCGACGCGGGACGTAATCACGTTCAGTTCAAGACCGGCGTTAACCTTTTCGCGCGCTTCCGCGTACAGGTCAAAGTGCTTATCGGCCTCTTTTGACAACTGCACTGAGTTGCTACGGGTCACAGTCACCACCCGACACCGGCAATTGTCGTGAAACTCTTCTCCCGACCGTTGCGCGCCGCGTGGACGAATGCCGCCTGACAGTTTGTGCTTGCCGATAGGCGATCCACGCCCAACGACCGAACCCGCCGAGTCAGCCGAGTACACCGCGCCGCGAGACGCGAGCATGGAACAGAACGCACAGCAGCCGACGCGGGGCACGCGTTGAGCGGAAAGACCGCCCTGCATCTCCGCGTTGCCGACCATCGTGTCAGCCGCCATTTCGGTCAAACGGCGAGTCAGGCCACCGGCGAGCATCGGCCAATCGAGCGAACCGTTTGAGGTGCCCCAACCGACCAGCGATTGCCAGTAAGAAGGGGGCATCTCAACAAACGATTCAGGCGAGATAGGCCGCTTGACCTCTTGCGCGTGCATCAGTTCGTCAAAGAACTGCGCGGACACCTCTGAGGACGCGGAACCGTACATGTTGCCCAGTTCCGGCATGGTGTCCATGAGGGCTTCGACCTGAACAGCCTTCGACTGATCCGAAACGGACCCAATCAGAGCGTTTAAGTCAGCCAGCGCATGAACACTCAGTTGGTCCAAAAGTGTCGCGTATCCGAGCGTTGTGGAGTACTCGATCACGGTTCAACCTGACGAACTACACCCGCGTTCGCCGCTTCCTGAACCTCCGGCGTGACCTGCCCCCGCTCCTGCACGCCGCGCATGAACTCAGACACCGTAGACCGCCGCTGATCTGAACGGATACGTTCGACCTGATTGTCATCGAATATCTGTTCCAACAGAACCGGATATTGCGCAAGGATCGGCATCTGAGAGGCGAGCTTCTGCACCGCGTCAGACTGCGCCGACAACGACTGAAACTCAGGATCAACGAACCGAGATGAAAGGCTCCAAGCCTCTTCAGGAACGTCCCTCAGCCCGTCGCGGACCATGACCGTGAGAATCGCAATCTCACGCACCGCGTCAGACAGAACGAACTTGTTCTGATAGGTCACGTCCACCAACATGTCGTGTTCGTTCGCGCGGATCGCCTCAGCCGATGACGGCTGATCGTGGATGATGCCCAACGATGACGGCGGGATACCCGTCTCACCACTGAACGCCATAGCTACCGTGCGCAACATGTCCGAATGCGGCGCCATAGACGCTTGCGACAACTGCGTCAGTTCCGGTTTCTCACCGTCTTGATCCTTCGTCAAAGCGATCAGACGATCCATAGCCAATTTGAACTTCATTGACTCCGACATTTGGCCGCTGAACGCTTCAGGATCGACGCCGAGCAACGCAATCTGAGGTGTTGAGTAGAACTCTGCGTTAGCTTCCATGCGAACGTAGGCACGCACGGCCATGTCGTTTAGAGCCATGACCGCGTTAGTCAACCGCGAGCGGCCGAACGGGCGGCGCAACTGCGGATCGTGTGTGACCGGCACCGCGAGCACGCGCCCAATCGTGTTGGGGTGACGTTTAGCCAGCCATCCCGAACCCTTCGTGTAGCTGCATTCCAACACCACGTCAGGCAGGTACACGACAAACTCCGTGGGCCGATCCTCTGAGAGATTGCCAATCGTCAACGCCGCGCCGAGGCGACGATTACGCCTGTCCCACAACGCCGCGCACGACTCAGCCGAATGCGCCTGAATCTGCACAGGGGCTTCACCGGCACGGCCCTTAGCGACCGTCACAAGCGACATGCCATGAGTGCCAGCAGACACAACCGACTGCGAGAACTCCAACGGGAAACGGTTCTGGGTGAAAATCTGCGACAGTTCGAACGGGTCATCAGACCCCGGCAGGCGTAGCCCTTCGAACTGGGAACGCATGGCCGGTTTCTTCACAGCCTGTGTTCCCCAGCCGAGAACAAATTTCGCCTTTTTCAACTGAGGTGGAAGAGCGATTCCAAGGTCTTTGAAAGCTTGCTCAGTGTCGTAATACAGCGACCGTTGAACATTCTTCGGCCACCGTCGCCGCCATTCCTCCAACAGTGATCGAATCGCCTGAACCTCAGCGGGATAAGCGTTCATCACAGTGAGGTTTGAAACGTCCTCTCTTGTCCAAGACATGCGCACCCCCTAAAGGAAAGATTGTTTGCGACCAGGACGCCGCTTAGATGTTTTCGCCCCGCCATAGGCGAGCGTTGCTGAATCGAGAAGAATCACTGAGCCGTCCTCAGTGGGGGCTTCCCAGCCGAAACCGCCGTTGCTGCCGATCTTGCGGCGTACAGCGGACTTTGCTTGAGCATCAAAATCGGGATCACCCGAATGAGTGACTTCCCCTTGAGTGACGGCGCGGTCGATCATTGAGTGATAGGTGATGACCTGATCCAGCGTCGGGACGAGGATGACTTTCGCGCCGACGCGCTCAGCCCGTAGAGCGTTCACGAGATAACCGACACCGCTCTTGCCGTCGATGACGATCTGCGCGGCGCGGTCTTTGCGTTCGACCAGGAAGTCGACCAACCATTGCGTGCCGTCAGTCATTGGAGCTTGTCGAATGCCCTCAATGTGGATTCGCCCATCGTCGGCCTTGATCGCACCGGACAGGCCAACCTCAGCCCCGTCTGCCGAGAACTTCACACCGAACGAGACAATGCCGTCTGTGATCGGTTCAGCAGCGCGCGCATCCCAAGAGGCAGCGAGGAACGCTTTACGGCCCTTCGACGCCTTATCCCAGATGCCCAAACCCTCACGCATGAACGACTGAATAGAACCAAGCATTTTGCGCATACGCAGAATTGCCGTCTCAGTCGTGCGGTGCGGGTAGGACGGGTTAGCCTTCGACCACTGCTCTCTGTCGTTCGGATTCGCGCCTTCGTCTGCGCCCATCTCCACATAGAGAACGTCCTCATCTTCACCCGACAAGGCCGCTTCACGTCGATCTGTGAAAACCTCACCAGGATCATTAGGGCGAGGCGGTGTGCCCATCATCAGCACAAGACCATTCGGTGCCGCGTTTGTGGCAGGCACCATATCTTCCATAGCTTTGAGGGTGAGGATCTGCGCCTCATCGAGCACGAGAATGTCCACCTGTTTGAAGCCACGACCAAACCCGTTTTCACGGGCACCGAACAGAATGCGCGAACCGTTTTTGAACTCGACTTCCTGCTCACCATTCGACCGGCGAACGCCCTTAACGAACGGCTTGACTGACGCGGATTCGGCCTTAGATGCCATATCGCGGAACGTCTCGTTATGCGTCCTAGCCCGGTGTGCGGTCCACAAGACCAGCAGCCCCGGCTTAGCCAAGCACAGCGCGAACACCAGACCGCCGATTGTGTACGTCTTGCCGACCTGCCGAGGAATCGACAACACCAGGCCACCGATACCGCACGCGTACATGCCGTTAGCGCGAAGCCCCGTACCGACCGTGCAGAGGTTCTTCTGCCACTTGTCAAAAGGCCAATCCATCTTTTCAAGCTGACGCGCGACCAACGGCCATTCAGTGCGCTCAACACCGGAAGGGATCACAAGATGTTTCGAGACCTCAGAGAGCTTGCGATCAAATGGCTTCTGGTCTGAAGGTGGACTCTGCGTTGACAACATTGTCGTTGCTCACCTCCACCTCTTCAGCCGCGTCTAGCTCAGCGACCATTTCCGCGATTTCACGCGACACTTCCAACTGACGCCGAGACACAGACGCAATATCCCGCGCAAGTGTCTTCGGATCATCCATAACCTTCGCCAACCGACGATGAATAGCCCTCAACTCGTCCAGGCGGTCGCCATGAGCGACAGCAGCCGAGATAGACGCATAATCAACACGATCCTTTTTCTTCGTCATGACACCCCCTTAGAGAGCCGTTGAGATGTGGAAAAACTGTCCATAATGTGGAAACAGACTCAGGGAGAGAACGCAATGCCGGGGGAGCGAAGTCTGCGAGTTGGGGACCGGGTACCCCCTGGGGACTCCCGATTTCTTACCCCGGTTTTTGTACCCTCGATTTACCCCGAGTTTGTACCCCGGTTTCTTACCCGGTTCGTACCCGTGTTTCTGTACCCCCGTGGGAGTGTGTCTGTACCCCGGTGGGATTACCGCACTCTCTGTTCCCGGTTACCCGTGTAAGTGGGATTACCAGGTGCGGGATACTGTGCGGAATGTTGCCGCGTGAGTTACTGCGTCAGTGTCAAGGGCGAATGGTGACCTGTGTAGGCTGACCCGTTCAAAGGCGGTGATGCCGTGTGTGTAGACAAAGCGTTTAGCCTCACTGTTGATCATGTGTTCGACTTCCTCAAGGGTTGTCTCTTTGCCTGTCACTATCTTGATGATGAACTGTCGCATGTTGTCCTCTCGTCACCAAGGAACGCGGGTAGTTGGTTGCACTCTCTTAGGTGTGCGCCTCTTGCGTGTCTTGCCTGCACCCTTTGTCTGATTGCATAGGCGGCAGATGATGTGCACGTTGTCTATGGTGTCTGTGCCCCCGCGTGCATAAGGGATGATGTGGTCTGCCTCTGCACTGTTGGGTCTTTGGGGTGTGTCATAGTCCAGGTGTGTTCGGCAGTGTGGGCAGTTGGTTTGCCCGTTCGCTAAGGCTCTGCGAATGGCTTCGGCTCTGAGGCGTCTCCACTTGCCTGTCCCGGTGCGCGAGGTTGCCATGCCTCACCACCTTGACTGTTAGATCATCTGGTCTAGGGCGTGCTTCGTTGCGCCTACCTGTGTGACTATGCCTGTGTGTTCGGTGGTGCCAATGACGATGCCCTGCCCGTTGCCGTCAAGCCTTTGCAGGACACCTATCACAATCACGTCTGTGAGTATGTCGCCGTCATCTGTGTCCAGGTGAACGGTGTCATTACCTACTGTGATGTTCATGCCTCACCGCCTGTCATGCTTGGATGAGTTCAGCCTGTGTGACTCTGGTGTAGCTGAGTAGGGCTAGCACCTGTTTGTCTGTCATCTGCCCAGGACTCAGGGCGACAACAGTGTCAGCGTAGAACCCTCTACCGCCGTACATGCTCACGGCAATGAACGTGAGGTATCCGCCCGTGTGAGTGGTGATGGACTCTTGCCCGTTCGCGCGCCTGATCTTGGATACCGCCTCATCGTTACTCATGGCGTCGGCAATGGTGCGGAACGCGAATGAGGACTGCCTCACCGTGGGGGCGACAATGACAATGCGCTTACCGTTGTGGAGGTCTGCTATCAGTCCGTCAATGATGTAGCGGTTCATGGTGGCTTACCTTTCGGGCATGACAAAGCCCCCTCAACCTCAGCGGGTCAAGGGGGCTTCTGTTCGTGGGGTGCTACTTGAGCATGACCCAATATTCTTCGTCAGCGTCAATCGAATACTCATTGACGATCACTGCATCAAACTCTGAACCCTTCGGGACTTCGAACACCCAATCACCCTTAGCAGTGGTGTTGTTGTTCTGTGTCTCACCGGCAGGCTGGTCATGTGCTTCTGTCAGGTTCGGGGTGTAGTAGTCACCATCATCACCGAGCGCGGAGAACACTTCACCGTCAGAGAACACCAATTGACTTTCAAGCGTCAACGACTCTGGGACACCTGACGAGTTGGTTTGTTCATAGGTGATGTGAACGAACTCGTTGCCTTCATCGGGTTTGGCATCGACCTTCTCAGGTGCGTCCATATCGTCACCGGAATAATAGGCTTCGTTGTCATCGGCATCTTTGAGGACATCAACTGTCTCAACGCCTGTGACTTTCACGTCCCAGTGATAAATGGTGCTGTCCTCATCGAACGTATTGACGCGGAACTGGTCACCGAGCTTGATAACGTCATCGTCGCTCATGCCCTCTTCGTCGCCGGTGCCCTCTACCTCTTCGGCTTCGGCCTGTTCGGTTTGAGGTGAGTCTGTTGTGGCGTCTGCAACTTCAGTTGTTGCGTCGTTTTCTTCGGTGCCCCCGCATCCTGTGAGCAGCAGGGCGGTAACGGCGGCAAGTGTGGTGATTGTTTTCTTCATGACCTCATCATATCTTCACGTGTAGTAGTTGGTTGCCCCGGCCCGTGAACCACCACAGACACGAGCCGGGACATTCCCCGTTCGCGCCAGTTCAGGCAAGCGTCACGGGGACAATTGAGTGCACCCCACTCGAATAGGCACAACATCTAGTCGTGGGGTGCATCGTGCGACCGGCAGGACTCGAACCTGCATCGTCCTCATCCCAAACGAGGTGGGTTACCAATTACCCCACGATCACAAAATGCGGAGTAGGCGTGTAGCGACGCCTCGTTCTTAAGTATCCAAGTAGGCGTAGAGCCGCAGACCTTGCCAGGCTACCTGTGACTTTTCCTCTACCTAGTCGCGCAACGGGACATGCCCTTGTACCGACTCGGAACCTCCGCACCGTGGCAACGCTTGGACTCGAACCAAGGGCCTTCCGCTCTTCAGGCGGACGCTCTACCAACTGAGCTACAGTGCCATGCCCCTGAGGGCAGCGGTTTTGGTCTGACCGGATACCGCTAATCCGCTCTGTGCCGGGGGCAAGATTTGAACTTGCACTGTATGGGTTTTGAGTCCGTTGCCTCTGCCTTTGGGCTACCCCGGCGTTTGCCCGTTTGCTAATCGCCAGATCACAAACGGGCATTAAAATAACCCCTCAAGCTGTACCAGGGCTTAGGGGTTTGGTGCGGTTCGAAGCAGTGAATTTACTTATCTAGGGTTTCTAGAAAACCGCACGATCCGACTCTATCAGACGTACCCCAAAATAGTTAGCGTTTCCACGGCGGCAGCGTTCCACGGTGTTTGCCGCGATATTCTGCCGTCTCCAAATCGACAGAATGATATTCAATTCGACCATCACGTTTGCGTGTCCGAACTTCGTATTTTCGGCACCAGTTCCTAAGCGTCTGATCTGTTACCCCGTGAAACCGCATTGCCTTATCTTGCGTCATCCATTCCACTTAGCCGACTCCCTTAGCAGTGTGCCGAGGTTCGACCAGAGCCGCCGCGCTTCACGTTCGCTCATGAAGTTCGTTCGCCCGTTCAGGGTTAGGCAGAACTCACCACGCGAATTGACCGTCGCATGGTCACCCGCGCCGAGGTCTGCAACCATCATCTTTTCAATCATTTGTTTTCCTTCTCTCGTTTGAGTTGCTGCACGGCCACCTCTTCGGCGGTGTGGTGTAGTCCGCATGACTGGCACTTGAAACGCTCATCCGCCCCGTAGCGTTTCGGCAGATACCGATACAGGGTGAGGCGTTCGCATTCGCGGCAACGGGCGTTCAATCGCTCAGGCGGTTCATGCGCGGGGTAACGTTCCGTCAGTCTGTCCATGACTTTGACGATTTCCCGGCTGATCTTGCGTTCCCACTCAATCGGCACCATGTGCGTTTGGTGTTCCAGGTATCGTGCGAGCTTGAGCGCGTGCCCGTGGGCATCTTCTGGGGTTGTTCCGGCAGGCAGTCCTACAGGCTCCCAGTCCCCCACGATTGGGACGCTGGGGTGTTTTGACCCGAGCAAGTCAGCGACGTTTTCAGCGTGCCGGTACAGCAGCGAATAGATACTGTCACAGTCGGACATGACGTGAATGCTGAGCGGTGCTGAAGGCTTCTGTGCCGGTGCCGAGATTTCCGGCTTCTCGCCTTTCTCCGGCATGATCCGCCGCCGTAGCTCAGCGACCATCGACGGGGCTTGCTTGAGTGCTTCCGCGTAGTCCATCATTCGATCACCTGAAATTCGGCTTTGGTGGTCAGCTGCGTTGTTCCGTCGATCCCGAACACTTCGACCTCCACGAATAGGCCGCTCATGCGTGTGAGCGGTTCAGCGTTCAGAAATCTCATTACCTCTTCGCGCTCACACCAGAAGCGAACAGATGACAGAGTGCCCTCAATGCTGAGGTGTTGGTCTGTGATCCGTAGCTGTTTGCCGACGTGGGCGGCGGTCAGTTCGATAATCGGTGTCATGGTGCCCCTTTCGGACATAGAGAAGCCCCGGCCCTCACGATGGAAGGCCGGGGCTGAATGGTGGTGTGGTTACTTCACGTCATCAACGGACGTAGGGCCGAGCGGTTCAGCGTCAGACTGATTCGGCATCGGTGCATCGAACAACAGAACGTTAATTCCCATGCCTGCCGTGTACTCGACATATGCGCCGCTTGTGGCGTCCTGCCCGTAGAACGTGTTGCAGTTGCCGTCGCCGTAATATGCGCCGTCATTGGCCGGGGCTTGCCTAACCACAGTGCTATCGTTCCCACCTTCCCGCCGCCCGTCCAGGCGATCCGGTGGGCTGATCTTAGCGCAATACGAGACCGGCAGACCCTTGAGAATGTAATAGCCGATCACATCACCGCCCGTGTTCTGAAGATAGACGTATGAAAGCTTGCCCGGTTCGTTCCACGTATCGACCCAAAAGTTGATCGTTTCCCGTGTGGGAGAGTATTCGAGTTGCTTACCCGGCTGAGCTTTCATGACCTTTTCATATGCCTCATCCCGGCTCTTCTGGTCTGCGTTGTCTTCCGAGGGCGTGCATCCGGCGAGCGCGAGCATTGAAATGCCGAGACCGGCGAGCGTGGTTTTCATCCAACGTTGCATTTGATTGGCTCCTGACCGTCGATTTCAAAGGGAAGGTTTGACGCGCGGAATTGCCCCGCCGTGTAATCGCGCTGAGCAAGTGAGTTGTACTTGTTCACCGACTCGTCACGCTTGCCGCGTAGCGCGGTGATTGAGGCCGTGATCTGACCGGCGCGGGATTCACTCACCCCGCCGTCGTGCTCTTGCTCAAGGTTCGTGATCTGGTCTTGAGCGGTCTTGGCTGAGGTGCACAGATCGTAGAACCGCTCATATTGGGCGATCCGGTTTGAGCCTGATTGGGTTTGCTCCCGTGCCTCAACTTGCCCTGTAGGTTCAGCGAGCACGTAGCGAAGGCCGAGACCGCCGCCTATGAGCACGCCGAGACCGACGATGACCGCGACCGTGATTTTTGTTATCCCGTTCATGGTGTCCTTCCTGCCCGTTTCCGGGCATTAAAAAAGACCCGGTGAAGGGTCTTGAGTCTTGCTGTTGGTATCGCTTGTATGAACCGTATGACTAGCGCGGCGAGGTGGGCAGGCCACAGCCACAGAAGGCGTTCAATCCGTCTCATGTGGGAACTCGAATCTCACGTAAACCATGTTCCCGTGACGTTCTGACACCATCCGCATTCCGGCCCTGTATAGCCGTCGCATGAGCGCAGAGGTGCGTTTCTGTTCGCGCCTGACGGGTTTAGGTGTGCAAGCCATAGTGTGCCCTTTCGTGTGGTGGCAGGTGGTGTTGCCAGGGTTTGCCGTAGTCGATCCCGTGAGGATTGAGACGGCTCTTCATAGTTCGAATATCGTTTGCCGTGATAGCGCGCCCGAACGTCTGCCGTGCCTGTACCGCGATCACCGCGAACGCGCGACGGCAGGCGGGGCACATTTGTGTTTCGCCAAACTTGGCATCAGCCCCGCATAGGTCACAGACCATTTGGATGACGGGCCGAGCCTCAAAGCCATACGATCCGCCCCGGCCCCTCACCGGGAAATACCGCCAATCGAATTTCACGCCCATTGCTCAGCCCCACTCATTCGGCGTTCACCCACGCCACGACAGTCCGCAAAAGGTGGTCATAGTCCCCGCTAGTCGCCTCATTGAAGAACTCATCCCGTTCCGCTTGGCTCACCCCGGCTTTGTTGAGTGCGCGGGTGACGCGGCCAAGGATTGCGAACGCGTTTCCGTCCTGACCGACCAGGGGCACGGATACGTCAGGGTATTTGGGCTTATCCATCAGGCGATCACCTCCAAGATTTCTGTGTTGTCTTTGACCATTGCCGCGTCAGCGTGAACGTTCTGACCGCGCCACATTCCATCTTTGCCAAGGGTGATCTTCTGCACGCCGTGGTTTCTCACGCGCACCTTCACGACAGACCCCGGCGCGGTAGGTAGTACGGGCTTCGGACGGTCCAGAAGATAGAATTTCTCACCCGCGTTGAACTGATAGCCGCCGTCACCGTCAGCCGTGGCGACGTACTCAATCGTCTTGTAATCCCGTTCCCCCGGCAGGGGTGTTGAGTGGTCCACAAGACGAATCAGGTCACCCTTGCGAATTGCGCTCTGTGCGATCCGTTCGGCCTTCTTCACGGCCCTCAGATCGAAGAAATCAATCAGGTGGTTTTTCGCACGCTTCCCGGCGAAGGTCTGCCCGAAATAGCCGTCTTGCTCCTTGGCACACTCAAGCTCAATGCTCATGCGATCACTACTCCATTCGTAACCGCCTATGAGCGCATTTCCATACATGGATACCGAACCGTCATCACCAACAATTGCAACCTTCATTTTTTTGCCTCTCTCAGTTCTTGAAATCGTGGAATGCTTTGTGAGCTACAGGCCAAAGCTCAGCGATCAGCGCGTCTACCTGCTGCGCGGCCTGCCGAATCTCAAGCAGCGCGTTTGGTGCGTCTCTGAGCGTCAGGAACTTGAACCAATTGCCGAGGTTCGCCGTCGCCCAAAACTGCGTGTAGGTGGACACCGGCAAGACGTTGCGAGCAACCTCATTCGCCACACCTTCAGAGAGCATTTTCTGATACGCCGCCCACGCGTCATGAGCAATGTCGCGGTGCCGATAATCAGTGATGACTTCCTGCCTGATCGTGCCCGGTTCGCGGTGATAGTCCAGAGCCTTACCCGACTGCACCAGTGGCCGATCCTCACCCGGCAGATAGAACCGGGGCTGAAGTTGCGTGTACCGTGCCGAAATCTCCGAATAGGACTGCGTGCGGTGCCTCATCCACTCACGGGCCACGAATATCGGAACATCGACCGAGACCGTCATAACCGAATGTTCAAACGGGCTGGTGTGCCCCTCACGCATGAGCGCACGCACAAGGCCGTTGATCTTGTCAGACTTGTTTTCCAAGCCCTTCGTGGACACCCGCGCCGCCTCAGCAATCCGTGCGTCATCCCCCATCGTGTCAATGAGCTTCACTGTGATTTTGTCGGTGAACTCAACCACGGGCACCCCCAAACATTGCCGCCTTGATTTCAGGTTCGGGCGGGGTCCACCCGGCAGGCTTCTGAATCTTCCCGTGCTCATCCTTAACGACCTTGCCGTCTACCAGCTTGCGCATGTTCGCGTCATGAACAATGTCTAGAACGTTGTCCAAGTCGATCCCATACGTCGCCGCCGTGCCGTAGATGACATAAACCATGTCCGCGAGCGCGTCAGCCATGCTCACAAGCGCGGCCTGTTGTGTGGTGGTCTGGTCGGTGCCGAGGTTCAACTTCGCCTGATAGCAATCCGATTTGGCTTCCTTGTATTCGTTGACCTCTGACAGCAGCATGTTCATGCGAAGCCATGCCGCAGGACTGTCTGGGACCGTGGGCGTTAGTGGCGCGTCCTGGTCTCCGGCGAGCATGAACTGTTCGACTTTTTCTTGATAACCCAATTCCAAACCTCTCTAAAAGCCCGTTTAAGGCGATAACAAAGCCCCGAACCGATAGATGCACGGTTCGGGGCTATAAACGCCGCCTTGACGGCGTTCTGTTTGATTCAGGCTAGAACGTGGACGGTTCTACACCTGCACTTCGTCAGAACGGCGGTTCATCCCGCATCTGAGGGTTTGAACTCGCCCACGGATCATTACCGGGATTGTTACCCCAGCCGCCGCCCTGTGGCTGGTGTTCATTCACCGGCTGACCGCCACCCTGATAGCTGCCCTGAGCCTGTCCGCCCTGATTCTGATTCCTGCGAGGAACCACGCGAGCAAGATCAACGACCAGTTGAGTCTTTGAACGCTTCTCGCCCGTGTTCTTGTCTTCCCACTGTTGAGTCTCAAGTGCCCCCACCAGTCGAACCGACGAACCGCGCCCCGCCTGTTCCGCGATCATCTCGCCAAGCTGACCAAACGCCACACACGGCAGAAACAGCGTTCGATCATTCACCGTGTAGCCGCGCTCATCCTTCACCGGCTGACCGTTTTCAAACTTCGGCTTGTTCGCCGCGACATTGAACGAACACACACCCGCACCATTCGGGGTGAACCGCATTTCAGGGTCACCAGTCAGCGTGAAAAAGTTGTCAATATTTGGCAGTGCCATAGTCATCTCTCCAATCGTTCGCCCGATTTTCGGGCATAAGAAAGCCCCCTGCCGACTAGCAAGGGGTTACGTCTGTGAGCCGTCAGGCCCGTTCGATAAGGTGCGCCGGTCTCAATGGATTCGTGGACTCTCGATAGTGCTTGACCATTGCTGCATAAGCTTTCGCATAGGGCACACCATCAAGGCATTCCTTCCAAGCCCTCACATCATCGGCATTAACCGCCACGCCCTCAATGCCCTGCCGAAATCTCAGCAAGGCGATAACCTCTATCGCTTCCAACTCATCCCCCGGTTGATTCCCTCACGCGTCTTGCGTGCTCATGCAGCAAATCCTCAGTAGACAAGTAGATGCCCTGAGCCTTCGCCTCTTGCACGATCTGCCTGAACTGAAACCGCAACTGCCGATAATTCGACGGGCGAGGCACCGCGTCAGTCACGTTCCCCGACTCAACAGCGCGCGTCTCATTCCGTTTCGCATAAGCACGCTTCGCCCCGTCGATCACATCACCGGCCTTCATGTTCCGGTCACGGTGCTGAGAGTGATAATCAACTATCCCGGCCTCATAGTCAGCCGACGAGAACTGAGGATATTTCGACATTGCCATTGCCAGAACTCGAATCTCGAACTCATCCGACTGCCGACGCTCAGCCGAGACGAGAATTCTCATTGCGTGATTTGCCTGTTCAATGAATCGCCGTTCCAAATTTCACCCCCTGCCGTTGACTCAGCAATCTGCATGAACAGATCGTTGTTCGCCTGAATGCGCTGCTGATCGAACGTCGCCGGTCCTGAACCGCGCTGAGGGCGTTGCATCTGAGCCTCAAGCGTTTCGAACTTGTCACGCAGCTTCGAAAACGATCTGATATTCGTTCGCCAGAACTCATCAGCCAAAGCCCACACTGCAACCTCTCTAGCGCGCTCTGTGCTGATCCCGTCACGGCCCAACAACAGCCGAGCGGCATCACGGTTCGCCTTCGTATCAGAAGGCTTCTTGAAGCCGTTCTGGGTCACTTGAGCGTTGAACCACTCGATCAGTTCGGCGGCGTCAGGGTGAGCTTCAGCGAAACCCGACGATGTATTAATAGGTCGGGTCGGGTCGGGTCGGGTCGGGGCATCCCAATCGCATTCGTTTGCCATAGGTTTGCCATGCGATTTGCCATGCGGTTTGCTATCCGATTTGCTACCCCATCTAGCCGCCGCACCCTTCTGACCTGCAAGGGAACGTTTTTTACGCTTCGCCTTCTCAGTTTCCGCGTCAGGCTGGAATTCTGACCAGTCATGAAACTGAAAACCGCCGTCTACTTCATCCCATAGCCCTGCCATGACCAGCGCATCGGCACCGCATTCTTTTGCCATGCCATTTGCCATAGCATTTGCCATATGAATTGGCACGAAACCATCAGTCAGTTGAGCGGCGGACCATGACCCGGCACGAACCCAAAGCCCCATAGCCTCATTGCCTGCCGCGACGATTTTGGCATTGAACGCTAGTTGGTCATCGACTTTGAACCAAGCCACGGCACAACCACCTCTCTCTTTTAGTCGCCCTTGCAGTTAACTATCTGTCTGAATTTGTGAACCACTGCCACCAGATCGTCAGCGTCAGCCATGACCTGATCTATCGGCTTATACGCGCCGGGAATCTCATCAACGAACGCGTCACTGTCGCGGTACTCAATGCCGCGCATTGCCTCTCTCAGCTGCTCATGCGTGAACGTTTCCCGTGCCTTACGGCGTGAGAAGTTGCGCCCCGCGCCATGCGGTGCCGAGTTGAACGACAACGGATTGCCCTTACCCTCAACGACGTATGAGGCGGTGCCCATTGAGCCGGGGATGAGTCCAAGCTGACCGGCCTTAGCCTCAATCGCGCCCTTGCGGGTGACGACGAGGTTCTGTCCGTGGTGGTGTTCACGTTTCATGAAGTTGTGGTGGCAGTTCACTTCTTCCGACTTCTCCACAGGTCCACCCATGAAGCCCTCAAGCGCATAGAGAGTCTGAATCATCATCTCTTCACGGTTCAGATACGCGAACCGTTGCGCCCAGTTCACCGCGTTCATGTACTGGTCAAATTCCCGTGTGCCCTCCACCAGATAGGCAAGGTCACGGTCAACATCAATGAAGTTCCGCCGACAGTGCTCATTCGCAAGGTTCATGAAATGCTGAGCGATCTTATTGCCGATCCCCCGTGACCCCGAATGCAGGAACGCCCACACGCGGCCCTCTTCGTCAGCCACAATCTCAATGAAGTGATTGCCGCCGCCGAGCGTGCCCAACTGGTTTTCCCACGTCGGCGCGAAATCTTCCGGCCACCAGCTCTGAAGGCCAAAATCCCACGCGTCATAAAGTTCATTAGCGAACCCTTCGACCGTGATCGTCAGCGCGTCAGTGTACTTTCCCGCGCTCATCGGCACACGCGCCTCAATGCCTTCACGCAGTTCCCGAAGGTCACCGCGAGCGCGCAAATCATCCTCAGTCCACTGAGTGCGAACCGCGACCATGCCGCACCCCAAATCGACGCCCACGGCAGACGGGATGACCGCGCCCCGCGTCGGGATGACAGACCCAACAGCCGCACCCTTACCCAAATGGGCGTCAGGCATCAGGGCCACGTGAGGTTCAACAAAAGGCATCCACGAAATGCGTTCCACCTGATCAAGCGTTTCTTGATCGACCTGTGACGCCCACGAATAGAACTTCTTACCAATACGCTTCACTGCATTTTCCTAACCTTGATTCGTACACCGGGCGTACTGCCGTCCCCGGTGAAGTCGTGTGTCCAATCCTTTTCAGGGTTGTTCCATCGAACGATCCGTGCGTCATTTTTGAGCACCCCAGATTGTTCTAACGCGTCCCCTGCGCAGCGTTGAAGCTTGTCTGTATCAAGCCCCGTCGCCGCGTGCTCAAGGCGCGGTTTGCCGGGGCGAGGTAGCCAGAACTTCGCGTGCACCTCCACAGGTTCGTCCAGTGGCTCCCACGCGCCGAAATACGTCCCCACCCACGCCCGTAGGGATTCGGTCATCCAGTCGCGCCATTTGACCATTTCAGGGTTGTGGACCATGCGCCCGTTGCCTACGTGCTTCATTGAGCCTTGAGACTTCGGTTCGCCGGGAATGTAAAGATCAATCAGCCAATCACTCACGCGGCGTTCACCCCGTCACGGCACTTATCCACGAACCGCCGCCCGTCACTCGAATGAAGATACTCGATCACCTTCCCAACCGGGACCGCGATCTCTACCGTCTCCCGAACAACGTCAGGGTAGTAGCCGAGCATTGCCACAAGGCGTTCATAGTTGGCCGCTTTCACGTTTGGATAACGGCCCAACTTGATATTGTTCAACGTCTGCAAGGCGAGCTTCGTCTGACGGTGAATGTCCCTGTAGGTGTAACCACCGTCAATGAGTAGGTCAATCACCTGTTGAGCCGCCGCAACCGGCAGGTTCTTCTTCATTTCATCCCTTTATGTTCACATTCGGCACAACAAGGCGCGCCCTTTTCATCAGGACGCGCCATAAGCCGACAAACGATTTTGGTAACCCCACACTCAAGACACCGATCGAACTTCGCCGGTTCAGGTTGTGGCTTCTTCTTCGCCGCCATTACCGCTTCCCCCGCCTGCCGTCAGCGGTGAGGTAATACCAGCCGTCGAACGCGAAGAACACAGGCACCTTCAGCGGGTCATCCCAGCTGCGAAGCTTCCAACCCTTGTCGATCCCTATAGCCGCAAATTCGGCATTCGATTCGAGACGCCCGTTGCACCAATAGCAAAGCGTCATCAGGTTTTCGTACCCGTCACGCGTCTTTGAGCCACCCATGCCCCGATTCATGCGGTGCTGAATCGTCAACATGTCATCAACGCCGCAATTCGCACACATGCGCCCGTCACGGTCGAACACAAGCTGACGGGCCTTTGCCGTCACAGCCATGCGGCACCATCCACAACAGCCGCGAGGAACGCGAGCACGAACATCCATAGAGTCGGACGTGCGATCTGCCCCTCACGCTCAGCGACAGCACCGGCCCAACCGATAACGCCCACGATGAGCGCAACCCAAAACACAATGAGAACCAACATGCTTACCCCCTTCGGGCATCAAAAAAGCCACCCCGAAGAGTGGCTAGAGTTTCCTTTCAATCGGTGTCAGCGTTGACCGACACCGGCGAGCTTGTAAGTGATTTCGACAAGCTTCGCCTGAGTCTGCAAATTCGACTGTTGCGAATCCAGCGAACGCGAATGAGCCTTCACATAGTTGAGAATGATTTGAGCATCATCCATAGCCTGAGCAAACGAATCAGCATCAATCGTGGACTGTTGCTTCCGGTCCTCAACCGGCCCGTCAGCACGCTTATAGGCCAGCGCATACTCTCGATCAAACTGACGCTTCGCAACCAGATATGCCCGTTCCGCCTTCTCAAGCTCCCGAGGCCCACGTGCCGCGTCGTTTCGCACCTGCTCAAGCTCATTTATGACCTGATCCGGCGTAACAATTTCCGTCATACACCCGCCCTTCTCATGCGCTGATTCTCCCTCTCGCACCGCCTGCACCTACGCCGACCATTGGGCCGAATCTGAACGTCGGAATCAGGACCGCCGAGCGGGTGCCCCCTCTTGCAATGAGTTTGCGCGGCTTGAAGGTGCGTACCGTGCCGAACCTTGTCAAACGTGTTTTCGTTAGGCGTGTCCCAGCGCAAGTTCTCAACACGGTTGTTCTGGGAATCCCCGTCGCCGTGGCAAGCGTGCAACCCGGCAGGGCGGGGCGAAGCGAATGCCTCAAGGACTAAGACATGGACACGCCGCGTCCTTGGCTTGCCGTCTCTGGTGAGCACCACCATCGGATAGCCCTTATCATCCAAGCCAGGGCGAAGCACCGCGCCCCGCTTCAGATACTCACCCCACCTGTTCAGCTTCACGCGGTCAAGAGACCTGACGTTGCCAAGGTCCGAAACCTCATACAAGCCTTCGTACCCAAATACGGGCTTCCATGCTTCCTCAGTCATGACGCCCCCTGAACCTCTGCGACGAGCTTGTTAATGTTGTCCATCACTCCGACTTGCCCCGCTGCCTGAGCTTCCTTCCACAAATCCCGTAGCCCCTGAACGCTTCCGTTCCCGGCGAGCTTCTGAGCTTCCCCCGCCCAATCGCGCTGAGGTTCAGGCGCGGCGGTTTCGTACACGTCCATGTCGGGGTCTGCGTCCTGTGTCGGCAGAACGAACGTCTGCAACAGGCAAGTACGGAACGCGACAGACATTGCTTTAGCTGTTGCTTTGTCTCCCGAGTCCATCGACTCAGCCGCGACCGTGGAAACAATCTCGTCGCCGTCCGGCCCTCTGAACGTGTAGGACACGACCACGCGGCACTGTGTGCCCCGTCCACCGCTCTTGAACTGCAACGGCTCATAAGTGATCGACTCAACGGCAGAAGGCCGAGCAATCACACCGTGCTTACGCATGGCAGGACTGAGGGCGTTCACCGTGGCGTCAATGCCGCGAAAGTTGAAGTTTTGCTGATTGTTGCGCCCGTCCTTACCAACGGCCCCAACCTCAGCCATGACCTTTGAAATGGCTTCCTGAATGGTGGTCATTTTGCCTCTTCCTCTTCTGGCATCGTGATTGTGAGTTTCGGTTTCGGTGTCGCCCCGGTTTTCGTGAACTCGCCCTCAATCTCTTTCAGGTTCTTCGGTGTCGGTTCGATCCCGCGATCAGCCGCTAGCTTCGACAGAACAGCCTTCTTATCGAACGTGCGCGACGGTGCCGGGGTAACCCAATTGACCGCACCCACAGATGAGACGTGTTTGAAATAGGGGCGATCCCCGATATGCTCACGAATCTTCGCCTCAACGTCGGCTAGCGCGTCCTGAGCAGGGCGCAACGCCTCAAGGCACTGCGACCGCTCAATGATCAGTTCATCGAACTCTGTCAGTTCGTCAAAATGCTGGAAACGCTCATGCAGGTAACACAGATACTCAATCCGCTGTTCGTCGCGGTCCACATAGAACAGGTGAGGGTCCATGAACACAGGCACGAAATCTTCGTGATATTCGACCGCGAGGACGGCACTAGTCGCCCCCGTGATGAACATCTGCCATTGCAGCTGGTCATAGTAGTCCTGAGGGACTTTCGCCCATTTCTCGCCGTCCCACTTCGCCGTCTTAATGTCTCCGACGCGATTCCCCTCAACGTCGATCAGGTCCGGCGTAGCGACCAACCCATCATCATTGACGGACACAAGCACATTCGTGTTGTGCTTCATGCCGAGCATGGTGTCTAAGTGGTCACTGATCGTTGACTCACGTTCTGAACCGTGTTTCGTGTACTTGTTGCCTCTGAACTTGGATTCGCCTGAGTCCTTCTCAGCGCGTAACGCCTTCCAACCTTTCAGGCTTGACCCGGCGAGCTTCGCAGCGTCGGTGGCGGTGGTCTTGCCGTTCCTGAAGTCCATCCACTCTTCGCGGTCCTCAGAAGACGGACCTGTCACAAATTCCAGCATTAGTTCACTTCCATTCGTTCAGCATCAACACGATTGCCAGGATGATTAACAGCACCCCGGCGAAAAATAGACTCTCCACGCGCCTACCTTCCGTAACGGCGAACCATGTTTGAAAACCACGGTTCATGATCCCGTCTGACCCGGCCATCAGCTAGGCTCATGCCCAGTTGAGAAGTCTTGTCTTCCCTAACCGCCGACCGTGGCCGCTTAACCTGTGTCGGCAGACTGAACGGGTTGTTGTTGTCAGCTTTAGTTCTCACTGGTGGAACCTCTCTCTTCTTGTCGTTCACTGTTGCTTTCCTTTGTCATCAGATACACGCCCCAGACGGCAAGCGGTGCGCCGACGATGAAGCCGCCGTTGACCGTTCCCGCTGATTGGGCGACTAAAAAGGCCCCCGCCGTTGCGAGGGCCAAGCCAAATATGAGTCTTGTTCTCTTCATGTCAGAAATTCCCGCATGACGTTTCGCACTGCCTCTTCACCTGTCGGGTCATTCCCCAACGTGCGATCCTGGCCGCGCTTGCCGTCAATGAGACCGTGCTTCACGTCGGTCTGGTGTGCGTCCTCTTTTTGCCAGCGAAAGTAGATTCTCGACACTTGCCGATACCCGGCAGGAATGCCGCGCTGATAGCAGGCGTCAACAATCGCGTTGATAAAGTCGCGGATCGAACCAAACTGCCGATTCACCTGAGCCGAGATAACAGCGGCCAAGTCGTTTGTCGCGTATGCGATAGGCGGGGCACTCATCGAACACCCGCGATCCATGCGTCAAGATCAGATTTCTTGATCAAGTGCATTCCCTGCCGCTTCCTCTGCGTCGAATCAAGCTCACCCGCGCTCACGGCCTTCCGAATCGTGTCGGGGTGACGCTTCACTGTGGCTGAACACTCCCTGATCGTCAGCCAAGTGTCATCGTCCGCCACGGGCAAGCCTAGGAACTTCCGAGGATCAATCTTGAGCCATGCGCCGATCTTGCTGAGGTGGTCAAACCTGATTCGAGAATCGCCCTTGATAAGCTTGCAAGCTTGCTGATAAGTGACGCCGATCTGGGCAGCTAGTTCCTGTCGTGAGTGGTTCTGTTCTTCGAGAGCTTCGCGGACATTCGCCGCGATCTTTTCCTGTGATGTGGTGGTGTGCATGGTGTTTAGCTTAAACACTGATGTTACGAATTACAATCGTGTGATTCGCTCAAACGACCCTGATTTGCCGTGCTTGGCCTGCATCCTTGCAGGTCATGACTGTTTTAAACTTTGACGAATATTTCTCTGTGATCTTGCTTATTCTGGCGTGTCATGCGAATATTTAGTCATGAACGATGACACGCAAGGCCCAGAGACCAGAGCACTCGCTGAACTGTTCCGCGCGCGTCGCGGTGTAGTTCAAATGTCACAGTCCAAAATTGCCGAGTACACGGGCATGACACAGATGTCAGTCTCTCGAAAGCTCAAGGGCACTTCACCCATCACCATCTATGAAGCTTCACTACTTGCACGCGCCCTAGACATGGACCTAGGCGAAACACTCGCCCAGGCAATCGACATGGCACGCGACGGCGGAGAAAACCCATTCCCGCTAGTCGCCCACAATCCCGATGCCGATACCGACACGGAACAAGAAAAAACAGAAGAAAATCATCCATAGGGGGAACCGTGAAAAACCTTTTTGCACTTGCTGAGTCCAAAGGCATCAAAGTGCAAGAGGTGCAACTTCGTGCCTTCAGAGGCTTCTATGTCAAAGAGGTCAAGATCATCGTTGTATCGTCTCTACTCAACACCGCCCAGAAGCGAACCACACTCGCCCACGAACTAGGACACGCCCACTACGGCGACGAAGCCGTCTTAGACCAGCCAATGCACGAATGGCAAGAGAGGCGAGCGGACGAATGGGCCGCGCAATTTCTAATCGCGCCCCAGCAATACGCCGAAGCCGAATCACTGCACGGTCCCCACCCCGGCGCAATCGCCCAACACCTCAACGTCACACGTGAACTCACTGAGGTGTGGCAAACACTCATCAGGAAGGCCGCTTAATGGCATGGGTTAGACAACTCGCAGACGGCACGTATAAGGGCGCATACCGTGACGCCCACGGGAAACGTAAAACTGTCCCCGGCGTCTACCGTCACAAGAAGGCCGCAGAGCGCGCCGCCGAAGCCAAAGAACAAGAGGCGCGTCACACCCGCGAAAAAGACAACCCCCTGACATGGCGCGAATGGTCGAAAATTTGGATACCGCAACGCGACATTGCCCCCGGCACCGCCGAGACCGACAAGCAGCGCATTGACTCCCATGTGATGCCCCGCTGGGGTGACGTGAAGCTGACCGACATTACCCGCGCCGACGTTAAGGAATGGGTTACTGAGCTTCGCGGAATGCCTGACGATGACAATAACCCTGAGCGCGCCGCGAGCACCGTCAACCGAATCGCGGGGCTGCTGTCCACATCACTTGAGCAAGCCCTAGATAGTGAATACATCACCGTGAACCCGGCGCGAGGTATCCGCCTCAAGACCGGCGAAGAAACGCATGACCGCTACCTGACGAAAGCCGAGGTGCGCCGCATCTGCGAACACCTATCCCCGAGGTGGCAGAACATCACGAACCTACTTGCCTACACGGGGCTTCGCTGGGGTGAAGCCGTGGGACTATCAGAACGGCGCGTATCCCGTACCCGTGGCATCTTGCTAGTGGCCGAGGTATGGGACCAGAAGACCGAGCAAATGAAGAAGTACCCAAAGGGCAAGAAACGCCGCCCAGTGCCCGTTCCCGATTGGGTACTAAAGAGCCTGCCGACCACTGACCCGCTGTTGCCGTCACCGCGTGGCGCGCGCCCCGGCAATAGGAACTTTCAGCGCGCTTTGGACGATGCCGCGAAGGTTGCGAAGATTGAGCGTTTCCGTGTGCACGATCTCAGGCACACCTACGCGTCATGGCTCATTCAGGCCGGTGTCCCAATCGAAGAAGTCCGCCGCCTCATGGGTCATGTGAGCATACAGACCACGCAACGCTATGCGCACCTTGCCGAGACGCCGAAAGCCTCAGTGCTTGCAGCCTTGTCGTGAATGCAGAAAAGGCGCGATACCCGTTCATTGGGTATCGCGCCTTTTTTGTTGAGCCGCCTATCGGACTCGAACCGATCACCTATGACTTACAAGATCATTGCTCTACCAGATGAGCTAAGGCGGCATGTATGAAATTTTATCTCACCAGCACCCTGAGCGACAAAACCCGTGGTGCCCCGTGGAATCGGTTGTCAACGGTTTGTCAACGACCGTGCGATTCCCGTTCTCCCGATTTTGTTTAACCCCTGGTGAGACGGGGTGAAACGGTGGTGTCAGTTTGGTGTGGCAGTCGCTTTACAAGAGCGGTGCTCTACCAACTGAGCTAGGGAGGCGTGGCGGCGAAACGATGCCGTCTGCGCCTACACGATAGTAGTCCATTCACCTTCGCCGCGACAAAACGGATGGTGGACGGACGCCACGATCGCGCAGCGGCCGACCACCACCTCGGCGCTGGTCGACCGCTGCTCGTGAAGTCGGTCAGCCCTTGATCTCGCCGGTGGCCTTGAGGATCTCCAAGGTCAGAGCCTGCGGATCGCTGGTCTTGTCGGTGTGCTTGCCGTTGATGAGCACCCACGGAGTGGCTTCCACGCCGTTGTCCAGAGCCTCCGAGGAGGTCTTCTTGACGTAGTCCTTGAACGTCTGGTCCGTGACGCAGCTCTTGACGGTCTGCTCGGGATCGGACTTGAGCTTCTTCGACGTGTCGACACCAGCATCCTCGGCGACCTTGAGCAGCTGCTCATCGGTGCGGCCGTTGCCCTGTTCTTCGGGCTGCTGAGCATACATCGCGGGGAAGAAATCCCTGATGGTTTCGGGCTGGGAGTCGATGACGCAGGCCGCCAGGTTGGCAGATCTAGTCGAGTACTCGTTGCCGGTGGACATGCGGTCGAGGATCGATACCGGTTTGTATTCGAGTACGATCGAGCCTTCGTCTGCGAGCTTCTCCAGCGTCGGCGCGTTGGCGTCCTCGAACGCCTTGCATCCGGGGCACTGGAAGTCGAGGTAGACGGTCACTGTGGCGGCATCTTTCTTGACGCCCGCGTCGGCAGGGCTCGGCAGATCCGACTCTTCGCCCTTGGGCATCTGCTTCGGCTGCACCACTTCGCCGTCCTTGGCCATGCTGACACCGCCGGCGACGACGTTGGCTGGCGTGATCCCCGGCTTGCTCTGCTGGAAGATGAGAACACCGACGATCGCGGCCACGACGACCACCACAACGCCGATCCCCACATAGAGGATGGTCTTGGCGGTCCTCTCCTTCTTGTTCTGAGCCTCCGCGATCCGGCGCGCGTTCTCACGGGCCTGGTTCCGCCGATTGTCACCGGACTTGTCACCGGAGTTGTTCTTCGCCATGGTTCCTCACGTTGCGATTGTCTGACGTCGGCCCAGCCTCGGACCGTGGGGAATCGGGTCGATATACGTGTCCCGACCGTCCCACCTTACCCAAACGGGTAGTGCCCCGACTCCCAGTGAAATTCAAGGATCACCGACACCGGCTCCAGCAGATGCCTGCGCCGGGTCCCGCGGACGCCGACACCGGGTTCGGTCAGCGGCCTGCGCCGGACACGGCAACTTCCTAGACCGGGCCCGGCAGATAGGTGAATGGGTTGGTCGACAGGGGCCACCAGGTCATGCCGGCGTCCGACTGGATGACCATGATCGCAACGATGATGAGGAGCGCGATCGCCGACAGTGCGATCAGCCTGCCCAGCCGGTTACGGGTCGCCCCGGAGACCATGAGCCGCGACCCGTGTCGCAGGCTGCCCGCGCCGGGCCCCAGCCACAGCACGAGGCCACCGGCAGCACCGGCCGCCCACACCGACCACTGTTCGGAGTATCCGCTGGGCACGATTTCGGCAATGTCGAGTCGGGTGAGCACGAGCATCGCGACCCCCGCGATGGCCGGCAGGATGAGTGTTGTGATCGAGGTCAACACCGAGGCCAAGATCGCACCCGGCGCCGAGGCGAGCGAACGCAGGAATCCGCGGCCGTTCGTTCCACGTTCGAACCGATGCTTCTGTGCCTTGCGGTCCAATCGGGTGCCGGTTCGCGCCAGTATCGACCACAGGAACACGAAGAATGTGACGAGCAGGGGACCCAGCGGCATGATCGTGATGGCCAACAGGATGAGGGCGAAGACCACCCATCCTCCGGTCCGGATCGTCCGGTAGGTCATCGGCCCCCACCCGTAGTCGGGTTGACCTGGCTGCCCCTGTTGACCGGGCTGGCGCAGTTGGCCTGGCTGCCCCTGTGGGACTCCGGTGCCATTGGGATCGGGTCGGGCGGTGCCCGGACCGGCCAGAGATCCACCCCGTCCGGCTGGAGGTCCGGCAACTCCATATCCTGACCCGCCGAGGTTGGTCCCGGCCATCGCTGAGCCCGGACCTGATTGGATGCTTCCGTTGGGATTGCGCACAGGTGGTGCGGTGCCCCGGTTCGTCACGGCCGGGCTTCCCTGCCTGCCTGGCATCTGGCCGTGCGGGGAGAAGCCCTGCCGTGGGTATGCTTGCGGATTCGTCCCACCGGGGCCTGCAGCTCCGGGGGTGGAAGCGTTCGGGTTCAGCGCCGAGCCTGGGGCGCCACCGCGCGGCGATCCGTGTCCGGTCGCGCCATAGCCCGAGACATCGTATCCGCCAGCTCCGCCATAACCACCGGCTCCTTCATAGGCCGCGGCACCGCCTGCAGCAGCACCGAGGGCCGCGGGCCCACCGTGGCCTGACCCGTTGCCGTCGACCGCGGGCATCCGCGCGGTCCCGGTCGGCGAGGCCTGGTTCCAGCTGCCTGCGGCCGGTCCGGAGCCCAGCTGCGGCGCACGCCCGGACTCGATGTCGACGAGAGCGTCGAGGATCATCTGGCCACTCGGCCTGCGCTCGGGTTTCGGGTCGAGGCAGGCTGCGATCAGGGGAACGAAGTTGCGGGGAGCGTTCTCCAGGTCGAACTTACCCATGGCCACGCGCCCCAGCACCGCTTCGAGAGGACCGGAGCCGTAGGGGTTGCGGCCGGTGGCGGCGTAGGCCATGGTCGCGGCCCATCCCCACCAGTCGGTCTTCTCGCTCGAGGTCTTGCCGTCGGCGATCTCCGGAGACAGGTATCCGGGTGTACCCATCACGAGGCCGGTCGCGGTCACCCGCACCTCGTCGGCGACCTGGGCGATGCCGAAGTCGATGACCATCGGTTCGCCGTCCATGATCATGACGTTCGCGGGTTTGAGGTCACGGTGGATGACACCGGATTCGTGGACCGCGTTGAGGGCGTCGAGGAGAGCGTGGCCGAAATGGACGAGTTCGTCTTCGGCGAAGGGGCCATTCTCTCGCACGTCATCGGACAGGGTCTGGCCGTCGACGAACTCGGTGATGATGAAGGGCTGTGCGGATTCGAGTTCGGCGTCGAGCACCTCGGCGATTCGGGGATGTTTGATCCTTCGCAGGGTCCTGACCTCGCGCCCGAGACGTTTTCGGGCGGTCTCGTCATTGGCGATGTGCGGGTGCAGAACCTTCACGGCGACAGGGTTGTTTCCGCCGTCGACACCGAGATAGACAACACCCATACCGCCCGCACCGAGCTCCTCGATGAGGCGGTAGCCTCCCAGATCCTGACCCATCACCCTGCCAAGCGTAGTCGAGCGAGTACAGTTCGTTCCAAGGACCGACTCAGGAGGAGGCGCAGATGAACACCGTCAACTCTGCCGAAACGACCACCCCATCCACGTATGGTGACAGCGATTTCGTTGTCGTTGCCAACCGTCTGCCCGTGGACCGGGACCCTGCCGAGGAAAGCCAAGGATGGCGTACCTCACCTGGGGGTTTGGTCACTGCGGTGGCGCCGGTGATGAAGGCTCAAGAAGGTGCATGGATCGGCTGGACCGGGGTTCCCGACGTCGATTTCGACCCCTTCACGATCGACGGGATGCATCTGGTTCCCGTCACCCTAACCAGTGAGGATGTCCTCAGATATTATGAAGGATTCTCCAACGCAACTCTGTGGCCCCTCTACCACGATGTGATCGTCCCGCCCGAGTTCCACCGCACCTGGTGGGACTCGTATGTGCAGGTCAATGAGCGCTTCGCGGCCAAGGTCGCCGAGGTGGCTGCCAAGGGTGCCACCGTCTGGGTCCATGACTATCAGCTTCAGTTGGTCCCGCAGCTGGTGCGCCGGATGCGACCGGACCTGGCGATCGGGTTCTTCAATCACATCCCGTTCCCACCGTTCGAACTCTTCGCCCAGCTGCCATGGCGCGACGAGATTCTGCGCGGACTCCTCGGCGCGGATCTCATCGGATTCCAGCGACCGGCCGATGCCGCGAACTTCCGACGTGCGGTGCGCGGGCGCCTCAACTTCACGACGAAGGGGTCAACGGTCGCCGTCCCCGACGGTGAGCTGCTGTCGGCGCACACTGTGCGGGCCGAAGCGTTCCCCATCTCCATCGACACCCCCTACCTTGAGGAGCTGGCGCGTGATCCTCAGATCATCGAGCGCGCGCGTCAGATCCGCGAAGAGATCGGCAACCCGAAGGTCGTCATGCTCGGTGTGGACCGGATGGACTACACGAAGGGCATCCGGCACCGCCTCAAGGCCTTCGGGGAGCTGTTGGCCGAAGGGAAGCTCGACGTCGAGGATGTCGTCCTGATCCAGATCGCGACCCCGTCGAGGGAGCGCCTGGAGCAGTACAAGATCATCCGCCACGACGTGGAACTGGCCGTCGGGCGGATCAACGGCGAGCAGGCCGAAGTCGGATCCATCGCCGTGCACTACCTGCACCATTCCTACCCCCGCGATGAGATGACCGCGTTCTTCCTCGCCGCCGACGTCATGCTCGTGACCGCTTTGCGTGATGGCATGAACCTGGTGGCCAAGGAGTACGTGGCCTGCCGCAGAAGAGATGACGGTGCCCTCGTGCTCTCCGAGTTCACCGGGGCCGCCGATCAGCTCAAGGCGGCAGTGATGGTCAATCCGCACGACATCGGCAATCTCAAGGCCGGCATCCTCGACGCTGTGCAGATGGATGAGAAGACCCGGGCCCGACGAATGAAGCAGATGCGCAAGAAGATCTCCACGGACACGGTGAGCATCTGGTCGAAGAAGTTCCTCGCCGAGCTCGAGGCCATCCATAAGAACCCCGAGGCGATCATCCCCGACCGTCCCGCAGCCCTCCCCGAGCGGCCGACAACGGCGTCCGATCGCATCACCTCCACCGTCGACGAGGATCGTCAGTGACATCGGATCCGGATGCCATGCCGCCTTCCCAGACCCGTCCAGGACAGTCCCACCCAGAGCAGAATCCGCCTGGGCGGACCGAACCTGAACAGGCGCCGTCATCTGAGGTGGTGCCGACACCACGCTCGACTCCCGGCTACACGTCCGCAGCTGCCCTCGACCTCGAACAGGCCACTAAGGCGGAGTCGGTCCTCATCGCCCTCGACTTCGACGGCGTGCTCGCTCCGCTGCAGGACAATCCCGAGTTGTCCCGGATGCTCCCGGAGTCAGCACAGGCGATCATCGCCCTCAGCCTCCTGCCCGCGACTCGCGTGGCCCTGGTCTCCGGGCGCGACGTCGCAACTCTGCGCCGTCTGGTCGACCCACCCCCTAACGTGTGGCTGGTCGGTTCGCACGGCGCCGAGGTGGACCTGGGCTCACAATCACCTGAGGTGACGGTGACGCAGCCCGAGGTGAGCGCCGAGGAACAGCAGATGCTCACGGCGATAGACGCCCACATCGAATCCTTCGAACTCGACCTGTCATCGGACTCAGGCTCAGCCCCCGACACCGACACCGAGGTCAGGGTCGAATACAAACCTTTCTCTCGCACTGTGCATACGCGCGGCCTCGACGCGGAGTTCGCGTCCGCTCTGCATGCTCATGTCATCGCTGTACAGACCGAATACCCCGGAATCCGGGTCATCGAAGGCCACGACATCACCGAACTCGCGGTCAAGACGGCAACGAAGGGCGACGGCCTGCGGGCCCTCATCGCCGTCGGATCACCGACAGCCGTCCTCTACCTCGGCGACGATGTCACCGACGAAGATGCCTTCGCCGAACTCGAAGATCTGAGCACGAGCCTGAGCATCAAGGTCGGACCGGCCCCGACCCGCGCACCCTGGCGGATCACGGACCCCAACGCGGTCGCCGAACTCCTCACCCGAATCGTGAACGAACGCCGCGCACACCAGCCCCGCCCCTGAGGCGCCTCCGCGGAGGCTGAGTCAGCATCGCTGGGGCCGCGTGCACCCTCGGCTCCGCTGGGTCAGCTGCGTCAGCGTCGCTGCGGCGGTACCGCACTGGCCCGCAGGACGAGATCCGGGGTCACCGAATAATCGATGGCCACCGCCTCGGCGGGATTGGCCATCATCGCCCTCACCTCGCCCAGCGCGGACACGGCGATCGCCTCCCAGTCGTAGCTGACCTGAGACAGGGGCGGGGCGATCACATCGGCATCGGGCATGTCACCGACCGTGAGCAGGGAGAGATCCCGCGGCACGTCGAGGCGAGCGCGGGCGGCGGCCTCGAGAATGCCGAACGACAGCGACGGCGCACAGGCGATGACGGCCGAACACTGCAGGTGGAGCAGCTCTTCGGCCGCGGCGACCCCAGCCATGGTGCCTCCCGCGGCTTCGACCACGGGCGCCTGATCACGGGTGGCGGGTATGTGAAGGACCCGGGCCATGGACTTGCGGAACCCGGCGATGCGACCGGCCGCGGCAGAGTCGCGGAGCACGGCCAGCCCGATGCGACGATGCCCCAGATGCACGAGGTGCTGGACCGCTGTCGCGATGCCGTCAGTGGCATCGAGGACGATGCGTGCGATCCCGTCGGAGTGCCGGGCGTTGGAGACCCTGATCTGCGGCAGATTGCGTTCGGCCAGCTTTGCGGCGAGCTCGCCGGCCGCTCCCCCGCCGAGGACGATCGCGCCCTGAACATGAGGCTCGCCTCCCTCAGAGCCGAGCAGCGACTCGGCCAGGGCATCGGCCCGGTAAGCGGCCGCCTCCACGTGCACTGCCGCGATCCCCTGAGCAAAGATCTTGCTGGTCAGAAGGTCGAACAGACGCGTATAGGGATCGACGTTGCCTGCCGGCACGGCTGGCCGCACCAGGGCCACCATCTGCCTGGAGGGTGTGTTTCGGCTGCCCGAGTCCACGCCGAGGATCGCCAGCGCCCGCCTGACCTTGGCCAGTGAGCCCGGAGACACCGATTCGGGGTCGCGCAGAGCCCGCGACGCCGTCGCCTTCGATACCCCAGCCGCACCTGCGATGGCGCCGAGACCGACATGTTTGTGTTCGCCGGGTTCAGGGGCAGTCGGCGTGCCGGGACCCGAACTCGAGTCAGCTGTCGGGCTCATTGTCTCGCCGCCGTCGTCGAGGCACGGGCCAAGAGCCGGGGACGGAACACCGGCGGAACCGATTGGAGCTCCTCGCCGGAGATCTTCAGCGTCGACAGAGTCGCAGCCACGAGTGCCTTTGAGAGTCCCTCGACGTCGATGCCGAGCACAGTGGCCGGTGGGCCGGTGAACTTCATCGTCGGTGAGTCTCCGAAGCCCACGATCGACATGTCACGCGGGACTTGCAGGTGCCGGTTGCGCAGACCGTGCAGAGCTCCGTGCAGCTGCAGGGCCGATTGCACGATCACCGCGGTGCAGGTCGCATCTTTGAGGTCGAGTGCGGCACGCGAACCGCCGGAGAAGGACTTCGGGACCTGCGAGATCCAGTCATCGAGCTTGACCCCGAAATTGCGTGCAGGGTGCTCCGCGCGGAAGCGTCTGATCAGCTGCACCGCCAGCTCACCGCTGTCATTGCAGATCAGACCGATGCGCCGGTGACCGATGGCCTGAAGGTGCTCGAAGGCCGTCGTCATCCCCCCTCCGAGGTCGAGGCGGGCGGCGATGATGTCTCCGCTGGCATCGTCGGAGTCCACCGCCGACTGTTCGTCGACGCGGATGCACGGAATATCCGTGTGCAGACTCGTCATGGTCGGAGTCACCAGGGCAACGGCACCGGCGTCGACGGCGACCTCAAGCGGGCTGGTCTCGGTTTCGACGGACGGTCGGGTGATGAGCAGACCGTGTTCCTGCAGTGCAGCGGCCACGCGAGTGCAGACTTGGACCTGCCAGTATTCGGGGTTTCCAGGCGCGCTGACAGCGACCAGCCGCCTCGGCGTCTCATGTAGGAGGGTGGAACGAGAGTAGCCCAGCGATTCCATCGCATCGAGCACTCTGCTCCGAGTCTCATCGGCCACCGCACCACGCCTGCCGAGAACGCGGGAGACGGTCGCCAGGGACACACCCGCCCGGGCGGCGACATCGTCTAGCTTGACCTTCATACCGGGAAGTCTATCGGGGTCAGCCTGCTCAGGGGCGGGCAGCACGGGGGTCGAGCAGCTTGGGCCGGTGTCGACTCCGCTCCCGATGCTGATGTCAAGGTCAGCGTGCGACGATGTGTTGAACAATCGCATGATCCGCAGTTTCTCGCACAGCGTCCGCCCAGGCGTGCGGGCGTGCGCTGGCACAGTGCTGAGAATCACTCTACGCTTTGTCGAATAGACTGTCACCGAGCGCATTCAACGGCTTAGGATGAACATAACTGAGCATCCCCGCCAGGTCACAGACGACCGGCTGCTCACGAAGACTTTAGGAGGAAACATGTCAACAGTGTCGTTGAATGGCCTCAGTCATGCCTACGAGAACACCGTGTCCGCTTCAGTGCATCCGTTCAATCTCTTCATCGACGACGGCGAGTTCGTCGTCCTCTACGGCCCGTCCGGTTCCGGCAAGTCGACCATCCTGCGAATGCTCCACGGTCTCGAGGCCCCCAAGTCGGGCACGATCCTCATCGACGGCAACGATGTCACCCATGCCGCGGTCAACGATCGCGATGTCACCCTTGCCCTTGAAAGCTACGCCCTCTATCCGCATATGAGCGTGCGCGACAACCTCGGCTTCGCCCTGCGCGTCGATGGCCTCCCCGCCGAGGAGATCCGTGAGCGCGTCGAGTCCGTGACCGCGAAGATCGGACTGCGCGACATCCTCGATGCCGTGCCCGGCGATCTTTCGGCTCTGCAACGCCAGACGATCGCCCTGGCCCGGGCCGTGGTCCGTCAGCCGAAGGTCCTGATCATGGACGAACCGGTCGTCAATCTCGTCCCCGAGCACCAGGCCGACACCTTGCGCCTGGTCAAGGACCTGCAGCAGGAACTCGGGCTGACCACACTCTACGCCACGGCCGACCTCGAGGACGCGAAGGTCCTCGGCGACCGCATCGCCTTCCTCGACCATGGGCGCCTGATCGGGGTGGAGAAACCTGAAGTCGCCGAGGCGCTCGTCGCCTCGATCGCGGACGTGGACTCCTGATCGGTGCCCGAGACCTCAGCACCCCAGGTCCAGGCGGTCCACAGTGCCGACCATGCTGCGATAGCGCGGCTCCCCTGGCACTTACCCCTCGCTGACTGGCCCCAGGACTTCCTCGGCGGACTGCCCCGCGGAATCTCCCGGCACGTCGTGCGCTTCGTCGAGATCGACGAGGAGGTCCTCGCGATCAAGGAGACCGACGACCGTCGGGCCCTGCGCGAATTCGACATCCTCGGTGTGCTGGGGAATCTGGCCGTCCCCACGGTCGAACCCCGCGCCTATGTGACCAACCGATCCACCACCTCGGCGACGGAACTGCCTGGAGCACTGCTCACGGCCTATCTGGACTTCTCGCTGCCCTACCGTGCCCTGTTCTCCCGGTCCCTGGCCGAGGACACGGCCGGTCGCCTCGTCGATGCCCTCGCGGTCCTGCTCGCCCGACTCCACCTCGTCGGTTTCTACTGGGGCGATGTGTCCCTGTCGAACACCCTGTTCCGGCGTGATGCCGACGCCTATGCGGCCTATGTCGTCGACGTGGAGACCGGTGAGCTCCACGACCAGCTTTCGAACGGTCAGCGGCAGATGGATCTGCGCATCGCGCGCACGAACATCGCCGGTGACTTCCTCGACCTGCAGGCCGCGGGTCTCATCGATCCTGCCGTCGACCCGTTGGCGGCCGGTGAACGCCTGTTCGAGGCCTATAACGGACTGTGGACCGAGCTGACTCGGGTCGAGGAGTTCTCTGTCAATGAACGGTGGCGCATCGACGAACGCATCCGCCGGCTCAACGATCTGGGCTTCGACCTGGGCGAGCTGACCGTGACCACCGACCTCGACGGAGTCAGCCTGCTGGTCGAGCCGAAGGTCGTCGAACCCAACCACCATTCCCGCAGACTCCTGCGACTGACCGGCATCGGCGCCAATGAGAACCAGGCGCGGACGATGCTCAACGACCTCGACTCCCACCGCAGTGCGCCCGGATTCACAGGCGGAGCACACGGTTCCGGCGAGCTGCCCGTCGAACTCGATGAGGACCAGGCTGCCCGCCACTGGCTCGACGAGGTGTACAAGCCCCTGATCTCCGCCATCCCGGAGAACCTCACCCACAAGCTGGAACCCGGACAGATCTTCTACGAGTTCGTCGAGCACCGGCGGGTGATGTCTCGAGCCAGGCAGCGCGACATTCCGACGATGGAGGCCATCGCCTACTTCATCGTCGACTACCTCGCGAACCTCCCCGACGAAGCCCTCTACGTCGACAGCCGAAAGTTCTGAGGCCAGAGCTTTCGCGCAGCAGCTGCGCGCCGGGTTTTGGCTAAGCAGGTTCGCGCTGGAATTCCACCACGTGGAACGTGGACCCCGGAGCCGCCTCGGCGGGCATATGTTTGAGAACATCAGAATCGGGTCGACGACGACCACCGTCGTTGCCGCCCTCCCCACGAGAAACCCCGGAAGGACCTCCGATGTCGCAAACCCCGCAGAACTCAATGCCGTCGAGCCAGAACTCCATGCCGTCGAATGAGGACAATCCGTCGATCCCGTCCCTCTTCGACCTCAGCGGCCGCACTGCCGTTGTCGTCGGAGCCGGGTCCGGGCTGGGCCAGGCGAGCGCGATCGGCCTCGCCGACGCCGGAGCTCATGTCGTCGTCGCCGACCTCAACCTCGAAGGTGCCGAGGAGACGGTGCGGATCATCTCCCAACGCCAAGGAGCCGAACGGGCCGGCGGCAAGGGCGGGCACCGCGCCACCTCCTCGCCGGGCGCCGAGACCGCCCGCGTCGACATCACCGACACCGAGTCGGTCAATGCCCTCGTCGCGGCCCACCCGGATGCCCAGGTTCTCGTCATCACCCCGGGCGCGAACGTGCGCAAGCGACTGCTGTCGACCACCGATGAGGAATTCGACCGGGTCATCGACATCAACCTCAAAGGCACCTATCGTCTGATGCGCGGCTTCGGCGCCGAAATGGCCGAGCGCGGCCGCGGCTCCATCGTCACCTACTCTTCGTTCCGGGCTCTGGCGATCGAACCGGGCCAGGGCATCTACGCCGCGGCTAAAGCCGGTGTCGTGCAGCTGACGAAGACGCTGGCCAGCGAGCTGGGGCCACAGGGTGTGCGCGTCAACGCGATCCTGCCCGGGCCCTTCGACACCCCGTTGACCCAGCAGATCAAGGCCGATGAGGAGTGGTGGAACGCGTATGCGGAGAAGACCGCTCTGGGCCGCTGGGGGAACCTGCATGAAATCGCCGGACCCGTGCTGTTCCTCGCCTCAGATGCCTCGACCTTCGTCACCGGTCACTCACAGCTCGTCGACGGCGGCTGGATGGCCCAGGACGGCCGATTCTCACCACGGCTGTAAAGCTCCGCTGCCGAGTAAAGCTCCGCTGCCGAGCGCAGTTGTTGCGGCGATCGCGCGAGCGGTCGTAGGGGGCAGGCGAGTGCGACCGTCGTGGCTGCACGTGCAAGAATATTCGCATGACCGCTCGAGACAGCACCACCTCCCCGACTGCGACCGACCGACCTCGGCTGGCCAGTCAGCTGGTCCGTCGCAAGTCGATCAGCAGCATGGTCGAGGACACACAGGCTGCGTCCACGGGCCGTCTGCGCAGAACATTCGGCGTCTTCCAACTGACGATGATCAGCGTCGGCGCCACCTTGGGCACGGGCATCCTCGTCATCCTCGGCGAGGCCGTGCCCATCGCCGGTCCCGGCATCTGGATCGCCTTCATCCTGGCCGGAATCACCGCCCTGCTCTCGGCCGTGAGCTATGCGGAGATGGCGGGCATGGTCCCTGTCTCCGGATCCAGCTATTCGTATTCCTACGCCACCCTCGGCGAGGGCGTGGCCTGGGTCTGCGGCTGGTGCCTCGTCCTCGAGTACGCGGTCTCCGTGGCAGCAGTGGCCGTCGGTGCCGCCGACTACGTCAATGAGACGCTGCGCATCTTCGGTCTGTCACTGCCGCCAAGTCTGACCGCCGGCCCCGGTGTAGCTGACAGCCCCGGCGGCGCCGTCAACCTCTCGGCGCTCATCGTCGTCCTCCTCGCCACGGTCCTGCTCATGCGCGGGGCCAAGGAGTCGGCCATCGTGAATACGATCATCGTGTTCGTCAAACTCGGCATCCTCGTCTTCTTCGCCATCGTCGCGTTCACGGCCTTCCAGGCCGGGAACTTCGCACCGATGCTGCCCATGGGGGCCGCCGGAGTCACAGCAGCGGCCTCGAGTGTGTTCTTCTCCTACATCGGCTTCGATGCCGCCTCGACTGCTGGTGAGGAGGCGAAGAACCCGAAGCGGGACATGCCGCGGGCGATCATCCTCTCGATGGTCATCGTCACCACGATGTACGTGCTGGTGGCAGTCGCCGCAATCGGTGCCAGGGAATGGGAGTGGTTCAGGCTGAAGACGACCGTCGCTCCCCTGGTCCAGATCGTCCACCAGCTCACACAGTCCAACCTCGCGGTCTTCATCTTCGCCGTCGCCGCGGTGCTCGCGATCTTCTCGGTCGTCATCACCGTCCTCTACGGGCAGTCACGCATCCTGCTCTCCATGTCCCGCGACGGCATGGTCCCACGAGTCTTCGGCATCGTCTCCCCGCGCACGGGCACTCCTCTGGTCGGCACGTTGGTCACCGGCGTGCTCGTCGCGATCACCGCTGCACTGATCCCGCTGGGCGAACTCGCAAATGCCACAAGCATCGGCACACTCTTCGCCTTCTGCCTCGTCAACATCGCCGTCATCTACCTGCGCGTCAAACGTCCGGACCTGCCGCGCTCATTCAAGGTGCCCTTCGGACCGATCATCCCGGTCCTCGGCTCCCTGGCATGCGCGTTCCTCATGATCAACCTCGGCGGAACCACCTGGCTGGTCTTCGGCCTGTGGATGCTCGTCGGCTTCGTCGTCTACCTCACCTACAGCCGCCGCCACTCCCGCGTCGGCGCCCTCAGCGACAGCGACTACCGCGCCAGCATCAACGCCTGAGCGGCGGTACGGCTCGCTAAACCTCCCCGACGTCACAAAACCTCCCCGGCGCCGGGTGTTATTAGTGACGTCGGGGAGGTTTAGTGCGGGCAGGCCGCCTTCAGCCGCGGCGGGTGCGGGCGACTTCGTAGAGGGAGACGGCCGCAGCGATTCCCGCGTTGAGGGACTCCGTGGTCGCGGCGATCGGGATCGAGACGATCTGGTCGCACTTCTCAGCGATGAGGCGCGAGATTCCCTTACCCTCTGAACCGACGACGATGCACACAGGGTCGCGGCTGAAGGTCAGTTCCGGCAGCTCGACGTCTCCGTCCATGTCGAGTCCGACGACGAAGACGTTCTGCTTCTTGAGCTCGTCGATGGCACGAGCCAGGTTGACGACCTGGGCGACCTTGATGCGGGCTGCGGCACCGGCGGAGGTCTTCCACGCGGCAGCGGTCATCGACGCGGCACGACGCTCGGGGATGATGACGCCGTGACCGCCGAAGGCAGCGGCGGAGCGCACAATCGCACCGAGGTTCCTGGGATCTGTGATGCCGTCGAGTGCGACGAGCAGCGGCGCCTCGCCCTGGTCGGCCGCAACCTGAAGCAGATCACGAGGCTCGGCGTAATCGTAGGGAGGGATCTGCAGGGCGATGCCCTGGTGGATCGCGTCGTCGGTGAGTCGGTCGAGGTCGGGCTTGCTCGCCTCGAGCATCGAAATGCCGCGCTTGGTGGCCAAGGTGATGGCTTCTCGGACGCGATCGTCCGAATCGATCCGACCGGCGACGTACAAAGCGGATGCCGGAACGTCCTCACGCAAGACCTCGAGCACCGAGTTGCGCCCGGCGACCATGTTCGGCCCGTTTTCCTTCTTGCGTCGCTTGGCCTGCGCCGAAGCGTTGGCGGCCTTCTTGTTCGCCGATGCCTTATGTGCCTTGTGATAGACACGGTCCTCGGCCTTGGGCGTGGGTCCGCGGCCCTGCAGGCTGCGCTTGTTCTTGCCGCCGGAGCCCTTGGTCGGGCCCTTCTTCGAGCCGCCGGCACGTGGGTTGGAAACCATGTGAATCCTTAAGAATCGTTGGTGGTCACGAACCGAGGTTCGTCACCGGGAGAAATTTTTGGAGAAGAGTGCAGCGGGTCAGCTGACTTTGACGTGGTAGCGGTAACCGTCGGCCGTGTCCTCGATGACGATCCCGGCAGAGGCCAGGTTGTCGCGGATCGCGTCGGCGGTGGCGAAGTCCTTCTGCGCCTTCGCCTCGGCCCTTTGAGCGGCGAGCGCATCGACGAGGGAATCCAATGCCGATTCCACGCTCGCGCCCGCTCCCGACTGCGCCCATGCCTCGGCGCTGGGATTGACTCCCAGGATATCGAGCATCAGCTTCACCTCGGCGACGATCTGCGTGAGTTCGTCGCGGTCCTTGCCGGAGTCGAGGAGCTTCGCACCCTCGGTGACCTTCGCGAAGACCACGGACAGTGCACGGGGCACGCCGAGGTCGTCGTCGAGTGCCGCAGCGAAGTCCGCAGGCACGTCGACGCTGCGACTGCTGTAGGCATCGCTGACATCGGGCAGTGCGGGCGCGTCGTCGCCGAGCGCCTGCCGGGCCCGCTGGAGGAAGTTCGCCAAACGGTCCAGCGAAGCCGTCTGCCGGTCCATGGCCTCGGGTGAGAACTCGAGGATCGACCGGTAGCTGGCGCCGGTGAGGAAGTAGCGCACGGCCAGCGGGCTATAGCGGTGGAAGAGCTCGGAGGCGAAGACGGAGTTGCCCAGTGACTTCGACATCTTGTCCCCGCCCACGTTGAGCAGGCCCGAATGCATCCAGATATTGGCGAACCGGTCACCGGCCGCACGCGACTGAGCCAGCTCGTTCTCGTGATGAGGGAAGCGCAGATCCAGTCCGCCACCGTGGATGTCGAAATTCTCGCCGAGGTACTTCGTCGACATGGCCGAGCACTCGATGTGCCAGCCCGGTCGGCCTCGACCCCACGGTGCCGGCCACGAGGCGGTGCCGGGTTCGCCGGGCTTGTGGGCTTTCCACAGCGCGAAGTCCCGGGCGTCCTTCTTGCCCCGCATGTCCGCATCGTTCGCGGGTTCCATGTCATCGAGGCGCTGGTTAGTCAGTTCGCCGTAGTCGGCCCACATGGTGGCCGCGAAGTAGACATCGCCGCTGTCGTCGAGGGCAGGGTAGGCGTATCCCGCTTCGATGAGTCGATCGATGAGTTCGATCATCTCGGTGATGTGTCCCGTAGCGCGAGGCTCGTAGCTGGGAGGCAGCACATCGAGGGCGTCATAGGCCTGGGTGAAGGCCCGCTCATATTTGAAGGCGTGGGCGAACCAAGGCCGGCCCACCTCGGCGGATTTCGACAGGATCTTGTCGTCGATGTCCGTGACATTGCGGACCAGGGTGACGCTGTAGCCGCGGTAGAGCAGCCAACGGCGAAGCTGGTCGAAGACCGAGGCGGAGCGCAGGTGGCCGATGTGGGGCTCGCCCTGCACCGTGGCACCACAGACGTAGATGCCCACGTGCCCGGCGTTGACGGGGCGCAGTTCGTCGGTGGTGCGGCTGGCGGTGTTGTACAGAGCGATAGTCACGCACACAAGTCTACCGGGGACAGGCGTGGTGTCACTGACTGAGCGGGCTTCATGACGCCGAGAGGACTATGAGGTGTCCGACATTTGATACAAGACTGTTACTCAGCTCACGTGACTTACGGCACGTTTCACAGAAAACTCCCAGTATGCTGGGGATCAAGTCAACGAGACCGCGCTTCTCCACCACAAGGAGAACCCTTGGAAGCGGTACGCTAACTTGCCGACGTCACGGTCACAGCAGACCGCCACACCGGCATCAGCCTCACAACACTGTGGTTGTACAGAAAGGAATTCCATTGTCTTCCACCAAAGCCCCCCAGAGGGAGGTCTTCGCCACCCGCGGCGCGTTCATCTTCGCCGCCATCGGGTCGGCGGTCGGCCTCGGCAACATCTGGCGCTTCCCCTACGTCGCCTACGAAAACGGCGGCGGCGCGTTCCTCATCCCATATCTGGTCGCATTGCTGACAGCCGGCATTCCGCTGCTGTTCTTCACCTACGCACTCGGCCACCGGACGCGGGCTTCTGCACCGCTGGCCTACCGCACCCTCGGCCGAGTTGCTGAGCCGATCGGCTGGTTCAAGACCGGCGTCGCCTTCGTCATCGGTGTCTACTACGCAGCGATCATCGCATGGGCCGGATGCTTCATGTTCTTCTCCCTCAGCCAAGCCTGGGGAGACGACGCAGAGGGCTTCTTCATGAACGACTACCTGCACATCGGCGATCCCGGAGTCTCACTTGACTTCGTTCCTGGTGTGCTCATCCCGGTCATCCTGGTCTGGATCGTCACCATCGCCATCCTCTACCTCGGCGTCCAGAACGGCATTGCCCGGTTCTCGAAGATCTTCATTCCTCTGCTCGTCGTCGTCTTCCTCATCATCGTCGTCCGCGCCCTGTTCCTGCCGGGCGCTGCCGAGGGCCTGAATGCTCTGTTCACACCTGATTTCAAGTCCTTGACTGATCCAGCGGTGTGGATCGCGGCCTATGGTCAGATCTTCTTCTCACTCTCGATCTGCTTCGGCATCATGATCACCTACGCCTCGTACCTGAAGAAGAGGACCAACCTCACAGGTTCGGGCCTGGTCGTGGGCTTCTCAAACTCCGCGTTCGAGATCCTGGCCGGCATCGGCGTCTTCGCCGCGCTCGGCTTCATGGCTGCAGCGCAGGGCGTGGCAGTCGGCGATGTCGCCTCCAGCGGCATCGGCCTGGCCTTCATCGCCTTCCCGACTCTGATCTCGCAGATGCCCGGTGGTGCGCTCTTCGGCTTCGCGTTCTTCGCCTGCCTCGTCTTCGCCGGTCTGACCTCGCTGATCTCGATCGTGCAGGTGCCGATCCAGGCTCTGCGCGAGAAGTTCGGCTGGGGCAACAAGCTGTCCGTCCTCATCGTCGGCGGCGCCATGGCCATTGTCTCCATCCTGCTCCTGACGACGATCACGGGCCTCTACGTCCTCGACACGATGGACGCCTGGGCGAACAACCTCGGCATCGTCGGTGCTGCTGTCGTCGCACTGCTCGTCGTCGGTTGGGTGCTCAGGGGCGACCTGGGCAAGCTGCCGATCCTGCGCGACCATCTCAACGCGGTCTCCAGCTTCAAGGTCAACAAGTTCTGGATGGCATGCGTCGGCCTGATCACTCCGGTGCTGCTGGTCTACATGCTCGTCCAGCAGATCATCACCTACGCCACCGAGGGCTACGAGGACTATCCCGCTGGCCTTCTGGGCATCTTCGGATGGGGAATGATCGGCCTGCTGGCCGTGCTGGCCATCGTGCTCACACTGGTCAGATGGCCCAAGAAATCACTCGAAAACGCGGAAAGCGCAATCGCCGATTCCGTCCTCGAGGAGAACAAGCGCAAGGCAGCGGGCATCGACCCAGAGGCCGCCGACAACAGCCCTGTCGCTGCGAACACCACCGAAACAGAAAGCAAAGGAGTCTGAACCATGGGTACCTCGGCAATCGTCATGATGATCATCGCCATCGTCACCGTATGGGGCGGCCTCGGCGCCGCGATCATGCACCTGCGCAAGCACCCGGACGAGGAGTAGTCACCGCCGACAGGCACTGATCCACACCTGAGATCCGTTCCGACGAAGGCGGTTCGACACCTGGCAACAGGCGTCGGACCGCCTTCGTCGTATCATCTGGCGTCTGACCTGGCGTATCCCCTGTCTTATCGCCTGTCGGCTGACCTGGCCTATTGCCTGTCTCAATGTCTGCTATCGCACTGTCTTGCCATTCGGTGAGCGCGCTGGTCGTGAGGGCAATGCCTGGTTAGGGTAGGGCTGTACGAACTCATCGTCGGGCGCACTCACCCGTTGACAATGCGTTGTCAGCGCACAGAGCACAACGCCTAAGAGCACTAGGAGACGCAATGCCACAGACGGTCAAAGGTGTCATCTCCCGCAGCAAGGGGGCGCCGGTCGAGCTCACCGACATCGTCATCCCCGACCCGGGCCCAGGCGAGGTCATCGTCGATGTGAAGTCGTGCGGCGTCTGCCACACAGACTTCCACTACCGCGAAGGCGGAATCAGCGACGACTACCCGTTCCTGCTCGGTCACGAATCGGCCGGCACGGTCTCGGAGATCGGCGAAGGCGTCACCGACGTCGAGGTGGGCGACTTCGTCATCCTCAACTGGCGCGCGATCTGCGGCGAATGCCGGGCCTGCAAACGCGGTGAACCCTGGTACTGCTTCGACACTCACAACGCCTCACAGAAGATGACGCTGCCCGACGGCACCGAACTCGAGGCTGCACTGGGCATCGGCTCCTTCGCAGAGAAGACCCTGGTCGCGGCAGGACAGTGCACGAAGGTCCCCGAGGCTGACCCCGCTGTCGTGGGCCTGCTGGGCTGCGGCGTGATGGCCGGTATCGGTGCCGCCATCAACACCGGCGAAGTCACCCGCGGCAAGTCTGTGGCCGTCATCGGATGCGGCGGCGTCGGCTGCTCGGCCATCGCCGGTTCTGCACTGGCAGGTGCCGGCACGATCATTGCGCTCGACATCGATGACACGAAGCTCGAGTGGGCCAAGGATCTCGGAGCCACCCACACGGTCAACACCCGCGGCAAGAGTGAAGACGAAGTCGTGAAGGCGATCCAGGATCTGACCGGAGGCTTCGGCGTCGATGTCGCCATCGATGCTGTGGGACGTCCGGAAACCTGGCGTCAGGCCTTCTACGGCCGTGACCTCGCGGGCACCGTGGTGCTCGTGGGCGTGCCTACTCCGGAGATGGAGCTGAGCGTCCCGCTGCTCGACGTCTTCGGCCGCGGCGGCCGACTCAAGTCCTCCTGGTACGGCGACTGCCTGCCCGAACGGGACTTCCCGATGCTCGTCGATCTCTACCAGCAGGGACGCCTGCCCTTGGAGAAGTTCGTGTCTGAGAGGATCGGGCTCGGCGACGTCGAATCAGCATTCGAAAAGATGAGCCAAGGCAAAGTACTGCGATCGGTGGTGGAACTCTGATGACAACTATTGAGCATCTGGTCACGTCCGGAACGTTCTCGCTCGACGGCGGAACCTGGGATGTCGACAACAACGTCTGGATCATCGGCGATGACTCCGAAGTCATCGTCATCGACCCCGCGCACGATGTCGACGCCATCGCGGAGAAAGTCGGCTCGCGTGAGGTCAAGGCGATCCTGCTGACCCACGGTCACGATGATCATGTCGGAGTCGTCCGCGACTTCGCCCACCGCGTGGGCAATCCGCCCGTCTACCTGAATCCCGAGGACTATGTCCTCTGGGACATGACCTATGAGGGTTACCGGCCTGATGAGGAGATCTCCGACGGCGACACCTGGAACGTGGCCGGAGTGCGGGTCAAAGCCCTGCACACCCCTGGCCACTCCCCCGGTTCGACCTGCTTCTTCATCGAAACCGGACTGCCGATCCCAGCCTCGGCGGGAGCCGGACGTGCCGTCGGACCTGTCCTCTTCTCAGGAGACACCCTCTTCCACGGCGGACCGGGAGCAACCGGTCGCTCGCATTCGAGCTTCGAGACGATCATCGAATCGATCCAGAACGTCTTGTTCAAGCTCCCCGATGCCACGGTCGTCCTGACCGGACACGGTGAGCCGACATCGATCGGGGCCGAAGCTCCATCGCTGGAAGACTGGATCAAACGCGGAGAGTGAGATTCTTCGAGTGAGGAGGGGCCGTGGTCGCAGATCTGCGACCACGGCCCCTCCTCGTCTCCACCGCTGTGGACTCAGAACGCACCGCAATGTCGAGAGATCGAGCACGGGCGCTAGACTCATCTGGTGCCTGAATCTCAATCACCACAGTCCCCTGTACCCGCAGACTCATCATCGGGTGCGCTGACACCTAAAGCGTCCCGGGGCGGTTCTGGCCTCAAGGTCGGAATGAAGCCCCGCCACCTGGTCATGATGAGCCTCGGGTCGGCAATCGGAGCCGGCCTGTTCGTGGGCTCGGGAGCCGGTGTCCAGGCGGCCGGACCCGCCGTCCTCATCTCCTATGTGGTGGCCGGGCTCATCGTCATCTTCGTCATGCGCGCCCTCGGAGAGCTCGTGGCCGCCGATCCGAATCCGGGCGCATTCTCCCACTATGCCGGCCGAGCCATGGGCCCAGCGGCAGCCTTCGCCGTCGGCGCCCTGTGGTGGGTCCAACTCTGCCTCGTCGTTGCCGCAGAGGCCACGGCCGCAGCACAGATCGCGGCCAGCTACGTGCCATCGATCCCACAGTGGGTGATCGCCTTGGCCATTATGGTCGTCTTCACCGCTGTCAACCTCACCACTTCGGGCAGCTTCGGAGAGTTCGAGTTCTGGTTCTCCCTCATCAAGGTCGCCTTCGTGACTCTGTTCCTCGTCCTCGGCGCCGCGTACGTGTTCGGTTGGACTCCTGCAGACCCACCGGCGGCGGTCTTCACCGACGGATTCATGCCCACCGGCCTGCCCGGTGTCGCAGCCGGACTTCTCGTCGTGGCGTTCGCCTTCGGCGGCATCGAAATCGTAGCGGTTGCTGCGGCCGAGACCGCCAACCCGAGCCGAAGCGTGACACAGGCGATCAAAACCATCGTGTGGCGCATCCTGTTCCTCTACATCGGTTCTGTGGCGATCATCGTCCTCGTCCTCAATTGGAAGGACGAACGGCTGAGCGAGTCACCCTTCGTCGCGGTCCTCGACACCGCAGGTCTTCCCGTCGTCGCCTCGCTGCTGGCTGCAGTCATCGTCATCGCCCTGCTGTCTTCGATGAACGCCAACATCTACGGGGCTTCCAGAATGGCGTTCTCCATGTCCGATCGGAAGATGCTGCCGGCGGGACTGGGGCGCGCGACCAAACGCGGCGTTCCGATGGCAGCGGTGCTGGCCACCTCGGCGTTCGGATTCGTGGCAGTGGGACTGAACTACTTCTGGGCCGCCGAGGTGCTCAGAGTTCTCCTCAACGTCGTCGGTTCAACGCTCATCGTCACCTGGGTCGTGACGCTGGTGTCCCAGATCATCATCCGGCGCCGTGCCGAAGCCGCCGGCGAGGAACTGCCCTTGAAGATGTGGCTCTTCCCCTGGCTGTCATATGTGACGCTCGCGGGCATCGCCATGATCATCATCCTCGGTCTGACCGTGGAATCCGTGCGCATCCAGATACTCGGCACACTGATCTTCACGGCAGCGCTCTACGGGATCGGCTACTTGGTCACGCGCAAGCGCAAGGACTGAGCCAGTTCACGCAGGGCCGCCATATCGCGCACGGCCCCCGGTTCACGCAGGGCCGGGTGCTCTGACCTCGCCGAGGTTGGAGCCCGTCTCGCTGCTCGTCTGATCCACCCCTCGAGCATGTCCAGTGTCTGGCCCTCGTGGCGTCCGAAGTGTCGGCCCGCGTACTGGCTGACGTCGATGGGTACACATCGTTCCAAAGTGTCGAGGACGAGGCGGGCGGCTCGTGCCGACATCGGCAGCCGGATACCGATGGCGGCATTCACCGCTTCCGAGGCTGCCTGCGTAGGTCGACGCAGGTGCGATTCCAGCGCAGCCCAGTTTCCCTCACGAACACTCAGTTCGGCGACATAGGGAATGAACACTGCCGGCGAAGCCGAGATCATAACGCCCGGAACACCGACGATGAGGCCACCGAGCTCGCGGCGCAGTGCTGCCACGGTTTCCCGTCGGCCGCTGGCCATGAACACCGGTGTTCCGGGCGGATGCCAGTAACGGACGTTTCGGCCCGTGGTCCGTTCTGACAGGAGTGCTGGGGAGAAGATCAGAATCTCAGACTCGGGGAACATCGATGCGGCAATGTCCCGGTCACCGTCGACCTGGCTGGTGAGCGCGATGATAGGCGGGCTGAGAGCGACGATCGACGCGGCGACCGAATCGTCGAGGTCACCCGGCCGAGTCGTGAGCACCATCAGGTCCCACGATTCCAAACTCGCCACGGCCCAGTCAATGGCGCTGACTCGTCGCACGGACCCGCGCCCGAAGGACCTCACCCGTCGAGGGTATGCGGCGCCTCTGGTCGGCAGTGAGTCTCGGGTTGGCACTGTGTCTCGAGTCGGCAGTGTGTCTCTGGTCGAACTCACCGACCGTGAGACAACGACCGTTTCGTGCCGGTGGCCGAACAGTGCGGCGGCTGCGATGCCGATCGCTCCGGCGCCTTGGAACACGACCTTCATTCTGAGGTCACCGGTGCATCGGCGCTGCCGTCGACGCGTCGGCGCGCGCGACAGAATAGACAAGAGCATTCGCGATGGCCGCGACACCCTCGCCGCGTCCGGTCAGACCGAGACCATCGGTCGTTGTCCCGGACACAGACACCTCGGCGCCAGCTGCCTCCGACAGCGCCCGTTGGGCATCGTTCCGCCTGGTGCCGATCTTCGGACGATTGCCGAGGACTTGGACGGAGATATTGCCGATCTCGAAACCTGCGGCACGGACTTGACGTGCCGCCTCTGCGAGGAGAGCGGCCCCGGAGGCACCGGCGAACTCGGGCCGGTCGACGCCGAAATGCTGACCCAGATCGCCGATGCCCGCGGCGGAGAACAGCGCATCACAGCAGGCATGGGCGGCTACGTCGGAATCGGAGTGGCCCTCGAGTCCGCGTTCGCCAGGCCATTTCAGTCCTGCAACCCAGAGCTCGCGAGTGGGGTCCTCGGAGTACGCATGTACGTCCACTCCGATACCGGTGCGCGGAATCACCATGGTCATCGTTGCTGCCCTCTTTCGCTCGTTGTCCCGTCGCGCTTCGCAGCGTCGCAGGTCTCTTCGTCGCGCTTCTTTGCAATGTGCTCACCGAGAACGAGGTCGAGCGGGTACGTGATCTTCAGTGCTTCCTCGTCACCATCAACGGCGACCACATCGACGCCGAGGTGCTCGACGAGTCCCGCGTCATCCGTGGCCACCGGCGACCCAGGACCTCCAGCAGCCCGATCGTCTTCGTACTTCTCGTGTGCTCGACGCAAGGTGCCTGCGGCGAAACCCTGTGGGGTTTGAACTCGACGCAGGATCGAGCGGTCGAGATCACCGTGGAGAACCTCAACGGTTGGCAGGTTCTGGCCGAATTCGGCTCCGGAATCGACCCGAACTTGCCATCCGTCTGCGTCTGCCCGACGTGTCTCCACGCGACGGACGGTGTCGGCCATGGGCAGGACGGGAACGACCGCCTCGGCACCGGCACGGACAGCCGCGACCACACGACGGAAGACATCGGGAGGTGTCAGAGCACGTGCGGCATCGTGGACCAGCACAATGTCTGCGTCACCTGAATATTTCAAGGCTAGTTGCACAGATTCTATTCGATCATTCCCACCCGCTACAGCCGTGATTCGAATATCCGAAACACTGCTTTTCGCATTTTTGGGCCGCGATTCTGAAATGGAATCGATTTCTCTGCGGGCACTCATTAAAAACTCCTCGGGAGCGGCAACCACAATTGTGGAAGCAACTCCCGAGGAGATGATCGTCTCAAGACTGCGAGCCAGAAGGCTCTTCCCGTTCAGCCGAACGAGGGCCTTCGGTTCTGCACTGCCCAAGCGTGATCCCGACCCTGCGGCCGGAACGATGACGCAGGTACTCAGGACGCGAGCACTTCGTCGAGGATGGCCTCGGCTTCGGATTCCTCTTTCTTCTCGGCCAATGCGAGTTCGGAAACGAGGATCTGTCGAGCCTTGGACAACATGCGCTTCTCGCCAGTCGACAGGCCGCGGTCCTGCTCGCGACGCCACAGGTCACGAACGACTTCGGCGACCTTGATCACGTCACCGGACTGCAGCTTCTCAAGATTCGCCTTGTAGCGGCGAGACCAGTTCGTGGGTTCCTCGACGAATTCGGCGCGGAGGACGTTGAAGACCTTCTCGACACCTTCTTCACCGACGACATCTCGCACACCGACGAGGTCGCAGTTCTCCGCAGGAACCTCGATCACTAGATCGCCATGGGCGACCTGGAGCTTGAGGTACAGTTTCTCCTCACCTTTAATGGTTCGTTTTTTGATATCTTGGATTGTCGCTGCACCGTGATGTGGATAGACAACTGTGTCGCCGACCTCGAAACTCATAATCTCTTCAAACCCCTTTCGCGGACTTCCAGTTTACCATGAGGCGCGCCACAGAAATCGTTCAGGCTGCGGATTCCTCGTGCTAGGCTCCGCTGCGCGGTTTTGCGTCCAGCACCTCATCTCGGACGATGCCGGGTTTCCCGCGTCCGTAACCGTCGCACCAGGATCCGTAACCGCACCCGCCCACGTCCGTACCCGCATCACCAGGACCGGGCGCTATCGAAGTCCCCTTTCTGAGAACCTGCTCGGCCCCGCTCCAAGAATCTGCTCGGTCTCACTCCGGGCCTGTTGCCTCATTGCAATACCTCCGGGAACGAAACATCGTTGCCTCAAATGAAAACCTCCGGGAACATGGTGTCGTTGCCTCAAATAGGAACCTCCGGATAGCTCACCCGTTGTTCCAGGCTCGAT
>NZ_FXZH01000011.1 GCF_900169365.1 Brevibacterium sp. 239c
TCTATAATCATGAACGGCCCCACGGATCCCTCGACGGATTAACACCGTCGAGATGCTGGGAACGCTGGAGTGCAGAGAACCAATTAGCTATCGCATAGCCGCTGGACTGCTAACAGGGGCCCAATCAAGCCCGTACGGATGGTTGTTCTTAATCTCTTCATTTCGCCTCTTCGACTCTTCAATGTGATCATCGCTCAAGTACTTCTGCTCAATAATGCGCCCTTGCTCGACGACAGCACACAACCCAGATGTGTATGCAAGGATCGACTGGTCCAATGCAATGATCAGCTGGTCTTGCACCGACAGATCTCCGACATTTCTCGCTAGCTCTGAAGAAGCTTGATCGTCAGATTCACAATGATCTAAAAGTGCTAGGAATTGTATTGCGAATCCATGCCAGGATCTAAGAATCCTTCCATAGCTTGAGACCCGGATCGAAAACTTCTTCCCGGCGCAATTCTTGATGTCTTCGTCGGCATTCTTGAGGTGTTCTCGCCTCTCGTCGTCGGTAGCACCCTCTACTGGATCGCTGCTCATGAGTTCGGCTCCTTGCGACAGTGTCGTGGCACGACTGCCACTTTGGATATCGGATCAGTGCCGCGACCACTGCGCTTCCTACTCTTCCACCTCGCCTGAACTACTACGCTCCCAATAGTCACACGGTGCCTCCTACGGGAGCCGTGCCCTAACTCGAAAGACTGTTGGCGACACTCTTCAAGTGGTTCGCGAACTTCCGGGCGTCTGTTTCCTTCTTCGCTGGCGCTTCGATGAGGCCGGTAGATCCGTCGGTGAAGGAGATTACGATATAGACCTTATTTCGGTTCTTTCGCAACAGTCCACCAGCAACAGCTCCGATAGGGCCGAACAGTACACCGCCTGTCACGACTCGGGCAGCTGTGATCCGACTGCCGGCGTTTGCGCCAGCTTCAAATTCGACCTTTGCTCCTATGAGGTCGAACTCTTGACCCTCTCCGCGGAGTTTCCGTCCGTCGACTTTCCAGCCGTTGAAAGCTACTGGCCCGTCTGGAATCCGGACTGAAGTGAATGAGACTGGAGCCGACGAACCTGAAGCGGCTACTTCGTCATTGCCTGCTGCCCCTCTAGCGGTGATTAGCTTGGACAGGCGCTGGATCTCCTTCTGCTGCCTGCTGGTGTACCAGATCTCATGTGGCCGGCCAGCGCCGGTGGGAGCGTACCCGCGGGTGATGATCTCGTATGTTCCGGGTTTGCCGCCTTTAGGCTTCTCGTCGCTAACTTGAATGATCTGATCGAACGCGATCGTGACACCTGGTGTTGATCCGCCGAGCCTTCGCATCCGCCCGTGCGTGATGACGATAGCTTCGGGGGTGGTTGTTACTGTGGATCCACGGAATTTCGCGTCTTGCAGTTCGTCCATACCCGGGACCTTACTACAGACGTTACGACTACTAACGGCCTGGGTCTTTCGGGTGGACGATACTTAGGTTCACCAGTTCCGGCCCAGCCTCCCAGATGACCTTCCACCCGTATTTGGGTCCTGCGTCGGGCCGCTGGTCTTGGGGACTGATGCAGGGTTTAGTGACGAAAGGTCGATCACCAATCACCTGAGTCCTGAAAGGCAGTCTCAGCTCTGACGGTCGAATATCGCCGCATATCGTTGCCACGAGACAAGTGTCATCACCATCGATGAAGCGATCGCGATCGCAGCGGGTACAGGACGGCGCTTCCACGCCGCGATCATCGCAGTCCCCAAAACGATCGTGCCCACGGCGTTGATACCGATGAGTGTGCGATCGCTGGCAGGCTCAGCTGACCATAGTTCCTCTCCAAGCATCGCTCGTGTTGCAAAGGCACGGTGATGTTTTGGCGCGGGAGTCATAACAGGGTTCACAGCGAACCACGCTGCCACCCCTGCGGTCTGCAAAGGGTCACGTTTCCACGCGGGCACTAGGAGCAATGGGGTCGTAATTAGCCGGCTCCAGGCACTGATCGGATGACAGTGTTTTGAGAAAATATATTGTCGTATATTCGCCAGACGCATACCCGAATTCTATCTCTCGCGGAGGACGATCGGGATGCTGTCGTCCTCCGCCGGGTTGCCAATGTGACCGCCATTGGCGTGCTTCTGCTTGAACAAGCGACGCAGTAGGCGTTTCATTCGCACCCGCGTCCTGGCCAGTGCTGGTCTCCCATGCCGATCGCGGAGCCACGATGGTGGGGTCGAAAGTTGACCAGTTCGGGGCCATGTTCACCGATCATCCTGAATCCTGCCGGCATCCCTGCTCGTGCGCTGCGTTGTTCCCCTGACCGCACGTATCGTCCACTGTTGAGCAGCCAGCGTCGGTGCGCGATGCCCCACCAGTGGCGGTTCGTGCCGGGCCCGTAGCGGCGGGTGTTGTAGTCGTTTATGGTCACCATTTCCCCTGGTTCAGTGCGGCAATTACTGCACGGGCGTCTTCTCGCCATAATTCCCGAATTTCTTCGAGCGTCGTTTCCCAGGTGACGGGCTTCTCTGCGGGCCCGTGGTTGCGTTCCCAGATCGCTTCAGCCGCTCTGTCTACTGATTCTGGCGTTTCCAGGGCGGATCGTTGCCATGCCGCCCCTTCCTCGAACCAACTTCCTTGCTCGTCGCTTACGGCGCGTTCGTAAGCTCTCGCTGCTGCCTTCTCGTCCCAGTTCATTGCTTCTGCTCCCGAGACTCTTCGGTTAAAGTTCTGGAAACGGTAGACACGGAGGTCTCCTCATGTGGGTAGTAGTCGGCATCCTTCTGGGCATTGCCCTCATATGCTGGTTGGCGGCGAAATTCCTCGCGCCATCGAGTCCTCAACAGCCCGTCGACACCGACACCGTTGCACCGGACATCTCCGATCAGACCAATAGCAGCACTTCGATCAGCGAAACGTGGCTCTCGAAAGAAGAAGCTGATTCCGAACTGGTTCGTGACCCCACTGGAACACTCGCCTTCCGAATTGAGCGCCGCGAGGGTGAGTTCCGATTCGTGAGTGAAGAGTCTGGTAAGCAGCCCTCCCCCGGCAACCTGGCGCTGGCAAGACTCGGAATCTTCTACCTGAACGTTCGAGGGTGGAAAAACTACCCCGCCGCACGGCTGAAAGTTGGCGATCATATTGACCTTCGCAGGGAGCCTAAGAACAAGTACGATCCCAACGCGATTGCTGTCGCCCGCCCCAGTTCGAAACACATCTACGGTTACGTCAACCGGGGGTTTGCTCGGCGTCTCGCGAAGCCCATCGACGCCGGCGAAAAGTTCGTCGGGGTCGTCATGGGCATAGCGGGCATTACGATCGTAGTCATGCCCGCCGAGGTCGCCGAGGAACTGAACCTCTAACGACTGTCGACGCCGCAGGGCCATCACGTCTTGGCTGCGGTCACATGTCTTTCTCATGGTCGTAGCTTGTCCTCACCTTCGGGACTTTTCCCAGTCCTGACACGCGGTTGGTGAGGTTCGGTTTCGGCTCCAACGTTTGGTGAGGTTGCGTGAGGTTCGGGTTTGGGATTGTCGGTGTTTGAGGTTCCACCGGAGGCCCTGTGCGCCTCTTCCAGCCATCTTCGTGTCGCCCATGACTCCACGTGTGGTTCGAGGGCTACGGCGGCCCAGACGGCGGCGGGGATGATCGTGGCGGTGATGATGAGCGGGATCATGATTCGACCGCCAATGCTCGGGCAGCGTCCATGGCTTCGGGGAGGGTGCGGTGGAAGTCTCCGGCCCGGCAATATCCGTGGGGCGGGATCGCGAAGAACTCTACGCCGTCACCGAGTCCCCACCCTTCGTTGGCGAGGACACGTGGCACTGGATGGTCGGGGCAACTGACCATCCCCCGGCATTCGCCCCTGTGCATGTCGCGTTCGATCAACAGGCGCATCTCTGCATGATCGATGATTCGGTCATCCCCGCCTGGCAGGCCGGACACCCAATAGCGTGGTTCGCCGGGCGGCTTGTCCCACGGCGTCCACCATTCCCGTCCGCGCCTGCCCGTGTACCGACCCGATGCGAGAATCTCGTCGATGATGCTCATGCCGCGTTCCTCCTGCGTGCGTCGGCCTCTCGGGTTCGTCTGGCGTTCTCCTTGAGGATGTCTTCGTTCGTGGGGTCGATGCCCTGGGCGCGCAGGTCGTGGGCGATCTTCTCGAACGCTTTGACCATCTGGTCGTAGTTCGTGGGCTTCGGAACCTTGTCGTGCCAGTTCATGAGTGCACTCTGCTCGCGTCACAGTACACAGTTCGAACAAAAAAATACGGTCGGCTGGTACCTTGAGAGCTTTTGCGATCTTCCGCGCCGTCTTCGATGAGCACGTGGTGCGCTTCGTAGCCGGGTTGTCGGTCAGGGCACACGAACTGTGACGACCCAAAAGAAGAGGCCGCGGCACGCCGACTGACCGCCAGGAAACTCATCGACTGGGATGCTCTCGTCGACGTCTTCCGGTGGGCACACACAGCCCATGAAACTGCCGACGAGCTCAATGTCATACCCGAGGTGCTCGAAGACCGGCTGCGGTTCTTGCATCCTCACGAGAAGGTGCTGCTCCGACTGATCGGACAAGCGCGGAACGGATAGACCATGGCCAGTATTGAACACTACGAGACCAAAAAAGGTCGCAGGTACCGGGTCAGGTACGTCAAGCCAGACCGGAAGCACACGGACCGACGTGGATTCAAGACAAAGCGGGAGGCTCAGATCTTTCTCAACACGGTCGAGGTCTCCAAACTCGAAGGCACCTACATTGACCCGACCCAGGGGAAGGTAACAGTCGGCGAGCTTGCAGAACCATGGCGGGCACGACAGTCCCACCTCAAGATCACCACAAGCACCGGACTCGAGCAGGCGCTGCGGATTCACGTGCTTCCCGTGTGGCAGAACGTGCGAGTTGCAGATGTGAAACGCACCGCCGTCGCTGACTGGGTGGCAGCCATGTCGAAGACCCGCTCCCCGACAGTCGTGCTTCGTGCCCATGGTGCCCTGCTCGGGATCCTGGGTGACGCAATGCGCGACCGCCTCATACCTGTCAATCCTGCCGCTGACCTCGACAACCTCCCGAAGCGCCGGAGGACCGAGCATATCTATATGACGCATGAGCAGGTGGCGAAGTTCGCCGAGGGGTCGAACGGGCGCGACTGCCTGGTCTACACGGCCTGCTACACGGGCCTGCGCTGGGGCGAGATGGCCGGATCAACGATCGCCCGAACCGACACTGGACGCCGGCGCCTACGCATCGTCGAGAACGCCGTATACGTGAAGGGAAAGCACCACGTGCAAACCCCGAAGACGCACGAGTTGCGAGAGGTCGAATACCCGGCCTTCCTCGATGATCTCATGGCTGATCAGGTCGAGGGCAAGGGGCCGGATGACCTTCTGTTCCCGGCGCCACGGGGAGGGTTCCTGCGACACGCCCGATCGCGCGAACGGTGGTTCAAGCGAGGGAAAGAATCGGCCGGCGTGCCCGCCTCGATCACGCCTCACGACTTCCGGCACACGGCGGCATCCTTAGCCGTGCAGTCCGGGGCGAACGTGAAGGCGATCCAACGGATGCTGGGCCACGCCTCAGCCGCGATGACCTTGGACACGTATGCAGATTTGTGGGACGAGGATCTGACCGTCGTTGCCGAGGCGCTGAACCGTGCCCGCGAAATGAAACTTGGGCAGAAGCAATGTCGGGGAATAAGAAAAGCCCCGCGATCCGCTATTTCTAGAGGATCGCGGGGCAATTTCATCGGGGTGAGTAACGGGACTTGAACCCGCGACATCCGCGACCACAACGCGGCGCTCTACCAGCTGAGCTATACCCACCACACGCGCTGCACCGAGGCGCAGACAGCAAGATACATCCTAACCTCACTGAGGCACCCGGGCAAACTCACAGCGCATATGGTGCACAATGAGACACAGATCTCCTGACGTGCAACGATTCAGTAGCGATGTATAACGGTTTCGGAAAAACGGTAGGAGCACCCGTTCGGATTCATTAGTATTGTCACGGTCCCACCCTCAATATCGTTCAAGGAACCCTGTACATGGCTCGTGCGCTGATCTCCGTCTCTCAAGACGGGTTCACCTATCTCACCCTCAACGGGGCGACGAGTCGCTACTCTGACACAGGACAGGCCATGACCTACCTTGGCGACTACGCCAGGGAAACTGCGACCCAAGTGCCTGTGACCATCGACGATGGCAAGCAGGAAGTCGACGTCCTCTTAGACGAGACCGGCAAGATCACCCCCGCTGCGTCCGCATCACCGACCTCGCCTCCCGAGTCCCCTCCGGAATCTTCTGCCTCCGCGGCACCTGCCGCGATGAACGGGGACACATCAGCAGATGAGGCCACGACCACCTCGGCGATGGACACCACCTCTGCCGACTCGCAGACGTCACTTCAGAACCAGCCCGATGCCGAGGCAGACGACGGGGACGACTATCCCCTGGGCACCCCCTTCTCCGGGCCGGCCGCTCCCAACGCTCCGAGAGTCAAGCGCACACGGGTGCGTAAGCATGCCCCGCACCACAAGCGCTCTCAGCACAGTCGACCGCAGCGGCTGAAGAAGATCACCGTGCCCGGCCTCGTGCTCATCGGCATCGTGATCCTGATGATCGGGGCGTTCGTGATCCCGAACATCGTCCCCGCCGGCTCCCAGGATTCACCGCAGACGATCGAATCGGAAGAGCAGATCAACCCGGCCTCCGAACTCTCGGTCGACAAAACCGAAGACGTCGTCCCCGGCTTCGACAACTCCCCGAAGTGGGAAACGAAGATCCCCAAGGACGCCTCGGTGACCGCCTCCGATCGTGGTGTGCTCGTCGTCGACGGCGGCAAGCTCGAAGTACTCGACTCCGCGACGGGCAAGACCCGCTACTCGGGAAAGACCAGCCAAGCCCCGACCTTCGCCGTCGACACGACCATCGACGGCAAACCCGCACTGCTGTGGCAAGCCGGCAACACGGCTGAGGCACTCATCGACGGCGAGAAGAAGACCAAGACCTACCAGCTGCCGGAGAAAGCTCGAATCACATCGGCGGGCAAGAGTGTCCTCATCAAGTCGGGCAATCGCCTGTCCACGTTCGGCGTCGATGGACTCGTGAATGTTCCGACTCCCGAATCAGGATCAACGCCGATGGCGATCGAGAACGACGAGCTCATCAGTTCCGACTGGAACGGGCCGGTGAAGGCGAAGAACATCAAGTCCGGTGACGAACGGTCCGTCAAGCTCGAAACACCCTCTGATGAACTCCAAATCATCAAATGGGTCTCCGCCGGCCACGGCAAAGCGGTCACACTGTGGGGCGAGCAGGGAGCATCGACAAACTCCGGTCACCGCATTCAGCTCGTCGTCCATTCCCTGGAAGACGGTTCGATCCTGTCGACCGTGACCACGACGACCGACATCGTCGGCGAGATGTCATGGGTGCGCGGCCAGGGCGGGAAACGTGCCTACATCGGCCCGTACCTCTTCGACCTGGAAAGCGGACTGCTGCTCATGGACACCTCCAGCAAAGACATCCACCTGTCGGAACCGCGCGGCACAATCGTCCCCTGCACCGTCGACAACGACGACTCCTGCCTGCTGGCAGGCAAGCACGCCTATCGCACAGATACGAACCTGTTGGCGCTGACCGACAACGGCGGCACGGCCATCGTCGACGGGAAAGATTCGACGATTCGCGCTTATGAGAAGACGTCCGACACGAGCGAAAAATAGGCTATGACTTTCTCACCCTTGGCGTAGCCATTAGGATGGACAGCGACGTGCCTGTCTGCCATGTCCCCTTGTACGTTTGATGCCGGAGTCCCCACCGCGAAGGAACACAGTGCCAGCTACACACGAGTTCAGCCGCACAGCGGCCGCCCTCGGCACTGCGCTTGCCCTGATATTCCTCCCCTTCGCCGGCACAATTGCTCCTGCGCACGCGAGCCTCACGAATTCTGCCGAGGCGGAAACAAGTACTTCCACGCCTGGGAACGACGGCACGGAGGCTGGAGACTCAACCGGCGGTAAGAATGCTGAACCTGCAGCGGATGATGGCAACGTCAACGGCCCCAAGGAGTCCGACGAGCCCGACGACAACGACGACGAGGCCAAAGATGAGGCCTGCGACCCCCCAAAAGAATTCACCGACGGTGACCCTCCATGTAAGACTGCTGAGTCGTTGGTAGCGACCTGGGGTGACGGCAAGCAGGACCCCAAACAAGAAAAGAAGACTCTTAAGCTAAAGACGCCGGATAATAATTCCGGAAGCATGCCGAAGAGCTGGGTGGGCGCGGAATTCGATGGTCCTCCCAAGGATGAAAGCGCCATACGCTGGCCTACCCAAAACGGTAGTGGCTCGAACGGTTCTTCCGATTCGACGGCTACTGGCGCCGAGTCAAACGCCGGTACGGACGACAGCGGAAATCCTCTTCCGGATGCTACTGCCGCTGCCGCACCCGATAAGTACTCGTTTAACGATGAGGGATATGTAATAGACGCCGAGGATCCGAGCAAAGCGCCGATGAAGTTCGAGGAATTCGAAGACGCTCCCGAACCGGCGTGGACCTTCACTTCAGATGGAGAGGACATCACCGTAGAAGACGGCGAGACGTATCCTCCAGATCCCGATGATGATGCTGGAAGCAACGGAACCGATGACAACACTGGCGGCATGGCTAGTGACAATGCCGGGGCCTCTGAAGACACAGACAACACGGCCAGCTCCGATACCGGCGCTGACGGCGCGAACTCCGACGCAGACTCGAAGGACGCCACAGCCTCGAAGAATGGCAATAAGGCGAATTCGTCCAGCTCCGCAGACGGCAACACCCCATCTGACTCGGACAGCAATTCCTCGTCGAAGGCCTCCTCTGACTCCAAATCCTCGGACTCCGCGAAAGCTGATTCGAAAGACGCCGACGCTTCGTCATCGTCAGACGCTGACTCTTCCAAGAAGAACTCTGATTCGAACTCCTCGTCATCCTCGGACGGATCCGACTCCGACTCTGATTCCGGCAAGTCCGACAGCGTAGGAGATGCCGATAACGACGGCAGCTCGAACAAAGACGGCGGCAAGGACGACAAAGACTCAGCCGACAAGAACGGCTCCGGAACAACCTCGGGCGGCAGAGGACCAGACGGTAAGGACACCACCCCTGATCCTGAGACCGGCAACGGTTCCTCCGATACACGCGATGAGATCCCTGGAGACGTCGGCGACGATTGGATGCCAGGGAACGGCGAGTCCCCTCCTCCTGACTATTCGGATCCCGTCCCACAGAACCCCGATACACCGGCGCCCGATGATGACACTGACCTCATCACCGGAGGCGACACACCGGAGCCGCGCAGCGACAAACCGCCATCTACCTCCTTCGGTGAGTCGATTGTGTCAACGATCGCGAGCTCGTGGCCGGTCTTCATCCTGGCAGCCTCCGGCATGGCCGCAGTCGGCTTCATCATCTGGCTCGTCGGACGCCGCAACAAGCAGAACTGAGCCGTCTCAGACCCGAACCGTCTTCACCGAAGACCGGTTCTCAGGCCTGTTGCTGCCCTAAGATCGCAGCATGGACCTCTACGATTCTGAATTCCAGGTCGTCGCCGTCGCCGAATCTCTGGCAGCCAGGCTGGGCACCAATGAGAACCACACGGTGGCCGCGGCCGTCATGGACACCCACGGTCGCATCCATACCGGCGTCAACGTCCACCACTTCACCGGTGGTCCCTGCGCCGAGCTCGTCGCCATCGGCACTGCGGCAGCGGCCGAAGCAGGACCCCTCGTCACAATCGCGGCGGCCGGCGATGGCGGTCGGGGACTCCTGTCACCCTGTGGCCGGTGCCGTCAGGTCATTCTCGACCTGCACCCCGACGCCCTCGTCGCCATCCCCGGATCGGGCTCTACGGCGTCTGCCGATATCGCTCCGATCTCCGCGCTCCTCCCCCATTACTACCGTCAACCGGATTCGGCGCCCCAGCGCCTCCTGAGGTTTCATCCTCGGTATTACGAAGCGACCACCTCGGCGAAGAAGACCCTGACTGTGCGCTGGGGCGAATCCCACACAACAGGTCCCGCCCTGGCCTACTTCGAGCACACCGACCACGGCCCACTGCCCATCGACATCACCGCGGTGCACACTCATCGATTGAGCGAGCTGACACCACAGATCCTCCAGCTGAAGACCGGGTCGAGCGTCGCCGGCTATATCGCCAATCTGCGCGATCACTATCCGACCATGCCCGAGGACGCGAAGGTTGAAGTGGTGACTTTCAGGCTCTCCGCGGTCAATATCTGACACTGGGAGAATCAAGCGGTTAAGCTTGACACGAGGCACGCTGGCACCCCGTCACGTGCATGAATGTATTCTCGACCCGGAGGACCTGCCCCGATGACTGACAATGTCTACACCTCAGATGTGACCGTCGACTCAGCGTCACCCAGCCAGCTGGCGGAATCGATTCGCCTGCGCGAAGAGCGCATCGCGGACAACATCGATGAACTTGTGGGCCGTGTCCACCCGAAGGTGCTGGCCACTCGCGCCACGAACAAGGCAAAGTACACCGTCGTCGACGAGGACTCAGGCTCGGTCAAGCCCGAAGCAGTTGCACTCGGCGTCGGCGTCGTCCTCGGCGTGGCCGCACTGATCGTGGGCGTCTCCGGCCGCAGCAAGCGTGGCTGAAGCCAGCCTGCCCATCCGCATGCTGCACGACCGGCTCCTTCTGGATCCGGGCGAAGAGGCCGGGGAGCGCAAATCCTCGGCCGGGATCGTCATCCCAGCAACCGCCAGCATGGGGAAGCGTCTCGTGTGGGGCAAGGTCGTCGCGGCCGGCCCACACGTTCGGCAGGCCAACCTCGGCGATACCGTCCTCTACGATCCTGAGGAGCTCGCCGAGGTGGAGCTCGAGGGGAACGCGTACGTGCTCCTGCGTGAGCGCGACATTCACGCGATCTCGGAGCCACCGGAACAATCGAGATCCGGGATGTACCTCTGACCTGCAGGTATGCGAGCTACCTCACAAAACCTCAAATGAGTGGTTCTCAGTTTGCAAGAACCCTGGCAACCTGAGTAATATTAATTCTCGTTGCGCGACAAGCGCAGCTCGCACCTCTAGCTCAATTGGTAGAGCAACTGACTCTTAATCAGTGGGTTCCGGGTTCAAGTCCCGGGGGGTGCACCACAGCCAAGAAGCCGCCGTTCGGAACATCCGAACGGCGGTTTCTTGTTTGTCTCCTGTGGCACGCAGCCGCTCGAGTGTAGCCGCTAGCGCTGGCGCCGAGCCGGTATCTTAGCTGCAGGTCGGACCGGTGCCCTGCCTGCTGCTCGGGCCCTGCCATTCATTCGGGTTCTATACGGCTTCAGAGCATTCTCCGAAACGCCGCAGCCGTCTGCGCACTCAAGCATGGGGTTCAAGTTGGCTCCGTCACCGGGTTCCGCAGCAGCGGCTGTGTCGATGAGACGGCCGTAGCAGTCGGGACAGAGATATGGTGCATACTTCATTGCGCACTCCTTGCAGATCGACCACTGTCTGATCTGCCGTTAGACATGCAGGCTCTGGGCCGACATGGGCGTATGCAATTTGCACAAACACGTCGCTCTCAGTCTAGCAGTCGGGCCTCAACGGCCCCTGTGCCGAGATCCGCGCGCTCAGGCCTGGCCTGCGCGCGCATATGCGCCGAGGACCTGACGTTCGGAGTCACCGAGGTAGGCACCGAGCTTCGCCGCCGCCGCCCTCGGGCTCTCATTGAGGTAGGCGTCGAGGACCTCTTGATTGCGTTCGACGAACGGCGCATGAAGAAAGTCGAGGACCTCGACTTTGAGGAAGGCCAGGCGCAGCTCGGCCAGCACATTCCCGAATGAGCGCATCAGGCGCGAGCTGTCCGACAATGAGACCACGGCATTGTGGAAGGACATATTCAGTGTCCCCACCTGCAACCAATCATCGGCGGCCGCAGCCGTGTGCGCAGCCTCGACGGCCCGGCGCATCTCCTCGGCGCCCGGGTGGTTCTTCGGAGCGTTCTCGAGCACAGAGCATTCGATGTGTCGCCGCACCCGGTAGATATCGATGACGTCCGAAGTGTTCGGCGAGGCCACCGAGACTCCGCGATGCGGAATGTGATTGACCAGCCCCTGCTCCCCCAACACACGGAAGGCCTCACGCAATGTGTTCCGGGAGACGTCGAATTCCTTCGCCAAGGCGGCTTCGGACAGGCGGGCGCCGGGACGCAGCTCGCCGGCAATGAGACGGTCGGTGAGCCGATTGACCAGGGACGATTCGTGATTCACAGTTCCATCCTAGTGATCGCGGCAACAAATAGCCCAGATTTGCGAGAACAGCTTCAGTCCTGAAATGTGACCTAGCTCTATTCTTGTTGAACAATCCATGCTAGATTGTCTAACGCTTCTTCGATAGTGATGCGGACCACCACCGTGGCTGGCCCCTATCGCATCGGCAGGCGGACCACATTCCAGGCAACTTGGAGACCCCATGTCACAGCCACAAGAACAGACGCCGCACAACCAGGCGCCCGATGACCAGGCGGCGAAGTCCTCGGTCAAGGTCAGCCGCAGTGCGATCCTGGGCGCGATCTTCCTCATGGCCACTTCGGCCATCGGCCCCGGGTTCATCACCCAGACGGCAACGTTCACCGCCCAGATGGGCGCGGCCTTCGCCTTCGCCATCTTCATCTCGATCCTCATCGACATCGCTATTCAGCTCAACGTCTGGCGCATGATCACCTCCTCGGGCAAGCGTGCGGCTCAACTCGCTTCGAGCGCCATCCCGGGCACGGGCATCCTCCTGTCGATCCTCATCGTCATCGGCGGTCTGGCCTTCAACATCGGCAACATCGCCGGCGGAGGTCTGGGACTCAATGCCCTCCTCGGCATCGACCCGAAGCTCGGCGGTCTGCTCACCGGTGTGCTGGCCATCGGAATCTTCCTGTTCAAACGCGCGGGCAAGGTCGTCGACACCGTCGTTATGATCCTCGGCGTCGGAATGATCATCCTCACCGTCATCGTCGCGATCGCCTCCGACCCGCCGGTCGGCGAGGCGATCAAGCAGAGCTTCCTGCCCGACACCATCAACTTCGCCACCATCACGACCATCGTCGGAGGCAGCGTCGGCGGCTACATCACCTACTCGGGAGCCCACCGTTACCTCGACTCGGGCAAGACCGGACCGGAGCATGCTCCCTCCGTGATGCGCTCGGCGCTCACAGGCATCCTCGTCACCGGCGTCATGCGCTATATCCTGTTTCTGGCCATCCTCGGCGTCGTGGCCTCGGGAGTCGCCCTCGACCTCAGCGGTCAGGCCGCCAACCCTGCAGGTCAGGCGTTCTCCGCCGTCCTCGGCGATGCCGGAATGCGCATCTTTGGTGCCATCTTCTGGGCCGCGGCACTGAGCTCGGTGATCGGGGCCGCCTACACCTCGGCGACATTCCTGTCCGCGTTCTCCACACGCCTCGGGAAGGGATGGCCGCTGCAGCTGGCCACGGTCGCCTTCATCACCGTCTCCCTCATCATCTACCTCATCGTCGGAACAGCACCGGCGACCCTGCTCGTCTTCGTCGGCGGATTCAACGGACTCATCCTGCCGATCGGCCTGACGATCTTCATGTACATCGGCTGGTTCAGGCCACGCCTGCTGCGAGTCGACAAATATCCCACGTGGTTGCTGATCATCGGCACCGCGGCAACACTGGTGATGTGGTACACGGCCGTCGGATCGGTCGGCCCCATCTTCGCAATGATCGGAATCGGAGGGTGACAATGACCGCCACAGATACGAACGCCACCAGCTCGGTGAGCATCGACCTCAACTCGGACCTGGGTGAGAACGTCCCCGACCGCATCGTCAGCGACGACGCGGCGATGCTGGACCTGGTCTCCAGCGCCAACGTCTCATGCGGTTTCCACGCCGGCAGCCCCCAAGGAATCCGAGAGACCCTTGCCGCAGCCACGAAGGGCGGCGTCGTCATCGGCGCCCACCCCGGCTACGACGACTACGAAGGATTCGGCCGCCGGCCCCTCGACGTTCCCGCCGCGACCCTGCAGGCGCAGGTCGAATACCAGATCGGTGCCCTGTTGGGCCTGACCAGCGCAGTCGGCGGCTCGGTCTCCTACGTCAAACCTCACGGCGGTCTCTACAACGCCATCGTCCGCGACGAGGCGCAGGCCAAGGTCGTCGTCGATGCGGTCAAGGCCGTCGATGACTCCCTGGTCTTCCTCGGCCTGGCCGGGAGCGTGGCCAACCGGGTCGCTGCCGAGGCGGGACTGAGTGTCGCGGCCGAGGCCTTCGCCGATCGCTCCTACAACCCCGATGGCTCTCTGGTCGCCCGTACCGAACCCAATGCAGTGCTGCACGACCCGCAAGCCGTGGCCGCACGCGTGCTCAGGCTCGTCCAAACCGGACAGGTCGAAGCCATCGACGGCAGCCTCGTCGACGTCGACGCCCAGTCCATCTGCTTCCACGGAGACTCTCAGGGCTCGATCGACATGGCTCGGGCCGCACGAGAGCTCCTCGAATCCTCGGGTGTGACGATCGCTGCGTTCGCCGGAATGAAATGATGAGCACGCAACCTACCGCAGCAACCACTGCACTGGAGACGATGCGCGCGGCTGGTACCAAATCTCGCACCCGCATCCGAGACGGATTCTCCGGCCCTACCTCGGGGATGGCGCCGGGTCTCGTGCAGGCGAATCTCATCTCCGTGCCCGCCGAGTGGGCCTTCGACGTCCTGCTGTTCACCCAACGCAACTCGAAGCCGTGCCCGGTCATCGACGTCCTCGAACCCGGTCAGGTCGAATCCGTGCTGGCCCCGGGCAGCGACATCCGAAGCGACATCCCCGGGTACCGGATCTGGGAGGACGGTCAGCTCACTGGTGAAGTCGCCGACGCCACACAGGCATGGGCGGACCACCCGGATCTCGTGTCCTTCCTCATCGGCTGCTCGTTCACCTTCGAAAACGGGCTCACCGAGGCGGGAATCCCGATCCGCCACCAGGATGCCGACCGCAATGTGCCGATGTATCGCACCTCCACCGCATGCGCCCCGGCCGGTCGCGTCAAGGGGAACCTGGTCGTGTCCATGCGTCCGATCCCGGCCAGCCAGGTCGCCGAGGCGGTGCGCATCACCGACCGCTTCCCCGCCGTCCACGGTGCCCCCGTCCACATCGGCGAACCCGCACAGCTGGGCATCACCGACTTGAGCGCCCCCGATTTCGGTGACGCCCCGGTCATCGAAGACGGTGACATTCCCGTGTTCTGGGCGTGCGGAGTCACCCCGCAGGCGGCCATCCAGGCCTCGGGCGTGCCGTTCGCGATCACGCACTCACCAGGGAAGATGTTCATCACCGACGAACCGGAAGACACCTTTCGCCAATGACCACCGAGCTGACCTTCCACACCGCCTCCCGACGCCACCTCCTCGTCGAATGCGCGGACCTGGCCGCGACGATGGCCGTGCACCACAGCCTGGAAGCTGCCGATCTTCCCGGAGTCGTCGAGCTCATCCCGGCCGCCCGGACCGTGCTCATCGGCTTCGATCCGCGCCGAACCGGGGCAGGTGCCCTTGAGCAGGCGATCCGCGGTCTCGATCACGCCGAGTCCGCGACTGCCGCGGCGCGGGAGGTCAGCATTCCCGTGACCTACGACGGGGAAGACCTCACCGAGGTGGCCGACCTCCTCTCCGTCTCCCCCGCCGAGGTGATCGCCCGCCACCAGGCCGCGACTTGGGAGGTCGCATTCGCCGGGTTCGCCCCAGGCTTCGGCTACCTCGCCGGTGATGACGAACTCTTCAACGTTCCTCGTCGATCCTCACCGCGCACCCGTGTGCCCGTGGGCGCGGTGGCCCTGGCCGGCGAATTCACCGGCGTCTACCCGCGCGCCTCCCCCGGTGGGTGGCAGCTCATCGGACGCACTGAGGCGACTCTGTGGGATCTCGACCGGCAACCCCCTGCTCTGTTCGTGCCCGGCACGATCGTGAAGTTCACCGACGCCGAGCGGGAGACCGTGAGCGCAGAAGAGGCGACTGTGAGTGCGGACTCTGCTGCGTCCGTCCCGGAGGTGAGTGCCGAATCGGCACGTACCCTCGAGGTGCTCCAGCCCGGCCTGCAGCTGCTTATCCAGGACCTCGGGCGTCCCGGCTTCGCGTCGATGGGCGTCTCCGGTGCCGGTGCCGCAGACCGCACAGCTCTGCGGACCGCCAACCGGCTCGTCGGCAATACCGAGACCGCGGCCGGGCTTGAGAGCTTCGGCGGCGGGGCCCGACTGCGGTTCACCGGCGACGGGGTCGCCACGGTCACTGGAGCCGATGGGACGATCACCGTCACCGCCGGCGATGGGACGGTTCTTAAGCCCCAACTCGGCGAGGCCTTCGCTGTGGCTGACGGGGACGAACTCGAGATCGGCACAGCCACCCGCGGCATCCGGCGCTATCTCGCCATCCGCGGCGGTTTTGATGTCGCAACGGCGCTCGACAGTGCCTCGGCGGACACGCTTGCGGGACTCGGCCCGGCCGTCTTGGAGGCGGGCACCACACTCACTCTGCACCCGCAGCTGGCCGCGCCCCACCTCGTCGAGGTGAACCCAGCACCTGCCCGGGATCTGCCGCAGCCTGGGGAGACGCTCACGCTGAGCGTGACCTTGGGCCCACGCGATGACTGGTTCACCTCAAGCGGCGTCGAGACTCTGCTGTCCCAGGAGTGGACGGTCACCCACGAGTCCGACCGAGTCGGTCTGAGATTGAGCGGCGAGGTCCCACTCGAACGCGCCCGCACCGGGGAACTGCCCAGTGAGGGCGCAGTGACCGGGGCACTCCAGGTCCCACCGAACGGGCAGCCTGTGCTCTTCGGGCCCGACCATCCGCTCACCGGCGGCTACCCGATCATCGCCAGCATCGATGACACCGACCTCGCCGCGCAGCTGGCACCGGGTGTGAAGCTGCGGTTCGTGACCGGTGATGACACCGGTGAGAACAGCACTGACCGCGGCGATACGAACACCGGCCGCGACGTCACCAGCACCGCCCCCTCACCCCATTCCTCTGAGAACGGACACTGAATCATGTCGACCATCCTCATCGCCAACCGCGGCGAGATCGCTGTCCGCGTCATCCGTGCCTGCGCCGAGCACCGGCACACCTCGGTGGCCGTCTACGCCGACCAAGATGCCGATGCTCTGCACACTCAGCTGGCGGATGAAGCCTACGGGCTGCCGGGAACCACAGCGGGCGAAACCTACCTCAACATCGACGCGATCATCGCCGCAGCCAAGGCATCCGGGGCCGAAGCCGTCCACCCCGGCTACGGATTCCTGTCCGAAAACGCGGACTTCGCCGCCGCCGTCGAGGCCGCCGGCCTGATCTGGATCGGGCCCACTGCGGAGACGATCACGGCGCTGGGTGACAAGGTCACCGCACGACAACTGGCACAGAAAGTCGGCGCTCCCCTGGCCCCGGGCATCGACCGTCCCCTCGAGGACGCGAGCGAGGTCGAGGACTTCGCCGCCGAACATGGTCTGCCGATCATCATCAAGGCCGCGCATGGCGGCGGCGGTCGTGGAATGAAGATCGTCCATGACCTGACCGAAGTAGCCGATGCCTTCGAATCGGCCACCCGCGAGGCCGTGGAGGCTTTCGGTCGGCCCGAGTGCTTCGTCGAGAAGTACCTCGAACGTCCCCGCCACCTCGAAGTTCAGATCGTCGGCGACGGAGTAGGCCACGTGGTGGCCGTGGGTGATCGTGACTGCTCGGCCCAGCGCCGCAACCAGAAGCTCATCGAGGAGGCACCCGCCCCGGGGCTGACCGCTGACCAGCGTGAACGTCTGCACCGTTCGGCCGAGGCGATCTGCGCCGAGGTGAGCTACCGCAGTGCCGGCACCGTCGAGTTCCTGCTCGCCGCCGATGGCACGATGACATTCCTCGAGGTCAACACCCGACTGCAGGTCGAACACCCTGTCACCGAGGCGGTGTCCGGGGTCGATCTCGTCGCCGAACAGTTTGGCATCGCCTTCGGCCAGGGACTCTCGCTGGACGTGACCCCGCAGCCGCGCGGGCATGCGATCGAGCTGCGCATCAACGCCGAGGACCCGGGACGTGGATTCCTGCCCACACCGGGACGCATCGATGTCCTCACCGTGCCCGGCGGTCCCGGTGTGCGCTGGGATTCCGGAGTCCGCGCCGGTGACACCGTGCAGCCGGCGTTTGACTCCCTCTTCGCCAAGCTCATCGTCCATGGCCCCGATCGGGCCGGCGCCATCGCCCGCACCATGGTCGCGGCGAAGGAACTCACGGTCCAGGGACCGGCGACGGTTCTGCCGTGTTCGCTGGCGATCCTGACCGATGAGGCGTTCACCGGTCTCGGCGACGACGGTGTGGCCGGCATTCACACACAATGGATCGAATCCGAGCTGCTGCCGCGCTTCGAGACCCAGGATCGTCCCGCACCCGTGGCCGGCGCTGATTTGCAGCGCATGGATATCGAAATCGACGGGAAGCTCACCACCATCGGTCTGCCTGCCGGACTGCTGGTCGCCCTCGGTTCGGCCGGTGGGACCGGTCAGGGCACATCCGCGGCCAACGGTACAGCCACCTCGGCGACGGGAGACGAAGGAAGCGCGGGCGCTGTAACCGCGCCGGTGCCCGGCAGCCTCGTGGACTATCTGGTCGACGACGGCGCCGAGGTGGCCGAGGGTGACGATGTCGCAGTGCTATCGGCGATGAAGATGGAGACCCGAGTCCAGGCTCCCGTGGCAGGATCACTCAAGCAGGTCGCGAAGGTCAGCGACGTGGTTGCTGTCGGCGAGGTCATCGCGCGCATCGAGTGAGCATGATCTGTGTCGGGGTCTCGGACTAGAGTAGTCACTGAACTGAGAACCTCGGAGATGTTCCGAACGAGAAGAGGAGACCCTATGCCACGTCTGTCAGTCGGCGACACCGCCCCGGATTTCACCCTGAGCAACCAGGACGGCAAGTCCGTGACCTTGAGCAAATTCAAGGGACAGCGAGTTGTCGTCTACTTCTACCCCGCCGCCATGACCCCCGGCTGCACCACCGAGGCCTGCGACTTCCGTGATTCGCTCTCGGCACTATCGGCCGCTGGCCTCGTCGTCCTGGGCATTTCCCCGGACAAGCCGGAGAAGCTGAAGAAGTTCGCTGAGAAGGAAAGCCTGAACTTCGATCTCCTCTCCGATCCCGACAAGACCATGATGGAAGAGTGGGGTGCCTTCGGCGAGAAGAAGAACTACGGCAAGGTCGTCCAGGGCGTCATCCGCTCGACGCTCGTCATCGACGCCGAAGGCAATGTGGAACTGGCCCAGTACAACGTCAAGGCCACTGGTCACGTTGCCCGTGTGCGCAAAGCACTGGGAATCGACGCTGCCTGATCTCCAGCGCCGCGTGATCGTTTTCAGCAACTCGCCCTCGCCCTGCTAATCTTGGGAACGACGCGCGCGAGTGGCGGAATTGGTAGACGCGCTGGATTTAGGTTCCAGTGTCTGCGGACGTGGGGGTTCAAGTCCCCCCTCGCGTACACAGCGGAAAACGGCCTCTGGTTCGGGAGACATCCTCCCGGCCAGGGGCTTTTTCACATACTCTTGCAGTACATGTCGCCTTTCAGCGCTCACATGTCACCCCGCAGAACTATGAGGAAAGGTACGGACAGTCATGGCAGATTCGTCGACCACTTCCGTTCGCCCTGTTGAACCGACAGACGAGGCTCACTGGCGTGAGCTCTTCCGCGGCTACCGCGAGTTCTATCACCTGCCGGAATCCGAGGACATCGTCTCCCGGGTGTGGGGCTGGCTCATGGACACAGCACACGAGTGCCAAGGCCTGGTCGCCGAGGCGGATGGCCGTATCGTCGCAATCGCGGACTTCCGGAGATTCTCGCGTCCGTCGACCGGCACGGTCGGTCTCTGGCTCGATGACCTCTTCACCGATCCCGAGGCTCGCGGAACGGGATCCGGACGCGCGCTCATCGCCCGTCTCAAGGAGATCGCCGCGGACGAGGGTCGTTCGGTCGTCCGCTGGATCACTGCCGACGACAATGCTCAAGCTCAGGTCCTCTATGACAAGGTGGCGACGAAGACCAACTGGCTCACCTACGACGCGAAGCCGAAGGGTCTGTGACGTCCTGGGCGAAGTGCTCTTGAGCGAAATGCTGCTGAGCCAGGAGAACCAGCGCCTCGAGAAGCGGACGTCGCAGGACGCTGCCCAGCACAACGCCGCGCACCTTCTCCTCCAGCCCTTCCACCTCATCGATGGTCTCGAGATCGATTCGCCCCACACGTTCCGCTGACTCTGCGTAGTCACCGAGGCGATCGAGGATGACAGCGAGCCCTTCTTGGTCAAGCTCATCGACGGCATTCACCGCCGCACGATAGGCCGGCGAGGTCCGTTCGCAACGCCATCCCCGTTCGGCGATTACGCGATCGAGCACTTCTGAGATCTTAACATCTGCCTGTGTGGCTCCCTCTTGCGCACCATCGCCGAGGAGAACGTCCTGAGCCACGGCCATGGCGTCGATGACCGTCGGCTCTCCGCTCACTGCTGCCACCACCTCACCAACCTTTGACAGCGGCAGTCCGGCCACCGCGGTCAGGGCACGGACCAAGCGAAGTCTTTCCAGATGAGCATCGCTGTAGACCGCCTGATTCACACTGGTGCGTCTGCCCTGCTGCAACAGCCCCTCCCTCAGGTAGTACTTGATCGTGGGCACGCTCAGCTCCGAACGTCGCGCCAGTTCGGCCATGCGCATCTCGCTCGCTTCCGCCATACGAATCTCCTTCGGGGTATTGCACTTCCAGTGCAGATACTACTACTATCCATTATAGATAGTTCCACTACCCATTAGGAGATATCGTGGACATCCTCGAAATCGCGGCCATCCTGGTCATCGGATTCGTCGGTTCGGCAGAATTCGGCTCAGCAACCCTCGTCCACCCGGTCATTCGCAGACTGGAAACCGAAGACCAGCTGACGTTCGAAAAGGGGCTACTCAAGACCTTCGGACGCGTCATGCCCATCGGGATGACAATTGCAACCGCCCTCGGAATCGTCGTCGCGATCAACGACCCCTCGGCATGGCTTGCCTTCGCGGCCATCAGCCTCAGCATCGCGCTCATCGTCACGATCATCGGCAATTTTCCGATCAACCTGCGCACCGGTCGCATCACCGAGAAGACGGCACCGAAGGGTTTCGTCGCCATGCGCCGTCGCTGGGACGCCTTCCAGATCGCGCGAGCATCACTGCAGCTCATCGGGTTCATTCTCGCCACAATCGGCATCGTCGGTGGGCCGTGATTGGAAAGCGGCCTAGTGCTCAGCTCATGCAATGACGCAGCTCCTCGGCGGCCTCGGCCTCGAGCAACAGACCATTGACAAGTGTTCTGCTGTTGACCGCGAAATCTTTTTGCGCGAAGTAGCGAGCGACCTCCAGAAGCGCCGCCCGCTCAGGGACGAGAGCCAACCCTCGCGGCTCAGCGATGTCCTGGCCGTGGACTATCACCTCGCCGAGGCATGCCGGATAGTCCTTTGTCGGAGCAATCGTGATAGTGGTCGAGTCGCGGAAGTTCGCGAGAGTCTCTTCAGGGGTGCGCCCCTGGTATCGCGACAGCAGGCGAGCATTGTGCTCAGCTGGGTTGAATCCGGCGGCGACGATGCTGCGAATCCATGCCCACCTGCCGGTATTCGCAGCGGCACTGAGATGAGCAACCACCTGCTCGACACTCCAATCAGATCACAGCGACTGCACCTGCAACTGGTCTGCGGCGAGGCCGTCAAGGAGACTCACGAGGCGAGCGCGTTCGGCATGGATGAGCGTCCAATAATCTGATTGCCTCACAGCGGGCGCCTCAGTGTCATGATCAGTGGCCGAGGCCGACGAACATCTCTCGACGCAGTGCGTCGACGTGAACGCGTGCGATATCGACGGCCGCCATCGGATCGTGGGCGCGAAAGGCTGCAACGAGCCGGGCATGATGGTCGCGTCCCTCATCGAGCTGTTCCTGCGGATAGGGGACGAAGTACTTGGTCAGCGCCTCATAGCAGGCGAGATAGGTGGGCACTTCCGGAAGGTCGCTGATCTCGGCACACAGGCGGTGGAAGCGAGTATCGGGGATGTGGTGCTCGTGCCAATCGGCGGCGTTCTTCGACTGCAGAATGAGGTCGTCGAGTTCATCGCACTGCGTCGCTGTCGCTCGCTGTGCGGCTGCAACGACGATCGCGCTCTCCATCAGGCTGCGTTGATCGATGAGCCGAAGAATCGCCTGCTCGTCGGCCCGATAGGCCGTGACCGAGGAATCATTGAGCGCCGGCGGATCGTCGGCGACGAAGGTTCCACCCCCGCGTCCGCGGCGGCGCACCAGGACTCCGTCGTCGACCAGGCTCTCCAGGGCACGGCGAGCAGTGATGTGGCTGACTTCGAGGCCCCCTGCGATGTGTTCGGTCCGAGGCAGCTTGCTTCCCGGCGCCAGCAGCGCGTGCTCGATGGACAGGAGAACTCGAGCCCGGACGGTGTCAACGGCTGAGAGCCGTGTGACCGCAGCAGACCCCGGAGCCGTGAACAGAGCCTGGTCGACCTCGTGAGTCTTCCGGTTCGCACGTGAGTTTTTTCCCGCCATGTGTTGAGTCTATCGGCTCACAAGTTTATAGTGTTCAAAATGAACAGTTATGTTGAGCGAAGGAGCTGCCAGTGCCACAGAGAGAACTGAGTGTCGGACTTGCTCAGCGCGCCCCGCTCCACGGCTCGAACGCGCTGGCCGAGCTGCACGCGGACGTCGAACGCACGCTCGCACTCCATCCTGAGCTCGACATGCTCGTCTATCCGGAGCTCCACCTCCAGGGAGTCGATCACCTTCCGAATGATGAACAGCCGGCCGCGCTGTCACTGATGGCAACGCCCCTCGATGACCCCTTTGTGGCGAGGATCGGTGAAGTCGCCGCAGAGTTCGGCATCTGGCTGTGCCCGGGAAGCATCGGCGAGGACGACGGCCCCGATGGGCAGTACAACACTCAGCTGCTCTTCTCCCCCCACGGCAGACTGACCGCCAGCTATCGCAAGATGTTTCCGTGGCGGCCCTTCGAACCACACCGGCCCGGCACGGAATTCGTCGTCGCCCCGATCGATGGTCACGGCGTCCTCGGTCTGTCGAACTGCTATGACGCCTGGTTCCCCGAACACTCTCGCCACCTGGCGTGGATGGGCGCCGACGCGATCATCAACATCGTCAAGACGACCAGCCAAGACCGCAACCAGGAACTCGTCCTCGCCCGCGCCAATGCGATCGTCAATCAGGTCTACATGCTCAGCGTCAACTGTGCCGAACCTGTTGGTCGTGGCCACAGCATCGCCGTCGACCCCGAAGGGCATGTCCTCGCCGAGGCTGGACCGGGTGAAGACACCCTCATCGTTGACATGGATCCAGGCCACATCCAACGGGTACGAGCTCGGGGAACGGCTGGCACCAACCGAATCTGGTCGCAGTTCACCCCAGAAGACGCACCGATCCCACTGCCGCTCTATGCCGGTCACATCGAACCCAAGCGGTGGTCGCCCCACTATCGCGGCCACGACTGACCCAAAGTTCAGCCTCAGCGCAGAATCCCGATCAACCGGCGGACCGCCTCGGCGGCTCTATGTCATCACTGAGAACAATGGAGTAATCATGTCAGACACGCTCACGCTCAAACGGACCCTCAAGCTGCCCTCGCTCGTCATCTTCGGCCTCGCGTATCTCACGCCGCTGATCGTGCTGGGGATCTTCGGCGTCATCGCCTCCGAGACCGGCGGCGCAAGTGCCAGCGCCTACCTGCTCGCCCTTGTCGCCATGCTCTTCACCGCCAACAGCTATGGGCGCATGGCCGCGGCCTTTCCTGTCGCCGGGTCCGCGTACACCTATGTTCGCAAGACCATCGATGGAAGGGTCGGATTCCTCGTCGGGTGGGCCACCATGCTCGACTACCTGTTCCTGCCGATGGTCATCTGGCTCATCGGAGGTTCGTACCTGCAGGCGCAGTTCCCCGGGGTGCCGATGGCCGTGTGGATCATTGGGTTCATCATCCTCACCACTGTGCTGAATATCGTGGGGATCAAGGTCGCCGACCGTGTCAATCTCATCCTCATGTCATTCCAGATCCTCATCATCGCATTCTTCGTGGTTCTGTCGCTGGCCGACGTCTTCGGCACGCACGGTGCGACCGGGCTCTTCAGCGCCACACCATTCACCGGCGTCAATTCGAGCCTCGTTGCGATCGGCGGCGGTGCTGCGATCGCCGCGTATTCATTCCTCGGCTTCGACGCGGTGACCACGTTCACCGAGGAGACAATCGACCCCCGGCGCACCGTTCCCAAGGCGATCATGCTCATCGCGGTCATCGGCGGCGGCATCTTCGTCGTCGTCGCCTACGCTGTGCAGCTGGTCCATCCCGGTGGAGTGTTCGAGAACTCCGACGCCGCGGCATTCGAGATCGCGCGCAGGATCGGCGGTCACCTCTTCGGTGCCATCTTCCTTGCCGCCCTCGTCATCGCTCAGTTCACCTCGGGAATCGCGGCTCAGGCGGCTGGCAGCCGTCTCCTCTATGCGATGGGGCGTGACGGTGTGCTGCCGCGACGCTTCTTCGGCAAGCTCAGCCCGCGCTTCCACACCCCGGTGCTCTCCCTGCTGGCGATTGCCGTCATCGGCCTCATCGCCATCTTCATGAACGTCGCCACCTCGACGTCGTTCATCAACTTCGGCGCATTCCTCGCCTTCATCATGGTCAACGTCTCTGTCATCGTCCACTGGGCCAAAGAGCGTCAGGCTGGTCGCCGCCACGGAATCCTGCTCAATCTGATCTGCCCTATCATCGGCGTCATCGTCATCGCCTTCCTGCTCACCCAGCTCGATGTCCACGCGGTCACCTTGGGTGGCAGCTGGCTTGTCATCGGAGCCGTGATTCTCGCCTTCACCACGAAGGGATTCCGAACTCAGCCCTCCGAGCTCGCCCTCGATGAGGTGGAGTTGGCCGAATCTGAGCAGTGATGCCTTCGCCCCGCCGAGGTCACCTGGACCGGCGCCGAGTCAGCAGCGCACCTGCACCGCAGGCAACGGCAATACCGAAAAACACCCAGCTGGACCAGATATGCCTGGGAGAGGCCATGTCGAACAGGCCAGGTATCAAGAGGATGAAAATCCCGGCGGAGACCGCAAGACCGATGATGAATCCAACCACTGCATACTGCTTAGACATATTGCCCTCTTCTCGAGTTGAAGCAACGGCTGACGATCATTTTACTCACGAACACCCAAAGAGTTCTTTACCCTTCGTGATCGCCGACGCGTTGTCTATGGGCAGAACTCCACGGAATACGACTGCGGATGCGAAGGGGCGCCGAACCGAGCTCTCGGAGCCAGCCATCGACGAGGTGGCGGCAGTCGAATCCTTTCAGTGATCTCTGCGCCTATGTGTGTGGCCACTGTGCGTACATCAGCCGAAACCGTTCGCACACAACGAGCATGTCCTCGCTGAACCCATCGGCACCCCGACCGTGCTCGCGCCAGAATTCCTCGTTGATCTCGTGCCAGGCTGCGAGAGTTCGATCTCCTTCACCTTCGGAGCGCGCATGCTCGGCGCTGACCTCGGTGAACGGCACGATTTCAACCGCCGTGGTGACGATGACGGCTCGTGGCTGATCTCTGCCATCGAGAATCACGCTGGCCTGACCGACCTTCGGAACCGCCTCACCATCAGCCAGCAAATCCTGCATTGCGGCTGCGGTTCCCGTCTTCACCCCTTCTAGGACAAGCGCCAACAGTTCGTCGGCCTGTGATTCAGTCGCACCGATCGCCCACGCTTCCGGTACAGCTTCGGGAAGGGTCGGCACCGCACGTCGCGCATTCGTCCAGAATCGTTCGAGAATTGCGTCAGTCATGGTCGCCCTAGGAAGTCTTCGATCTTCTCGATCGTCGCGGCATTGCCCACATGAAGAGTTCCGCGAATTCCGACGGCGGCCGCACCCGCTACCGCCTCGGAATGGTCATCAATGAAGAACACCTGATCAGGCTCCGCGTCCATCGCCTGCAGCGCAGACCGATATGCCGCAGCTTCTGGTTTCGCCACTCCGATTTCGTGGCTGTAGATGATCGGAGCGAATACGCGAGAGAAGGCGTAGCGTCGTTCTTCTTCCTCACGCGCCCCGTCAACCGAGTTCGAAAGGATCGCGACTCCCGCATTCGGGTGCAAACCACGCGCAAAATCCATGAGTTCGACGTTGAGAATGCCACAGTACTGATCCCACATCTCAGCTCGCATCTCTGCAACTGTCGCCTGATCCATGTCGAGAGCCCGGCCGACTCCTTCCCAATACGCGGATTCTGTTTGAGGCGAGAGATCGATGAAAGGGAGCGCAGCTCGATCGATGCGCTCCTTGTACTCCTCGGGATCGAAGCCCAATCGTGCCTGCCACCTACGTTGAAACTTCTGCGGCCAGGCGTCATCGTCGACGACCTCAAGCACCCCACCGATGTCGAATAGGATCCACTTTTTGCACTCCATAACGGGCAGTCTAGTGAAGCACTGCGGCCATCCGCTCAGTTCCACCCCCAGGGCCTGCGCGTCCGAAAACCCCATACCCTGCCTATTGCAATAGTGTGTGACACACACTATTGTGTGAAGCATGAACGAGGATGAAGAACAGGCACTGGCGACCCACGAACAAGAGCTGAGACGAGGCACCGTCGTCTTCGCCAGCCTCGTCGCCTGTCGTCAGCCGCAGTACGGGTACTCGCTGTTGACCACACTCACCGAGGCCGGCATCGCGACAGAGGCGAACACTCTCTACCCACTGTTGCGAAGACTTGAGAAGCAGGGGCTGCTCAGCGCCGAGTGGAACACCGAGCAGGCTCGTCCGCGCAAGTACTACAACGTCACCACCAGCGGCGCCGATGTCGCCGCAGCACTCCACTCCCAATGGCTGGAACTCAACACCAGCATTACGAAACTCTGGAAGGAAGGCACACCATGAGTGCGCTCACTGACATCTATGTCGACACAGTGATCGGCCATCTGCCCGAGAAGTCGCGCGACGACATCGCCGCAGAGATCAAGGCGACGATCAATGACATGGTTGAGGACCGACTGGGTGACGGCAGCCCGTCGACCGATTCGCAGACCGCTGCTGCCGAACGCGAGGTACTCGAAGAGCTCGGCGACCCGGTTCTGCTCTCGCGGGAGTACACGAACTCACCGCAGCATCTCATCGGACCGAATTCGTATCCGCTCTTCATCTGGTCGCTACGGTGGGTGCTGCCGGCCGTAGCTGCGCTGTCCGTGCTCACCAATGTCATCGTGCATATCGGCTCGACGCCGCAGGTCCAACTCGGTGCACTGCTGGGTCAGACGATCGGCAGCACCATCACGGCCCTGCTGACCGCCTTCGCCGCCATCACCATCCTCATCGGGCTCGGTGATCGCAACAAAGACGGAGGAGCCGCAGAGAAGCTGCCCGGGTCCAAGTCAGAGCCGTGGAGAGTCGATGATCTGCACCGAAAGGACGTCAGAGGTTCGCAGATCCGCGCCGAGGCGATCCTGAACCTGATCTTCCTCGTCCTTCTGGCGCTGATCCCGCTCATCCCGACGTCGCTTGTATACGTCGGGCATCTCAACAACGGCGAGACATTCATCAACCCCGACCTGGGGTCAGGATGGCTGCTCGGCTATTGGGGCTTCCTGGCCCTCATGGCCGTCATCGAAGTCATCAAGCTGGCCCGTTCTTCGACCAGTGCCGTGCTGATCATCACCGGCGTGGTCCTCGACGTGGCGATGGCCGTCTTCCTCACGATCGCCCTGCTGACACAGCAGGTGCTGCACCCGGACCTCACATCCGCTTCGAGCGCCGAGGTGCAGCAGATCATCACTGTCATCGCAATCTGGGCGATCGTCATCTGGGATCAGATCAGCACGTGGCGCGCCCACCGAGCGAACCGCTGACCGCGTAGCCTGGTCCGGGTGCAGCTTCATCGCTGCACCCGGACGAGAGGAAGTGGCCATTTCATGACCGAAGAGATCGGCGTCGTCGGCGCTCGCGAGCACAACCTGTCCGGTTTCTCCGTCTCTCTGCCGCACAGGCAGCTCATCGGCATCTGTGGCGTGTCGGGCTCGGGCAAGTCGTCGTTGGCCTTCGACACCATCTACGCCGAAGCCCAGCGCCGCTACCTCGAATCGGTCTCCCCGTTCACCCGTCACCTCCTCGGCGCGGTCTCTGCGCCCCAGGTCGACCGAATTACGGGCCTCCCTGCCGCAATCGCGGTAAAGCAGCTCGTGTCGACGCCCCCGGAGAATTCGAGCGTGGGCACCCTGTCGCAGGTATCTGATCTGCTGCGGGTGCTCTTCTCCCGCTTCGGTGACTACCCTGCGAACCAGGGGCGTCTCCTCGCTTCGGCCTTCTCCCCCAACACCGTCGAGGGTGCCTGCCCGACGTGTGCGGCGAAGGGAAGCATCCATGATCTCGACCTCAGCACGGCCGTACCCGACGAGTCACTGACAATTCGCGAGGGCGCCATCGCCGCGTGGCCAGGAGGCTGGCTGGGTCGGAACTTCAAGCACCTTGTCGAGGCACTGGGAATCGACGTCGACATACCCTGGAAGCGCCTGCCCGCTGACACCCGCACCTGGCTGCTGACCACGGAGGACACACCATCGGTGACCGTCAAACCGGAGAAGATGCTCGACCACGTGGCCCGCGAATACACAGGAAAGTTCCGCAGCGCCCGCAGGTACCTGCTCGACACCATGGTCACGACCGGCAGCGAGACGGTGAGGGCACGCACGGAAGAGTACCTCAGCCACGAACTCTGCCCCGACTGCCACGGCAGCCGCATCAACCCGGCAGCCCTGTCGGTGACGATCGATGGTGCGAACATCGCCGAGGTGGCCACCCGCAGTCTCACGGAGCTGGCAGTCTCAATCCACGCGGCCATCACGACCGACCTCGACCGGGGCCACACTCAGGCGAAGCGATTCGCCAACGCCACCGATGACGCCGCCCAGGTCCTCCTCGACGAACTCGACAAACGAACGGCAGTCATCGAGCGCCTCGGCGTCGGCTATCTTCCACCTCACCGCTCGGCTGCTACCCTCTCCCCCGGCGAGCTGCAGCGACTGCGCTTGGCAGCCCATCTGCACAGCGGCCTGCACGGCATGGTCTACGTCTTTGACGAACTCTCCACCGGACTGCACCCCAAGGACACCGACCACCTCTTCACCCATATTGAGGCTCTGCGCGATGCCGGCAATACGGTCATCCTCGTCGAACACGATATGGAGCTGGTGCGCCGCTGCAATTGGGTCGTCGAGCTCGGTCCCGGCGGCGGCGACCGGGGAGGTCAGCTGATGTTCTCTGGCCCCGTCACCGAGGCGCTCGATGGGGAGAGCTCAACCGCCGTCCGCCTTCGCAATGAAGCACCCAGCGAACCCTGGCGCGCACCCCAGGAGTTCGGGGACTGGGCCCAGTGCACAGGACTGTCGACGAACAATCTTCGCGGTCTGGCACTGTCCTTTCCCATCGGTGGTCTCACGACTCTGACAGGAGTCTCCGGGGCGGGTAAGAGCTCGGCGCTGCGATCGGTCGCAACACTGGCCAGGAGCGCTGGAGCTTCCCTGTTCGACGGTGAGGAGGAGCCGCCGACGATGCCCCGCAGTGGTGGCGGTCATGGTGAGCGAGGAGATATTACCGGGGCAGACGCCTCCGGGCTCGAAGTCTTCGACCGGGTGGTCAGCTTCGATCAGTCCACCATCGGCCGGTCCCCGCGATCGGTCATCGGCACCTACCTGGGCATCTTCGATAAGATCCGCAGCCTGTTCGCGAAGACCACTTTGGCGCGCAGCCGAGGTTTCACCGCCTCACAGTTCTCCTTCAACACGGCCCGCGGACGATGCCCCCGCTGCGAAGGGCTGGGCATCATCACCATCGATCTCGTCCACCTGCCGGCCTCCAGCGGCACCTGCCCCGAATGCGAGGGCCGCCGATTCATAGAGGAGACACTCGAGGTCACTGTCGAGGAGCTGACCATCGCGGATGTCCTCGATCTGTCGATCGATGCGGCGGCGACGGTGTTCGCCGAACGCCTCGGTCTCGTCGCCCATTTCGAGGTTCTGCAGAGGGTCGGTCTGGGCGGCCTGCTGCTCGGCCAGTCCTCGGCGACACTCTCCGGTGGTGAGGCGCAGCGTCTGCGCCTGGCCGCGGTGATGCGGGCCAGGAAACGACGTGAGCGCACACTGTTCATCCTCGACGAACCCGCCAACGGCCTCCACCCCAGTGATGCACGGACCCTCGGTCAGCTCTTCCGCCAGATCGTCGACGAGGGAGATACGATCCTCATCGCCGATCACAACATGGAACTCGCCGCCGGTTCCGACTGGCTCATCGATATGGGCCCAGGCCCTGGCCCCGACGGTGGTCAGATCGTCGCCGAGGGGCCTCCCCGTCAGGTGGCTGCGGCCCGCGTCGGGGCCACGGCCGAAGTGCTGTCGGCGCGGTTCGGTGCTGTCGGCGGCTAGCACCGGCTACGATCAGAGCGCGTTCCCAGACCTGTGCAGACAATCGCCGCAAAGGAAGAGGCAGCAATAGATGTCACCGTTCTCAAAGGCCGCCAAAGTTACCTTCTTCATTGTTCTCACGCTCACGGGGATTTTCGTGATCCTGAGCGTCGGAGTATCGGTCTGGTCGCAGATCGGGGAAGAAGGCTGGGTGGCCAAGGCGGCGCTGGCCGTCATGTGTTGGATAGTGACCTTGCCGTTCATCCTCACGACGGTAATTTGGGAAGCGATTCTGCTCCTGACCAGAAATAGCCGAGCCCGCAGCCAGCATCATTCGTCGGCGCAGGTGCAAGCGCAAGCCTCACAGCAGAATCAGGGACAGACGCAGGCCTCACCCCAGGAAACGTCCGTCAACGAGAGTGGCAGCGGATGACCGTGAACTTGCTGGTGCGCGCAACCTGCTCGCTGGGTCCGATGACACGTTCTAAGGTGTCGCGGTAGTCCAGGTGCGAGTTGTAGACGGTGAAGACCTGACCACCCGGAGCCAATAATTCTCCCGCTGCGCGCATGAGCCCAGCAGCGGTGTCGGTTTCTATGGTCGTGCCCTGGTGGAAGGGCGGATTGAGCAGAATCAGATCGTGCCCGCCGGCTAGAGCCTGCGCATCTGTGGCATCGGCGAGGATAGTCTCCACCTCAAGTCCGTTCGCCTCCGCCGTCTCCTTCGCCGAGGCGGCCGCCGCCTTCGACACGTCCACGCCGACGCCTGTCGCCGCCGGCATCAGCTTCAAGGCAGCCGAGAGCAGCCATCCGTTGCCGCACCCCAGATCAAGGACGGATTTCGAGGGACCGGCGATCGCCTCGACGGCCTGAGGTTCACCAGAGTTAGTCTCGGCGGCCAGCGCTGTGAGCAAGGCGGTCGAGCCTTCATCACTCTTGATCCCGGAGAAGCACGCCCCGTGCGCTCTGACTTGGAGCACACCTGTGGCCGGATGGTCGATGGTGCTGCGCCTGGGGTAGGTCGGCAGGCTGGGTGAGGACAACGGTCGGCTGCCGATGATCATTCGATGTTTGCCCACACCCGGTGAAACATCGACGCGAGCATAGCCGCGGGCAAGTTCTTTGTTCACGGCTCGGCTCATCGAGTCACTGCGACCGATGACGATGATCGTGGACACGTGCGCCTGGATGGCCGCGATGGTTTCGGCCAAGGCGTGGGTGGCCTTGGGTGCGTTGACGACCGCCCAGACTTCATCCCGTTCGGGGGTGAAGGCAGCAAGATCGTCGATGGGGCTGGTCCGATCTGCCACCTCGGCGACGGTGTGCGCCTCATCGATCCGGTCGTTGTACGTGCGCACGGGTGCGATCTGACTCAGCAGACGCGACTGCAGCCCCTGGGCGTCATCGACGACGAGCATCTCGTGCGGAAGTCCGGCGACCACCTCGGCGGCTACGAACGTTCCGTCCGTGGCTCGCCCCGAGGCATCGAGCTCACCGCTGCGTCGACCCAGCACATACTCGGTGAGGATCCTGGCCTGAGGGAATCCCGGAACTTCAGCGAGTTCGGGAAACTGTTCCAGCAGATCATGACTGCGTTGGCGGGCAGAAGAATCCGGAGACAGCAGGGATGAAGGCATTCGAACAGTCTAGTCGGACTCGACCCCGGCCTCAGTTACCGATGCGCTGGTAGGCCGAGGATCCGGCGTTGTCGATCGTCGAGTGTTTGCGGTTGTCGTGCATGTACAGGACCGCGACGAGCCCGACGATGGCAATGACGACGACGTAGACCCCGAACCAGAAGCCGATGCCCACGTTGGTGAACCACAGGGCGACGTATTCGGCGGATCCGCCGAAGATCGCGTTGCCGATTGCGTAGGTGAAGCCGACGCCGATTCCACGGATGTGGGCGGGGAACATCTCGGCCTTCACGATGCCTGAGATCGAGGTGTACATGGAGATGAATGCCATCGTGACGACGATGAGGATGCCGGCGACAAGGACGGACTTCGCGCTGCCGATGAGGCTGAGCATCGGGATCGGGAGGATGACCATGCCGATGACAAAGATGAGCATGTTGTTCTTGCGCCCGATCTTGTCGGAGATCTTTCCCGCAATGGGCTGCATGAAGATGAAGACCAGCAGGCAGAGAGTCATCATGTCAGCGATCGTGCCCTTGTTGAAGGTCTCCGCGCCGGGGGTGCCTTCATTGGTCAGCAGCAGGTACTTCTGCATGTAGGTGGTGAAGACGTAGAAGACGAGGGAGCCGACGCTGGTGATGCCGAGGACGACGAGGAAGGCACGTGGATGGCGCAGGACTTCGAGGAAGCTGCCGGAGTGCTCGTTCTTGCGAGTCTCCTCGTTGGTGGTCTCCTCGAGTCCGCGGCGCAGCCACAGTGAGACGACGGCGGCCACGGCACCGATGACGAAGGGCAGGCGCCACCAGCCGGCTTCGATCTGCTCCGTCCCCATGGTGTGGGTCATGATGACGGCAAGCAAGCTGGCCAGCAGCTGTCCGCCGATGAGGGTGACGTACTGGAAGGACGAATAGAATCCGCGTTTGCCCTCGGTGGCGACCTCGGACATGTAGGTCGCGGTGGCCCCGTATTCGCCGCCGACAGCCAGTCCTTGGATCATGCGCACGACAAGTAGGAGGAGCGGGGCCAGCACGGGCCCTGCCGTTGCCGCTGTGGGCAGGATCGCCAGGCAGAGGGAGCCGGCGCACATGAGCAGGATCGAGATGAGCATCGAGTTCTTCCGGCCCACCTTGTCAGCTGCGCGGCCGAAGATGTAGCCGCCGATGGGTCGCATGAGGAAGCCGATGAAGAAGACACCGGCCGACTGCATGAGTGAGACGACTTCACTGTCGGAGACGAAGAACTGGCTGGCGAAATAGACGCTGAAGAACGCGTAGATGTAGAAGTCGAACCATTCGACCAGATTTCCCGACGACGCGGCCAGGATAGACTTGATCGTCTTCCATTCCGACTTCTGCTCGCCCTTGGTGCCCGCAGTCGGGGCTTGTGCACTCTTGTTCTCTGCCACTGACGATTCTCTTCTCTCACAACAAGTTCAGTTACTGCTCTGGTACTGCCCGGGGCAACTTTACTATCTGCGCAGAGCGGTAACTAATCAGCTGCAAAGGGGCTGATCAGGAGGGACGAACCCCGGTTTTGGCTGGGCTGGAGGCAGTCGAGGACGGCCGAGGTGCGCGGCCGATTCGCACGGCAGGTCTGCGCCGTTCTCCTGTCCAGGTTGGGGCGGACTGAGGAGCGTCGCGGCACGTAGATGTGCTACTAATTGAGGGAGCTTCGTCCAATGTTGCACCAGGAGAGACCATGACAATTCTCGTTGGCTATTCCCCCTCACCCGAAGGCAAAGCTGCCGTCACGTTCGGCATCGATCAGGCGAAGGCCTTCGATGACACAGTGCTCGTGCTCAATGCCGGCATCGGAGAAACTCCCGACGAACGCGGTGTGGCGACGAATCAGGACATGGAGGAACTCCAAGAGGCGCTGCGTTCGTCCGGGGTCTCCCATGAGATTCTGCAGTTCCTGCGCGGCAATGACCCCGTTGAGGAACTCCTCGCCCTCGCCGAGGCGACCGAGGACACCCGCATGATCGTGATCGGGTCGCGTCGCCGCTCCCCCGTCGGCAAGCTCATCATGGGCTCGACGGCCCAGCGCATCATCCTCGACTCCGATGTCCCCGTCGTCTCCGTGAAGTCTGACAAGAAGAACTGACACCGGTGCCCGTACCGGCAACGGCACTGGCTCCGGGGGCATCTAATCGACGGTGATGCCCCGACGAATAGAGAATCCGTCCACCGCATCAATGGTGTGCGGGTTTTCCGTCATGCATTCGTGTGACTGGCCCTAATCTGGTGAAGGCTGGGCCTGCTCTGGTGACGGCTGGGCTTGCAATGGTGCCTGCCGGCCGTGGTCCAGTGAAGATGCAGCACGCCTTTTGAGCAAAGCGTTGACCCGCAGAAGCACCACGAGCCCTGTGCAGAGTATTGCAAATATAAGCACACCGAAACACACGTAGACCAAAGCGATCAGAATCCCAACAGCTCCCATTGGCATATATCCGATCCTTAAAATCAGAGAAATATTTCATTCGTACCGAATGACACCCTACCTTGTAATTTGAACTCTCATTCAGTAACGCAACATGTCATCTCCTGCCGCGGTCTTCGTCCTCTCCGCGAAGTCTGACAAGTAAACGCACCCCTCCTGCCGGAGTCAGCGAAGAGTCGTGTATAGTCGGTCTTCCGCGCTATTTCGGCGCGGTGAACACCCGAAGGAAACCATTGATGAACGTTTTCGCCCCGTCGCGCGAACTCAGCGGATCGAATCAATTCGAATCCGCTCATCAGTCGACCCTTCGGTGGCGCGACATCTGACTCAGCACAAGTCAGCATGCCCCGCACCGATCACCGGTTCGGGGCTTTTTTCATTTCGCAGCCATGGCTTTCCAGATCTAGGCGATGTGGGTCTCGAACCTCACAGCAAAGAAATCAGGAAAGGACCATGGAAAAACTCAGCAAACGCCTGATCTCCTGGGCATCGCTTCTCGATGAGAAGACCCTTGAGCAGGCGCACACAACTGCACGAATGCCGTTCATCTACCCACACCTGGCGCTCATGCCCGATGCCCACCTGGGCAAGGGCGCGACCGTCGGATCTGTCATCCCCACACTAGGGGCGATCATTCCGGCAGCGGTGGGAGTCGACATCGGCTGCGGCATGATCGCGGTTCGCACGCAATTCACCAAGCGGGATCTCGAAGCCCGCGACCTGACCGGCCTGCGGAGGGCCATCGAGCGGGCCGTGCCGACCTCGGCCGGTGCCGATAACCGAAAGATCGTCGCCACGGCTCAGCCTCGCATCGCCGAGCTTGAGGAACTCGCGTCGGAGGCAGGATTCGACCCCGCTGGCTATGCTGGCCGCTGGCGTCACCAGTTGGGATCGCTGGGTTCAGGCAACCACTTCATCGAGGTCTCCGTCGACGAGGCCGACAGGGTGTGGATGTTCCTGCACTCAGGATCGAGAGGAGTCGGCAACAAGATCGCCACTGCCCACATCAAGGTCGCGGCGCGACTGAACAACCAGTGGTGGATCGATCTTCCCGACCCGGACCTCGCGTACCTCGTCGAGGATACGCCGGAGTTCTCCGCCTACATCAGTCAGCTGCGGTGGGCGCAGCACTTCGCTCTGCTCAACCGTGAGGAGATGATGGATCGCGTGGCCAGGCAGCTGTCGGAGACGATGGATGAAACCGTCCTGGAGGCAGAACGGATCAACTGTCACCACAACTTCACACAGTCGGAGAAGCACTTCAACAAGACGGTGTGGGTGTCGCGAAAGGGTGCGATCGAGGCCGATGCCGGACGCCCGGGACTCATTCCCGGTTCGATGGGCACCGCGTCCTACGTCGTTGAGGGCAAGGGCGACCCGGTGTCGCTGAACTCCTCACCGCACGGCGCGGGACGGCAGTACTCGCGCAACGCTGCTCGCAAGACCTTCAGCCACGAGCAGCTGCGTGATGCGATGGTCGGGATCGAATATCGGGACACGGACGCGTTCATCGACGAGATCCCACAGGCCTATAAGCCGATCGATCAGGTGATGGCCGATGCAGCGCCACTCGTCGAGATCAGGCACACGCTGCGCCAGCTCGTCAACGTCAAGGGTGATTGACCACGGCGTGCCGACGGCCGACCGACCTACGATCTGGGCAGGTCGGCCGGTCGGCTCCGCGGGCGGTGATTGTCTAGGCCTCGACGATGGCCGCGATGAGGGCATCGACATCTTCGGCGGTGGTGTCGAAGGCGCACATCAGGCGCACGACATTCTTGGCCATAGGCCAGTTGGCGAAAGCGAAGCTCTGCCGTGCCCGTGCCGCGACCTCATCGAGCATATGCACGAAGACGACGTTGGATTCGGTCTTGGCCACGATCGAAATATCGGGTGCACGTCCGGTGGCGGTCGCCTCGGCGAGACCATCTGCCAAACGTGTGGCCATGGTGTTGGCGTGATTCGCCGAGGTGCGCCACAGGTCGCCGCCGTAGAGGGCATTGAGCTGAGCTGAGAGGAACCGCATCTTCGAAGACAGCTGCAGGTTCATCTTCCGCAGGAACTTCATCCCCTGCCCGATTTCGGGGTTGAGGACGACGATCGCTTCGGCGCCGAGAAGTCCGTTCTTCGTCCCGCCGAGGCTGATGATGTCGACGCCGACGTCAGTGGTCAGGGCGCCGAGGCTGGTGTCGAGGTAGGCGGCGGCGTTGCCCAGTCGGGAGCCGTCCACGTGGAGGATCATGTCGAGACCGTGCGCGGTGTCGGCGATCGCTCGGATCTCCTCAGCCGTGTACGTGGTGCCCCATTCGGTCGACTGGGAGATGCTCACAGCCAGTGGCTGAGCATTGTGTTCGTTGCCGCGGCCAAGCACCGCGTTGTAGATGATCTCGGGCGTCAGTTTTCCATCCGGAGTTGCGGCGCCGATGATTTTGAGGCCGCCGACCTTTTCCGGGGCACCTGTTTCGTCGTAGTTGATGTGGGCTGAGGCGGCAGTGATGACGGCCGCCCAGCGGGGCAGAGCCGATTGCAGCGCGAGGACGTTGGCGCCGGTGCCGTTGAAAACCGGGAACGCCTGGGCGGACGGGCCGAAGTGGCCCTTCATGACCTCACCGAGGCGCGCCGTCCATGGATCACCACCGTAGCCGGGAGTATGTCCGACATTGGCTTCGATGATGGCAGTGATGACTTCCGGGTGGGCACCAGCCCAATTGTCGGAGCCGAAGTTGCGCGGATGGGCCGACGGGGAGGCGTCAACAGCCGGCGGGCTGAACGTCGTGGTGTGGCCGGCGGGTGGGTTCTGGGACAGCGGTGTCTGGTCATTCACATGTTCAGATTAGCGTCCCGCAACCATCGAGCACAGTCCGTTCCACAACCACTCGTTGCACAGGGGTGGTTTGATGCCGACGGGAGTCCTCGTCGAACGGAGTGGTGGGCAAACGAAGCCGAGTGCGAATTGCTGCTCCCGGTGGGCAGCGCGTGATGCTTTCGCGCGCCCTGCGGACACGCAACAGCGCGGCCACGGTGCAGTTGCCCAGCGTGTGTGCTGAGCGGACGCACTGTGACCGCGCTGTTGTGATTTCAGGCCCTGTCGCCAGGACCCTTCATCGGATGAAGACAACTCAGGCGAGAAGTTCGCGCATGAGGTCAGCGGTTTCGGTCGGAGTCTTGCCGACCTTCACACCTGCAGCCTCAAGAGCTTCCTTCTTCGCCGCAGCGGTTCCTGAGGAGCCGGAGACGATGGCGCCGGCGTGGCCCATGGTCTTGCCCTCGGGAGCGGTGAAGCCAGCGACGTAGCCGACGACCGGCTTCGTCACATGATCCTTGATGTATGCGGCGGCACGCTCTTCAGCGTCGCCACCGATTTCGCCGATCATGACGATGGCTTCGGTCTCGGGATCATTCTCGAAGGCTTCGAGCGCATCGATGTGCGTGGTGCCGATGACTGGGTCACCACCGATTCCGATGGCGGTGGAGAAGCCGAGGTCACGCAGTTCGTACATCATCTGGTAGGTCAGCGTGCCGGACTTGGAGACCAGTCCGAGCTTGCCCTTCTTCGTGATGTTGGCTGGGATGATGCCGGCCAGTGCAGCGTCGGGAGAGATGATGCCCGGGCAGTTGGGTCCGATGATGCGGGTCGCATTGTCTGCGGCCTGCGCGCGAGCCCAAACCTCGGCTGCGTCCTGGACCGGGATGCCCTCGGTGATGATGACGAGCAGACCGATCTTGGCGTCGATGGCTTCAATGGCCGCATCCTTGGAGAATGCAGGCGGCACGAAGGCCACGGACACGTCAGCACCGGTGGCTTCCATCGCCTCGGAGACGGAGCCGAAGACGGGCAGCTCAACTTCGTTGCCGTCCTTGTCATTGTGCTTGACAGCGGTGCCGGCCTTGCGGGCGTTGACACCGCCGACGACGTTGGATCCTGCTGCGAGCATGCGCGCAGTGTGCTTGGTTCCTTCGCCGCCAGTGATGCCCTGGACGATGATCTTCGAATCGGAATTCAGGAAGATAGACATTTATGTAAAGACCTTTCCTTACTTGGCAGCAGCCAGTTCGGCGGCCTTGTCGGCTCCACCGTCCATGGTGTCAGTCAGAGTGACGAGTGGGTTCGCGGCTTCCCTGAGGATCGCACGTCCCTCTTCGACGTTGTTTCCGTCGAGGCGGACGACGAGCGGCTTGGTGGCTTGGTCGCCGAGGATTTCGAGAGCCTTGACGATGCCGTCTGCCACAGCGTCACAGGCGGTGATTCCGCCGAAGACGTTGACGAAGACCGACTTGACCTGCTCGTCACCGAGGATGACGTCGAGTCCGTTGGCCATCACCTCTGCAGAGGCTCCGCCTCCGATGTCGAGGAAGTTGGCTGGCTTGACGTTGTTGTGCTTCTCACCGGCGTAGGCGACGACGTCGAGTGTCGACATGACGAGTCCAGCACCGTTTCCGATGATTCCGACTTCGCCGTCGAGCTTGACGTAGTTGAGGTCGAGCTTCTTGGCCTTGAGCTCGAGGGGGTTCTCTGCACTGTCGTCGCGCAGTTCCTCGTGGTCAGGGTGGCGGAAGTCGGCGTTCTCATCGAGAGACACCTTTCCGTCAAGTGCGACGATGTCACCGGCACCGGTCTTGACCAGTGGGTTGACCTCAACGAGGGAAGCGTCTTCCTTCTCGAAGACGGTCCACAGCGACATCAGCACAGGGGCGATCTTGGCTGCGGTCTCCGCGTCGAAGCCTGCTTCCTTGGCGATCTCTTCGGCCTTGGCGGCATCGATTCCGTCGATGGCGGAGACTGGGATCTTGGCGAGCGCTTCGGGACGTTCCTCGGCGAGCTGCTCGATCTCCATTCCGCCTTCCTTGGAGCACATGGCCAAGTAGGTGCGGTTGGACCGGTCGAGGAGAACCGAGAAGTAGTACTCTTCAGCGATGTCTGCGCCCTCGGCGATCATCACGGTTTCGGTGATGTGGCCCTTGATGTCGAGGCCCAGGATGTCCTTGGCACGAGCTTCGGCTTCTTCAGGGTCCTTCGCAACCTTGACGCCGCCGGCCTTGCCGCGGCCGCCCATCTTGACCTGAGACTTGACGACGACGACTCCGCCACCAAGTTCCTCGGCTGCCTTCTTAGCTGCTTCTGGTGTCGTCGCGACCTGAGCCTTGAGCACGGGCACTCCGTGCTTCTCAAACAGGTCACGTGCTTGATACTCGAAAAGATCCACGTGTATTCCTTCGTTTCTACTGCCGGGTCGTTTGGCCCCGCAGGTCCGTTGACGGATGCAACAACCATGACCACTTTATTCCCAAGTGACCCCGTCCATCCAAACGTGCAGGCCAAATCAACCAATGAGTAAGAAATATCTCGATAAAAAGTATCTTTGGCCCAAAGAATCTTGATCTGGACGTAAAATCGGAACATGGACGAGGTTGATCGGATTGTCGCGGCATGGCGCCACGAGCGCCCGGACCTAGACGTGTCCCCCATGGAGGTACTCTCCCGTGTCTCTCGCCTGGCCCGCCAACTGGATTTGGCCCGAAAGTCGAGCTTCAGCGCCTACGGCATCGAAGGGTGGGCCTTCGACGTGCTTTCGGCCCTGCGTCGATCGGCTGAACCCTACCAACTCTCCCCCTCCACACTGTTGCAGGAGACATTGGTCACAAGCGGCACGATGACCAACCGCATCGACCGCCTGGTCACAGCCGGTTGGGTCGAACGTCTGCCCGATCCTGGAGATCGCCGAGGTGTGCTCGTGCGGTTGACCAAAGACGGCCGCGCCACCGTCGACTCCGCTCTGGCCGACCTGCTGGTGAAGGAGCGTGAGATCCTCAGCGACCTGACTCCGGCAGGGCGGCGTAAGCTCGCGTCGCTGCTGAGACAGCTCTCGACCGGATTCGACAGCGACGAGGCCTGAACCGAGCAGCAAGACATGCCTGGACCGCCGGGCGCACCCGCCCTCACGGGGACTGACCGATGGAGGAGTTCGATGAAGAACGAGAAGGAAAAGTCATGACCGACGCGAACCTCAACGATTGGGTCGGGGCCCAGCCGCCTCGGCAGAAGACGATCCATGGTCGCTATGTCGACCTCGAGCCCCTCGATCTCCAGCAGCACTCGGACTCACTCTTCGCGGCAGCCTCGGCGGAGGGCTCGGATGAGCGTTTCCGATACCTGCCACAGACGCCGCAGACAACGCGGGCAGACTTCGATGAGTGGATGTCCACAGCTTCACAGTCTCCAGATCCTCTGTTCTTCGCCGTGGTCGACCGCAGCACTGGACGAGCTGAAGGTCGGCAGGCACTGATGCGCATCGATGCGAACAACGGAGTCATCGAGATCGGCAACATCCTGTGGGGACCGGCACTCTCACGCACCCGCGGAGCCACCGAGGCGCTCTTCCTCTTCGCCGATCTGGCCTTCGCCAGCGGCTACAGGCGCTTCGAATGGAAGTGCGACAACGACAACGCACCGTCGAAGAAGGCGGCGACACGTTTCGGGTTCACCTTTGAGGGACTGTTCCGACAGCACCTGGTCGTGAAGGGCCGCAACCGCGATACCGCGTGGTTCTCCATCATCGACACCGAATGGCCCAGCCTGCGCGCAGCCTATCTGCAGTGGCTCGATGAGGACAACTTCGACGAAGCCGGAGTGCAGAAGGCCAGCCTGAGTGCACTCATGCCGGCCCGCGCAGAGTAGACGGGCTGCGAACCGAGCAATCGGGATCGGGCCAGCGCGTCCACCGGGGTGACCGCGGCCCCTCGGATTAGGCTGGAAGGCGAGACTGGACCCCAAGCCCGGCACCGCCACGACGACCACCCCTTCGAGGAACCATGCGAATTCGCTCCCTTGCCCTCCTGACCTCCGCCGCAGTGCTGGCCACGATGACGGCCTGCGTTCCCACCTCAGAGGAGACCCGACCGGCCCCGCGCCCCTCCGTCAGCGAAGAGGAGGTCACTCCGGTCGAGACCCCCGATGACGCTCCGAAGGTGTCCATCGTCGATTCCTCCCCCGGCGGGGCGAAGGATGCCGACCCCCTGTGGCAGGGCCTCGCCGAGGCTGCCGCGAACAAATCCGAGGCATACCTCAAGGTCTACGTCCACACCGGCAACCCCGACGTTCCCGATTCGGGCGAGGCCACCGTCACCGCCGATACCCCGGACAGTGTCAGTGTCACCGTCGACGCCGAGAACGTCGATACGAAGAAATCACCCTTCCTGCTCATCCACGGGACCTTCACCGTTGAGGAGATCGGCGGGTCCGCGTACACGCTGAAGGCCAAAGACTCCGATGACATTCCGGAGCTCGCCCCGAAGGGCCCCGACGATGAGGCTCGGTGCACGGCCGATGACGCCCAGGACCGGATCTCGCTGGCCGCTCAAGACCTGGCCGATGATCCCGATAAGCGCGAGGACTTCCGGCAGCAGTGGGGCGCCTCACCCCAGGTCTGGTGGGGCATCCAGAAGACCGCGGACAGCCTCAACCAAGAGGGTGGTGTCGCCGGTGACTTCCTCACCGAGGCCTGCGGGGAGTACCTTCAGCAGTAAGGCAGACACCGCACAGCTCGCATGAGAGGCCCACACCCCATGAGGATAGCGATCGTTGGAGCCGGCATCGGCGGACTCTCGGCCGCCGTGGGCCTGCAGAAGGCGGGCGCGCAGGTGACCGTGTTCGAAAGGGCCGCCGAGGTGCGCGCCGGGGGTTCGGGTCTGTCCGTCTTCGCCAATGGGCTGCGGGCACTCGAAGCACTGGGGCTCGGCCCTCAGTTCGCAACGATCACAGACAAGCAAGCCGGGTCATTCGCTGCGGGCCAACGCCGACCCGACGGACGCTGGATCGCGCGCCTTCCCGCTGAGAGCGTCGGCGAGCTGCGGATCGTCGACCGAGCCGAGCTCCATCGGGTTCTGCTCGATGCCCTCGATGAGGGTACGGTGCGTACTCTCGCTGAGGTCACCTCGGCGAGCATTGAGGGCACGGTGACGATCCGGCCGGAGGCGGACGTGGAGTCTGACGAAACACGAAAGATGCCGGAGGACTCACAGCCGGCCACTCCAGAACGCTTCGATCTGGTCATCGGCGCTGATGGTCTCAACAGTCAGGTGCGGGAAACCGTCGACCCCGGAATCGGACCACGCTATTCCGGCTACTCCTGTTGGCGCGGAATCACCGAACGCCCCGTCGATCTGGATGGAGCCGCCGGTGAGACCGTGGGGCGGGGGCTGCGCTTCGGCATCGCCCCACTCAGGGATGGTCGCGTGTACTGGTTCGCGGTTGCCAACATGGCCCAACACGCGTCCTTCGCCGATGAGAAGGCGACGGTGCGGGATCTGTTCTCCGGCTGGCACTCCCCGATCGCGGAACTCATTGCAACGACACCGAGTGACCGAATCCGGCGGACCGCGATTTCAGACCTCGCTACTGCCCTGTCGACCTATCACCGGGGACGCGTCGTCCTCCTCGGCGATGCGGCTCATGCGATGACTCCGAACCTAGGACAGGGCGGCGGGCAGGCTCTTGAAGACGCGGCCACTCTGACGGCGCTGCTGGCGCCGGTGATCGCAGAGTCGGCTGGTTCGGCAAAGTCGGACGGGCGAACGGACTCGGCGTCAGGCGTCGACGTTCAGCTGCGTGACTATGACCGGTTGCGGATGAAGCGCAGTCAGTCGATTGCGGCGAAGTCCAGAGTCCTCGGCGCCGTCTTCCAGATTCAGTCGCCGCTGTTGGCCGGGATTCGCGATGCGATCTTCACCGCTGTGCCTTCGAAGTTCACGGCCGCTCAGGCCGCCAGCGTGCAGCGGTGGGAGCCGCCGAGAACCTAGGTGCGGACTGCCGGCTGAGCTTGTGCATCTGATCCCTCTGATCCGTCTGTTCACGGGCGAGGCACCTCAGGGAATCCCGTCCACTGCAGCCACGACGGCAGATGCCCCATGTCGTTGAACATGATGATCGTCGGCGGAAGCTGGGGGCGGTGCTCGATGACCGTCAGTGCTGTGTTGGCGCTGTTGAGTCCCAGCCACCGCTGTGGCGGTGCATCCAAGGCGTCGCGTACGAGCCAGGCGATCGGATACGCATGGGTGATGAGGACCTCGTGCATGTCCTCATCGCGACTGGTCATGGCCTGGCCGCCGACAGTGCCGAAGCGCCCGGTGAGACTTTCAGCGATCGCGTGGCCAGCGTCGGCCTCTTCGCGCTCGTACCCGTCGAAAAAGGGCACCCATGCCCGCGGGGTCTCAGCTGGTGTCGGCACGTAAGGGACGTGGTCGATCAGCTCCGGAGCCTCACCCACCGTGACCTTGCCGGTGAGGAAGATGTTGAGTTCCCGGGCACTATCGGCGGCGCGAGGCAGCGGAGAGTGCCAGATGGCCCCGATCGGCAGATGAGCCAAACGTCGTCCCAAGAGCCGCGCCTGCTCTCTGCCTCTGACGGTGAGGTTCCCGAAGGCGTCAGCATCGCCGTGTCGTGCGATGTAGAGATTTCGTGTTGCCATCATGCCTACCGGGGCAGTTCCAGACGGTTGGCTCCCCGTGTCCTTCCTTGTGAATGCCGGATCGTTCCTTGTCGGTGCCGAATTGTGAGTCAGTGCATCGTGATCGTTCCGGCCGTGCCGTCAATTGTGATGAGGTCACCGTTCGCGATGCGCACCCTCGCCGAGGTGACGCCGAGGACCGCGGGGATGCCGTACTCCCGCGCGACGATCGCTGCATGCGAAAGCGCTCCTCCCACCTCAGTTATGACGCCGGCGGCGATGGAGAACAGCGGCGTCCAAGAGGGATCAGTGAAGGAGCAGATCACCACTTCACCGGGCTTGACGTCGGAGAATGCGGACAGTCCGGAGACGATGCGGGCAGGGGCAGTCACGACCCCGTGGGACCCCGGGGTCCCGTCTAAGGTCGCTGCAGGCAGCAGAACGGAATTGACGACGGGGCCGGAATCCATGACTGGTCCGGTACCAGGCAGGGGCGGCAGCACGGCGGTCACAGGACGCGATTGCACGATCCAGATCGTGCCGTCTGCGATGGCCCATTCGATATCCTGGGGACCACCGAAGACAGCAGACACGCGTGCGCCCAGCGACTCAAGGCCGAGGAGCGCCTCGTCGCTGAGTGTTCGCACGGTCTGCAGCTCGTTTGCGACCGAGGTGGTCGTCGTCCCGTTCTGCGCGTCGACAGCATCGGTTCGAACTTTCTTGATTCCGAGAGTGGCGGTGATGGCACCCGCGGGCCCGACTTCGTAGGAGTCGGGGGTGAGGCCGCCGTTGACGACGGACAGCCCCAGTCCCCACGATGATTCGATCCGGGTCGGCTCGTTCACACGGCGGGGTGTGAACATCACGCCCGAGACCTCAGCCTCAATGAGGACCTGCACGAGAACAGACATGACTGTCGCAGGATCCTCCGCGCCACCGCCTCGGCGTCGGTAGTCCCGGATTCGCACAGAGTCGGCTGAGCGCGCGCAGGAGACGATCGCGGCACACACCTCGTCAGTGCCGCGGACGCCCAGGAAGGTGTCATACATTCCTGCTGCGGATGCGTCGGCCTTATCTTCATCGGCGGCCGAGGAGCGGACCGCCACCGCTGGATCACCCAGTCTCGAGAGTTCCAGGTCAATCCGGTCTCGCACCGTGTCATCGAACTGAGAGGCAAAGGAACGGTCGGCATCGACATAGACGACGAAGCCGTCAGGCACCGGAAATCCAGCGCGCAGAAGCCTGGCCAGTGACCTTGCCTTTCCTCCTGACCGACCATCGTGGGAGTCGGAAAGTGTTCTCACCATCGCCCTCCCTTCAACATTCTGTTGACAATATAATGTTGATGATAGCAGGATGTGGCCTATGGATGGCAAGCACGAGACAGACCACACCAGCCTTGGGGACAGAGCGGTCGGAGACCATGCAGAGGCGCAGCGCGAACGTGATGCGCAGGCTCGACTCATGGCCCTCGGCGCGGATCAGCTGGAGGCCCGTGAGTGGCGCCCCGCACCGGCACCGCCCACTGCGGTCGACCTCACCCAGTTCGCACTGTGGAGATCGACAGATCTCGGTTCTGACGATCTCTGCGCGGCCTTGACCCTGCTTCCCGCAGCTCGCGCGGAGGTCGAGGGAGTCGAGATCGGGCTCATCTTCGCTGCGCGAAACGCGGGACTGACATGGTCGCAGATCGCGGCAAGAATGGGCTTCCGATCTCCACAGGCCTGCCAACAACATGTGGCCCGTCTGAGCTCTCGCCAGGATGGTCAGCGTTGAGCCACCGCTCAGAGCCTCAGCTCCTGGTCCTGCATGCGGTGCGACTGCTCGGCTTCGCAGGCGAAGACGCCGTTGCACGCCGTGCGGGGGTCGGCGCTGAGGAGACCCTGGTCCGACTCCACCAGGCCGAACGAAGCAGCTGGGTGCAGCACCTCGAGCTCTTCGGCGTCAACGGCTGGTCGCTGACCGACTTCGGCAGATGGGAGAATGAACGACAGCTCGCACATGAACGTCGCATCGCCGACCCTGGCAATGAGATCGCTGCGATCTACCGCGAGTTCCTTCCGCTCAATGCTCGGATGTTGAGCGCGACCACCGACTGGCAGATCAGGCCGAGGCCGGATGACGCCTTCGCGAGCAATGATCATTCCGACACTGACTGGGACGCACGAGTTCTCGATGAGGTCGAGGCGCTGGGCGTCGAACTCGCGCCGGTGGTCGAGAGACTGACGAACATCCTGACACGGTTCGAGGGGATCCTGAATCGCTACGAGGCAGCGTTGAGCAGGGCCGAGGACGGCCAGACTGAGTGGATCGATCGGACCGATGTCGATTCATGCCATCTCGTCTGGTTCCAACTCCACGAGGATCTCATCGCCACTCTGGGCATTGATCGCGGCACCGAGGTCTGAGGCTTCAGCCTTCGAGCGCCCTGTTGTAGGCCTCGACGACCGGGGGCAGGAAATAGCCCAGGAGCACGGCAAGCGCGGTGACCAGGCAGGCCAGCCCGAGCCAGAGCGACCCGCCGATGACGCTGAAGGCGAAGACGATGACGAGCAGCTCGAAGGCGATCGCTGCGGGGCGGGCCCAGCGATGAAGTTTCCACGATCCGCGCGCTGCTGCGGCCACGCCGGCAGCGAAGATGAGGAACATGACAGCCAGGCCCAGCAGCGATCCGGCGAGTGGGCCGGCGGTGATTGCGGTGAGGATGAACGACAGAGCGGACCCCAGGAGGGCCAGCACCTGAATCCCGAGCACCACAACGACCACCAGCATTGCTCGTGGGGTGGGAACACCGTGACCGGCAGGAGTCGACGAACCACCCGACGGCGAGGAGCCGCCGGGTGTGTTCGAGCGTTTGTCTCGTGAACTCAAATATTCACCCGGGCGAACCCTGGAATCAGGATCTCGTCGAGCATGCGCTCGCGCACGTCGAGGGGCAGGAATGCTGCGGTGACAGCGTTGACGGTCGCCCATTCCAGGTCGACCTGAGTCCAACCGGCCTCATCGACGAGCAGACGCATCTCCCGCGTGACCGACGTCGCTGACATCAGCCGGTTGTCCGGATTGATGGTCACAGCGAAGCCCAGATCCTTAAGCCCGGTGATGGGGTGGGAGGCAATGGTGCCGCCGATGTCGGTCTGCAGGTTCGAGCTGGGGCACAGCTCGAGCGGGATCTGCTGGTCGAGGACCCAGGCGGCCAGGCTGCCCAGCTGTCCCTCGCCTTCGACGATGTCCATATCCTCGACGATGCGAGCACCGTGGCCGATGCGCTGAGCATGGCAGATAGTCAGTGCCTCGTGGATCGAGTCCTTGCCGGCGGCCTCTCCGGCGTGGATCGTAACAGGCACATAAGCCTGGTGGAGAGCGTTGAACGCCGACAGGTGCGCAGAGGGCGGGAAGCCGTTCTCAGGACCGGCGATGTCGAAGCCGACTACTCCGGATTCGGATCCCTTCTCGCGGTGCCTGATGGCCAGTTCCGCAATCGCCATGGAATTGTCTGCCTGGCGCATGGCTGTGATGATCTGGCCGACACGGATGAACTTGCCATCCGCGGAGGCTTCGATCACTCCGGCTTCGAGCCCTTCCTGAACGGCTTCAACGACCTCGTCGAGTTCGAGCCCACCTTCCAGGTGCTGCTCTGGAGCCCAGCGGGCCTCGGCGTAGAAGACACCGTCGGCAACCTGGTCGAGGACCCACTCCTTGGCCACGCGCATCAGGCCCTCACGGCTCTGCATCACGGCGACCGTGTGCGAGAAGGTCTCGAGGTAGCGGACCAGATCACCGGAGCTCGCGGAATCGTTGTACCACTTCGCCAGCTCATCGGGTTCGGTAGCGGGCAGTTCGTGGCCGATCGAGGCGGCCAGTTCGATCAGAGTGGCGGGGCGCAGGCCACCGTCGAGGTGATCATGGAGGGATACTTTGGGCAGCTGCAGGATGGGGTCGTCTGCTGCGACTCCGGCGGGATTATTCAACACCCGCACAGCTTATCGGATCAGGGTCACGTTCAGGGCTTCTTCGGATCTATGTCACCGCTCTTGATCCGCTCTCGCAGATCGGCGATGCTGCGGCCCGCATCGGAGACGCGGCTGAGGAACCCGTCTTCGGCGGCGATTCCCACTCCACCGTTGTCGATCGTGCCCTTGTAGTGACGGTCTGTGACCATGAAACCACCCATGTCCACGGGCTCGTCCTTCGACGCCTCGGCGACCTCATCGGGGTTCTTGCTCTGTGGCCATTCGGCAAACATGCTCCGCAGTCCGCGCCGGATATTCGGCTCGATCGTCGCAATGATCGTGTCGCTGAAGGCCCCGGAGGCTCCGTACCAGATCACCTTCGGCAAGACCGGCTTCTCATCGCCTTCAGCCTCCGGCTCTTGAGTGCGCAGCGATGTCAGCGTATCGGTCGCAGCGGTGACGACACCCATCGCCGCCGCCGATCCGAAGGGCACGAGCACATCGACGTCGGAGTCGTGCGCCGTTTCGAAGAAGGCCTCTCCCTCATCGCTGGTGTCTGCCACGGTGCGGACGTCGACGGCGGACTCGCGGTAGGACTTCACCTTCTCCACGTCCTCGTCGGCTTCGTCATTGTAGAGGTCGACTCCGGCGTCGAAGGCGGTGAGTATCTTCTCCGCCTGCGGGAATCCCTGGGACACGAGCGCGCCGACCTCGCCGGTCTCACTCGCGGTCGCTGCGATGTAGCCGGCGATGAAGGCCGGCGGCACGAGGTCGAAGTCGATGCTGAGCACATTGTCCGGGAAGTCCTTGCGACCGCTTGCCACGCCCAGGAAGATCTCATCCGGGTTGGATTTGGCATGGTCTCCGAGCTCGTCTGCCCCGCCGGGGCCCAGCACCGTGGTCAGTGCGCAGTCCTGGTCGCTCATCCTCTTCAATGCCGCCGAGGTGGCCGATGAGTTTGAGACTCGCTGACTCGAGGTCGCGGAGAAGAGTCCTGCCGACCGTGCCAGTTCCGTCTCTGCTAAGGTCAGTGCCCCCGCCGAGTGATCGTCGAATCCCGCGGGAGCCGAGATCATGCAGCCGAGCGTGGCGTCTTCGACGGGTTCGGGTGCCGTCACCGAGCAGGCGCTCAGCGCCACCAGGCTCAATGCGCTGAAGCCGGCGCCCAGCACCAAGCTCATGACCTTCACTCTCATGTCTCCAAGATTATCGGTTCTGTCTGAGTCCGCGGTGCAACGACGAGGCTAGACCCCCGAGGCAGTAGCGAGGCTAGTCACGCTGGAGAACCTTCAGTGCGGTCGCGGTGAAGATGCGGGCGGCGATCTCGACGCAGTCTTCATCGATGAGCAGATCACCCTGGTGGATGTCGTAGGTCGTCCCTCCCGGGGTGCGGGTGCCCATACGGATGAGGGCTCCGGGACAGTGCGTGAGGTACCAGGCGAAGTCCTCTCCGCCCATGGACTGCGGAGTCAGCTGGACGGAGTTCTCTCCGAGTTCACCACGAACCGCGGATTCGATGAGCGCGACCTGGTCTTCGGTGTTGACCACCGGCGGGACACCTCGGCGGGGGTCGAGGTCGACGGTGACCCCGTACGGGCCGGCGATCCGCTCGACCAACTCCGGCAGCACCTCGGCAACCTGGTTCCAGCCGTCGACGTCGAGGCAGCGCAAGGTCCCGCGCAGAATCCCCTCACTGGGCACCACATTGGCCGCATGGCCGGCACTGATCTCGCCCCACACGAGGGAGATCGCGTGACGCGGATCGATGAGTCGGCCCAGCGTCGAGGGCAGATCGGTGGCGAGTTTGCCCAGCGCGTAGACGAGGTCTTCGGTCAGGTGGGGCCGCGAGGTGTGCCCGCCATGACCGGAGAGGCGAATGATGACGGTATCGCCCGCTGCGGTGATGGCACCGATGCGCGAGCCGATCCGACCGACGTCGACATTGGGGTCGCAGTGGAGTGCGTAGACCTCGGGGACATCGTCGAGGACGCCCTGCGAGATGACGCGCAGTGCTCCGCCCGGGGTGACTTCCTCCCCAGGCTGGAAGATGAGTCGCACCCGTCCCCCGAGACCGCCGGGAGCGGATTCGTGGAGTCGTTGCAGGGCGATGGCTGCGCCGACAAGCCCGGTCAGGTGCACATCGTGACCGCAGGCGTGTGCCACACCGGGCATTGTTGAGGCGAAGTCCTCATCGATGAGGTCATCGATGGGCAGAGCATCGATGTCGGCTCGCAGGCCCAGTGCGATCGGACCCTCGCCGACTTCGCAGACGATGCCGGTGGCCTCGAGGCGCCGAGGTGTCAGACCGGCGGCCTCCAGACGGGCGAAGATCTTGTCCGTGGTGTCGTACTCCTGGAAGGACAGTTCCGGGTGTGCGTGGACGTCACGGCGGAAATCGATGAGCTCTGCACCGATCTCAGCGACTATAGAGCTGATCACGTCTGGTCCTTCTGGGAGCGCGACGCCCTCGGGGCGCGGTTCGGATTTCTGAGACATTGACTGCAATGCTAAGCACTCCGCGTCACATTTGGGCGCACTGCGACCAAATTCGACACACTCCGCTTCCAGCTGCCGCCTGTTCTGCCTGCAGCGCCTGCCTACAGCAGGTCGTCGAGTCCGCGTTCACCGGCGGCAGAGACGGCCTTCTTCACATCCTGGGCGTGGGAGCGGGAGGTGATGAGCAGGACGTCTTCGGTGTCGACGACGACGAGGTCGTCGAGGCCGACGATCGCTACCGTGCGCGGCTTCTGGGATTCGGAGAAGACGACCCCTGAGGCATCGATTTCGAGGAGGTCGCAGTTCTGACCGATCGAGATGACCCCAGCGGGCTCTCCGGGCACCGGCTGGCGCAGACGTGCCACCGAGTCGAAATCGCCCACGTCATCCCAGCCGAAGTCGCCGGGGATGACGATGACACGGCCGGCTGCGGCAGCGGGCTCGGCCACGACGTAATCGATGGCGCGCTTCTCCAGCCCGGGCCACACCTCGGCGAGCACCTGCGACTGGGTATCGGTCCCCCAGGCCTCGGCGATCCGCGACAGTCCCGCATGCAGGGTCGGGTCCTCGGCTTCAAGGACCTCGAGGAGTGAGGCGGCGCGGGCGATGAACATGCCGGCGTTCCAGCGGTAGCGACCGGAATTCACGTAGGCGCGGGCGGTGCTCGCGGCGGGCTTCTCGGCGAAGGCCATGGCGCGCCTGGCGGTCGGTGCGCCGTCGATGCCCAGCAGTTCACCGGTCTCGATGTAGCCGTAGGCGGTGGCAGGATTGCGGGGCATGATGCCGACCGTGACGATGTCGCCGGTCTGCGCGGCAACGCAAGCCTGATCAATGACGAGCCGGAATTCGTCGACGTTGGTGATCGAATGGTCCGCGGAGAACGATCCGACGATCGCATCCGGGTCCTCCTTGGCGATGAGCATGGTCGCGAGACCGATCGCGGCCGCCGAGTCCTTCGGAGACGGTTCGGCGAGGATCTTGTGCACCGGCATCTCGGGAAGCTGCTCGACGACCTGCTCGCGGTGGCTCTCGCCCGTCACGACCCACACGCTCTCAGGGCCGACGAGCGGTGCGACACGATCCCAGGTGGACTGGATCAGGCTCCGGCCCGTACCCAGCACATCGTGGAGGAACTTCGGCGATGCCTTGCGTGAAAGCGGCCAGAGCCGAGTTCCGGATCCGCCGGCGGGGATGATGGCGTGGAAGTGTGTGTTCACATCATCAGTGTCTCAAAGTTCGGGCACTGACTGACCGATGTTGTCCGCCGTGTCGGGGTGAGGAGAACCGGAAGCCGAACGGCTCAACCTCGGCGATGGTTCCGACTCACCAGGTCAGCCCGGCGGGCGCATTAGTTAGCGCACACACGTATGCTGTAATTGAATTTCGTCGTATCCGAGAATGACGACTGTGAGGGAACTGCCAGGAACTTAATGTGATCCACCACGCTCAGGCGTGGCCCGACTGGCAACCAGGCGGCGTTCGGCGTAGTTTCTTGATGTACACAGTCGATTAATCCAAGATGGAGGATGCTCCGTGGCCAAAGCGTCTACGGGCACTCTGTACCGAGGAAACGAAGGAATGTGGTCCTGGGTCGCGCATCGCGTCACAGGCGTCGGAATCTTCTTCTTTCTATTGGTCCACGTGCTCGATACTGCACTCGTTCGCGTCTCACCCGAGGCCTACAACGCCGTGATCGGAACCTACAAGACACCGTTCATGGCTATCGGCGAGATCGCACTCGTTGCCGCAATCGCATTCCATGCGTTCAACGGCCTTCGCGTCATTCTCGTCGACTTCTCGAAGAGCGGACCGAAGAATCAGAAGAAGCTGTTCTGGGGAGTCATCATCGTATGGCTCATCATCATGATCGCCTTCATCCCCCGCCAGCTGATGCACACGTTCGGAGGATGACATGAGCACAACATCGATCCCGGCTCCGCGCACCGGCTACTCGCGCCACAAATCAACACGTTCGAAGTTCGAGATGTTTGCATGGCTGTTCATGCGCATCTCGGGCGTCGTCCTCGTCATCCTCATCTTCGGCCACCTCTTCGTGAACCTGTGGGCCGGAGAAGGCGTCCAGGCCATCGACTTCGGATTCGTGGCCGGCAAATGGGCCAGCCCGTTCTGGCAGATCTGGGATCTGCTGATGCTGTGGCTGGCAATGTTGCACGGCACCAACGGCCTGCGCACCATCATCATGGACTATGCCGAGAAGCCCGGCACCAGGATGGCGCTCCAAGTGATTCTCTACATCGCCTCGGTCATCGTCATCGTGCTCGGCACGCTCGTCATCTTCACATTCGATCCCTGCCCGGCCGGAGCCGACCCCGCACTGCTGGCGTCATTCTGCTCGGCCGCATAGAAGGAGAAACATGCAGGTACATCAATACGACGTTGTCATCGTCGGTGCCGGTGGCGCCGGAATGCGCGCAGCGATCGAATCGGGCCAGAACGCCCGCACCGCGGTCCTGACCAAGCTCTACCCCACCCGCTCGCACACAGGTGCAGCTCAGGGTGGAATGTGCGCCGCTTTGGCGAACGTGGAAGAGGACAACTGGGAATGGCACACCTTCGACACCGTCAAGGGCGGTGACTACCTGGTCGACCAGGACGCCGCCGAGGTGATGGCCAAGGAAGCCATCGATGCTGTCCTCGATCTGGAGAAGATGGGGCTGCCCTTCAACAGGACCCCTGAAGGCAAGATCGATCAGCGCCGCTTCGGTGGTCACACTCGTGACCACGGCAAGTCCGCCGTCCGCCGGTCCTGCTATGCAGCAGACCGCACCGGCCACATGATCCTTCAGACTCTCTACCAACAGTGCGTCAAGCACGGTGTGGAGTTCTACAACGAGTTCTACGTCCTCGACCTCGCCATGACCGAGGTCGACGGAGTCCGCCGTCCGGCGGGCGTCGTCGCCTACGAACTGGCTACCGGCGAGATCCACCTGTTCCAGGCCAAGTCGGTCGTCTTCGCAACCGGCGGCGTGGGCAAGGTCTTCAAGACCACCTCGAACGCCCACACCCTGACCGGCGACGGCATGGCCGTGGCCTACAACCGGGGCATCCCGCTTGAGGACATGGAGTTCTTCCAGTTCCACCCGACCGGACTTGCCGGTTTGGGCATTCTGCTCTCCGAGGCCGCTCGCGGCGAAGGCGCGATCCTGCGCAACTCGGAGGGTGAGCGCTTCATGGAACGCTACGCACCGACGATCAAGGACCTCGCTCCTCGTGACATCGTGGCCCGTTCCATGGCCAACGAAGTGCGTGAAGGCCGTGGCTGTGGACCGAACAAGGACTACGTCCTGCTCGACCTCACGCACCTCGAGCCTGCGCACATCGATGCGAAGCTGCCCGACATCACCGAGTTCGCCCGCACCTACCTCGGTGTGGAGCCCTACACGGAGCCGGTGCCGGTCTTCCCGACCGCGCACTACGCCATGGGCGGCATCCCGACCAACATCCAGGCCGAGGTGCTCGCGGACAACGACAACGTCATCCCCGGCCTCTACGCCGCCGGTGAGGTCGCCTGCGTGTCTGTCCACGGATCGAACCGTCTGGGCACGAACTCGCTGCTCGACATCAACGTCTTCGGGAAGCGCGCCGGCATCGCCGCAGCGGAGTACGCGAAAACCGCAGACTTCGTCGAACTGCCCGAGGGTGCCGAGAACGACACCGTCGCATTGCTCGAGAAGATGCGGACCTCCGATGGCACCGAACGCATCGGCGCCATCCGCAAGGATCTCCAGGAACTCATGGACGCCAACGTCCAGGTCTTCCGCACTGACGAGACTCTGCGCGAAGCGCTCGACGAGATCGCGAAACTGCGTGAACGTTACAACAACGTCGGCATTCAGGATCGCGGCAAGCGCTTCAACCTCGACCTCCTCGAGGCTGTCGAGCTGAACTTCCTGCTCGAACTCGCCGAGGTCATCTCCGTCGCCGCCATCCACCGTAAGGAATCACGCGGTGGACACTTCCGAGAGGACTTCCCGGATCGTGACGACGAAGGATTCATGCATCACACGATGACCTACCTCGATCCTGATTCCGAGACCGACGGCATCAAGGGCATGCGTCTGGAGACGAAGCCCGTCATCGTCACCCGTTACCAGCCGATGGAGCGTAAGTACTGATGAGCACCGATACCTCAACCGAGACACCGGAACCAGCCTCAAAGATCGACCTGCCCGACCACGTGGCAGGCGATGCCGGCTCGATTCCGTCATTTGACTGCACCTTCAAGATCGCACGCTTCGATCCCGAACAGGACGAAGAGGCGCACTGGGAGGAATACAAGGTCACGATGTACGGCACCGACCGTGTCCTCGACGCCCTGCACAAGATCAAGTGGGAGATGGACGGTTCGCTGTCCTTCCGCCGCTCCTGTGCTCACGGCGTGTGCGGCTCCGATGCCATGCGCATCAACGGCCGCAACCGTCTGGCCTGCAAGACCCTGCTGAAGGATCTTGACACCAACAAGACGATCACCATCGAAGCGATCAAGGGTCTGCCTCTGGAGAAGGACCTCATCGTCGACATGGAGCCGTTCTTCCAGTCCTACCGCGAGGTCATGCCGTTCCTCATCACCTCCGGCCACGAGCCGACGCGTGAGCGTCTGCAGTCGGCCGAACAGCGTGAGGCCTTCGACGACACCACCAAGTGCATCCTCTGCGCCGCGTGCACCTCGTCGTGCCCCGTGTTCTGGACCGATGGCCAGTACTTCGGTCCGGCAGCCATCGTCAACGCGCACCGTTTCATCTTCGATTCGCGTGACGAAGGCGGAGACATGCGCCTGGAGATCCTCAACGACAAAGAAGGAGTGTGGCGTTGCCGCACCACCTTCAACTGCACCGAGGCCTGCCCTCGTGGCATCGAAATCACCAAGGCCATTGCAGAGGTGAAGCAGGCAGTCCTGCAGCGCGCATTCTGATCTGATCAAACGCGCATCATCTGGATCGCCGAGGCGGCCGTGCACTTTACGTGCACGGCCGCCTTTTGCGTTGCCCATGTTGGAGTGAGTGTGCAGCCTGAGATCCCCGAGCGTGCGTGTCGTCTGCGTGGGCGTGTGTGGGAGTTCGACAGTCTGAGTCAGAGTGGACAGGTTTGAAACCAGCTCAGTCTGACTTCGACTGTCGAAGTGCTGTGCGATATCGCACGAGACTGCCTGAGGACTGCTGGTCCTTTGCCGTCGTAGACTGGTGCGCATGCTTTCGACCCGCACTTCCTCTGCGTCACTGACGACATCTGCTCCGCATTCGTTCGGGGCGGGAGTGCGCCTCATCGTCGGTGCCGCTCTCGCCCTTCTGCTCATCGGCGCTCAGCTGGTCCTCTCCCCCACGAGCTCACATGCGGATGCGAAGCCCGACAAGAAGCAGGAGAAGGTCTACGAAACTCCGGCCGACCTCGGCGATGGAGCGAAGCCACCGAAACCGGTGGGCATTTCATGGCTGGTGGGAGACCTCGATACGGGCGAAATTCAGGCCGCCCACGACATCGACAAGAAGCACGCGCCGGCGTCGACGATCAAGCTCCTGACCGCTCTGGCTCTGGTCGACGTGCTCGACGATCCCAAACAGAAGGTCGAGGCGAAGTTCGAGGACATGGAGATCGACGGCACCAAGGTCGGCCTCATGCAGAAGAACAAGTACACCGTCGATCTGCTCTTCCACTCGATGCTGATGTCGAGTGCCAATGATGCCGCGAACGCGCTGGGTCGGGCCGCTGGCGGTCAGGAGAAGGCCGTGGCCCTGATGAATGAGAAGGCCGAGGAGCTGGGTATGACGGACACCCACGCAGCGAACACTTCCGGCCTCGACGACAAGAATCAGTACATGACGGCTGCAGACATGATGAAACTGGCGTGGGCGGTGTGTGAGGACGACTACCTGATGAGCGTCATCGACACCGAGACCATCAAGTTCCCGGGCGGGAAGAACCCGGTCACGAAGGAGAAGTTCAAGGGCTACGAGATTCAGAACCACACTCAGATCGTCGGACAGGTCGACGGCGGGCTCGGGCTGAAGAACGGGTTCACGCGTAAAGCCAAGGGCGCCTATATCGCCGTGGCCGAACGTGACGGTCACCGTGTGGTCGCGACGATGCTCGGCATCGACAACAACTCCCGACAAGCCGCGGTCGACCTGCTCGAATGGGACTTTGCCCAGAAGGAACCCAAGTCTCTCCAGACGATCCCCGTCGGGCAGACCGTGACGCCGAGCGCCGATCCCAGCGCCTCGGCGAGCAGCAGTGATGCCGGCGGCAGTGGAAGCGACTCCCACGGCACAGAAAAGGAATCGGGTGAGAGCACCGATGATTCTACGGCTGCGGCGAACGGAACCGAGGCCTCATCGTCGGTGCTGGGCATCTCCGCAGAGAATCTCCTCCCATTCGCAATGTTGGCCGGCGCTGCGGTGCTTCTCATCGCGGCAGGGACCATCTGGGTCCGAATGCGCCGGAGCTGAGTGACCTGATCTCAGATAGAATCGGGACAGTCCCGTTCGGAGGTTGCCGTGAAAACACCATTGCTGTCCACACTCCTTGAGCGCGAACATGAGGAGATCGATGGCGGAATCGAGGAGTACGCCGACGGTCTGAGCAGTGGCGGAACTGACTCAGCGCCCCTGCTGCGGGCGATGGCGGCTCTGCGACGTCACATCTATCTCGAAGAGGAATTCATCTTTCCAACGCTGCGCACGGCCGGACTGATGATGCCTGTGTTCGTCATGCTCCGTGAGCACGGTGAAATCTGGGACGCGATGGCCTCCCTCGACGTGCAGCTGGCGGCTGACGCCGATTCGCAGACCATGGACGATGCGTGCCGGGACCTGCTGACTCGCCTCGATGCACACAATTCGAAGGAAGAGCCGATCATCTATCCGCGTGCGGATGCAGACCTGACGGATGAGGCGACCAGCCGCCTACGAGATTTCCTTGACGTGGGCGCCATGCCTGAAGGGTGGCGGTGCGAAAAGGCAACGCGGTGATCCGGTCCACAAACTGTTTGGCACCCCCTCGCGCTGCACCCCACACCTTGATTTTGACATCTTCTGATGAACTTGTATAAGCTGATGTCTTGCGTTCGAAGCAGTCCGGCTTCATCGAACCTTTGATTCCACTCTTACCGCAACATGCCATTCATTACGGCAGTTGAAGAATCAGGTTCAACTTGCAGATGAAATACGACGGACTCTATGTCTCTTCTGAATGCAGATCCCCCACCGTGACGGAGCAACCCGCACCACGGTAAAACCCAGCCGGCTCGCCACCGAGATTCTCGTTCGGCAGCTAGCACTATTCGGTGACTACCCCGTCACCAACTCAACACGAAAAGAATCGCGTGCACAGATGCATGCCATTCAACAGAACTGTAATGAAAGGAGGGAACGATGACTCAGTTCCCACAATGGGTTCAGCGTGCCGTCGAGCATGCAGGACTGATCGAACCGAGGATCAGCACCAGAAACACCGGCGAAATCACGATCAGTGATTCCACCGGACGGACCGTGCTGTTCACCGGAACATCGCTGCGTGAGACCACGCCGCTGGCGGCTTAATCGCCGCCGTCTGTCGGGTTCCTCTTCGCACTGCTGGGTCTTAAGCAGAGCGGGAACTAAGACAGTCTGACCTCAGCCCGACATTTCGCAGGTTCTGCCTGCAGGAATGTCGGGCTTTTTCATCGCCCACCTGTGCACGTCACCGATTATGAATGCCAGGTAGGGTGAACACTCCATCCTCATGGTCCGAAAGGACGACCATTGCCGCAGAACTCGCAGCGACAGCTATCGCTACTTGCCCGACGCCCCGATGTCATCACCGATCTGCTCCAGATCGTCAAGGCGGTCATCGCAGCTACCGGCGCGTGGTGGCTGTCCGATAGCGTTCTGAACTCTCAGATGCCATTCCTGGCACCGTGGGCAGCACTACTGACAGTTCACGCCACCGTCCACCGCTCGTTGTCTCGCGGTGCGCAGTCGACTATCGCCTCAACCCTCGGCGTTGCCTTGTCCTTCGTGATCGGCAACTACCTGGGCGTGAGCATATGGACATTTGCGCTTGCGCTCCTGGTCGGCCTCTCCGCTGCTCGGCTGCCTTGGATCCGCGATGAAGGTATCGCGATCGCAACAACAGGCATCTTCGTCCTCGGGAGCGGCTTCGACAGTCAGCAACCCCTTCTCGGGGAGCGGATCTTGGAACTCTGCGTCGGCGTCGCCGTCGGCATCGTCGTCAACCTTCTGGTAATTCCACCTCTGCGCGATCAACAGGCAAAGCGCTATGTCGACAGCATCAACCGGCGCATGGGCGACACCTTGGTCGAAATGGCCGATGAACTGGACGAAGGATGGGACACAGACAACGCCAACGACTGGTTCCAAACGACCAAATCTATGAGCGAGGAACTGAACTCAGCATGGCAGTCGGTCAAGTTCGCCAGGGAGAGTCAACGGGCGAACCCCCGCGACCGTCTGCGTCGGCGACGCACCCCATCCGGTGTAGCCCGCGAAGTGCAGACATCGCCGGAGGACGCCAGCTACGAGAACATCCTGCAGCGGGTCGATGAAGGCATCTCCCACCTGCGCCATCTGACCCGGACTCTGCGCGAGGGCTCTTACGATACCGGCGAATGGGACACTCGCTTCCGCGAGAAGTGGACAACAATCGTCCGAGACGCCGGTCAATCGATAGCCGACCCAGATGCGGAAGTCGAACCGATCTTCAAACGCCTCGAAGAGCTGTCGGTGAACATGGCCGAAGATGACGGCCTCCCGGAACGTTCCTGGGCCCTATACGGTTCACTGATCGCGAGCGTGCAGCACATCGCCGCCGTCGTCGATGACGTCGCCTCCGCGCGTACAGCACGCGATGCTGGCTGACGCTGGCGGGTGACGCATCGAATCACAGACGACGACCGAAGCTGGTCTTACCTCAGGCGGTCTCAGTCTGCTGTGCGGCACCCGTAGTGGATTTACCGGCCGTATCCACACCACCTGGCTCCTATGTGATTCGGGTGCTAGAGAGACGATGATCTGAGGAAAGTGCGACAATGGCCGAGAACAATCAAGACTCGAATGGGACGACGACGGTATTTCTCCTAGCAGGCGCGATACTCCCGTTCTGTACTTTTGTGGCGCTGCCCGGTGGCCATGATGAAGTTCATCCGGTTGGGCTGCTCGCTACGATCGCTGTCGTACTGACAGGTTCCGTCCTCCGTGCTCTCGAACAGAAGGACTGACATGCGTCTTGCATTTGGACAGATACTCGTTTTGCTCGTGATCCTGGCCGTCATCGCTGCGATTATTGTGGGCGCGATCTTCGGAGTCATCAAGCTCGTCAAGTCCACGAAACGATGTGAAGCTGACCGCAAGCTCACGCTCCCCCTCGAGTTCGCTATGCCCTGCGAGTTTCGCACACGCCGACGCCATGCAGGTGATGCGGCGAACCTCGGACTCGTGCGGGCGGGCCCTTTCAGGATTGAACTGGGCTGACCGCACCAATTGCACAGGTCTGCCTCATATATAGTCAGTGCGGGTCTATGGGAAGATCGTGGGCAGAAGCCGCTTCCACTTCCGACGATGGTTGAATGCACGAAAACGGCCCATCCAAGCAGTAATGCTCGGATTGGCCGAAAGCCGAGGGCGTCCGCCCCTCAGCGACTCAGAAGGTGACTCAGAAGTCCCAGTCGTCGTCTTCCGTGTTCTCTCGGCCTTGCCGATGACGCAGGAGCATCCAGAACCGCAGAGGTCGTGGTTCGCTCTTGCCTCCCGGTCAGGGAGTCGACCGTTGAATTCTAGGCGGAGTTTACGAGTTTCTACCTGGACCCATCGGGGATGAATGTGGTCAAGATTTGGGCAAATTCTGGGCCCTCGCTTCCCCTCTCACCGCACGTCGTCATGGTGCAACCACATCGCGACAGTCTTCTGTTGCTCGCCAAGGGAATACCCACGGCCACAGCCGTATGGCTCGTCGCCAAGCCCCCGGGCACACCTCGCCAACTGCACTTCCCCGCAACAACGCTTGAGGGTAGTGTGAATTCATGTTGAACGACTCCCAAGACTCCATGGAGAAAAATCGGGACGACCCTATTCCCGAAGGATTGAAGCTCGGAGCTCGTTTCACCGGCTACCTTCTGGTCATCGTCGCGGGGATCACCGTTGCGGGATTCCTGGCATTGCAAATGGCAGAAATCGTGATCCCCTTTCTGGCGGGACTGATACTTTCGGCCCTCCTGGTCCCATTGTCGTCGTTCCTGCAGCGGCATCGGTGGCCGAAGTGGCTGGCCGTGGTCACCGTCTGGGTCGTCGTCCTCGGCCTGCTGGCCGGACTCGTCCTCCTCATCACCTTCCAGATCAGAAGCGAGATTCCTGCGATCCAGAAACAGGTGGCGACGTCTCTGGACGCGGCGAAGCAGTTCTTGGCAACGCAGCCGTTCGGGCTGACCGAAGCCAAGCTCAACGATCTCGTCACCTCCTCGGGGCAGTGGTTGCAAGACAATGCTGCCGGACTCGGCTCGGGTGCCGCCGAAGTCGGCACTACAGCGGCTCACATCGTCGAAGGCGTCATCATCGTCTTGTTCGTGACGCTATTCGCACTGATCGACGGGAAAGGAATCTGGACCTGGGCAGTCCAGATATGGCCCCGGAAATCCCATCAGCGAATCATTGCAGCCGGAGACGCCGGTTGGAAGACCCTGTCGAGCTTCATTCGAATCCAACTCGTCGTCGCCGCCACCGATGCGGTCGGAATCGGCCTCGGTGCACTGATTCTGGGAGTGCCGCTGGCCGTACCGATCGCGACCGTTGTGTTCCTAGGAGCATTCGTCCCTTTTGTTGGAGCGATCATCGGCGGAGCGTTCGCAGTAGGTCTCTCACTAATGTTCAACGGATGGATTCACGCCGTCATCATGCTTGGCATCGTGATCCTCGTTCAACAAATCGAAAGCCACGTTCTTCAGCCCTGGTTGACCGGCTCACGAGTCAAAATTCACCCCTTAGCAGTGATCCTGGGCGTCACCGCGGGGGCTGCTCTTGCGGGCATTACAGGGGCATTCTTCGCGGTTCCTGTCATCGCTACTCTCAATTCAATGTTCAGAGCCGCGAAGAATCCGCCCACCGATCAGTCAGCGGCGAGTGCCCATCACACGATCAGCGATGCTGAAATGACCAACGACAGCGCTGGGAACGATCTCGAACCGAACGAAGACCGGTGAAGTCTGAGCTGATAACTCCGGGGTCACTTTCCAGCCAACGCAACTGCTGAAGGTTTGGTTGACTCCGGAGTTTGTGCCGCCAGAGCGACGGCCTTGTGGTGAACAGGCTCGTAATCAACCGGGGCCAGTTTACCCAATCTCCGTTGCCGACGCTTCCGGTGATAGGTCCGCTCAACCCAGTGCACGATCGCAGTCCGTAACCTCGCTCTTGTACCCCAACGGCCCCGATCAAGGACGTTCTTCTGCAACACGACGAGGAACGATTCCATTGCCGCATTATCACCAGCAACGCCGACCCTGCCCATCGAGCCGACTCGCCCATGATGCCGTAAAGCGTGCTGGAACTACCTGGGCCGAAATTGTGACCCGCGGTCGGTGGGGACGAGGCAGCCGGCAACGACTCGAGCCTCATTCGACAAAACCGGCGTAACTCGTGGTCGGACCGATCTCGGCGCTGGTCCCTCCACTCGCCTCGAACAGGTCGTGTCCGATCGAGGCCGGAGGTTGCCCGTATCAACCTGGGGCGAACGCTTTCGCATCGGCAGTGATATCGGCTGCGGTCTTTGTGACGACCAGTCTGGTGCCGGCCTGGGCCTTCACTCCGGCCCTTGTGAGGTCATGGCCGAGTGATCGGAATTCGCTTGCGTCGAACGCTTTGCCACCACTTCCTCATGCCGCCACCTTCTGTCCGTTGATGTTCTGGCACAGGTAGTCCCTGGTCCAGTTCGTGGTCCCGGACTCAGCCACAAGCACTTGAAGCTCGCGCTCCTTGAGGTGTGGCTCGTCGGGATTGTCGATGGTCTGGATGGTGTCTCCGCGGTGTCGGCCCGCGCCTCGGTGAAGGTGGTTCAGAACATGCTCGGGCACTCGTCGGCGGCCATGACGTTGGATGTGTATTCGGATCTGTTCGACACGGACGTGGATGATGTTGCCGAAAGGATTGATGCAGCTCGCAGTGCGCGGCTCGCGTGAAGCCTTCACCATAGATAGAGTGGGCGTGAGAACGAAGTGCGAATTCGTTCTCACGCCCGGATGGGGATCCTGCAGAGGGATCAGTACTTACTTCTTCTTGGGCTTATGAACGACGGTCGTCCGCGGGTTGCGGGCGGCCGTCGACATCTTCACAAAGCGTCCAGTGATAGCACTGCGAGCATGTCCTTTCTTAGCCAATCTCAATTCACCTCCCCTCGAGCTGAAATGTGGGCAAAAATTGGGCAGACCGATCTCGGCCAGCCCAAGTCTTCGCATACAGTGCGGGCCTGCCTTCCTCTCAAATCGAGGCGAGCAGGCCCGTCACCAGCAGTTTCAGAAGTCCCAGTCGTCGTCTTCCGTCTGCTCGGCCTTGCCGATGACGTAGGAGGAACCGGAACCAGAGAAGAAGTCGTGGTTCTCGTCGCTGTTGGGCGAGAGGGACGCGAGGATCGCCGGGTTCACCTCGGTGACCTCCTTCGGGAACATCGCTTCGTACCCGAGGTTCATCAGGGCCTTGTTCGCGTTGTAATGGAGGAACATCTTGCAGTCCTCAGCCAGCCCCACTGAGTCGTAGAGGTCATGCGTGTAGGCGACCTCATTCTCGTAGAGTTCGAACATGAGGTTCATCGTGTAGTCCTTGAGCTCCTGCTTGCGCTCCTCGGACTGTGACTCCAAACCCTTCTGGTACTTGTAGCCGATGTAGTAGCCGTGGACAGCCTCGTCGCGGATGATGAGGCGGATGAGGTCGGCCGTGTTCGTCAGCTTCGCATGTGCAGACCAGTACATGGGCAGGTAGAAGCCCGAGTAGAAGAGGAATGACTCCAGCAGCGTGGAGGCAACCTTGCGCTTGAGCGGGTCATCGCCTCGGTAGTAGCTGAGGATGATGTCGGCCTTGGACTGCAGGTAGGTGTTCTCCCGCGACCAACGGAACGCTTCGTCGATCTCTTTCGTCGAGCACAGGGTTGAGAAGATCGATGAGTATGACTTCGCATGCACGCTCTCCATGAACGCGATGTTCGTCATCACTGCTTCCTCGTGCGGCGTCACTGCATCCGGAATCAGGGAGATCGCACCCACGGTGCCCTGAATCGTATCCAGCAATGTCAGACCCGTGAAGACGCGCATGGTCAGCGTCTTCTCCTCCTCGGTCAGCGTCGCCCATGAAGGGATATCGTTGCTCAGCGGCACCTTCTCAGGCAGCCAGAAATTTCCGGTGAGGCGGTCCCAGACGTCATCATCGACGGGATCGATGACACGATTCCAGTTGATGGCATCGACATGCGAAGCCAAAGTCAGGTTCTCCAACGTTTCCATCTCTCTTCCAAGTTGCAGGTACGTCATACGTACGTGTGGTCTGCCGTGCAGACTAAGAATGTTGAGTACCCGGAGCCTGTTGTGTGCGCAGGCTCGGGGTCATGAGTTCAGCGGGCCGGTTGTCACCGGCCCGCTGAACTCATCGGTCACAGCATGCAGGAAACGCAGCCATCGACCTCGGTACCTTCCAGCGCGAGCTGGCGCAGCCGGATGTAGTAGATGGTCTTGATGCCCTTGCGCCATGCGTAGATCTGCGCCTTGTTGATGTCACGAGTTGTGGCCGTGTCCATGAAGAACAAGGTCAGCGACAGTCCCTGGTCCACGTGCTTCGTGGCCTCGGCGTAGGTGTCGATGATCTTCTCATAGCCGATCTCGTAAGCATCCTGGTAGTACTTCAGGTTGTCGTTATCCATGAAGGGAGCCGGGTAGTAAACGCGCCCGATCTTGCCCTCCTTGCGGATCTCGACCTTCGAAGCCACGGGGTGGATCGATGACGTCGAGTTGTTGATGTAGGAGATCGACCCTGTGGGCGGAACAGCCTGCAGGTTCTGGTTGTAGATGCCGTGCTCAGCAACTGCAGCCTTGAGCTCACGCCAATCGTCCTGAGTGGGGATGTGCACGCCCGCCTCGGTGAACATCTCGGCCACACGCGAAGTGCGTGGTTCCCACACTTCGTCGGTGTACTTATCGAAGTACTCACCGCTTGCATACTTCGACCGCTCGAAGCCGGCGAAGGCGGACTTGCGTTCCTTCGCGATCTCCATCGACGCCCGCACACAGTGGTAGGCGACGGTGTAGAAGTACATGTTCGTGAAGTCGAGGCCCTCATCGGAGCCATAGTAGATATGCTCACGAGCGAGGTAGCCGTGGAGGTTCATCTGCCCGAGTCCGATGGCGTGAGACATGTCGTTGCCGCGAGCGATCGAAGGAACCGACTGGATGTCAGAGGTTTCCGCGACAGCAGTCAGTCCGCGAATCGCGGTCTCAATGGTCTGCCCGAAGCTATCGGAATCCATTGTGAGCGCGATGTTGAGAGAACCGAGGTTGCAGGAGATGTCCTTGCCGATGACATCATAGCCGAGATCGGAGTCGTACTGGCTGGGCTCGGAGACCTGAAGGATCTCGGAGCACAGGTTCGACATGATGATCTTGCCGTCGATCGGGTTGGCACGGTTGACCGTGTCTTCGAACATGACGTACGGGTAGCCGGACTCGAACTGGATCTCCGCCAAGGTCTGGAAGAACTCACGTGCGCTGATCTTGCTCTTCTTGATGGCGGCGTTGTCGACCATCTCTTCGTACTTCTCTGTCACGTTGACGTCAGAGAAGGGCATGCCGTAGACGCGTTCGACGTCGTAGGGGCTGAAGAGGTACATGTCCTCATTGCGCTTGGCCAACTCGAAGGTGATGTCCGGGATGACGACGCCCAGTGACAGGGTCTTGATCCGGATCTTCTCGTCGGCGTTCTCGCGCTTGGTATCGAGGAACTTGTAGATATCGGGGTGGTGAGCGTGGAGGTACACGGCACCGGCGCCCTGGCGCGCGCCCAACTGGTTGGCATAGGAGAAAGAGTCTTCGAGCAGCTTCATGACTGGGATGACACCTGAGGACTGGTTCTCGATCTTCTTGATCGGTGCACCGGACTCGCGGATGTTCGTCAGAGCGAAGGCCACACCGCCGCCGCGCTTGGACAGCTGCAGTGCGGAGTTGATGGAGCGGCCGATCGACTCCATGTTGTCTTCGATGCGCAGCAGGAAGCAGGAGACGAGTTCACCGCGCTGCTTCTTGCCTGCGTTGAGGAAGGTCGGCGTGGCCGGCTGGAAACGGCCGGCGATGATCTCGTCGACGAGCTGGGTGGCCAGCTTCTCGTCGCCGCGAGCCAAGAACAGTGCGACCATGACGACGCGATCCTCGAAGCGTTCGAGGTAGCGCTTTCCGTCAAAGGTCTTCAGCGTGTAAGAGGTGTAGAACTTGAAAGCACCGAGGAAGGTCTGGAACCGGAACTTAGCCGAGTAGGCGCGCTTCGAGAGCTCTTCGACGAAGTTGAAGGAGTACTGATCGAGGACTTCGGGTTCGTAGTATTCCTTCTCGACGAGGTAGTCGAGCTTCTCCTTGAGGTCATGGAAGAAGACGGTGTTGTTGTTGACATGCTGCAAGAAGTACTGCCTGGCAGCCTGTTTGTCACGCTCGAACTGGATACGACCATCCTGGTCGTACAGGTTCAGCATGGCGTTGAGCGCATGGTAGTCAAGATCCGTCTCTTCGCGGATGATGTCTTCTACATTGCGGTCTTCAGCGAGCTCGCGCACAGTTTGTCCAATCCTAAATTCACTGCTTCGACTTCCTCTGGGGTTCCGAGGAGTTCGACACGGTACAGCACGGGTACATTGCATTTTGCGGCCACCTTGTGTGCCGCGCGACAGTATTCTTCGCCGAAACTCGTATTTCCAGCGCCGACGACGCCGACGAGATGGCGTCGATTCGATTCGATATTGAGGAACTTGATCACTTGCTTGGGAACGGCACCTCTGTTGGCACCGGCACCGTAGGTGGGAGTCACGAGGACGAACGGTTCGTCGATCGTCAGCGTCTCTTCTTTCGTCAGGAGGGGAAGCCGGCGCGAGGGGTGCCTCAGCTTACTGACGAAGCGGTCGGTGTACTCAGAGCTGCTCGAGTAGTAGACCAGGAGCATGTCAGGCCACGACGGAAACCGAGGTCTGCTCGCCGGCCAGAGTGGCGATCTTGTCCGGGCGGAAACCTGACCAGTGGTCGTTGTCGGTGACAACGACGGGAGCCTGCATGTAGCCCATGGCCTTGACGACATCCAAGGCGTTCTCATCGACACTGAGATCGACCGATTTGTACTTCAGCCCTTTGGCATCAAGCGCACGGTACGTGGCGTTGCACTGGACGCAAGCTGGCTTGGTGTACACGGTGATCATCGCGACTCCTCATTTCTGCACTTCGGCTTAGATTTCACGGTATGTCCACGCCGGATCCTTGACCTTGACAATGACGAATATCACGTCAAGCAGGCCCGGGCATGACCACTAGATGTTGTGTTCGGGTTCGACTCTACCCCTATATCCAGTGTTACACCAGTGTTGTTTCGACCGTCCACACCCTGTGTTCAAACCGTCCACAGTCATCCACAAGTCATGAGTGACACCGATGTAGTTCGATCACCTGCGAGGACACTGGGCAGAGCGGTCGAAAAGCCACTTCCGGGCACCTCCCCCGACCCCGTTTTCCACACCTGTCCACAGATAAATTTTTCACCTGTGGGTGTTTTTTCGGCGTGTCACATTCGCTTCTGCTTCCACATGCCCGGGGTCCGTCTGCACTGTCGATTCCGCCTCCTTCTGCGCCCCTATTCCACGCCGTCACCCACTCCTGCAAGCCGGTCTCCTAAGGGTATGTGTCGGTACTGACACGACAGAGTCCAGTCCCGTGTCAGACTCAGCCCATATGCTTGTCTTGTCAGCCAGTTGAGATTCGAGAGGCCCCACCATGACGGCAACGGCACCCGCCAACACCCAAGAGATCGCACACGCTCAATCGATCCTCGGCGGTCTGGAATCCTATCTGGATCATTTCGTCGTCGGTCAGCAGCGCCTGCGCGAAAGCCTGCTCATCGGCCTCCTCTCCGGCGGTCATCTTCTCCTGGAGAGTGTTCCCGGCCTGGCCAAGACGACCGCGGCGGCAGCGCTGGCCAATGCTGTGGACGGTGAGTTCTCCCGCATCCAGTGCACACCCGACCTGCTTCCCGCCGACATCATCGGTTCTCAGATCTACAACGCCCACGAAGGCTCGTTCAATACAGTCCTGGGCCCCGTCCACGCCAACATCGTCCTCCTCGATGAGATCAACCGGTCGTCTGCGAAGACGCAGAGTGCCATGCTTGAAGCAATGCAGGAGAAGCAGACGACGATCGGCGGCCAACGGTTCGAACTTCCCCGCCCCTTCCTGGTCCTGGCCACTCAGAACCCGATCGAGCAGGAAGGCACCTATCAGCTTCCCGAAGCGCAGCTCGATCGGTTCATGATCAAGGACCTCCTCACCCATCCGAGCCCCAATGAGGAGATGGAGATCCTGGCCCGCCTCGATTCGGGCGTCTTCGACCGCGACTCCGTTCCGAAGCCCTCCTGCAACCTCGAGGACGTCGAGACGCTCCAGAACTATGCACGCACCATCTATGTCGACCCTTCGATCACCCGGTACCTTGTCGAGCTCGTCCATGCGACCAGGAACACCGCCAAGTATCTGGGCCGACTCGCCCCGTTCATCGAATATGGTGCCAGCCCCCGCGCCTCGATCGCCTTCACCAACGCGGGACGGTCCCTGGCGATGATCCGGGGTCGCAACTACGTCATCCCCGAAGACATCAAGGATCTGGCTCACCGCATTCTCGATCACCGCATCCAACTCAACTTCGAAGCCGCAGCGGAGAACATCACGAGCGCCCAAATCGTCGATGCCCTCCTCATGGCTGTCCCCACTCCCTGATCGGGTGCATCGATGACTGCTCTGCTCAATCGGATCAAAGCGCGGCTGACCATCCACGCGCACCGCCGGACCCGGCGGCTCCTCGATGGGGACTATTCTTCTGTCTTCCACGGCCACAGCCTCGACTTCGATGATCTGCGCGACTACATCCCCGGCGACGAGATTCGCGACATCGACTGGAAGGCCACGGCTCGACATTCGAACCCCCTGGTCAAACGCTACGTCGCCCATCGCAGACATATTCTTGCCCTCGTCGTCGACTCCTCTCGGAACTTCGACGCAGTAACCTCAGCCGGGGTCGACAAACGCCAGCTCGCGATCCTCATGGCCGGAATGACCGGCTATCTCGCCGTCCGCCATGGCGATGACGTGATGCTCATCCACGGCAGCGCAAAGCGCACCACGGCCTCCCCGCGAAAGGGCAGCGAGGCCCATCTGGAGAACCTGCTCCAGCAGATCCTTGCCGAAGCAGGTGCAGACGGCGAGGGTTCGATCGATAAGCAGCTGCAGTGGATCGCCACTCACGTCAACCACCGGATGCTCGTTGTCGTCATCTCCGACCAGGCGCCGCTCGGCGCGAAGGAAGAGGCCACGATCAAACGGCTGCGGGTACAGCACGAAATCCTGTGGATCACGATCACCGACGCGGACCTGGCACAGCTTCCGGCCGCCTCGGCCCCGTTCGACGTCTCCCGACCAGACGTCGGTCTGCCCACCTCTGTGATGGCCAACCCACACGTGCGCGCCGAATTCATGGCCGCCGAAGCGAACCGCAAGCAGCATCGGATCGATCTGCTCTCGAAACTCGGAATCTCCCACACCGAAATCGCCCACCCGGACCATGCGCTGGGAAGCCTCCACACTCTTCTGCTGAGGCACCGCCGTGGGCCCCGCTGAGCTCGTCGGGCCGCTGGAGATCTCGGTCTGGTGGTATGTTGCCGCCGCATTCGTTCTTCTCGCCGCCGTCTTGAATCTGTTTGCCCCGCTGCTGCGTGTGGCGGCCGGATCGGGAGAGAAGTCCCAGCCGCGGATTCCCATTCCTGTCCGCAGCACCTACATGTCCCGGATCGCGACAGTCGAGTCGAAATTGGGTGCAGGCGACGCCGATGTCCGAGACTCGGCTCGGGAATTGGCGAAGATCGTGCGTGAGTTCGCTCGTGACGCATGGGGAGTCAAAGCCGAACACCTCACCTACCGAGATGCGGCAGTGGCCGGACTCGACGACCTCGCCGAGTCCTTGTCAGGTCTTTACGAAGCAGAATTCGCTGAGAACGACGCCCATGATCTGGGCCCCCAGATCGCCGATGCCAGAAAGTTGGTGGCTCGATGGTCCTGATGTTCTGGTGGCTGGCCCTCGTCCTCCTTGTGCTTGCTGGGGCCACAGTCTTCTTCTTTCGCAGACCCAAGGCCACCGCGTCATCACTGGCCGTGGCTCACAGCGCACGCATGACGAGCCTGCCCAGCTTCCGCAAAGCCATGCGGACCCGTCTGCTCACGACGGTCGCATTCCTCGCAGTCATCGCCCTCACCGGACTCTCCACTCTCGCCGGAATCTCCCGACCTGCATGGGTCGAAACAGTCAATCCGGAGAAGAAACTGCGTGACGTCATGCTCTGCCTCGACGTGTCCGGCTCGATGCTCGGATACGACGCCGACCTCCTTGAGGCCTACCAGGAGCTCGTCGACCGGTTCGACGGTGAACGCATCGGCATGACCGTTTTCAACGCAACCGCGGTTTCCGCGTTCCCGCTCACCGATGACTACGACATGGTCCAGAACTATCTCAAGGAAGCCGAAGAAGGGTTCCGCACATGGGGCTCGGAAGGCACCGACTACTCATGGTCGACCTCACCGCCCAACATCGGCGGCTCCTCCCTCATCGGAGACGGACTCGTCTCCTGCATAGACAACTTCGACCGACAAGATGAGAAGCGTTCTCGTTCGATCATCTTCGCCACCGACAACATGCTCGCCGGTGACCCGTTGTTCGAGCTCGACGAGGCGACCGACGTTGCAGTGGAGTCCAAGGTTCGGGTCTACAGCCTCTCTCCCCCATCGGTGCTGGCGAAAACGCAGACCAAGGAACTGAAATCGGTCTCCGATCGCACCCGAGGCAAACAGTTCGACATGGGGTCGGCCTCAACGATCGATCGCATCGTCGCCGAGATCCAGAGCCAGGAGGCTGAGAACACTCCGGGCCGTTCCTACACCATCGTCCATGACATGCCGGCTGTCCCCCTCGGGATCGCGGTCTTCGGCCTCGCCGGTGTCTTCGTTCTGGCGTGGAGGACGAAATCATGATCTTTGATCCCGTCTTCACCTGGTTCGGCTGGGGGTTCCTCGTCCTCGCCCTGCTGACCGTGTGCATCATTCCGACTGTGCGCGGTGATGGTCCCCGCTGGAAATGGTTCGCACGCATTGGCATCGTCGCCGTGCTCGCACTCGCCCTGGCCCGACCGGGCATTCCCATCAAATCCTCGACCGAGGAATACGAGGCGGCCGCCGATGTCTATTTCCTCGTCGATACGACGACGTCCATGGCTGCCGAGGACTATGACGGTGACAAGACCCGCCTCGAAGGTGTGAAGAAGGACATGCTCGAGCTGGCCAAGCAGTTCCCCGGCACCAGACTGAGCATCATCACTTTCGCTTCGACCGCCTCGACGGTCATGCCTCTGACCACGGATCATGCGGCGTTCGCCTCCGCTGTGGACGTGCTCAGCCCAGAGTTGTCCTTGAATTCGAATGGGTCCTCCATCACCGAAGCGGGTGCTGAACTGGATAAACGAATGAAATCCAACGACGAGGATCGTCCCGAGAACAAGAACCTCGTCTTCTACTTCGGTGACGGTGAGCAGACCGCTCAAACCTCCGTCGATTCGTGGTCGTCATTCGCCTCCCGCATCGACAGCGGTGCAGTGTTCGGATATGGCACTTCTCAGGGCGGGAAGATGAAGGAGCCCCAACCTTTCGGATACGGGTCGAGCCCCGGCGATGAACCCGGACTCGGCGATCCGAATGATCCCGGCGGGGCCGGAGATGGTGACGGGTCCGCGGGAACGAACGATGAGTACATTCGCGATGGCCAGAGCAATCCCGGGATCTCAAAGATCGACGAGGCCAACCTCAAACAGCTCGCAACCGACCTCGGGGAGAAATACCACCACCGTGATGGCGAAGCTTCGATGTCGAGTGTGTACACAGCACCGAAGTACGATCAGACACTGGTCAAGAAGGACGGACGGGTCACCGTCGACGAATACTTCTGGGTCCCCCTGATCCTCGTGTTCGCCTGGATCGCGGTCGAAATGGTCTTCGGAGTCCGCGAACTCCTTCGGCTGCGGACCATTGCTCTCACACGGAAAGGAGGCCGTCCATGAACCGGATCACTCGCACCTGGTCGACGATGCGCCGCCTTTCTCGCATCAACCTCATCATCGGGTCCGCCCTTCTGCTCGTCTTCGGCTATGTGGCTGTGACCCTCTACTTCGGGGCAGCCTCGCAGGTCCGGTACGTGTCCAACGATTTCCCCGGAGCGAAGAAGGCCTCTACCGCGTTCCTCACACTCAGCCCGATTCAACGCCATATCGGCTACTACAATCGCGGTACTGCGGAAGCGGCAGTCGGCGACTTCGAAGTGGCTGAGACCGACCTCGAATCCGCCCTCGAGATCGCTCCCCTTCGTGACGAGTGCGCCGTGCGAATCAACCTGTCCTACGTGTATGAGAAACGCGCCGACGAAGTCGCAGATCAGGATCCTGATCAGTCGGACGAACTCTACGACCAATCCCTGAAGACTCTGAAAGACGCTCCCAAGGAGTGCCAGCCCAAGAAGAGCGAAGAGAAGCACAAGAGCGACGAAGCCAAGAAGCGCGTCGAGGACAAGAAAGCGGGAGAGAAGTCGAAGCAGGAAGGCTCCGACAGCGACGACACCGATAGCTCCGAGGACGAGGATCAGCAGAACGGCGACTCCGGAGATGACTCGAAGAAGGACGAGAAGCAGGACTCCGGCGAAGACGATGAGAAATCAGATGACTCTGAAGGGAAATCTGAGAAGGAGAAGAAGCGCGAGGAGCTGAAGAAGCGCGGCGAAAGCTCGGAGCGCGACCAGCAACAGCAGGGCCCGGGTGGACAGGGCGGTCGCTCTGCCCCGGACAAGCCGTGGTGAGGCAACTGTGAAATCATGAGGCCATGAACTCTCCGGACAACTCAGCTGGCAGCACTTCGACCCCGCGACTGCGGGCCTCGCTGGAGACATTCCCGCCGTATGTTCCGGGGAAGGCTCCCAAGCGAATCGACGGACTCGTCCCGTTCAAGCTCTCCTCGAACGAGAACTACCTTCAGCCGCTGCCAGCGGTCACCGACGCCATGGTCACTCACGCGCAAAACCCTGCTCTGTACCCCGATGATGGCGCACTGCGTCTGCGCACGGAACTGGCCGACCGTCTCGGAGTCAGCATCGATGAACTCGTTGTGACCACCGGCGCCAGCGAACTACTCGTGGCACTGACCCAGATCACTTCTGACTCCACCACAGAAGCGATCTATCCCTGGCCGTCATTTGAAATGTATCCCCAGACCACCGGGCTGGCCGGATCGAAACGGATCGAAGTGCCGGTGCGCACCGACGGTCGACACGACCTCGACGCCATGGCAGCGGCGATCACCGATCGGACCAGCCTCATCATTCTCTGCTCCCCGAACAATCCGACGGGACCGGCTCTTCGCGACGACGAGGTCCGTCAGTTCCTCACCCAGGTGCCCGAGCATGTGCTCGTCGCCCTCGACGAGGCCTATTGGGAGTTCGCTACCGCCGAGGGAGTCGTCAACGGCGTTGACCTTGTGGCCGATTTCCCCAATGTCGTCCTGGTCAGGACGTTCTCCAAGGCTCACGCGCTGGCTGGATTGCGGGTCGGATACGGCCTCGCTCATAAAGCTGTGATCCAAGGGCTGCTGAAAGCGGTCATTCCCTTCGGAGTCACCGACATGAGTCAGGCTGCTGCACTGGAGTCGCTGCGTCACAGCGATGAGGTCGACGTTCGTGCTAAGGAGATCGCGGCTGTTCGCGACGACTTCGCACACGCGCTGCGCGAGCAGGGCTGGGACGTTCCTGAGGCGCAGGGCAATTTTGTGTGGCTGCCGCTGGGGCCGCTGTCCTCAACCTTTGAAGATGCCTGCGTGGAGCAGGCTGTTGCGGTGCGCAACCTCGGCGATGGGGTGCGAATCAGCATTGGGGAACGGGAAGGACTCGACCGGGTGCTCGCAGTCGCCTCCGCTTTCTACGCCGAGCATTTCAGCTGAGTAGCTTGGGTCGGCTGAGCACCTTGAGTTGGCTGGTCAGCTGAGTGAGGCGAGCTGAATCGGCTGTGCTGGTTTGCCCTGGTCCCCGAAAAATGGGCCGGGGTAGCTTATGCTTCTCAGAGTTCTGCGAGCTCAAGGGCCAGGGCCACGGCCTGGACCGATTCTGCCCGTGTGAGGTCGCGGCCCAACAGTGTCTCGATCTTCGCCATTCGTGCACGCACCGTGTGCCGGTGGATGCCGAGCTCGGCCGCGACCGCATCTCGCACTCCCCCAGCAGCGATGAAGGAACGCAGCGTCAGCAGCAGGTCCTGCTCGTCGCGCGAAGCCAGGAGCGTGCCCAGGACTCGGTCGACGAACCTCTGCGCCGCTGACCCATCGATCGACGACAGCAGAGCACGCACATCCGAGTTCGCGCTTTCGTGCTGCGTCCGCCACACGGTCCATGTGTGGTGGACTTTTGTCAACGGGATCATCTTCGCAAACAGCCGATCCAGTCCGGTGACGTCCGCAACCCGGTCGACCGCGCTAGTCTCATCGACCGCGTTGACGTCCTGGACTGTGCGAACCTCATCGACCGCACTCCTTTGACCGGCTGCACCCACCTCATCGACTGCACTCTCAAATTCGGCGGCGGGTTCGCCAGCATCCAAATGGCTGAGATCCGCGTTCCGAGTGCTGGCTTCGATGACGCCGAGCATCGCACCAGCACGAACCAGAAGCGTCCCGGCACCCAGGTCCCCCATCAGCGTCTCTGGAACCTCACCGCGCACGTTGCCGAAGACGCTGAGCTTCACACGCGCGACCGGAGCCAGACCAGTCTGCTCAACCCACTCGGCGCGGGCCTCTCCAGCCGCCAAGGGAGTGGTGAATAGCTGAGACTCCGATCGCCGAGGCGACACCTCAGTGATGCTCAGACTCAGCAATGCAGCTGCAGTGGAGAGCAACAGGGTGCGGGTACGGGAATTGCCGGCCACCTCGGCGGGGGCAAGGATCCACCCCCGCACCTGCTCGTCTCCGACCGGAACGGCCTCGACGATTCCCGCCTCGGTGCGCAGAAGACGTGGTGCCATGGAGGGTTTGAGAGACTCCGCAATCAGCTCATGACGCACCAGATTCTCTGCATCGGTTCCGGTCAGCCCCCTTCCTGTGGGTGAGACGAATCGAACGTCCGTGCCCAGAGTGCTGGCCAGATCAGCGACGAGCGCGGCAGGGCCTTGGTGAGCGAGGTCGGTGGCGAATCGACGTCCGGCGTTGCTGGCCCGCGTGAGCTCTCGAGTCGTCTCCTCCTCACGCATCCGGGTGAAGGCATCGACGACGGCGACGAAGGGGACAGGCTCTGGGACCCCGAAGAGTGGAAGACCCTGAGCCCTGGCGTGCTCGATCAGCACCGGTGGGATCTCCTGCCACGGCAAGGCGGAGCCAAGACCGATGCCAAGTGCATGGACGCCCACACGTTTGAGACGAGTGACATAGTCGCCCACGCCGTCACCGCCGAGGTCTTGGCCGACACCGATCGTGAGCAGGACCTCTCCCCCGGCCAACCATTCGTCGACCGCGGGCAGCTCCGAGGAGTGCACGATCGTGACGTCATCTGATCGGGCGCTCGGCGAATCGACGACGACGTCGAGCGCGAGTTCTTGACGTGCCCAGAGCTGACCCAAAGTGACCATGAAATCCATACTATCCGCGGTGGATACTCGATTCACCAATTCATCCATGATGGATATCGGTGTTGTGTGAGCCACGTCCTAGGCTGATGGCAATCACAAACCACTGAGAATAACCATGCACTGCCGATTGCAGTCAGTCACTACAGAGCGCAGTCAGTCACTACAGAGCGCAGTCACGATTTCGAAGGAGAGCCAATGTCGACTCAACCCCTAGGGCCAGCCGATTACAGCCAGACACCACGCTTCGCGGGACCACCGACCTTCGGTCTGCTGCCGCGCATCGACGAGGTCGAAGCGCAGCGGCCGGGCGAGAAGATCGATGTCAAGATCCTCGGCGTCCCCTTCGATGCCGGTGTCAGCTACCGTCCGGGTGCCCGTTTCGGTCCCGCTCACATCCGTCAGTCCTCGAAGCTGCTGCGCCCCTACAACCAGGCCACGAACGTCCACCCATTCACCTGGCAACAGGTTGCCGACTGCGGTGACTTGGGTGTCAATCCCTTCGACATCGAAGAGGCCATCACCGAAGTCGAACGCACCTCCGATGAGATGCGCGCCGATGGAGCGAAGCTGCTCACCCTTGGCGGCGACCACACCCTGGCCCTGCCGAACCTGCGTTCCCTGCACAAGACACACGGCAAGATCGCGGTCCTGCACTTCGACGCACACCTCGACACGTGGGACACCTACTTCGGTGCTCCCTACACGCACGGGACTCCGTTCCGCCGCGCCAGCGAAGAAGGCCTGCTCGACCTCGAATCCTGCATGCATGTGGGCATCCGCGGACCTCTCTACGGCAAAAAGGACCTGGAGGACGATGCGGTGCTCGGCTTCCAGATCATCCGCAGCGACGACTATCAGTTCACATCTGTCCAGGAAGTCGTGGCCCGGATCCGCAAACGCCTCGGCGATGCACCTGTCTACCTGTCCGTCGACATCGATGTCCTCGACCCTGCTGCTGCGCCGGGCACCGGAACCCCTGAGGCCGGGGGCATGACGAGCCGTGAATTGCTCAACTCGATTCGCGGGCTGCAAGGGCTCAATGTCGTCGGTGCCGAGATCGTCGAAGTGGCACCTGCCTACGACCATGCCGAAATCACCGGGCTCGCTGCGGCCCACGTCGGCTACGAAATGCTCTCCCTGTGGGCTGCCGAGGCCAATGGTCTCACCGGCCCCACGGGTCCCAGCGGCGAAGCCCTCGGAGTCTGATGATGGCAGATGACAACAAAGACATCGCTGGCGAGGAATTCCGCAACGGCGGTCGGGCCATCGTCGCGACCCTGGCCGCCCACGGGGTCGACACGATCTTCGGGATCCCCGGCACTCACAACCTTGAGTTCTACCGGCACCTGAACGGATTCGGCATCCGTGCCATCACGCCCCGCCACGAACAGGGCGCCGGCTACGGTGCCGACGGGTATTTCCTCGTCTCCGGCAAACCCGGGGTCGTCATCACCACCTCGGGCCCGGGCCTGACGAATGTCATCACGGCTGCGGCGACCGCCTATGCGGAGTCCCGCCCGATGCTCATCCTCTCCCCCGGTGTTCCCACCGGAATGGAGCGCGCCGACGTCGGAATGCTGCATGAGACGAAGGACTCGTCCGGGGCACTGAACCGCCTGCTGGTCTCCTCCCAGCGCACCCGCACGGCCGAAGGTGCCGCCCAGGCCGTCGCCGAGGCGTTCGCCATGTTCTCCTCTTCTCGCCCGGGACCCGTCCACATCGAGGTTCCCCTCGACGTGCTCGAAGGTGTCTGGAACGGCAGCGTGCCGACTCAGATCCCGGGTCGTCGTCCGGGTCTTGATGCTCATGTCATCTCCCGTGCCGCCGAGGCGGTCGGCAGTGCAGCTCGTCCGTTCATCGTCGCCGGCGGCGGGGCGCGCAGAGCAAGTGCGGAGGTCAGGGCCTTTGCTGAGCTTCTCGATGCGCCCGTGGCCACGACCGCCAACGGTAAGGGCATCGTCTCCGAGGACCATCCTCTGTCCTTGGGCTCCAACGTCCGCTTCCCCAGCGTCCAGGCAGAGTCCGCGGCCGCCGATGTGCTCATCGTCCTCGGTTCTGAACTCGCCGACTCCGACCTGTGGGGCGGACTCATCGGAGCCCAGACCTCGGCCGGGATCCGTGATGAGAACTCCGAGCAGATCGTCATCCGCTGCGACATCGATCCTGATCAGTTGGGCAAGAACCTAGGTGGGGACATCCTCGCCTGCGCAGACGTGGGGGAATTCCTCACCGCGCTGAGGACCGAGCTGAAGCAGGATATGGCCACAGCCACCTCGGCGGGATCGGACGATCCCAACGGCAGCACCACCTCGGCGAGGGAACAGGGTGCAACGCGCAGCGGAGCCAAACGTGTCGCTGACATCCGCGGCTCTTGGGGTTCGGACTTCGACTTCGAATCCATCGGTGCTCGCGTCACGCGCCTCGTCGAACAAGGTGCAGGTTCAAACGTGGTGGTCGCCGGGGACTCGTCCCAGGTGACGTACGACGGATCGGTGCATGCGCTCAATGCGAGCACACCCGATCAACTGCTCTACATGCCCGGCTTCGCGACCTTGGGCTACGGGATCCCCGCAGCCATCGGAGCGAAACTGGCCGACAATGCTCGCCCTGTGACCTGCATCCTCGGAGACGGGGCGGCCATGTTCTCGATCCAGGAGCTGATGACAGCCAGCGAACTGGGGTTGGGGATTCCCTTCGTCATCGTCGACAACGGCGGATACGCCGAAATCGAGGCTCAGATGGTCGACCGGAGCATGGAGCCGTTCGCGGTCAAGCTCGCCCGTCCCGACTTCGCGGCCCTGGGCCAGTCCATGGGCGGGGCCGGAATCACGATCGCTGAGGCCGATATCGACGAACAGCTTCCGGCTGCCGTCGCCGAGGCGCTCGCACGAACCGTGCCCACCACCATTCACATCACTGCCGGGTGCTGAAGCACCCACTGAACCGATTGCTCGCGCAATCAATCAAGAAAGGGTCGACGTGGACTCTCTAGTCGTCATCATCTACCTCGCTGCCATGGTGGGATTCGGAATCTGGGGCCGGTACAAGGCGAAGAACCAGGACGATTTCCTCGTCGCCGGCCGGCGTCTGGGTGGATGGCTGTACACGGGCACGATGTCCGCAGTCGTCCTCGGCGGCGCCTCAACGATCGGCGGCGTCGGTCTGGGCTACACCTCGGGGCTGTCGGGCATGTGGCTCGTCTTCAGCATCGGCCTAGGCATCATCCTGCTCTCGCTGCTGTTCGCTCCACGGATTCAGAAACTGGAGATCTACACGGTCTCGCAGATGCTGGAGCTGCGTTACGGGAAGGGCTCCCGCCTGGTTTCGGGCGCGATCATGACCGCCTACGGACTGATGATCTCGACGACGTCGACGGTCGCCTATGCCACGATCTTCCACGCACTCTTCGACCTCAATAAGTTCTGGTCGGTGCTCATCGGCGGTGGCATCGTCATCCTCTATTCGATGCTCGGCGGCATGTGGTCGATCACGCTGACCGACTTCGTGCAGTTCTTCATCCAGACCATCGGCATCTTCCTCATCATGCTGCCGATCGTGCTGAGCAAGTCCGGCGGCATCACAGAATTGTTCGCATCACTGCCAGCCGAACAGACCAGTCCGGTGGGCATCGGCTGGGAGGCGATCCTGGGCTACATCCTCATCTACACGCTGGGACTGCTCATCGGCCAGGATATCTGGCAGCGCGTGTTCACCGCACGCAGCCCGGGGGTGGCCAGGTGGGGCGGGCTCTCCGCCGGCGTCTACTGCCTCTTCTACGCGGTGGCCGGTGCACTCATCGGAATGGCCGCGACCAAGATCGTGCCCGGCATCGAAGTCCAAGATGATGTCTTCGTCGCCGTCGTCGATGCCGCAATGTCACCTCTGATGGGCGGACTCGTCCTCGCCGCGGCACTGGCGGCCATGATGTCCACGGCCTCGGGCTCGCTCATGGCGGCTGCAACTGTCTGCCGCCAAGACATTGTCGAGCCGGTGCTGGCTCGTAAGGATGTCACACCGGTGACCGGCGGTTCGGGTGCGGGCGACAGTGCCGCCGCGGGTGGCGCGAAGTCGACACTGGTGAAGTCCCTGGTGCGCGAGACCGGCGACGAGATCCGCGATTCGCGCATCTACCTCATCGGCCTCGGCCTCGTCACCCTCATCCTCGCCATGATCATGCCCAGCGTCGTCGAGGCCTTGACGGTTGCCTACAACCTGCTGGTGGCGGGCCTGTTCATTCCCATCCTCGGCGGCCTGATCTTCAAGCGCGGCACCATCGTCGGAGTCATGGCCGGCATGATCTTGGGTGCGATCACCACGATCGTCATCATGATCACGATGGGCATCTACTCAAGCGAGGCCATCTACCTGGGTCTCATCGCGTCACTTCTCGGCTACGTCATCGGTTCCCTGGCATCGAAGCCGACACCACCGGAGGTCATGGCTGCATGGAAGGAACGCCTGAACCGCTAGGGCCTTCGCCCTGCCAACCGCCGGCCATCAGTCACCCACATGCTGGTCCGCAGCGCGGCCCGCCATCAAAGAACGCACGCTGCATCGAAACACTCATGCACGCGTGCGTTCTTTGACGCTCGTCCCAGTTTTCGACGCAGCCACTGCCTTGTGGCCCAGCGCAACTTGGCTGGCTGGCCTAATGTCATCTATATTCGATGATGTCAGGCCGGTACCAACGTCGAATCCGGTTGCTGCCGAACAGCCGGCGCTCGAAAAAGGAGCGCGAAGCCGCGGAGACCGCGTGTGAGACATATATGGATCCCCTTTTTCCATATCTCTATCTCATACTCGAAAGGTCTCTCATGGCGCACACTTCCGCGCACGTCGCACACACTCTGGCCCGCCACATCGATGAGGTCTTCGGACTTATGGGCAACGGCAACGCCTACTTCCTCGATGCCCTGCTCACCTCCACCTCGGCGACCTACACCGCTGTGCGGCACGAAGCCGGTGCCGTCGTCGCCGCAGATGCACACTTCCGCACCTCGGGACGGATCGCCGCCGCGACCACCACGTACGGTGCCGGGTTCACGAACACACTCACCGCGCTGGCCGAAGCTGCGCAGGCCAAGGTTCCACTCGTCCTCGTCGTCGGTGATGAGCCCACCTCCGGCCCCCGCCCCTGGGATGTCGACCAGATCGCCATGGCTTCGGCCGTGGGCGTGCGCACCTACACCGTGGGTCGCGTCGATGCCGCGGCGGCGGCGGTCACCGCCATCGAGCACGCGCTGACCTACCGAGTGCCCGTTGTCCTCGCAATCCCCTACGATGTTGCAACCCTCGACATCGGCGAGATCCCCTCGGTTCCGGGACCCGGGCGCCCTGCTCCCTTGGCGCCGACATCCGAGTTCTCACGGACCTCGCTCGATCGTCTGACGACAGCCCTCGCCGAGGCGAAACGACCACTCCTGTTAGCCGGTCGAGGTGCGTGGTTGGCAGGGGCCGAGGTCGAACTCGGCGCGTTGGCTAAGGCCACCGGGGCATTGACGGCGACTACTGCTCTGGGCCGCAACATCTTCCCAGATGCCGACCACGACCTCGGCGTGGCCGGAGGATTTGGCGCCCCTGAAGCCATGGAGCGAATCCGTGAAGCCGATGTAGCTGTCGTCTTCGGAGGTTCGCTCAACCAGTTCACAATGCGCTTCGGTGAGCTGTTCCACCCATCGACTGAAGTCTGGCAGGTCGACACCGACGATCGGGCGACGCATGCCCGGGTCGGCGGTTTCATCCGCTCAGACGTTCGCCTTGCGGCCGGCGAACTGGTCTCTCGTCTGGAGTCCTCTGGTGCGGAGTCGAGTGGCTGGCGCGAGAGCGTGGATACAGCCGCTGACCGGGCCTATGAAATGGGCACAGAATTCGCTGAGGACGGTCGCCTTGACCCTCGCGCTGCCGCTGCGCGACTCGGTGAACTGATGCCAGAGGACCGAGTCGTAGTCTCCGACGGCGGGCACTTCATCGCGTGGGCGAACATGTTCTGGGAGCCCAGCGCACCCGATCGTCTGGCGATGGTCGGCACCGCGTTCCAGTCGATCGGCCTCGGCTGGCACAGCGTTGCAGGTGCGGCACGAGCCAACCAGGATGCGACGATCGTTCTCACCACGGGTGACGGTGGCGGAGCAATGGCACTGTCCGATCTCGACACGGCCATCCGTTCAGCCGGTGGGCGGGGCATGGCGGTAGTTTTCAACGATGCGGCCTACGGTGCCGAGGTGAACCTCTACGGTCTCAAGGGTCTGGATAAGACTCCGATGCTCATCGATGAGATCGACTTCGCGGCCCTGGGCAGCGCTGCCGGAGGGTTCGGTGTTGCCGTTCGTTCGCTGGCCGACCTCGAGGTGGTCAACGAGTGGAAGGCGACACCGGTCGCCGAACGGAAGTTCCTGGTCCTCGATCTGCGGATCTCGGGCGCGGTCATTGCGCCATATCAGGAGGAAGTCATTCGCGTGAACTCCTGAGGCTGGCGGGAAATGCGCTCAGACCCCCACGTGACGTTCCGCCACAGCTTCTCCAGCGGGCCTTGGCCGAAGCGACGCAGCCACAGGCTTGAGACCACGACCTGCAGAACGAGGATTCCCAAGCAGACGACCAGGCCTGCGGCATAGCCTCCCTGAGAGTCGAAGCGGCTGAGGTCGGGCAGGAACGTGCGGACGGCGATGATGAGGATTGTGGCTCCGACATAGTTGCTCAGTGCCATCCGCCCCAGCGGGGAGAGCGCTCGGCGCAGCACCGCCTCGGCGGGGGTCCGCAGAAGCATCAGGACGACGACGATATAGGTCAGTGCCATGGCGATCCCCAGGCCTGCATTGATCCACTGGTTCACCTGACGGGTCACGTAGTCCGTGACCGCGAACCCAATGACCGAGATGACCACTGCACCGGCCCCCACGAGAGCCAGACGGCCGGGGTGGCGGAGGACCGAGTGGAGAAATCCGCTCCAGCTGATTGCGAAGCCGAGGAGGAAGAGCCCGGGGATCAGTGCGAGGCCTCCCCCGGTGAGGATGCCGACTATCAGCAGGACGCTTCCGATGACCGAGGCGATCGGTGCGAGCAGTCGGACGGGAATCCACGTCGAAGGCAGGAGGACGACGATTCCGGCGAGGGCGTAGGGCAGCAGGGCCTCCCCCGGCTGCAGGAACTGATGGAGGAGTCCGATGACTGCCAGGAAGAGGAAACGGCGGAGCAGCGCCAGCCGAGGCCGCGGGCTGCGCTTGGAGGCGGTCAGCCACATCAGCCCGAACCCGATTCCGAAGAGGAAGGAGAAGATCGGGAAGAAGCGGTTCTGCACGAAGTCCTCGTAGAACCTGTAGAAGGCCAGCGGGTCACCGTGGGCGTCGACGGCGCCCAATTGGAGCATGGGCGGCAGGTTGACCAGGAGGATTCCGCAGAGGGCGAAGCCGCGGATGACGTCGAGGGCGACGATTCGGCGGCGGGTTGCCGGGCGGGCTGATTGTGTCAGTTGTGTGTTCATAACATCCATCGTCGGTGTTCGGCGGTGTCTGTGGCATCGGCCATGGGGCCGAAAGTCAGCCTCAGGGGTCAGCCATTCGGCCGATTCATCACTCCCGATTCCCACATCCGTGCGGCGATCTCGACCCGGTTGCGCGCCTCGAGGCGATTCTGGATGCTGCCGAGGTGGGTCTTGACGGTGCCGAGCGAGATATAGAGTTCCTGGCAGATCTCCTGATTGGTCCTCCCGTCGGCGACGAGCTTCGCCACCTCGATCTCGCGCCCGCTCAGTCTCTCGACGGCATGGGTCTGTCGGGTCGGAGTCGAGCGGCGCCGTTTGAGCAGGTCGAGGGTGAGCGAAGGAGAGATGAGAGCGTCTCCGTTCGCCGCGGCCCTGACACCGACGATGAGGAGGTCGGCTCCGGCGTCCTTGAGCAGGAATCCGCTGGCGCCTCCGTCCAGTGCGGCATCGACGTAGTCATCATCGTCGAACGTGGTGACCATGATGACCTTCGAGTGCGGACTGATCTTCGGCAGGGCCGCGAGCCCGTCGAGTCGCGGCATGCGAATGTCGAGGAGGACGACATCGGGCGCCTCCCGCCGAGCCAGGTCGATCGCCTCGGCACCGTCGGCGGCCTGCCCGATCACGCTGATCGTCTCCTCGGCGTCGAGGATGAGAGAGAACCCCATCCGCACCATCTCCTGGTCATCGACCACGGCGACTGTAATATCCATCGTCTCTCTTCATCGTCAGCGGGAGCCGGGTGCGGACCATCCATCCGCCCTCGTGGACTCCGGCATCGATCGACCCGCCGAGGTGGCTGACCCGGGTGCGCAGACTGCTCAGCCCCGTACCGCTGCCGGCACCGATTCCGCCGGAGCCCGGACCGTTGGCCACGGTCATCAGCAGTGTCGTCGGCCGCTCCTCGCTCATCGTGAGACTCACGGTCACCGGTGCGTCGGGGCCGGCATGTCGGCGCACATTGGTCAGGGATTCGACGAGCACACGGTCGAGTACCGGCCATACAGCCTCGTCGTCGATCTCACCGGTATCGATCGAGATCTGTGCTCGTTGCCCGTAGGCCTCGACGCGGTCGCGCAGCGCCTGCGGCCCCTCGGCGATCGGAGTCCGCGATGCGGCCTCGGTGCGCGTTTCGGAGACGAGCCGTCGGATCTCCTCGAGGGCACGGGTACCGGAGGCCTCGATCTTCTGCAGTGCCGTGGAGGTCAGCTGCGCATTGTCGCTGCGCCCGGCGGCCTGGGCAAGAACGACGATCCCGGTCACCTCGTGGGCGATGACATCGTGGAGTTCGGTGGCGATGCGACGGCGCTCCGCCTCGGCGGCGGTGGCCTTTCGTTCGACAAACGACCGGTCGGTGAAACGCAGCATCAGGCCGATCGAGATCGCGACGATGATGACAGTGGTGAAGGCGAGGCCGAAGATCAAGCCATCGGGCAGCAGACTGGGGACGATGATGTTCGCGACGGCGAGGACCGCGATGAGCGCGATTGGGCCTGGTCCCGATCCGAAGCGACCGAGCATCGCCAAGGTGACGAGGCTCAGCCACAGCACCGTCAGGCTCATCGATGCGGCAATGGCCACAAGGCCCAGGGCGACGAACACCCCAAGGACGGCGATTCCCAGCATGCGTGCAGACGTCCGGCCCAGTTGGATGCGGATGAGGATGGGCAGGACCGCCGCCACTGGGAGCACGGCACCTGTGATCAGCGGCCACCCCGTGCTGGTGAGCAGATCGATCCCGAATGCCAGGGGCACCGGGATCAACCACAGCCATGCGATGAGTCGTCTCATTGGCTCCCAGTTTAGTCTGTACGGCACAGACTCAGCGGCAGCTGCTCGGGGCGTACTCGACTTCGACGCCGTCTCCGCAATCGGTGGCGGACACGTTCCTGACCGAGGCTGACTGCGGCAGGCTGACTTCCCCGGCCTCGCGGCCATCGGCGAACATCCGCACAGCGGCGGCATCGGTCTCGGCAGGGAACGTCACCGCCGTACCGCCGATCGTCGCCGAGTCCGAGAACGAACCGTCGGACTCCTTGATCGAAATGGCCTCGGAGGGGTAGTCGAACGTGATGAAGCGAGTGAGGCGGTCGGCATCACCGTCGACAAGGCGGTGAACGAGGAGCTGGTCCTTGTTCGTGCCGGTCGCCGGAGTCGTGTCGACATAGGTGAGGTCGGCCCGGTCCTGTGCGGCGTACATGAGGTAGGGCCGACCGCGGACCTCGATCGAGGTGGGCTCGACGCCGCAGTCATCAAGGTAGGCGGTGACCTGAGATTCGAGTTCGGCCTTGGCACGGAACTCCACAATGACGACGAGGCCGATGGCCCCGGCGTTGAGGGAGCAGGTGACGGCGAGAGCGATGATGGCTTTTTTCATGGGGGTGTCCTTGTCGGATGCCAACGACTCTGCACCATCGATACTTCCGGAACGGGGACTCTGCGACGTCGACCGAACGGCCAGTCAGGCTCGGCCGATCGGCCACAATCGCCGACGGGCGAATCAGGCGAGCTCGCCGATGGCGGCGATGCGCATGAGAGTCACGACATGACGGTTGCGAACGCAGAAGCGCCCAGGAACCGTTTCCGGTCCTGGGCGCTCAAAAGTGGAGATGGCGGGAATCGAACCCGCGTCCGTCGGCAGATTGTCAGGACTTCTCCGGGCGCAGTTCGTGAAGTAGTTTCTTAGGTTCTGGCCCTCACACGAACATGTGGACCAACGAACGGAGTTGAGTAGAAGTCCCTCAGATACCCTCAACGAATATCTGAAGCAGTGGCTCCCTAAGCGACGCCAGGACCTAGAGTGGAAGCAACTCTAGACTGACGGATTCGCAGCTCGGCCTAATCAGGCAGCGAGGGCGAAATCGGTGCGGTTATTAGACTTAGCACCTATTGTTTTGCAGAGGACATTAACGAGATGACTCTGCATTCTCGGCCCGCTTCTCCCGTCGCAGTGTCCGACGTCGAAACCGATCATCCCCATATTCTGTTACCAACCCTGTCCAACTCATTCACCTGCGCAAGCAGGCTCATGCGCTGACCAGAATCACCAGCATACTCGTAGAACACCAGCCGATCCAATTGCATTCCCAAGGACAGGGCCTAGTCAGACCGATGGTGTCAGACGAGCAGACTCAGAGGAATTGTTTGGACTTGATAGCGCGCTCAGCCTCACGTTTGTCCTGCGCTTCACGCAGAGCCTGACGCTTGTCCCATTCGCGCTTACCCTTAGCCAGAGCAATCTCGACCTTGACCCGCGATCCGTCGAAGTACAGCTCCAGCGGGACGAGTGTGCGTCCCGATTCCTTGACCTTCTGCGACAGACGGAGGATCTCCTCGCGGTGCAGCAGCAGCTTTCGACGTCGACGAGCGGTGTGGTTCGTCCACGTCCCCTGTGCGTATTCGGGAATGTAGACGCCCTCAAGCCACGCTTCATTCTGGAAGATCAATGCGAAACCGTCTGTCAGCGACGCCCTGCCCTCTCGCAGTGACTTCACTTCGGTTCCGCTCAGCACGAGACCGGCCTCCCACGTATCTTCGATGAGATAGTCGTGGCGTGCCTTGCGGTTCCTCGCAATGACTTTCTTGCCAGTTTCCTTCGGCATGTCCGGCCTCCTTCCTGTGTCTCGGTTCACTGTGTCCAGCCACGATTGTCAGCCTCTGAAGACCGCCCAATCGAGTAGACACGCAGACCAACTACTCTAGCTCAATGATATCGCGTACGAAAGGCCGGGTTGACCGGCCCAAAAAGGCCACGCTGACGGCTGCTCAAGGCCCACCTCGGCGAGGCCAGGTCCCTAAAAACGCTGACCAACGTCAGGAGATGTAGGGCATCGGGTTGACGTAGCCGCCGTTCTTCATGATCTCGAAGTGCAGGTGGCAGCCGGTGGAGGCGCCGGTCGTACCCGAATCCGAGATGACCTGGCCCTTCTTCACCTTCTGCCCATCATGGACCTTCAGGTCCGTGTTGTGGTTGTACGTCGAGGCGATCGAACTCCCCTTGATCTTTCCGTGCGAGATCACAACGCGGTTGCCGTAGCCCCCGGTCCAACCGGAGGTCACGACGATCCCGTCACCGGCAGCACGGATCGGGGTGCCGCAGGGAACACCGAAGTCGGTGCCGGAGTGCAGCTTCTTCGCCCCGGTGATCGGGTGGATGCGGTAACCGAAGGGTGAGGTGATGGGATAGCCCTTGGCGGGGTTGGCCAGCGCGCCGTCACCATAGACGAACTTGCCCTTCTTCTCCTGCTCCTTCTCCCATTCACGGACCTTCTTCGCCAACCGGTCCTGCTCGTCCTGTTCCTTCTGCAGCTGAGCTTCGGTTTTGTCCTTGTTGTCGGAGATGGTCTTCTCCGCATCGTCCTTCGCGGAGATGATGTCGTTGAGGCTGTCGGACTTCTTCTTCGCATCGATCTGTGCGGCCTCTTTGGCCAGCACAGCCTCGGCGGCTTCGTCCTTGAGGTCCGAGATCTCATCGGTCACACCCGACAGGCGCTCTTCGTTGTTCTTATTCACCGCGCGCTGCTCGGAAAGGTTGTCGATCGTGCGCTGCTGTGACCGCACGGCGGAGTCCACTCGCCCGATGCCACCGTCGGCGCTTGTGCCCTCGGCCATCTGCAGCAGCATCGCCAGGTCGGAGGTGATGCCCGAGTTCTGGTACGCCTGACGCCCGATGCGCGCGGCCGAGGTCTTGTGCTTGTCGATCTCCTCCGCGCCGTCTTCGATCGAAGACTTCAGATCCTTCTGCGCGTTCTCCGCCGAGGTCAGGCGAGCGGCCATGGCATCATCCTTCTCGATGGCAGCGCCCAGAGCGTCATCAGCCTTCTTCGACGCGGCTTCAGCGTCGGGCAGCTTCTCCTGCGCCGCGTCGCGTTCTGCGATGACGCGGGCCAGGTCCTCGTCAAGTCCTTCGAACTCCTGCTGGAGCTCCTTGACCCGGTCATCGACCTTGCTCTTATCGTCACGGGGATTGGCTCCCGCCGAGGTGACGGGCAAGATGACGGCCAACACCGCCGCTGTGATGACTAAACCGAGTCTGCGCTTCATCTCAGACCTTCGTGTACTTATTCAAGGTGATCAGAGACGATGCCCCGGCCATGATCACACCGATGGCAATGAGGATCGGAGCCACGATGAGGACATTGACTCCCGAGATCAGGCTGAAGCCCGTCGCCTGGCCCTCCAGCCAACCGCTGACACCGAAGTGGACGAGCAGTCCCAGGGCACCGGCGGACAGGGTCGCACCGATCGCCGAGGCGATGACGCCCTCAAGCAGGAACGGGAGTTGGATGAAGGTGTTCGACGCACCCACCAGGCGCATGATTCCGGTCTCGCGCCGCCGGGAGAATGCGGACAGGCGGATGGTCGTGGCGATGAGCAGCATGGCACACAGCAGCATGATTCCGGCGATCGCGACCGCAACGACGGTGGCGATGTTAAGGACACCGAAGAGACGGTCGAGCAGCTGGTTCTGGTCAACGACCTCTTCGACACCTTGGGTCGAGGAGAACGATTCCTTGATGATGTCGTACTTCTCGGCGTCCTTGAGCTTGACCCTGAACGACTCGTTCATCTCATCTTCAGGCACGGTGCCTTCGAGGCTGGTGCCCTTGAACTGGTCCTGGAAGTGCTCGAATGCCTCGCCCTTGTCTTCGAAGTAGACCTCGTCGACGTAGGGGGCAAGCTCCGAGCTGTTGAGCTGATCTTCGATGTTCTTTTTCTGCGTATCGGTGGCTTCGCCCTCGACACAGTTGGTGGCCTCAGAATCCGGTGGGCACAGGAACACGGAGACCTGGACGCGGTCATACCAGTAGTCCTTCATCTGCCCGACCTGCATCTGCAGCAGGATTGCGGCGCCGACGAAGAGCAGGGACACGAAGGTCACGAGCACCACGGACAGGACCATGGAGACATTCTTGCGCAGCCCCGACCAGACCTCGGAGAGGATGAATCCGGCCCTCATGAGGCGACTCCGTAGGTACCCTCTTCGACGTCTCGGACGATGACTCCGTCGGAGAGTTCAATGACTCGCTTGCGCATCCGGTTGACGATCTCGCCGTCATGAGTGGCCATGAGCACCGTGGTTCCGTTGCGGTTGATCTTCTCCAGCACCGACATGATGTCAGCACTGGTGCTCGGGTCGAGGTTGCCTGTGGGCTCATCGGCGAGCAGGATTCCCGGTTTGTTCACCACCGCGCGGGCAATCGCCACGCGCTGCTGTTCACCACCGGAGAGTTCGTTGGGGTAGCGCTTCTCTTTGCCAGCCAGTCCCACGGTCTCGAGCACATCGGGGACCAGGGTCGACATGGCCGCCCGGGATTTGCCGATGACCTGGAGTGCGAAGGCGACGTTGGCGAATACGGTCTTGTTCGGCAGCAGACGGAAGTCCTGGAACACGGTGCCGATCCCCCGGCGCAGATAGGGCACCTTCCAGCTGGGCATCTTCACGACCGATTTTCCGGCGATGTGGATCCGCCCATTGCTGGGTACCTCTTCGCGGAGGATGAGTCGGATGACCGTGGATTTGCCCGAGCCCGAAGCGCCGACGAGGAACACGAATTCTCCGCGCTCGGCCTCGAACGAAATGTCGTCGAGTGCTCTGCGGGATCGTGCGTCGTAGGACTTCGAAACTGAGTCGAATTTGATCAAGAGGGTCTTCAATCATGTCGCGGATGGCTCGGCCGCTTCCACTGTACGTAACAGCCCCGTGATGATCCGGGAGGCTTAAGGGCGTGTGTTGCGCATTGGAGGAAGTTCACAGCGACACAGGAAGTTCACACAGCCGCCGAGGTGGTACTTGAACCAGCCGTGCAACCGCGCAGCCGCAGAAGAAGAATCAGGAGTCGTCTTCGGCCATTTCCTGTTCCTTGCGCCAGCGGATTCCCGCTTCGATGAGGCCGTCGAGGTCACCGTCGAAGACGTTCGAGGGATTGTTGACCTCGTAGCCGGTGCGCAAGTCCTTGACCATCTGGTACGGGTGGGTGACGTAGGAACGCATCTGGTCGCCCCAGCTGGCCTTGATGTCGCCGGCCAGTTCCTTCTTCTGAGCCGCCTCTTCCTTGCGTTTGAGGTCAAGCAGGCGTGACTGGAGCACGCGCATCGCGGCTTCGCGGTTCTGGATCTGGGACTTCTCGTTCTGCATGCTCACGACGACGCCGGTGGGTTCGTGCGTGATGCGCACGGCCGAGTCGGTCGTGTTCACGGACTGACCGCCGGGGCCCGATGACCGGTAGACGTCGATGCGCAGATCGTTCTCATCGATATCGACATGGTCGGTGGATTCGATCAGCGGCACGACTTCGACGGCGGCGAAGGAGGTCTGGCGACGTCCCTGGTTGTCGAAGGGGCTGATGCGCACGAGGCGGTGGGTGCCGGCCTCCACGGACAGTGTGCCGTAGGCGTAGGGGGCGTTGACCTGGATCGTTGCGGACTTGATGCCCGCGCCCTCGGCGTAGGAGGTATCGAGCTGCTGCACGTTGTATCCGCGGTTCTCGCCCCAGCGGATGTACATGCGGATGAGCATCTGTGCCCAGTCGGTGGCGTCGTCGCCGCCGGCACCGGAGCGCACGGTCACGACGGCTGAACGCTCATCGTATTCGTGGTTGAGCAGCGTCGAGATCTCGAGTTCGGCCAGCTGGTCGTGCAGCTTCTTGAGGTCGCGTTCGGCCTCAACCTTCGAGTCCTCATCGCCCTCGTCCTCGGACATCTCGATGAGCAGCTCGGCATCGTCAATGCGCTCACCGAACTTCTCGAGCTTCTCCAGGGTTCCCTGTTTATGCGAGAGCGTGGCCGAGATCTTCTGAGCCGAGTCCGGATCGTCCCAGAAGGACGGCGCCGATGCCTGCTCCGTCATCTCAGCGACCTCGGAGCGGAGATTATCCAGATCGGACACGTCCAGGATCGCTTTGTAGGTCTGACGGAGGTTGGCGATTTCAGCAGAATAATCAGTGGGCATAATGATGCAATCCTAGTGCATGGCGGCCCTCAGGCTTGAATCCTCAGCCTTCACCCCCATCGATGACCGACGCCGAGGTGGTACGTGAAGTCGTACCACCTCGGCGCCGGTTCGGTTGGGTGCAGAACCCGGGAATGAGGCTGGGCTGCTGTTTTGCGGATCAGGCCGACACAGGCTCTGCGGCAGCGCTCCAGGTGTCGGGTCCGAAGACCTCGAAATGGACATTGTCGGCGGGAATGTCGAGTACTGCCAGACCGCGTCGCACGGCGTTCATGAACGGTGGTGGCCCGCACAGGTACACCTGCGCGTTCGCGGCGATGGGGACCTCACCGAGATCGATGAAACCTTCATGGACAGTGTCGGTGACCGTCCGGGCCCCAAGCTGTTCGTACCAGTGATGCATCTGCGCCCCGGGCAGCTGGTTCACCAGCTGCCCCATCTCGCGGCGGTGCGCGTGGGAGGCCATCGACTCGTCGGCGTGCAGGACCATGACGGGCCGCGTCGATTCGGTCTGCACCAGGTGGTTGAGTGCTCCGATGATCGGCGTGCATCCGATCCCGGCCGAGACGAGGAGGAGCGGCTCATCGGACTCTTCGACGACCAGGTCGCCGTAGGGCAGGGAGCAGCGCACGGTGTCGCCTTCGAAAATGTTGTCGTGGATGAAGTTCGAGACTTCGCCGGCCGGGACACCGGAGTCGGCGCAGCCGGGTTCGGCCTTGACCGTCACGGCCCATGAGGTGCGGTTCGAGGCTCTGGTCAGCGAATACTGGCGGATCTGCTGGGCCCCGTCGGGAAGTGTCACCTGCACGGAGAGGTACTGGCCCGGCTGCGCGGCGGGCAGTGCCGCGCAGTCTTCGCGGGCGAGTTCGAGGCTGACGGTGGTCGGGGATTCCTGGTTGCGGGAGGTCACGACGAGTTCGTTCCACACATCACCGGGCGCCACGTCGAAACGGGCGTAGAGGTTCTTCTCCGCCGCGATCAATCCGTCGGCCATGTCCCAGTAGACCGCGGTCCAGGCATCGACGACCTCCGGGGTGGCGGCCTCGCCGAGGACCTCGGCGATGGCGGCGAAGAGATGCTCGTAGACGATGGCGTACTGGTCTTCGGTGATCCCCAGCGAGGCGTGCTTGTTCGAGATCCGACTCATCATGGCATCGATGTTCGGTGCGTCCTCGGAGACGAGCAGGCTCGCGTATGCGGCAATTGCTCCGGCCAGAGCCTTCTGCTGTTCTCCCTGTGCCTGGTTGCCGCGGTTGAAGAGGTCGCTCTCCAGGTCAGGACGGGCAGCGAACATGCGCTCGTAGAAGATCGGGGTGATCTCACCGATCGAGGCGCCGACTGCCGGCAGGGTCTCGCGGATGACGGAAAGTGCGGGTTGGGAAATCACATCTGCCCCTTTCGTGATGCCAGTGCACCACGTGGCTGCAACGGCCTGTCCAGGTCGCTATTTTGGTTGGCGTCTGCGACATTACTACGCTGTGTAGAATTTCTTTCTACCGGTCGCAACCGTGAGAAATCTCAAGCCGAAATATGGACATCCGGTGGCTCGCAGCCGTTTCGCTGATACGTCACCCGTGTCGCTCTGGGCTTGAAGATCCGGGCTTGAAGATCCGGGCCCGGCATTTCACTTACTGACATCGACCATTCCGTGGGCTCCCCGCTCGGCGTCGACCATCTTGTGGGAGACGAACGGGTAGTGTCCAGCCTCGGCGAATTCGAGTTCGACGAACCCACCCTGTGCGGCTTCGAGGTCGAGAGTCTGGCTTGCCCCCTTCTCGGAATTGTCGGGGCGGAGCACGTATGCGCCTTCCTTATAGACGGTGTCGAACTGTCCGCCGATGATGTGGAAGGCACTCGATCGGTTCGGACCGACGTTGAGCACCCAGATCCGCACCCGCTCTCCGACGTGAGCGGTGAGCGGTTCATGGTCGTACTGGCTGGCGAAGCCGTTGAAGACCACGGCGTCGGGTTCTTCCCGACGCACCTTCTCTGAGTCGACGACCCCGCCCTGGGGTCCGAGGTAGAACTCGGATTGGACGAACACGAATTCCTTGTCCACGGCCGGCAGCTCGGGTGGATCGATGATGACGGCACCGAACATGCCATTGGCGATGTGGGATGACATCGGCATGGTCGCGCAGTGGTACATCCAGATGCCGGAGTGGGTGGCTTTGAACGTGTAGGTGAGTGACTTCCCGGGCGCGATCGTGCGCATCGGCTTGTCCGGGGCCAGCTCACCGGCGTGGAAGTCGATCGAGTGCCCCATCGACCCGTCGTTGACCAGGGTGATTTCGAAGACGTCGCCGACCTTGCCGCGCAGGGTCGGCCCGGGCATGGTGTCGTTGAACAGCCACAGTTTCTGCCTGACGTTCGCGGCCACCACCTGTTCGACCTCGGTGACGGTGAAGATCTCCTTGTGGGTCGTGCCTCCCGGTGCGGGTGGCAGTTCAGCGTCCTGTGCGCTGAAGTCCTTGCCCGGATCGGCCATGAAGTCCAGGCCCGAGGCCGCCGAGGCTGTGCCCTCATTCGCGGCATCATCGCCGGTGGATTGCGCAGAGTCGTGATCCATTCCCGGCATCGCATCCGCCGATCCCCCATCTGCGGCATCATTGTCGCCTGCGTCCCTGGTGGCTGCGGCGCCGGTGGCGTTGACGGTGAAGACCATGCCCATCTGCTTATGGCCGGCGATCGAGCACCACCCATCGATATCGGAGCCGATGATGCCGACGTCCAGGCTCGTCGACTCCCCCGGTGCAAGCCTGCCGCTGTCGTGCCCATCGGCGAGCACGAGGTCGTGGACATCCTCATCATCCGTGTTCTTCAGGTCGATGATCAATCGGTTGCCCGCGGGCACATCGACGCTCGCCGGGGTGAAGCGCATATCTTTGGCTTCGACGCTCACGCGCGTCGTCTCACCTGTGGCGGCCACTCCCGCCGAGGTGGATGAGGCGTTGATCGCAGTCGTGGCACTCGGGTCAAGGGCGACGCCGCCGGCAACGGCGAACAGCACCGCTGCCACACCTGCTGCTGCGAGGCCCAGACTGTTTCGGTTCTCCTGCTTCTGCTGGGCCGCGCGCTCTTCCTTCGTCGCACGAACCTGGGCCTTCCGGTTGCCCGTCACGGGTTCGGGCGGGTTCTTCTTCGCCCGTCGTGAGGCCCTGATTCCGCGGAAGATCAGGGGCAGGAACGCAGCCAGGCCCAGCGCCACCAGTCCAGAGCACAGCACGCGGACCCAGCTGGGAACCGGGAGCAGGCAGATCGCCAGCCCGAGGTTGATGATCGTGATCCGCAGCGCACCGAAACGCGCGAACTCAGTGTTGGCGGCACGCACTGCGGCCGGTCCCCCGCCGAGGACGACCGGGAGGAGATAGGACAGCGCCCCGAAGAGCACCTGGGCGGTGAACCCGGCAGCCAAGGCGGGCACCAGCCACGTGAAGCCTTGCGTAGCTTCGGCCCAGGTGGCGGAGGTGAAGAAGACCCAGGTGGTGGCAATCAGGCAGATGTGTGGTGCTCAGTGTCGATGAAAAGTCCCAGATCCAGGCCCTGGACCGTACGGCACCGTTGTTGCCGATGCGCATGGGTGATGCCGAGAAGCGCACTCATGACTACCACCGACATGGAACCTCAACTCTGTTCGCCGCTCTTGAGGCCGCCACGGGACAGGTTACCGGCGCGGTGAAGCCTCGGCATCGGTGGCAGGAGTTTCTGTCGTTTCTCCGCCAGATCAATCGAGCATATCCGGATCAGGAGCTGCATTTGGTGATGGACAACGACGCTACTCACAAGACAGCCGAAGTGCGTCAGTGGCTGGACGAGCATCCGCGTTTCCATGTGCATTTCACCCCGACGTCAGGGTCGTGGCTGAGCCTGGTGGAGGTCTGGTTCGGCATCATCGATCGCCAAGCGATCAAGAGTGGGGTGTTCACATCGGTGAAGGATCTCAACGCGAAGATCCGAGCATTCATCACTGGGTGGAACAAACGCAAGCACCCTTCGTGTGGACAAAGACACCAGAGCAGGTGCTGGAAAAAGCGAAACCCAAAGCAACTTCAGAAACGCGACACTAGATACCGAAAAATAGCGCCACCGGCGGGAGATCAAGTCATCCCGCCGGTGGCGCGGTCTATGGTGCGCAGGCCCGTCGTCGCAGGCGGCTGCAATGGTGATGAGAATCTATACCCGAACACGCAAATGTGCAATGCGGATGCAGTGGTGTTCCGCCCCCTGGTCTTCACCTGAAACTACTCGCAGGGCATTCAGCTTTCTACACAGAGTTATCCACAGATTCGAGAAATTGCTGGATTCTTCAGTCGACTACAGATAGGTTAAAAACAAATCCAGCTGTTGGAAATGGGTTTCGTTTTCTGTCTGCCAGGGGTTCAATGTGGAAGCCACCGAGGTCATCAAGAGCGAAGTGCACAAGAGGATCAGGGACCTCGATGTGGACCCTCGCACCGATATGCAGCGCTCTCGCGAGGTCATTCGCACGGTCATCTCCGAGTATGACGAGCGCAGTCTGGTCGCGGATCTTCCGCCGATAGAAGATAAGGAGGCGACGATCCGATCGCTCGACAATCAACCCTCCGGATTCGGCATGTAGAGAGTATCCTCGGCCCCTTGTCCGCGGCGAGACCTCAGACCAAACTGGCGAGAGAAGAACGAGCTCGTAGGTAGGTAGGTTATGAGAGAATTGAGCTATGTCTGAAACTGAACCAGTTGTATGGTCGTTCTTCTCAGGAGCGATGGGCCTCGACCTGGGATTGGAAGCTGAGGGGTGGCGTCCCTCATTGGCCGTGGAGATGGAACCTAAATTCTGCGCGACTATTCGAAATAACCGTCCAGACATCCAAGTAGTCGAATCTGATGTCGCTGACCTAACTGGCGCAGGGCTCAAAAAACTGTGTGACGTGAATGAAGTGGACGTAATGGTAGGTGGTCCTCCTTGCCAGAGCTTCTCTACCGGTGGAAATCGTGCCGCTTTGAACGACCCTCGAGGCAACGCCATATTCGAGTACTTACGACTAATAGCAGAGACACAACCACGCCTTTTCGTGCTTGAGAATGTGGCAAACCTCGTTACTGCTGCCGCACGTCACCGTCCGATCGCTGCGCGCCCGGGAAATTCCTGGAACCTGTCGTCATACAGTGCGAGTCAATCAGCACTATTCGATATTGACAGCGAGTTTCCGCCTCTCGAACCTGACGAGCTATCCGGGAGCGCAATTCGATACCTGTTGGACACCGTCATAGCGGATCTCGGCTATCAGGTCCGCTTCGCGGTTTTAGACTCAGCCAACTATGGGGCACCGCAGAAGCGCCTACGGTTCGTGATGGTCGGTTCTCGCGATGGAGTCCCTCCGGAATTCATACAACCTACGCATGGAACCGGGGAACGCCCGCTAGTGACAGTAGCGGATGCTATTAGTGATCTTGAGAAAAACCCGGGTCCTGGAGCCCTCTATACGGAGATTACGCGAGGCTATTTCGATCTCGTCCCAGAGGGGGGCAACTGGCGCAACTTGCCTCACGAAGTCGCGGCCCTTGCAATGGGAGAACGGAGTCTTCGTGCCGGCGGGGGAAAGACAGGCTTCTTTCGTCGGCTCAGTTGGGACGGGCAGTCCCCGACAATCACCGGCAAAGCTAACCGCAAAGGATCTGCCATGTGTCATCCATCGGAAAGCCGACCGCTGTCGGTACATGAGTGCGCCAGACTGCAAGGCTTCCCAGATTCGTGGAAAATCAATGGGTCCATCGCCGATCAATACACGCAAATCGGGAACGCTGTACCAGTTGCGCTCGGAAAAGCCATCGGCGCAACCATCAAACAGCCCGTAGTCAGGGGGGCACAACCGGACATTGACACAATGCTCACTGACGCAATCGAACTACTGCGAATGTCCGCAACAAACAAACGGCGACGCAGCGCCAAAGAAGTCATTACCAAATGACCTACCGCGACCGTCTCTCCGGACTGAACCCACGTGTCCTCACCCGAATCGACGAAACTCAACTCGAAGTCGATTGGATCCGTTCAGCAACGGCACAACAACTCCTAGATCTCGCGACTGATCAACTTGGCCTCAAGCCCCTCACGAACGTTGCGTTACCGCATCAGACCGCGCTTGAGCTCGGAAATCTGACTCGCGCCGAGCTATTCAACCTCCTAGAGCCACATTTCGACTCAGGTACCTCCACTGCAAAGGATCTCGCTGATCAAGTCCAGCTGTGCCGCGCGTTCGCAAACCCGAGGCAGGTTACACGCGAGGTAGCCAACTACGTTGAGGCCCAGGTGCAGAAGTTCCCGACCAAGGCTGACCATCTGCGCGTGGGCAGCAATGCAGGCGACGTGCTTGATCCATTCATACTTGCTGCAAACTTCGAATTACTCAGTGAACAAAGTCTCCAACAGACGATCGAACATACGGCATCTCACAAAGTACTTATGAAGATCGAAGATCTAGTTGGTCATCTCCACGAGAACGTGATTGGTGAGATGCGCGGTAATTTCCGCGTCCCCGAGCCTCAGGGCAAAGGCGGGAAAGAGAAAATGGACCCGCTTTTCAATCCCTTCCCAGGTGCGGACGTGGGTCAAGTTCCGCTATCTGAGAAACAAGCTGCGCTCCGTCTATTTCAGGTCAAAAGCAAAACTGGATCTGCGAAAGGCGGTGATGGGAAGCGCTTAGGCGACCAACTAATCGCACTCGAGGAAAGCTATTTCGCTGATACTTACTATGTCGCGATAGTCGGAAACACTCTTCGAGGGCACCGGTCACGTGGGGCAGTAGCAAAAGCCTCGCCTCGCACTGCCATTCTTGTCGGGTCGTCTGCTCTAAATGAACTGACACAATCAGCAGTGGGTGCAGAACTTCTCCTGCGCGTATACCAGCGGGCATTCCGGACAGCATCCGAGGAGACGGGGTACCGGTTCTCGGAACTTGCTGTAAATATGGCCGCTGATTTTGAAGAACGAGCGAATCTGCATGGTACAGATTTCTTGTCCGCCTGGCTGCACGATGCCGTCGATGGACCCTCAGAAGAACAGGACTCACGTCGGCAATCCAAGAAAACTCGCAGGCACAAACTAGAGTAGCCACGGGTGCCAAAAGATGGCGCGACCGAGTTTTAAAGAGTCGTTACGTTCATTCTTCGAGGATTTTGTTTCATTTTAGGTGGCGTTTCTTATGGTGTGACTCGTGCTCATATGCCAGAGCTCGTCACGAACCTTTACAGCGCGCGTCCTAGGATTGCCAACGATCCTAACTATAGATGCCGGTCAAAACTCAAGAATAGTGGCGTAAAAGGCTTCCCCCGTGCACTAGCCTCAAAGACACAAACTGCTCGTGTTGCTATCCACGTCGTCTGTCAAAAATACCGGTCTAACTTGAGTTGCACCCAGACGAATAGCAAGCTCAATCTTGAAGTCAATTGCCACATTGCCCGCGACATAACCAGCTACAAGCAAAACATGCAACCCATCAAGCCGGGCAGAAGTATCAACCGTTTTGAGGTCTGAGTCTAAGCTAAGTGCCGCTCCGATAATGCGCTCCCCAGTTCGATCAACCGCCAGAAGATACCACTCGCCTCGTTGCGACTGATCAACAACATGTTGCGCCACAGCACTGAGCGAGGGCCCGGCGAGTGCACTGTTTTTTGTCTGCGCTCGATAGACCTGGCTAAGCAAACTCAACGAATTGGCCACGCTTACAGTATTGCGTGAAACCTGCAATAGCGGAACCACCCAAGCCTGTGTGTTGCGGCAAAACAGATACTAACGGTTGGCAACGAGCCCAGAAAGTGCCGCGGCAGTTGCTTCGCTGAACTTGCCACCTTTAATCTCGCTTGCGACCCTATCAAGATCAGCTTTATTGGTACCGTAATCCGACCCGCACTCTCTGCCGTTGCGGATCGTAGTACCGGCTACCAGCTGCTGGGCCGAACTCGTCAGGGCCCCCTCCATGAGCAGACGCATACGGGGACCTTCTGTGTTTGTTGGGCGAGCGGGTCGGTCGGCTCGCCGCACTGTGACGACATCTGGCTTCAGTCCTCGCAGACGACCAGAAAAGTTCTTGGCACAATCACCAAGCATGTTCGCCATCTCGTCCACGCCACTATTGATTTCAAACGTGGCCTCAACTCGTACATTTGAGACGTCAAGAGCCACGTCTCGATCTCCGTCATCATTTAAAACCACGACGGTCGTATCTAACCGATTCTTCTTGACCTTCACTGCAAGTCCCATAGCGCGCATACTTCAATTATGCCTACTATAGTCAGATGACGCACCCCAGTCCCCCTGCAATCATCGCCGAAAGATACGAAGTACTCCGAAAAATTGGCGAGGGCAGTTTTGGCGAAGTATACGAAGTATACGACCATAATATGCGACAGACGAGCGCATTGAAATTGTTGAAACGAACCTCAAAAAACATCTGGGAGGAAGCCCAGATTTTGCAATCGGTCGCCGGAGAACATGTGCTTCAGGTACGTAATGCCGATCTTGTCTTGGGGCAACCTTACATTGTGACTGCGGTCGCGACACATGGCACGATCGCGGAGCAGATAACACCAAACGTCGGAGTTCGCGTCGAGAAAGCTGTTCGGTGGGGACGGCAGTCCTGCCAGGGTGTCGCACGCTTGCATGATCTTGGCCTCTTGCACAGAGACCTAAAGCCGGAAAACATCTTCTTAGATGATCGAGGTGATGCGCTCATAGGCGACCTGGGGCTTTCCCAACTGCAAAACTCAGGCGGCTATGCAGAGGCTGGTGGCAGTCCGCCCACCATGGCACCAGAAGTAGCCGCCGGGTTCACAAATAATACCCGGGAGTGCTACACAGCACGCAGCGACGTATTCAGTCTTGGTGCTAGCTTGTATTGGATGTTAGCAGGTAGCCCGGCACTACCGTCCATGTCAGTTCAGGCAATAGCATTCACTCACGTACCAGACATTTGGAACCCTGCACCACATTTGCCTAAGGCACTACGGGATCTCGTCAACAGAGCTGTCCACTTCGACGCTTCCCAGCGCCCTTCTTCACCAGCAAATTTGGATGCTTCGCTTGCTAGTCTCAAAAGGATGAAGCGAGCGTGGAACCGGATCCCTCCACACTCCGGTCATCAAGACTGCTTTGAAGGCGAAAAATCCGGCTCCACTTCAGTTTCTGTCTGTGTTTCCGATATCGCTGGTGGTGCAAGCTCTGTGATTGACGTGCATCACCGAACATCAGGGCGCAAGCTGAAGGAACATTGTCGCCAAGTACCTTCAAGCGAAATTGGCCCCAAATTGCGTTCCATCTTCAGGAATGTTTGACCACCTATAGATGTCAGCCCTGAATGTCTCGATGGGCAGTCGAATGAAGAATAGGTCACACTTTCGATCAGATTCTCTAGTGGTCTGCTTCGATCTCGACCGACATGGATTCTCGAGTATAAGTTTCAGTTTCTCGGCCTATTGAATATGTGGCCTGCCGCCAAATCCGTAGGCTTCTGCATTTGCTCCGAACCATCTGTCGACAGAACATCGGTCGCGATTTGGTACACAACCAAACTGTCAGCTCGGGGCATGAGGATGCTCACTTGAACTCTGTCCACACCTCAAGTTGAGTGGCTGTCCGCAGGATGTCCCAGAGTGTCTCGTAACGGTAGAGTTCGTTCGCCTGTCCCGCTTCCACGAGGCGGTCAGCCAGTGCAGAAATCACTGGCATGCCACTTGTGACTTCGAGGACGACGTCTGCGTTGACGGAGAGTCGGGCCAGAACGTCGCCAGAAGGCCGCGCGCGAGCCTGGTCTCGGTGGAGTTAGCCTGATCAATCGCGATTCGAGCTGGCGATCAGTCAGTACTCGCGTTGTGCCTGCCTGCACGCAGTGGCTCGGTGTGGTCGATGAGCTGGTAGGGTCGGCGGCCCTCACCTCGGACGAAGGCGACGTAGGCCAGCCACAGCGCCGCGACCCAGAGAAGACCCACCCACAGTGCCGGACGGGAATCAGGCACGATTCCGACCATGACGATGACGAAGCCGATGAACGCCACCGTAGCCCAGGACCCCACGGGCCACAGCGGCATCGGGAACTCACTGCGCAGTCGGTTCTCCTGCACCAGGACCCGTTTCATCCGAATATGAGCGGCGAGAATGACCAGCCACACCAGCACCGTCGCAAATGTTGCCAAGGCGCCGAGCAGGAACAGTGCCTGGTCGGGGTAGAGATAGTTGAGGAGCACCCCGACGAGCAGTGCCACGATCATCGTGATCACCGTCATCACCGGGACCCCGTTGCGCGTGGTGTGGGCGAAGGAACGCGGCGCCTGCCCTTGTTCTGCCAGACCGTGGAGCATCCGACCGGCACCGAAGATATCGGCGTTGATGGCCGAGAGCGCCGCCGTGATGAGCACAACCTGCAGGATTGCAGCTGCCGCACTGAAGCCGACCGAGTCGAAGATCGCGACGAAGGGACTGATCTCCGAGGTGATCTGGTTCCAGGGCAGGATGCACATGATCACGCCGAGGGTGAGCACATAGAAGAGCAGGATACGTACCGGCACCGAGTTGATGGCGGCCGGCAGCACCTTCTTCGGGTTCTGTGCTTCACCGGCAGTGACTCCGATGATCTCGATGCCGCCGAAGGCGAACATCACGATCGTGAACGATGAGAGAAGCCCCCAGAATCCGTGCGGGAACGCTCCGCCGTGGTCGAACAATGCACGCGGACCCATCTGATCGTGGTCGGCGATGCCGAAGCCGAAGATGATGATGGCCACTCCGGCCGCGATGAGTGCGATGATCGCGACGATTTTGATGAGCGCGAACCAGAACTCCAGCTCACCGAATACCTTGACGCCGATCATATTGATTGCGGCAATGAAGAGCACCACGGCCAGCACCCAGATCCAGCGCAGTACTCCAGGGAACCAGAAGCCCATGTACACGCCGACGGCGGTGGCATCGAAGACTGCGACAAGGACCATCTCGAAGACGAAGGTCCAGCCGACGAGAAAACCGGCGAATGGGTGGAGATAGCTCGATGCGAATTGGCCGAAGGATCCTGAGACGGGGTGGCGGACGAGCATTTCGCCCAGCGCACGCATCACCATGAAGACGGCGGCACCGCCGATGATGTAGGCCAACAGAACGGACGGACCTGCGGTCTGGATCGACTCCGAGGACCCCATGAACAGCCCTGTCCCGATGGCCGACCCCAAGGCCATGAAGCGAATGTGCCGGGCGGTCAGCCCCCTGCGTAGGCCCACGTTCTCTGTGTGATTGTCATGGGTCGTCGCCTCTCCGCTCCCACTGTCGGCTGAAGACATGGGTGTCCTACTTTCTCTCAAATTCTCCCGGCAAGCCGGCCCCAGACATTGTGCACCCTCGGTGCAACGTCGGCTCAGCGAGCGTCGGTGGGAGGTCTCGTGAGAGTTTCGTAGCGGTAGAGTTCGGTGGCCTGTCCCGCTTCGACGAGTCGGTCGGCCAGAGCGGAAACCACTGGCATGCCACTCGTGACTTCGAGGACGACGTCGGCATCGACGGAGAGTCGGGCGAGGAGGAGTTCGGCATCGGCGACCGCTGCCTTGAACAGCTCACTCGTGGTGTCGGCAGCTTCCTCGCGAGTTTCGAACATCGACCCGATGATGAGCTCGGTGGGTGCCTCTTCGTCATCACCTGGTGCCGGCATCGCGTCCGTGATCTCGGCGCCTGACTGGTCGGCTTCGCGGGCGTAGGAGACGGCGAAAGCGCTCAGTCCTGCGTCCTCGGCAGCTCCAGCGTCACCGTTGAGCAATGCCGCACCATGGGCGCCGACTGCTTCGGAGAGGAACGCATTGTTGACCTGACCGATCGTCAGAGGACCGACAGCATCGTCCTTGTTCACAGCCGTGTACCAGGCGAGGAACGCCTTCGTCAGCTTCACCGAACCAGTGGCCACGATCTCGAGATCCTCGGCACGTCCGCCACCGCTGGGAGGCAGAGCGCCGGCGGCAACCTTGATCACCCGTGTCGTCGTCAGAGGCGTGAAGCCGAGTGCCTGCGCGAATCCGGCGCCCGGGCTGCCGGCCTGCACACGTGTGCGCAGGTCAAGTCCTTCCAGCGCGGTGCCCACGGTCTCGGCACAGACGGCTTCGAAGAGTTCCCGTCCCTGACCATGGCCCTGTTCTTCGCTCGCGACCTCAACATGGACCCATGCCCGATGGGGGTGCAGCGGGGACTCCGCAATCGCGGCGGCACCGACGGGAACCTCAGCGACCACCTCGGCGATGACGGACCGCAGCAGGGGCGAATCCGAGGATGGACGGAACAGGGACCTGGCCATATGAGCGGCCGGCGTATCGGCGTCGGCGAACACCTCGTTCAACCGCAGGTCGTCACCTTCGGTCAGGTCTCTGATCGGCATTGTGTGCGCTCCTTGAACGGGTCGATAACTTGATAATCTTGGCGTCATGACTGACTTAAGCGATCCTACCGCCGCCGCCCGCGCCGCGGCCACGACCATCAACTCCAAAGCCGGCATCGAGGCCCATGACATTGCTCTCGTTCTCGGCTCGGGATGGGGCGGGGCAGCCGAGCTCCTCGGCGAGACGATCAGCGAGATCCCTGCCTCCGAGGTCCCCGGCTTCCACGCTCCCGCCGTCGAAGGACACGGAGCCACCCTGCGCACGATCCGGATCGAAGCCAGCGGCAAGCACGCCCTCGTCCTGGGCTCTCGCACCCACTACTACGAAGGCAAGGGCGTGCGCGCCGTGGCCCACGGCGTCCGCACCGCCGCTGCCGCCGGATGCGCCAGCCTCGTGCTGACCAACGGCTGTGGCGGACTCAACCGCAACTGGGTCGCCGGCACCCCGGTCCTCATCTCCGACCACATCAACCTCACCGGCACCTCCCCCATCGAAGGCGCGAACTTCGTTGACCTCACCGACCTGTACTCCCCGCGCATGCGAGCCATCGCGAGGGACATCGACCCCAGCCTCGACGAAGGTGTCTACGCCCAGTTCCGCGGGCCCCACTACGAGACCCCCGCCGAGGTGCGCATGGCAGGAGTCCTCGGCGCCGACCTCGTCGGAATGTCGACCTCGTTGGAGGCCATCGCCGCACGTCAGGCCGGTATGGAACTGATGGGCATCTCCCTGGTGACGAACCTCGCCGCCGGCATCCAGGAAACACCGCTCTCCCACGCAGAGGTCATCGAGGCCGGAGTCGCGGCAGCCCCACGCATCTCCGGGCTGCTCGCCGACATCGTCGCGAGACTCTGAGCACTTCCAGCGTTCCTTTCACCAATCGCATTCCCCTCCCCAACGGGGGCTCACCCGTTCCGACAGCACTCCTTTCACCAACAGCACTGGACAAGGACAGACATGACCGATGTAGCCGATCGCTTCACCAACGGATTCGACGCCGGCATCGTCGAGGCGTGGATTGCCGATGACCCCGATCAGCAGACCGCAACCACGCTGAGCAACATCCTGGCCTCAGCGAAGTCCGGTGACGAGGCGGCATTGGCCGACCTGGAGGATCGCTTCGCCGGCCCCCTGGAGTTTGGAACGGCGGGCCTGCGCGGAGAGATCGCCGCCGGACCCAACCGGATGAACCGTGCTGTCGTCATTCGTGCCGCCGCCGGGCTCTCTCGTTTCCTGCAGAACACCGTGGGCGAGGGATTCACCGTCGTCATCGGCTGCGATGCTCGCTACAAGTCCTCCGACTTCGCAGCCGACACCGCCGCCGTTGTCACAGCCGCCGGTGGAACGGCCATCCAGTTGCCTGATCAGCTGCCCACCCCACTATTGGCATTCGCCCTGTCTCATTTGAAAGCCGATGCCGGGGTCATGGTCACGGCGTCCCACAACCCGCCAGCGGACAATGGCTACAAGGTCTACCTCGGTCAGCGTCCGTTGCAGTCCATCGAGTCAGACCTAAGTGCTGCTGAAGCAGGTGCCGGTGCGCAGATCGTCAGTCCCGCCGATGCTCTCATCGCCGAACAGATCGCGGCCGTGTCATCCGTAGCCTCGGTGCCGCGAGCCGAATCCGGGTGGGAGCACCTGGATGAGACGATCGTCGAGACCTACCTGGCTCGCATCGTTGCCCTGGATGTACGTGCGAGTGCTGATCTGAGCATCGTGCACACCTCCCTGCACGGAGTCGGAGCCTCCGTCGCCGAGGCGGCCCTGGCCCGCACCGGTTTCACGAACGTGCATCCAGTTCCGTCCCAACAGGCACCCGACCCGGACTTCCCGACGGTGGCCTTCCCAAACCCCGAAGAGGCCGGTGCCCTCGATGAGTCGTACGCCCTGGCCAAGGAGGTCGGCGCCGAACTCATCATCGCCAATGACCCGGATGCCGACAGGTTCTCCGCAGCCATCCCGGATGCTTCGCTTGCCGCCGGCTACCGGCAGCTCTCCGGCGACGAGGTGGGCCTCCTCCTCGGCGAGGACATCGCAACCCGTCTGGCACAGGGCACCCATCATTCGACGCACGAAGACATCGCCGGCAGCGCCACGGCTTCCGGAGACGTTGACGCCGCGTCGCCGATATTCGCGAACTCGATCGTCTCCTCCCGAGGCCTAGCGGCGGCCGCTGCAAGCCACGGGCTCACAGCGAAGAACACACTCACGGGCTTCAAGTGGATTTCCCGTGCCCCAGGCCTGGTCTTCGGCTACGAAGAGGCCCTGGGCTACTGCGTCGACCCAAGCGCGGTCAGGGACAAGGACGGAATCTCCACGGCCGTGACTTTTGCTGCGCTGACCTCACGCCTCAAGGAATCGGGTTCGAGCATCGATGCCGAACTCGACCGGATCCGCAACCGCGACGGATACTTCGCGACCGCACCCTTAAGCTTCCGCCTCGACGACGTGTCGCTCATTGCCGCGGCCATGGCGAAGCTGCGGGAGAACCCGCCGACTACCCTGGCCGGCTCCCCGGTCACCGAGGCCCATGACCTGTCGCAGGGTTACGACGGTCTGCCTCCCACCGATGGCATTCTGCTGCTTTCCGAGGCGAACTCACGGGTGATCGTCCGCCCCTCGGGCACCGAACCGAAACTCAAGTGCTACCTCGAGGTCGTCGCCGATCCCGAGGGGCTCTCTGCGGCTGCGGCCGCCGATCAACGGGCAGTGGCTGCTGCCGGGCTGAGAGTCTCCACAGCCTCGGCGAGTGCTGCTCTGAAGCCGGCGCTCAATGAACGACTGAAGTCGATCACCACCGAGCTCAAGGCGTTCTTCGGTCTCTGACCCGGCAGACGGCGTATAGGGAGCCTCAAGCCAATTCGTTCATTGCCCTTTCAGAATTTCGCGTCGAGCCATCGTCGATAGGCTGGCTCCTCGTTGAACAAATCGGCACCGAGCTAGACGGGCACTGAGTCAGATACCCAGAGCGCGAACTGTTCACCTGTCCCGGATGAGATGGCAAACAATACAAACCCTGATCAGGGTACGTGCCCCGAGTGTTGGGAGCGCCTCCACTGGTCCGGAAGCGACTGACCGCGCCAGACGAGCCCGCCCTGTGCCTCTTCGGCTTCAATTCACCGATGAGTACCGGAGCGGGGTGGGGATCGGATTTCAGTCTGGGTTCGAGTTCCCGGACATCCCACAATGTGGGCCTCGCTGCCCACAGCATTCCACCCAGGAGTCGTCTCAACTGGCCTGAGATGGCTGGTCTGTCAAGCCCCTTCAGACTGTGGTGATCTGTCCAGCTCCGTGAGTAGCCTCCCCCACCCGATCTCCCCCGGCCACAGCCTGGGGTAAGTGCCCGACGAATTTCTAGGCTGTCCGTCCCCCGGTCAGGATGGCTGCTGCTCCAATGAGATTGAATGCAATGAAGGCCAGCGCCGGTACAGAAATTGGCTCGAAACTGCCTGACACACGTTAGAAGCAGCACAGCCATATCTGAGTCACCAAGGCAGATGGAGCCAGCCGGGTGCTTGTGCAGTGAACTCGCCGCGCCCGAGGCGTTGACCGGATCCCGCGGGAACTGCACCGAGGATGGGGGCAATAGCGGACAGCGCGCAGCGATTGTCACGGTCGACCGGCGGCGCAGGCTCGGGCCACGAACCAATGATGATGCCGGTGACCGAAATCTGCCGACTCTCGAGCGCTTCGGCGGTCAGAGCGGTGTGGTTGAGGGTGCCCAGGCGTGAGCGGGCGACGATGACGGCACCGATGGAGTCTCTGTCGGCCGATAGGCAGGCGGCGACGTCGGCGGCGGTGTGGCCTCCGAAGTCGACGAGCACTCCCCCTGCACCTTCGATGAGGACGTGATCAGCACTGGTGTGTTCGGCAACGGTGCGGATGAACTCTGCATGCTCGGCTGGGCTGGGCAGGATCGAGGCTGCGTCGGTAGTGGAAGACATGGATCCGGCCGACTCCACGCGGGCAGCTGGAAGCGGAGCCATCGGCAGACGCAGCGTGATGTTCGTGAACGTATGGATTCCGGTCAGCCTAGCGACGATCTGGGCGTCGGATTCGGTGACGACATCGCTGTAGTCGGCTTCAAGCTGCTCGCGCTGAGGATCGTCAGGGCTGATGTGCCCCGTCTGGATCGGCTTGCACATGACGACCCGCCGCCCGGCAGCTGTCAGCGCTGCAGCCAGCGCCGCGGTAGCGGTAGTCTTGCCGACGCCGGTGTCCGTTCCCGTGACGAGCAGGCAGCGCGGAATCACCCTGCTGCCGCCGAAACGCAAGCGTCGGTAATCGCGCGGATCCGCTCACAGGCATAGGCCAGCTCATCAGGGTTCAGACCCGCACGCGCGGTCGGCCGCACCCGCGTGATTCCGTCAGGAACCGATGGCGGGCGGAAGCAGCCGACAAGGATCCCCTCCTTGCGCAGCAGAGCGCGGACTCGGACTCCGGATTCAGGAGTCGGCATCGGCACTGAGAGCACAGCGCCGGCAGGAATCGGCACCTCAAGCGCGGTTGCGAGTTCGGCGCGCGCAGCTGCCATGGATGCCACTCTGTCGCGAGTGATGAGACCAAGCGCTGCATGGGCGGCTGCCGCGTTGGCCGGTGCGAGACCGGTGTCGAAGATGAAGGAGCGTGCAGTGTTGACGGCGGCATCGCGGATGAGCTCGGATCCCAGCAGTGCTCCTCCCTGGGAGCCGAGCGACTTCGACAGGGTCGCGGTGACGACGAGCCGATCGCGGTGTTCTGCCAGGTCTGCGGCGGCGCCCATACCGCTGTGTTCCTCGACACCGGCCACGCCGATTCCGTGGGCCTCGTCAACGAGCAGCAGAGCATCATAGCGGGCGCAGAGTTGAAGCAGTCGCGGCAGATCGGCTGCGTCGCCGAGGACGGAGTAGACCGATTCGACGATCACGAGCGCCTCGGCCTGCTCACGATCGGCCAAGGCGGTTTCGACGGCGGTCGGATCGTTGTGGGTAACGACGGCTAACGAAGCCTTCGTCAGGCGACAGGCGTCGATCAGTGAGGCGTGGTTATGGGCGTCGGAGACGATGAGGGTGTCCGGCCCGGCCAATGTGGTGACTGCGGCGATGTTGGCCAGATAACCGCTTGAGAACGTCACACATGCCGGGTGGCGCAGCCGTTCGGCCAGCGCGGCCTCGAGCCGGTGATGGGCGCCCGTTGTCCCGGTGACGAGGCGAGACGCCCGGGCTGAGGTGCCATAGCATTGGGTCGCGTCGATCGCCGCCGCACGTACGATCGGGTGCTGTGAAAGGCCGAGGTAATCGTTGGAGGCGAGGTCGAGTCCGTTGAGCACCAGATCATTGCGGCCCATATCGGTGGCCCTGCGGCGTTCGGCTGCAGCGGCAAGGCGAGAGGCAATGACGTTCACTGCAGATCTCTTTCGGAGTGTGCCGCAGCGGCAGCCACCATCGCCGTGGTGATCGTCGCTATCGTCTCCGGAGTCGAAATGTAGGGCGGCATCGTGTAGATGTGCTGCCGGAAGGGCCGCAGCCACACGCCGTGCTCGGCGGCGATGCGCGTGGTGAGTCCGACATCGACCGGGCGGTCGAGTTCGATGACGCCGATGCCACCGGTCACACGCGCCTCGGTGACGTGTGCCAGCTCTCGAACCGGGGAGAGACCGGATTCGAGGGTCGGAGAGATACGGGCGATGGCCTGCTCCCAGCCGCTCGTATCATCGGCGAAAAGCAGTCCGACCGAGGCGGTGGCTGCCGCGCAGGCCAGCGGATTGGCCATGAAGGTCGGTCCGTGCATGAGCGCCCGGTGGGAGGAGGCGGTGATGACCTCGGCTATCGGGCCGCTGCACATGAGGGCTGCCAGCGTAAGATAGCCGCCGGTCAGCGCTTTGCCCAGGCACATGACATCCGGGGTGATGCCGGCCGACCGGCAGGCGAAATCGGCGCCGGTGCGTCCGAATCCGGTGGCGATCTCATCGGCGATGAGCACGGCGTCGATCTCGTTGGCCAGTCGCCGGAGCGCCCACAAGGCGGCTGGGTGATAGGCGCGCATGCCGCCAGCGCCCTGAAAGAGAGGTTCAACGATGATACCAGCGAGTTCGGACCCATGCGCGTCGACGAGGTTCTCAGCCAGGACTACCCATGCATCGACTTCGGCGGTGGAAGCCTCCGGCAGCGGAGGACGCGGCAGGAACAGCTGAGAGGCCAGCAGCCCGGCGAAATCGGCGTGCATCCCGCCGACCGGATCGCACACGCTCATCGCTCCGCTCGTGTCACCGTGATAGGCGCCTTCGAGGGCGAGGAAGCGTCCGCGGTCACGTCCGCGAGCCTGTTGATACTGGATGGCGAGCTTGAGCGCGACTTCGACCGAGACCGAGCCTGAGTCGGCCAGGTAGACATGGTCGAGTCCGGCAGGTGTGACCGCGACGAGACGCTCGGCCAGGTCGACGGCCGGCCCATGAGTCAGACCGCCGAACATGACATGCGAGAACGAGCGAACTTGGGCTGTCAGTGCCGCGTCCATGACCGGGTGGCGGTAGCCGTGGACAACCGCCCACCACGAGCTCATTCCGTCCAGGAGCCGATGCGTCGTGCCGGACGCATCACACAGTTCCACATGGGGACCGGCTGCACCGGTGACTGAAAAATGCGCCCCAGAATCGAGCGGACCATAGGGGTGCCACAGGAGACCAGCATCCCTCTCCAGGGTACTTTGGGGGCCTGATCGTGCCGACTCAGGCATTGGGAGAAACCTCTGTGCCAGCACCGCGGCGACGGATCGTCGGAATCGTCACGCCCGAGTTGCCTGCCTCGTAACCGACAGGCGCCAGTGGTTTGCCGCACGGCAGTGTGCCGGCTGAGACTGGTACCGATGCAGCCTCGCTCGATGCGCCGGTGCCGGCAGCGAACGCACCTTCGCCGTTCGCGTGGCCGGGTGCTTCGCTGTCGAAGGCAGCGTGATGGGCTGCCCGGTGGGCCTTGAGCTCGTCACGCAGCTGCTGGGCACTCTCGGTGCCGACAATCTCGAACCCGCCATCGACGATCATGTCGAGATCCTCTTCGGCAGCCTGGCCCTCCGAAGTGAGGTAGTCGCCGAGGAACAGGGAATTGGCCACATTCAGCGACAGCGACTGCAGCGAACGCAGGTGCATTTCGCGGCCGCCGGCGATGCGCAGTTCGCGATCCGGGCACAGGAAGCGCACAGCGCACAGAATCCTCACACAGTGCTGCGGGGTCAACGTGTTGGTGCCCTCCAAAGGAGTGCCGTCGAAAGGGATGAGGAAGTTGACCGGGATCGAGTCGGAGTCGACAGCCTTGAGCGATTCGATCGCCTCGATGATCTGGTCGTTCGTCTCGCCCAAGCCGACGAGGAGTCCCGAGCATGGGGAGAGGCCGGCGCCGCGAGCCCTGTCGACGGTGTCGACCCGGTCGGCGAAGGTGTGCGTCGAGCAGATGTCGGCGTAGTGGGACTCAGCGGTGTTGAGGTTGTGGTTATAAGCATCGACTCCGGCCTCTTTGAGGCGCTGCGCCTGGCCATCCTTGAGGAATCCGAGACAAGCGCAGACCTCGACGTCGGGAGTGGCAGATTTGATTTCCTCAACCATTCCCGAGACGCGCTCGACATCCCGGTTCGACGGACCGCGGCCGGAAGCCACGAGACAGACGCGCGAGGCACCTCCGGCCAGGCCGAATTCCGCCTGGCGCTTGGCCTCTTCCTTGGGCAGCCAGGAATACTTGAGGATCTCCGCTTCGGAGCCTAGGCGCTGCGAACAATAGCTGCAGTCCTCCGGGCACAGCCCGGACTTGAGGTTGACGAGGTAGTTGACCTTGATGCGCTTGCCGAAGTGCTCGCGCCGCAGCCGGGCTGCGGCTGCGACGAGGTCGAGCAGATCCTCATTCGGGGACGACAGGATCGCGCGGGCATCGGAGGCAGTGGCCGGGGTGCCGGAGAGCACACTCTCGGCGAGTGACAAGTAGTTAACCATAATCCAATTATTGAACACCGTTCAGGAGAGAGCAAAATCGAGCTCTCCGGACGCAGCCGCATCCGCCACCTCCAGACGTCCTCCACCTTCGGAATGATCAATGGCCGGAAGAACGGCTTACAATGACACTTGAGCGCTTCGACGGACTCGTCACTTTCATCCCCTGGCTACGTGGCAGCACTCGACCCGGCACCCAGGTGAGCAAAGCGCCACTCGGCTCACCTCCGGTGGTGATAGTCTCCATCCGCCTGATGGCGTGGCAGCTCGGAGTGGGCGGCTCCCTGAAGCGAACTGAAGATCTGGTTGACTTCGCCAGTCATATACCATCCGATCACCTCACAGCAGCAGGATCCTGACCAGGGTCTCCCGATCGTGATCCTCTCGAAGCCGGAAGAGGCTGGTGCCCTGGATGAGTCGTATGAGCTGGCCCGAGAGGTCGGTGCCGAACTCATCATCGCCAACGCCCCGGATGCCGACAGGTTCTCCGCAGCTATCTCGGATTCTGCACTCGCGGCCGACTACAGTCAGCTATCCGGCGACGAGGCGGGCCCGCTGCTGGGCGAGGACATCACGAGCAGGCAGACCGGAGCTCCGGACGGCAGTGTCTTTACGAACTCCATCGTGTCCTCGCGTGGTCTCGCCGCTGCCGCACGTGCTCACGACATCCGTGCCTTCAACCCTCTCACTGGTTTCAAATGGATCTCCCGCGTTCCCGGCCTGCCCTTCGGCTTTGAAGAAGCCTTGAGCTACTGCGTGGATCCGACCGTCGTCCGCGACAAGGACGGTAATTTCTCCACCGCACCCCCTGAGCTTCCGCCTCGAGGACGTCTCACTCATCGCCGAAGCGATGACCCGTCTGTGAGAGAATCCGCCGACCACGCTGACCGGTTCATCTGTCGTCGATCACCGGCGATCGCCTGACCGATTCGGACATCCCTCAGGTCGCTTCCCTGACTACCTCCGCAGCAGTTCGGCAGCCTTTTCACCGATGACGACCGTCGGCGCATGAGTATGGCCGCGAATGATCTCCGGCATCACGGACGCGTCAGCAACGCGAAGCCCACTGACCCCCCGAACCCGCAGCTGCGGGTCGACGACCGATGACGTGTCGGTGCCCATCCTGGCTGTCGAAGTCGGGTGATAGAGCGTATGCGAGGTACCCTCGAGTGCGGCGGAGAGCCGCTCTTCAGCAGGAAGGCGTTCAGCACCGAGCGGCGCTATGTAGCGGCCGCTGGTGACAGCGGAGATCGACGGGGAGGCGATGATGTCGCTGACTATGCCCAGAGCCCGCAGCATCGTCGCCCGATCAGCACCTTCGGGATCGGAGAGGTACCCCGCATCGATGATGACCTTGTCGCCAGGATCGGCTGAAGCCAAGGTGATGCTGCCTCGGCTCTGTGGCTGCAGAAGAACCGGGCCGAGAGAAACTCCGTGGCTAGGGATCCCATTGAGCCCCTCCTGCACGTATGCGACCGGTGCGAAGATCACTTCGATGTCCGGAAGGGCCAGAGACTCTTTCGAACGTACGAATCCATATGCCTCAGCAACGTTCGATGTCAGCATCCCCTTACGCCGAACGAGGTAGTTGAGGACACTGCGGAGCTTTGTCGCGTCCTTGAGAGTACCGCTTTCAACCTCGAGGCAGAACAGACTCGAGAGATGATCTCGCATGTTCTTCCCCACCTCGGGAGCATCAACGAGGACCGGAATTCCGTGTGAATTCAGCTGTGCGGGGTCCCCGATACCGGAGAGCATAAGCAGCTGGGGGGTATTGACAGCACCAGCGCTGAGGACGACTTCGCGCCTGGCCTTCGTTTCGAAGCGCGCTCCATCGACCACATAGGAGACTCCAGTGGCGCTGTGCCCGTCAAAGAGCACCTTCTCAACCAATGCCTCGGTGCGCACCGTAAGGTTCGCCCGTCCCTTGGCTGGCTTCAAGTATGCCTGTGAAGTGTTGTGGCGAGCCCCTCTGAGCTGGGTCACCTGAGCCTGTGTGAAGCCTTCGGGCCGCGCAGAATTCGCTTCCTCGATTCGATAACCTGCCTCGGCCGCGGCGTTGAGGAAGGTTCGAGTCAGAGGTCGAGGGGCAATTTGAGCGGTGACGCTGATATCGGTGGCTTCGAAGGTCGGTGCCAATGCTTCCCACCCCCACGCAGGTCCGGCCAATGCGGCCCAGTTCTCATAATCAGCAGCGTACCCTGGCACCCACATCATTGCGTTGAGCGAAGAAGAACCGCCGAGTACTTTTCCACGCGGCCAGTACACAGTGCGGCCGTCCAGACCTGGTTGCGGAGTTGTCTCGTAGTTCCAATCGACAGAAGACTTGAACAGCTGGGAGAACGCGGCCGGGATCGAGATTTTGGAGTCCGTGTCCGCTGGGCCGGCTTCAAGCAGCAGCACCGAGACATCGGGGTCTTCGGACAGGCGCGAGGCGATGACGGCTCCGGACGAACCGGCGCCGACGACGATGTAATCAAATTGATCAGTCATAGGTGATGCTCCTTTGTGCACAGTGCACGATGACGGTCTGGAAAGTGTTCAGGCTTGGAATGCGTGGAAGAATATGCTGGGCAGCTTTGCCCAGCTGGGGCTGGCGGCGAATTCAGTCAGAGCCCGGCCAGTGCGGGCTGCGCTGCGTGCTGTGACGAACCACGGTGGTTTGGGAAACAGTGAGAACTCCCCACCGAGGACTGACCGGGGGAAGGGGCGGAACGGCCCGGAGACAACGGTCCGCTCGGTCTGCGGGATGAGCAGCATGTTGTGCACGACGCCGATCCCGCTCTGCACGTCTTTCAGCGAGTGCCCGGGGAAGGCGCCCCACGTGGCCTTGGGAGTGAGGAAAGCCAGGCCGGTCCACACATTGATTCCGATCGACCCGTAGCGCAGCCGTTCGATCTCGGCGTCGAATCGTGATCCCAACGCTTTGTGTGTGCCGGGGGCGATGATGACGTTCGCCCCCAGGGTGCCAGCGAGCCTGTCGTTGGCATAGTCAACAGCCGAACGGAGGAAAGCTGCGCTGTTTTCGCTCCGATGCTCGGCAGTGCTGTTTCCGGCAGAGATGATTTTGATGCCGAGAACCGCAGCGAAGTATTCGGTGGTTTCCACATCGGCAGGCTGATCAGAATCGATTGTGACCAGAAGTCGCTGCCCGTGGGAAAAGGACTCGACGTTCTCATGATCAGCCGCCGCCTGGTGCAGTCTGTTCTGGCTGCCTGCGTACCACGGAGTTCGCGAGTCGATGCGCTCCAGCGCATCTTTGAGCGCATGAAGGAACTCGTCACGTTGGCTCCAGTGCGCGTCGATGATGATTGTCTGAGCGGCGATGCAATTGTGGCCGGCATTGTGCAACCGCATAGTGGCGATGTTCTCCGCCTGGAATCTCAGGTCCGCTTTCGACCATGCGCCGGGCACAACGATGATAGGAGAGACTCCGCCGAGTTCGCTGGTGATGGGTTTGCCAAGGACCGGCGCATCGGAATGGTCGCTGCCGTGTTCGCCCCAGACGATTCGGTCATGGGTGGTGATGCTGCCGGTGATATGCACATGAGAGATGTCGGGATGTTCGCTCAGGTACTGACCGACCTCGGCGCCGCCTTGGACGATCCTCAGAAGATCGGCGTCGATAAGAGGGCCCAGCGCTTCCCGGTACACCGACAGGAGCGGCGCCAAGGAGGGGTTGATCTTGAGGAGACTGGCTCGATTGTGAGCGATGAGTTCCGTCAGCACATCCAAGGGCCCGATCGAGGTAATGTTGCCAGCTCCGAGGACGAGGCTGATCCCACCGGCCCTGCCGAGTTGCCTGGCTCCCAGCCCGGCGCCCGTACGCACTTCCTCGGCAGTGACACCAGGTAGGGTCCACACCCTCGCGGAGAAACCGTGGAACAGGACCGACTCGAGAAGATCGGCTGGCAGCACCTTCCAGGTCAGTCTGCCTCCGGCTGTCTTCGCCGGTTCGATCCCGTCCACCGGAGAGCTGCCAGCTGCCAACCGTCGCAGGCTCGCAGCGGCGGAAGAGAATCCAGCCAGAGCAGCGTACGGGCCGGACATCCATTCCTCACCGACCAGCTGAGACTCGGGGTCCACCCCTTTGATATCCGCAGCCGTACGAGTCCACCGAGTCACATTCCGGGCGATCGACTCATGTGTGCGTTCGAGCAGGCGTGAGCGTTGGGCCAACGACATGTCCGCCCAGGCCCGCACTCCTGAACCCAATGAGGTGATCGCGTCGTCCAGACGAACGGTATCCAAGGGATAGGCGGGCGCGCCGAGCCTCGCATGCGGCTGCGCAATATTGCCGGTAGTCATGTTCTCTGCTCCTCGTTGAGCCAGTTCGCTCGCAGGTTCCATCCTGCTCTGGCCGCTTCATTGCCTTCAGTGATGCCAGCATATCCACGACCGGTCGTCTTCCCCTATGGGCGGCGACCTAGACCTTGAGCGAAACCATTGTGCCTGCGCACAAGCAACAGTCACCCTGGCTTGATGAACCTCAACGGTGAGCAGAGCGGCTCCAGTCCAGCATCAGTCGGCACTCACCCTGCCTCGAGGCTGGATATCGACTGCCTTGCTCGCCTGATCGCCGATGACATCATCACCGGAGACCAAGCTTACGCAGAGAAGCACATCCCGATCGAGATTCTGGTCGACCTCATCACACCGAACATCCATTCCCTCCTCAACTATTTGGAAGGTGGGACTCTCGATCTCGGTCCTGCCTACAACACGGGACGGGTCAAGGCCGAACACGGGATGGAGCTGTCGGGTGTCCTCCATGCCTATCGCTTGGCCGGTTTGAGGTTGTGGCGGGAGCTGGCGATGACCCCGGATAGCGAGTACAGCGGCAAGGACGTGTTCCCTCTGGGCGCCGAATTGTGGACGGCTCTCGACGATCTCTCCACAGCTGCGGCCGAAGCTCACCGAGAGGCCACCGGGGCGCGTGAGCGCTGGGCCGAACAGTCTCGCATCGCCGCCGTCATCGACTTGCTCTCATCGACCGTGACATCCGAACGCCGAAATACCGCAGCCCACCTGCTGCAACTTGACGATCACTCGCGCTTCTTCGTCATGCTGACCGATGCACAGGCTTCGGGCATCGAGGTCCTGGGCGCGTGCACACATTGGGCTGAGATCGATGGTGGCCGAGTGTGTCTTTTGGCTCTACGCGACAGAACGGAGTTTCTCTCCACGACCAGTGGCGCCAGAGCAGGATTCAGCGAGGAATTCCATTGCCTCGATGATGCGGCCGAGGCCGCGCGTCAAGCTCGCATCGCGCTGAAGTGCCTGAATGATCGGGCCGAAGGCATTTATCACTTCGGACAATCTCCGACGGATACCCTCATCTGCTCCCAACCATCACAAGCCCGACAGTTGGTCAGACGAACCTTTGCCGAGTTGCGCACCCAGCCACAACCGAATCGTGACATGCTCCTCGACACGTTCGAAGCGTGGGTCGAAAGTGGCGGCTCGCTCTCCAGAGCCAGCGAGGCTCTTTACTGCCACCGCAATACCGTGAACTATCGGCTGCGCAAATTCGAGACCTTGGCTTCTCGGTCGATTTCCGACCCTGCAGATCTGACAGCGCTGACCACCGCCTTGCGAACCATCCGCCTTTTGGATTGGCCAGAGTCTGCCTGAGGCTGCCCGGGACGCCAAGATCTGCCTGAGACCGTGTCCCGCAATTGGACGTAGCCTCACGCGTCGTATCTGAGCTCAGTCGCTCAGCTCCGCGAGGATTCCAGCCGATCCCGACAGCCCCAGACGAGACGCTCCTGCGGTAATCATCTCTTCTGCAGCTTCCACGGTGCGAATTCCGCCTGAGGCCTTGACACCGAGGCGATCGCCCACGGCTTCGCGCATGAGCGAGACGGCATGTGCGCTGGCTCCGCCTGCGGGGTGGAAACCGGTCGAGGTCTTGACGAAACCTGCATCTGCAGCCTCGGCGCGGCGGCAGGCTTCGACGATCTGTTCATCGTTCAAAGCTGCGGTCTCGAGGATGACCTTGACCAGGGCGTTGCCGCTGGCCGCGACGACGCCACGAATGTCAGCCTCGACTGCGTCGAAGTCACCGGCAATGACCTGACCGACGTTGATGACCATGTCGACTTCGTTCGCACCGTCGGAGACTGCACGGGCAGCCTCGGCGGCCTTGATCTCTGGCTTGACCTGTCCGCTGGGGAAACCGACGACCGTGGCGACGACGAGATCGCCGGAATCGGAGACGGGAAGCATCGACGGGGATACGCAGATCGCGAGCACACCAAGGTCCTTCGCCTCTGACACGAGTGCTTCCACATCTGCAGGCGTGGCTTCGGGCTTGAGCAGCGTGTGGTCGATGATCGCTGCGACTTCGGCTCTGCTGGTCATGTGGTTGTCCTCCAAGGTGAATGGTGCGGTGTGATTCGTACTGCGTGAGTTGGTACTGCGGTGATGCAATGCGCGTGACGGCGACTCAGGTGATCGTCTCAAGCACGATCGACGCGGAGACCGCGCTGAGGTCGCCTCCGATCTCGACGGCATCCTCGAGAGATTCGATCGCTCGGGCGAAGCGTTCTGGAGTCGCCGTGTGCAGGGTCATCAGCGGTTGGCCTTCGGCAACGGTGTCGCCAGGCTTGGCGTGGAGTTCGATGCCGGCCACGTCCTGGACCGGGTCCTCCTTGCGTGTTCGTCCGGCACCCAGGCGCCAGGAGGCGACTCCCACGGACAATGCATCGAGCCGACTGAGGACGCCGGACGCAGGCGCCGTGATGACTTCGGTGTGCTCGGCGACGGGCAGAGCGGCGTCGGGGTCACCGTTCTGGGCCCGGATCATCTTCTTCCACACGTCCATGGCCCGGCCGTCACCCAAGGCGGCACGCACATCGACGTCGGTCTTCCCTGCCAGACGCAGCATCTCCTCGGCCAGGGCGACGGTGAGATCCACGACGTCGGAGGGGCCGCCGCCGGCGAGGACCTCGACAGACTCGCGGACCTCGAGGGCGTTGCCGACTGTGAGCCCCAGCGGGGTGGACATGTCGGTCAGCAGCGCCGAGGTCCTGACCCCGGCCGCCTTGCCCAGGTCGACCATGGTCCGAGCCAACTTCTGGGCCTTGGCCAGGTCCTTCATGAATGCGCCGGATCCGACCTTGACGTCGAGGACAAGTCCTTCGGTGCCTTCCGCGATCTTCTTCGACATGATCGATGAGGCGATGAGCGGAATGCAGTCGACCGTCGAGGTGGTGTCCCGCAGTGCGTAGAGCTTCTTATCCGCCGGCGCCAAACCGGACCCGGCAGCGCAGATGACGGCACCGAGGTCCTCAAGCTGGTCGAGGATCGCCTCGTTGCTCAGGCCAGCCTGCCAGCCCGGAATGGACTCGAGCTTGTCCAGGGTCCCCCCGGTGTGGCCCAAACCGCGACCCGAGAGCTGTGGGACGGCGACGTCGAAGACCGCGACCAGCGGGGCCAGAGGCAGGGTGATCTTGTCCCCGACTCCCCCTGTCGAGTGCTTATCCGAGGTCGGGCGGGACAGGGATGAGAAGTCCATCCGCTCGCCCGAGGCAATCATCGCCTGCGTCCAGTCCGCGATCTCACCAGGTTCCATGTCATTGATGAAGATCGCCATGGCCAGTGCGGCCATCTGCTCATCGGCGACGACACCGCGGGTATAGGCATCGATCACCCAGTCGATCTGCTCTCTGCTCAGGGTACGGCCATCGCGTTTGGCGGCGATGACGTCGACGGCATCGAATGCCTCTACGCTCACAGTGTCAGTCCTTCGTTCTTCGAGTGTGGCCGACGACCCGGCCACTGGGGTGACCGATGTGGCGGCCACTGGGGTGACCGATGTGGCGGCCACTGGGGTGACCGTTCTGGTGGTCACCATTGATCGCCGAGGTGGCGCTGGGATCGCGGGGCCACCTCGGCGATATCGGGGTCAGTGCTTGGCGGAGCCTGCGCCCGGCGCATCACCGCTCAGATGATCTGGTCCGAAGGCATCGGGCAGCACAACTGACATAGGAGCCCTGCCGCTGGGCATGTTGAGCATCATCTCGGTGCCGCCGTGTTCGAACAGGAGCTGCCGGCAGCGTCCGCACGGGGCCAGGGTCGCTCCCGCACCATCGACGCAGTCGAATGCCACGATCCGGCCTCCGCCGGACATGAACAGATCGGAGACGAGTGAGCATTCTGCACACAGCGTCACCCCGAACGAGGCATTCTCAATATTGGCGCCGCTGACGATTCGACCGTCATCGACCAGTGCGGCCGCGCCCACGGGATAGGACGAATACGGAACGTATGCGCAGCGCATCGCTCTCATCGCCTCATCTCGCAGCAGCGACCAGGTGTCCTCGCTCAGGTCGTCGACCGAAACGGGGGTGGGTTCCACGCTCCACACGTGTTCAGAGGCTTCGACATCTGTGGAAGTCATAGGGGATACCTCTCTCTTAGGGTTGGACTATTTCACGTACGGCACGCCTTCGGCCGCCGGTGGGCGAACCCGGCCGACGAAACCGGCGACGGCGAGAACCGTGACGATGTAGGGAAGCATGAGCAGCAGCTCGTTGGCCACCGGAGTTCCGATGGACTGCAGAGTGTTGCCCAAGCTCTTGGAGAAGCCGAACAGCAGGGCAGCAAGCAGGGCACCCTTCGGGTTCCACTTGCCCAGGATCATCGCCGCAAGGGCGATGTATCCCTGTCCGGCCGACATCTCTTTGCCGAATGCCAGGCCCGATCCGACGGTGAAGAAGGCACCGCCGAGGCCTGCGATGGCACCGGCCATGAGGGTATTGCGCACGCGGGTGAAGTTGACCTTGATGCCCACTGTGTCGGCTGCCTTCGGGTGTTCGCCCACGGCCCGCATCCGCAGCCCCCACTTTGAGCGGAACACGAAGATCTGGAGGGCGATGACGACGACGTACATGATGTAGACGAGGATGTTCTGGTCGAAGAGCACCCGTCCCAGGATGGGGATGTCCGAGAGCAGCGGGATCGGCAGGTTAGGCAGCTGCTGCCGGGAGTTCCACAGGCCCGGGTTCTGTGTGAGGACCGTCGAGTAGAGGAAGCTGGTGACTCCGACGACCAGGACGTTGAGCACGACGCCGATGATGATCTGGTTGACCCAGTACTTCACCGCGAAGAAGGTGAGAACCACAGCCACCAGCGCGCCGGCGATCGGGGCTGCCAGGAGACCCGCATAGGGGTTCTTGACCACTGAGGCGACGACTGCGGCAAGGAAGGCACCGGCCAGCAGCTGACCTTCGATGGCGATGTTGATGATGCCGGAGCGTTCGCCGACGAGCCCGCACATGGCGCCGAAGATCAGCGGCACGGACAGTGCCAGGGCGCCAGCCAGCAGCGTGGTCAGGGGGATCACGCCGCCGCTGCCGCCGCCTGCCCAGGCAAGGAAGGACACGACGAAGAGGATGCCGAAGACCATCGGGAACCATCCGGCCAGGGTGATCCGCTTCAGGGCGAGGTAGATCGAGGCTGCGGCCATGACCACGAGGATGAGCGAAAGGACCAGTCCGGCTACGGTCGAGGACACGACGACATCCGGAATGGCGAAGAGGTCTCCGCCGGTCGCGATCCGGAATGTCGTCTCTCCGTCACGGCCGATGAGGCCGAAGAAGATGAGCGAGACGAGGGCCAGGATCGAGTAGGTGATCGGGAACTTCCACGCGATCGGGGTCAGTGCCTTGAATTGTGCCGAGGACTTCGCTGCCGGTGTCGCAGCGGCGGTGTTCTGAGCGCTCATGTCAGGCCTCCTTCCGCTTGAGCACCGGTGTGGGCAACCGGAAGATCGACCTCACGAGTGGTGGGGCCGCGATGAGCAGGACGATGACGGACTGCACGACGAGAACGATGTCGATCGGCGTCCCGGTCTGGGACTGCATGAGGTAGCCGCCGGCCTTGAATGCGCCGAACAGGAGACCTGCCAGGAACGTCCCCAAGGGTTTGGACCGTCCCAGCAGGGCCACGGTGATGGCGTCGAAGCCGATCGACCCGCTGATTCCGCCGGTGAGTTTGAATTCCGTGCCGAGTACCTGAGCCGCTCCGCCGAGTCCGGCGAGTGCGCCGGCAACGATCATCACGAGGATCGTCACCTTCGACACGGAGATACCTGCGGTTCGCGCCGCGTGCGGGTTGGCACCGACAGCCTTGAACTCGAAGCCGATGGTGGACCGTTCGAGCAGCCACCACACGAAGATCGTTGCCAGGATGGCGATGATGAAGCCGAAGTGCAGACGGAAGGGTGGCGGCAGCAGCAGGAACATCTGCGACGAATCGTCAAGCGTCCGCGACTGCGGGTTCGCCGAATCGGTGTGGGTGAACCAACTCTGCTTGAGCAGGTAGCCCAACAGGTAGCCGGCGATGGAGTTGAGCATGATCGTCACGATCACCTCGTTGGCTCCGGTGCGTGCCTTGAGCACACCCGCGATGCCGGCCCAGATCGCACCGCCGATCATGCCGCCGATGGCTGCGATGAGCATATGCACGACGGGTGGCAGGTGGAGGGCATAGCCGAGGTAACCGGCGATGGTGGCACCGAGGATGACCTGGCCCTGACCGCCGATGTTGAACAGTCCCGAGCGGAAGGCCAGGGCGATGCCCAGGCCGGTGAGGATGAGCGGGGTGCCGCTGACCAGGGATTCGGTCAGGGGCCTGATGGCGCGCTCGGTGGTGCGGGCATCCCAGTCGAAGATCGCACCGCGAAACAGTGCGGAGTAGGCGTCGCCGACGGTGGAGAACAGGGTTGAGAAGAAGACCCCGGGGGCTGCGAAGATGTTCATCGCCGCTTCGACGACTTCGGCGTTGGACACGGCGATGAGGACACCACCGACGAGAAGGGCGACGACGATGGCCAGCACCGAAACCAACCAGGAACCGGATAGGATTTCTTGCAGCAGATTCGGTTCTTTGTCCGGCTGGGCTTCGGCGCTCGGAGGCGGGGTCGCCGACGGTGCCGCCGGGGAGATATCGGTTGTCATTTCGTCTCCTCCGCCGAGGTGGTGGCGCAGTTGTCATCGGATGCCGCGGTGGCGGCGTCGCTCTTCTCAGGTGCCGCGGTGGCGGCGAGAGCTTCATCGGCAGGGACGCCTGCCATCATCAGGCCCAGGGCTTCACGCGAGGTGTCGGCACCGACGATGCCGACGATGCGGCCCGAGTACATGACCGCGATCCGATCGGCGAGTCCGTAGACCTCGTCGAGTTCCGTCGAGACGATGAGGCAGGGTGTGCCGGCATCGCGTTCGGCGATGACACGTTTGTGAACGAATTCGATCGAGCCGACGTCGAGGCCGCGGGTGGGCTGGCTGGCGATGAAGAGGCGCAGGTCGCGGCCGAGCTCACGGGAGAGGACGACCTTCTGCTGGTTGCCTCCCGACAGAGTCGCAATCGGGTCGACGACGCTGCCGAGGCGGATGTCGAACTCCTCGACCTTCTTCTTCGCCTCGTCGTTGATGACAGCGGACTTGAGATTGAGGCCCTTGGCATACGGAGGACGGTCGTAGACGTCGAGGATCATGTTCTCGCGGATCGTGAACTCGGCGATGATGCCGTCGGTGGACCGATCTTCAGGAACGAACCCGATGCCGGAACCCAGACGGTCCTTGACGGACTTGCCGACGAGGTCCTTCCCATCGAGAGTGATCGAACCCAACCTGGGGTCGGTCAACCCGATGATCGTTTCGGCCAACTCCGTCTGACCATTGCCCTGGACGCCGGCGACGGCGAGGATCTCACCACGGCGGACGTCGAAGCTGACATCGTCGACGACGACGTTCTCGGCCTTGTCGACGACGGTCAGGCCGCGGACCTGGAAGGTGGCGTCACCGGGATCGGCGTCATCCTTCTCCGTCGTCAGGGATACGTGACGGCCGACCATCTGGCTGGCCAGCTCCGCCTCGGTGGAATCAGGGGAGGCCTCACCGACGATCTTGCCGCGGCGGATGACGGTGATGGAGTCCGCGATCGCCCGGACCTCACGCAGTTTGTGGGTGATGAACACGATCGAGGTGCCCTGCTCCTTGAGCTGGCGCATGATCGAGATGAGCTCGTCGGTCTCCTGCGGGGTGAGCACCGCGGTGGGCTCATCGAGGATGAGGATCTTCGCGTTGCGCGACAGTGCCTTGATGATCTCCACGCGCTGCTGGGCACCGACCGGGAGGTCCTCGATGAGGGCGTCGGGGTCGATGTTGAAGTTGAAGCGGGCAGAGATCTCCCTGACCTTCTTCCGTGCCTCGGCGAGGTCGATGAGTCCCATGGACTTCGTCGGCTCATAGCCCAACGCCACCGACTCGGCGACGGTGAACACGGGCACAAGCATGAAGTGCTGATGGACCATGCCGATCCCGGCAGCCACAGCATCACCAGGACCGGCGAAGGTCACAGGCTTGTCGTCGAGGAGGATCTCTCCCCCGTCGGCGTCGTAGAGTCCATAGAGGACGTTCATCATGGTGGATTTTCCGGCGCCGTTCTCACCCAACAGGGCGTGGACTTCGCCCGGTTCGATGGTGAGATCGATGTGGTCGTTGGCCACGAACGATCCGAACACCTTAGTCATCCCGCGAAGCTCGAGTTTCACTGCTTCCGGTACTCCTCACAAATTCGAAAACTGCAGGGCCGAAAGGACTCGGCCCTGCAGTTTAACCTATTCGCCTATTTGGGCGTGCTCTCAGATTCCACGGTCAGCGATCCGTCGATGATCTGCTTCTTGAGCTCTTCGACCTTCTTCTTCACGTCCTCAGGAACTTTGTCATCGAAGTCGTGGAAAGGAGCCAGTCCAACGCCTTCGTTCTCCAGCGTGCCGACATAGGGCTCGGAGCTGAACTTGCCGTCCTTGTCCTCGGCTATGGTGTCCTCGACCGCATTGGCGATCTGCTTGACTACCGAGGTGAGGATGATGTCACCGTATTCTGTTGACTTGTAGCCGTCGGAGTCGACCCAGATGATCTTCACGTCTTTGGCGTCTTTTGCAGCAGAAGCTGCGCCGAGGCCGACAGGACCCGCCACAGGCATGATGATATCCGCCCCTTGGGAGATGAGCTGCTTGGTCAGCTCCTGTCCTTGGCTCTGATTGTCGAAGTCACCGGAGAACGATCCGTCCTGCTTCTCCTTGTTCCAGCCGAGGAGCTTGACGTTCTTCTTGTTCTCTTCGTTGAATTTCTTGACACCGTCAGCGAATCCGTCCATGAAGATGGTCACCGAGGGGATCTGGATGCCGCCGAAGGTGCCGACCTTGCCGGACTCGGACGTAGCCGCAGCCACATAGCCAGCGAGGTAAGCGGCCTCAGCGGTGTTGAATACGAGGGGTTTGGCATTGTCCAGCGTCACCGGCTTGCCGTCTGCATCGGAGAAGGTTGAGTCGATAAGAGCGAAGTTGAGGTCAGTGTTGGCTTCAGCTGCTTCTTGGATATTGTCTTCCAATTTGAAACCAACGCCGATTGTCATGTTGCAACCCTGCTGAACCATCGTGTCAACATTCGGCTGATAGTCGGCGTCAGATGTCGATTCGACTTCGCTGGTCTGAATCCCCAGGTTGTCTTTCGCAGCGTCCAACCCATCTTTGCTCGATTGGTTGAACGATTGGTCGTCCCAGCCTCCGGCATCCGAAACCAAACAGCCGAGGTAATCATCCGCGCTATCCGACCCTTCGCCGGATCCGCAGGCGGAGAGAACGAGGGCAGATGCGGCGACAATCGACACCGCAGATACGAGCTTCTTCACGTTTACTCTTTTCTCAAGTTGCTCACGTCCAGCACTGGCGTCGATCGGGCGCAGAGTCCTCCGCCGAAATTGTGAAACCACTGGATGATCACTCATATTTCAATGAATTTTCCGTCAGTCTAATTCACCTCAGACCCAGAACAGGGTCCGCTAGCATCCGAATCGTCGACACCGATATGAAAACGCAACATAACTTCATGTTGACGTCAGCCCACCCCGACACTCGACCGCGGCGGACACCAGCTTCTGCTCCGGTCCCCGGCTGCCCGCTCGTTACCCGCGCATGCTGGTCCCAGGACCCTTGTGCACTAAACTGGAAGGCGATATGGCACATCTTCTCGGGGCTGAAGCCCTGCACCTCGAATACCCCACCCGCATCGTCTTCGACTCCGTCACGCTCGGCGTCGACGCCGGAGACATGATCGGCATCGTCGGCCGCAACGGCGACGGCAAGTCCAGCCTGCTGGGCATGCTCGCCGGCACCATCGAACCCGATTCCGGCCGCGTGACCTACCGCGGCGGAATGCGCCTGGGCATGCTCAGCCAACGTGACACCATGGACTCCGACGCGACCGTCGGCTATTCCGTCGTCGGCGACATGGACGACCACGAATGGGCCCGCGACGCCAAAGCCCGCGACATCATCTCCGGTCTCATCGCCGACCTGGATTGGAACGCCACAGTCGGCAGCCTCTCCGGAGGCCAGCGCCGACGAGTGGCTCTTGCGGCACTGCTCATCGGAGACTGGGACCTGCTAATCCTCGACGAGCCCACCAACCACCTCGACGTCGACGGCATCTCGTGGCTGGCCAAGCACATCAAGAACCGCTGGTCGAAGAACTCCGGTGCTCTGCTGCTGGTGACTCACGACCGGTGGTTTCTCGACGAGGTCTGCAACAAGACGTGGGAAGTCCACGACCAGATCGTCGAACCCTTCGAAGGCGGATACGCCGCCTATGTTCTCCAACGCGTCGAACGCGACCGAATCGCTGCCGCAACCGAACAGAAGCGCCAGAACCTCATGCGCAAGGAACTGGCATGGCTGCGCCGGGGTGCTCCCGCCCGGACTTCGAAGCCGAAGTTCCGAATCGAGGCGGCAAACCAGCTCATCGCCGATGTCCCGGAGGTGCGCAACCCGATCGAACTGAAGAAGATGGCGACAGCCCGACTCGGCAAGGACGTCGTCGACCTCCTCGATGTGTCACTGAGCTTCGGGGAACAGCAGATCCTCGACAATGTCACCTGGCGCATCGGTCCCGGCGAGCGCACCGGAATCCTCGGCCCCAACGGTGCCGGCAAGTCGACCCTGCTCAGCCTCATCTCCGGTGAGCTCGAACCGGATGAAGGCAGAGTCAAACGCGGGAAGACTGTGAAGGTCGGAGTCCTCGACCAGCAGTTCAAGGAGCTCGACGCCATCGCCGGACAGAAGGTCCGCGAGGTTCTGTCGGAGTCGAAGACGAGCTTCAACATCGAAGGCAAGGACTACACTCCGGCACAGCTGCTGGAGCGCCTCGGCTTCGCCAAAGAGCACCTCTCGGCCCGCGTCAAGGAACTCTCCGGAGGGCAGAAGCGCCGCCTGCAGCTGTTGCTGCTGCTCATGTCCGAGCCCAATGTCATCATCCTCGATGAGCCGACCAACGACGTCGACTCCGATATGTTGGCGGCGATGGAGGACCTTCTGGACTCCTGGCCGGCCACCCTCATCGTGGTCTCTCACGATAGGTACCTGCTCGAACGCGTCACCGATCAGCAGTACGCGATCCTCGATCATGGTCTGCGGCACGTGCCCGGAGGCGTCGACGAGTATCTTCAGCTGCGCGCCGAGAGTGCGAAGTCCGGTAAGTCAGGGAAGTCTGGTAACTCTGCGAAGTCTGGCGCGGCTGGGAAATCCGGCGGGAATTCGTCGAACTCCGGCTCTGGCAACGCCGCCTCGTCAGCCGACACCGGGGCAGAAGCGCTCTCCGGGTCCGAGGCGCGGGCAGCGAAGAAAGAGGTCTCCTCGATCGAACGCCGCATGGAGAAGCTGAGCAAGCGAATTGCTCGGGCCCATGACGAGATGGCCGACCACGACCAGACCGACTTCGAGGGCCTACAGAAACTCACCGCATCTCTGCAGGAGCTCAAGGACGAAATGACCGGGCTGGAAGAGCGCTGGCTCGAAGCCTCCGAGGCTCTGGACGCCTGATCGTCAACGAAGAAGTCTGCTGATCGTCAACGAGGAGGTTCTCTGATGGTCGACACCGACCGAATGCGTGCACTGCTAGACGCCGAAGAGTCCGACACCAGAAGACTCATCGCCTCACTGTCGTCGGACATCAAGGATCTCTCCGCTGCCCGCGAGGGTGACAACAGCGACGATGAGCACGACCCGGAGGGTGCGACGCTTGCCTTCGAACGGTCACAGGCAGACACTCTGCTGCGGCAGTCGAAGGAACGTCTGACCGACATCGCCGAGGCGGTGGCCAGGCTTGAGGACGGCACCTTCGGAATCTGCGTCAGCTGCGGGAAGCCCATTCCCGACGTGCGTCTCGAGGTCCGTCCGTACGCTCAGACCTGCGTCGCCTGCGCAAGCTGAGCGAATCGGTTCATTCCGATTGACGCCTGACACTGTGGTAGTGGGCGAGCAATGCGAGTTGAGTTCGATTAACACAGTCGAATTTCGACATCAGGCGTGAGACATGGCCTTTGATCGTTGCTTCGCTGAGATAGAGATAGGCGCCGATCTCAGCGTTGCTGCACCCGTCTGCCACTTGTGCCAGCACCTCCTTCTCACGGTCGGTGAGATCACCGTCATCGGGCTGTGGCGTCGTTGGCCGCTCTGGCTGGAGCTGTGATTGAACGAGTCTTTCCAGGCTTTCCGGTGAGAGCACAGCACCACCGGCAGCGATGACACGAATTGTCTGCACGAGTTGATCGGTCGGGGTGGTTTTGAGGAGGTAGCCGGAAGCTCCGGCGCGGAGCGCAGCGAGAACCTGAGCGTCACTGTTGAACGTGGTCATAACGAGCACTCGTGGCGGTGTCGGCATTCTGACGATCTCGGCAGTGGCGGCGACTCCGTCCACCCCGGGCATCCGGAGGTCCATGAGCACAACATCCGGGGTCAGACGCAACGTCTCTTCGACTGCCGCCGCACCGTCCATCGCTTCCCCGACTACGTCGATGTCCTGGGCAGGAGCCACGAGCTGGTTGAGGAAGGCACGGACCATGGGGTCATCGTCGACGATGATCAGCCTTGTTCGTGGGTCGTTCGACATCTGATCATTATTCACTGGCTGGCGCCTTCCCTGGAAACCGGTTGCTGCGGAAACTGTGCCGACAAGACAAATTCACCGGTTTCGTCGCAGTCGGCGTGGAATCTCCCGCCCAGCAATTCCACGCGGCGGGCAAGCGCGGACAGGCCGTTTCCCGACCCCGTCGTTGCAAGGCTGCTGCCGGTTGCCACCTCATTGCGCATCTCGAACCGAACAGAATCGTGTCCCACCACCAACGTGACGAATGCCCGAGTACCGGGTGCGTGCTTGTGCAGATTGGTCAGCCCCTCCTGAGTCAACCGTACAAGCGTTCGCGCGACGACTTCGGTAACGGTGGTCGAGTGAGCATCGGTCGCCAGCTCAATGCTTGGAGCCACATGCCGACTCTTTTCGACAAGCTCTCGGATCGCCTCAGTGGGAATCTCGACCTGTTTCGAAGGAGTGTCGCGCTGTTCTCCGGAACCATCAGAAGTTGCCGGTGTCTGCCTCAGAACACCAACGAACTCTCTCAGCTCTTCGAGGGCACTGCGTCCGGTGTCGCCCATTGTCGCGGCAATGCCGCGGAGGTCGGTGTCAGGAGCCGTCGCTGCGATGACATTCGCCTGCATGACCAACAGCGTGACATGGTGCGTGACCGTATCGTGGAGCTCCTCAGCGAGCTTCTCACGTTCGGCCCGTCTGATTTTCTCGTCTGCCAGCTCTCGTTCCTGCCGCGCTCTGTGCAATTGATCATGCTGAGCCCGCCTGAGAGGCAGCACAAGACTGACGCATGCTCCGGCGAGTATGGGCGCCGAGGCGGCGAGTACGGTGATGATCACGGGAGCGCCGTCGATTGTCATACTCACGGACGCACTGATGACCCAGCAGGTCAGCCCGGCAGCTCCGGTGACGAACTGTGCTGGTCGGGACGCAAATCTGACGAGGTTGGCGCTGACAATGGCTGTGGACACCGGCATCCACAGCAGAGCTCCCTGTGAATACAGCTCTCGCCACTCCGGCCCAAGTGCGAGCAGGAGTGTTCCGACGATGAAAGGGACCGTTCCAGCAGCTGCCGGTAGTCGGTCGCTGAAACCGATCAGAACCGCGCCCAGCATCTGCAGCACGAATCCCGCCACGAGGGCGTCAGTGTTCCCGCCCGGCAGCACCAGTGTCCCAAACAGCGTGTCGGCTACTGCCAGAACAGACAGTATCCCGAAGGGAATCCGCTCTTTCATACATCCCCCAAACCAGCAGATGGAATGCTCTGCCCGATAGTTCCCCATCAAACCACGGTTGGGCATCTGAGACATCACTTCGGCGAGGAACACCGAGGCGATGCGACGAATGATGGCGCTGCTCCCCTACCAAAGTAGGTTCTCCCGGCCGACGTCCTACTTTCGACTTCGGCAAATCCAACCGTAAAGCGCTGGTGTCAGCCGTTCGCACGCGATTTGATGGATGACGAACCCACGAAACATGTCCTCACACCGAGCTGGATCGGAGACAGTATGTCCATTGAAGTTGCCGCCCTGGTAAAGACATACGGGGAGGTTCGGGCAGTCGACAACCTGACTTTCACGGCGCCTTCCGGAAAGGTCACGGGCTTCCTCGGTCCCAACGGTGCCGGAAAATCCACCACCATGCGAATGATCATCGGCCTGGATCATCCGACATCCGGCTGCGCGACTATAGGCGGACGTCCGTTTTCTGATTTCACCAATCCGGTGCGTGAAGTGGGTGTCCTTCTTGATGCTGCGAGCGCGCCCTCGCGTATGAGCGCCCGGACTCACCTTCGCTGGATCGCCCAGGCGGCGCGGATTCCACGAGACCGGGCCGATGAAGTCATGGAGTTGGTGGGACTGGGTTCCGCAGCGAGCAGACGTATCGGTTCATTTTCTCTGGGCATGCGACAGAGGCTGGGGATAGCCGTGGCCATCCTCGGAGACCCGGGGACCATTCTGCTTGACGAACCGGTCAACGGTTTGGACCCGGAAGGGATTCGCTGGGTACGCGATCTGATGCGGAGCATGGCAGACGAAGGACGAACTGTGCTCATCTCGAGCCATCTGATGTCGGAGACGCAGCAGGTAGCTGATCGTGTGGTCGTCATCGCGCGGGGACGTCTCCTCAGGGACATGCCTACCAAAGAACTGATGAGCAACGTGCCAGGCGATGACACACGTGTTCGCTGCAACGATCCGGGCGCGCTGAGTCGAGCGCTCGAACGTCACGGTGCTCGTGTCAGACGAGAGGACTCAGCAGCAGTGGATCTCTTCGTTCGCGGTGTCACACCCGAGACGATCGGCGAAATCGCACTGCAGAGCCACGTCGTCATCCACCTTCTCACGCCGGTCGCAGCTGACCTGGAGGACGTCTTCATGCAGTTGACGTCAGCAGAGAACCTGCAGACAGGAAGGACTGCCGAATGATTGCGACTGCGCTCAATGTCCATGCAGACGCTCCGCCACGGATCACTGCGACCATAAGATCCGAATGGACGAAGCTGTGGGCCGTTCCCTCCACTCCCGTCCTCATCGTCATCACAGGCGTTCTCACGATGGGGTTCACGGCGCTGATCACGGTATTCGGTGGCGACGCTGCAATCGCTGCCCCACATGGCGAAAGCCAGTATCAGACGATCTTCTATGGAAGCGCCTTGGGGGTGTTCGCCTACGCGTTCCTGACGGCCGGATTCATGGGGTCTGTGTACCGAAGCGGGATGATCGCCTACACCTTGACCGCGACAAGCAGCCGGACGAAAGTGCTGCTGTCCAAGCTGATCATCGTAGCCGTACTGGGCTACGCGGCCGGACTGATGATCTCACTGGGCAATCTGGCCGTCACACAAGGCGGCCTGACGGCAGCAGGGCTTCCTCTGCTGGATCCGATGGCACCATCACTTGTCCGAGCCATAGTGGTGTTCACTGGAGCGGGGATGATGGTGCAGGGGCTTTTGGCCTGCATGCTGGCTGTTCTCTTCCGCAACGCCACGGCCGCAGTCATCTCCCTCGTGCTCGTGAACACACTGCCAGTCGTGGCAGCACAGTTCTTGGGAGAGTCCTATGCCATGAGCATTCCACGCCTGCTGCCGGGATCCCTTCTAGAGAGCCTCGCCGGCCTCTCTGTCCCTGGATCGGCCGGCTATCTGCCCTGGGGATGGGCAATGATCGGCCTCATCACCTGGCTGTCCGCCATTTTCAGCGTCTCACTCATCGTCATGCGCAAGCGCGACGCTTAAGGGACCCAAGGCACTGCTACTCGGGAAAGGAAGATATGAGTCTCAAACTGACAAGCGCACACTTCACCACCATCGGAGAACCGGAAGATGTTCTGCACACCGTCAGGAACGCACTTCAATCAGTCGGATATTCGTGGAAGGCAACCGGTTCGGTCTCGGCGACCGCCAGCAAAGCCGATGCTTCCAGCGCTGGAGAGCAGCCCCGCGGATCGGCGAAAACTCAGATCGAAATCGTTCTTGACGGGCCGATTCTCAGAACCAGACGCATCTCTCGAGGCAACCACAAAGGATTTGTCGGTGTGGTCCAAGTCCAGCAGGACCACCGTCGTGCGGCCAAAGCCGTAGAAAGGGCACTGTTGGAGGCTGGGCTTCTCAGCGACTGATCTTGGCACCTCCGCACCTGCCTTGCCTGCATCGTCCATACCGCTGTCTCGGCGCTTCCTTTCTGCTCTCAGCGGCCGTTGCCATCGTCGGCTATCTCCGTGTGGAAGCCTGCCGGGAATGACTCGCGCTCATGTGCTCATTGAGCACACCGTAGTCGAGCGCGCTGCTCAGTGCGGAATAGCTGCCGCATGAGACAAGCTCTGCTGTGGAGTCCTTCACGACCGCATATGCGGCCTGAGCGACACTGGAGCCAAGACTGATTCTCGCCGCACCGCATTCCCCCAACTCTCTGACGCTGAGGCTTCCCGGGCCGGCCATGACATTGACTGGGGCAGTGATTCCAGCTGTAAGAGCGGATACAGTCTCTGCAGACACAGCACCAGGAACGAAAATCCCGTCCGCGCCGGCGTCAAGGTAGCGCTCTGCGCGAGCGATCGCTTCCGAGATCTGCTCGGGCTCTGTCCCGAGTCCCGTCAGAAGAACATCTGTTCGCGCATTGATGAACAGCTTCGTCCCAGCGGCGTCGGCGGCCTTTCGTGCAGAATCGATCCGCGCAGCAAGGGCGTCGGGTGTCCGGAATCCGTCTTCGATGTTGACACCGACGACCCCGGCATCGAGTAGCGCCTTCACCGTCTCACCGACATCGTGTCGAGCCTCGGCATATCCACCTTCTATATCCGCGCTCACGGGTACTCGAACTGCCTCGGCAATGGCGAAGACAGCAGACAGTGCCGCAGATCGGTCAAGCTGGTTTCCATCCGGGACACCCGCAGACCAGGATATGCCGGCGCTTGTCGTCGCTATAGCCTGGATGCCTGCTGCTTCGGCGAGCAAGGCCGATCCGACATCCCATACATTGCTGAGGAGGAGAGGGTGCTCTCCGTGATGCAGAGCGTGGAAATGGTTCGTCTTCTCTGAGTGATTCGGTTTCATGCCTTCAGTCAAACAAGACTCGATGCTCATGTCTGGCGGATTTCGGACGTCACCGTTCCTCTCGGGGCCTATGCGGTGCCAACGCTTCGCAACTCTAGGAGGTCAGTCTCGACGAGCCCTGACTCGAGGGATTCGGCGACCCTAAATACGGACTTCGAGAGTCCCCGAAGAGTCCAGCGCAGTCCCGTGCGCACGACCATCGGGCCCACAGCCAGACGAAACCGATAAGCCGCGCCCGTTCGGCCCATCGCCACGTCATGACCGCGAACGTCCAGGCGCAGGATCGACGTTCCGACTCTGCCCAGTTCTCGCCGTTGGGCATTCGAGAAGACCGAAAGTCAGTCGAAAATACATACTTCGGTCGCAAACTTCGAAGCCTGAGGACGATTCGGAAGAGCCAATGACATTCTTAGGCTCGATGTCATGAACACATCAGTCATCAAATCCACCGAATACATCGCGGCTCTCCGCACTGAACTCATTGGTGCAGGGCCGGCAAAGCGTGCAGTCGCGCTGCTCAACCAGCGGACCCTCTTCCCCCATCGCGGGAAGGCGACCTTGACTTCAGGTCAATTGGAGCTGGCAGGCTGGGATGACAGAGGCGCAATCGCGATCAGCCCAACCTCGGTTCGTCGAGTCACCCGACAGTTCGACAGTCATTACGGTGCCTTCGTCGGCGGTGCCTCAGCCAAATGGGGAGCTCCCATCATCATCGAGCTCAAAGACGGGACCGCACTCTACGTTCTGTTCGACCATCGCGCGTTCCTCGAAAAGACGGACAACCCAGCGTGGGAGGACGCACTGCTGGGGTGGCTGTCGTGATTGAAGCCCACCATCTCACCAAGCGCTATGGCACGGCGACTGTGGTCGATGACCTCTCGTTCACGGTTCGGAGTGGGTCCATCACCGGGTTTCTCGGACCGAACGGTGCCGGAAAGTCGACCACTATGCGATTGATCTTAGGACTCGACCGTCCCAGTGAGGGCGTCGCCCTCATCGACGGCGAACGATTCCACAGTCTCCCTACGCCTGCTCGAACTGTCGGTGTCATGCTTGAGTCGGGTAGTCGGCAACCTCGTCTTTCCGCCCGCGCTCATCTGTCCTGGCAAGCCAAAGCAGCACGTCTCCCATCGTCACGAGTCGACGAGGTGCTCGAACTGACCGGACTCGCCGAGGCAGCGCGGAAGGAACTTCGCGATCTTTCACTGGGAATGCGCCAACGCCTCGGGATCGCGTCGGCGCTCCTGGGCGACCCCACACATCTGATTATGGATGAGCCGATCAATGGACTCGACCCTCAAGGCGTGCTGTGGGCCCGGTCGCTGTTCCAAGAGCTGGCAGCACAGGGGCGCACGGTGTTCATCTCCAGCCATCTTCTGTCCGAGATGGAAGCAGTCGCTGATCGAATCATCGTCATCGGCCAGGGGCGTTTGATCGTTGACTCCACGATGGACGATCTTCAGCATCAGGCTCGATCCAGTCACACCATCGCTGTATCTCCACAAGCTCTCGAACTCACACAAATTCTTGAGAAGGACGGTGCAAGGGTGGACGTGGCCGCAGACGACGAGAACAGAAGAACCCTGAATATCCAAAATCGTACGGCATCTCAGGTCGGAGAGATTGCCGCGAAGAACGGTCTCTCTCTTCATCGACTTGTCCAAGAGAAGTCAACGTTGGAACAGGCATTCATGCATCTGACGGCGGGAGCCCTCGAATATCAAGGCACAGGCCACAAGCCGCCGAGAGCACCCGTTGCCTCGACTGATAAGGATGGAGGCATCAAATGACCAGTTCTATCGAAGACAAGAAGAGGGGACTCCGCCCCCGATTGCTCGACTGCCTGACGAGCGAAATGGTCAAGGCTCTGAGCACCAAGTCGACGAGTGTCACTCTCGCGATCTCAATCGGAGTCTCCTTGTCCGTCACCGCGCTCATCAGTGTGTTCAATGACGGCAGCGCAGATCCGCTGTCGCTCAGCTTGATCGGCCCTTTCCTCGGGACATGGCCTTTGGTCGTCCTGGCTGTCAGCATCGTGGCAACAGAGTATTCGACCGACATGATCCAGCAGTCCCTTGCCGTGACGCCCCGACGCGGTCGACTCATCGCTTCGAAATTATTCCTTGTGACAGGTATCAGCCTGTTGGGAGGTCTGATTCTCGCTTTCCTGTGCCTTGCGTTGAGTCAGCTGATCCTCGCGGGGAGCGATAAGCCGAGCATAGGATTGGGTGATATTGAGACATTTCGAGCTGTCACCGTGACCGGTGCATTCGCCGTTGTCTACCCGTTGATCGCTGCGTGCCTCGCCTTCGTCACACGCAATGCAGCGGGTGCCGTCCTGCTCACTCTGTTGATCGCGTTTTTCCCAATGGTGATGGCCGAACTCGGGTCATCATGGTGGGCCGAGACCGCGGTGCGGTTCGCACCAGGTAGCCCCATGGAAAGTCTCACTGGCCAAGCACAGCCAGGAACCGTTGGATATATGGAGACCGGGCCAGCCGCACTGATCACAATTGCATGGCTCGTGGTGTTCGCCATTGCGGCATTCATCAGTCACATACGCCAAGACTCCTGAGCAGGGCCCCCTCTCCCCATGGAAGCGGATACAGGTCGCAATTCCGGGTGGCACACGGCAAGCTGGTATGACCGGCGCGGAGATCCGCGTCGGAAATTCCTACGTAGGGTCGACAAATGAGAGACATCATCGTCGTTGATTCTCATCGAGTCTCACACGAACGCTGGTTCGATGCCGGTGCGATGGCGGTTGCCGCCGTTATGGTCGCCGTGTGGGTGATCGACTCCAAACCCGAGCCGAGTTATGCTGGACCGTTCTTCTACATCGTGAGCTATACGATCGGACTCCTCAGCATCATTGCTCAGGCGTGGCGCCGCAAGTATTCCTGCATTCTGGCGGGCACTCTCATTGTCGGTTCAATCTTTCTGCCGGTGCTGTCCGGGCCCAGCCTTGTCGCTCTGTTCTCTGTTGCACGCCATCGGCCGTTGAAACCTACTATGTGGGTGACTGTGCTTGCCTTGGTCAGTGCTCCATTGCAGATTCTCGTGGGATCACCGCTCGCAGACAATGATTTCTGGAGAGGAGCCATACCGCTTCACCTAGGATGTCTTCTCGTCGTCGGGTGGGGCATGGCGATGCGCTCCCGCAGAGAGGTAGTACGCTCGCTCCAGGAACGTGCGGAAGGCTTGGCTCGGGAGCGAGATCTCGTGGCTGATTGGGCCCGACGTGTTGAGCGGGAGGAGATCGCCCGCGATATGCATGACTCGCTGGCTCACCGTCTGTCCCTCATCAGCATGAGTGCCGGGGCTTTGCATTATCGACAAGAGGAGATCCCCTCCGACTTGGCAGACCTTGCAGCGACGTTGCAGAAGAATTCCACCAGTGCCCTGGCAGAGCTGCGGTCTGTCGTAGGTGGAATTCGTTTAGGAAGAGCCGACGAATGCGCTTCTGCTATAGATCCTGGACAATTCAGCGTCGCGGATCTCATCGCGGATTCGCGCGCATCAGGGCAAGACGTCAAAGCTGAAATCTCGCTGGCTCCAGACCTTCCCCCGAGCATTGCACGCATCTCCTACCGAACGGTTCAGGAGCTTCTGACCAATGCACGCAAACACAGTCCCGATCATTCCGTCACCCTCGCCATGACGGGAAACCCTGAGTCAGGGCTTTCGATTCTGTCGACGAATGGACTGGAGAGCGGGACTGATGGGAACCCATTGGGAGGATTCGGTCTGCTGGGAATGGCAGAGCGCGTCAAAGTTCATGGCGGTCGGCTGTCCGGAAGTTGTCAAGGTGAATGAGGCCAAAGGGAGTTAGGCGGCTTGCTGATCGACGACTGATTCTTCGGGTTTGTTGATCCAGGCGGTCTCAGGCAGGTCGAGTGCCTTTGGGACCTTGCCAGAGCCGAACCGTTCAGGGTGGGCAGCCCG
>NZ_FXZH01000051.1 GCF_900169365.1 Brevibacterium sp. 239c
TTGCCTACGTCAAGCAATGGCGGGGGTTAGCGACGAGATACGACAAGCTCGCCATCACCTATCGAGCGGCCGTCGTGATCAGCGCGATCCTGACATGGCTCCGCCAATAAAGGAGACATGCCCTAGCTGAAGCAACGGGAAGAATGGGCAAGGGACTTCACCCGGTAGGGGAGTAGGCTCCTGAGCCTTTGAGTGCGTTGTAGAGCGTCTGGCGGGAGACCTCATAGCGGCGGGCGACCTCTGCTATGGAGATCCCCATGTCGACCATCGCCCGGCAGGCTTGCACGTCCTTGTCGGTGAGCTTGCGCTGATAGACGCCTTGAGCCTTCGCCAGCTCGATCCCTTCCCGCTGGCGCTCGAGGATCCGTGCGCGCTCGAACTGGGCCATGCCCGACAGAAACGTAAGAAACAGTTCCTGCATGGGGGAGCTGCCATCTTTGGAGACGGTGATGTTCTCCGAGACGAAGGTGACCGTGCAGCCCTTCCCGGTCAGTGTGTCGACGAGAGAGTAGAGATCTCGGGCGTCTCGTCCGAGGCGATCCAGCGAGGCCACACGGATATGGTCGCCTTCGCGGGCGTAGTCGATGAGCTTGTTCAGGCCCGCGCGATTGGCGCGTGATTTCCCGCTGAGCTTGTCCTCGAACGTCTTATCGCACCAACCGATGATCTCGTATTGCCGGCCAGGGTTCTGATCGGCGCTGCTGACGCGCACGTAGCCGAGGGTCTGTCCGAACACGGTATCTGAGGGGTTCTCGGAGTCGGTAGGCATATGTGTCCAATCGCTGGAATCGCAACCCGTTTGACAGCATCCTTCCGGCCTAGAATGTCAGTTTCAGAAGTCGTTTGCACAGATTTCAGAAGCCGCCTTCACTGGATGAACTTCAACTCAGAAGTGGCCTGTACACAAGCCCGCGAGACGAAAAGGCCCCACCTAGGAATCGGTCAGGGGCGCAGAAGCACCTTACCCTGGGATCCCTGGCTCAACGACAGGGCTAGCCCTTCGGCTATGTCGTCCAACGGCAGCTCCTCCTGTATCCGCGTTCGGATGACCCCTTCCCGCACGAGATTGAAGACCTGGGTGAAGGCGGAGACCAACTGTGCCCTTTTGGCGCTGTGGACCCATTCGCGCAATCGGAAGTAGTGAATATTGAGGTCGGGCCGGTCCTGCCGCAGTTTGGGCGACAGTGGTTGGCCGGACAGCAAGCCGTAGTGCACAAACGTTCCCCCGCGGCTCAAGGACTGTGCCAGGTCGATGCCTTCACCGCCGCCCACGCAGTCGAACGCGAGGTCGAGGCTTCCTGTCCCCGTAAAAGCATGGAGCTCTTCGCGCCAGCTGCCAATGGAAGTGTCAATCACGTGAGCCCAGCAGCTGCCGGCTTCTTCATTCCTCGGGTGGCGCATGAGCCCGATGGTACGGATACCCCGCTGAGTGAGCAGATGCCCGAGGGTGCGGGCGATGGCGGAACCGGCGGCGTTAACGACTGCGGTATGTATTCCGGGCGAGCTGGCGTGGAGGTCGATCATCCTGATGGCTGTCAGTGGATTAATGTAGGCGGTGGCCGCATCCGTATCACTGATGTCGTCGGGGACCGGGATGCACCAGGCCAGGGGGCAAGGCTTCACGCTCTGCCAACCGCCAGCTGCTCCGATCGGTAACACCCTTTGGCCGAGGAGCGCCGGATCGTTGTCGGGGTGGACGGTCTCGATGGTCCCGACTCCCTCAAAGCCGGGGATGAAGGGAAGTGTCGTCCGGGACGGGTAGGCCCCCGAGACCGGTATGAGGTCTGAGGGGTTGATGGGGGAGGCAATCATCCGCACGGCCGCGGCACCTTGTTCCAGTTCTGCAGGGGCAAGGGACTCTAGCTGGAGAACTTCTGGCGGAGGGCCGAAACGGTGGGCGATGACGCCTTGGTTGGAGTGCTGCATATGTAGGTGACCTTTCGACGCAGACTAAGGACGTGCACGGGGACGCGTGAACTAACCGACTGTGGTTGCCCTGGCCTTTGAAGCTGGAATGCTAACTCTCTGTTCTAGAGCCGCCTAGGGCGTGTCTCCTTTATTGACCATTCCAGGACTGGCACGGTGGAGACGTGACTACACAGCAACGACACCGAGTCTTCACTGATGAGCAGTGGGAGAAGATCGAACCACTTCTGCCCTCAAACGT
>NZ_FXZH01000010.1 GCF_900169365.1 Brevibacterium sp. 239c
GCTGGTGTGCACGGTTTCGGTGAGCAGGAGGCCGCCGGCCTGGCCGAGGGCATTGCTGGGTGCGGTATCGATGTGCAGGCGGGGATAGGTGCGGGTAGGCTTCACTCTGAGAGTGCTCCTTTTTAGTGGATTGATGTTGTCATCGCAAACACCATTATCCCTGGTCAGGAGCACTTTCTTCTTGTCGGTCCGGCATCTGGCAGACCCTAATCATGAAACCCCGAGGCTAATCATGAAAACTCGAGGTTAGACGTTCCGTCATCCTGACGACCTGTCGATTCCGTCTGCGCTCTACCATTTCTACGCCTACGCCACCGGCCAGGCGACTCCGAGCACTATCCGATACGCCTACATGGATATTGCCCGCGACGATGCTGAGCTCTACCTGCTGCGCCTGTCTCGAAGAAATGACATCGACGCATTGTGCCTCAATGACACGAATACAGCGGATGCGGATGAGGAACGGCTTGACGCGTTGCTAAGAAGCTTCCTCGACGACCACCTGCCGATCCCCAGCACATTTGAGAAGACGGAGCACAATCAGTGACCGATAAGAAATTTGCCGTAGTGTCCGCTGTCTACAATGTCGGCAGATACCTCGATGACTTCTTCGCGGCGATGGATAAGCAGACCTGTGATCATTCGATGATTGAAGTGATCCTCGTCGACGACGGCTCCACTGACGAATCTCCTAGCCGTCTGCAAGACTGGGCCACAGCGACAGACTATTCAGTCACAATTCTGACAAAGACCAATGGTGGACAGGCATCTGCCCGGAACCTGGGACTCGATGCGGTGACCGCAGAATGGGTGACGTTCATCGACCCGGATGACACAGTGGCTGACGACTACTTTGCTTTGGTTGATACCTGCATCCGTGCTCAGCCCAAGACTGAACTGGTCATTTGTCATCTAATGGATCATTTTGAAGCTACTGGGGTCATCAAGGATTCCCATCCACTGAAGTACCGGTTCCGCGGAGGCGACCAGCTCGTCGACGTCGACCGCTTCCCCGAATACGTGCATATGCATGCTTCTTCGGCATTCTTTCGGTTAACGCGGGTAAGTAAATTAGGTCTTCGATTCGATGAGAGGGTCCGACCAGTATTCGAAGACGCCCATTTTGTTCAGAAGTACCTGCTGGCTTTGTCAAAGAGATTGGTATTTGTGTCAGATTCGGCGCAGTATTTCTACCGCCGCCGTGCAGATAATTCGTCAACTCTGCAGAATAGCGCGATTGATCCCGGGAAATACACCGTCGTTCTTGAACACGGATGCCTTGATCTCCTTGAACAAGCAGGGCCGATTACTCCTCTGTGGTTGCAATATGCAGTCATCTACGAAATCACTTGGACCCTGCGGGCTGAAGAGGCTATGGCTTCGGGTACCTCTGGAATCGACTCTGAGACCGCCGCTCGTTTCCACGAGCTAGTCGGTAAAATCCGTCTGCATCTCTCGCGGGAAGCGATTGAAACGTTTCCACTAATCAAGCGCTCCACCGCGCAGTGGGAAGCGCTGGCATACGGCTACAATATTGAGGAATGGCGCTGGAGCTCGGTAGTCATCGACCACTTCGATGAGGCCCGTCGTCTTGTCGAACTCCGCTATCACTTCACGGGCAGCATGCCACACGAGGATATACGGTTCAGAGGCAAACGCGCGGCCCCGTTCGCCAGCAAGACACGGAGCTTTAACTATCTGCAAAGGACACTCCTTCATGAGCGGATTATCTGGGTACCCGTCGATGGAACTTTGGAGATTCGTCTTGATGGGCAATCGGTGCCGTTGACGTTTGAGTGGCCAAAACCCAAACAGTTCTCAGTTCGACCAGCCGCGGTTCAATCGCTTAGAGGCTCGCGAATACCACTCTCCAAACAGAAGAAGCGAAGGAAAACGGCTACGGGGAGCGACCGCGCAGTGTCTGCACTTGCCCGTGCGGAACCGATCCGTAGGCTCTTTGCCGGAGCCTGGGTACTGATGGATCGGGATGTGAACTGCAACGACAACGCCGAACATCTGTTCCGCTATCTGCGGAAACGACGGCGAGACATTAACGCCTGGTTCGTCGTGGAGAAGGACTCACCCGGTTGGAAGCGTCTGCGAGCCGAAGGGTTCAAACGATTGATCCCGTATGGATCGACTTTGTGGAGAGCCTTATGCCTCAACGCTCGATTCTTGGTGTCGTCCCACGCTGATCGGTATGTTTCCAATCCTTTTGTGCTCTCAAACGGTGAAAAGCCACGATGGAGATTTGTTTTTCTGCAGCATGGCGTGACCAAAGATGACATATCGCGTTGGCTCAACAGCAAAGACATTGCGGGAATGGTGGCGTCGACCGTTGACGAATATGCCTCTATCGCGGGGGACAACTCCCCCTATATTCTCAGTTCCAAAGAGGTCGCACTGACAGGTATGCCTCGCTACGATGTTCTGGCGAAGAAGGCAGCCGGTTGCGGTGCGGGCAGGCGTAGATCTATTACATTTATGCCGACATGGCGGCAGTTCTTAGCTGGTAAAGCGGTCGGGCAAAGCAATAGACGAGACCTAAACCCCGAGTTCTTCGGATCCGAATTCCTCCACCGATGGCTCGAATTTCTCCAATCTGACGAACTCAAAGAAACGGCCCAGGAACACGGATGCACGATCACATTCATGCCGCATCCAAACCTCGAAGGCTATCTCCCTGAGATCACTCTGCCCGTGCATGTTGAAGTCGTCACATACGCAGATGTCAACGTTCAAGATGTGATTGCCCGATCGGCGGTAGTCGTCACCGACTACTCGTCGATCGCCTTCGACGCTGCTGTAGTCCACCGTCCGGTCGTCTATTATCAGTTCGATCGCGATCGTGTCTTTGGCGGGGGCCATTTAACTAGGCCCGGTTATTTCTCTTATAAAAATGACGGGTTCGGCCCGGTGGCTGAAGAGCTGGGAGGCGTGCTGGATGCCCTGCGCGCGACGCTCGAGGGTGGTGTCGATCCCGCACCCGAATACCTCGAAAGGATCGAACGGACGTTCATCAAGCCTGGGAGAGCTTGCAGCGCTGTCACCGAGATGATTGAAAGCCTCGATCGTCCAGTGGCTGTCGGCGACCATCGTCCGACGCCACAGGCGCCTCAGATCCAGTACCTCAACTGACCGATGAATAGCTCGGTCCTTGGTACGACCAGGCGGAGGGGCCAATCCACGAATTGATCGCGGGGTCATTTCCCCAGGGCGAACTTCCCACCTATGGCGGAGCCAGCTAACTCGGACGGCTTAATATCCGGTGGTCGGGAAACTCCCGGGCATCTGGATCCGGTGATGAGTCGGAGTTCTCCACGTTGAAGGCCTCCGGCTATGCGGCTGCGGGCTCCTCGCTACCCTTCTTGATCGGTGAGAGGTCGAACTCCAGGGCTACTTGGCCACTGACGAGCACACCACCGGAATCCAGGTTGTTGTTCCACTTCATATCTCAGTCCTTGCCTTGGACGTGGTCGGATCCTTCGAACTCGGCGCGTAGATTCCCGAAAGAATCGAAGTCGATGTGTTCAAGTGGAATAGGTACAAGAAGTGGCAACGTCGTCAAAGCCCGAGTTGTGAGACACTCCAATGTGAGACAGAGGATCCCCAGCATGAAGGAGTGCGATAGTGGCCAGAAGCGGACAGCTGACGAAGGATGCTGATCGGGCGGTAGATTCGGCAGCGGTCACTCCGATTCGCTCCTGGCTTGCCCGAATGCGGTTGAGGTCCTGGATCTTTCGTCCCTTTCTATTCCTGATGGTCGGACTGATCCTGCTCGTGCTGTGCTGGTGGCTCTTCGGTCTCACAACCTCTGATTCGTTTTGGCGCGAAGCGGTCAGCGCCATCTTGGGTGCCGTGGCCACGATCATCGGTGCAACCGCAATCGCGTTCATTGCACTGCGGGAACAGCTGCGACGGGTGGAGGAGAAACGCCTACTCAAGCGATTTGAAGATCTGACATGGAAGCATTCCTCGATCCGTGTCGGGGCGATGGAGATTCCGGGCATAGCAGTCGTCGCATCCGCGACTCATGATGCAGGCTGGGACGCGAACACGATCGTGGAATTCGCGCCGGAGGGGAGCCCTCGTGCAACCGATGAGTTGACCGCTCGGGCGCTCGATGTGACCTTGCCAAAGCTTCAGGCGCAGGCTGAGGAACGAAAACTCACATTCTTCGATGATGACTGTGTCGATATTGTTGACGTTGATCTCACCACGATTAACAGGGATGGGAAACGGCGCCCAAAATTTACTTTCACTCCGGCCAAAGCACGCTATTTCGACTTCGCGGTGTCGTCGAGTCGGTTGGACGCCCCGGTTGACCCCGAGGTCGATCCTTTGCAGCCATCATTGCGGCAACTGTGGGGCCACGGTCCGTCCTCGCTTTTAGAAGTCTCGGCATTGCCGGCCGTAGCCAAACTGGGGTGCGGAACGGTGGCAGTGACGAAGGATTCACGCATCGTGTTCGGCATTAGGGGAAAGACCTTCATCGCATCGGATTCTGTTTCCGACTCAGCCCGTCGTTCACTGCATTTTGTGGCCGAAGGGATGATCCCGAAGGATCTCAACCAGGAAGGGCGGGTTGATCCGAAAGTAGGAATCACTCGTGGACTGGACGAGGAACTCAACATCGGGCTATCGAGTCGCAACATCGGCCGTGTCGCCGAGATGATTTCAACGGGAGTCTTCTTTGATCAACAGAGATGGCAGCCGTGCTTCTCCTATCTGAGCAGACTGGATATCACCTGGGACGAAGTTCAGACGGCGGCCCCGATCGCACGGGACGCGTGGGAAGTCGAGGCACTGATTTCGCTTCCCTTCGATATTGAGCACGCCGGAGTGAGACAGCTTCTGCTTGGAACCCACCCTGATTTCCGACTGGCCTCCAACCACGCTGCAGCGATGTTGTGGTTCGCGCTTCTGCACAACCACGGCTATCACGTAATGCGTGACCACTTGCTCTCATAGAGCAAGACGGCCACCTCGGCGTCATTTCTCTATATTGCCGGTCAGCGACCCGAGCAGGGTCAGGACCATGGCCAGAAGCAGAGCAACCGCGGCGGCGATGAAGCTGCCGATGACGGTCCCGCTGAGGACGAGGGCGATCAGGGCAGGGCCAGCGATCTGTCCGAGGCTGTACCAGGTCGTCAGCTTCGCTGCGGCGGCGGTGATCCCCATTTGTGTTCCTTCGCCGATGGTCATCATGACCGCCCCGACGAAGGTCCCGCCGAACAGTGCCGCAGCGATGAGGAGCAGGATCGGGTTGGTGCCGAAGACGGCGAGAACAGCCCCGCCGACCTGCAGGCAATAGCAGAAGGCGAGTCCTCGACGGGTGCCGATGCGGGCGGCGACGTTCGACCAGATCAACGGTGAGGCCGCCGTTGCGATACCAGCGACAACCCAGGTCGAGGCGGCGGCCGTCTCACCGAAGACGGGCTTGGCGAGCACCACCAGGTAGGTGCCGATGATGATGTAGCCGAAACCTTGGAAGAAGTAGCCTGCCGTGAGAACTGCCATGGCCCGGCGGAGCCTCGGGGGATCGGCGGTGATGTCGGGGCGATCGTTTGCGGCGACCACCTCGGCGGGCTTGTCGGCCGGCTTGCTTTCGCCGGGCGCCGGCATGGGCCAGGCCCATGCGATTACGGTGAACACGGCACTGAGCAGCGCACAGATCAGCCAGAGTCCGCGCCAATCGACGAGATTGCCGGCGGTGAGGACGATGACTCCGGAGATGAGGATGCCGGTGCCGATTCCGGCATAGACGAGGCCGGAATCGACCGGTCTGCGGGCCACGAACGGGATGCGCTGGGTGATGCAGACGAAGATCAGGCCCGAGGCGATTCCGGCCAGCGTACGCACCGATCCCTGCCAGACCAGATTCGACGTCAGGGGGATGGCGGCCAGGCACAGGGTGGAGACGATGAGGCTTAAGCGGTAGACGCGGCGGGTGGGTTCAACCCAGCCGCGGGCGATGACCAGGGAGCCGATGAAGTATCCCACGTAGTTGAGCGTGGCGATCCACGCACCCGGAGCCGGACTCCAATGCAATGCGGCGACCATGAGCGGGAGGACGGGTGTGTAGAAGAACCTGCCCATCCCCATGGCCAGAGCCAGTCCGAGGGTGCCGCGAACGGCGGTGGGATTTACGGTGTTGTCGGCGGTGAAGCCCACTGCCCTGCCTCCTGTCTGTGACGTCATCCATAGGAAACGATGTCATGAAAACGCGGCGACCGCCTCGGCGGGGGCGGATATGAAACAACACGGGTGCCGAGACTCCCGCGATGAGGGAGTGGCGGCACCCGCGTTGTGGATGGCCTTGCTCAGGTGAGGATCAGGCGCTGACGGCGACGCGTTCCTTCTCGTCGGGCTCGCCGCTCTCGTCCCAGGCACCGGGTGCCGGCGCTCCGTGGGCATCGGGTTCAAGCGAAAGCTCGTCGAAGGGGCTGGAGCCGTTCAGTGCTGCTCGAGCCTGGTCGAGGTCGATCTCATGCGTCCACTTGCCGATGAGCAGGGTGGCCACGGCGTTGCCGGTGAAGTTCGTCAGGGCGCGGCACTCGGACATGAACTTGTCGATGCCGACGATGACGCCCATGCCGTCGAGGAGCTCGGGGCGGTGTGACTGCAGGCCGGCGGCCAGGGTCGCCAGGCCCGCACCGGAGACTCCGGCAGCACCCTTCGACGCGATGATCATGAACACCAGCAGTGAGATCTGCTCGGGCAGGCTCATCGGCATGCCCATCGCCGTGGAGACGAACAGGGACGCCATGGTCAGATAGATCGCGGTGCCGTCGAGGTTGAACGAATAGCCGGTGGGCACGGTGATGCCGACGACCGGCTTCGAGACCCCGGCGTGCTCCATCTTCGCGATCAGACGCGGCAGTGCCGACTCCGAGGATGAGGTGGAGAAGATGAGCAGGAACTCACGGGCCAGGTATTTGAGCAGCAGGAAGATGTTGAGCCCGGTGACGACCTTGAGCATGGTGCCGAGGACGACGCTGATGAACAGCGCACAGGTGAGGTAGAAGGCACCCATGAGGATGGCCATCGACCCGATCGCAGCCCACCCGGTCTTGCCGACGACGGCAGCGATGGCACCGAAGGCACCGACAGGGGCGGCCCACATGATCATCATCATGAGCTTGAAGACCACGGCCTGGATGTGGCGGATGCCGGTGAGGACGGGCTGACCGGCCTTGCCCATCGACTGCAGGGCGAAACCGACGAGGAGCGCGAGAACCAAGGTCGGCAGGACCGGGATGTCGCCCGGGATGAGGCTCATCAGGAAGCCGACCATGCCGCCGTCATCGTCACCGCCGCCGGCCGCTTCATAGGGCTTGAGGTGCAGGCCCTCGCCGGGGTGGATGAGGTTGCCGACGAGGAGTCCGATGATCAGGGCGAATGTCGCCATGATGAGGAAGTAGATCAGCGCGATTCCGCCGACCTTGCCGACGGTGGCCGCCTTTGCCACCGAGCCGACGCCGAGGACGATCGTGCAGAAGATGATCGGTGCGATGATCATCTTGATCAGTGCCACGAAGGCGGTGCCCAAGGGTTCGAGGGCGATGCCGGCATCAGGGGCGATGAGCCCGATGGCCGCGCCGACGAAGACGGCGATGATGACCATGATGTAGAGCCAGTGGGTGCGGTCCTTCTTGCGGGGTGCCGGCGTTCCGCCGATATCCCCGGTTCCAATGTCTTTTGGCAACGCTGCCATGTCTCCTCCTTGAGAGAGTGTGCTCGCGACGTCTGGTCGCGAAGAATTTCTCAATGAGCATTCCAGAGACTGTGACGGCTGTCTCGGTTGCGTTCATAGTGTTCATGGACACAGTCGGCAGGTCGGCTAGTCTGGGGTTTGTCGGTCACGATCAGGTGGCCGCGAGCCATGACGATATGAAGGGACAGCTCATGAAACTCGATACAGCACTTCTGCGCGCCATCCCGGGTGCGTTCATTCTGAACTCCGGCATCGGCAAGCTCGGCATGGACGAAACCACGGCGGGTGGCCTGCAGCAGATGGCCGCCAACGGTGTCCCCATGGTCGAGAACATGACCCCCGCCCAGTTCGGGAAGTTCCTGTCCTACGGTGAGATCGCCGTCGGTGCCGCACTGCTGCTGCCCTTCGTTCCCACCCGCATCGCCGGAGCCGCGCTGACCACGTTCTCCGCCGGTCTCGTCGCGAACTACTTCTCCATTGACTCCATGACCAAGGACGACGGCATCCGCCCTTCCGAGGACGGTACCGCCGTGGCCAAGGACACCTGGCTGGCTGCCATCGGTGTCTCACTGATGCTTGCCAGCGGATCGAAGAAGAAAAAGAAGAAGTCCAAGAAGTAATCGTCGACGATCTCGTCATCGACGAAGGGACAGTTGGATAGTGATGGCTCCCGGGACGCGGCTCCGTCCCCGGCACCGGCGGCGCAGCGGCACCTTGGCCCGGCGGCTCTTCCTCATGCAGCTGGCGCTCATCGTCATCGTCTGCACCGCCCTGTCCATCACCAGCTACGTCACGACGTTGGCCTCGGCCCGGCAGGCAACCTCGGAGCGGGTGCTCTCCATCGCCGAGACCCTGGCCCATGACCCCTTCGTCATCTCATCGGTGGAAGGCTCGGACGCCTCGGCGAAGCTGCAGCCCTATGCGCTGACCGTCATCGACACCGCCGAGGTCGACTTCGTGACGATCATGGACCGCGACCGCACCCGGTACACGCACCCGGATGCTCAGCAGCTGGGCAAGGACTATATCGGCAGCATCGACAAGGCCCTGGCCGGTGAGAGCCAGGTCGAGGAATACGAGGGGACGCTGGGGGAGTCGGTGCGGGCCATCGTGCCGATCACCGACTCATCCGGCGAGGTCACAGCCATGGTCGCGGTCGGGGTGACGCTGAAGACCCTGTCGGTGGCACGGGCTGCCGCACTCCCGCAGATCATCATCGTCGGCCTCGCCGCAATCGCGTTGGGCGGGCTCGGGTCCTGGGTGCTCAGCCGCTACCTGCGCCGAGTCACCCTCGGCTACGGTCCCGAGCAGCTCAAGTCCCTGTTCGCGTTCTACGATTCCGCCTTGCATTCGCTGCGCGAAGGCCTCGTCCTCGTGAACGGTGATGGGCAGCTGGTGCTCTACAACGATGAGGCCGCTGAGCTGCTGGGTCTGCCCGAGCCCGATGACCGTGATCCCATTCCCCTCGCCGAGGTGGCCCTGCCCACGTCCGTGTCATCCCTGTTCTCATCCGGTCGGGATGCCGTCGATGAGATCCATCTGACCCGTGACCGTGTCCTCGTGGTCAACCAGAAGCAGGCGAGCCAACCGGACAACGGTGCCCTCAGCGGAGGTGGTTCTGGGAGTGGTGGTTCCCGGGGTGGTGCTGGTTCCGGCGGCACCGTGGCGACTCTGCGTGATCGCACCGATATTCAGGAGCTCACCGGTGAGCTCGAGACGATGACGACGCTGACCGAGGCCCTGCGGGCTCAGACCCATGAGCATGCCAACCGACTGCACACGGTGGCGACGCTCATCGAGCTGGGACGCTCGCGGGAAGCCCTGGACTTCGCCGTCCGCGATCAGCAGGAGTCGCAACGACTGACCGATTCGTTCGTCGATTCCCTCGACGAACCCTTCATCACGGCTCTTATGATCGGCAAAGCCGCGCAGGCCAATGAACGCGGGATCGAGCTCACAGTCACGGCCACGGGTGAGCTGCCGGCGGGCAGCCTCGATGCCCGTGACCTCGTCACTGTGGCCGGCAACCTCCTCGACAACGCCTTCGATGCCGCGGCCGAATCCGAAGAGCGGCACGTATGGGCCGACTTCGTTGCCGCCGACGCAGAGCTCATCATCACGATCGCAGACTCCGGCCCGGGCATCGAAGAGCCTGAGATCGATGCGATCTTCCACCTCGGCGCCTCAGGCAAGGCAGCACCGCCGCATTCGGGTGGACGCGGATTCGGGCTGGTCCTCGTGCGCCAGGCCGTGACTAGACTCGGTGGGGAACTCGACGTCGAATCGGATGGCGGCGCGATCTTCACGGTGACGTTGCCACTGACTGAGGACAACCTCGGCGAGGGTGGCGATTTCACAGCAGAAGACGACTCCGGACATGGAAGGGAGGGTGAGGATGACCGGCAATGATGCCGAGCTGCGGGTGCTCATCGTCGAAGACGATCCGATGACCGCCGAGGCTCACGGGGACTATGTCCGCAAGGTCCCCGGCTTCACCGTCGCGGCCATCTGCCTCAGCGGACACGAGGCGCTCGCCCGCTACGATGGCCTGGCGGCCGAGGGTGCCCCGGTCGACATCGTGCTGCTCGACATGAATCTCACGGACTCCCACGGTCTCGACGTGGCCAAGCGCATGAACACGCGCGGTCACGGGGCTGACATCATCGCGATCACCGCAGTGCGCCACCTGCAGATCATCAGGTCCGCAATCTCCACCGGGATCACGCAGTACCTCATCAAACCCTTCACCTTCGCCGCCTTCCGCGAGAAGCTGGAGAATCAGCGGGCGTTCCGGCTCAACCTCGGCGATGGAGGTTCGGGCTCGTTGGCGACTCAGGCGTCGGTCGACAATGCCCTGAGTGCGCTGCGTTCCGTTTCGCCGGACCGACTGCCGAAGGGGCTCATCGAGGAAACCCTGGCTGCGATCTCTGGCGTCGTGCGGGATGCTGACTCTGCTGTGTCGGCCACCGAGGTCGCGACGGCATTGGATCTCTCACGCGTGACGGTGCGCCGGTATCTGGAGCATCTGGTGAAGACCAAACAGGCTGTCAAGCAGCCGCGGCATGGGACTCCAGGGCGCCCGGAGTATGAGTACCGGTGGGTGTGAGGTTGAGGCCCCTCTGAGTGCGCCGAAGCAGTTGTTCACGACGCCTCGATCTGCCGAGACTGTCAAAACCGTACCGAAACTGGTACGCTTTTGACATAAGGGGGGAGGCGGAGTCATGGGCTACCGACACGATCTGTGGGAGATCGCAGCAGAACAGCACGGTGTCGTCACGATCACCGAGGCTGAGGACGCGGGGGTGCCCGCCGTCGAGGTGCGCAAACTTGCCCACCGCGGCGCACTGCAGGCGTATGGCAATGGCGTGTACATCCACCGTAGTGTGCCCACCACAGACCTGACCGAGCCGGCGGCGGCGACGGCGCTGGCCGGTGACGGGGCATTCCTTGAGCGGGAGACTGTGCTCGATCTGCTTGGCCTGGGACAGTTCAATCCGCACCGCATCCGGGTGGCGACCCGTCGCCGAGTGCGCAGGACCCTTCCCGAGTGGGTTGACCTCGAGACGCGGATGGATGTCCCCGACGAGGACCTGACACATTACGAAGGCATCCCCACGACCACTGTTCGTCGCGCTCTCGTCGACGTGCATGACAGGATGCCATCGGAGCGGTGGAAAACGCTGGTCGAACAGGCACGTCAGCGCGAGTTGATCGACAACCACGACGTCGCGAATCTGACAGGTCAACGGGGCGCTGCATGAACACCGCGGCACCGCCTCTGAACTTGGCGCAGTTGAACACCCGGGTGGAAGAGGCTGCTCGAGGCCTTAGGGTGCCTGCGATTCGCGTGCGTAGAATGCTCTGCACGCTCATCGTGTCCCAAATGCTGCCTGACGCCGTCGCCATCAAGGGTGGCATGGGCGTAAAGCTGCGCATGGGGGAGAGTGGGACACGAGCCACAGCCGATCTTGACGTCTCCACGCTACGGCGGGGTGAAGAGCTTGAAGAGACACTCCGGGCAAGTCTGAACTCGGGCTGGGGCACGGTGCCCGCGACCAAGGGTGCACGCAAAAAAGATCCTGACGCGCCGGATCGCGTGGCGTTTACTGCGGACTTGAAGCCTCGGTTGCTGCACGACCCCGGGCTTGCTCAGCCCCAGTACGTGATGCACCCCTACCGGGTCACATTGTCATTTCTTGGTAGGGAATGGGGCGGTCTCGATCTGGAGGTGTCTGATCCTGAGATCGAGCCGCATGCTCATACTCGTCGCCAGATCGACGGCGAGCTCATTGAGCTGAGTAGTCGATTTGGCTTCGGAGCGCTACAGCCAGTCGAGCTGATCGACCTGGAGTACCAGATTGCGCAGAAGATCCACGCGTTGACGGATCCCGACTACTCCCGCGCCCATGACCTGGTGGATCTGCAGCTGCTTTGGGCCGCTGAGCCTGAGCTGGACTCCGTGCGAGAATTCTGTGTGCGCACATTTAACTTCCGTCGCGCGCAGGAGTGGCCCCCGCTGCCGTTGCGACCTATGGACGATTGGGAGCCCGCATATAAACTCTCCCGCGAAGAGACTGAGATCGATGGAGACACACTGGTGCTGGCAGATATCGATTCGGCGCGAGAGTGGCTTAAGCAGATGATCACGTCCATCGATGCAGCCGCAGTAACGTGAAGGCCCGATTATGGGCGGTGATTGCCTGCTCGCCTTCCGGCCTTGCTGCCTCGGCATCTGCCGTCACGTGTACTCAGCGCATTGCGCTCGGTGTCCTCGGAACGGCTGCCGAAGGGCCTGATCGAGGAGACGCTGGCCGTGATCTCTGGTGTCGTGCGGGATGCTGACTCTGCTGTGTCGGCCACCGAGGTCGCGACGGCATTGGATCTCTCACGCGTGACGGTGCGCCGGTATCTGGAGCATCTGGTGAAGACCAAACAGGCTGTCAAGCAGCCGCGGCATGGGACTCCAGGGCGCCCGGAGTATGAGTATCGGTGGGTTTGAGGTTGAGGCCCCTCTGCTCGTGACCGGCTGAAGCTTCCTTCGGCTATCACAAGGACTACCGTCCAGATCGGTGGACCGAGCTATCGCCGATCAAGCTGGTGCAGTCAGTGATGATGTCGGAAAGCTTGCGTGTGTTCGCCGCGAGCTCGGAGCCCTTCGGGCTGTGCGGGGTGGCCAGCAGAAGGGACCGGGAGAAGGCCGGATCGTCGATGGGCAACAGCGCCACTCCCGGGCGGGGGCCCATCGAAGCCAGCAGCGGGACGAGACCGACAACCATCTCCGCGGCGATCATGCCCAGCATCACCGAGTAGTCGTCGGTGCGGAACTTGACCTCGAGCTGATGACCGGCCGCCTTGAATGCATCGACGACGACCGTGTCGATGGGATCGTCCCGGGTCGCGCCGAGCAGCCAGTTCTCGTCCTGCAGCCCGACCAGGGTCTCCATGTCGATCGACTCCCGGCGCGCCAGAGGGTGGGAGGTCGGCAGCGCCAGCTGCATCGGTTCACGGAACACCTCTGTCGTGGTCACTGTCGGCGTGAAGGGCAGATCGTAGCCGGGCACCGAATAGAGCAGCACAGCGTCGTACTCGTGCTGGTTGACATGCGCGACGAGCTGGTAGATCTCCTCGAGCGTGCTGTCGATGTGCAGACCGGCGAGCTTCGACTTCTTGACGATCGAAGGAAGCAGCGCCGAGGCGGCTGTGGGGAAGGTGCCGAACTTCATCCGCGTCAGACCGCTCTGCGCATGCGCCTGCACATCGTGCAGGGCGCGCTGGGAGAGTGTAAGGATCCGCTGCGCCCGATCGAGCATGATCTCACCGGCCGCTGTCAGTGACGAACCACGCGTCGAACGCTTGACGAGGGGGGTGCCGCAGAGGCGATCGAGATTGCGCAGATGGTAGTCGACCGAAGGCTGGCTCCAGGCCAGCTGTTTGGCAGCTCGCGCCACCGAACCCGTCTGGGCCACTGCGGTCAGGGCCTGCATCTGACGAAGATCGAGCATGCCCCGATCCTACGCGGTTCGAGCCCTTCGTTCCATACAGCCTATGGAGCGAACCAGGGATCTGGGGGATTCCTCCCACGGATCTGATGCGCAACGATAGCCCTATGTTGGAATCGCTCACGGACACTTCAGCCCCGCAGAATCGCCTCAGACGTTATCGCCTCGACCAGGACCGGTCCCCCTATTCCGACGCTCTGAGAGCTCTGGCCTCCCGCGATTCGATCAAACTCATGGTCCCGGGCCACGGCGGCACTGACGCCGGCATCAGCGACTTCCTGACCGACTTCATCGGAGAGAGGGCCGTCAGCCTCGACGTGCCCATGCTGCTTGAGGGCATCGACCTCGAGGACGACTCTCCGTTCGCCGACTCACTGGCCCTGGCCGCCGACGCCTGGGGAGCCCGCCGCACCTGGTTCCTCACCAACGGCGCCTCCCAGGCCAACCGCACCGTCGCGCTCGCCGTCGCCGGTCTCGGCGAGAACGTCATCGCCCAGCGCAGCGCCCACTCGAGCTTCAGCGACGGTGTGGTGCTCGCCGGCCTCCATCCCAGCTACGTCCTGCCCTCGGTCGACGCTGTAAACGGGATCGCTCACGGCGTGTCCGTCGCTGCCCTCGACGCGGCCCTCAGCCTGGCTGAGGACGAGGGCCGCCCCGCCTCGGCGGTCTACATCGTCTCGCCGAGCTACTTCGGCTCCGTTGCCGATGTCCGCGGTCTGTCCGAGGTCGCCCACGCTCACGAGGCGCCGCTCATCGTCGACGGCGCCTGGGGCCCGCACTTCGGATTCCACCCGAGCCTGCCCGAATCCCCGGCCCGCCTCGGCGCCGACCTCGTCGTCTCGAGCACCCACAAGCTCGCCGGGTCGCTCACCCAGTCGGCGATGCTCCACCTCGGCGAGGGCCCGTTCGCCGAGGCGCTCGAGCCCCTCATCGACCGGGCGATGACGATGACGGCCTCGACCTCCTCCTCGGCACTGCTCATGGGCTCGCTCGACATCGCCCGACGCGCCCTGGCCACCGGTGAGGACAGGATCGGCCGCTCGATCGACACGGCGCTGCGCTTCCGTGAGCTGCTGGAGACCGATGAGCGCTTCGCCGATGTCAGCGAGGGCTTCGATGCCTTCCCCGATATCGCCGATACCGACCTCCTGCGGGTGCCCATCGACCTCTCGGCCACCGGAATCAGCGCCCACTGGGTCCGCGACCGGCTCATCACCGAACACGACCTGTACTTCGAGATGTCGACCGATACGACACTCGTGGCCGTCATCGGCGCCGGCAAGACTCCGGATGTCGACCGCGTCTTCGCCACCCTCATCGCGGTCATCGACTCGCCCGAGGGCCGGGCCGAGGCGGCGAGCGGAGGCGCGCGGACGGACTTTCCGGAGCTGCCCGCCCCCGGACGGATGCGTGTGCGCCCGCGTGAGGGATACTTCGCGGCCACCGAGATCGTGCCTGCCGCCGAGGTCGTGGGCCGGATCTCCGCGGACTCCCTGGCCGCCTACCCTCCGGGTGTTCCGAACGTCATGCCCGGTGAGGAGATCACCGACGAGGCCCGCGACTTCCTCGCCGCGATCGCAGCCTCACCCTCGGGCTTCGTCCGCGGAGCCGTGACTCCAAGCGTCGACAGCTTCCGAGTCCTCAGGGACTGAATACCGACCGGTCCACCCCCTAAGACAACGACGTCTGGAGAACCCGTGCCCACACCCACACTGCGCCAACAGCTCTTTCGAGTGAAGCCCGTGCCCGTCTACAGTGAAACGCCGGACAGCGGCCTGAAGAGGAGTATCGGCCTGTTCCCGCTGACGATGATCGGAGTCGGTGGCACCATCGGCACGGGCATCTTCTTCATCCTCTCCGAAGCCGTTCCGATCGCCGGGCCGGCTGTGATCGTCTCCTTCATCATCGCCGGCGTCGTCGCCGGACTCTCTGCCCTGTGCTATGCCGAGCTCGCCGGCAGCGTGCCGGTCTCCGGATCCTCGTACTCCTACGCCTACAGCACTCTGGGTGAGCTGCCGGCCATGGGCGTCGCGGCCTGCCTCCTGCTCGAATACGGAGTGTCGACGGCGGCCGTGGCCGTGGGCTGGTCGCAGTACGTCAACCAATTGCTGCTCAACCTCTTCGGCACCCAGCTGCCGGAGGCGCTGTCCTATGCCCCCGAGGAGGGCGGCATCGTCAATCTGCCGGCCGTCATCCTCATCATGCTCTGCGCCCTGCTGCTCATTCGCGGCGCGGCCCAATCTGCGATCACCAACACCGTCATGGTCGTCATCAAGATCGCCGTGCTCGGCTTCTTCGTAGCCGTCGGCTTCACCGGCTGGAACGCCGATCACTTCGCAGACTTCGCGCCGTTCGGCTTCGCTGGTGTGATGACCGGTGCCGGCATCATCTTCTTCTCCTTCGTCGGCCTCGACGCCGTGGCCACCGCCGGGGACGAGGCGAAGAACCCGCGTCGCAACCTGCCCATCGCCCTCATCTCTGCTCTCGTCATCGTCGCCTCGGTCTACGTCCTAGTCGCTCTCGCCGGACTCGGTGCGCAGAAGGCCGAAGATTTCGACGGGCAGTCCGCTGGCCTGTCAGCGATCCTTGAGGAGATCGTCGGTGCCCAATGGCCCGGTACCGTGGTCGCCATCGGTGCGGTCATCTCGATCTTCAGCGTCACGCTCGTCGTCCTCTACGGACAGACCCGCATCCTCTTTGCCATGTCCAAGGACGGTATGGCCCCGAAAGTCTTCCAGCAGGTCAATCCGCGCACGATGACTCCGGTGCGCAACACCCTGATCGTTTCCGCCGTTGTGGCGGTCCTCGCCGGCGTCCTGCCAATCAACTTCCTCGCCGAGATGACCTCGATCGGCACTCTTGCCGCCTTCCTCGTGGTGTCCATCGCCGTGATCGTCCTCCGCCGCCGGGAACCGAACCTCGAGCGCAGTTTCAGGGTCCCGTTCTATCCGGTCATTCCCGTCCTGTCGATCATCGGCTGTCTGTGGATCATCAAAGATCTGCGCCCGGTGACGATCTTCGTCTTCATCATCTGGACCGCTCTCGTGCTCGTCTGGTATTTCTTCACCGGACGGAAGAATTCGGTCCTTGCCCGGGAGCTCGCCGCCGCCGAGGTGGGGGAGGCGATCCGATGAGCATCGTCGTCGGCGTCGTCCCCGGCCGCGATCCCCGACCGCCCGTCCGGCTCGGGGCGCTCATGGCCCGCTCCTACGGACGCAGGCTCGTCCTCGTGTCGATCATCTCCAGACCGTGGGGCTCCGGCGGCAGCGGAGTGGATGCCGAGTATCGCCGCTATCGAGAGAGCGAGACCGCCCGTTGTCTCGAAGCGGCGGCGACCATGGTCCCCGACGGGATCGCTGTCGAGCAGCTCAGCCGCGAGGCCCATTCCCCGCGCAGCGGGCTCCGGAGGGTCTGCCGCGAGATCGGCGCCCATCGTCTCGTCCTCGGCTCCTCCGAGGATGCGCCTGTCGGCCGTATCCGTCTCGGTGGAGTCTCGACCGGCCTGCTCCACAGCGCCACGCTGCCGGTGGCGCTGGCACCACGAGGCTTCGACGCCGCCGATTCGGAGCGGATCACTCGAATCAGCGCCGCCTTCAACGGCACTGGCACCTCTGCTCGACTTGTCCTCGGAGCCGCGACGGTTGCCTCCGCGGCGGGAACCCAGCTGCGCATCGTCGCTTTCACGCCCCGACAGGGCAGGGCGACGACGGGCCTCGAAGCGGGTCTGGGAGCAGACATCGAGGATGAGATCGTCGAACAGTGGGAAGCCGAGATCCAGCAGCGGACACAGAAACTCATCACCGAGATTTCGGAGCGGGAGCCCACGCCTACCCGTACCGAAGCGGTCATCGGTTCCGGCGAGACCTGGGACGAAGCGGTGGCGGACGTGGCGTGGGTTCCCGGGGAGGTCCTCATGATCGGATCTCGCACACTCGGTGCGCTGACGCGCCTGTCGCTCGGCTCACGTGCGGCGAAGATCCTCAAGAATGCCCCGGTGCCGGTTGTGCTCGTCCCACACCGCGCCGGTGAGACCTACGCCGCCGCTGCCGATTCCGCACGGTGAAGCGGATCCGCCGATGACAGGAGAAAACACAACTATGCACACTATGAAGGCCCCTTCGAACCAGGTGGATGAAGCTGCCGCCGCATGCGGGACCGGGCCCACTGCAGCTCGGCCGGCACCGGATGGCACCCGCCTGGGCGAGCTGTGGTCGGTGCTGCCGCAGAACTCCGGGGTCGATGCCGAGGGAGTACTCGAGATCGGTGGCGTGCCGGTCACAGAACTCGCCGAACGGTACGGGACGCCCCTCTACGTCTATGACGAAGCAGGACTGCGCCGACGGATCCGCGCCTTCGTCGGCGGTCTTGCGGCCCGGTGGCCGAACTCCCAGGTCCTCTTCGCGTCGAAGTCTTTCCCCGCCGTGGGGATGTACCGGTTGGCCTACGAGGAGGGAGCGAACATCGACGTCGCAGGCGGGGGAGAGCTGCGGATGGCGCTTGCCGCCGGAGTCGCTCCGGAAAGAATCCACTTCCACGGCAATGCGAAGACCGATGCCGAACTGACGATGGCCCTGCAAGCGGGCATCGACACGATCATCGTCGACAACGAGGACGAACTCGACCGGCTCGACCGGCTCCTCACGACCCCGCAGAAGCTCCTTCTGCGCGTCATCCCCGGCGTTGATGCGAAGACCCACGCCTCCCAAGCGACCGGCGGACTCGATTCGAAGTTCGGCCTGCCCATGGACCAGGCGCTCGCCGCCATCGAGCGCATGCGCTCTCATCCGCTCATGGACTTCGAGGGAGTGCATCTGCACATCGGCTCGCAGATACTCGACACCACGCAGTTCGCCGAGGCCGTCGAGAAGATCTCCACTGCCGGGACGTTCCCCACCTACGATGTCGGTGGTGGACTCGGCGTCAGGTACACCTACGAAGACGAGGACCCCGGTATCGATGAGTACCTCGACGCCATCGTCACCGCTGCTCGTCAGCACCTGCCGCCTGCGGCCCGGCTGCTCATCGAGCCCGGTCGCTCGATCGTCGCTCGCGCCGGTGTCACCGTCTACGAGGTCATTACCGTCAAGCGCACCGGTAGGACCTTCGTCGCCGTCGACGGGGGACTCGCCGACCAGCTCGACGTTGCGCTGACCGGTCAGCGTTTCGAAGCGATCCTCGCCAATCGAGCCACCGATGCCTGGACCGAGACCGTCCAGATCGTCGGCCGACAGTGCGAATCCGGTGACCTCCTCGTCGATCAGGCACCGCTGCCAGCTGCCGAAGTCGGCGATGTCCTCGTTCTGGCCACGACCGGTGCCTACGGGTACACGATGGCGAACAACTACAACGGCGCGCTCAGACCGGCTGTCGTCTTCGTCTCCGAGGGCCATTCCCGCTTGGTCGTGCGGCGCGAGAGCTATGAAGATCTGCTCGCCCTGCACGAACCGATACCCGAGACCAGGACAGCTGCGAACCCGACAGCTGCGAACACGGCAGCATCGCTGCCGAAGGAGGACAATCCCCATGCTTGATCTGCTGCTCACCGACGCCCGCGTGCGCACCTTCGACCCGAATCGGCCCTGGGCCGAAGCCGTCGGAATCACCGGCGGACGTATCGCCTACGTCGGGGCTGCCGCGGACGCTCCCGCAGCGAAGGAGACCCGCCGCCTCGGCGGGAACCTCCTCTCCCCCGGCATCATCGACAGCCACAACCACCTGCTGCTCGGCTTCGACTCCGATGCCGTCAGCCTCGAAGGGGCGGAGACCCTGGCCGAGGTGCGTTCGCGCATCAGCCGCCTCGCCGCCGAACGCCCCGACCTCGATTGGGTGTGTGCGGAGAACGCCGTCTACTCGATCGTCGACGACCGCCGCCCCAACGCCGATGACTTGGCCGGACTGGCCGACCGTCCCATCTTCGTCACCACCTACGACCAGCACTCCGTGTGGCTCAACGACGCGGCCCTGACCATCCTCGGCATCCACGATGGTGCGGACATCGCCTGGGGACGGGCCGAACGCGACTCCTCGGGACGGGCCACGGGCTGGGTCACCGACTTCTACACCTCGGCGATGACGAGCGCAGGTCTGGCCGCTCTTCAGCGTGATATCCCGATGTACTCGCCTGAGCGCCGCTACAAGAAGATCCTCGGCAGTCTCGATATGGCCACCCGCTCGGGCATCACCACCGTCGTCGAACCGCAGGTGCCCGTGGCCGAGATCGGCCTGTTCGACCGTGCCCTGCGCGAAGACCGGCTGTCCTCCCGCGTCATCGCCGCCCTGTTCCACCCTGTCGACTCCGCACCTGAGTTCCGGCAGGAGCTGCGCACGGCCGTCGATGACGCCCCGCGCAGCGACCGGCTGCAGTTCGGGCCGATCAAACTCTATGCCGATGACGTCATCGAACCGCATACGGCCTGGATGCTCGCCGACTACGCCAACCGTCCCGGCCACCGCGGACACCCCTCCGCCCCGATCGGAGAACTGACGAAGATCGTCACTGAACTCGACCGGCTCGGCTTCCAGACCCACACCCACGCCACTGGCGACGGGGGAGTCCGGCTGGCCTTGGATGCCATCGACGCGGCACAGGCGACCAACGGCACTCGTGACCGCCGGCACGGGATCGTCCACGTCGAATGCCTCGACCCGGCCGATCTGCCGCGGTTCGCCGATCTCGGCATCGCGGCCGCAATGCAGCCTCGCCACGCCTCCCCGGACCTCATCGAGGGTACGTGGATGGACAACGTGGGCCAGCAGCGCTGGGACCGCGCCTGGCGCGTGAAATCACTCATGGACAGCGGGGCGCATGTGGCCCTGTCCAGCGACTGGCAGGTGGGGGAGATGGACCCGTTGGTCGGCATCTACTCCGCCCTGACCCGCGCCGGCCTCGATGGATCCAGTTCGTGGACGCCCGATGAGATCATCACCCTCGACCAGGCGCTCTTCGGCTACACGCGAGAGGGCGCATGGGCCTGGCATGCCGAGGATCGCCTCGGCGTCATCCGACCTGGCGCCGTCGCCGACCTTGTCGCCTGGTCGGCCGATCTCTACCGGCTCGACCCGTCGGCGCTGCTCGAACAGCGCGCCGATCTCACCATCGTCGGCGGACAGATCGTCCACGACACGGGCGCCACCGGTGGCGAGCAGGGCGAACAGGGTCTCAACCGTGTCGACATCGCGGCGAAGACCCTCAACCCCGATCGCAGCTGTGCGGGTCACGGGCATCAATAGTGTTATTTTGTGTTGAACGACGATTCAGTTAGGAGATCGATGACGATCAAGAAAATATGCCGGCGCAACGTCGAGGCTGCGGAGGAAGCCCTTCTCGGGCTCAGCCACCGGATCCACGCCGATCCGGAGCTGGGGTTCGAGGAGTACCGGGCCTGCCGGCTGCTGAGCACCGAACTCGAACAGCGGGGATTCACCCTCGAACGCGGACTGGCTCAGATGCCCACGGCCTTCCGGGCCACTATCGGTGAGGGTCCGCTGGTCGTCGGCGTCTGCGTCGAATACGACGCCCTGCCGGGAATCGGCCATGCCTGCGGACACAACGTCATCGCAGCCGCCGGGATGACCGCGGCCTTCGGGCTGGCCCCGCTGGTCGATAAGCTGGGCATCAAGCTCGTCGTCTTCGGCACACCGGCCGAAGAGAACGGCGGGGGCAAGGTCGTCCTCCTCGAGGCCGGAGAGTTCGACGGGCTCGATCTGGCGATGATGGTCCATCCCTCGAACCGGGAGCAGTCCCGCTCGCACTGCCTGGCGATCGGCGATCTGCGGGTGCGCTTCATAGGCAAGAACGCCCATGCCTCGGCGGCCCCCTATGAGGGCATCAACGCCGGAGACGCGGTGACCGTGGCCCAGGTGGCCGTCGGTCTGCTGCGTCAGCAGCTGCATCCCGGCGACCAGGTCCACAGCATCGTCTCCCACGGCGGCGAGGCGGCCAACGTCATCCCCGCCGACACCGAACTGGTTTTCAACTTCCGGTCCCCGAAGCTCGAGACCCTCGACCGCCTCGAACAGCGCATCCGCGCCTGCGTCGCGGGAGCGGCGACGGCGACCGGCTGTACCTTCGAGGCGAGCAGCGAAGCTCCGGCCTATTCGGAATTCAACAACAACGACATCCTCTCCGACCTCTACCGGGCCAACGCCGAGGCGCTGGGCCGGACCTTCGACCACGAGGACGACATCTCACCGGTCGGCTCGACGGATATGGCCAACGTCTCGCGCATCGTTCCTGCGATCCACCCGATGCTCGACATCGACTGCGGAACAGCGGTCAACCACCAGCCCGAGTTCGCCCAGCACTGCATCAGCGAAGCCGCAGATCGTGCAGCGATCGAGGGCGGTCTGTCGATGGCTTGGACGATCATCGATGTCGCCACCGACGAGGCGACGCAGCGCAGCTTGAGAACGGACCGCGAGCATCTGCTCGCGGACTGACACGAACAAAGGAGTTCACCCCATGAAATATTGGCTCATCGGCTCGATCCCGTTCATCGGGGTCTTCCTCCTCACCTGGCTGCCGGCCATCAACGGCCCGCACGTGTGGTTCGGCATGCCGGCGATCTTCGTCTGGCTGACATTCTTCAGCACGATCCCGGTCACGGCAGTCCTCATCTACTTCGAGAAGACCCGCCGCGACCTCGGGGGTGACGACGAATGAGCACAACAGTCGTCGTCGGTCTCCTCGGCATGATCATCATCGCGGCCTTCGGTTTCATGGGGCGGCGCCGTCCGGTGAAGAACATCGAGGAATGGACCGTCGGCGGACGCAACTACGGCGTCCTCACCGCTTGGGTCCTCCAAGCGGGCGAAACCTTCACCACTTTCACCTTCCTCGGCACCGTCGGTCTCGTCGTCTCTATCGGCGCCTCGGCGTTCTACTCGATCCCCTATGTCCCCTTGGCCTATATCGCGATGTACTGGGTCGGTCCGAAGATCTGGCGCAAAGCGAAGGAGCTGGGCTACCTGACGCAGGCGGACTTCCTGCGCGGCAGCTACAACAGCCCCACCCTCGGCTGGCTGGCCGCTTTCTTCGGCATCCTCTTCCTCCTGCCCTATCTGCAGCTGCAGATCACTGGGCTGGGCATCGTCATCTCGGTCGCCACGGGCGGGGAAATCAACGAGAACTACGCGATCGTGATGGCCTTCGTCCTCGTCATCGGCTTCGTCCTGTGGTCGGGCATCCGCGGAGTCGCGCTCACGTCCTACCTCAAAGACCTGCTGATGATCGTCGTCGTCCTCGTCCTGACCTTCGTCGTGCCCTTCCACTTCCGTGGCGGCCTCGATTTCGGTGTGGAGGAGATTCTGGACTCCATGCCCGATCTGCTCTTCGTCCAGCACGGAGAGACTGGCGTCGCCTGGGTCATCTCGAGCATGGCCATCAGCATCATCGGTGTGATGTTCTACGCCCTGCCCCACACCTGGCCCGCTCTGATGTCCGGACGCAGTGAGAAGGTCGTGCGGCAGAACCTCATCTACCTGCCCATCTACAACATGCTCGCCTGTATCCCGATGCTGCTGGGCTACACCGCGATCCTCGCGTTCGGCCTCAGCCAGGATGGCGATCTGGCCATGCTGAAGATGGCAGCAGCCTCGCTGCCCGACTGGCTGACAGGCATCGTCCTCGTCGCCGCGGCATCGACGGCGATGGTTCCCGGAGCTGCGCTGCTCAACGCCATTGCGCCCTTGGCCGTGCAGAACGTGTTCATGATCAAGGGCGAGAAGAACAAGATCGCCTACAACCGGATCTTCGTCGTCGTCTTCGGCCTCGGTGCCCTCGTCCTCGCGCTGACGATGCCGAGCCTGCTGGGCATGATGCTCCTGCTGACCTACAGCGGTTCGACTCAGGTCGTCCCGGCGATCCTCGGAGCGGTGATTCCCCGGATCAAGCTGCACAAGGCGTCGGTCATCAGCGGTCTGTGCTCGGGGCTGTTCATCGTCCTGCTGTTCACCTTCTCACCGATCCACGGTCCGAACATCAACGAGGGAATCAGCGGTCTGGCCGTCAACATCGTCGTGCTGGCCGTCGTTGAGTTCGCCATTCGAGCGAACCGGCCGCGGCCCTCTGTGATGCCTGAACCAGCTGAAGAAGTTGTCTGAACTCGCTTCCTTCACCACACAGCATCGGGTATCTTCTCACGGATGAGAGTGGCGGGGTCATCGCGTAGCCGCCGACGTGTTTTCGGAGCGCCTGCTGTCAGCAGCGCGGACATGGCAGCGGGGAGCTCAGTCGTACCGATGTACGGTTGTCTCTCCTCTGCCGCGGCACGTTCTGCCCTCGGCATCTGTCACTGAACGAGCGTCTTGGAAAGAGCTGAGCCGGTCATGGCGATCCGCCAGACTTGCTGGATGTGTTCCTGATATTGAGTGCTCGCACGCCGAGCTTGAGATTTTCCTGCGAGAGATATGCTGCGGCCAGTTGAGTTGATCGACCTGGAGTACCAGATTGCGCAGAAGATCCACGCCTTGACAGACCCTGACTACTCCCGCGCCCATGACCTGGTGGATCTGCAGCTGCTGTGGGCTGCTGGTCCTGATCTGGTCTCCGTGCGCGAGTTCTGTGTGCGCACATTCGGCTTACGTCGCGCGCAGGAGTGGCCTCCGCTGCCGTTACGCCCGATGGACGGCTGGGCGCCTGCATATCAGCTTTCCCGCGAAGAGACAGAGGTCGATGGTGACTCGCTGGTGCTGGCAGATATAGATTCGGCGAGAGAATGGTTCAAGCAGATGATCAAGTCCGTCAATGCAGCTGCAACGACGTGAAAGCACGAATACCTTCGGTGATTGTCACCTGGCCTTGCGGCTTTGCTGTCTCGGCGCCCGCAATCAAGTCGCCTTCGTGTACATCTTCACGATCTCCCGCTTGAGGATCTTGCCGCTGGGTCCCTTCGGCAGCTCCTCTACGAACTCGATGATCCGCGGGATCTTGTAGGCGGCCAGATTCTCTCGGGCGAACCTCTCCACCTCTGCCGCGTCAAGGTGGGCGCCGGGGGACAGGGCGATGACTGCGGTGACCTGTTGACCGTACTTCTCATCGGGGGTCCCGACCACGCTGGCCTGAGCGACTCCGGGGATCTCGTAGAGGACCTCTTCGACTTCGCGTGGGTAGATGTTGTACCCGCCGTGGATGATGAGATCTTTAATCCGATCGACGATGAAGAGGTACCCATCGTCATCCAACTGGCCGAGATCTCCGGTGCGGAACCACCCCTCGGCATCGAGCACCTCGGCGGTGGCTTCCGGTTTCTTCCAATAGCCGAGCATGACTGCGGGGCCGCGCAAGACCACTTCGCCGACCTCACCGGCAGGAAGCGGTTCGCCTTCGAAGTCGATGACCTTCACCTCGAACCCAGGAGTGGGGAGGCCGACGCTTCCGACCTTCCTCGTCCCGAACAGCGGGTTGAACGTTCCCAGACCGGCCGTCTCCGTCAGCCCATAACCTTCGGCAACAGGGGCAGAGAAGCGCGCTTCGAGCTTGCGGATCACCTCTCCGGCGATCGCGGCTCCGCCCGAGCTCACGAGACGCAGATGCGGGGTGTCACCAGCGGCCGCATTCGTGAGCACCGACATCCACATGGTGGGTACACCCGAGATGATCGAGACCTCGTCCTCGGCAAGCGCATTGACAAAGGCCTGCGGATCCCACCTGGGGAAGAGAGTGAGGGGAGCGCCAGCACTCAGCGCAGGCAGAGCCATATCGGCAAGTCCGAAGACATGGAACAGCGGCAGGCCAGTTGCGGACCGGTCATCCGGGGAGGTCTGTGTCATCTCCTTGACGATGTCGGTGGTGGCGATGAAGTTGCCCAGCGACAGCATTGCACCTTTTGGTTTGCCGGTGGTGCCCGAGGTGTAGAGCAGCGCGGCCAAGTCATTCCACTCGAACTGTGCACGATCGAAGTCGGCAGCTCCGTCGTCTCCCAACTCCAGGATCGGCCCTTCATTGCCGACCAGCCGCAGTGTGGCGAAGTCGACGCCCTGCTCACCTGCAGCGAGTTTCCCCGCCTCGGCCATGGCCGGATGAGCCACGAGGTGGCGTGCGTCCGAGTCCTTGAGGATGTAGACGAGCTCTCTGGCCGTCGAGAGCGGATTGACGGCCACGACCGCCAGCCCGGCAGCATGCGCGCCGAGGAACTCAATGAGGAACTCCGGGCATGACGGAGCGATGAGCACCGTCCGATCGCCTGGGCGAAGTCCTGTCGAACGGTAGCGATCGCGAGCCGCGCCGATTTCGCCGAGGAAGCGCAGCTGAGTCAGCGAGACCCGCTCCGGGCCAGGGGGAGTGCGCACTGCAATGGAGTCGGGGATCGTCTGTGCCCAGGGGGTGAGCAGATCGATGATTGACGTGCGCAGGGTCGCGTCCATGAGACTCCTTTACTTGAAACTGAGTGCAGGTTCAACTATAGATGGATGTGGCCTGTCACACAATGAGGTGAGGTCACTTCGCAGAGAGGGAGACGATGGAGCTCAAAGGACGAAACGCAGTAGTCACCGGTGCAGCCGGAGGGATCGGTGCCGCAGTCGCGGTGGCCCTGCACGAGCGTGGGGCGCGAGTGCTGCTCGCCGACCTCGACGAATCCGTTGCCGATACCGCGGCCACGCTGGGCCAGCGCTATTGGGTGGGGGATGTGTCCTCTGCCGGCGGCGTGGCTGAGCTGGTGAGCACCGCCGAGCGTGAACTGGGTCAGTTTGATCTCTACTTCGCCAACGCCGGGATCACCGGTGTCACCGGCCTGGGCGGCGACGGTGACTGGGATCGGATCCTCGACGTCAACCTGCGCGCCCACATCCGGGCAGCCGAATTGCTTGTGCCCAAGTGGACGGCCCGTGGGGAAGGATATTTCGTCGCCACCGCCTCGGCGGCGGGATTGCTCACTCAGATCGGATCGGCCGGATACTCGGTGACCAAGCACGCAGCCCTTGCCTTCGCAGAATGGCTGTCCGTGACCTATGGCGACGAGGGGCTGCGCGTGTCCGTGCTCGCCCCCATGGGTGTGAACACGAAGATCCTGTGGGGCGAGGATCCAGGGGACGTCACCGGCACAGCCCTGACCGGACAGCGAGCAGTCGCCGAGGCGGGCAATGTCCTTGAGCCCGCCGAGGTGGCCACGACCGTGATGGCCGCCATCGAAGCCGAGAACTTCCTCATCCTGCCCCACCCCGAGGTCCTCGACATGTACCGCATGAAGGGATCGGACTACGATCGCTGGATCCGCGGCATGCGCCGCTACCAGGCGAAGCTGCGGGATGCGTGATCGCGTGATCCGATGGCGACGCGTGATCGTTTCACGTGGTGCGTGAGTAAGGGCAGAGCGAACGGAGCGGCAGGGATGACCCTGCCGCTCTGTAGTGAGGACTAGCTGTTGACCGCCTCGGCGATGGTGGAATTGTCCACTCGCAGATGCTCGCCGGGAACGGCAGTCGGGGACTGCCTGACCGACCTCGGATTGGTCTCCTTCAGGGCGATGGCGCACCCGACCGTGATGACCGCCATGGCGCACACGAACAGGGTGATGCCCAGCGTGGAGCCATCCATTTCGGAGATCAGCCACGTCATCACGATGGGTGTTGAGCCCGACACGATGATCGCGTTGAGCTGATAGGCCAGCGACACCGAGGAGAAGCGGATCTGCGGTGCGAACAGCTCACCGAAATACGAGGCGACCGGAGCATAGACGAGCGACTGGAAGACGGCGGCAACGCTGACTGCAATCGTGAACATGGCCATGTTCGCTGCGTTGATGAGCGCGAAGTAGGGAAATGCCCAGATCAGAATCCCGACTCCGCCGATGATGATGACCGGTCGGCGTCCGATCCTGTCGGCGAGCTTGCCGCCGAGCAGGGTCACCGGGATCGCGACGACGGTGGAGAGCATGGCTGCAATGAGCATGCTGTTGTAATCCATGCCGAGGTACGTCGTGCCGTAGGACAGGGCGCCGGCGATCGTGATGTAGAAGACGCAGTTCGTGGCCGACAGGGTGCCGGAGGCGAGCAGGATGGTCTTCCAATGCGACTTCACTGCCTGCCACAGCGGTGCACGCACGACGGCAGGTTTGTCCGCCGAGACTTCTTGTTTGAGCGCTTCGAACTCTGGGGAGTCTTCGATCTTGAGCTGGATGTACATGACAACCGGCACGAGGAGCGCTGTGGCCCAGAACGGGACCCGCCAGCCCCACGAGATGAAGGCTTCATGGCTGATGGACGTGGAGACGATGACGAAGACGAGATTGCCCAGCAAGGCTCCGCAGGGGACGCCGACCTGCATGAACGAGCCTGAGAATGCACGATGTTTGGGTCCGGCTGATTCGCTGAGCAGGAGCGCAAGGCCACCCCACTGTGCCCCACAGGCGATGCCCTGGAGGAACCGGCACGTCACCAGCAGGATCGGTGCGATGAGGCCGATGCTCCCGGTCGAGGGCAGACACCCGATGGCGAACGTGAAGATCGCCATTCCCAGCAGAGAGATGACGACCATGGGTTTGCGGCCGAGCTTGTCGCCGTAGTTTCCGGCGAGCAGACCGCCGAGCGGGCGGGCGATGAAACCTGTGGCAAAGGTTGAGAACGACAGGAGTACGCCGTTGATGCCTTCCGCATCGGGAAAGAACACGTGTGGGAAGACGAGGGCGGCGGCGGTGCCGTAGAGGAAGAAGTCGTACCACTCGATCGATGAGCCGATGAGGCCGGCCGCGCGGAGGCGTCCGTGCTTTCCGGCGTGGGTCTTGGGGCTGCTGCGATCCAGGCTGGTGGTGGAGTTCGGGGGCATACGGAGTCCTTTGTTCGGTGAAAACTGCTCCATGGGGTGCTGCGTGGCTGGGTCGAGCTGTCACTCGAAGTAATGGGGTGTCACTCGAAGTAGTGGGGTGTCACTCGAAGTAGTGGCGCGGATTCTTCACCAGCATCGTGTCGATGTCGTCCTCGCTGACACCGCGTTCCAGCAGGGTGGGAATGACCTCGTCCGAAATGTGACGGAAATGCCAGTTGGGCTGGATTTCCATCTTCTCCTCGTGCGAGAAGTAGTCGATGTAACAGGAGGCGTCGTGGGCCAGAGTGATCTTCTCGGCATAGCCGCGGCGGACGAGTTCGACGATCGTGTCGATGCGCTTCTGTGTCGGCAGATAGACGTCGAGACCGAAGCGGTCCATGCCCAGAAACGAACCGTTGTCGGCGATCTTCATCAGATAGTCGAGATCCGTCGAATCTCCTGAGTGCCCGATGACGACCTTGTTCAGATCCGCGCCTTCCTCTTTGAGCACCCGCTGCGCGACGAGCCCGGATTCAGTGTGCGGATTCGTGTGCACGGTGATCGGGGCGCCCGTCTGCGCACTCGCCTGACCGACCGCGCGCATGGTCCGTTCTACCCCGGTGGTCAGTCCCTGCTCCTCGATGGCGCATTTGAGGAATGCCGCCTTGACCCCGGTGTCTGCGATTCCGTCCTCGATGTCACCGACGAACAGGCGAACGAGGGGCTCGGGCTCATCGATGAGGAGGCCGGGCCCGCGGACGTCGAACTGGTGCGGCAGATCGGTGTAGGTGTAGAGGCCGGTGGCCACGACAATGTTGAGATCGGTCTGCGCGGCGACCTTCTGCACGCGTGGAATGTAGCGGCCCAGCCCCACGACGGTGGGGTCGAAGATCGTGTCGATTCCTGACGTCTTGAGGTCGTTGAGCTTGGCCACAGCGTCGGCGACCTTCGCCTCCTCATCCCAGTCCGAGTCGTAGTTCTGCCGCATCTCCTCGCTGACGATGAAGATGTGTTCGTGGACCAGAGTCTTGCCGAGGCTGCTGCTGTCGACGGCGCCGGTGACGGTCTGAACTTCTGCCATAGGTGCTGCTCCTTTGCATACGTGGCTTCGCCATGTGAGGCGTGCCGGTGCCACTTGAAGTGACGACGCTCACATGGTTAGTCTTACGTTATCGAATATGACGTCAATTTCAAGTACGGCATCAAGTACGGCATCAAGCACGACTTCAAGTTCCGACATTCTGCGCTCGCCCTCACTGCGTCGCGCCCATCGAAAGGCAGACAATGACAACTCCCATCCGCCCCACCTCGATCTCCGACCTCGAAGTGCTCGTTGGCCAAGAGCTCGGCCCGACCAGCTGGCATGTGCTGGTCCAGGACGACATCAATTCTTTTGCTGACCTGACGAATGATCATCAGTGGATCCATGTCGATGAGGAGCGCGCGGCGGCGGGGCCCTTCGGTGGAACGATCGGTCACGGCCTGTTCACGCTCTCGCTGGGGCCGGCCTTCATGGAGGAGCTGATGGCCTTCGACGGCTTCGCCCACAGCCTCAACTACGGATACGGGAAGGTCCGATTCCCGAATCCTCGTCCCGTGGGCTCGCGTGTGCGCATGCGTGCCACCGTCACCGAGGTGGAGCGACGTAAGACCGGCTCCGCGCAGATCACGACGACTCAGGTCTTCGAGGCTGAAGGCATCGAAAAGCCAGTCTGCGTGGCCGAATCGATCGGATTCTTCACTGAGCACGGCGCTGAGGTCTGAGAGTCGAGGCATCGAGCGACGGGACGTCAGACTATTGAAGTTGAGGTCAAGTTCAACTATGGTCGGGACATACTCACAGACGAGAGCGACGGGCCCGAACCGTCCACCCCGAACGAAGGATTCCGAATGATGACGTCACCCGCCATGAACATGTCAACACTGTTCAACCTGGAAGGACGCTGCGCACTCATCACCGGCGGTTCACGCGGCATCGGCCGAATGATCGCCGAAGGCTTCGTCCAACTCGGCGTGCGCGTCTACATCACGGCCCGCAAAGCAGAGGAATGCGACGCAGCGGCCGCCGAAATGTCTGAGCAGGGAACCTGCACCTCGATCCCCGGCGACATCTCAACGACGGAGGGACTCGCATCCGTCGTCTCCCGACTCCGCGAGCATGAGTCGACGCTGGACATCCTTGTCAACAACGCCGGAGCTGCCTGGGGTGCACCCTTCGACGAGTTCCCGGAAGACGGCTGGGACAAGGTCATGGACCTCAACCTCAAGGCATTGTTCTTCCTCACCCAGCAACTCGCCCCCGAACTGCGCGCCGCCGCTGCCAGCGGTGACCACCTCGCCAAGGTCATCAACGTCGCTTCCATCGACGGCATCCGAACGAACCCCAACGAAACGTACAGCTACCACGCCAGCAAGGCCGGGGTCATCCACCTGACCAAGCGCCTGGCCGCGCAGCTGGCACCAGAAGGCGTGATCGTCAGCGCAATCGCACCCGGAGCATTCCCCTCACGGATGAACAAAGTGGCCCGCGACCACGGAGACGAATTGCAGCAGCGCATCCCCGCCGGGCGCATCGGCGGGCCAGAAGACATGGCCGGAGTCGCGACCTATCTTGCCTCACGCGCCGGTGACTACGTCGTCGGCGATACGATCGTCGTCGATGGCGGCGTCGTCGCATCGGCTGGACTCTAGGACAAACCGAACAAGGAAGACACAACATTATGAAGGCAGTACAGCTGAACGCCACCGACGGGCCAAGCTCCCTCGCGCTCGCAGACGTCGACGCACCCACAGCCGAACGCGGCACAATCCTCATCGACGTCGCCTATGCAGGCGTGACATTCCCCGAACTGCTGCAGTCTCGCGGGCAATATCAGATGCAGCCGCCCCTTCCCTACACAATGGGGTCCGAGGTCGCTGGAACGATCCGCGAACTGGGGGAGGGGGTCACAGGCTTCTCTGTGGGTGACCGTGTCCTCGGCGTTGCCGGCACCGGAGCCTATGCCGAGGTCATGGCCGTTCCTGCCGCCAGCGTCCTGCCTCTGCCGGAGTCGGTGTCTCTGCAATCGGGCGCGGGGATGCCGATGAACCTGCTGACCGCGGACTTCGCGCTGCGCGTGCGAGGAAAAATCGAAGCAGGACAGAGCGTCCTCATCCACGGAGCTGCCGGGGGACTCGGCAGCGCCCTCGTCCAGGTCGCACTCGCCTCCGGTGCCGAAGTCGTCGCAGTCGTCTCCACTCAGGAGAAGGCGGACACGGTGGCCAACCTCGGCGCACAACATGTGGTCTTCGCCGACGGATTCAAAGACGCAGTCAAGGAGATCTTCCCCCGCGGAGTCGACCTGGTCGCAGACCCGGTGGGAGGGGACCGCTTCACGGATTCCCTGCGCTGCCTCTCGACCTTCGGCACGCTCCTGGTCCTCGGCTTCACCGCGGGCCAGATTCCGGAAGTGAAGGTCAACCGACTGCTGCTGGGCAACATCTCCGTGGCGGGCGTGGGCTGGGGAGCCGCTTTGGCCGGACGGCCTGAGATGGTGGCTCAGCAGTGGGAAACCCTCTGGCCCCACCTGTCTGCCGGAGACCTCAACCCTGCAACCCACACCGTCCTTCCCCTGGCGCGGGCCAGTGAAGCACTGGAGATCATCGACTCCCGCTCGGTTCGAGGCAAAGTGCTCCTCGAAGTCGGCGGCGACGCCAACGAGAATGCCACCCACTGACTCTGACAACGCGGCTGTACCGAAGAATTTCGCTCTACCTAAGTGAATTGACCAGAAAGCAGGAACCATGGACTTCGCACCAGATGAGACCACCCTCGACTACCAGGCCAGACTCAACGCATTCATGGACGAATACGTCTACCCTGCAGAGTCCGTCTATCACCGCCAGCGCGCCGAGTCCGGTGACCCGAACTTCCACCCGCCGGTCCTCGAAGACCTCAAGGCCGAGGCGAAGAAGCAGGGACTGTGGAACCTGTTCCTGCCTTACGAAGGGTGGGGTGCGGGACTGACGAACCTGCAGTACGCGCACCTCGCGGAGATCACAGGACGCAGCCCAGAGATCGCCCCGGAGGCCATCAACTGCAACGCACCGGACACGGGGAACATGGAAGTACTTGCCCTGTTCGGCACCGATGAGCACAAGGAGAAGTGGCTCAAGCCTCTGCTGGCCGGCGAGATCGCCTCCGCGTTCTGCATGACAGAACCCGAGGTGGCCAGCTCCGATGCGACGAACATCGAAATGAGCATCACCGCCGACGGGGATGACTACGTCCTCAACGGTCGGAAATGGTTCGCTTCGAATGCATTGCACGCCAACTGCCAGGTCTTCATCGTCATGGGCAAGACCGACCCGAACGCGGAGACCCACCGACAGCAGTCCATGCTCGTCGTACCGAAGGACACCCCCGGCATCACCATTGTTCGCGGGCTGCCGGTGTTCGGGTACATGGACAGGGAAGGCCATGCAGAGATCCTGTTCGAGGATGTGCGCGTGCCCAAGACCGCGCTGCTCTCCGGTGAAGGGGATGGGTTTGCCATCAGCCAGGCCCGACTGGGGCCGGGCCGCATCCACCACTGCATGCGCACGATCGGCATGGCAGAACGATCCCTCGAACTGATGATCGACCGTGCCCAGCAGCGAGTCACCTTCGGACAGCCGGTGGCCGACCGCGCCAACATCCAGGACTGGATCGCCGAGGCGCGCATCGAGATCGAAGCCACCCGTCTCCTCGTGCTCAAGGCGGCATGGATGATGGACACCGTGGGCAACCGGGAAGCGGCAACGGAGATCGCAGCCATCAAGGTCAAGGCCCCAGAGATGGCCCTGACCATCATCGACCGGGCCATCCAGGTTCACGGCGGCGGCGGAGTCACGGATGACTTTCCGCTGGCCGGCTTCTATGCACACCTGCGTACGCTGCGCCTGGCCGACGGACCCGACGAGGTACATAAGCGTTCGATCGCCCGCCGCGAACTGCGCCGCCGGAAGACCGCTCGGGAGGCCGGATGAGTATCGAACTCAACCTGAAAGCTCTCGCAGTCTGGATGCAGGCTGCGGGGGAGGCCGTCGTCGGTGAACTCACGGGGATCCGAGTCGGCCAAGGCCAGTCAAACCTCACGTACCGCATCGATGACGAGGCCGGACATGCGTGGATCGCACGCCGGCCCCCGCTGGGCAGACTGTTGGCCTCGGCTCACGACGTTGCCCGCGAATATCAGATCATGTCGGCGCTGCAGGAATCAGGAGTTCCCGTTCCGACCACGATCGGTGTGTGCACGGACCCCACCGTCGCTGACGTTCCCGTCTTCGTCATGGCCCACGTGGAGGGGATCGTCGTCGATGATGAGGAGACCGCACACTCACTGACCCCAGACGTGCGGCGGCGGCTCGGCCTCGACCTCGCACGGACATTGGCCAAGATCCACGCGGTCGACATCGATGCCGCGGGACTGGGAGACCTGGCCTCCCGGAAGCCCTATGCGCCGAGACAGCTCAAACGGTGGAGTCGGCAACTTGAGGAAAGCCGAACCCAGGACCGGCCCGACCTCGACGCCCTGACTGACCTGCTCCGCGACACCATCCCGGACTCGGATGAGATCGCCCTGGTCCACGGCGACTTCCACATCCGCAACGTCATCATCGACGAGAGCACGGGAGGCATCCGAGCGGTCCTGGACTGGGAGCTCTCGACCCTGGGCGATCCGCTGGCCGATATGGGCAGCGCGCTCGCATATTGGACGCAGGCCGGTGAAATGCCGGACGGAATGTTCGCCGCCTCAGCCCTGGACGGCTTCCCGACCCGGGCAGAGATAGCTGCAGAATATCTGCGTGCCTCCGGACGCGACGGGCAGGCGTTGGCATTCTGGCATGTGCTGGGAGTGTGGAAGGTCGCCATCATCGCCGAGGGAGTCTACCGCCGGGTCCTCGACAACCCTGAGAACGCCGCCGGAACCACCCTCACCCCGGAGAACATCCAAGCCATGATCGATCACGGGTGGGACATCGCCAGAGTGAACGGGTTGGCGCCATGACTCTGCTGCGGCCCGCAGCCGCAATGTCGACGGATTGTATGATGGGCTGACCATGACGAAGACCGAAGAACAGGGTGAAGATCTCCCTGCGCTGGTGGACCCCACGCTGGCGCGTGATCTCCCGTCCACTCCTCGAGGCATCCGCACACGCGCGTCCCTGGTGGCCGCTGCCCGCACCGTGTTCGAACGCGATGGGTTCATCGATTCGCGACTGACGGACATCACGAAGGAGGCCCAGTGCTCCACAGGTACCTTCTACACGTACTTCGACAGCAAAGAAGAGGCTCTGGCTGCCGTTCTGCATGAGGCTCAAGAGGATATGCTCCACCCCGGCCCGCCGCAGGGGCACCACAAGGATCGCAGCGTCGTCGAGTCGCTCGAAGCGGGCAACCGTGCCTATGTCGAGGCGTATAAGCGCAACGCCAAACTGATGCTCCTGCTCGAGCAGGTGGCCGCGGTCGACCCGAAGTTCAGGCGCCTGCGACTCGACCGTGGACGAGCCTTCGCCCAACGGAACTGCAGGTGGATCAAGAAGCTCCAAGACGAGGGTTTTGCCGATCCGAGCCTTGACCCGGTTATGTCGGCAAGCGCATTGTCGCTGATGGTCGGGCGCATGGCCTATTTCAAATACGCATTGGAAGAACCGGACTGGGGCACCGATGACCTTCTCGTGGAGACTGCAACGAAGCTGTGGGTCAACGCGCTGGGCATCCCTGTCGACGGGTCCCGCCGAACCTAGGAGTTTCCATGGCATCGTCAACGACATCCGAACCATCACCTGATCGGAGTACTGGCGCTCCTTTCGACAACGCGTCGGTGGCGGCCCGACTGGCAGAACTGCCGGCGCTTGCTGAGGCAAAAGCGCTGACGGTGACCACGTCGAGTGGACAGCTCTCGGGATTCCAGGCGATACCGGCTCATCCTGATCCGCAGCTCGGCGATGCGCTGCTGCTCCACGGGTGGCCCGAATTCTCCTCGTGCTGGGAGAAAACAGCCGCGCTGCTCCTGGAACAGGGGATGAGCGTGTTCGCCTATGACCAGCGAGGATACTCTCCTGGAGCGCGTCCCGACTCCGTCGATGAGTACACAATGCCGCACTTGGTCGCGGACCTCGATGAGATCTCACGCGCTATGAGGCTTGACCGCTTTCACCTCGTCGGCCACGACTGGGGTGGGATGGTCGCCTGGCATTACGCGGCCAACCATCCGGAGCGTCTGCTGACGAGCACCGTTGTCTCGACCCCGCACCCGATCGCCCACGCCAAGCAGGTGCAGGCGGACCCGGACCAGTACGAGCGCATGGAATACATGCGTTCGATCCAGGACCATCCCGACGGAGTTGCACGAGCTCTGCTGCGCAACGACGGCGAGCGTCTCATCGCCCTCTACGACGGTGACGTACCTGATGACATGGCGGCCTCCTACGCAGCGCGCTTGAGCGAGCCTGGAGCAATGGACTCGGTGCTGAAGTACTACCAGGCGGCGGACGGTCGAGCTCGATTGTCGAGCACCCCAGTCACCGTGCCCACGACCTTCGTGTGGGGCAGTGAAGATATCGCCTTCCCTCGTGCCACTGCGGACCTGACCGCCGAGTATGTCGAAGGCCCCTACCGATTCGTCCCCCTTGAGGGCGCTTCGCATTGGCTGCCCGAGTCTCGCGCGGAAGAGATCGCACGGGCGGTTCTTGAGCGGGTTCGGGAACACCTCGGGGAGTAGCTGTTTGCTGGGGCGGCCGTTCAAGCGGCAGGCAATCCAGGTGCTTGGTGGTAAGAGCGCAGTAGTTACGTCGCCAACCAGTATTGCGCCTACGCGAGTGGCGACATGTGGAGTCCGGAAATACAATTGGGAATTTCCCAAGTTACGGTCTAGAATTGGCCTATGAGTACCATCGGAGACAGGGTCATTGCAGTCATGCGGAAACGTGGTATGGCTCAAAAGACGCTGGCCGAACATACTCAGATGACACCCGACGCGATGTCGCGAGCGCTTCGTGGGCAGAGAGGTTTTGCCGCAGTCGAGCTTGCAGACATTGCGCGGGCTCTCGATGAAGATGTGTATTACTTGATCACGGGCGAGCTCGATCCGTCTCAGCTTGCCTTTGCTGCTCGCCACAGATTCGACCATGAGACAAAAACACGCTCAGTCGACGGTCTTGAAGAAGACAGAGAAGTCCTGACTAAGATTCAGACTGCCTTCAACCTGGCCGGGGAGCTTAGCGCAACCCCGAAATTGCCTGCGGATCCAGCGGAGTTCCGGGAGATTCTCGGCCCAGGATTCGTCGAACGATTTGCAGATAAGCTCGAAGTGCTCGGCGTGGATGTTGTCGTTCTATCGGAGCTGACTACTGCATACTCTTTCACCGTCACCGGCCGAAAGATCATTGCCGTCAATGGTTCAGGCAATTGGTTCAATGAGAATTGGTCGATCGCCCACGAGCTTGCACATCATGCTCTTGGTCATGAAGACGTTCGTCCTTGTAGCGATAACGTCGATGTGTGTGAAGCGGAGGCTAATAACTTTGCCGCTCAATTGCTCCTCCCGGAAGAGTCAATGCGCGCATTCGATTGGCAGTCGACACTGTGCAACGACTTGGCTGACTTTCTATGGGAGTCGGGAGTGTCAACGGCGACGGTGAAAGCTCGGTTGAACAAGCTTGGCATCGTTCCATCGCATGAGATTTCGACAGCGCTCGAACTCAAGACTCAGGGCGTCCTGCGGAAGTATTGGGGCAATAGTCGACACGTACAGGGCCCGGACAAAATCACTGACCGAATGGCTCGCGCGAGTGTGCGCTGCTTTCCCACATGGTTGCGATCCGCTCACCTGCAGCGGATCGAATCCGGCAAGCTGAACAAGAGCTATCTTGCTTGGATGCTTGGTACTAATGAGGCGGAACTCGAGGTCCCCAACCCAGCTCCTATGACTCCCATTGAGGGCGATGAGTTGCTATCGCTTCTTAGATAAGGCTGCTGGATGTGGATTTAAAACCCCTGTTCTTCTTCCATGACACCAACGTCCTCATCAACTTTAGTCTTTGCAATGAGATGGACTGTCTGAAGGAAATCCTGCAGGGTAGAGGCACCTGGACAGCAACTATCCGGCGTGAGTGCGATGGTCGTGGACCGTCGAATTATGGGCTATCGGATCTTGGCTACGCGGCTGAGCTTGTGCTCGGCGAACCGGTCTTTCCCAGCGACGACGAGCATGTGCAGATTCGCCGGCTGCGGTGGGAGATGGCATTCGCAGAGGCGCTCGACGTAGATCTCGCTGAACAGAATATGAAGAATGGCGACGACAAGCACCTAGGCGAGGCTGAAACTATCACCATTATCCAGCGTCGCATGCTCAAGGCGATCTTTGTAACAGATGACTTCAAGGCCAGACCGTTTGCGGAGGGAATCAAGTGTATCGACACTTGGTCATTGGTCATTGGTGAGTGTCGGTCTGAGACTCGGAATTTTGAATGAGGAGCGGGTTCGGACGATGCGTGAGAGGCTCATGAGTTTCAATAGGATCTCCCGTAATCACCGCAGAGAGATCTTCGACGCGGTGAAATTTGAAGAATGGCTTGCAGGATAGATCTACGGTTCGTAGCTCTTCAATGGGAAGATGATTCACACGACATACATACCGGGCGCCGTCCCTAGGGCTCGCCGGAACTGGCAAGTGAGATGAGACTGGTCATGGACGCCCACCTATGCGGCCGCCTCGGCGACGTTGAACGGTGGAGAGATGAATAAAATGCACGCGGTAGTTCAGAACGAATTCGGCGGGCCGGAAATCCTCACTCTGATCCACGACGCACCGATCCCCGACCCCATCCCCACCGAGGTCCAGGTGCGTGTCAGTCATGTGGGAGTCAACCCGGTCGACGGCAAGACTCGTGGCGGAGCTTCAGTAGCAAAGCTCATGGGCACATTCCCCATCACCGTCGGATGGGATATCGCCGGCGAGGTCACCGCCCTGGGCAACGGGGTGAATCGTTTCGCTGTCGGTGACCGTGTCTTCGGGATGCCCCGTTTTCCGTACCCGGCCAACACGTATGCCGAATTCGTGACCTCACCGTCTCGCCACCTTGTGCGCATTCCCGATTCTCTGGATTTCGCGACTGCTGCGTCGATCCCTCTGCCTGCCACGACGGCATACCAGATCGTGCACGAAGCCGCTGATGTGCGCAGCGGGCAGAGCGTGCTCGTCCTCGGCGGTGGCGGCACCGTCGGTAACTAAGTCGTGCAGATGGCGAAGAAGCTGGGCGCGACTGTCATCGGTCACGCAACGGGAGAGAAGCTGAAACATCTCGAGTCTCTCGGTGTGGCCCGGGCGATCGACTATGCGAGCGAGGAATTTGACGACCCCAACCTCGGCGGCGGAGGACTCAGTGATGTCGACATCTTTATTGACCTCAGCGGGGGAGAGTTCGCTCTCCGCGCAGTTGCACTGACCAAACCCGACGGGATCGTCGTCGGAGCACCCTTGGGGCTGCAACAGGGCCTCGACGCGGCTGCCGCACAGGCAGGGTGTCCGCTGGACGAACGTCATCGTCGAACCGGACCATGTTGCGCTCGAATACGTGGCTGAGCTCATCGAAAACGGGGAGCTTCATGTGCCTGCTCCGGCCACGGCCCCGCTCGAGGACGTTGTGCAGGTTCATCGGCAAATGGACGACGGCCACCTATCTAAGACAGTGCTGACTATATGACTGCTTGACGGTCACACCTCCACGGTTCGATCGGGCCGTGCCACACGGATCCCATGACGGACGTGAATGCGATGTGTTCGACGGAGAAGATCGAACGCGGTGCCACCGCCGTGCACAAGGTGGGTCTGCAAGGGGTGGCGATCGATGCGCTGCCGGCGGAGGCAGGTCCTGCGACTCGGGCAGAGACCCACGCGATGCAGACCCGCTATGCCGAGTTGGAAGGGCAGCCCACCCGTGGGTGGAAGATCGCGGCGACGAGTCAGGCCGGGCAACGGCATATCAATGTCGAGGGCCCGCTTAGTGGTCGCGTGCTCGCCGACCGCATCCAAGGAGACGGAGAGGCCGTGTCGCTGAGCGGCAACTCGACGTGCCTGGCTGAGCCGGAGTTCGTGTTCGTCCTCGGTGCCGCGTTCCCTCCGCGTACAAGCATTTACACCCTCGACGAGGTGATGGAGGCTGTGGCTGTGCTGCACTTCGGCATCGAACTGCCAAGTTCCCGCTTCACCGGTGTCACCACAGCCGGTGCACTGCAGATGATCGCCGGCAACGCCTGCGGACACCGATTCGTGCTGGGGCCGGCGACGAAGGAAACCTGGTCCTCGCGGTATCTGACCGAGGTGTCGATGACCGCCGAGGTCGATGGTCCATCAGGGGCCCAAACCATTGAGGGCGTAGGCAGAAACGTTCTCGGCGACCCAGCCGCAGCACTGACCTGGCTAATCAATGAGCTCTCCGCTGTCGACATCGGTCTGGCCGCGGGGGACTTCATCACCACAGGTACTTGCACCGAACCCATTCCAATTGAACCGGGTGATTCTTTGTCTGCGAGGTGTGACGATCTGGGTGTTGTCACCTGCACATTCATAGACTGAGCTGGGGTGGCGTAGAGCCTCAGGGTGCGAAAGGTCTCTTCCAGAGAGCTATCGAGCAGATGACGCAGCCTGACGGGCAGAACGAAGACGGGCCGTGTCATACCCACCTGTCATGCTGATGCCATGTCTGAAGCGCAGCCATTTCAGAGAAATGTCGCCCAATCCGAACTCGATGAACTCAACGACCGTTTGGCCCGGACTCGGTGGACGTACCAGCTCCCCGGCATCGGTTGGTCGCATGGGGCCAACGGCGATTATCTGAGAGACAGCGTCGGTGGCCAGAGCGTTTGCTTCGCTTCAGTTTGCTCCTCGCGTAGTATAGAGATAACTAACAAAATCTTGTTCGAGGTGGTGGGCGCAATGACAACTTCAGTGGATGTGCTGCAGTACATCAAGTTTGCGTTGCCCGAGGTTAATGTCACGAAAGCCATGAAGCTGGTCTACTACACACAGGCGTGGTCACTGGCATGGACTGGAGAAGATGCTTTCTCCGATCCAGTTGTAGCTTGGCAGTACGGGCCGACCACAGAACTCGCGTACAAGAATTTTACCGCCACGGTGCCTCGATCGGACGGCATTTCCGCCGAGCTCAAGCGCGTCGTCGATGCGATTATCGGTTATTACAATCCATTCACGGCTACGCAGCTCGTGGATCGGACTCATAGCGAGTCACCTTGGAAGAAGACGTTCCACTCTCTTAGTGGGGGGCACGAAGCTGGTAGCGCGATTGCCCCTACGGACATGAAGAAGGAGTACACGATGCAGGCGCTGAAAGGCGAGGGTCCAACTAGGCCTAGTTTTGATGCCGCCATCATCGATGACGAGAAGTTCGAAAAGCTTCTGAGCAAGATCCGCACCGAGCGGAGAGAAGCTTTGGACCTCCTCGCATCTAGGTGATCGAGTACTTAAGCGTGGATCTTGTTATCAAGATCCACGACAGAGAATCCTCGGCTCCTCTACTTGAATACGGCAAGCTCGAGTCGGCGGTCCTCTCGCCACAGGCCGATTATTTCGGCCAAGTGCCGTACCCGACTCTGTTTGAGAAGGCAGCTGTCCTCTTATCTCATATCGCCAACGCTCATGCCTTTCTCGACGGGAACAAGCGCTGTGCGTGGGCCTCATGCGAGCTATTCCTCTTGGCAAACGGCGTGGAACTCGACCTCGAAACACAATCACTTGTTGCCTTCATCGAGGACGAAGTTGTCGACAACAATCTGCCTGTTAAGGAGATAGCGGTCTGGCTCAGTCAACGCCAGGCTTGAACAACTGCTACTTCGCTGGTCGGTCTGCTCTTAGCTTCATGCCGCGAAGACGCCCGGTGTCGTTCCCAACGTTCGGCGGAAGTGCCGGGTGAGATGGGACTGGTCGTGGAAGCCGGACTGGGCGGCCGCCTCAGCGGGGGAGAGCCCGGACAGGAGGAGTCGTCGAGCACGATCCACGCGACGGCCCACGACGTACTGGTGTGGAGCAATCCCGTAGGTCTGGGTGAACACCCTGACCAGGTGACTGCGGTGGGCGCCTAAGTCTGCGGCCGCCTCGGCGATGGTGACCGTTTCCTCCAGTCGATCATCGAGCAGGTGACGCAGACGACGGGCCAGGGGCTTGTCGGTGGCAGTGTCGACCGGTGACTTCAGGTGCGGCTGTACGAGATCGCGCAGAGCAAGGACACTGCACTCGGCGGCGAGGACGTCGGCCGGGTCATTCAACGCGGCATGGATCTGGTCGACGGTCGAGATAGCCTTCGGATCGAAGAGCGTCGGAGCCTCCGCCGCAGCATCGACGGCTTTGTGAGGCAGCCATTCGGGCTCGAGGTAGAGCACGCGTTTGCGGAACGGAACATCCGGAGTCGCCGAGCGACCATCATGGGGCACCTGCGGCGGCAGCAGCGTCACCGCCGAGTTCGACGTCTGGTGCTCGTGGCGATCCAAATCGTAGGTCACTGTGCCCTGATCGACGAGCAGCACCGTCCACGAATCATGAGTGTGGGACGGGTAGGCATGGTGCTCGAACCGGGCGTGGAGTACCTCCTGCACCAGGGGCACATCCGGGTGCCACGCGTGGATCACATCAGCCATGTCACAAACGTACAAGACCCACCTGTGGAAACCGGTCAGAGTGGGAACATGCACGAAAACATGAACACAGCAGAAACCGATGTAAGCACGTCCACCGATACGGTCGGTGCAACCGGCGCCGAGGTGGTGCGATTCGATACGAAGGTCGTCGTGGTTCTCCGCGATAACCTGCTTCCCTGGCAGGAACTCAACGTCACCGCGTTCCTCATGTCCGGCATCGCCACGAGCCAATCAGGGTTGGTGGGCGAGATCTACCGCGACGGTGACGGCAACGACTATCTGCCGATGCTGCGCCAACCGGTCCTCGTCATGACGGCAGACGGGGCACTTCTGGCGAAGGCTCGAGAGAAGGCCCTCGGACGGGGGATTCCTCTGGCGGTCTACACGGAGGAGCTGTTCTCGACCGGACACGATGCGGCCAACCGCGAAGCAGTGGCTTCGGTGGCTGCTGAAGATCTCAACCTGGTAGGAATCGCTCTGCGTGGTCCGAAGAATGCTGTCGATCGAGTGGTCAAGGGCGCGCGCATGCATGGGTGAGGTGCTGAGCTGACGCTTGTGGTGGTCGTCTCGATGTACGAGTTGCCCTGACGTCCTGCGGAAGCAAGGATGTGTGCATGGATGAGTCTCGTACCGCCCTGGGCGGCCAGTTGTCCGGATGCCGCGTGGTCCTGACTGCTCAGCGGAAGGCTGAACAGTTCGCGACTGCCCTCGAACGGCACGGGGCGGAGATCGTGCATGCGCCCACACTGTCGGTCATCCCCAACGTCGATGACCCCGAACTCGTCGCACGCACCCGTGCACTCATCGGCACCCAACCCGAGATCGTTGTGGTCACGACCGGAGTCGGTTTCAACGGCTGGGCCGAAGTCGCCGAGGCCGAAGGGCTGAGCGAACAGTGGCACGCCATGCTCGCCGGAGCCCGGATCATCGCCCGCGGTCCCAAGGCACGCGGCGCAATCCAAGCCGCCGGGCTGACACCGGCCTGGGTTGCCGAATCAGAGACCAACTCCGAGATCCAGCAGGTTCTGCTCGAACAGGGCGTGCGTGGCCTTCGGATCGCGGTGCAGCACCACGGCGCTGGCGCCGATGGTCTGGACGAAGCCTTCGCCGCAGCCGGTGCCGAGGTCAGCTCGCTGGTGGTCTACCGGTGGGGTCCCGCACCAGATCCAGACGCTGTGGTGGCAGCTGTCGAACTCGTCGCGGACCGCCGTTGCGATGCTGTGGCCTTCACCTCGGCGCCCGGGGTCACCGCCTTTCTGGACGCCGCTCGTGACCAGGAGCTGCTGCCTGAGGTCGTCGCCGCGTTCACCGACAAGAACGGTGTCCTCGCCGCTGTGGTCGGCAACGTCACAGCGGCACCCCTGGTGGCGCACGGAATCGAGGCGTTGATCCCAGAGAGATTCCGCCTTGGCGCACTCGTGCGCACCCTGGTCACCGAACTCACGGCCCGCCGACGTCAGTCTTCCTCTTCTATTCGGTAGGTGAATGACCCGTGGTACTCATACACCCGGCCCAGGGCAGGGACATCAACTGTGAGACTGACCTTCTGGAGTGCCGCCTCGGCGTCGAAGCGCTCGCTCAAGGCGATCACCGGACGAATGACCTTCGGGACAGGCAGACGGATAGGTCCCAACCGCACGGTGACGCCGCGACTGCTCAGACTCAACCCATCCTCATCCGCCGCGACATCGAATGCAGCTTCTACCAGGGCCGGTCGGCCCAGCACATCGACGACTTGGCCCGACTCGGACACAGAGACGGCGTCGACCATCGTCCAGGTGCCCGACTCCAGTTTCAGCGTGCGGGCAGCAGTCTGCTGGCCGGCAACCGTTCGGTTCTCGATCCGAAACGGGACCTGGTGGTGCATCCCGGGCGCAATCACATGACGTCGTGCCAGCCACTGGAGGATCGGTCGCAGCCACCATCGTTGGGTGCCGAAGCGCTCGAAGATGCCGTCTCCAACACCGACCGAACCTGCGGGGATCGCAGCAAAGTAGCGCTGCAGCACCGGGTGCAGCTCAGACAGTTGGGAACCGAGGGCTCGCTCATACGGCGATCTCATCTCAGGGCTCATGCCTGCGAGTATATGCGGCGGCCCGGCGCGGTCTGCCACCGATCCGGGCCGCCTGACTGAGTCGACTAGCGGTAGGTGACCCGCTCCGGGGTCTGGTGGCCATGTTCGTTGAAGGAGATGAGACTGGTGCCGCTGCGGCCGGTGATGATGCGGGTGATCCCGGTGTTGACGGTCACCCGATTGAACGCCATCCACTGGTCGAAACCACCACCGAGGAGTCTGGCCGCCGTCCACGCGATCGCCCCCGCGCTGGAGACGATGATCGTCGATTCACCCGACCCCATCGACGCGCACACCTCGTCGAGGGCGCGGTCGACTCGTGTGCTGAACTGCTTGAACGTCTCCGAGTAGTCGCCATCATGCTCTCCGCTGGCCCACCGGGCTGCTCCACGTTCGAGTTCGGCTTGGAAGATCTTCGAATCCTGCTTCGCACGCGGATCGGTGTCGGTCAGCGCCCCGGTGAGCTCCCAAGCCTGATACTCGTTCCACCCGGGATCGATCTGCGCATCCAGCTGACTGCCGAGGCCTGTCTGAATGCCTTCGGCAGTCTGTCGCTGCCGCAGCATCTCTCCGTGGATGACGCGCACGGGTGAGACCTTCTGCGCTCCCAGGTGCTCGCCGGTGATGCGGCTCTGCTCCTTGCCCAGATCGGACAGTCGGTCATAGTCATCGGTGCCGAATGACGCCTGGCCATGCCGGACCAGATAAAGAACACTCATCTCTCACTCCTGCGTAGAAGATGCCAATAAAAAACGGGTTAGGCTCAGCCTGCGACTGAGCCTAACCCGTTAAGAACCTCAGCGGCGGATCGATCCACCGTCGCCTCATCGACTCAGCGCAGGCATTTACAGGCTCACCCTTTCGATGATGAGGGAGGCGGCCACTGCTGGTTCGTCCTTCATGGGGAAGTGCCCGCAGCCGGGAATCTCGACCCAGCGAATCGATTGGTCGAGCAGAGCCGCTTGCTGGATGCCGCGGGTGTCCAGAATTGGGTCCGCGTCGCCCCACGCAATCGTAGCGGGTATCCGGATGTCGGCACGGAGACGGACGACGAGGCCCGGTAGCAAATAGCGGGTGAAACCAGACCAACTAGGCTGGTTCCTCGCACCAGTCGTCAGACGACCAACCCGAGTGGTGTTTCTCTTCGCGGTTCGATTCGTTCCGCGCTTGAGGGCCTCGGCGAGCCGGTTCCGAACCAGGCGACCGCCCGCGAGGACGAGGTGAGTCGCGGAAGAGAAACCGGCAGGAGTGAGGGCTGTCACGCTCGATACGAGACCATCGACGGCCATTCGCAGCGCCAGGTATCCACCGAAGGAGTTGCCGACGACGTGGACTTGTGTCAGCTCCAGCGACTCGAGCGTGAAAACAATGCGTCGGATTGTGTCGGCGATCGTCCACTCCCGGCCTCCGGAGAGTCCGTGTCCGGGAAGATCGATGGCGATGACCTGGCACCCGTTTGCCACGAGAATGGGTGTGATCGCTCGCCAGACAGTATGGCGATCACCGAGGCCGTGGATGAGGAGGACGGGAATGCCTTCACCGGAAGACACATAGTGCAAGGGACGCATGTCTTCAGTGTAGGAGTGTCAGGCTTTTGTTTGGGGCTTGCAGCAATGTCTTGCTGGCACCGCTTTCTGACCTGCCTCAGCGTCGGCCGAATAGAACCGCACGGCTGTCAGAAGCCCACCCCTGCGAGCCTCCCCTGTCGGGCCTGCCGTCTGTTGGCGGTTTCACGTGGCAGGCTTTGCAATACCCTTCCCCGGTCTCAAACGGGTGGCCAGCCGACGTCAGCCCTCTGCATTCGGTTGAGCCCGCTGCATCGATTTGAATCGGTTGAGCCCGCTGATGATGTGAGTCTTGCTCACCGCTGCCACCCACTCCTTATCCTCGGCCCGGGCGGCAGCGATCAGCTCGTCATGGTGGTGCATACTCGAGACCACATCGGTGTCCGAATACGAGGAGAAGAGCTTCGCCACGACGATGGGGATCATGAGGTTGAACGTGGTCGAAATAAGCGACTGGGCGGCGCTGCGGCGGATGATGATGCCGTGGAATTCGTTATTCACCGAGGCGATCCGATGCCGGGTCGCCGGATCGGTCGCCAGGCTCTTCATCTGGTCCGTCAACCCGGTCAACGTGGTGAAATCATCGTCGGTGAGCCGTCCGACGCTCTCCGACATCACGTACGGTTCGATGACGGCGCGCGACCGATAGATCTGCTCGATCTCCTCGGCATCGTAGCTGCGCACGCGTGTGCCGCGGCGGGGCACGACCTCGACGACACCGACGCCCACCAGCTCACGAAACGCCTCCCGGATGGGAGTCCGACTCACGCCGAGGCGGCTGGCCAGATCGTTCTCCCGAATCCATGAACCCGGCGGCAGGTCACCGGAGATCACCAGTCCGAGAATACGCGAGCTCACCTCGGTCCAATGGGCTTCGCCGAACTGTCGCGAACGGGCGTCTTCGGTCACTGACATTCGAGCTCAGTCCCAGGTCGCTTTGGCAAGATCCTCGCGGGTCCCGCCACGGCTGACGAACGAACTGACGGGGAACTTCGTCTCCTCGATGAGACTTTCAGAGAGTTGTCTGACACGCTGCAAGTCTATGCCGGTGGAAATGCCCATTCCATCCATCAGATGAATGAGATCCTCGGTTGCCATGTTGCCCAGGACCGTTGGATCGCCGGGGAACCACATATCGCCGCCGAGTCCACCGATCGACGACTCCATCCAATCTGCGCCAGCGGACAGCGCGGCCAGGGCATTCGCCGGCGCGAACCCGTTGCGGTTGTGCAGGTGGGTTCCGATCTCCAGATCGGGGAAGTCCCTCTTCGCTTCGCTGATTCCGGTGAAGACCTCGAGCGGAGTCTCCTCACCGGTCGTGGTGGCAAGATAGACGCCCTCGGCGCCCACCTCGGCGGCCTTGTCCATCACCCTGTCCCGAGCCGCCTTCGACACCGGTCCGTAGCAGGGGGAGAAGAACGCGCAGGCGACGGCGACGATCAGCCGCTGTCCCGAAGCCCGCGAGACCCGTCGGATCTCGTCGAGCTGGTCCAACAGCCCTTCGGTCGTCGTTCCCTGGTTCTTCAACGCCATGCCGTCCTCGGCCGGAACGACGAACGTCAGCTCGTCGAGTTCGCATTCGGCGGCCCGCTGGGCGCCCCGGGCGTTGGGAACCAGAGCGCGGAAGCGCACATCGGGTGGGCGCGGAATTTCGGCCAGGACCGCCTCGGCGTCGGCCAGCTGCGGCAGTACCTTCGGGTGGGCGAAGGACGCGACCTCGATCTCCTTGAACCCGGCGGCGATCATGTCGGCGACCATCTCGATCTTGCGGTCGGTGGGAACTGGGGTGTCGACAGCCTGGAGCCCGTCGCGGAGTCCGACCTCGACGATGCGTGCACGGTCCGGCAGATTCCACATCAGCGGATCACTCCCTTGTCTCTCAGCTCTGCGAGGGCGTCGTGATCGAAGCCGACCTCGGTGAGTACCTCCTCGGTGTCCTGGCCCAGCTCGGGCCCGACCCATCGCACCGCGGTATCCGTTCGACTCAGCCGGGGGAAGGCATTCTGCATGGTCACCGACCCATAGTTCGCACTCTCGACCTCGACGACGGACCTGCGTGCCTTGTACTGGGGGTCGTTGAGCATGTCCTCGACGCGGAAGATCTTTCCGACCGGGACGGAATGCTCATTGAGAAGCGCCACGAGGTCATCGGCACTGAACTGCAGGGAGAACTCGGCGACCAGCTCATCGAGTTCTGCCTGGCGCTCGCCTCGGGCGATGTGGGTGGCGTACTCGGGATCGTCGGCGAGTTCGGGGTTGCCCATCGCCGTGGCCAGGCGGCGGAAGACCGTGTCCTGATTAGCTGCGATGATGAGCCATTGGCCGTCGGAGGTGGGGTAGACGTTGCTGGGGGCGATCTTGGGAAGCGTTGAGCCGCTGCGTTCCTTCTGGATTCCCTCTTCAGCCCATTCGGGCACGAGCGACTCCATCATTCCCAGCACCGATTCGTAGATGGCTGAGTCGATGACCTGGCCGAGCCCGCTGTTGTGCCGTTCCTGGAGGGCAGCGAGGACGCCGATGGTTCCGAACAGTGCTGCCAAAGAGTCTCCGATGGACACTCCGACGCGCGATGGGGGAGTGGACGGGTCGCCGACGACGTAGCGGAGGCCGCCCATGGCTTCACCGATCGACCCGTAGCCCGCCTGCTTGGCATATGGTCCGCTCTGCCCGAAGCCGGAGACGCGCAGCATGATGAGGCCGGGGTTGGTGCGGCTGAGCTCTTCGTGGCTGAGTCCCCACTTCTCGAGCGAGCCGGGCCGGAAGTTCTCGACGACGATGTCTGCGGAGTCGGCCAGGGTGCGCGCGGCCGCTTGGCCTTCGGGGGTGCGCAGGTTGAGAGTCACCGACTTCTTGTTGCGGGCAAGGACGGACCACCAGAGGGACGAGCCTTTGACAGTCGCCTGCCCCCACTGCCGCATCGGATCGCCGTTCTTCGGATCCTCGACCTTGATGACCTCCGCGCCGAGGTCGCCGAGGAGCTGCCCGCAGAATGGTCCGGCGATGAGCTGACCCATCTCCAGGACGCGAATTCCTCGCAGTGGGCCGGACCCTGTCGGCCGTGCTGTCCCTACGTTCACTGGTTCTCCCCTGAATCAATAAGTTGCATACAATCATTCGGAATTGTGGGGTATGCTTTCAAGCATTCCCTGTAATGGAGCCGATTTAAGAAACACCATACACGGAACTGTATGCAATCAATGAAGTTTGTCTACCAGCTAGGACCGCAACGATCATGACCAGCCGAGACGTCAAGGAAGACTCTGCCCAGGCGGAGAACATGCAGGAGAGGAAGCGGTCCTTCGACCGTACGATCATGGGGCTGCCGGTCTGGGCATTCATTCCGATGGCGATCATTGCCCTGGTGGCCGTCAGCTTCACGTCCGAGGAGACCGGAATGACCGCGGCCTTCGCTGTGGTCATGTCACTCGGCGGAGTGCTGATGTGGGTGGGAAGCTCGATGCCCTACTTCAAGCTCATCGGCGGCGGAGTGATCCTGTGCATCCTGGTCCCGGCGATCTTCCAATATTTCGGAATCCTGCCCGGAGCGGTCGAAGGTCTGGTCACCAGCTTCTACGACACCTCCGGCTTCGGTGAATTCGTCGTCGCGGCGCTCATCACCGGCAGCATCCTCGGCATGCCGCGCGGACTGCTCATCAAGGCCGGCGCCCGCATCCTCATCCCCATCATCGCCACGATCGCAGTGTGCTTCGCCGTCCTCGGCCTGGTCGGAAAGCTCACCGGTGTCGGTGCCGGCTATGCGATCTTCTTCGTCGCCGGTCCGGTCCTGGGCGGAGGCGTCGCGGCGGGCGCAATCCCGATTTCGGAGATCATTGCACAGAATGGCGACCAGCCGGCGTCTGCCTATCTGACGGCTCTCGTCCCGGCCGTGGCTGTCGGCAACATCATGTGCATCATCATCGCGGCAGTCCTCAACACTGCGGGGAAGAAGCAGGGGCACCGGTTCCGTGCCTTCAACGGCAAAGGCGTGCTTGCCCAGGGAGTGAAGCTTCCCAAGGGCGCAGCTGAGAAGCTCTCTTCGCCCGCGGCCGCAGTCAAGCTGGCGACGACCGGCTTCTTCCTGGCCGGGGCGCTCTTCGTCGTGTCGAATCTGCTCAGCGACCTGGTACCTGCCCTCCACGCCTATGTGTTCCTCATCGTCATCTGCGCGCTCATCAAGGTGTTCATCCCGCTGCCCGAGTACGTCGAAGCCTCGGTCGACCTCTGGTACGTTTTCGTCGCCAACGCGATGATCCCCGCAATTCTCGTGGCCCTCAGCATCATCGCCATCAACATCGACGAGGTGCTCTCATTGGTCTCGGACCCCGGCTATATGATGATGACGCTGCTGACGGTGGTCATCGCGACTGTCGTCGCCGGGTTCGTCGGGTGGTTAGTCAAGCTGTATTGGATCGAGTCCGCGATCTCCGCGGGGCTGGGGTTGGCCGACTTCGGCTCCAGCGGTGATCTTGCTGTCCTGCAGGCGTCGCAGCGTCTGAACCTGCTTCCGTTCCTGTCGATCTCATCGCGCATCGGCGGAGGAATCGTGCTCGTCGCACTGTCTGCCCTGGCCCCCTACCTGCTATAGGGATGGCTTGGTAGGTACCGGGAACAGCTGTTCCGACAAGCGCAGGACCTCCCGCAGGGCCGGGCTGTCGTAATACTTCCGCCAGGCCATGAGTAGGGGGAAGGGCCCCTGATCGTCTTCGAGTGGAATGAATGTGACATTGGAAAACGTGAAGTTGTACGGCACGGATGAGACCGTGACCGAACATCCGAACTCGGCCCCGACCAGCGACAGGATGGTCCAACTGTCCGGTGCCACCTGAACCACATTGGGGCTGAACCCCGCTGCCTGCGACAGTGCGTAGAGGCGCTCGATGGTTGTCGAGCCTGGGTTCGGGGGCAAGGTGATGAACTCTTCGTCCTTCAGTTCTGCCATCGACACGGACTCCCGGTCGGCAAGCGGATGGTTCTTGTGGACGGCGATGACGAGGGACTCTTCAGCGATCATGCGTGTCTCCACGGCCTGTGGGATGAATGGCCAGTGACCGAAGGCAAGGTCGAATGAACCATCTGCGACTCCCTCGATGGACGGAAGCGCGAATGTGGCGCTCTGCAGGCTCAATTGGATTCCGGGATGAGTGCTGCGGACCAATTTCGACAGTCGACCCACAAGTGTGTGAGTCGCAATCCCCGTGAACGCAAAACGCAGATGACCGACTTCGCCCTGCCCGGCGGCCTTCACCGCCGCATCGGCCAAACGGTGGCTGATGAGAATGTTTCGAGCCGGCTCCACCAGGGCTTCGCCCGCTGCGGTCAGGCGCACTGAACGAGTGCTGCGTTCGAAGAGCTGGGCCGACAGCGACTGTTCCAGATTTCGGATGAGGCGACTCACCTGCGGCTGTGTCATCCGCAGACGCTCAGCCGCGTGCCCGAAGTGGAGCTCTTCGGCCAGTACGAGGAATGCTCGAATCTGCTTGACGTCCAAGTCCAGGCCTTCCAATCAGTGGGTTCTTCGGGTCATAACCGACAAGCCTGTGATGATTCATGTCAGATGGGAATCAAAAAGCAGCACAATATGTATTGGACTAGCATAAATGATTTTGGAAGGATGATCGAGGTCACAGTCAATCGATGCTCAAGGAGGACGCGATGGACAAGACGACGAGCCTGTCAGAGGCGATCAGCACCCATCTCAACGATGGCGATACAGTCGCGCTCGAAGGCTTCGGCCACCTCGTGCCGGTTGCTGCCGCGCATGAGATCATCCGACAGAAATTCTCGAATCTCACCCTGGCGCGCATGTCCTGTGATGTCATCGTCGACCAGCTCCTCGGCGCGAACTGCCTCACGGGACTGATCGCAGCCTTCATCGCCAACAGCTCGGCAGGTTCTCTCCATGAACTGCGCCGAAGAATTGAGCACTCGGATCCGGAGCCGCTGTGGTTCGACGAATACAGCCACGGCGGAATGGTGGCCAGATACCAGGCCGGTGCTTCGAAACTCCCGTTCCAGCCGATCGCCTCCTATCGCGGCAGCGATCTCGCCGAGAAGAATCCCCGAATCAGATCCGTGGACGACCCCTTCGGCGGTCCGCCGATCTACGTCGTGCCCGCACTCAACCCGGACCTCACCGTCATCCACGCCCAACGTGCCGACTCCGCCGGCAATGTGCAGGCCTGGGGCATGCTGGGAATCCAGACCGAAGCAGCCTTCGCCGGTCGACGACTCATCGTCACCGTCGAAGAGATCGTCGACGAGTCCATCATCCGGTCCGACCCGAACCGCACCATCGTCCCGTCCCACGTTGTCGACGCAGTCGTTGAAGTTCCACGAGGTGCTCATCCGCACGCCGTGCAGGGATACTACGACCGCGACGATGCGTTCTCCCGGGACTGGTCGGCTCTCGCCCGGGACGCCGAGGCGGTCAAGGCCTGGTTGCAGACCAACATCCACGACACCGCAGATCACGAAGAATTCCTCGCACTCCTCGGACCCGACCATTTCGACCACCTGGGAATCCGTGACGCTTATTCGACACCCGTCAACTATGGAGGTCGGGAATGACTGCTGATACCTCGAATCACACCGCCGCGAAGAACGAGGGTGAGGACATCACGAGCAGCGAACTGCTCGCCATCCATTCGGCGCGTGCCCTGGCCGGACGCCGCGTCGTCTTCGCCGGACATGGCTTGCCGACGCTGGCCACCTCACTGGCTCAGCGAACCGTGGCACCGGAGATAGAAATCGTCTATGAGTCGGGAGTCGCCGGTGCCAGGCCACCGGACCTGCCGCGCACCATCTCTGATTCTGTGCTGGTACCGGGCGCCGCCTCGGTGATTCCGATGACTCACCTGTTCAACTACGTCCTGCAGGGGCAACGCATCGATGTCGGATTCCTCGGTGCCGCTCAGGTCGATCGCTACGGCAGCCTCAACTCCACCCTGATCGGCGAGGACTGGGAACACCCCGACAGCAGGCTTCCAGGCTCCGGCGGAGCCATCGAAGCCATGGCTGGGGCGGCCGAGATCTTCCTCGTGATGCGTCGGCACACTCCGCGCACTTTCGTTGAAACCCTTGACTTCGTCACCTCGCCCAGTCCCCACCGGGCCGCACAGTCTGAGGTCGGGGTCATGCCAGCCGGTGCGGGGGTCACGCATGTGATCACGGATCTGGGAATCATGACCCGATTCGCCCAGGACGAGGAGCTCACGCTGAGCGCGGTGCACCCAGGGATCGACCCTGCCGAGGTCGTCCGGCAGACCGGCTGGGATCTGAAGGTCTCAGCTGATCTCGAGACGACTACGGCGCCTACGCCGGACGAACTCACCATCCTGCGCGACTCCCTCGACCCTTCCCGCATCTACCTGCGCTGAAGCCGCCGGAAGCGTCTCACAGGAGAGACCGCTGCCGGCGGTGCGAGCCAGAATCCGAAACATTCCACCGAAGTAGGACAGAACTATGTCAAAGATGACGAGTGACTTTGTCGCCACCCCGCCAGATCCGAATGTGACCCGACCCGAACTTCGCCGTGCCGCCTGGTCGTCATGGCTGGGCAGCTCGCTTGAGTACATGGACTTCACCCTCTACACCCTGGCCTCAGCCTTGGTCTTCGGCCCGCTCTTCTTTCCCAACGAAACGCCTGCTGTTGCACTGATCGCCAGCCTCGGCGTCTATGGTTCCGGGTTCGTCGTCCGACCAATCGGCGGCTACATCTTCGGACGCGTCGGTGACAAGCACGGGCGCCGCATCGTCCTCATCGTCACCTTGTCCATGATGGGAATTGCCACCATGGGCATCGGGCTCCTGCCCACCTATGCGCAGATCGGTGTCTGGGCTCCGATCTTCCTCGTCATCTTGCGCCTGGTCCAGGGGTTCGGTGCCGGAGCCGAGCTGGCCGGTGCCTCCGTGCTCCTGGTTGAGTCGTCACCAGTTCGACGGCGTGGGCTCTTCGGCGCCATCGTCGCAATGGGCACCAACAGCGGAATCTTCCTGGCTACGGTCCTGTGGACTCTGCTGACGCTGCTGCCCGACGATGACTTCCTCAGCTGGGGCTGGCGGGTTCCGTTCCTGCTCAGCATCGTCACGACCTTCGTGGCACTGGCCATTCGCACGAAGGTCAAGGAATCACCCGTGTTCGAGGAAGCCAAGGAGCGGCGTGCCGCCCTCAGCGCTGCCGAGGTGAAACAGCCGAGCATTCTCGTCGAGGCTCGACGGTCGACGAAGTCATTCCTGCTCGCCCTCGGTATTCGGATGGGCGAGAACTCCGCCGTGTATCTGGTCAAGGGCTTCATGGTGGGCTGGGTCGTGACGACGACAGGCACCGACTCCTCGGTCGTCACGACAGGGATCATGATCGGAACGATCATCGGATTCGCCACCGTCCCCTTCTTCGGCAAGCTCAGCGACACGGTAGGGCGTCGGCCGGTATTCCTGGCCTTCACCGTTTTCCAGATCCTCTTCGCAGTGCCGGCGATGCTGCTCATCGACACCGGCAATCCGATCCTCATCGCCTGCGTCTTCGCGATCTTCGTCGGCGGACCTCTGCCGAACCTCTACGGAGTTGAATCAAGCTGGTTGGTTGAGCTCTTCGGATCCAAGCACCGGTACACCTTCATGACCACGATCAAGGAGATCGGCTCCGTCGTCTCCGGCGGATTGGCCCCAGTGATCGCGGCCGGCCTCGTTGCAGTGATCACGGACTCCTGGTGGCCCGTGGCGATCGTTCTCATCCTGTTCGCCGGCTGCGGATTGCTGGGTGCCTACTTCGCGCCGGAGACGCGAGGGCGTGACCTGACCACCGAGGTGGATGCGGTCGATGATCGGGTCGAGGCCCAGGTGGAGGCCCCTGTCGGGTCCTGAACCACAGCCGACAGCACTGTCACTTATCGAGGCCGAAGCAGACGCCTGTCAGCTCTTCTGAGACTTCCCACAGGCGACGTGCCGTGGTGAGGTCGCTGGCTGAGGAAGATCGGCCGACCAAGGTGGGGGAGCCCCGCAGCTCACCGCGCCCGTCAGGTCCGATGTAGCTCGCGCCGGGAAGATCCTGTGTTGCCGCGAAGAGCGACGGCAAGGCACCGTGTTCGCTGGTTTGGGCGAATATCCGTCCAGCAAGATTCGCCGCGGCAACGAGAACCTTCGGCTGGCCCTTGGTCCCGAGCCCCGTCGCTGCGTATCCGGGATGTGCGGCCAAGGAGCGAACGTTGGAACCGGCTTGGTGGAGTCGCCGCTGGAGCTCGAGAGAGAACAGCAGATTGGCCAACTTCGACTGCCCGTATGAGGCCGCGAATCCGTACTTGCGTTGGCGCAGCGCCAGATCATCGAAATGGATCTCGCCTGCTTTGTGGGCGCCGGAGGCAACCGTTACCACCCGGTCGCTGATGTGAGGCAGGAGGAGATTGGTCAATGCGAAGTGGCCCAGGTGGTTCGTGCCGAACTGCAGGTCGAACCCGTCCTTGGTCTGAGCGCCGTGAACTCCGGCTACTCCCGCATTGTTGATGAGTATGTCGAGGGGGTCATCCCACGACTGGGCGAACGAACTGATCGAGGACAGGTCGGCGAGGTCGAGTTCTCGCACCTCGGTGTTCCCGCTCATCGCGCGGGCGGCTTCTCGGCCGCGCTGTACGCTGCGGACCGCCAGAACGACGTGCGCGCCCGCTCGCGCGGATGCCGCTGCTGTCGCCGCACCGACTCCACCGTTGGCTCCGGTGATCATCACTGTGCGGCCGACCATTGAGGGCATGTCAGAAGCAGTCCACCGATATTTCGCCATGGGCCGAGCCTACTCGCGATCATCGGGTGAAGAGGTCGCCGCTGCTCCGCGCTGCTCCGGGGTCGACGAATCGCGGCAGTCGAGTTTCGTGGAAACCGAAAGACGCGATTGATGTGCGAATTCCGCCGGCGCCGCGGTCTGCGCATGCGTGAGTGACCGCACTGTGATGGGGTGTTGTGCAGACCTGCGCGGCGGAGTAGAACTGGATCAATGACGGGAACTTCAGAGACAACGGCCATGTCGGCACAGCAGCGCAGGATCCTCGCCGTGATGCTGGTGCCGATGTTCATGTCTCTGCTGAGTGTCTCCATCGTCAACGTCATCCTGCCCGATATGCAGAAGTCGATCGGGGCCTCGAATTCCGCGATCCAGTGGGTGCTCTCCGGCTACACGCTGGCCTTCGGCGTACTGCTCGTCGCAGCCGGTCGCGCCGGTGACCTCTTCGGACGGGGCAGGCTCTTCGTCGCAGGAGTGAGCGTCTTCGCCTTCGGCTCGCTCATCGCCGGCTTCGCTCCCGACCCGGTGATGCTCAACGTCGCGCGCATCGTCATGGGCATCGGCTCGGGACTGCTGAGTCCCCAGGGCGTGGGGATGCTGCAGCAGTACTTCCACGGCAAGATCCGTGGTCGTGCCTTCGGCATGTTCGGCACCATCGTCGGTGTCTCCGTCGGCATCGGGCCCGTGCTCGGCGGAGGCCTCATCGCGGTGCTCGGGGAAGAATGGGGATGGCGTTCGGCGTTCCTCATCAACGTGCCGATCGCCATTGCCGCTATCCTCCTCGGTCGGCTCTGGCTGCCGCGGAGCGCGTGGAGGGGCAGTGCTGCCGAGGCCGGCGGCGCCGACGGCGGGCGCGCCGATTTCGATCCGGTCGGCCTCGTGCTCCTGTCACTGGGCACCCTGTTCGTCATGCTTCCCTTCCTCGAACGCTCCGCCGGTGCCTGGATCTACGCTCTGGTCCCCGTGGGTGCCGTCGTCATCTGGCTGTGGGTGCGCTGGGAGGGCCGTTATGCCCGCCGAGGCGGTGCCCCGATGGTCGATATGAACCTGTTCCGCACCCGGTCATTCGCCTATGGCGCCTCCCTGACGTCGATGTATTTCGTGGGCATGCCCGGAGTCTGGGTCATCGTCGCCCTCTATCTCCAGAACGGCCTCGGATTCCCTGCGCTCGAAGCGGGACTGATGGGTCTTCCCTCGGCGCTGTTGGCAGCGGTCAGTGCCCAAGCCTCCGGTCGCGTGGTCCTCACCTTCGGGCGCAAGATGGTCGTGCTCGGAGTCGGCATCGCCATCGTCGGAGTTGTCACGTCTGCACTGATCGTCCTCGCTCACGAAGACCTGGGCATCAGCATCTGGTGGATGCTGGCGAGCCTGGGTCTGACCGGGATCGGCCAGGGCATGGCGATCAGTCCGAACCAGACACTGACCCTGGCCGATGTGCCCGTCGAATATGCGGGAAGCTCCGGTGGGGTGATGCAGACTGGGCAGCGCGTGGGTACGGCCATCGGCATCGCGGTCGTCACGGCCGTGTTCTTCGTTGCCCAGGGAATGGCCGGATATGGGGTCGCGATCGTCACAGGATTCGGATTCATCGCCGCGGTCATGGTCTTCGCCGGACTCATCGGAATCGTCGACCTGGTCCGCGGGCGGGCGAAGGATCGGCAGACTGCCACAGTGGCAGGAGGCTGAGGTCCGGAACGCATTGTTCCGGGGTCGAATCCTCCCGGCTAAAGGTATTGAGAATATGCCTCCAAAACGTCGGACAACCTCGGCGAAGGTGACATTTTCGGGTGGACAGCGAAGGCTCATCGGCTATGCTGGCCGAGTTGCACAGTGAGTTTCATGAGGTCGGAACTCGGCCGACTGCGAACCGCTCGTGCCCTGCGCGACCACGCACAGTCCTTCACAAAGGACGCGGACCACACTGCGCAGACGTCACCGCACCATCCTTCTTGGTGACAGCTCTTCGATTCGACCGCTGCCAGAGACGCCCCGTGGTACTGAGCCGCGGTCTGACGAACACCGAAGGCGGCATCGCTGTGATGCCAGCCGTCACGAGACCACGAGGATCAAACATGACGACAACGACCGACACAACCACCGCTGCCGCACAGAACTCGCTGCCGCCCATCACCGATGATGAGATCTTCGCCGGGCACGAAGGCGGCAAACTCTCTGCCGAGCTCACCCGTCCGCTCGAGACCCAGCGTGATCTCTCCATTGCCTATACTCCCGGCGTCGCCAAGGTCTGCACCGCGATCAAGGACGAGCCGGAACTGGCGCGGACCCACACCTGGACCGGTCGACTCGTCGCCGTCGTCTCCGACGGATCTGCCGTGCTCGGCCTCGGTGACATCGGGGCGAAGGCCTCGCTGCCGGTCATGGAGGGCAAGTGCGCCCTGTTCAAGCGCTTCTCCGGGCTCGACGCCATCCCGATCGTCCTCGATACGAATGACTCGGACGAGATCGTCGAGACCCTCGTCCGCATGGCCCCGTCGTTCGGCGCAGTCAACCTCGAAGACATCTCAGCACCTCGCTGCTTCGAGATCGAGGACCGTGTCAAGGCCGCGCTCGACATCCCTGTCATGCATGATGACCAGCACGGCACCGCCGTCGTCGTCCTCGCTGCACTGACGAATGCGCTGCGCGTGGTCGACAAGTCTTTCGACTCCATCAAGGTCGTCCTCTCCGGGGCAGGAGCTGCTGGAGTCGCCGTAGCCAAGATCCTCGGCGATGCCGGTGTGAAGGACGTTGTCGTCCTCGACTCCAAGGGGATTATCGACTCCGACCGTGCGGATCTGACTCCGACGAAGGAATGGCTGGCGTCGAACACGAATCCACGCACCATCACTGGCAGGATCGACACCGCGCTCGCCGGTGCCGACGTATTCATCGGCGTCTCCGGCGGCACCATCGATGAGAAGCACCTGCCGCAGATGGCCGACAACGCTGTGATCTTCGGCCTGTCGAACCCGAACCCGGAGATCACCCCGGACATCGCGCAGAAGTACGCCTCGGTGGTCGCCACCGGCCGCAGTGACTTCCCGAACCAGATCAACAACGTTCTCGCGTTCCCAGGAATCTTTCGCGGAGCCCTGGATGCCGGAGCCACCGATATCACGGATGCCATGAAGCTCGCTGCCGCGCGTGCCATCGCCGATCTGGTCGGCGATGACCTGGCACCGGACTACATTGTGCCCGGAGCGCTGGACGCGCGGGTTGCTCCTGCCGTTGCTTCTGCGGTTGAGACCGCGGCCGATGCTGACGGTGTCGCTCGGGAGTAGGTTTCGGAGGTTGTCTGCCTGCGGGCAACAGCCTGCAGAGGCGAACGGGCGCCGGTGCGAAATTACGCGCCGGCGCCCGTTCTGTCATGTGCTGCCCAGACTGAGTCAGACTTTGACTCAGTCTCAGGAGCCGTCGGTCGTCGGGTCCGCGTTGTCGGTGTTGTGCCTGACAGCATCGACTGCACGCTTCATCGCCGACTTGGTATCGGCACGTGCGCTCTGCGCCGCCTTCGACACAGACTGCTGCTGAGACTGGGGGCCGGTGGCACCCTTCAGGCCCGTGGTGTTCTTTGCGTCCTCGGATGCGTTGGCTGCGAACAGGGTATTCCTGATCTCCTGCGTCATCTCGCCCAGGCCGCCGGGGTTCGACGGCATGAACAGCACGTTGGAGCGACCCTCCTGGGCCACGTTCTGCATGGTGTCGAAGTACTGGGTCATCATGAGCAGCTGCTCGGCTGTTTTGTCGATGCCGACTTCCTGCAGCTTCGCGTACTGTTCGGCGATACCTTCGGCAATGGCTTTGCGCTGTGCGGCCACACCCTCACCGTGCAGGCGCATCGCCTCGGACTCAGCCTGAGCCTGTGTGACCCGCTTGATCTTGTCGGCCTCGGCCAGGGACTGAGCCGCGACCTTATCGCGCTGTGCGGCATTGATCGAGTTCATAGAGTCGCGGACCTTGGAGTCCGGGGTGATGTCGGTGACCAGGGTGCTCACGATCTTGAATCCGTAGCGCTTCATCGACTCCGACAGGCGGCGTTCGACGTTCTCCGCGATATCATCCTTGGACTCGAATGCTGTGTCCAGGGTCAGACCCGACAGTGCGGAGCGAACGGTGTCGAAGACGTAGGACCTGATCTGCTCTTCGGAGTTGGCCAGTTTGTAGTAGGCGTCGGTGGCGTTTTCCTCTTCGACGACATACTGGACGGCCACCGGCACTGTGACGAACACGTTGTCACTCGTCTTCGACTCGATGTTGACCTCGAGCTGCTGGACGCGCAGCGAGATCGGTTTGCTGATGGTCTCGACGAGAGGCATTTTGAAGTTCAGACCAGGTTTGGCAACTTTCTTGAACTTCCCGAACCGTTCGACGACGACGTTCTCCTGCGTCTTGACGGTGAAGAACATACTGGTCCTCAGCTTGCCGAACAGAAGTACGCCGAGGATGACAACGATGACTACGACGGCGATGACGCTTCCGGTGAGAATTTCCATGGCTCCTCCGAGCTTTCAGTAGGTGCGCTGATTCTTACAACATCTGTTGCTTGCCCACTCTAGTGCTGTTTGGGGCAGGGGCGCGAGGGGAGACCGCATGTCGGTCGAAGCCGACACATCTGATGTCAGACGTATACTGGAAGCTCGGTGCGGAACTATCTGTGGAGGGCGACAATGACAGAGGCAATGCCGGCAGGCCATCAGCGTTCTGCCGCCGACAACGCCGAGGGGCGACGGAAGACGACGACGTCGGACCGGATCAAGGATCTCATTCTCGCAGACGGACTTCGCACCGGGGACCTGCTGCCCACCGAGGGGGAACTGTGCACTCGCCTCGGCGTTTCGCGGTCGAATGTCAGGGAAGCCATTCGCAAGCTCTCGACCCTCGACATCGTTGACGTTCGGCACGGACACGGAACCTATGTGGGTGAGATGTCCCTGGACGCACTCGTCGAAGCTCTCGTGTTCCGCGGTGTGCTTAGTCCCGGTGATGACCTGCGCGCCTTGCGGGACGTGGTGGAGGTGCGTGAGGCCCTGGACCACGGAATGTCCGAAGCGATTGTGAAGAGCCTGGAGGGAACCACGAACCCGGACCTCTCAGCACTCGTCGAGGAGATGGTCGCCATGGCACAGGACGGACGCTCCTTTCCGCAGCAGGACCGCGCCTTCCACACCGGGTTGCTTGAGTCCTTGGGGAACTCGCTCGTCGGTCAGCTCGTAGCCGCCTTTTGGGACGTGCACACCGCTGTGCTGCCCAAGCTCAATCTCGCGGTGGCTGCCGATCTTGAACGCACCGCCCGGGCCCACGGACTCATGCTCACGGCGGCCGAAGCCGGGGACGTCGACGCCTTCCGCTCCGCGATCACCGTGCACTACGAACCGATCGCCCGAGCCCTTGACCACGCCCCGACACCACGAGCAGAGAGCTGAGGACCAATGGAAGTAGTCATCGCCCCCGACGGTGAACTGGCGATGCTGGTCGCGGACTCCATTGAGAGGCTGCTGCGAGAATCGTCTGCCCCCGTGCTCGGGCTGGCCACCGGCTCGAGCCCGCTGCGCGTCTACGACGAACTGACCCGGCGGCACGAACAGGAAGGACTGTCCTTCGCTGCTGCGCGCGCATTTATGCTCGACGAATACGTCGGGCTGCCCGCAGACCACCCGCAGCGCTACCGGAATGTCATCGACGCCGAGATCGCCTCACGCGTCGATTTCGCCGAGGGCGCTGTGCAGGGGCCCGACGGAACCGCCGAGGACCTGATCAGCGCTTCCTCGGATTACGAACGTGCCATCGCAGAGGCGGGAGGAATTGACCTGCAGATCCTGGGAATCGGGACCGACGGTCACATCGCCTTCAACGAACCGGGTTCGTCCCTGTCCTCGCGTACCCGAGTCAAAGTCCTGGCGAACCAGACACGGGTGGACAATGCCCGCTTCTTCGACGGAGACGTCGACCAGGTGCCGAAGCACTGCCTGACGCAGGGGCTGGGCACGATCATGGAAGCGCGTCATCTTATGCTCATCGCCACCGGAGGCAACAAGGCCGAAGCGGTGCACCAGATGTTGGAGGGGCCGATCTCTTCGATGTGGCCGGCGACCGTGCTGCAGATGCATCCCCACGCCACGGTCCTTGTCGACGATGCGGCCGCATCGAGACTGCAGTTGGCCGATTACTACCGGCAGGCGTACGCGAACAAGCTCGAACCGCACCGGCTCTGAGGCGTCACTTTCACGGGCTGGGAGCCGTCACCTGAGCAGGCGGCGTCACCCGGGCACGGAGTGCCTTAGGCGTTGTCGCAGGCGTCGACGAACCAGGACGTGATCGTTGCCGGGTGGGTGATCGCTGTTCCCACCACCACCGCCTCGGCGCCGGCGGACAGTGCTGCTGCGGCATCGTCAGGGGAGTGGATCCGTCCCTCGGCGACGAGCATCGGGGCGAGGTCTGCCGCTTTGATCTGTTCGAGCAGCTCCAGGTCAGGCCCCGTCGTCTTCGCGCGTTCGCCGGAGTATCCGGCCAGGGTGGTGCCGATGAAGTCTGCTCCGGATTCGGCCGCGGTCAGCGCATCGTCAAGACTGCCGCAGTCGGCCATGACCAGCGCATTCGTCTCTTCATGCAGGCGCTCGATAGTCTGGGTGAGACTCAGCCCGTCCGGACGTTCACGGCGTGTGCCGTCCAGAGCCACCACGTGGGCTCCCGCCGAGGCGACGGCATGCGCGTGCTGATACGTCGGCGTGATGGCCACACCTTCGGTGCCGTCTTTCCATAAGCCGATCACCGGAACTTCGACCGCTGAACGAGTCGCCTGAATGTCGCTGAGCCCCTGGACGCGCACCGCCGCCGCACCACCGCGCACGACGGAAGCGGCGACCTGAGCAATGGTCCGCGGGTCCCGCATAGGCTCTCCCGGATAGGCCTGGGCCGAGACGATGAGGTGTCCTCGCAGGGCATCGACGATCTCCTGTTTGGTGAACATCACTCTGTCTCCTCGCTGGTGGTCTTTGATATTACCGAGTTTCCTGGCATCGGGCTTTTTGGTGCCGAAGTTGCGGCCGAGGTCGCGGCCGGCCACAGACTGGCCGCGCCGATGAGGGCCGCGTCTGATCCCAATTGTGCCTCGCGGAGCTCAAGTCCGCGGACGGCGGGGATGAGCTCACGGTCGAATGCCTCACACAGAGGCGACCACCACAGTTCTCCGGTACCCGCCAGGCCCCCGCCGATGACGACGACCTCGGGGGAGAGAACATTGGCCAGTCCGCCGAGCATCGAGCCGAGCGCTTCGCCAGCCCGGGCAAACGCCTCTTGGGCGATGACATCTCCAGAGCGAGCGACGCCCGCCAGTTCCCGGGTCGAGGACACGTCCGCACGGCCTTCGGCCCGTCGATAGGCCGCGAGCACAGCCGGCCCCGAGGCGATCGCCTCGACGTGCCCGGCGCCGTCGCAGGGGCACGGCAACCCCTGGGCGGCGGCGACAGGAAGGTGGCCGATGTGTCCTGCTGCGAAGTTCCGGCCGGTGAGGAGGCGGCCCTCGGAGATGAAGGCGCCTCCGATTCCTGTGCCCGCGGCTACCAGCAGCGAGCTGCGGGATCCTCGGGCTGCCCCTGCGAAGGACTCGCCGAGCGCATGAGCATGCACGTCGTTGACGGCCCGCGTCTCGAGGTCGAGGCGTGCCGTCAGCTCTGCCGTGAGTCGAGTCCCAGCCCAGCCGGTCAGGGAGTCCGTGGCCGAGACGACGGTTCCCGCCTCAGAGTCGATGACTCCGGCGGCCCCGATGCCCAGTTTCCACAGGCGGGGTGTATCAGCGCCGATCGAAGCGTCGGTGCTGCGCATGACTTCGCGGGCCACCTCGGCGATGGCATCCAGGATTGCCGAACGCCCCTCACTGGCGGGTGTCGGCACCTCCCGGATGTGTCCCATGGCGCCGTCGATGACGGCACCGGCACGAATCTTCGTGCCGCCGACGTCGATGGCCACCACGGCTCTTGAGGTCATAGAAGACCTTCGGCGGAGATGACCTCTCTGACGCGTCCGGTCTCGACCTCATCGAATGCCAGCATCGGCTCGGTCATCCGGTTGGAGGCGATGACGCCCATGAGCCGCAGGGCGGTCTTGAACGCACCAAGGCCAGCGGCACCGGGGGAGACGCGTCCGGGGGTGGGTGCAGCGGTGATCTGGAACAGGCGCGCCAGGCGATCCTGCTCGGCGGCGACGGCCGTCCAATCGCCGGCTCGGGCGGCGTCGTAGAGGCGAACGTAGCCAGCAGGGTCGACGTTGCCCAGACCTGGGACGATCCCGGCCGCACCACCGAGGAGTGCGCCGTCGGCGACCACCTCGTGGCCGGTGAAGACCGCGAAGTCGGGTTGGTCCTTGGTGTCGATGAGCAGGCGACGGAAGGACACGTCATCGGCCGAGGAATCCTTGACTCCGGCCAGCACACCCTCGCGGGCCAGGCGCACGGTCACGTCGTGGGGCAGTTTGGAATGGGTGCGCACTGGGATGTCGTAGGCGAAGACCGGAACGTCGAGGTGTTCGGCGACGGTGCGGAAGTGCTGCTCGATCTCGCCCGCATCGGAGAGCGCGTAGAACGGGGTGGTGACCACGGCGGCGTCTCCGCCGATCGACAGCAGACGCTTCGCCTCGTCGAGGACACGGCCTGTCGTCTGTTCGCTGATTCCCACGAGGACGGGGACCCGACCGTCGGCAGCTTCGATGGCAGTGGTCAGCACCTGCTCGCGTTCGCTCGCAGTGAGATAGGGGACCTCCCCTGAGGAGCCGAGCACGAAGATGCCGTGCACACCTCCCTCGACGAGGTGGTCGACGAGGGCCGAAATGCCCTCGAAGTCCAGCTCCCCGCGCTCGGAGCGCGGTGTCAGCAGTGGGGGGATGATGCCGTGGAATTCACTCATTGCTCTGTCCTTGCTTGATGCTGTTGCTGTCCCCCGCCGAGGTTGTCGCCGGGGAGGTTGAGATGCGCCGTGTGTACTGGTCACGTTTGCCGTAGATCGTCAGGGCAGTCACGTCGTGGTCGGCACGACGGTTCTGGGATCCTGTGAACAGGGAGATCACATAGCCGAAGACGACGGCGCCGACGAAGGCCACGGCCGAGACTGCGAAGGGTGTCAGCCCCGCGACGTCCTGGACGTACCAGGCGACGGCGGCACCGAGCACCAGTCCGCTGAGCACTCCGGCGCTGTTGGCCCGTTTGGTGAAGATGCCGAGGGCGAAGACACCGGCAAGGGGAACTCCGAAGAGTCCGGTGATCGACAGGAAGAGGTCCCAGGTGTGAGCCTGGTCAGTCGCGGAGAGATAGAGGGCGACTCCCACCGAGATCGCTCCGACGATCACGATGACCAGACGGGAGAACCCGACGCCTGTGCGGGCCACACCGTCCTTGGGCGGGAAGAACCGGTCCCGGATGTCAACGGTGACGCAGGCCGAGATCGAATTCAGGCTCGAGGAGATCGTCGACTGTGCGGCAGCGAAGATTGCCGCGATCAGCAGACCTGAGATGCCGGCCGGCAGCGCGGTGACAGCGAAGTAGGGCACCAGAGCCGAGGTGTTGAATCCGGAGGGAAGCGCCTCGGCGTGCTGGTAGTAGCTGTAGAGGACGGTGCCGATTCCGTAGAACAGAGGAATGGTCAGCAGTGCGAGGAAGCCGTTGACGATCAGAGACCGGATTGTGCTCTTCGGTGAGTCGGTCGTCTGATAGCGCTGCACCACGTCCTGGCTGGCGGTGTACTGGTGGAGATTGTTGAAGACCGAGCCGAGGAAGACGATCGGAATGGCCGCCGCCGCTCCACCGATCTTCCAATTGTCGGCCGAGATGAACTTGTCGTCTGCTGCTGCATCGGCGGCCACTGTCGCCAGACCACCGTCGAGGGCTGCGATGCCGAAGACGAGGATCACGGCGGCACCGACGAGGAGGATGATGCCCTGGACCACGTCTGACCAGATAACGCCTTCGATGCCGCCGAGGAAGGTGTAGACAACGGAGAGGACGCCGACTGCGGCGGCGACGAGCACGGGGCTGATATTGGTGACCGAGCTGATTGCCAGCGTGGGCAGGTAGATCACGATGGCCACGCGTCCGATGTGGAAGAGCACGAACAGGGCCGATCCGATGACTCGGATAGTGGGCCCGAAACGTTCCTCAAGGTACTCGTAAGCGGTGGTGACGTCGAGCTTGCGGAAGAAGGGGATGTAGAAGAGGACGAGCAGCGGGACGATCGCGAAGATGGCGATATTGCCTGCTGCATAGGACCAGTCTGTGAGGAAGGCCTGTTCAGGCGTGGACATATAGGTGATGGCAGACAGGGTCGTCGCATAGATGCTGAAGCCTGCGGCCCAGGCCGGGATGCGACCGTTCGCCTTGAAGAACGAATCAGTTCCGGCGCTCGCCTTGCGGGTGAACCACACCCCGATTCCCAACGTTGCCAACAGATAGATGATGATCACAGCCCAATTGAGGCCGCCGAGTCCCGGAGCGTCCATGCTCCCTCCTCACAGAAAGTCCGAACGGGACCGCATCGATGCCAAATCCCGGATGCAACATAAGACGTATGATGTCCTACGTTATAAATGTACGTGAATGTGTTCCCGCGCACAAGCCTTTTTGTTCGGCACGGGGAGGGCGAGGCGGAAGGGGAGCCCCTCGATCAACGCGGCACCTGAATATGTCGTCGCCGGCGACGACATATTCAGACTAACCATGGATCGAGCGCATACCGTGCCCGTGTGGCGACAATTTTTTTGTTCTTGGGGAGGTGGCCCGCAGCGATCGGGTGTTCGCCGGTGCCTGAGCAACCCCTCAAGGCCGAGACCGTGGGCATGTGGGAAGATTGAGGGCGTGTCGAAAATTCTTGAGATCCTGACCCCGGAAGGTCTGCCTCCACTGGCCGAACGCCCCGGTGTCTCCTTCATCATGCCGGTCCTCAACGAGGCCGAGCACATTGCCAAAGCGATCACCACGATCCTGGCCCAAGACTATGAAGGAGACAAGGAAATCGTCCTTGCGCTCGGGCCCTCGACCGATGACACGAACGCCATCATCGCCGACATGGCTGCGCAGGATCCTCGCATCCAGACCGTCGACAACCCGCAGGCTGCGACGCCGATCGGACTCAACCTCGCGATCGCCGCGACTCACCACCCTCTGATCATCCGCGTCGACGCACACTCGGGGCTGGGCGCCGACTACACGAAGCAGGCCATCGACACCCTGCGCCAGACCAAGGCCGCGAACTGCGGCGGACTCATGCTTGCCCGCGGTCGCACATCGTTCCAGAAGGCCGTGGCCCGGGCCTACATATCACCGGTCGGGCTCGGCGGACCTGCCTACCACTCCGGAGACGAAGCCGGCGAGGCCGAGTCGGCCTACCTCGGCGTGTACCGACGTGAGGTCTTCGACCACCTCGGCGGGTTCGATGAAGGAATCAAACGCGGACAGGACTGGGAGCTCAACCTGCGCATCCGCACTGCAGGCGGGCGCATCTGGTTCAACCCGGACATGGAGGTCACCTACTGGCCGCGGGATTCCTGGTCGAAGATCGGTCAGCAGTTCTGGGCCACCGGCATCTGGCGTGCTGAGCTCATCCGCCGCTACGGATCGCAGAATTCGATACGTTACTTCGCGCCACCGGTGCTGGTCCTCGGGATGGCAGCCAGCGTCGTCGAAGCCCTCCTGCAGCTCACAGGCAGGAAGAAGACCTGGCCCAAATTTCTGCGCCGCTTCACCTCTCTGGTCCACGTGCCCAGTCTGGGATACGTGTCGGGCATACTTGCGACCGCCTCGGCGGCCAAGGATTGCGGTCGACGCGAACGCGCTTGGTTCGGACTCGTATTGCCCACCATGCACCTGTGCTGGGGAGCAGGGTTCCTGCGGGGCCTGATCGCCGGGGCCGGATCGACGAAGGACGGCAGCCGTTGAGCAAGAAGAATCGCCGGTACGGTCGCAGTGAACGCGAGCAGAGCACCCGGGCTCAGGCAGGCAGCGAACACCCTGCAGAGGAAGCTCTCGAGAGCGGAGGGGCTCCGGTGCCTGAGCGGCCGACGCCGAAGAAGTTCAACGCGCCTCTGTGGGCCGGGCTCGTCGTCGTCATCGCTGTCGTCGCCGTCCTTGGACTCAACATGTTCGGAAGCAAGGACCACCTGACCGTGGACTCGCTCAACAAGCCCGCGGTCGCCGCCCTCGACGGTGGTTCGAAGGTCTACCCGGCGAACTCCACACTCGCCTTCACCGAGAACACGAAGTTCGGCTATCTGCCCGCACCGACCCTGTCCCAGCTCGGTGACGGCACCGTTGTCGCCGCGGACCCGAAATCCGCGCCCAAGGAGATGGAACTCAAAGGCGACCTGTCTGACCTGGACCGTAAGTCGTTCCTGGACCAGACCATCAAGCCACCACGCAAGAACACCGCATTCGGGGACCCCATCACCTGGGACCAGATAGTCGATGAGATGGGCGGAGCCACCGTGCTCATGCCCCTGATCGAATCGCCCAAGGTGGCAGATCCAGTGCTGAAGAAGATCGCCGAGGCGGACAGCGCCGATTCGACGATCGTGCGGACCTCCAACGCGAAGGTCGCCAAGGCGGCATCCGACGCCGAGGTGGCAGTGATGTTCACCGGTGACTATTCATCGACTTCGCCCGCGGACTTGAAGAAGTCGGGCTACAGTATGGTGTCCGTCGCACCCGATGCGGTGAGCACCTGGGCCGAGTCGGACCTCAAGGTCTGGGCCACCGGAGTCAAGGATGAAAAGCAGCTCAAAAAGCTCACAGATGCCGGGATCTTCGGGGCTCTGAGCACCAACCCGTACACGATCCAACCCTCAGACGTGAAGTCCAACTGAACTCTGCATTCGACCAACGACCAGGAGATGACATGACACAGCCCATCGGTAACCCATCGCATATCGGCAACCTCGACGCCACTCAGCTCGGCCCCCAGCCGACATTCCTGCCCGATGATCACGCAGACGTGGAAGCGAAGAAGCGCCTCGACGCCGGCGAAGAACCCATCGACGTCGCCGCAGCGTTGCCCGCCTCATCACTGGCCTGGGCGATCCTGGCCGATGAGGCTCACGGCGAGGGCCGCCTCGTCGACGCCTATGCCTATGCCCGCGTCGGCTACCACCGTGGTCTCGATTCCCTGCGTGCCGCCGGATGGCGCGGAGCAGGCCCGATCCCATGGAAGCATGAGATCAACCGCGGATTCCTCCGCGCACTCAACGCCCTCGGCCGTGCCGCCGGCGCTATTGGCGAAGGTGAAGAGGCTGCTCGGATCGAGGAGTTCCTGCGGTCCTCGGACCCGGTTGCCGTCGATGCGATTGCGGCGGGGGAGTAGGGGCGACAGCCTTGAGTTCCGCGGATTACGGAGCGGGGTCACAGGCGTCTGCCTGTGACCCCGCTCTGGTCTTCGATCGACCTCAGGTCGAGACGACCGCGGCTCCGCCTTCGATGTTTTGAGCAGCGAAGACCGCGTCGAGGAGTCCGGGGAACCGTGCGTCAAGATCGTCCTTGCGCAGTGAGTTCATGATCGACGTGCCCTGGTACTCCTGGCGAATCACACCGGCCTCGCGCAGAGTCCGGAAGTGATAGGTCGATGTTGACTTCGATACCGGCAGCTCGAATGTTGCGCAGGCGTGATCCTGGTGGGTGGTGTTCAGTCGGCAGGCGATGTGCCGACGAATCGGGTCGGCAAGTGCGGCGAGCACGGTGTCGAGTCGCATCTCGTTCCGTTCGGGGTGTTCAAGGGTTCTCATCCGTCACCTCTTCGTCACGCTGATTCTTTCGTCACAGTGATTCACAGTCCTTTGATTATACGTTCTTCTTCGTAGTACGGTAAACATCGAAGTACGAGGAGCTTCGTACTTCATCTCGAGTTCAGCGCTCAAGGCTCGAGTCCACTACTGACGATCACGAGGTCATATGTCTCATCTGCTGTTCGAACCCCTCACCTTGCGCGGCCTGACTTTCCGCAACCGTGCCTGGGTGCCGCCGATGTGCCAGTATTCCGTGGACACCCTCGACGGCGTAGCCGCCCCGTGGCACGTCGTCCACTACGGATCCCTGGCCCGGGGCGGCGCAGGCGCAATCATCGTCGAAGCCACCGGCGTCACTCCCGAGGCGCGGATCTCCGCGAAAGACCTGGGCCTGTGGAATGACAAGCAGCGCGATGCACTGATCCCGGTAGTCGACTTCATGCACACGCAGGGGGCCGCGGCCGGGATCCAACTCGCCCACGCCGGCCGTAAGGCCTCGACCTACCCCGAGTGGGGCGCCGACCACGAAGGCAGTCTGCCCGAGAGCGAAGGCGGCTGGCAGACACTGGCTCCCTCACCCGAGGCGTTCCCCGGATTGGATGCTCCACGTGAGCTCACCGAAGCGGAGATCGCCGAGATCGTGGCTGCCTTCGCAGCCTCGGCGCGCAGGTCGATGGAGGCCGGCTTCGACTTTGTGGAGATCCACGGCGCGCACGGCTACCTGCTCCACGAATTCCTCTCCCCGCTGAGCAATACCCGCACCGATTCCTACGGCGGAACCCCGGAGAACCGGGCGCGCTTCCTGCTCGAGGTTGTCGATGCCACTCGCGCCGAGGTGGGCGAGGACGTTCCCGTGCTCGTGCGCCTGTCCGCGACGGACTGGACCGAGGGTGGGCTGAGCCTCGATGACACCGCGCGGCTGTCCGGCTGGTTGAAGGGCCATGGCGTCGACCTCGTCGATGTCTCCACCGGCGGCAACGTGATGGCCAAGATTCCTGTCGGCCCCGGCTACCAGACGAGCTTCGCCGAGGGGGTCCGCAGGCAGGCGGACATTCCGACCGCGGCGGTCGGACTCATCACCGAGCCCTTTCAGGCCGAACACATCCTGGCGACCGAGCAGGCAGATGTCATTCTTCTCGGCCGCGAATCGCTGCGTGACCCGAACTTCCCGCTCCGGGCCGCTGACGCTCTACGCCACGAGATCGATTACCGGCCGTCCCAGTACCACCGCGCGTATAAGTGACACGTCGCCCGTGAGGTGAACCAGTGCGCGTAGGTAAGCCGTCGTGCGCTTAGGTCGACCGACTCAGAGTTCAGAGACGGTGCGGATGCGCTCGATGAGGTCATCCAATCCGTCGCTGAATTCGCGTTGTGAGGGGTCTTCGGCCAGTTTGCCTTCCAGGCGCTTGACTGTTGCATACTCGGCAGGATCCTCTTCGGGTTCGTCACCGTCGCCGGCTACCGGCGCGATGTCGATGCCCATCGCGGTCACCTGGAGAAGGAGGTCGCCGAGGAGGAAGCTGGTGAAGGCCTTATAGGCCTTCACCGCGTGAGTCTCGGAGAAGCCGTAGCCGAGGAGTGAGGCAAGGAAATAGTCCACCCAGCGAACGCTGCGCAGAGGGGGCCGCAGCCAGGGGGCTTCAGGCGGCTGTGAGATCAGTAGGGGAAACATCCTCGGATGAGACAGCGCCAGATTGCGCATGGCGTTGGCAACGTGCTGGAAGTAGGCCTCCCAGCTCTTCGGTTGAGTCTGCATGAGTTCGTCGTCAAAGAGGCCGTCGATGAGTTCACGGACAGCGGCAGAGACGAGCTCTTCGCGACTGGAGACGTGCCGGTACAGGGCCATGGCCTCGACGTCGAGGGCGGTGCCCAGGCGGCGCATGGTCAGAGACTGGACCCCATATTCGTCGATATATGCGATCGCGGACTGAATGACATCCTTTCGGCGCAGGCGTGTGCGATTCATGAAATCTCCTTGTCTTCGAAGCGAGCGGTCGCGGGAGGCGAATCGGCCCGGCCCGGCAGGGTCATCGTAGCGATCCTACACGCGTCCCCGGCTGCTGTGATGGGCAACGAGCGATGGCCGTGACCCTGCCACTTCAGCGGTGGGGCCATGGCCATCGACATCAGATCAGCCCATGATGGTTGTTCCTCTACTTGACGTACAAGGCGCCTCCGGCCGAGCTGGAGGCGCCTTGTATATTCAGGTGGGGATGTATCCGGGTGTTTACAACGTAAATAACATATCAATTGATTCAGTTATTCACAAGCGCAAACCAGTTTTCGTGCTGATTGCTTCGATGCTGGAGGGTTTACGCGGTAAACGTATGGGAGGTCTGGTCGCGATCGCTGAACACGGCAGCCCCTTCAGCCGCGAACTCACACGAAGTAACGTTTGATCGTCTGTTTCCACGGGTTGCTCGGCAGCTGCGGGTAGAGCAGTGACGCGGCTACGCAATACTTGCTGACCTTGTGCGGTCGGACGCCGTGCTGTTTGAGCAGCGCGTCCCAGATGCCGCCGCCACCGGCGGACTTCGTCTCGACGAGGACATCATCGGGACCGTCATGGGTCTCGTCCCCGTTGACCGCGCGAATGTTGAGGTCACACGTCAGTCGCTGATGGTCATGACACAGAGTGATCCGGTCGTAGATGGTTTCAAGCACCGGCTCCAATCGGTCGGCAGGGACCCGGCGGTGCGAGTCGCCGCCGATGATCGAATCGATGAACCCGATGTCGGTCTCCGACAGTGACCCTGGGCGATCGGTGGAGTGAGGGATTCGCTCCTTCACGGTCTGTCCCCGGTAACCCTTCGACTTGACCTCGAGGTGGCAGGTGCCGGTCTCCACGTAGGTTCTCGTTCGCACCTTGTACCGGTGACGACGTTCCTGGACATGGTCTCGGAAGAACCGGAAATCTGGGGAGTCGAAGTAGACGGTTCGGTACTCGAAGCATCTCTTCTGCCCGATCTCCAGCACGCTGAAGTCGTCCTCTGTGGCCTTGAGCAGTTCCACGAATAGGGCCCTCGGCAGGAAGTACTTCCGATCGACACGAGTCATGAGACGGGCCTGCGAATTGAGCTCGCCCAATGAGATGGAGTTCATGCGCAGCAGCTGCGCATCCAACTCGTCGGCCGCGGTGAGCTCGGCAGCCTGATCGAGTTCGTCCAGGTCAGCGAGGTCCAGGTGGGGCGAGGCCATCGCTGGGACCGCCTCGGCAATGGGGGTTCTGGTCATTGTCATTCCAGGTCCACCGGATGCTCAGGCCGCGTGCCCACCGCGATGTGATTGTCAGCCAGGTGGTCTGTCTGAGATGTCTGAGGCGCTTGTGACCTGCGGTGGGGCTTAGCCTTGTATCGCACATCGACCAGCGTCGTGTCTCGCACCAGATCGATGTCGAGGACCTCTGCTCGTACGGTATCGGCGGCGAACATGTCGGCCAGGTGAGCGATGAGCTCGTCCTGATCGGTGATCGCGCGATCGAGTGTCAGCGTGTGACGGTGCGTCGAGGACGCGATCATGGGGCTGTCGAGCACAGCGATGGCGACCAGGACCAGCGCGGAGAGCGTCGGTGTCAGCCAGGCAGGATCGGGATGCAGTCCAGCCAGGAGACCCAAAGCCAGTGCGGTGAAGTAGTAGGCGATCTCCTGCTGGGTGATCTGATCCGAGCGCAGCCGGATGATCGAGAGGATGCCGAAGAGGCCCATGCCCAACCCGACACCCACCTCCACCGAGCCCAGCGCCAGCGTCACGGCAACGACTCCGATATTCAGTGCCACATAGGACAGCAGCAGATCACGGCGACGGTGCCTGCGGAAGTACAGGACGTAGGCCAGGATGACAATGGCGACCAGGTCAGTGCCCAGTGCGAGAACAAGCGACATTTTTTCCTCCTTGATGACGTTCACCATCAAGACTGTCGTCCCCATCTAAGGCGACGATGAGGTGAAGATGAGAGCTTTCACATCTCTGCGGCGCTCACCTCGACGATCAGTCGATGACTCGCAGACGATACCCCGCCCCGCGGACAGTCTCGATCGTGTCGTGGCCCAGCTTCTCCCGCAGATACCTGACATAGACGTCGACGACATTCGAGCCGGGGTCGAAATCGAGTCCCCACACTCTGCTCAGCAGCTGGGCTCGGCTGAGCACCTGGTCGGGGTGCTGGAGGAAGACCTCAAGCAGCGTGAACTCGCGTGAGCTGAGTTCAATGGCACGCTCACCGACCAGTGCCCGGCGGGTGCGGATGTCGAGGGCCAGACTGCCAACCCTGAGCACACTCGGGTCCTGCGGGGTGGAGGGACGCAGCCGCAGTCGGACACGAGCCAGCAGCTCGTCGAAGGCGAAGGGCTTGCTCATATAGTCGTCGGCGCCGCCGGACAGTCCTGCCACGGTGTCCTCGGTCGATTCGCGGGCGGTAAGGATGATGACCGGGAGATCGTGGCGTTCGCCTCTGATCAGGCGCAGCACGCTGAAGCCGTCCAGCCCAGGCAGGCCCAGGTCCAGGATGACGAGGTCGAATTGTCCGGTGCGCACGAGGTCGATCGCGGTGTAACCGTCGTCGGCGATCTCGGTTGCGTACCCTTCTGCCTTCAGCCCCTTGTTCACGAAGGACGCGATTCGGTCCTCGTCTTCGACGATGAGAATGCGGGTCACTGGTCCTCCACTTCCGGATGGTGCCATGGCAATTCGATGAGGAATGTCGCTCCCTCTCCTTCAACTGAGCTGACTGAGACGCTACCACCGTGAGCCCTGGCGATGCGGTCGACGATCGTCAGGCCAAGCCCCGTCCCGCGTCTGCCGGGTTTGGCCTTCTTGCTGCGGGCGAAGCGTTGGAAGATGCGTTCGCGGTCTTCTTCGGCCACACCGGATCCGGTGTCTCGGACCCACAGTTCGATGGTGTCGGCTGTGGTGCGGCCGCCGAAGGCGATGGTGTCACCGGTGTCGGTATGATCGACGCTGTTGGCGGCCAGTTGCAGCAGTGCCTGGGTCAGCCGCTGCTCGTCGACGATGCCGAACGCTTCAGGGGTGGCATCGATGACCCAGTTGCGCGTCCCCAGGGCAGTTGCTTTGGAGAAGCTTTCGAAGACCAGATCGGTGATATCCGTCGGTGCGAGCATGAGGAAGTCAGGACCTTCGCTGCCGGCGAGCATGATGAGCTCGTCGACAAGTCGGGACATGCGTCGCAGCTCATCTCCGACGAGGTCGAGCGTGTACTCCCGGTCTTCGGGGTCATCGCCCATGACGTCGAGATGGCCGCGGACGACGGTGATCGGGGTGCGCAGTTCGTGCCCAGCATCATCAAGGAACTGCCGTTGGCCGGCGAACGCGGCTTCGAGCCGGTCGAGCATCCGGTTGAAGGTCACGCCGAGGTGGGCCACATCGTCATTGCCCGTGACCTCGATCCGCCGGCTGAGATCCTCTTCGCCGATCCGCGACGCAGTTTCGCTCAACTGCCTGATCGGGGACAGTACCCGTCCGGCGACCAGCCAGCCGAAGATTCCCGCCATGGCCAGAGCGATGACGGCGATGATCGTCATGGTCCAGATCGTCGCCCATGCCTCGTCGTATTCGGGGGTGAGGTATTCGACGATGACCAGCTGCCCCGTCTGCGAGCTGCCCTGCATCTGGATGGGAACGATCGCATAGGTCACCGGGCCGGCGGGAGTGGAACGTTCGTTGATTTCGGGAGTAGTCACCTTGGCAGCCTCAGCGACGAACTCGGCATCTTGGTCGAGCCGGAAGGGCGGATTGTCGACGCTGCGCTGGTCTTCTTTCCTATCCACGATGCTGAAGAACGTTTCTGTGTGTTCGGGCAGGTTGTTCTGCAGATGGCTGGTCATCAGTGCTTGAACGGAGTTGAAGCCTCCGCCGTCGCCAGAGCTCGGGCTGCTCGCGAAGTCGCGGAACTTCTCCACCTCGTGCTGCAGCTCAGTGTGGGCCTGGACCTTGACACGGGAGAGCTCTGCCCGGGCAGTGGTGACGACGATGATCGATACGGCGATGGTGAGGATGAGCAGAATCCACCCGAGGATGCGCGTGCGGGCGGTCACGCCTCGGCGGATCTCAGACATTCACGTCCTCGCCCAGCTCAGTCATCGTCGTATCCGTCGTCGTCATCGTCGTCCGCATCGTCTGAGTCGTCGTGGTCGTCATCGTCATCGTCATCGTCGCCGGCAGTCCTGGGCGGACCTGGTTTGATTCGGTCTGCGCCATGGGCGGTTCCGGTGGAATTACTCGAATCAGAGGGCTGTGGTGCCGGGCTCTGGGACGTGTCGAGGGTCGGCTCATCCGTAGGCGTGGGAGGCGATGGGGGTGCTGTCGGCGTCGGGACGACTACCGGCGGGCCGAGGTGAGTGTCGTCCTCGGCCAGCGTCTTGCCGGCGCCGAACCAGCCCAAAGCGCCGAGGAGGACGACCCCGATCACCAGAAGCCATCCGTAGCGTCCCATACGACAAGTATGGACGAAGCGGCGCCGAGGTTGGGCGCCGCAGCGATGAGAATGCTCTCATGATGTGCCGGTGAGTTGGACTGGGGTGAGGTGAGGCGGGCATACGGCTCCAGCAGCTACAGCTGTCCGCCGACCCAGAGTCCCAGCCCTGCCGCAGTGGTCGCAAGGACCAACGTCCCGAGACCACTGATGAGGCCGGCCGTCCACCTGCGCTCCTGAACGAGGAGTACAGTCTCGAAGCTGGCCGTCGAGAACGTCGTGTACCCGCCGAGGAATCCCGTGCCGATCACAAGCTGCCAGGCCTCGGGCAGGATGTGGGACGTGGCCAGTCCGGTGAGCAGGCCCAATGCGAGGGATCCGCTGACATTGATGATGATCGTCCCCCACGGGATCGCTCCATTCACACGTGACTTGATGAGGCCGTCGAGGAGCATCCGTGCCGCTGCGCCGATGCCGCCGGCCAGGGCCAAAGCGATGAAGAGGAGCGGAGTCATTGCGCACCTCGGCGATCATGGGCTGCGCTCGCCGCTGCGATTCCCGCCCAGGTGGCAATCGCGCCGATGAGGAGGGTGGTCAGGCCATATGCGATGCCGGTGCCGGGAGAGCCGCTGCCGATGAGCGTTGCAGCATCGGTGGCCAGCGCACTGTACGTGGTGAAACCGCCCATGAAGCCGGTGCCCACCATGATGCGCACTGTGCGTCGGCGTCCCTCGTCGGGACCTAGGCGGGCCAGCGCATCGAGAAGGAGACCGAGCAGGAACGCGCCGAGGATGTTGACCGCGAAGATCGCCACCGGAATCCCAGCCAGTGGTGGAAAAGCCAGTGACACCGCCTCGCGTGCGGCCGTGCCCAGGGTGCCGCCGACTACGGCGAGGCCGAGATAGGGAAGCCGGAGGTGCGCCGGTCGCCGGTGTAACGGTCGCCGGTGCGGCGCTCGCCAGGAATTCGGCCGGCTCATCGATCGCCTCCCTTGGAGTCTTCGGGATTCGACGGTGCTGGTTCGTGACTCGACGCGAGTGGGACGACGATCATCTGTGCGTCGACTTCCTCGGCGATGCGGGTCAGTTCCTGTGCAGGGCCGCCGGCGAGCCACCGGGTCGTCCAATCCACGGTCGAACCGCGCAGGATCTCGGAGATCGCGGAGTGCAGGTCCGGGTCGAACTCAGGGGCCACCTCGGCGGGCTGGCCGGGGGCGACGCCGACGACGATGGGTGCACTGTGCATGGGATCTCCTACCTTTCGGGCATGCTGACGCCGGTTGAGGTAGGGACTGTTGTCGGAGAACCGAGGTTGGGTACGGCGAGCCCCACCGCCGCGACGCTGGTGTGCGTCCCCTTCATTCTGCCACAGGGGGCATGCGAAGGAACCGCCGGATGACAGGCATCCGGCGGTTCCTTGACACTGAATATGACGGAGAGGGGAGGTTTCAGCCCTCGCGGATGGTCATTCTGCTCAGCTTGTCGCCGGCGACGACGAAGGCGAACGAGGACCGGCCATTTGCGTGTGTTGAGCGCCAGTCACCGATGACGGTGATCTCATCGCCGTCGGTACTGACCTCTTCGGGGGTGAGTGTGCCGGTCGCGCCGATGAATTCCTTGTCGCTCCAGGCCCTGATCGCCTCACGTCCGGTGAATTCGCGGCCCCAGTCATCGACCGTGCCATCGGTGGTGAATGCGTCCAAGAATCCCTGGTCATCGTGGGCATTGACGGTGTCGATGAAGCCGGCGACGGGTTCGGGAATCTGCAGATCTGACATGGTGTCTCCTTAAGTTCTGTGGTCGACTCAGCGGGTGGTGTATCCGCCGTTGGCGAAGATCGTCTGGCCGGTGATCCACCAGCCATCGGTGGCGAGGAAACGCACGATCGGTGCGATGTCCTCGATCCGCGTGAGCTGATTGCCCATGGCCTGCGATTTGTGGAACTCTACCCGCTCAGGTGTTTCCTGGCCGTAGAAGAAAGGGGTGTCCATGGGGCCGGGTGCGATCGCCGTGACCGATATTCCGCGCTCTGCGTACTCTTTTGCCGCCGCCCTGGTGAAGTGCTCGACCGGGCTCTTGCCTCCGGCGTAGGTCGAGTAGCCGTCGGTGAACGCCGCGAGCAGCGCCGTGACGATTGTGACGATCTTCCCGTTGTCGGCCAGGTGATTCCCGGCCTCCTTGATGAAGAAGTATGCGGCCTTGGAGTTGATGTCGAACATCGAGTCGTACTCGTCTTCCGTGGTGTCCGAGATGGGTTTGCGCAGCACCTTGCCGGTCGTGTTGATCGCAATGTCGATCGTCCCCAGCGCCGAGGTGGCATCGGCGAACAGCGTCTCGACGTTGGCGGGCTGGGTGAGGTCTCCGGTCAGGAGCACGCCCTTCGCCCCGCTGGCTTCGACCGCGGCGAGCGTCTCTTCGGCCTCGGGGCGGGAGGACTCGGAGTTGTAGTGGATGGCGATATCGGCACCTGCCTCGGCGGCCTGTCGGGCGATGAGCCCGCCCAGATTCTTGCCGCCGCCGGCGATGAGAACTGTCTTGCCCTGAAGCGAATGGTTGGTCATGTCGTCTCCATCTATATCGGTGGTATATCGTGCTATATCGACAATACACGATAATATAGCGACATGACAGACATGGCCTCAATCGATACACGGACCCGGTTGCTCAATGCGGCTGCGGACCTTATTGCTGCGGCTCCCGGTGAGGATTTCTCGCTGCGTGCGGTCTGTGATGCGGTGGGCGTGAAGATGCCGACTCTGTATCACTTCTTCGGCAATAAGCAGGGGCTCATCGAGGCCGTCATCGAACGTGGCTTCGACATGTACCTGTCGGCCAAGTCCGCCTCTGAATCCAGCGGGGACCCGATTCAGGACCTGCGGATGGGTTGGGATGCGCATGTGTCCTTCGGGTTGGAGAACCCGGGCTTCTACACGCTCATGTACGGCAAGGTGCGGCCTGGGTATTCGCCGGAGGCGCAGTCGAAGCCCAGTGAGATCCTGCGTTCGCTGACACGGCAGGCCGAGGGGCAGGGGCGGTTGGTGGTCGGTTACGAGCAGGCAGCCGCCCACATCCTGGCGACGAACATCGGAGTGACCCTGCGCCTGATCATCCAGGGCAAGGACGACCCGGACCTTTCAGCAGGAGTGCGCGAAGGTGTGCTCGCGGCGATCACCGGAACAGCGCAGGCCAGCGACGATGAGAGGCGTTTGGGGCATTCGGTCATCGAGCGCGCGGCGGCGCACCCGGAGATTCTCGGCACGACCGAGACCGCGCTGCTCATCCAATGGATCAGCCGCCTCGGCGAGGGTGACGGGAAGCTCTAGAGCGCGAGCGCCGCGCTTAAGGGCACGAACGCGGCGCTCGAGTGATCGAACGCCGCGCTCGAGGGAAAACTCGTCAGCGCTGAGTCAGTGGCGGGCGTGGGAACGAGCCGAGTTGTACTTGTCGACGGCTCGGCGCAGACGCTGCAGACCCTCCTCGATACGCTGCGGTTCCGCCGAGGCGAAGCACAGCCGCAGCGCGTTCGTGAAGTCACCGGTCTGGGAGAACGCCGTGCCGGGAATATAGGCCACGCCTTCCTCCAGAGCCACTGGCATGAGGTCCTCGGTGTTGACGGTCTCGTCGTTGAACGTCACCCACAGGAAGAAGCCCCCGTCGGGATCCGTCGAGCGTACCTCCTGGCCGAAGAGCCGTTCGAGACCGGACGTCATGGTCTGCTTGCGCTCGCCGTAGGAGCGGCGCAGATGGGCGACGTGCGTTTCCGCGTTGCCGTCGTTGAGCCATTTCGCGACCATGTGCTGAGTCGGCAGGCTCGTGCACGAGTCCATGACCTGCTTGGCATTGATGATGAGGCCGCGCAGTTCCGGGTCGGCGTCGAGCCAGCCGACGCGCAACCCGGGGGCGACGAACTTGGAGAAGGTGCGCACGCCGAAGATCAGCGGATCGTTGGGACTGAGCTGGCTCAGTGAAGGGAGGTCCTCCCCGGAGAAGCGCAGCGTGCTGTACGGATTGTCTTCGAGGATGACCGAGTTGTGGCGGTGGGCGAACTCCAGGAGCTTCTCGCGCCGGGCCAGTGACATCGTCACTCCGGCTGGGTTCTGGAATGTCGGGACCGTATAGATCACAGAGGGCGCCCGCCCGGCCCGCGCCACGATGTCTTCGAGCAGGTCCACCTGCATGCCCTCTTCGTCGACGGGCACCTCGGCGATCTCGGCCTCATAGCTCAGTGCTGTGGCCGATCCGTTCGTGTACGTGGGAGCCTCGCAGAGGACGAGGTCTCCGGGGCTGACGAAGAGTTTGAACCCGAGGTCGATTCCCTGCATGCCGCCGGTGGTGATGACCAGACGGTCACGGTTGCCGAAATGCTCGGCAGGGATCTGACCGGTCTCCTGCAAGTAGTTCAGCAGCGCGTCGATGAGGACCGGTTCGCCCTCCGTTGCCCCATAGGTGAAGCTCTCGGGGGTGAACACGCTGTTCGCGATCCGGGCGAAATCCTCGGACGGCAGCATGTCTGGGGCAGGTGCGCCCATGCCGAATTTGACGATGTCGTGATCGTAGGTGGCAAGCATCGCCACGGAGGAATCGATGACGGAGCCGACGAGGTGCTCAGCCCGGCTGGCGAAGGGAAGTGAGGCACTCGCAGATGCGGTTGACGATGGTGTTGACGAACTCGTGATGGACATGAGCAGGCCTTCCACGGGCGCCTGTGCCCTGAAGTCGACTCTGTCTCCGACGAGGTTCAGGAGCAACGTGCCCGAACGACGGAACTAGTGGTGGCCTCAGCATAAGTCCACGAAGCGCCGGGGAACAAGGACGGTGTCAGCCGTGTCTGCGCGATCGCTTCGTACGGACGACGACGAACACGATGAACGCGGCGATCACGATGACGACGGCAGCTGAAACCGTGATGAGGCCGATGGAGCCCGACCCGTCGTCATCGCTGGCAGACGAGCTGTCGGAACCCGCTGAACGCTTGGGGCCGGTGGCCGCCGAGGTGTCTGTGTGCTGAGGCGCCGATTCGGTCTCATTCGCCTCGTCGCCTGTTCCCTTGACCGTGAAGAAGAATGTGCCGCTGACGGGATGGCCGTCCTCGGACACGATTCGCCAGTCGACGGTGTAGTCACCGGGGGTCAGCTCCGATTCGAGGCTCTGCGTGATCGTGTGAAACTGTGTTTCGGGTTCGCCCGTGGCGACGTTCTCACCATCGTGCTCGACTCGGATCTGATTGCCGACCTTTTGTGGAGATCCGCTGAAGACCATTTCGACGGCGTCGGGCGCAGCACCGACGGTGTCCCCGTCGCCCGGCGTCGCTTCGACGAGCTGATCGTGGGCGAAGGCCGGCACCGCTGACACACCGAGTGCCAGGGCGAGTGCCAGAGCCGCCGCGGCGAGGATGAGGTGAGTCAGTCGTGAGATCTGGTTCATCGTCGGTCAGGACCTGCGCCGCGTGCGCAGCAGTGCGATACCGCCTGCGACGAGCCCCAGGGCACCGAGGACGACTCCGATGATTCCGAGCGCCAGGGGTGCTGCGGAACTTTCGCTGGCTGCCTGCTCGCCCGAACCCGAGGGATCCTGGGCCGATTCGGAACTGTCGGGGGCTGCGCCTGCGGAGGGGTCAGCCTCGGCGGCGGTGACAGTGAAGGACGGGGCGGGGGAGTCCAGGTCCTCCTCTGACTGGCCCTCCTTGGGCACCTGATCCCATTTCGTCTTAGCGCCCTTGCATTCCTGTGTGGTCGGGAAGACCAGGGTCTTCCCCTCGGTCTCGGGAGGGAGGAAGAGGGAGAGTTCGAAGGAGTCCCGCTGATCCGCCGACAGCGGCGTCTTCGCGGTGTAGTCGATCTCCTTGACGTCTTTGGTCTTGTCGCCGTCTTCGTGGACGGACGTGATCTTCCAATTCGGATTCACGCTCGGTGTGATTCCGGAGAGCTCGTCTGGCAGACCGATCCGGACCTTTTCGGTGGGTTTGCCCTCACATCCGTGGGGGACGCTGACGGTCATCACAGTGTAGGAGCCTGCGGCAGTCGAGTCCGGTTCGACGGTGACATGGGCCGAGGCTGCTCCGGGGCCCGTGAACACGAGGCCGAGGGAGAGGGCGACCGCGCCCACGCCGGGAATCGTCAGTGATCGCATACGTGCACGGGGCATTGCGGTTCCTTGCTGGAAGGGGGCCGTCGGTGACGCCGACGGATTTCTACGTTACGTAGAAATGGTACTCCTGGGCTTCGACGGAAGCCAGCTCTCATGGGGCTGCACCGGTGGGCGCAAGGATTCGGGTCGAGCGCGTTGTGGATGTTGAAACCTTCGGCGTCTGGATTCACATCTGCGCCGAGGCGGGGTGCGACGCCTGCCGTGTCACAGTGACCCAGTAGACTAATGCGGTAATGACATCCCCTCCCTTCACTTCGAGGTGAACAACTCTCATGCCAGCAATCGTTGTCGTCGGCGCCCAATGGGGTGACGAAGGTAAAGGCAAAACGACCGATATCCTCGGGACCAGCGTCGACTACGTGGTCAAGCCCAATGGCGGGAACAACGCAGGTCACACGGTTGTCGTCGGCGGTGAGAAGTACGAACTCAAACTGTTGCCGGCAGGCATCCTCTCACCCAACGTCACCCCGGTCATCGGCAACGGCGTCGTCGTCAACCTCGAAGCACTGTTCGAGGAGATCGAGGCTCTGGAATCCCGCGGAGCAGACACGTCGAAGCTGCGGATCTCGGCCAACGCCCACCTCGTCGCGCCCTACCACCAGACCCTGGACAAGGTGACCGAACGGTTCCTGGGCAAACGTGCCATCGGCACCACCGGACGCGGCATCGGGCCCGCCTATATGGACAAGATCGGACGCCTGGGCATCCGCGTCCAGGACATCTTCGACGAGTCGATCCTGCGCCAGAAGATCGAAGGTTCGCTGCGGCAGAAGAACGAACTCCTCGTCAAGGTCTACAACCGTCGGGCCGTCGACGTTGAGGAGATCGTCGAATACTTCGAGCCTTTCATCGAACGACTGCGCCCCTACGTTGCAGAGACCGAGCAGCTGCTCAACGATGCTCTCGACCGTGGCGAAGTCATCGTCATGGAGGGTGGCCAAGCGACCATGCTCGACGTTGACCACGGCACCTACCCGTTCGTGACCTCGTCGAACCCGACTGCCGGCGGATCCTGCGTCGGCTCGGGGATCGGCCCCACCCGCATCAACCGAGTCGTCGGAATCGTCAAGGCCTACACCACACGTGTGGGTGCCGGGCCATTCCCCACGGAACTCTTCGACGACATGGGGGAGTACCTGCAGAAGGCCGGCGGTGAGTTCGGAGTCAACACCGGACGTCCGCGCCGCTGCGGTTGGTACGACGCTGTCATCGCCCGTTACGCTGCACGCGTCAACGGTTTCACCGACTACGTGCTGACGAAGCTCGACGTGCTCACCGGCATCGAGAGAATCCCCGTGTGCGTGGCCTACGAAGTCGACGGAGTCCGCCAGGATGAGATGCCGATGTCGCAGACCGAGTTCCACCACGCCAAGCCCATCTTCGAATACTTCGAAGGCTGGACTGAGGACATCACCGGAGCCAGGACCTTCGATGACTTGCCGGAGAACGCCCAGAAGTACGTGCTCGCACTCGAGGAGCGCTCGGGCTGCCGGATGTCGGTCATCGGCGTCGGTCCCGACCGCGAACAGTCGATCGTCAGGCATGACCTGCTGGACTGAGGCTCCTTCGCGAGGCTGAAGCTCTGTGAGACTTAAGAGTGGGAAACGCATCGCGAAGTAGACGTTTGAGCGCCTGAGACAGGTGAACAGTAAAGGGCGGGACCGACAGATCATGTCGGTCCTGCCCTTCGCTGTGCTCAGTGTTGTAGTCCGGATGGGGTGTGCCGATATGCGGGATCTCGAGGCTCCGTTCTCAGCTCGTGTGTCTCATTCTCGCAGGGACCGTTGAGGTATGAAGTCATCAGCGGGTAACGTGCGGACCATGCTCCACTTCGGAATCCCACTGGCGCGATCATCCTCGCTGAAGCGGGCTGTCAGACGCATCGGCGCAGCGTCCATCGGACTCTCGCTGATAGCCGTGACGACGGCGTGCATGCCCGATATCCATAGAAACGAAGGCTTTCCGCCTCCTCGTGTCACCGCTATTGCAGCTGGGTCTCCAGGCGGCCTCGACCTGACTACACGTATCACCAATGACGGATTCGAAGCAGCGGATATCGACACTTTCATGTCGATCGAAAACATGGGCGGTGGGGGAGGGAACCCAGCTCGCGCCGCGGTTCTGCAGCGGGAGAACGACGGCACTTCCGTCGTTTTCGAATCTAACCGCATCTTCCTCTCGAACATCACCGGAACCACCACAATGTCGCTGGAGGACTTCACCCCCATCGCTCAGCTGACCACCGACTACGAAGTGTGGATCGTGAAGGCCGGGTCGGAATACGACTCGGCAAAGAAGGTTCTCAACGACGTCAAGGGGGACCCGAGTTCGGTCAACTTCGGAATCGGAACGGTCCCCAGTGATGATCAGCTCAATGTCCTCCGCCCCGCCAGCGAATTCGGAGTCGACGAACTCTCCAAACTCAATCTCGTTGCATTCTCTGATGGTGGGGACCTCAACAACGAGCTGTTGGGCGGACGGATCGACGTGGCTTCGACCGGAATGTCGGAAGCCATGGAACTTGTCGACAGTGGAGACATCGAGATCATTGCGGTGTCGGCACCGGAACCAGTGGACCTGGCACCAGGGGTGCCGACATGGCACGACCTCGGAATGGACATCACCATCAACCACTGGCGAGGTGTCTTCGGTCCGGCAGACATGCCCGAAGACGCAGTCGACTGGTGGCGTAAGGCGTTGCAGGAGGCAGTGGAGACCGACGATTTCGTCAAACAATCCGATGCCTTGGGAATCAACCCCGACTACCTCGCGGGTGACGAATGGCTCGAGACGGTGATTCAACCCGAGAAGAAGGAATCGACAGAGGTGCTGAAGAAAGTGGGGCTGGTGAAATGAGTGCGAACACCGAACCCACCGCAACCGATGCGGTCGATGAACCGTACTTGGAAGCCGGAAGTCGCACCACCTCGGCGGGAATTTCGACCATTGTTCTTGGCTTTCTCGCGGTCTTCTTCTTCATCAACGCGCTTCTGCTTCCAAGCTCTGCCGGTGAGGACGGCATCGGTCCGAAATCATTTCCCGTTGTCGTCGGCATCGTTCTACTGTGCACAACGATCCTTGGCATCGTCGCCATCCTGCGCGGCGGCGTTGAAGTCAGACCTGTCGGTGGGGGCGAAATTCTTCGTGTCGGCTGGTGCATCGTCCTCTTCGGTCTGTACGCGGCATCGGTCTTTCTCATCGGTTTCGTCGAAGCCTCGGTGATCTTCTCGATGCTCGTGTCGATGACGGTGTTCGGTGTCCGGCTCAGCCTGGCCCGAGCCTGCGGCCTCTTCGCCATCAACATCGTCATAGCGATGGTGCTGTTCCTCATCTTTGATGTCTGGCTCAACGTCCTCCTGCCAGTCGGCTGGCTTGAATACTGGGTCTTTGGAGGTCTGCAGCTATGAACACTGTCAATGAACTGCTCTCGGCCCTCGGCGGAATCGCTACCTCGCCGAGCTTGCTGCTGATCATCCTCGGAGGAGTCATCCTCGGGACAGTCGCTGGCCTGTTGCCCGGCATCGGCCCGTCGACTGCGATTGCGCTGCTGCTGCCGGTCGCGATTACGGTTCCGGCCGAAATCTCCTTGCCGCTTATGGTGTCTTTGTACCTTGGGGCCGAATACGGCGGGAGGATCTCCGCGATCCTGCTGAATATTCCCGGGGATCCGGGTGCCATCATGACTACCCTCGACGGGCATCCGATGGCGTTGAAGGGCAAGGCCGCAACCGCGCTGTCGATCTCAGCCATCGCCTCATTCGTAGGAAGTATGCTGGCCTTCCTCGGTCTCGCATTCATTGCCGGACCGATGTCGGAGTTGGGACTGGCATTCGGTCCGGGAGCGTACTTCGCCGTCGTCGTGATGGCGCTCGTCCTCAGTGCAACCCTGGTCGGATCGGCACCGATGCTGGGGCTGACCGCTGTGGCCATCGGCGTCGCTGTTTCAACCGTCGGCATCGAACTTCAATCCGGCCTTCCCCGGTTCACCTTCGGCAGCTTCACGTTGTTGGAAGGCATTGACCCGATTGTCGCGATCATCGGTGTATTCGGTGTCGGAGAGATCCTCGCCAGCACCACGATGGGCAAAGACTCCCAAGTCATGTCGAAGCTGTCAGGGAGGTTCCTGCCCACCGGTCGTGAACTCAGACAGGGAACACTTCCAAGTCTGCGCGGATCCGTCATCGGCTTCATCGCAGGTGTCCTGCCTGGCGCGGGCACGACAATCGCAGCCTTCTTCTCCTATGGTCTGGAAAAGCGCCTTGCTCCGGAATCGGCCGGAATGGGCAAAGGTGCGGTTCGAGGGCTGGTTGCTCCTGAGTCCGCGAACAATGCCGCTGTCTCCGGTTCGATGGTGCCCCTGCTGACATTGGGCATTCCCGGCTCGGGCACCACCGCAGTGCTGCTCGCCTATCTGATGATGTACGGCCTCAATCCAGGACCCGGATTCTTCGACGCCAATCCGGAACTCGCATGGACGATCATCGGTGCGCTGCTGGTCAGCGCGATCATGGGTGTCGTCATCAACATCGGCGCATCTCCTCTGCTCGCGAAGATCCTCTCAATCCCGATGCCCTTCATGGCTCCGGTCATCCTCATGCTCGCGCTCATCTCCTGCTACAGCATTCACAATTCTGTGACTGACGTATATATCGCTTTGGCGTTCGGAGTACTCGGATATGTCATGCGGCTGGTTGGAATGGCGCCTGCGCTGCTGGTGATCGGACTGGTCCTGGGCGAGATGCTCGAGCGCAACTTGCAACAGGCGCTGGGCCTGACAGGCGGCAATTTCTGGGCCGTGATCTCCGATCCGCTTGCCATGGTCTTCATCATCATTGCCCTGCTCGCCCTCGTCTCGGTGCTGCCGTGGCGACGGATGTTCGGAAAGAAGAAGACCGATGCGAAGACGAAAGTCTGAATCGAACCCAGAAGAGCTGAAATACGGCGGGGCCGATAGATCTTGTTGCTCTGCCCGTGCAGCTGCCGCCGCAGCTAGCCGCGCAGTTCGCGGATCGCCTCGATACCTCCGTCATACGCGGCAGAGATGTCTTCGAGATCGATCCGATCCGGCAGATCGCCGGCGGACTGATGTCTGAGCATGAACTCCACAGCGGCCCGAGCGGTGGCATCGTCATTGCGCAGCACACCATCCGAGACGTCTTCGGCATCGGAGAGGATGAGCACGATCTCCTCTGTTCCGGCACCCGTATGAATGCTGGCCAGGAACTCTCCGGTGTCCTGTAGTTCGATGTCGATGCTCTCTTCAACCATTTCGGTCTCCTACGGTGCGGCGCGAACGGCGGCTCTCTTTTCAGCATAGACCTCGTCGACAACCACTTGGGCCGCAGGCGGCAACGTGGCATCGTGGCAGACAGGCCACCGGACATCGCGGTTGGAACAACGCCGGACACAGCAGCAGGGGAGACGATCATGGCAGAGAACGCACGTCTGACCGAAGCGGCCTACCAAGGTCCCGCGCTCGACGTCGACGAAGACTTCTACGGACGAATCGGGCAGGACACGGACGACCGGGAGATCGTCGACGAATTCACGATTCCGATCCGTTCCGGTCAGGCATGGGACGTTCCCGCTGGCCATGTCTGTCGAATCTCCACAATCGAGGGACCGCAGGTCGGCGACCTCAATCTGTGGAACCGCCACGATCCCCGGGAGAGATTCTGGGCTTCGCGCACCCGCCAACTTCAGGCCGCACACCTGTCGACCTTCGACCGTCTGTGGTCGACCCTGCCCTTCCTGCGACCGATGGCCACAATCGTCAACGACACTCTGGCCGATTACGGCACCGACCCCGAAGGCGGCCGACTTCATGACACTCTCGGTACTCGTTGCGATCCCTACGTCTCGACGATGCTCAGCGGAGTCGACTTCGACAATCACTGCCACTCGAACTTGGTCCGAGCCATCCTCCCGTTCGGGCTGACCGAGTTCGACGTCCACGATGTCCTCAACGTCTTTCAATGCACGGGACTGAATGACAACGACGAATACTTCATGAAGACTTGTCCCGCCAGACCTGGCGACCACTTCGAATTCTTCGCGGAACAGGACCTTCTGGCAGCCCTCTCCACCTGCCCCGGCGGAGACCTGTCCAAGCCGATGTTCGGCGAAGGCAATGACGACCCGGTCGAGAACTGCCACCCACTTCAGGTCACGGTCTATGCGCTGCCAGAGAACCTCCTCGGCGATTGGAGTGAACCGGAATCACCGAACTACCGAGGCATGCATGGGCTAAAGCCGCAGACATGGGCCTGATCTCGTCGGGACAGGTTTGCGACTACATTCACCTCGCTGCCCGGCGTCCCGGGCGGGCCTCCTAGGGCCTTGGTCACGACGGTCGCGAGCGTGCGACAGTGTCGGAAGACCTCCGGTTCACCGGCGCCAGGGAACAATGAATTTCCCGGTGAGACGCTCAGCGGCAACACCCTGAACAGACAACCAGTCCTGCAGCAATTTCGGGCAGAAGGACAGAACTTGTAGTACGGTCCAATCGTGGGCGGCTTCGTAGCGGAGGCTTCGGACATGTGACTCAAACTACGAAAGCTGGTGAATAGGCAGTGCTCGACTTCGTGTCGTCAAGGTGGATGGACATATTGTTCCGCTCCTATCAGCACGCGAGTCTTGTGGTGCAGTCGCTGGTAGTGGCGACCATCATCGCTCTGCTCATTGCCATGCTCGTATCCAGCCGGCCATGGGGCTCGGCTGTGGCGAACGCGGTTTCCTCGATCGGCCTGACGCTGCCGTCATTGGCGCTCTTGGGACTGGCGGTTCCGCTGGTCGGGATCGGCACGTTGCCTTCAGTGATGATCGTGATCTTCTATGCCACATTGCCGATTCTGCGCAATGCCATCGTCGGGCTGCAGAACATTGATGAGGACCTGCTCGAATCCGCGCGCGGACAGGGAATGAGCCGACGGGCCGTCCTCCTGCGCGTCCGGCTGCCCATGGCCTGGCCGGTCATCATGACCGGCATTCGCGTGTCCGCGCAAATGTCGATGGGAGTAGCTGCCATCGCCGCCTACGCTCTTGGCCCCGGCCTCGGTGGCTACATCTTCTCCGGACTCAGCCAGATCGGAGGGGCGAACGCCCTCTATTACGCCCTCGCGGGCACCATCGGCGTCATCATTGTGGCGCTGATCGTCGACCTTGTGCTCGTGCTGATTGCGCGCCTGACTACTTCGAAGGGATTACTTGTATGACAAAGACTCATCAGGACTCGACGTTCCAGGCAGGTGTCGACATCGAGCTGCAGGGAGTCACCAAACGTTACTCGAGCAAGGGTGAAGCGGCAGTCGCCGCCTTGAATGTTGCCATCCCCGCCGGTGAGATGGTGATGTTCGTCGGACCTTCCGGCTGTGGCAAGACGACGTCGCTGAAGATGATCAATCGTCTGATCGAACCGACAAGCGGTCGGATCCTCATCGACGGCGAGGATGTCACCGACATCAACCCGACCAAACTGCGTCGGAAGATCGGCTATGTGATTCAGGGAGGCGGAATGATTCCGCACCTGAGCGTCGGCGACAACGTAGGTCTGGTTCCAAAGCTGCTGAACTGGGACAAGAAACGCATCCGCGAACGGGTCGATTTGCTGATGGACCTGGTGGGGCTCGATCCCGTGCACTATCGCGATCGTTTTCCCCGTGAGCTCTCGGGTGGCCAGCAGCAGCGTGTGGGCGTGGCCCGCGGACTCGCAGCCGACCCTCCGATCATCCTGATGGACGAGCCGTTCGGCGCCGTTGACCCGATCACCCGCTCTCGTCTCCAGGACGAGCTCATGCGAATCCAGTCGGACTTGAAAAAGACGATCGTCTGCGTCACACACGACATCGACGAGGCGATCAAGCTCGGTGATCGGATCCTGGTCCTGGAGCGTGGAGCCAGGATCGCTCAATACGACACACCGGAGAGCATCCTTGCCGCTCCGGCCAATGAATTCGTCGAAGACTTCATCGGGTCCGGATCGACCCTCAAGCAGCTCAGCCTGCGTCGCGTGGACGAACTGGATCTCACGCAGCCACCGACTGCGCACATCGGAGACCGGGTCGCCGAGGTGGAAGAGCGAGTGAGAGCGGCAGGAGAGACGTCGGTGATCGTGCTCGACTCGAGGGAACGGCCGAGGGAATGGCTCAGCCTGCGCCAGCTTCGCCACGCCGACGAGGTGCCCACCCCCACCACCGACCTGCAAACCGTCATCGACCACAGGTCCACACTCAACGACGCTCTGGACGCCATGCTGGCCTCCAGCCATGGCGGTGCCATGGTGACCAACCGCGGCCGCTATATCGGAGTGCTCAGCTACACAGCAGTGACCGACTATGTGCGTGCACTCAATGAACAGGCCTCCGATGAGGCCGAAACGTCGGGGCCCCGAGCATCCGAAGCTACCCGGACATCCCCGCTGACGCAGGAGAGCTCCGGTCGAAGTTCCGGAGCCGGTGCGTGATGTGGGGCAGACTTTCTCGCGAAGACAGAATCCTCCTGATTGGGATCCCAATCCTGGTGGTCCTAATCGTCGCCGGCTGGTTCATCTGGCATGCGACGGCCGATCTCGACGATATCGAGGCCCGGACTCTGGCAGTCGCCAATGTGGCGACGTTGACCCGACAGCATATTGTGATCGTCGTCATCGCCACCATCGCGGTTATGGTCACGGCGGTTCCGACAGGTGTTCTGCTCACCCGTGGAAGACTCTCCTTCTTGGCCGGTCCGGTCACCTTCATCGCGAACATGGGCCAAGCAGCCCCTGTGATCGGTGTGATCGTGCTCCTCGCCATTTGGCTGGGATTCGGCACACCCGTGGCGGTGCTGTCACTGTGGATCTACGCATTTCTGCCGGTCCTGGCCAATACTGTGGCCGGGCTGCGCGGCGTTGACCGAACGATCCTCGAAGCCGCTCGAGGGATCTCCATGTCGCCGGCCCAAGTGCTGATGCGAGTCGAACTGCCGATGGCGCTGCCGGTCATCATGGTCGGTGCCCGCACCGCGCTGGTGCTGCTCGTCGGCTCCGCCGCCTTCGCAACCTTCATCTCGGCCGGCGGCTTGGGGAACCTCATTACGACAGGAATCAACCTCTATCGCTTTCCGATCCTCGTGTCAGGAGCGATGCTCATTGCCGCACTCGCCCTGGCCGTTGAATGGTTCGGACGACTGATGGAAGTCGTGCTGACTCCGAAAGGGATGAAATGAGAAAACTGACGACCGTATTCCTCGCCCTTCTCACGTGCATCACTTTGGTCAGCTGCGGCCTCGGGACTTCCGGCGGGTTCACCAAATCCGGCAGACTTGCCGGGGAAGTGTCCAAGATCGATCTGTCCGGCATGGACGTCTCGGTCGGGTCGAAGAACTACACCGAGCAGATCCTCCTGGGCAAGATCGCCATCGTCCTTCTGCAGTCCGCAGGCGCCAATGTCCACGATCTGACCAACATTCCAGGGTCGACCTCGGTGCGCCAGGCCCAGCTCGAAGGCGATGTGAACTTCAGCTTCGACTACACGGGAACAGCTTGGGTGACCTATCTGGGCAAGACCAAGCCGATACCGGACGAACAGCGTCAGTTCGAGGCTGTGCGAGACGCCGATGCTGAGCGCGGTCTGGTCTGGCTGCCGCCGGCGACGATGAACAACACCTACACCCTCGCAGTCAAGTCGACTGTCGCAGAGAAGTACGACCTGAAGACGCTCGATGACATCTCCAAGCTTCCCGAGGAGAAGCGCACGTACTGTGTGGACGCTGAGTTCAACGCGCGCAGCGATGGTTTCGATCCGATGCTCAAGGCGTACGACCTTCCGCCGCCGGAAGCAAGTGAGAAGTCGATCATGGACACCGGTGCAATCTACGCGGCCACCGCAGGCGGCACGTGCACCCTCGGCGAGGTATTCACCACCGATGGGCGAATCCCGGCGCTGAACCTGGTGCCGCTGTCGGACCCGAGGGCGTTCTTCCCCAAATACAATATGGCTCCCGTCGTCAACGAAGACCTGATTGAGCAGTATCCCCAGCTCAAACAGCTGCTGAAACCGATCATCGACGACCTGGACAATGAGCGGATGCAGGAACTCAACCGGCAGGTCGACGTCGATGGCAAAGAGTACTCCGACGTCGCCTTTGAATATCTGTCGAAGCTGGGCATCGTCAAAGAGTAGTCCACCTCAGCGAGCGTTGGTGAGCTGATTCGCAGGCCGCGCCCATTCGTCGGTGCCTATGTCGGCTATGACATCTCCACCTGCCCCGGCGGAGACCTGTCCAAGCCGATGTTCTGCGAAGGCAATGACGACCAGGGCGAGAACTGCCACCCTCTTCAGGTCACGGTCTACGCACTTCCCGACTACCTCCTCGGCGACTGGAGAGAGCCGAGTTCACCGAAGTACCGGGGTGGACACGGTCTCAAGCCTCAGACCTGGTCTTAGCCTTAAGCGACCTGGTTCTCGGCAGCGTACGGGCGCCCGCCACTGAACCAGCGGAGGAGTGCGGCACAGATGGCGAGAAACGCCACGAAGCCGCCGTACCAGCAGGCAGTGGCGAAGAGTCCGATGGCGGGGACGAGGACACCGGCGATGACGACCGGAAGTCCGAATGCCAGATAGCAGACGACGAAGACGGCGGCCATCACCTCAGCGTTGGCTTCCGGCTTCACGACTGCCTGGATGGTTTTCAGGGCACCTGGGAAAGCGGTGCCGAACCCGGTGCCGGTGATGACGACCGCGAGGCAGTACAGCTGAGGCGAATTGAGGGAGAGCGCCACCAGGGTCAGGGTGCTGCCGACGGCGAGTGAGATCGTGCCGAAGAGGGTGACGGTGCGCGCGGATCGGTCGCGCATGAAGAATCCCGCCAGCCCACCGGCGCCGGCGAGCATCGTGACGATCAGTCCGCTGACCAGATGGGAACTCGAATGGAACTCGGCGGTGATGATGTTGGCACCGAGGGACAGGTACAACCCTCCCGTAGCCCAGCCTGCGATGAAGGCCGGCACCGCGAACAGGAACGCCTTGCGGACTTCCCGGGGCAGTGCAGCGCGCGGCAGAAGAGATGCCCACGCGCCACTTCGACGAGCCGAGGTCTCCGGCAGGACCCAGATGATGCCGGCAAGAAGCAGATAGGTTCCTACGAGCGTCCCGAAGACCACCGTCGAACCGCCGCCATCGATGAACACAGCGAGAGTCGCTCCCGCGAACAACCCTCCGATGGCCAGTCCCGCCATCGCGGAGATGGCGTTCCAGGAGGAAGCCGAGCCGGGCTTGTGCGGCAATTCCAGATCGACGACCGTCGCTGACAATGTCGACAGCAGAACCCCGCTGGCCATTCCTTGGACGACGCGAGACAAGATCAGCGCCACTGCACTATCGGCATGCCAGAACAGGACCATGCTGAGGGCGAGCACCACGAAGGCCGCGCAGATCACGGGTCGGCGTCCGACGTGGTCAGACAGTGCGCCGGCAGTGAGCAGAGTCGCCAGCAAGGCTACGGCGTAAGCGGCGAAGACCACCGTGATCATCACAGGGGCAAAACCGAACTCTGCCTGGATGACAGGGTAGAACGGAGACGGTGCGCTGGCACCGGCCATCATCGCCGAGGTAGCGATCAGGACTAGGCGCAGACGCTAGCGCTCACGCGACCACCAGGCAGAGGTGGGTGCCGGCTGAGCTGCGGAAGCAGGAGCTTCTTCCGTAATGTTCGAAACTTTTGGAACCATTATTGGAGAGTATACGAGATGCTCAGACAGTTCAACTATTATCGAACTATGGTTGCCAATGAAAAACTGCCACACCCGGATCGCGAGGACATCGAGCTGACCTCAGTACTCTTCGCTCTCAGCGACGAAGCCAGGCTGGCTCTGGTTCAGCAGCTGCGGTCGGGGCCGATGGATATGGCCGACTGCTCGGCACTGGGTCCGGGCGTGCCGAAGTCGACTCGCTCGCATCAGGTGAAGGTGCTGCGCGAGGCCGGTGTCATCATCAGTGAGCTCCATGGTCGGAATCGACGACTGACGCTGCGCCGTGAAGACATCGACGCGCGTTTTCCCGGGCTGCTGGAGTCCGTGCTGCAGGGGTGACGGCAGCTTTCTCGCTGCTGCTTCCACCTCGACACCGCATCCATCCGACAATCTATCCACCCCGATTCTGGATCCCAGGAGATCAAATCATGACGCAGCTCTCGCTTCTCAACCGGTACGCAGAGCGGCTCGGTCTGCGCGATTCTGCTCCAGAACTGTGCCGTCGAGCCGAGGGGACAACCACACAGCTGATCGACCTTCTCGATGAGCTCCTGCAGGCGCACACGCAGGCGATCTGCTTCGAGAACCTCGAGGTCATTGCGAACCTTGCTCGGGGCGAGCTGAAAGCGGTTTCGCTCGATTTCGAGTCGGTGGCTGACAAGCTGCTCGATTCCAAACGTGGTGGATACTGCCACGAACACGCCACCCTCATTCGCGCGGTTCTGACCGAACTGGGAATCTCGGCGCATCCGATCATGGCTCGGGTCCACCTCGGCGAGGGCCGGGTCGCACCTGGCGCGCTGACACATCAGGCGACGATCGTTCGGGTCGATGCTCGCAGCTTCCTCGTGGATCCTGGGTTCGGCGGCGGAACACCGGAAGTTGCACTCGAACTGTCGACGTCCGCACCGGCGCGGATGACGCCGCGTGGTGAACATCGCCTCGTGCCGGCGGAAGCGGCGCTTGATCCTGATATGCGGGCAGAGGCCGAGTGGGCTCTGCAGTCTCGGACGAGTCGCGACCAGGAGTTCCGCACCGTCTATGCCTTCGCCGATGTGCCCCGGCCGCAGGCCGATCTTGAGCTGGCGAACTGGTTCACTTCAACGAAACCGGGGACTCCTTTCACCGGGCCGCCTGTCCTCGCACGTTCGCTGCCCGACGGCATCAAGCTGACCTTGGACGGACGCCGATTGCGACGAGTTTCCTACAGCCCGGACGGTGATCGCACCGAACACGCGATCGCAGACGCCGCAGAATTCGCCGAGGTCCTCACTGCCGAATTCGGACTTGGGGTGGACAGGGAATTCTCCGATGTGGCCTGGAATGCAGCCATGTCCACGACGGACGACGGACTGTCCTGAAGCGAGACTGGGCTGTGGCGCTTCGGCGAGGCGTCACCCAGCCTTTTGGGCGCCGACCTCGGCAGCCACCTCGGCGGCTGAACTCGGAGTGACGGGACGAGCCTCCGCCCCGGCCATCAGTGCCTGCAGGCCGACAGTGAGGTGGTGCCCCCAGGCTGTCGTGCACACGGAGTGACAGGCGAGCTGAGGCCGGAGTCCGACGTGGGTGAAGTCGACCCGAGTGCCGTGACTCAGCTCGACGAATTCGAAGATGACGTCGGTGCCGACCCACTCGTCGAGTTCCAGGCGATGCTCAGAGGGGATGACCTGCCAGGACAGTCTCCTTCCCGCGAGAGACTCGCTGACTCGAGATTTCGAGTAGTGGATTCCCGGGACCTCATAGATGAAGGACTCGGCCACGTGACGGGCAGATCCCGAGATCATGGTGTTCCACCAGATGTTCGGCTGTGCCGCGAATGAAAATGCTTCGGACGGTGTGCATGGAGCAGTGAACGTAGAAGTGAAATTGTCATTTTCCATTGTGCTTCCGTTTCGAATGAGAGCTGCAGCATGTCGTTCAAGAGGTTGTGTAGGGGAGCGCCTCGCCGCTCTCCAGGTAGGACTTGAGGCTGGCGAGAATGGCCGGCCAGCCCTGGGAGATGCCATCGAGCATGCCTTTGTCTGGCAGGTTCGTGTGGGTCACGGTGAGCTTGACGACCTCACCAGTCTGTTCGATGTCATAAGTGACGACCGACCCCTTGGTCTCCAGCGGCTGTGCGGCGGGCTGAAATGTGAAGACCAGTCTCTCCGGTGGGCGGCTCTCGAGTATTCGACCCCAGATGTCGTAGTCGCCCACGGGGTCACCGTTTTTGCGGTGGGTCCATTCGGAGCCGGCCTGCCAGTCTGAGACATTCGCGATTCCACTCCAGTAGATCGGCGTGATGTCGGCGTTGGTGAGCGCATCCCAGACATCCTCGCGGGAGGCTCGGATATAGGTCACGTAGACGTAATCGGGAAATTCGTTGGTGGTGGTCATTGCTGCCTCCTCGGCTTGTTTTTTGACGGCGTCGATGGCGTCAAAGTGCTGCTGGTCGAAATCACGGGTCCAGCGCCGCTCGATTTCGTGGATAGGAAGCGGATTGAGATAGTGGCGCCGCTCCCGTCCCTTACGGATGACGACGATCAGATTGGCATCGACGAGTTGGTCGATGTGCTGGGTCAACGACTGTCGAGCCATTGAAACTCCTTCGCAGAGGTCGCGCAGCGACTGTCCGTTCTCACGTCGAAGCTCATCGAGAAGTCGTCGTCTGGTGGGATCAGAGAGGGCCTTGAACGCCTTATCGAGATCATCTGCGTCGGTCACATCTCTAATATGCAGGTAGATACCTGCATAAGTCAATAGGTGGAGGGTACCCGCTGCGTAAGTGCGGTCGGCGCGGGCCTGCGCGCTGCGAACCCTGCTGCGAACAGGGGAGTGTCAGACCGCGGGTCTACACTGCTGACATGTCCACGGAGGCCAGTGACGATCTGACCCGCAGCCCGCATCCGCGACTGCGGCCCTTCGTCGGGGACTATGCCGGCTACGACATCTCTGGGGTACCGGCGGGAACCCATCTCGGGCTACCTTCGGGAGCACTGACGTTCATCGTCGCGATCAACCAGCCGCTGCAGCAGTATTTCCCGGAGGCGGACACGGTCGAATCATTCGACGTGCTCTTGGCTGGCCTGCACCTATGGCCGACTCTGATCGCGCACAACGGTGCCATGTCCGGCATCCAGATCAACTTCACCCCGTTCGCACCTCGTGCCTTCTTCGCATCCCCGGCCGTCGAATTCGCCCACCATTCGGTTGAGCTCGGAGACATCGCCCGGCCTATCGCCGCCGAACTTCACGAGCGGGTGAACACCGCACCGACCTGGTCCCAGCGTTTCGATGCCATCGATGACGTTCTCCTCCGTGCAATCCGCGATGATCTCGGGCCCCGCGCCGAGGTGGTCGAATCCTGGAGGCAGATCGCGCGCAGCCACGGCGGTCTGCCGGTCTCACTCGTGGCCGATGAAGTCGGATGGAGTCGGCGGCATCTCAACGGGCAGTTCCGCGCGGAGTTCGGCATCGGCCCCAAAGAGGCGGCTCGAGTCATCCGCTTCGACCGGGCGCGGAAGATCATTTCGGCGGGAAAGTCGTCCCTCGCCGAGGTGGCAGCGGTCTGCGGCTACACCGATCAGTCACACCTCAACCGCGACTTCAGGCTGCTGACCGGCACCAGCCCGACAGGATGGCTCGACAGCGACCCGATCGCGCGCCGTTCGGAGCCTAATGGCGCGGTGTCATTCAACGGCACTGCGAGCCAGACTTCCCGCTAGTTCCCATTTGTCCAAGACTCAAAGGTGTCCATCGTCCGATGATGGTGGGGACACCAACTACGAGGAAAGGAACTGACATGTCGAACGGCACTAACGGAGCAGGCACCAACGGAGCCAATGTCTGGCCGACATTCCGCTACCGGGATGCCAAGGCCGCGATCGCGTTCCTCAAGGACGCCTTCGGATTCGAAGTCGCCGCCGAATACACGAATGCCGACGATCCGCAGCGCGTCGACCATGCCGAGCTGCGGTGGCCCGAAGGCGGGGGAGTCATGCTCGGCTCCGCTCGTGATGACGGAGGCGCAATGACGAAGACCGGAGTCGCCTCCGGCTCGGTCTACATCGCCACCGATCAGGTCGCGGAACTCTACCACCGAGCGATCGCAGCCGGTGCCACAGAGGTGATGGGGCTGACCGAACAGGACTACGGCTCCAAGGACTTCAGTGTTCAGGACCCCGAAGGTGTGCTGTGGAACTTCGGGACGTATCGGGGTGCGGGCGCAGACTAGGAACGGCCGCCTCGGCAGAGTAGAGGGACTGCCCCGGTCTGGGGCACATCGACATTCTGGGTCACATTGACGTCATCGAATGCTGGTATCTCCCCGGACTCATCCCCACCAAGGAGGTGAAGGCAGTGATGAACGAATTCGGGTTCGCCCAGCCGCACTCGGCTGCCGTGTCATAGACGCTTCTTCCCTCGGCGAGGAGGAGGAGGGCGCGATGAACTCTCAGCTCCGCCCTCCATTGCCGAAAAGTCATCCCAGTCTCCTGCTGGAACAACCGAGACAGGGTGCGCTCGCTCGCACCGACCTGGCGGCCCAGCTGGGCCAGCGTAGCGACATTCGACAGATCCTCCTCGACCAATTGAGTCACAGCCAGGAGACGATCATCATGTGGCTCCGGCAGGTACAACGGCTGTTCACCGGTGAGACTCAACTCGTCGATGGCGACGAGCCGAAGCCGGTCCGTGCTCTCCCTCGAGCGTTGTCTGGATCCGGTCAGCGCAAGCAGCGATTCCCGAGCGAGGGGTGTCGTGGCCAGGACTGCTGGGTACGGGCCCAAAGGCTCCGCCATTCCATCCGGGAGGAAGACGATCCGCATATCGGTCGCCCCGTGGGCCCGATGCTGGTGTTCGAACCCTGACGGAACCCAGACGACCCGGTTCGATGGGGCAATCCATGAACCGTCTCGCGTTACAAGGGAGAGGACTCCCGTAGCCGGATACACCAGATGCCCGAGATCGTGGGTGTGAGCGGGAGTACGTTCATCATGGCCGAGCTGGTGGATCAACTCGGGACTCATCGCTTTGTGGCTGAATTTGTCCATTGCCAGTCAGTTTATCGGTTGCACGCCGTCGCAGGGCCGGTTTGAATGGGGAGTATGGAAAAAGCATCATGAAGAGACGTGACCCGAACTTCACTGTGGAGCTCACGCTGGAGACAGATGGCAGCGCCACCGTCGATCCACCTCGGCGAGAGAGGGCAGCGGACGGACACCGACGACGCAGCCTGCTGCTTCTCGGGGCAGGTCTGATCCTCATCGGACTCAATCTGCGCATCGGAGTCGCATCGGTGGGACCGGTGCTCGGCGATATCCTCGATGACTTGCAGCTGAGCGCCACGACCGCAAGCCTGCTGACGACTATCCCTGTGTTCGCATTCGGCGCGTTCGCATTTCTCACACCGGGCCTCACGCGGCGATTCGGAATGCACCGGGCCCTCGGAATCATCATGATCGTTCTCGCTGCCGGCATCGCCCTGCGACTGCAACCGAGCCTGGTGGCACTTCTGGGCGGCACGATCCTCGTCGGCGCGGCCATCGCCATCGGCAACGTCCTGCTGCCCACGGCGATCAAGAGCGACTTCTCTCATCGGGCGGGACTAATGATGGGGCTGTACTCCACCGCGCTGTTCCTCGGCGCAGCTCTGGCGTCCGGCCTGACCGTGCCGATGCTGCCACTCTTCGACGGATCCTGGCGGTGGGCGATGGGTATCTGGGCGGTGCCAGCCGTGCTGGCCGCGATTCTGTTCCTCCCGCAGATGCGACGCGCTCGGGACTCGGCCGGACCCGAGGCAACCGACTCGGGTCGGGACGGCTCTGCGACGTCCGCCTCAGGTGAACCACCGTTTCGGGCGATGCTCAGAGACCCGATCGCGTGGTCGGTCACCGGCTTCATGGGGTTGCAGTCGCTGAGTTACTACGCGGCTCTGACCTGGGTGCCGGCCATCTTCCAAGAAGCAGGAATGCCTGCCGATCGAGCAGGATGGATGCTCTCGTTCTCTGCCTTCCCGGCAATCATCACTTGCTTAGTCACGCCGACAATCGCCAAACGGCTCAAGCCGCGATGGGTGCCCGTCTTCGCCGCCGCTGTCCTCATCGGTGCCGCGTTCCTTGGCCTGCTGCTCGCGCCGCAAGCCGGTGCCTATGCGTGGATGACGCTGCTGGGGTTGGGGCAGGGGGCAGCGATCAGTCTGTCGTTGTCCTATATCGTGTGGCGCTCCCCGGATGCCCATCACACCGGGCACGTATCAACGATGGCCCAGGGATTCGGCTACCTCGTCGCCGGGCTCGGCCCGCTCGGATTGGGGTGGCTGCACACCGTCACCGGGTCATGGACCGTACCGCTCATCGTCCTCATCGTGCTGCTCCTGCTCCAAACGATCATCGGCGGCCTCGCCAGTCGAGACCGGCACGTCGGAGGCCGATATCAGGGCAGGACAGTCATCGTCATGCAGGAGCCGGCACATACGCATGGATAGCTACCGGGGCGGCAGGACGCATGGGACATTGCGTGCCCGACTTCCTCGAATCGGCCAGAAGCTGCTGCGGGTGCCTGCCGTCCCGCGGATCGACAGCGGATCTCTGGTCATCCTCGGCGCCTCGCTGTGTCTGGTCGGTCTTGGTCTGCTGATGGTGCTGTCGGCGACATCGATCACCTCCTTCGACGGAACCAGCGGATCCTCGTTCTCCATCTTCGCCAGGCAGGCATTCTTCGCAGCCATCGGCATCGTCATGCTGACCGTCACTGCGCTGATTCCGGCGCAGATATGGAGTCGGCTGGCCGGTCCGATGATCATCGCCGGGTTGGTGCTCTTATCCCTTCCGCTGATTCCGGGGCTGGGCATCACCGTCAACGGAAGCACCAACTGGGTGCATGTCGGCGGACTCCAGCTTCAGCCCTCGGAAGTCTTCAAACCAGTGCTGGCTCTGTGGCTCGGGGTCGCGCTCGCTCGCAGATCACAGCGGCTTCATCGCCCCAAAGATCTGTTCTTCGCCGTTGTCCCCGTCTCGGCGTTCGCGTTCGGTTTCATCCTCCTCGGCGGAGATCTGGGCACGACCTTGGTTCTCATGCTGATGACGTTGGCCGCACTGTTCATCGCAGGTGTCCCGAAGCGGTATTTCGCGGCAACACTGGGTGTGATCGCCGTGGGTGTGACCATCCTCGTGGCGACAAGCCCGTACCGAATGGCACGTGTGCGTGCGATGTTCGCGGACACGGATGCTTTGAGCGACGTCGAGACCCTCGGCCAGCACTGGCAGTCCAATCATGGGCTGTTCGCGTTGGCCTCGGGAGGGTGGACCGGAACAGGGCTGGGAGCCAGCCGCGAAAAATGGTTCTGGTTGGCAGAAGCGCACAACGACTACATCTTCGCCATCATCGGCGAGGAGCTGGGACTTCTGGGCACACTGACGGTGGTGTGCCTCTTCGGCCTGTTAGGCGTGGGGCTGATCAGAACCTCGTTGAAGAGCCGGGAGCTGAAGACGAAGGTGCTGTGCCTGACCGTCTTCGTGTGGATATTGGGCCAGGCATTCATCAACATGGGGGTTGTGACGACGCTTCTGCCCGTCATCGGCGTGCCGCTGCCCTTGATCTCATACGGCGGTTCCTCCCTCGTATCCACGTTGATCGGAATCGGACTGGTGATCTCCTTCGCCCGTGCCGATAGGGCGGGTCGAGATCGTGACCGGGATCAGGATGACGCTGAAGCGGCTTCGTCGAATCGCGCGGACACGCCCTCGGCCCACCGGTAGGGCTGAGTCGCGAGGAGTGCACCGATCGAACGCCGCAGCCGGGACACCTCGGCGCGCACTGTGACCTGATGGTCGGCATCACCGTAGAGCTTGAGGCTGAGATCGCCGGCCCTGATGCCAGCTGGCCCCGCCGAGGTGATCGCTGAGAGGATCTGAGCGCGCCGGGGCGTGAGGGGCACGACGAATGGGTCAGTGCTCGATTCGATCTCCAGCATCGCAGACCGAGCTGTCTGCCGCAGCACTACCGACACCTGCTGAGCGTTGATGTCGGCACTCGGCCGCAGCAGCCAACCACCGGTCACCCTCTCCGGGATGCAAAGACCGGCACCGGGGATGAGGATCGTGCGATCAGACGCCGGCACCTCTATCCGCTCTTGGCTCTGCACTCCCTGTCGGTAGGCGACCCAGCCCTCATCATCGACGACCAGCGCCGGCCCCCGACTGCCGTTGAGGACAGTGGACATGCGAGTGCGCAGACTGCTCAGGTGCTCCTGCCGGATGAGGGAAAGCCGGGCCTCGGCCAGGCGGACAGCGGTTGTCACCAAGGACTGCACCGCCGGGTGGAGAGTCAGCGCCGGCCCGCTGATGTCGACGACGCCTAGGAGCCGGCCATCACTGGGATCATGGACGGGAACGGCGCTGCAGTACCAGGGGTGCTGCGAGGTCTCGAAGTGTTCGGCGGAGAACAGCTGAACTGGGGCCTCTTCGGTCAACGCGGTGCCGATGGCATTGGTGCCCACCACGGGTTCGGACCAGTGGGCACCCTCGACGAAGCCGAGACTGTCCGCCTGTCGCTGGGCGGCACTGGCACCGTCGCGCCACAGGATCACACCCTCGGCGTCGGTGACGACCAGGATGAAGGTCGCGGCATCGGGAATCCGCAGAAGAATGGTTTTGAGCTCATCAACGATGAGGCGCAGCTTCGAATCGCGTCTGCGGGACTCCACATCCGCCTCGGCGGAAAGAACTCGACGATTGCCGCCCGAGGGATCCAACCCCAAGCGCAGCATCCTCTGCCACGAGCGTGCAACGAGCGCTCGCGGCTGCTCCGGCGGCGAACCGCCGGTGATCACGGCATCGTGAATGCGGGACAGATCCCGAGCAAGATGCGCCAGGTCGAGCTGAGGCATGCTTCCGAGTATAGGGGTGATGTGGCTCACTGCATATGCAACTCGATGCAACCCTTTCTTCGGTGCCGGCGGCGGCATAGCTTGGAGTCACACAGCTCAACGAAGAGGAGTGACATGACAACGACAATCGACCGCCAGCAGCTCACAGCCGATGACATTGCAACGCAGTGGCTGGGCGATTTCGAATCCGCGATGCGCAGCAGGGACGTCGAAGCCGCAGTGAGTCTGTTCGCCACCACGAGTTACTGGAGGGACCTCGTCGCCTTCTCCTGGAACCTGTGCACCGTCGAGAACCGTGACGGCATCAGGGACCTTCTGACGGAGGTCATCGACCGCGTCGCCGCATCGGACTTCGAACTCGGAGAACCGGCCACCACAGCCGATGGAGTCACCGAAGCCTGGTTCACCTATGCCACCGCAGTCGGCAGGGGCAAGGGCATGGTTCGTCTGGTCGACGAAGACGGAACCAAAGCGTGGACGCTGCTCACTACTTTGCAGGAGCTCAAAGACCACGAGGAGCCGCAGGGACCTCGCCGGCCCAAAGGAGCCGAACACGGAGTCGACCCCGAGCGGAAGAGCTGGTCGGAGAAGCTCGCCGAGGAGGATGCCGCCTGGGGTGACACCGCCCAGCCGTACACGCTCGTCGTCGGTGGGGGACAGGGCGGCATCGCACTCGGCGCTCGCCTGCGCCAGCTGGGTGTTCCGGCACTCGTCATCGATCGGTGGGAACGGCCCGGAGACCAGTGGCGCTCGCGGTACAAGTCGCTGTGCCTGCACGACCCTGTCTGGTACGACCACCTGCCCTATCTCAAGTTCCCTGAGAATTGGCCGGTGTTCGCTCCCAAGGACAAGATCGCTGACTGGTTGGAGTTCTACACCAAGGTGATGGAGATTCCGTACTGGTCATCGACGACAGCCACCTCGGCGAAATATGACGAAGCCTCTGGTCAGTGGACGGTCAACGTCGAACGCAACGGTGAGAAGATCACTCTCAACCCGACGCACCTGGTCATGGCCACGGGGATGTCGGGTAAGCCCAACGTTCCCTCGTTCCCAGGATCCGATGTCTTCCAGGGCGAACAGCAGCACTCCTCGCAGCACCCCGGGCCCGATGCCTATGCCGGTAAGAAGGTCGTCGTCATCGGCAGCAACAACTCCGCTTTCGACATCTGTGGGGCACTGTATGAGAACGATGCAGACGTGACGATGGTCCAGCGCTCGAGTACTCACATCGTCAAGAGCGACTCACTCATGGACATCGGCCTCGGCGACCTCTATTCGGAGAAGGCGCTCGCCAACGGAGTGACCACTGAGAAGGCCGACCTCACGTTTGCCTCCCTGCCGTATCGGATCATGCCCGAGTTCCAGATCCCGCTCTATGAGCAGATGAAAGAACGCGACAAGGACTTCTACCAGCGGATGACGGATGCAGGGTTCGACCTCGACTTCGGTGACGATGAGTCCGGAATGTTCTTGAAGTACCTGCGCCGGGGCTCCGGCTACTACATCGACGTCGGCTCAGCTGAGCTCATCGCCGATGGCAAGGTGAAATTGGCCAAAGGCAATGTCGACCATCTGACTGCTGACTCTGTGGTGTTGGAAGACGGTACCGAGTTGCCGGCCGACCTCGTCGTCTATGCGACCGGATACGGGTCGATGAATGGTTGGGTTGCTGATCTCATCGATCAGGAGACAGCAGACAAAGTCGGCAAATGCTGGGGCCTGGGCTCGGACACGACGAAGGATCCGGGCCCGTGGGAAGGCGAACAGCGCAATATGTGGAAGCCCACCCAGCAGGAGAACCTATGGTTCATGGGCGGGAACCTGCACCAGTCGCGGCACTACTCGCTGTACTTGGCACTCCAGCTCAAGGCCCGCTATGAGGGACTCGAGACGCCGGTGTACAACCTGCAGGAAGTGCACCACCTGGCGTGATTGGTGAGGGCGGGGCCGGGCCTGAGTGGGCTGGGGCTGCGTGGGCTGCGCCTGGGCGGGCCGGGTCGCCGTTGGCTGAACCGAGTTGTTCGCACTTAGGCGAGTTGCGCAGTCGCGCCGCGCAGTCGAGTCACGCGTATTACGCCGAATTTCGTGCACTAGGCCGAGTTGCGGACGATCCGTGTTGAAATCTGCTCCGGATTCCAGCACAGATCGTCCGCAACTCAGCTGTCAGGAGGTCTGGCCGGTCAGGACAGCCCAAGGTGGTGGCGAATCTGCGCCTCGAGCTGCTGATAATTCACTTTGCTTGTCACATGGATGACGGTCCAACCTTCGGTGCGCAGTGCTTCATCGCGTCGAATGTCGCTCTGCCACTGCTGTTTCGATCGCAGATGGTGTTCGCCCTCGTACTCAAGGGCCAGCAGATCGTCGGGATAGCCGAGGTCCGGTTCGACTGTGCGTTTGAGCAGCGGGCTGTAGATCTTCGGATGGACGACGGGTTCAGGGAGGCCGACGGCAAGCGTCCACAGTCGTAGGTCGGTTTCCGGTGGGGAGTCGACGGTGAGGCGGACCAAGTCGAGTGCCTCGATGAGGTGAGCACGTCGACGGACGAAAGGCCGATTGCAGACGTGCTCCTGGAGTTCGTCGAGGCTGATCTGCGGTGGGCCGTGCCAATTGCCGACTGCGGCGTCGCCGAGTTTCACAAGGTCCCGCTGGCCGAGATCTTTGCCGAGGCCGATGAACGCATCTTCGGGAGCAACAACCTCAAGGCCACACCACTGCCGTGTCGACATCTTGGTCATCCTATGCAGTCTGATCTGAGAGATCCTGATCCGTGAATGCCTGTTGCTCACAGAGACGTGAAGTTGAGACGTCCGCCAATTAGACGGCAGCGGCCATCCGTACAGCCGGGCGGCCATCGCGTGACTGGCCGCGATTCCCGGGTAGAGGAGCTGGGCGGCGCGGAACCGCAGCGCGTCCCATTTCCAGAAGTCGTCCGCCCAGGTCGGAGTGGGGCATCGGTCGAAGGCCTCGAGGTCCGATCTCACTCCGGGGAGTACTTGCTCATAGCGCTTCGAGTGATAAAGGGAATGTCGTGTGATTCCCCGTGCGGTGTAGTCCTGGGTGCGGAACAGCTGTGGAAAATCTCGCATCACCCACCTGTCTCCATTGAACATGGATGACATCATCACTCACTTCGCGGCGAGAAGAAATGGCTTGAAATCAGCCTGTGGACAGAACTTTTTCGTCCACAGGAATCTACGCACGAGTGCGTGGGGTGGAGGAGCGGGGTTGCCACACGCTGGAGAGCGGGGTGCGCCTGCAAGTTGCGGACGATCTGTGCTGAAAACCGAGTCGGAAATCAACACGGATCGTCCGCAACTCGGTAGGGATAGCTAGACGGCAGAGCGTGGCTCGGAAGTGAAAGCTTGAGGGCAGCGAGCTCCACGTCAGAATCAGCGCAGTTCGCTCACCTCATGGGCGTACTCAGCAGGTGCTCTGATACCTGAAGCCCGATCACAGACCCAGTCGTGCCAGCACGTTCTTCACGTGGGCCAGAGCCTCGTCCTGGGAGAGGCTGAAATTCTGGTTGAAGTACATGCCGTCGCCGATGAGCTGTACGGTCATCGCCAGATCGGGATCGCCGAGATGTTCATTGAGTGCATCGAACCAGGCTTCTCGGGTCCTCCGGAGCGTGTCCTTCGCCTGTTCATTCTCCTGCGCCAGGCAGCTTGCCGCGATGAGACTGCGGTCCAGCGGTGTGCCGGTCTCGGCTGAGGTCTCAAGATAGTACATGTGCAGGCGATCGCCAGCATTCTTCATCTCCGCAACATCTTCTTCGACAAGCCGGTCGAGACGCTCGAGACTGCCCTTGATCAGCTCCGCCTTCGACCCGTAGTGATAAAGCAGGCCTCCCTTGGAGACACCAGCTTTCGCTGCGACCGCGTCGAGTGTTGCCCCCGAGATACCGTGTTTTTCTAGCAGGAGATCGAAGGCGTCGAGGAGCTTCTCTTTGGTGTCGGTGGAGTTGCGTGCCATAGCGTTGAGCCTAGTCGATGGCTGTGGTTCCGCCATCGCTATGGGCGGCGATCGATTCCGCTGACGACGATATCGGTGACTTGGGCGGCCAACTCGGCAAGGTCAGACTCGGACTGATCCGGATTCGGCCGATACCACATGTCGACCGCGTTGAGACTGCTCAGCAGCGTCCGCACCAGCATCTTTGGTTCCAGCGGGCGGATGGAACCGTCCTCGATTCCCGCTGCAGCCACTGACTTGAAGAGGTCTTCGTATTCCGCTCTCAGACGGTTCAGCTCTGCCAGCTGCTCACGCTGCCGGGGCCGCAGCGCCACCGAGCGCTGTTCGCGGACTCCTTCATGCACGACCTGGTGATAGCCGAGATCAACCATGATCTGGAGGACGTGGGCCGTCGACATGGCCAGCAGGCGGTCGAAGCCGGTTCCCGGCCCATCGACGCACGGGTCGACGCGAGCTCGTGAACGCACCATGCCTTCCTTGTAGACGGCGAGGAAGATGTCGAACTTCGAGCGAAAATGGTAATAGATCAGACCCTTCGTCGCTCCGACGGCGTTGGCGATGTCATCAATGGTGGTGGCGTTGTAGCCGCCGAGCATGAACTCATCGGCCGCGGCATCGAGGATTCGCTGGCGCGTCTTCTCGGGAGCTCCAACGGAGGGGTCAACGTCCGTGCTCACTGCGAGACCTCAGCTGCTTCCAGTGGCTTCACCTGGACGTCCTTTCCGAATCCACGATTGCGTTGACGCTAGGCTACACGGCCTTCTGCCGCCAAGAACGAGCAATCTCGTCGAACCTGATGAGCAGGGTCTTGACACGTGTCGACCTGCGGGATAAATTCATACCCAATCAATGATGATACTCGGTAGTATGACTGGTGAGAGGCTTAAGCGACAGTGAACTTCAATGAAGAGGTAGCAATCGTGACCGGCGCCGGCGGGGGACTGGGGCGGTCTCACGCCCTGTCCCTTGCCCAGCGCGGTGCACGTGTGGTCGTCAACGATATCGCCCCGATAGGCAGAGACGCTGGAGAGGACAGTCCTGCAGAGCTGGTGGCGAAGGAGATCATCGCATCCGGAGGTAGCGCGATTGCGCATTCGTGCGACGTGACCGATGCGTCGGCGGTCCAGGCCATGGTCGATCGAGTGATCGGCGAATGGGGCCGGATCGACATCCTCATCAACAACGCTGGCATCCTGCGAGACAAGACCTTCGCGAAAATGGATATCGACGATTTCCGCAAAGTGGTCGACGTGCATCTGATGGGCTCTGTTCGCTGCACCAAGGCGGTGTGGCCTCACATGATGAGCCAACAGTACGGACGGATCCTCATGACCACCTCGGCGTCGGGGATCTACGGAAACTTCGGGCAGTCGAACTATGGTGCCGCGAAATCCGGAGTGGTTGGGCTGATGAACGTCCTGGCCATCGAGGGTGAGCGTTATGGGATCCGAATCAACGCCTTGGCGCCCACGGCTGCCACAGGCATGACCGAGGGGCTGTTCGACCAGGCATCCTGGGACGTCATGTCACCGGAATCGATCACCCCGGGCGCAGTCTTCCTCGTGTCCGAAGGTGCTCCGACCAAAACCATCCTCGGTGCCGGTGGGGGAGTCTTCGCGGTGGCCAAAATGGTCGAGGCCGCGGGAGTGTTTTTGTCCCATGACGAACGCAGCCCCGAAGCCATCGCCGAACAGTGGGAGGCGATCAGCGATATCTCCGCCACAGTGATCACCGGCTCCGCATTCGACCAGACCGGTCGCTATCTCGAAATGACAACGTCAACCGAGGCTGAAACAACCGAGACCGCAACGAGGGAGGTCGCAACGCGTGAGACCGCGGCCTCAGAACCATCAGCAACTCATTCCACACCGTCCGATCTGACCGTCACTGCAAAGGTGCAATCATGACAATCGTTCTGGCAATCGTCATCCTCTACTTCATCGTCATGTTCGCCATCGGCTACTGGGCGAACACCAAAATGAAGGGGGCCAAGGACTTCCTGGTCGCGGGGCAGTCGCTCGGCTTCTTCGTCATGGCCATCGCCTCCTTCTCCTCGATCCAGAGCGGGTTCGGGATGATCGGGCATACGGCCAACACCAACGCCTGGGGCATTCAGGCCGTCGTCGGCGCAGCCCTCCTAGTGCCGCTCGGCTTCGCGCTGGCCTGGTTCATCTTGGGGGCGCGCCTGCACCGAGTGGCCCGCGCGCATGAGGTCTATTCCATTCCGGACATCATCCGCGTCCGCTACCCGAATCGTTCGGCTCACATGTCGATGTCGATCGCCATGTTCATCGGTTCGGTCGCCTACATGACCGCGCAGGTGACCGCTCTCGGCGTGATCATGTCCCTGATCTTCGGCATCAGCCTCACCGTCGGCGCCATCATTGGCTCCGCCATCGTCGCCGCATACACGATCGCCGGTGGAATGCTCGCAGCCGTCTGGACGGACTTCATCCAGGGCCTGCTCATGATCGTCATGGCCATCGCCGCATTCTTCATCGCCACGAACACCGTGGGCGGATGGTCAGCCATGCTGGACACCATCGCGAAGAACGACATCGGATTCCTGAAAATCGACGCCACACAGCCGATGACCTGGATCTTCGGGTTCATTTTCCTCGCGATTCTCGGCACTGCGGCCCAGCCGCAGCTGGCGACGAAGTTCCTCATGCTCAAGTCGGGCTCGCAGCTGCGCTGGGGCTCACTCGTCGCGGCTGTCGGCTACTCGGTGACGACCCTGTTCGCGCTGTCCATCGGTCTGGCAACCCGCGCACTGACCTTCGAAGGCAGGGCGCCGCAGTTCGACAATGCCGACAACACCACGACCTGGTTCCTCGACAACATGACAACACCAGCGTTCGCTGGCTTCGCCTTGGCCGGACTGCTCGCGGCAATCATGTCCTCCGCCAGCTCGTTCATCACCATCGGCGCATCGTCGCTGGTGCGTGACCTCACCAGTTCGCTGGGCAAGGTCGTCCATCGTGAACTGATGTGGAACCGGTTGGCCAGTGCCTTCGTTGTTCTCTGCTCCCTGGTATTCGCCCTCTATCTCACCCAGGTCGTGTTCCTGCTCGGTGCCATCGGCTGGGCGGCGTTCGCCTCGGCGGTCTTCGCTCCTGTCGTCTTCGGGCTGTATTGGAAACGTGCCACTGGGATGGCCACGACCATTGCCGTGTCCTTCGGCGTGCTCGGCAACCTGGTGCTCACGATCCTCACAAGCGAGGAGATCATCACCATTCCCACTTACATGCAGGATGGGGCGATGGTCATCGCCACGGCTGCGGTCCTGTTCGTCGTCATCTCTCTGCTGTTCCCCTCACAGGGTTCGCGAGACGGCTTCGCCAGTGCCTACGGCGTCAACGCCAACAGCGGCACAGGCGCACTCAGGGGTGGTGCGGCCGTGAAATCGGTCGCTGTGAAGGGGTTTGATCGGACCGATGTGCTTGTCCTCATCGTCACCCTGGCCTGCCTCGCCACCGCAGTGGGAAGCCTCTTCGATACCTGGCAGGCCCTCTACTATGCGATTCCAGTGATCGCGTTCGTGATGATGCTCTTCGGAGCTCTGAATTCCACCGACAAGTGGAGCCGGGCCAACGTGGTCCTCATCAGTGCATTCTCCGCTGTCCTCATCGGGCTCTTCATCCTCGCCCACGCCTTCTTCGGCAGCTCCGCCATGCTCGGCGGTCTGCCCACGACAACCGCCGTGTTCGTGTACGTGATCTGGCCATGGACAGCGGTCGGGGCCCCGTTGGTCTACGCGGCCGTCCACAAGTCGTGGTTGATGCGCGACATGGAGGGGCCCGTGCCGGCAGCCGAGAACGTCAGCGTCTGAGTGAAGGGAACAAACACGGTGGAATTCGATGTGACAACACTGCGCGGCCGCCGAGCCGACTCGCGGCTGCACCGGCTGTCGATGGGCGATATCTTCGAGCGGATGCGCTGGAGCCAACCGGACCGCACGGTTCTCACCGGCCATGTCGGAGCCGCCGAGAACCCAGAAGGGGCCTCGGTGACCGTGGCCGAGGCCGACGACAGGGCCAACCAGTTCGCGAATTCTCTCCTGGCTGCCGGTGCGCAGCCGGGGGAGATCCTCGTGATGGTCTGCGAGAACTCCCTCGAGTCTGTGCTGGTCAAAATCGGAGCGGCCAAGGCTGGGGTGACGATCGCACCGCTGAACCCGAACCTAGCCGCCGAGGTGATGGCTGAGCTGATCGCGGACATGGGGGCACGGTGGGCCGTCGTCGACGCCGAGTTCGCCGACCGTGTCCGGCCCGTCTTCGACGCGACGAACGTGAATACACTGACCAGCATTGCGGTGGGTGGACCACAACCGGACGGGGCCGTGAGCTTTGCGGACTTCATCGCTGCCGCCTCGACGAACGAACCAGATGTCACCATCCACGGTGACGACATCTGGCAGATCCAGTTCACCTCGGGAACCTCAGCCTTGCCCAAGGGCGTCATGGGATCTCACTCGAAGACGATGTTCGAGGCCCTGGCCTCAGTGGGAATCGTCACCCGAGGGCAGCGGTTCGAATTCGACTCGGTGGCTGGCATCTTCGTGTCGGTGACCTACCACGTCAGCGAGGTGCTGATCTATGCCGCGCTGCTGGCAGGCGGCCGAGCGGTGGTGGGGCGTAGGCCCGATGCCAGGGAGTTGGCTGTTGCCATCGACGAACATCGCGTAACGACAATGCATGTGGGGTCGCCGCAGATGCTCGAACACCTCGACGCCGAACTGCGAGCGGACCCGAGCCTGGACGCGGGGACGGTCACCAGCATTCTCCATTCCTTCGCCCCGTTGCGCGCCGAATCGTATGCCTCGGTCAAGGACTCCATCGGCGCAGACGTGCTGGTGGTCGGCGTGATCGGGCAGACGGAGATGTGCATCATGCATCGCTTCTGGATCGGTGCCGACGAGGATCTGCATGCGAGGACCTCACCGCAGGAGAACTATGTCGGCTTGCCGCACCCGATGACGGCGGCAGCGATCATGGGCGCCGACGGCGACATCAGGAAACCTGGCGACGCTGAGGTCGGTGGTAACGCTGGGGTCGGTGAGGACGGAGTCGGCGAGGGAATCTACCGCTCACCGGCACTCATGGCCGGCTATTTCAACAACCCGCAAGCCACTGCCGAAGCGTTTGCCGACGGTTGGTTCCACGGCGGAGATGCGTTTCGCAGCGGGGAGAAGGGCCTGCGCATTCTCAACGACCGGATCAAAGACGTCATCAAAACCGGCGGAGAGAACGTCTCATCGATCCGCGTCGAATCAGTGATGAGCACTCATCCACTCGTCAACCGGGCCGTCGCCATCGGTCTGCCCCACCCGCGCTGGGGCGAAGCCGTCACGGTGCTCGTGCGCACCAAGCCAGAAGCTGTCGTGGATGAGGCGGCGCTCATCGGATTCGCGAAGACACGACTGGCCGGCTTCGAAACGCCCAAGGCCGTGCTCTTCGTCGACGAGTTCCCTGAGACGGTCGGCAACAAGGTGAAGAATCATGAGCTTCGCAGCCAGTATGCCGGTCTGTTCGACACAGCAGAGGCAGTCAGTCTGTGAAGACAGCGCAAGGGGAGGACCCGCAATGACCACAGGAAACATGTTCGATATCAGCGGCAAGCAGATTCTCATCACGGGTGGAGCTCGCGGAATCGGTCGCATGATCGCCGAAGGGCTGCTGAAAGTCGGAGCCACCGTCTTCATCTCGACCCGAAAAGAAGACGCAGCCACTGAAGCAGTAAGGGAGCTGTCCGAACTCGGTGAAATCCACGCGATAGCCGCAGACATCACCACCGAGGCTGGTCGCAACAAAGTGGTTGATGCTGTCGCCGAGCGCACCGATCACCTGGATGCACTGATCAACAACGCCGGCGCCACCTGGGGTGCCTCTTTCGATGAGTTTCCGGACCAGGCGTGGGACAAGGTGCTGGGAGCCAACGTCAAGGCACCGTTCGCATTGGCTCAGCGTGCGCGTCGGCTGCTCGAAGCCGGTGCCGAACGTGGTGCATGCCCTGCGCGGATCATCAACATCGGGTCGATTGACGGACTGGCGGTGCCCAGTTTCGAGAACTATTCCTACTCGGCTTCAAAGGCCGCCATCCACCACCTCACCAGGCACATGGCGGCAACTTTGGCTCCGACGATTCTCGTCAACGCCGTCGCCCCGGGGCCGTTTCCGACGAAGATGATGTCTTGGATCCTCGATGAGAAAGGTGATGAGATCGCGGCTGCCAACCCATTGCAGCGCATCGGCACGCCAGAAGATGTCACGGGAGTCCTCACATTCTTGCTCTCGCAGGCAAGTTCCTACCTCACCGGGACAGTGATCCCACTCGACGGCGGACTGAGCACGACGATGACAGTGGGAATGAGCTGAAGGTGGGACTTGTGGTGTCCACCTCGTTCACGGGCGAGCCCCATGTCCACCTATAGGATTGTCGCAATGCCCGGGTAAAGGGCCACAGGTGGAGCAGACGCGGAGGAGGTGTTGATGGAACAGCGGCCGATTCGAGAAATGGATTGGACGAAGGCACGCGACATCCGGCGAGACCTCGAATCGGAGACCAAGGACAGACTCCTGGCCGCAGCTCGGGCCGTCTTCTCCTCTCAGGGATTCGATTCAGCGACGATCGGCGACATCACTGCCGCGGCAGACGTCTCGCGACCTTCCTTCTACGTCTACTTCGCCACCAAGTCAGAGGTGTTCCGCGTCGTTGCAGCCAAGCTGCGGGACGAAATCCTCGAAGCACACCACTACCCGAAGCCGATGGCGGATGACCCCGTGCTCGTGGCGAGGGCTTCAATCGAAGCATTCATCACCATCTACGTCGACAATCTTGAACTCCTCGACGTCATTGAGAAGCGAGCACAGACAGATCCGCAGGTCGCAGAGATCAACGCGGTCATCGTCGGCAAGCCCTTCCGTCGTATCCTGCGCCAGATCACCGACGTTCGGGATTCCGGACTCGCGAACCCGCCAGTCGATGCGGAATATGCGGCTCACCTCATGGACGCGGTCATCGTCGATGCCGCCTCGGCGACCAGGAAGGACCGGAACCGGCTGGATTACTACATCGACCAGGCCACCCGGGTCTACTTCGCCATCATCGGGTTCACCGGAGATCTCACCGCTCTTGACGCTTGATTCCTCGACCGAATCTGCGGTGTCCATTCCTTCGATCCCAATGCACCAGCAATCTCGCCAAGTGGTCCGAGCCGATCCAGCGCTTGCATAGGGAGATTCCTTCGATTAGAACTGTGATTGACAGAGTCGTCAATCGGTCAGCGGTGATCGGTGAGAAGGAGTTTCCATGAACGGCAGCAACGGTGACACTCGAACCTCTTCGTGGGAGGAATCGGCAGCTGAACTCGCAACGCTGCGAGCGCTGTGGCCCGAGGGAGTTCCGCACACGGTCCCTGAAGCCGCAGCCGGACCTGGACTGGCTGAGTCGGTGATCCACTGGGCAGGCGAACGCCCCGACTCTGCGGCTATGAGTTTCTACGGCTGGAAGTCGACCTGGGCTCAGCTCAAAGGCGATGTCGCGGCAACGGCCGGCTGGCTGGCCGGACGCGGCGTCAGCGAGGGGACTCGAGTCGGCGTGTACATGGGCAACTGCCCGCAGTTCGTCCATTCCTTCCTCGCCATCGCCTGGCTCGGCGCCATCTACGTCCCGGTCAACCCTATGTATCGAACCGAAGAGCTCAGACACCAGCTGGCCGACTCCGGTACAACCCACCTCATTGCCCACCCGCACTCGCGCAGCCTTGTGGAGGGCGCAGTCTCGCAACTTCCTGAGACCATCGACATCACCTGGACCGACCCTGCGGCAGTCTTCGCGTTCTCCTCGGCACCGAAACCCAGCGCCGACTGTCCTCATACAGTCCCCGCACCCGAGAACGCAGGCGATTGGGGCCGGGTCCTCGCCTCGACGCCGGTCGACCCAGTACCGGCAGACCCCGACCGGCTCGCCTCACTCAATTACACGGGTGGGACGACGGGGCTGCCCAAGGGGTGCGAACACTCCCTCGGGCATCTGTCATACACGGCGGTGTCGGCAATGGCCGGAATGGCGACGACCCCAGGCGACGGGCGGGTCGTGTCACTCGGATTCCTGCCGATGTTCTGGGTTGCCGGCGAGAACTTCGGTCTCCTCCTTCCTATCTACGGCGGCGGTGAAGTCGTCATCATGGCCCGTTGGCATCCGCAGGCGGCCCTGCGCAGCATCGCCGAACGCGGCGTCACCCGTGTGGTCTCACCTGCCGACGGCTACGTCGAACTCATCGACCTCCTCGACACCGAGGAATTCGCCGACGCAGATCTGTCCTCCTTGGAGACCTGCCAGGCTGTGTCCTTCGTTCGCAAACTCGACGTCGAACTGCGCGAAGAATGGAAATCGCGAACAGGAATCGTTCTGCGCGAAGCGTCCTACGGCATGACCGAAACGCACACCTCGGACACCTTTACCCTCGGACTCCAAGACGACGATCGCGATCTGCGCGCCGAGCCCGTGTACTGCGGATTCCCGGTACCCGGCACCGACATCGTCGTCGTCGATCTCGACCTCAACCCGGTGCCCGTAGGAGAGACGGGAGAGATCCTCGTCCGCTCGCCCTCGGTGACGACCGGGTATTGGAAGAATCCCCGCGCGACCGAGGACTCGCTCATCGACGGTTGGCTTCGCACCGGCGACACCGGACGCTTCGACGACCAGGGTGCCCTGACGTACCTCGCTCGCACCAAGGAGATGATCAAAGTCAACGGAATGAGCGTCTTCCCCGCCGAGGTGGAGGGTCTTCTTCGTGCCCACCCCTCTATTGAAACGGTGGCTGTCGCCCCGCGTGAGGACGCCGATCACGGCCAAGTGCCCGTCGCCTTCGTGGTCCTGGCTGAAGGCGTCGCTGCGGACAGCGAATCGCTGACCGCCTGGGCGAAGGAGAACATGGCCGTGTACAAAGTGCCCGAGTTCGTCTTCGTCGGCGGCATGCCCATGACTGCGACAGGCAAGATCCGCAAGACCGTGCTCATCGACGAACTGTTGGAGGGAAACCGTTGAGCGCTGCGAATTCCGCCGAGGCTGTCGGCCTTCTCGTCGCCAACCGCGGAGAGATCGCCTGCCGGATCATCCGCTCGGCCAAGATCCTGGGGTACCGTGCTGTGGCCGTGCAATCAGCGAACGAGGAGACTCTGGGCACTGCGGCCGGACTGCACGTCGCACTCGCCGACGAGGTTGTCACACTCCCCGGCTTCGGTGCATCCGCGTACCTCGACCCCGAGGCCATCGTCGCAGCGGCAACGTCGGCAGGCTGCAAACTGGTTCACCCCGGGTACGGATTCCTCTCGGAGTCCCCGCGGCTCGCTGGTGCCTGCGCCGAGGCGGGACTGACCTGGGTTGGTCCGGAGGCCGAGGCTTTGGAACTGTTCGGAGACAAGCAGGCAACTCGCGTCCGCGCCGAAGGGTTGGGAATTCCGACGCCTCCGGCCACTGGACTGCTGGCGCTCGAGGGCGCAGGCGTCGAATCGGACCACGGTGAGGCGCTGCGAGCCACTCGCGCACTTCTCGACGCGCACCGCTCCGGAATCGCGATCAAGGCGGTGGCAGGAGGAGGGGGCCGCGGGATCCGAATCGTCGCCGATCCGGATGAGCTCACTGGTGCCCTGCGGGCATGTGCGTCCGAGGCTGCAGCCGGTTTCGATGATGCCCGGATCTTCGCCGAGGCTCTGATCACTGGCGCTCGCCATATCGAAGTCCAGGTGATCGGCACTCCCGACGGCACCGTGGTTCTTGGAGACCGTGACTGCTCGATCCAGCGCCGGCGGCAGAAGCTCATCGAGATCGCCCCGGCTCCAGGGCTCGAAGGCGGCCTGCGGCAGAGCCTGCACAATGACGCCGCACGACTCGTCGCTTCAGCTGACTACAGGTCCCTGGCGACCGTCGAATTTCTTGTTGCCGGGCACGAGTACTGGCTCCTCGAGGTCAACCCGCGGATTCAGGTCGAGCACACCGTCACGGAGGCAGTGACCGGACTGGATCTGGTAGCGGCGCAGCTCGATGTCGCCGCCGGGCGGACGCCTGCGGGCTTGGAAAATGTGGAGCCACGGGGTGCGGCTATCGAACTGCGCATTTCTGCTGAAACGGTCCTCAGCTCAGGAGAGCCGGCTCCCAGTACCGGCAGAATCAGCTCTTTGACGTGGCCGACGGGGCCTGGGGTGCGCATTGACACCTGGGCTGTCACTGGTGTCGCCATGGCCGGAGGATTCGACCCTCTGCTCGGTAAGATCACCGTGCACGGACACGACCTCTCCGCGGCCGTCGACGCAGCAAGGCGTGCCCTCGCCGAATTCCACACCACAGGGATCGAGACGAATGCAGGGATGCTGCAAGCGATCACCGAAGTCCTGGAACTTGGGAACTCGACAACATCGGCGTACGACGAGCATGCCGAGGAAATCGGGATTCGAGCACGAGAGAAGCATGCGGCCAATCCGGTAGACGGCTCAGCCGCAGACTCTGTCGACCACAGTGAGCCTGAGCTGAGAGCAGGGGAGTCACTGCTGCGATCGACGATGAGCGGTGCTGTCGTGGCCGTCAGCGAGAATCGCAGCGAATACGTCCTCATCGAGGCGATGAAGATGCACCACCCGGTCACCGGTCCCAACGCTGCAGGTGTCCGTCACCTCGTCGCGGTCGGTGACCAGGTGGCGACAGGACAGCCGCTTGCCGTTCTCGTCGACGCCGAGGCGGGTGGGTTCGAAGACGTTGACCGATTTGAGCCCCATCCAGGGGTCGCCGAGGTCCAGAACAGGCATGCCGCTGTCGGAGACGAGGCGCGCGAAGACCAGCTGGCCAAGATCCGCAAGCGAGGTCGTCGAACAGTACGCGAGAACATCGACGACCTCGTCGATTCCGGCAGCTTCGTCGAATACGGTCCACTTGTCATCGCGGCACAGACTCGCAGACGCAGTGTCGAGGACCTCATTGCCAAGACCTCGGGCGACGGCCTCATTGGGGGACCGGCGACTATTGACGGACGTGAAGTCGTCGTCATCAGCTACGACTATTCGGTTCTGGCCGGCACACAGGGCACACGCAACCATGCGAAGACCGATCGACTGATCCAACTCGCTGAGACCAAACGGGTGCCGATCATCCTCTTCGCCGAAGGCGGAGGCGGTCGCCCCGGCGACACTGACCGGGGGCCGAGCTCAGGCCTACAGGTTCCCACCTTCGCTTCCCTGGCCAGGCTGCGCGGCAGGGTGCCGTTGATCTCAATCGTCTCCGGCAGGACCTTCGCTGGAAATGCGGCACTTGCGGGAGTCTGCGACCTCATCATCGCCACGCCCGATGCGAATATCGGTATGGGCGGGCCGGCGATGATCGAAGGCGGAGGACTCGGTCGCTATAAGCCGGAGGACATCGGCCCGGTCGACATCCATACCACCAACGGCGTCATCGACGTTCTTGCCGACGACGAATCTGCTGCAGTGGCGATCGCCCGGGAGGCCCTCGGGATACTGAGTGGTACGGGCAGCGAAGCGCGAGCGGATGGTCGGGGTGTCGGGCGTAAGGACTCGGTCGGCGAATCATCCGACGGCCACCTCGGCGAATCGCCCGAGGACCCCCTCAGCGAGGGGAAAGAGGAGCGAGCACGCACGGTTGTGCCGGCCGACAGGCTGCGGACCTTCGCCATCCGAGATGTCATCGACACGATTGCCGACGATGGAACATTCATCGAAGTGCGGCGGGACTATGCGCCGGGTGCGGTGACCGGATTCGTGCGAGTCGGAGGGCAGCCGCTGGCGCTCGTCGCCAATGACAACCACCACCTCGGCGGGGCGATCGACGTTGATGCGGCGCGCTCGCTCTCCCAGCATCTGAAATTGGCCCAGGATCACGGGGTCCCGGTCCTCTCGCTCATCGACACCCCTGGTTTCATGGTCGGTCCCGAGGCAGAGCGCGAACCGGGTGTGCGCGCATTCGGTGACCTCTTCGTTGCGGGCGCGGCGCTGACGGTGCCGGTCGGCTCAGTCGTCATCCGCAAGGGATACGGCTTGGGTGCGATGGCTATGGCCGCGGGGGGATTCGACGCGACCTCCTTCACCATCGCCTGGCCCAGCGGCGAGATCGGACCGATGGGACTCGAAGGGGCCGTGCGACTCGGCTATGCAAAGGAACTCGCCGCGATTGAGGATGAAGCAGAGCGGAAGCAGCGAGAAGAGGAGCTGATTGCGGCTGAATACGAGCAGGGCAACGCAATGAGTGCGGCCATGATCTTCGACATCGATGACGTCATCGATCCGGCCCGAACGCGCGATTGGGTGCTGACTCTGGTGCGAGGGCGGTAGGGGAGCGGAGCACAACCTGCGGCGCGCAGAAAAATATACGCGCCACCTTGTTCACTGTACCGTCTAGACGGTACAGTAGATTCCATGTTCACCACACAGACACCACAACTGCGCGCTGGTCGGCGCGAATGGGCTGGCCTGGCTGTGCTGATGATCCCTGTTCTGCTCATCTCGATCGACAACACCGTCTTGGGATTCGCGATACCGGCCATCAGCACCGGCCTCCATCCCACCGGCACCCAGCTCCTCTGGATCGTCGACATCTATGCGCTCATGCTCGCGGGACTCCTCGTGGCCATGGGCAGCATCGGTGACCGGGTCGGTCGCCGCAAACTGCTCGTCGTCGGCGCCATCGGCTTCGGCCTGGCCTCGCTGCTGGCTGCGTTCTCCACTTCGCCGGAGATGCTCATGGCCGCCCGTGCGCTGCTGGGCATCTTCGGCGCCACCCTCATGCCCTCGACGCTCTCGCTCATCCGCAACATCTTCCTCAACGCCAAGGACCGCCGGGTCGCCATCGCCACCTGGTCCGCCATGTTCTCAGGCGGCGCCGCCCTCGGGCCCATCGTCGGCGGAATTCTGCTCGAGCACTTCCACTGGAGCGCGATCTTCTTCATCAACCTTCCTCTGATTGCGATCTTCATTCCCGCCGCCATCGTGCTGTTGCCGGAGTCGCGTGACCCGAACCCGGGCCGGATCGACCCCTTGTCGATCGTGCTGTCCATGCTCACGCTCACCCCGCTCGTCTTCGCCATCAAACACGTTATGGCCGAGGGCGTGGACCTCCTCTTCTGGGCCAGCCTCATGGTGACCGCGCTTGCGGGAACCGGATTCGTTCTTCGCCAGCTCTATTCCTCGCGTCCGCTGCTCGACGTCCGGCTCTTCACCGACAAGGTCTTCAGCTCAGCAGTGGCGTCCAACCTGCTCAGCGTCATGGGCCTGGCCGGATTCCTCTATTTCGGCACCCAGCTGCTCCAGCTGGTTCTCGGCATGTCCCCGGTCGAGGCGGCGCTCGTCCTCATCCCCGGCCTTGTCACCTCGATCGTCGCCGGCTACGCGGCGGTGCCGATCATGGCGCGAGTCCAGCCGCGCGTGGTTGTTCCCTGTGCCCTCGTGTTCAATGCAGTCGGGCTCGGGATCGTGGCCTTCTCACCCGAACATTCGGTCGCGGGCATGGTCATCTCGTTCCTCATCCTCGGCATCGGCATCGGCACGGCCGAGGTCATCACGAACGACCTCATCCTCGCGGCTGTTCCTGCGCACAAGGCGGGTGCCGCCTCGGCGATCTCCGAGACGGCCTACGAATTCGGATCGGTCATGGGAACCGCCGTCCTCGGCGGACTCTCGACTATGGTTTTCGGCTCCCACCTGCAGGCCACGCTGGGTGCCAAGGCGAGCGGTCCCGAGTTCGACACCCTTGGTTCCTCACTTGAGCATGCGAGTGCCAAAGGTGGGCAGATCGGTGATCAACTCGCCGAGGCTGCTGTTGCGTCCTTCGACCTCGGCGTCCAATGGGCGGCAGGTGCAGCGGTCGTCCTCGTCCTCATCGCTGCGGTCCTCACCACGTTCGGTCTCAAGGGCGCGGGCCGGCTCCTTCCTGGGCCAGTTGAAGAGCCTCGCATCACTGAGCCTATTTCCTGAGGACGGATGGACAGGACAGATTGAGCGAGAGTCAGACCTCCTAGAACGCACGAGGCCCCGCGGACGATTCGATCGAATCATCCACGGGGCCCTTCGTCTTCATGCATCAGGTTCCACTGCTCAGATCATGAGCTGACCGACTCGCTGTCACGCGATGTCGCCGCGGCTGTCTTCTTCTGCCGCTGACGTGCCAACACTCGACCGATGCCGGTGTAGAGCAGTGCGCCGATGAGGACGACATAGAGGACGATCGTGATCGGCGAGGACGCGAGGGTCGAGACATCGTTGCCCGAAGCCAGCAGGGCATCGCGCAGACTGGATTCTGCCAGTGGGCCCAGCACCATGCCGATCATCAGCGGAGCCAGCGGCACTCCGTAGCGTTTGAGCACGAAGCTGATGATGCCGATTCCCAGCAGGACCATGAGCTCGAACTGCGACGCCGAGGTGGCATAGATGCCCAGCCCGCAGAAGACTGCGATGCCACCGTAGAGGTAGGGATCCGGGATCTTGAGCAGCTTGGCCCACAGCGGAGCGAAGGGCAGGTTGATGATGAGGAGGACGACCATGGCGATGAAGAAGCTCGCCAGCAGACCCCACACAAGGTCAGGGGATCGGTCGAAGAGCAGCGGCCCTGGCTGCAGACCGTACTGACGGAACGCCGCCAACATGATCGCGGCTGTCGCTGAGATCGGCAGGCCCAAGGCCAGCAGGGCACCCATGGCGATGCCGGTCGTGGCGGAACCTGCCGACTCGGGTCCGGCCAGGCCGCGGATGGCACCCTTGTCACCGAACTTCGGATGTTCGCGTCTGGAGTCGAGTTTGCGCTCGAGACCATAGGACATGAACGTCGGCACATCTGCGCCGCCGACTGGAATCACACCGAAGGGCAGGCCGATCGCCGTCCCCCGCAGCCAGGCCGGCAGTGCCTCGCCGAATTCCTTGCGGGAGAGGAAGGGGCGACCCGAGGAGTTGATCGTGTTGTCGTTCACCTTGCGACGGATCCGGGAGGCGATGAAGAAGACCTCGCCCAGGGCCAGGATCGCGACGGTCACCGTGACCAGCGAAACCCCGTCGAAGAGTTCGGGGACACCGAAGGTGAAGCGTTCCGTTCCGGAGACCGAATCGATGCCGATGACCGAGAAGCCGATGCCGAGCACCAGAGCCATGAGGCCCTTGAGTACGGAGTCAGCGACGACCGAAGAGGTCGCAACGAACGCGAAGAGTGCGAGTGCGAAGAACTCTGCAGGACCGAAGTTCGACGAGAAGTCTGCCAATGCAGGTGCGACGAACACAACGAGACAGCAGGAGATGAAGCCGCCGATGAAGGCACCGATCGCGGCCGTCGCCAGAGCCTGCGGGGCTCGCCCGTTGCGCGCCATCTTGTGGCCTTCGAACGTCGAAGCGATCGCCGATGCCTGGCCGGGCGTGTTCATGAGAATGGCCATGGTGGAGTCACCGAAGAGACCACCGAAGTAGACGCCGGCGAACATGATGAATGCACCGGTCGGGTCGAGAGCGAAGGTCATCGGCAGCAGCAGTGCCACTGCCATCGATGACCCCAGACCCGGCAGCACGCCGACGGCGGTGCCGAGGAAGCAGCCGACGAGAACCCACAGCAGGTTCATCGGCGTCAGCGCGTGTGTGAAGCCTTCGAAGAGGGACATGAGAGCGTCCATATCAGAAGCCACCTCCCAGGATTCCCGAAGGAAGATTGAGCCCCAGCAGCACCGCGAACGCGATGTAGACCAGGGACGAGAAAGTCAGTGCCATGGTGAGGTCGAACAGAGGACGCTTCGACCCCATCGACCGGGCCACGCACCAGAACAGAAGAGCAGCGGCAAGGATCCACCCGGCGAACTCCAAGATGAGGGCGAACGCGGCGAAGCCGCCGGCACCCCAGGCCAGGGACACGAAGTCGCTGTGGGTGCGATGTGCGGAGTCTTCCGCCCGAGCTTCAGCAAGTGCCTTACGGTCCTGGGCCGGTTCGTCCTCTTCATGCGGGTCGAGGCGTGAGGCAGATACCGCCGAGGTGACAGGCGTCGAGAATGCCTTCTCCTCCTCCACCTCCGCGGGGAGACCATCGTAGACATCGACGGGTTCGGGATTGCGGATATAGGCGATCGCCAGCAGAACAGTGAGGATGTAGCCGACGATCATGATGATCATGGGGAAGAACTGCGGCCCCGGCTGATCGGCATCCTCGGCGACGTCCATCGTGATGATGCCGATGAGCAGGTAGGTCGAGAACCCGGCCATGATGAGGGGGACCAGGAGACCTGATCGCCCCTGCCACCAGGTCCCGGCGCCGAAGTGGCCCGTCCTGGTTCTCTTCTCCGTTGACGTATTGATGCTCACAGTCCCAACTCCTTCAGCAGCTTCTCGATCCGAGAAGTGTCCTCCTTGACGAACTCTGCGAACTCATCACCTGTCAGCCACACGTCCGTCCATTTGTTGCGGTCGAGGGCGTCAGCCCATTCCGCGCTGTCACGAGTCTGCTTGAGGATGTCGACAAGCTGCGAGCTCTGATCCTCGCTGATGTCGGGGGCGCCGAGGAAGCCGCGCCAGTTGGTCAGAGTCACCTTGTAACCCTGTTCCGTCATCGTGGGAACCTCGTCGTAGCCGTCGATGCGTTTCGGTGAGGCCACACCGAGAGCCTTGACGCGGCCGGCTTCGATCTGGTCCGAGACCTCGTTGAAACCACAGGACGCGAAGTCCGTTGTTCCTGAGAGCAGCGTCTGGATCGCCTCACCGCCGCCGGACTTCGGAATATAGGTGATGCCAGAGGCCGGAATATCGGAGAGCAGAGCCAGCTGAGCGATCGTGAGGTGATCGACGGAACCGGCAGAACCGCCTGTCCAGACGAACCCTTCCGGGTCCTTCTTCCAGGCGCCAACGACGTCATCGATCGTGTTGTACGGAGAATCGGCGGCGGCGATGAGCACGTCATAGTCCTCCGCGACCCGGGCGAGCAGAGTCGTGTCGGAGAACCCGACGGGCGACTTGTTGAGCGCAATGCCGCCGACCATCGCGGTACCGGTGGCCAGGAGGGTGTCGGCCTGACCGCCCATAGTGGAGAACTTGCCGAGCCCGATGGTGCCACCGGCGCCGGGAATGTTGACGACCTGGGAGTTGTTGGCCAGGTTGTTCACCCGCATGGCCTGCTGGGTCTCGCGGGCGAACCCATCCCAACCGCCACCGGCACCGGCAGGTGCGATGATCGTGAGGTTCGAGGAGAGATCTCCCTTGGCCGATGCTGCTTTGACCGAGTAAGCGGTGGCCGTCCCGATGGCAGCCACTGCGATGGCACCGTAGGCGATCCGACCGAACATGCGCCGAGTCGGATGAGGCGGCTCGGACCGTGGATCTGCGCCAGGATCTGAGGCGGAATGGTTCGTCATTGACCAAACTTTCATATCGGTTGTGAACTGCATGTGAGGCTCGTCATAGCTTAGGTTGATTCACGTCACAATTACTCGGTTGTGCGCACTGATCGCGTTCTGCTCATTCTGCTCACCTGGACGCGCGGGAACTGCGGAGGTGAAGTTCGCGATGTGAGGTGTCATGGGCGCACCCGTTCCCATCTATGCGCCATCGCCATCTGCGCGCCATCATCGACGTCGAGGTAGTTAGGCTGGGACCATGAACGACACTGCCCCCAGCGCCCCCGTGGCCAAGAAGATCCCCCATGAGCGCACCCACCACGGCCACACCTTCGTCGATGACTACGAGTGGATGCGTGAGAAGGAATCCCCGGAGGTCATCGCCCACCTCGAGGCCGAGAACGAGTGGACGAACACCCAGACATCCGGACTCGAACCACTGCGCGAATCGATCTTCACCGAGATCAAAACCCGCATCAAGGAAACCGACATGTCGGTACCGACCAGGCGCGGCGACTACTGGTACTTCTCCCGCACCAAAGCAGGGCTCGACTACGGGATCAGCGTTCGCGCCCCCATCGCGAACGCCGATGACTGGACTCCGCCCGAGGTCGGCGAGGAGACGCTTCCCGGCGAAGAGGTCATCTTCGACTCGAACATCGCAGCCGAGGGGCAGGAGTTCTTCTCGCTGGGCACCTTCTCTCTCACCGATGACGGTCGGTATCTGCTCTTCGGCGTCGACAACTCCGGAGACGAACGCTACACACTGAGACTGCGCGACCTGAGCACAGGCGAAGATCTGCCCGACACCGTCGAAGGCACCTTCGCCGGTGCCTCCATCGACCCCGCCGGCCGCTACGTCTTCTACACCACCGTCGACGAGGCATGGCGACCGGAGAAGGTCTGGCGCCACGTCGTCGGCACCGACAGCAGCGACGATGTCTGTATCTTCCACGAGCCCGACGAGCGCTTCTTCGTCGGCTCGGGATTCGCCCGTTCAGGCAAATACATGTTCGTCGTCACCGGGTCGAAGACCACCACAGGATTCTGGTCGCTCGAAGCCGATGACCTCGAAACCACTCCGCAGGTGGTCTGGCCCCGCGTCGACGGAGTCGAATACTCCGTGGAGCATGCGATCATCGCCGGTGAGGACCGCTTCCTCATCACCCACAATCAGGACCGCGATGACTTCGATATCATCGATGTGCCCGTCTCCGATCCGGCCGGTACCGCACGCGAACCCGTCGACGCCATCGACGAACCCGGCGGCATCGCCGATCCATCCACCCTCGGTCGTCCCTTGCTGGATGACGTCGACGGGCTGCGCATCGAAGATGTCGACGCCTTCGCCGACTTCATCGTCGTCAGTTACCGTCGCGGCGGATTCGCCCGGGTCGGCATCATCGAGCTGAACGCGAGCGGGCAGGCCGTGCGAAGTGGAGCGTCGACTCCCAGTGACACGGCTTCGCCGTTCGGTCGCCTGCAGGAACTGCCTTTCTCTCGCGAAACCGGCACCCTGGGATTCGCCGGCAACCCAGAGTTCACACAGACGAGCATCCGACTGCTCTTCAGCTCCATGTCCACACCCGCTGTGATCTATCAGCACAGCGTGACAGACGGCACTGACACGGTCCTCAAACGCCAGCCCGTCCTCGGCTCGGTCAACCTTGAGAACTACCGCGAATCCCTCGTCTGGGCCAATGCCGAGGACGGAACTCAGATTCCGATCTCCCTGGTCTATCGCACCGATCTGGTGCCGCTTGCCACCGGAACCACGACCTCGGCGACGGACAGCACCACCACCTCGGCGACGGTCACTGCAGCAGCTCCAGCCGAGTCTGCCCCCTTGGTGCTCTACGGGTACGGCTCCTACGAGATGAGCATGGATCCCTACTTCTCCGTCTCGCGGCTCTCCCTGCTCGACCGCGGAGTCGTCTTCGCCATCGCACACGTGCGAGGCGGCGGTGAGATGGGCCGGCACTGGTACGACCAGGGCAAGACCTCGGCGAAGAAGAACACCTTCACCGATTTCATTGCGGCTGGACGCCACCTCGTCGCTGCAGGATGGACGAACCCGGAGAAGCTTGTTGCAACCGGGGGATCGGCCGGAGGGCTGCTGATGGGAGCGGTGACGAACATGGCTCCGGAGCTCTTCGCCGGGGTCAGTGCACATGTGCCCTTCGTCGATGCGCTGACCTCCATCCTCATGCCCGAACTTCCCCTCACCGTCATCGAATGGGAGGAGTGGGGAGACCCGCTCCACGACCAGGACGTCTACGAATACATGCGCTCCTATTCTCCGTACGAGAACGTCGCAGAGGTGGCCCATCCGAAGATTTTGGCGGTGACCTCCCTCAATGACACCCGGGTTCTCTACGTCGAACCTGCCAAATGGGTCGCTCGACTCCGTGAGGTCGGCGCCGATGTGCTGCTCAAAACCGAAATGGTCGCCGGACACGGCGGTGCATCCGGACGGTACGACTCTTGGAAGGAAACGGCTTTCGACTTCGCATGGATTCTCGACGTGCTGGGTCGATCGGATGTCACCATCGAAGCCTGATGCTGAGGTGTGGCGTCCCCGCGGGGACGCCACACCGGGACGCTTGGGTGATGCATACGCGGCAGCAGGGGACGTTTGTCGCGACAGATAACAATACTGGGACGATTGTCTCCAAAACCTTGTTTTGGTCGGTCGTGTCAGCGGCGCCCAATAGAGTGGTTGTCATCACAGTCGCACCCTTGCTCGTCTGCGGAATCAGAATGATCTGTGCCGCAGCGAGTATGTGGTTCGGCTGCAGTTCTACGAGGCCCACCGATGGGTCCGACCGGGAACAAGTGACAGGGTTCGTGCCGGTTCTGCGCAGTTGCACCGGTTTTTTCAAAGGGGAGAAGTATGCGTCTCAGGCGTCTGGCCACAGCAATTGTGGCGGTGAGTTCGGTTATTGCGGTATCAGCATGTTCGGGCGGAGACGGCGCCAGCGGTGACGGTGAAGGCGGGGATTCCTACTCGATCGGCATCTCCCAGCTGGTTCAGCACCCGGCGCTCGACGCCGCCAGTGCAGGATTCAAGAAGTCATTCGAGGACGCCGATGTCACCGTCAAATGGGACGAACAGAACGCGCAGGGTGAGCAGGCCAACGCGACCTCTATCGCGCAGACATTCGCCAACGAGGACCTCGACCTCGTCCTCGCAGTGGCCACTCCGGCAGCACAGGCTGCCGCGCAGGCAATCACCAACGTTCCGGTGCTCTTCACCGCCGTCACCGACGCCAAAGAGGCCGGGCTTGTGAAGTCCGACGATGCGCCGGGTGCCAACGTCACCGGCACCTCCGACCTCAACCCGGTCGCCGACCAGCTCAAACTGGTCAAGGAACTAAAGCCCGATGCAAAAACTGTCGGCATCGTCTACAGCTCCGGGGAGGTCAACTCGGAAGTCCAGGTCGACCTCGCGAAGAAGGCCGCGAAGGACATGGGGGTCAAGATCAAGGAAGCCACGATCGCCAACTCCAGTGAACTGGCGCAGGCAGTGGACTCCCTCGGTAAGGTCGACGCGTACTACGTCCCGACCGACAACAACGTCGTCTCGGCCGTCACGACCATGGTCCAGGCAGCGGAGAAGAACAAGGCCCTCCTCGTCGGTTCGGAAGCCGGCCAGGTGGAACAGGGTGCGGCGATCACCCGCGGCATCGACTACACGAAGCTGGGCGAACAGACCGGCGAAATGGCGCTGAAGATCCTCCAAGACGGCAAGAAGCCGGCCGACATGCCAGTAGAGACCAGCTCCAACCTCGAGCTCGTGGTCAACCCGAAGGCCGCCAAGGCTCAGGGCGTTGAAATCCCGAAGAAGCTCATCGACGAAGCCGACAAAGTCATCGACTGATCGATTAAGCATCATCGACTGAGCGACCCACATCGTCGACAGCTCGACCCCCGTCGTCGGCCGAGACTCGTGACCTATCAGGTCCCGTGATCGGCCGGCGACACCAACCCACGCATCAAATCACCACCTGATCGGAAACACATGTTCGGAGCACTGGAACTCGGGCTCATCTACGGAGCGATGGCGCTCGGGGTCTACCTGACCTTCAAGGTCCTCAACTTCCCCGACCTCACCGTCGATGGCAGCTTCACCACAGGTGGCGCCACCGCCGCATCCTTGATCATCGCCGGGGTCAACCCTTTCCTGGCGACGTTGGCGGCCATCGGTGCGGGACTCATCGCCGGCTACATCACAGGACTTCTCCACACCAAGGGCGGCATCGACGGTCTGCTCGCCGGAATCCTGACGATGATCGGGCTGTGGTCGATCAACCTGCGCATCATGGGCAAGGCGAACCTCCCGCTCCTGCGAGAAGAGACCGTGTTCACCCCGTTGCGGGAGAACATGTGGCTGGGCACCTGGGTCTCCATCGCCATTCTTCTCGTCTTCACCTTGATTCTGAAGTTCGCCATCGACTGGTTCCTCACAACCGATCTGGGCCTGGCGATCCAGGCCAATGGCAATAACCGACAGATGATCCGCAGCCTCGGTGTCAACACCGACAACACGACAATGCTTACCCTGGCTCTGTCCAATGGCTTCGTCGCACTCTGCGGTGCCCTCATCGCCCAGTATCAGGGATTCTCCGATATCAGCATGGGCATCGGCCTCATCCTCGTCGGCCTCGCCTCGGTCATCCTGGGCCAGGCAGTCTTCGGCAGCCGCAACATCTTCATGGCCAGCCTCGGTGCCCTCATGGGTTCGGTCATCTACCGTCTCATCATCTTCCTGGCACTGCGTGCCGGCCTGGACACCAACGACATGAAGCTGACGACCGCACTGCTCGTCGTCATCGCACTGCTGCTGCCCAGATGGGGTTTCCTCAAGCGGATACCTTCACTGAGGTCACGCGGAAATCGAGCTTCGTCAGCAGCTATGACAGCAGATGAGCCAGCCAACGAAGCGGGAGCCCAGGTTCCGGCCGGCACGATCGATGTCCCCGAAGGCACCGCAGACGTCCCCGCGGGGACGTCTGCACAGGCAACCGGAACAACTGTTGCGTCAGACCCGAAGGAGGACTGAGACACATGCTGAAGATCGATACCATCTCGAAGACCTTCTTCCCCGGCACCGTCAACGAACGCAAGGCCCTGCAGAATCTGTCGCTCGAGCTCGAAGAGTCTGACTTCGTCACCGTCATCGGCTCCAACGGAGCCGGAAAGTCAACCCTGCTCAATACGATCTCGGGCCGACTTCCCATCGATTCCGGATCGATCACGATCGACGGCGCCGAGGTGTCCCGGATGCCCGAATACAAACGGGCCAAGTATCTGGGCCGGGTGTTCCAGGACCCGATGGCAGGCACCGCGCCGGACCTCACGATCGAACAGAACCTGTCTCTGGCGCTCAAGCGCGGTAAGAGGCGTGGGCTGGGACGAGGGACCACCTCGGCGAGGCGGGACCTGTTCAGTGATGAACTGGCCACTTTGGAACTCGGCCTGGAGAACCGGTTGAAGACCAAAGTCGGTCTGCTCTCCGGTGGACAGCGCCAGGCGCTGAGCCTGCTCATGGCCGGATTCACTCAGCCTCGAATCCTGCTTCTCGACGAACACACAGCAGCTCTTGACCCACAGCGAGCGGCGCTCGTGACGGACCTGACGCAGAAGATCGTGTCCAATGACGGGCTGACCACACTCATGGTCACGCACAACATGGAGCAGGCGATCGCTCTGGGCAACAGGCTCATTATGATGCACGAAGGTGAGATCATCTATCAGGCTTCAGCCGAAGAGAAGAAGTCGCTGACGGTGAAGACTCTGCTCGGCGAATTCTCTAAGCTCAAGGGCGCGACCCTGGGTGACCGGGCACTGCTGAACTGACCCGGGCAAGGCACGGTTCGACCGACCCGCGTGCAATTCGGCCATGCCTGCCAGTCGGCGATATCGCCTGGCACCGGTCACGGTCGAGCGATGAAGTCCCCGATGTCACCGGTGATCTCGTCTGGATATTCGCCGGTGATGGCGTGAGAGGCATCCTCATAGACATGGACCGCTTCGGTGCCTAAGGCTCGCCGTGCCGTCGCAGAGGCGGTCTTCGGGTCATGCATGACCGAGCGTCCCGCGATGATTGCGAGGACGGGCATCGACAGGTCGGAGAGCTGCTGCTCCGTGATCCGAGTCGGTGCGGGCTTCTTCATTGTGTAATGGTGCATCCCGGCCTCGATCATGTCTGCCACCGGCATATCCTCGACCTCGATGCCACCAGCTGTGTATGAGTTGAATGCATCACGCGCGGATTTGGGAAGCCACGGGACGGAGGCCGGGATCGAGCGCAGGATCGTTTCCATCGGCAGGTTGTCGAAGGTGTAGACAGGATCGACGAGGGTCAGTGTCTTCACATGCTGCGCGCGGCGGATGGCGAGATTGGCCGCCGTCCAACCACCCAGGGAGAGCCCGATCAGGTTCACGGAATTCTCTGGAATCGCTGTGATCGTCTCGGCGAGCCATTCGGCCTCGTCTTCGGCGTCGGCAATCGGTGAGGCCTGGATGCTGCGACCTGGTTCGCCGAGGAGATCGAGTGTGTAGACATCACCCAGTGCGAGCAGGGACGGCATGTTGTCCGCCCAAACCGGTGTCGATGAGGCGGTTCCCGGCAGCAGCAGCATCGGTGAGGCTTCGCCGGTCCCTGCGAACCGATAGACCCGAACAACGCCGAAGCTGGAGCGAACGTCCATCGTGTCCGCCGGCTCCGGCATGCTCTCGAACGCCAGATCGTACGCGGTGAAGAACTCGGCCTCCCCATCGGCGCTGTCCCAATGCCCGACAGGCGATGGGGACCGGAGGAAGTATCCGCAAAGGGCCGCGATCGACATGGCTGAGACCACCGGCAGGAGCACCCGAGGACGCAACATCCGCAGTCGGGTGCGTTGCCCAATGTGAGCGTCCACCAGCCCTCCTCTACCGATCGGTCAGTAATTTAATCCTAAGGTAAAGTCAGGGTATGGCACAAGACCCAGCGGAGGCGAAGACGGGCGAGCCAGCGTTGACTTTCACCCGGCGTGCTCGGCGCGCGCAGATCATCGACGTCACCATCGAGCTCCTCGCCGAACACGGATACTCAGGAGTGTCACTGTCGCAGATCGCTGATCGCGCAGGCGTGACCAAACCGACCGTCCTCTACCACTTCACCGACAAATCCAATCTGGTCAGCGGTGTATACCGGTATGTGCTCGGCGCGGTGGTCGAATCGGTCGGTGATGCGATTGAGTCCGCCGAGGTGGGTGATCGTCCCGGTGTATATGTGCGCTCCATGGTGAATCACTTCCTCAGGCATCCCAGTCACGCCCGTGTGACCATCGAAGCGCGCATCCACGGGAACGAGCGAACGGAGAGTTCGGCACGGTGGCAGCCGGTGGCAGATCTCCTTCGCGCGGCACGAAAGGCGCTCGGAGCTGCAGAGTCAGCCGAGTTGCGCACCGCTGCACTCATCATCGGTGGAGCCATTGATGCTGTGGTCGCCGAAGCAGCAGAAGACCCGCAGTTCGATGCTGTCGCTGCGAGCGAAGAGATCGTGGAGCTGATCGAGACGCGCTACCTCGCTGGCTGAGCCTGGCCGCGTCAACACCGGGTAGGAGCAGGAATCCTTTGAGAAGCTCACAGGAAGCTGTTAAGGTCCGAAGCTATGGAAAAAACGGGTACTTTCAGGGCAGACCTCTGTGCCCGGACCCTTTCTGCGAAACGAACAGCACCCCATCCCACCGCCGGCTTCGCCAATGATTCCTGGGAAGGCGCAGCGATCGGGTGGTGCGGTTCAGAGCCGTAGGCCACGCTGGCAACTTTCGATCATCCGTTTCCTCGACGATTGAGAAAGGGCCATCGCAATATGTCCGATGACTCCACACCAGATACATCCCGATCCGCCGAAGCTGACCCTGATGTGAAGGCGGCCAACGCGGAAGCCGAAGCAGCGAACGTGCCGAGGCTCGACACTGATGATTCCGGCCCCCTGCGCCCCGAGCGGAAAGCCTCGCGTGAGAAGCTCAAGGCCGATGCCAAACGAATGAGCAGAGAGACCGGAAAGGGCCTGGGCAAGCTGGACTACAGCCGCCCCCGCCGCCGGGCCGATGAAGAGCCGGAGAGTAACACCCAGTACCCGCACAACACCCACCCGATCCTGGTCCCGGGCATCGCGATCGACGAACAGCGCCGCCGCTACTCCCTCGACAAGATCATCTTCGCCGTCGCCGGCACGCTCACCGTCGCCTTCGTAATCTGGGGCATCACCGATTCCTCCAATGTCGCCTCGGTGGCTAAGGCCGCTTACGACTGGTCAACGATGAATGTGGGCTGGTTCTTCAACGTCGTCGCCATCGTCGTACTCGTCGCACTCCTCATCCTCGCGTTCTCGTCTTATGGCAAGATCCCGCTGGGCAAGGACGACGAGAAGGCTGAGTTCAGCACCTTCTCCTGGGTGGCGATGCTCTTCGCCGCAGGAATCGGCATCGGCGTGCTGTTCTTCGGCCCGTCCGAACCGCTGACCTACTTCATCAGTCCACCACCGCTGACGAACGACCCGGAAACCACTGAGGCCCTGCACGGAGCTATGGCCCAGACCTACTTCCACTGGGGCTTCCATGCCTGGGCGATGTACGCCCTGGTCGGTGGCGCGATCGCCTACGCCGCCTACCGGCGCGGACGTTCGCTGCTGCTGTCCTCGATCTTCCAGACCCTGTTCGGCAAACGCCAGACCGAGGGCTTCGCCGGCAAGGTCGTCGACATCTTCGCAATCGTCGCAACCCTGTTCGGAACCGCGGCGGCTCTCGGCATCGCGGCAATGCAGATCGGCACGGGTGTGAGCATCGTCAGCGGGGCCGGACCGATGACGAACAATATGCTCGTCGTCATCATCTGTGTTCTCACCGTCGGCTTCATCATCTCTGCGGTCTCCGGTGTCTCAAAGGGCATCCGTTATCTCTCGAGCATCAACATCATTCTCACCGTCGGCATCGTGGCGCTCGTGCTGTTCCTGGGACCGACACTGTTCCTGCTCAACCTGCTGCCTTCGGCGATGATGGAATACCTCGGGTCCCTCTTCGACATGATGGGCAAGTCCCTGTCCTGGGGCGGCGAAACATACGAGTTCCAGTCTGTGTGGACCGTCTACTACTGGGCCTGGTGGATCTCCTGGTCTCCGTTCGTCGGTACGTTCATCGCCCGTATCTCACGGGGACGCAGCATCCGCCAGTTCATCCTCGGCACGATCTTCATCCCTTCGACCCTGCTTTTTGTTGCCTACGGCATAATGGGCGGAACGTCGATCTGGATGTACCGAGAGGGGGCATCTGGTTTCACCGACAGCATGGAAGCGCCCGAGGTGTTCTTCACCCTCATCGGCAACCTGCCCTATGTCGAGTGGTTGCCGGCGGTCGCGATCGTCGTCCTCGCGATCTTCTTCATCACCTCTGCTGACTCAGCGTCGGTGGTCATGGGCATGCTCGCCAGCCGCGGTGATCAGGAACCCAAGAAGTGGGTTGTCGTGTTCTGGGGTCTCGTGATGTCGGGCATTGCCGTCGTCATGCTTCTCCTCGGCGACGCCAGCGCGCTGGAAGGGCTGCAACAGCTCGTGATCGTCACTGCGGTGCCCTTCGCCGTCATCATGCTCTTCATCATCTTCGCCTGGTTCAAGGAACTGCGCACCGATCCGCTCGCACTGCGACGCAAGTACGCCCAGAACGCGGTCGACAACGCCGTGGTCGCTGGTGCTGATCGCTACGGCGATGACTTCGCATTCCAGGTCGTGCAGACCGAGCCGGGCGACGGTGCAAACGGGGGCATCGACTCCGAACACGAGGATTACACCGGGTGGTACCAGCGCACGGATGAGTACGGCGAGCCTGTCGGGTTCGACTATGAGACCGGCAAGTGGGCTGACGGCTGGACCTCCGAGGAAGCTGGGAACGACGACTCGGAGACCACCGCTGAGAGTTCAGAGGCTGAGAGCCAGACGGAATCCCGTGTGACCGAGTGAGGTGTCCGGTGTCGCGGCCGAGCGTGCCGAGGTCCGGTACCTGCGGCAATACGAGTCATGGCACATATAGGACCCGCCACGTAGCACCGGTCGCTGGTCGTGCGCACTGAAGTGACTGCTCGTCCACTCCCACACGTTTCCGGTCGTGTTGTGCAGACCGAAGCCGTTGGGTGCAAACGCGTCGGCGGGAACGGTGCCGACCGGCGCTGTCGGTCGGCTGGGGAAGACCCCGGCGAAGGTGTTCATGCGGGCCACACCGCCGGGTTCGCGTACCGAACCCCAGGGGTAGGGCTGTTGCTCGAGGCCGCCGCGGGAAGCGAACTCCCATTCGACTTCGGTCGGCAGCCGGGCACCCACCCACTGCGCATACGCCTCGGCGTCGGTATGGGAAACATGGGTGACCGGATGCCTGGCCCACTCTTCGAGGTTCGAACCTTCGAGGGTCGAACCGGGAACAGCAGCCACACCGGTCGGCCCGGGTCCGCCGGGGTGGAACCAGGTGGCCCCTGTGACCTGACGCCACCAGGGGGTAGCCTGCACAGAGGGAGAGGTCTCGGCCAGACCTTCGGCCACCAGGCCGGTGAAAACCAAGGAGTCACCATGAGTTTCGGCATCAGTGCGATGACCCGTCGCGTGGACGAACGCGGCGAATTCCGCGACCGTGACGGTCGTCGCGCCGATCGCGAAGCCCTCGATGCCAAGCTCGCGGACCGGGCCTTCACCATCGTCGGGGTAGGCCAAGGGGTCCTCGCTTCCCATGAGGAACGAGCCTCCACTCAGACCGATCATCGCCAGATCCTGCGGGGCCAGAGCCGCGAGCTCGGCCAGCAGCTGCCGATCGGGAGCGGACGCGGTGGGCGATTCCCTGCCCGACATTCGCACCTCGGTGGGGGATTCTTCTTCCTCAACACCCACCTCGGCGGACCGAGGACTGCCCTGGCTCGCTCCGACGGGCGAGCTCCGTGCCGGGCCGCAGCATGAGGCCAATGTCGCCACCTTCAATCCATATTTGAGAATCAGTTTCGCAAGAATCTGTTCGATCTGACACACCTGCGCAGGTCTTCAACGCAGCTGACTTCGCAGATCATGCTTTCACAAGCAGACCATACGTTTTTGAGAAAGGACGTGACCAGCATATGCAACCGCCGAATATCGTAGTGATCCAGGCCGACCAGATGGCCGCTCAGGCACTGGGAGCCTACGGAGACACCGCCGCACTCACCCCGAACATCGATTCCCTGGCCGATGACGGGGCGGTCTTCGATCGCGCCTACTGCAGCACCCCGCTGTGCTCACCGTCGAGGGCATCGATGATGACCGGTCGGATGCCCTCCGACATCGACTGCCTCGACAACGGCGACGACTTCGCCGCCTCTGTGCCGACGTTCGCTCACCGTCTGCGCAAGCTCGGCTACCACACCGCGCTCATCGGACGGATGCACTTCATCGGCCCCGATCAGCACCATGGTTTCGAAGAGCGCCTGACCACCGACGTCTACCCGGCCGACCTCGACATGGTCCCCGACTGGCAGCGCCCTCTGGACCAGAAGCTTCAGTGGTATCACGAGGCTGACCCGGTGTTCACCGCCGGTGCTGCCAAGGCGAACGTCCAGCAGGACTTCGACGACGAGGTGATCTTCAGGACGCTGCGTCACCTCAACGGACGAGTGCGCGCCAATCAGGCCGCCGGTGAGAACCAGCCGTTCCTCATGGTCACCTCGTTCATCCATCCGCACGACCCGTACGAGCCGCCGCGGGAGAACTGGGACAGATTCGCCGAGGTGGACATCCCGGACCCAGCTCACCCCGAGGTGCCCGACATCGCCGAGGACCCGCACAGCCACCGTCTGCGCACGATGAGCGGACTCGACAAGCGAGAACCGGGCCCCGAGGACATCCGTCGGGCACGCCGCGCCTACTATGCGTCGGTGAGCTACATCGATGATCACATCGGCAAGATCCGCCAGCGTCTGCGCGAGCTCGACCTTGAGGACAACACCGTCATCATCGTCACCAGCGACCACGGAGACATGCTGGGGGAGAAGGGGCTGTGGTACAAAATGTCCCCGTACGAGCAGTCCTCCCGTGTCCCGATCATCATCAACGGCCCCGCCGAGGCGGTCACGCCGGGTCGGTATGCCAACCCCGTCAGCCTCGTTGACCTGATGCCGACTCTGCTCGAGCTGGCAGGAACGTCGGATCCGGATGCGACGGGCATCTCTCTGTTCGAGTCGGCTCGGCAGGAAGCGGCAGGCGAGACGGAGCCGGCCGATCGCGATGTCATCATCGAGTACTTCGCCGAGGGCACGTATCGACCGCAGGTGACGCTCATCCGTGGACAGTACAAGCTGACGATCTGCCCGGGAGATCCGGAGCTGCTGTTCGACCTCGAAACGGATCCGGACGAGCTGGTCAACAAGGCCGGCGACGCCTCCTATGCGGAGCTCGTGGCCACGATGCGAGCCGAGCTGGACTCACGCTACGACCTCGAACATCTTGAACAGCATGTGCTCGGCAGCCAGTCGAGCCGGCAGCTCGTCGCCGATGCGCTCAAGATCGGCACGGTCCGGCACTGGGACTACGATCCGGAACCCGAGAACGGCTATGTCCGCGGCGACTTCTGGACCGCGTTCAGGTTCGGAAAGATCCCCGACACCACAGCCTGAGGCGAGGCGAGGCGCAAGCGCCCCGCGGGGCCGAGCCCCACGCTCCAGCCGTGACGTTTCATCGAGCGCAGATCGCAGCGTCGAGAGCAGACTGTATACCCTCTGCCCTCGACGCTGCGGTCGTCTTTCGGTGAGATCGAGACGAGATCGAGACGAGGGAGTAGCGGATCCCCGGCAGGGCCCACCTCGGCGGGGATAATTCACTCAGCATTGGGCGAGTTGCAGGTCACACTCTCAGACTCTGGTGGCATCATCTGGAGTAGGAGGGATGTCATGACCAATTTTGAGTGGACATCTGAAGTCCCGCTCGCCGCCGAGACCACGTATCTCTGGCACGCACAGCCCGGAGCACTGACCAGGCTGTCCCCGCATTGGGCACAGGAGATCATCCAGGAGAGCTACCCTCCCATCGCACCCGGTGCGATCGCCCAGGTCAAGACCAGTGTGCCCGGCACCTACGGCCTTGTCCGGCGACCATTCAGCTCGGTGCATTCCGAAGGTCCCTCCCGGTTCTCGTTCGTCGATGAACTCAAGAAGGGTCCACTGAGTCAGTGGAAGCACACTCACGAATTCTCCTCAGTCGCCGGGGGAACCAAAATCGATGACCATATCGAGTTCTCGATGGCTCCGACAGGCTTCGACGCGATCGACCGTGGCCTCATCCATAACTTGGAAGCAACCTTCGAAGCCAGGCATAAGCGCATGCTCATGGATATCGAGTTCCTCGAGCGCATGCATGCACCTCTGTTGACGCGTAAGAAGGGCAAACGCATCCTCATCGTCGGCGGCAGCGGACTCGTCGGCCAACAGGTCGCGGCACTGTTCTCCACGGCGGGCCATTTCGTGCGCCTGCTGGTGCGGCGCACCCCGAAGTTCGAGTATGAGTCCCATTGGAACCCCGAATTGGGAATCATCAACCCTCGCGACCTGGCATGGGCGGATGCGGTCGTCCACCTCGGTGGGCGATCGATTGCCACCCGGTTCACGAAGAAGGCCAAGGAGGAGATCCGCTCCTCACGCATCAATTCGACGACGCTGCTGGCAGAGACGATGCGCGCCCTGCCCGAGGCGAAACGACCCGAAGTATTCGTCTGCGCGTCCGCGGTGGGAATCTATGGTTCTCGGGCGGAAGCGCCGGTGGATGAGACCGCACCGGCTGGGGACGGATTCCTTGCCGAAGTGTGTCAGGAGTGGGAAGCTGCAGCCGCCAGAGTCGAGGAGCTGGGCATCCGGCGGGTCTCCATCCGCTCGGGCATCGCATTGACCTCGTTGAGCGGGTTCCTCAAACTCCAAACACCGTTGTATCTCGCGGGGGCCGGAGGCCGTTTGGGCAGTGGCGAGCAGGGCCTGGCCTGGGTTTCCCTCGATGATCTGGCCAGATCATATGTGCATGCTGTGCTCACCGACTATGTCCGCGGCCCCGTCAATGCGGTGGCCCCCGAAATGGTGACGCAGGGAGAATTCGCCGACGCGCTCGCTGCCCACCTGCATCGGCCGGCCCGCCTACTGACGCCCGGTTTCGTCACCGAGCTGGTCCTCGGTGCCGACGGAGCAAAGGAATTGGCCCTAGCCGACCAGAAGGTGCTCCCGGAAAGGTTGGAGGAGACCGGATACCAGTTCGCCCACCCCACGCTGGCCGCCTGCCTTGAGGAGGAACTCGGCAGCGGAGCGTGAAATGGGCGAACGGAGTCAGCTGAGCTCAGAACCTCTTCGAGGCGATCTCGGCACCAGCAGTCAATGACTGCAGCTTAGCGACGGCGATCTCGGGGTGGACGCGTCCACCCAGGCCGCAGTCGGTCGAGGCCACGACATTGTCGGGACCGACGAGCTTCGCGAAACGCTCGATGCGATCGGCGACGAGCTCGGGATGCTCGACGACATTCGTGGAGTGCGAGACGATGCCGGGGATGATGCACTTGCCCTCGGGCAGCTTCGTATCCTCCCAGATCCGCCATTCGTGTTCGTGGCGGACGTTGGCCGCCTCGAAGGTGATGCCACCAGCATTGAGCGTGAGCACCTGGTCGACGATCTCCTTGAACGGCAGGTCCGTCACGTGCGGCCCGTGCCACGAACCCCAGCAGGTGTGGACGCGAACCTGCGCCGGGTCGATGCCGCGCAGAGCATGGTTGAGTGCGTCGATGCGGACCTGGATGAACGACCGGTAGTCGGCGAAGGAGGGTTCCGGGTTGATCTGGTCGAAGTTCTCGGCCAGTGAAGGGTCGTCGATCTGGACGGTCAGACCCGCCTCGGTGATGGCGAGGTATTCCTCACGCAGCACATCGGCCCAGGCCCAGATGAACTCCTCGTCAGTCTTGTAGAACTCGTTGGCGATGCGAGATGCCGAACCCGGGGACAGCGCGTTGATGTACCCGTCGCGTTCACCGTACCCAGCAGCCGCGAGACCGGCCTTGAGGTTGGCGATGTCGCTGGCGACCTGATCATGGCCGACGTAGCTGATGGCGCTCGTGGCCTTGGGGAACTGCGGCTGGTCACCGGTGTCCGTGCCGGCGTTGGCATCACCGTAGACGCCGGGGAAGAGATTGCGGTCGCGGCGGTCGCCGAAGCTGGTCAGAACCGTGTTGCCCGGCTCCGAGCGGACAGCCGGAGCATCCCACTTGTCGACGTCATCGAGTTCGAGCCCGCCGGTGCGGGCGAAGGAGTAATGCCACCAGGCACCGTAATCGAAGTCAGCGGACATTGTGTGGCCGTATTCGCCGTCGTTGGGGATCGAGATGCCCAGATCTTTCTGGCGCTTGACGAGGTCGGCGACGCTGGCGGAGAGGAGCTCGTTGAACTCCTGAGTCTGTGCGTCCGAGACTGTTTCTCCGGCCAGGCGGGCGGTGATCTGAGCCTGCTTGACCTTATTGGCCTCGATGAGCTCGGGGGTGCGGGGTAAGGACCCTGCGTGCGAGGTGCGGATGGTGGCCATGGGTGACTCCTTCGGTTGTTCGACTGTGTTGTAGGCGAATCGTTCCCCCTCAGGCAATCACATTAGCCACTTCGCATGCGAGAGACTCGTCATGTTGGGTCACTTGCTGTGGCGCCAACTGGGTGAAGAGAGCGCGGTCCTGGCCCTCACCGACCTACAGTGATGTCATGAGTCAGCAGGCTTCTTCGGGAGGACCCGAACGGGAGGTCGGACCCGGGTGGACGGCGCGGGTCCTGTACTGGGTGGCCCTGGCCATCGGCTCATTGCCGGAGCTCGTGATGATGCCGATGATGGTCGACGGGGTGCGGCCTGAATTCTTCGCCGTGTATTCGGCCATGAGCGTCGTAGTAGCGATCCTCGAACTCGTCCTCGGCGTCGTTGCCCTTCTCACAGTGAGGGCCAGTCCGATGCCGATGCGTCTGTTCGGGATAGGACTACTCATTGCCATCAGCATCTATGCATTCGCTTTGCCGTACCTGATGCCGATCATTGTGAATCCTGGTGTCGACGGTTTCGGCGGCAGCGGTTTCGGCGGCAGCGCCAGCAGTTTCGAACTGGCGATGATCATCCCGAGCATCATCTGGACCTTCCACGGCGGCGTTGTGCTGGCCGGAACAATCATTGCCTGGAACCTCGCGCGCAACAGAACCTGGTGGACCCACCTCGTGGCTGCCGGCTATGCGCTGCTGATGGGACTCGTGGTCGCCTTTGTCGAATGGGCTATGAACTGGTTCGGTTCCTCATTCGCGATGTCAATGGTCCTCACGCAATGTGTCTTGCTGGGAGTGACATTCTGCGGTCTTGGTCTGCTGCACGTGCTCGGCGGCCTGCCGCGTGGCAACTAAAAACGCCGAGGGGACCACTTAGCTTTGACCGGACCAGTTGCAACTGGTTCTCTCGGCGCTAAGGGGTCCCCTCGGCAATCAATAGGGTGAGGACGTGCTGACCGCCGCGGCGGCCACGCTTCAGCCGAAGTGCTTCGGCAGTGTCCCCTCATGGGTTTCGCGCAGTTCGTCCAGGCCGACCTCGAAGTGATCGACGACTTCGAGGACGGGTGCCTCTTCGCCGGTGTCGGTCATGCCGATGCGGATGAACGGGAAGTGCCGGGCGGTGCACATGTCCTTGAAGCGGACCTCTTCGGACCGCGGCACGGCCACGATCGCACGGGCCGTTGACTCAGAGAACAGCGCGGTGAACACGTCGACACCATCGCGTTCGCACACTTCGTCGAGCCAGATGCGCGCCCCGGTGCCGAAGCGCAGGCAGGATTCGATTAGTGCCTGAGACAGTCCGCCCTCGGACAGATCGTGCGCCGCATCGATCATGCCATCACGTGAGGAGTTGATGAGGATCTCACCGAGTTCCTTCTCCGTGCTCGGCTTGTACTGCGGAGGCACCCCGCCGAGGTGACCGGCAGTCACGTCGGCCCAGGCCGAACCGTCGAGTTCGGCTTCGGTCGTGCCGAGGAGGTAGATGGTCTGGCCAGGTTCTTTCCAACCGCTCGGGGTGGCCCGGGTGACGTCATCGAAGACGCCGAGGACACCGACGACCGGAGTCGGGTGGATGGCCACGCCACCGGTCTGGTTGTACAGGGAGACGTTGCCACCTGTCACGGGAATGCCCATGTCCTGGCACGCCTCGGCGAGGCCCTCAACAGCGGCTGCGAACTGCCACATGATCTCCGGGTCCTCGGGGGAACCGAAGTTGAGGCAGTCGGTGACCGCGCGGGGGATGGCCCCGGCAGTGGTGACGTTGCGGTAGGCCTCGGCCAGCGCCAGCGCTGAGCCGCGGGCCGGATCGAGGTAGCAGTAGCGACCGTTGGCGTCCGTGGCGATGGCGACACCGAGTCCGGATTCTTCGTTGACGCGGATGACTCCGGCATCGTCGGGGAATGCCTGGGCGGTGTTGCCCTGCACGTACTTGTCATACTGCGAGGTGATCCACTTCTTCGACGCCAGGTTCGGTGAGCCGGCGAGCTGCAGCATGGTCGACCGCAGTTCTTCGTTGCTCTCGGGCTTGACCAAGCCAGCGGATTCCACGGTGTTCGCGGCCACCTCGGCGGCCCATGAGGGCTCGGACATCGGACGTTCGTAGACGGGACCGTCGTGGGCGACCGAGCGTGGTGGCACATCGACGATGACGTCTCCGTGCCATTCGATGACGAGGCGTTCGGAGTCGGTGACCTCACCGAGGACGGAGGTTTCAACGTCCCATTTGCCGACGATCGCGAGGAAGTCGTCGAGGCGCTCCGGCGTGACCACGGCCATCATCCGCTCCTGCGACTCCGACATGAGGATCTCCTCAGGAGTGAGAGTCTCATCGCGCAGCAGCACATCATCGAGGGCGATGTGCATGCCGCCGTCACCGTTCGAGGCCAGCTCCGAGGTCGCACAGCTGATGCCGGCGGCTCCCAGATCCTGGATGCCTTCGACCACTCCGGCGTGGAAGAGTTCGAGGCAGCATTCGATGAGCACCTTCTCTGCGAAGGGGTCGCCCACCTGGACGGCCGGGCGCTTCGAGGGCTTCGTATCGTCGAAGGACTCCGAGGCGAGGATCGAGGCTCCGCCGATGCCGTCGCCACCGGTGCGGGCACCGAAGAGGATGACCTTGTTGCCCTTGCCCGAAGCATTGGCCAGGCGGATGTCTTCGTGCCGCATCACGCCGACTGCGAGAGCGTTGACCAGAGGGTTCCCCTGGTAGACCGAGTCGAAGACGGTTTCGCCGCCGATGTTGGGCAGGCCGAGGGAGTTGCCGTAGTTGCTGATCCCGGACACGACTCCGTGGAGCACGCGTGAAGTGTCGGGGTGGTCGATGGCACCGAAGCGCAGCTGGTCCATCACGGCCACGGGGCGGGCGCCCATCGAAATGATGTCGCGTACGATTCCGCCGACACCTGTGGCCGCACCCTGGTGGGGCTCGACATAGCTGGGGTGGTTGTGGGACTCGACCTTGAAGGTCACAGCCCATCCGTCGCCGATGTCGACGACGCCGGCATTCTCACCGATGCCCACGAGCAGGTGCTTCTTCATGTCCTCGGTGACCTTGTCGCCGAACTTCGACAGGTGCACCTTCGACGACTTATACGAGCAGTGTTCGGACCACATGACCGAATACATCGCCAACTCCGCCGAGGTGGGACGTCGTCCCAGGATCTGACGGATCTGGGCGTATTCGTCGGCTTTGAGGCCGAGGTCGGCATAGGGCTGATCCACATCGGGATTCGCAGCAGCGAACTCGACTGTCTCCTTGACCTTTTTGGAATTGGCCTGGTCGGTTTCGACCTGCTGGGATTCGACCTGCGTGGAATTCGCAGCGTTGAGGTTACTCGACATGTCCTCTTAATGGCCCTTTCATACGACACGGCATCACCGTCAATCTTAGCCGTGCAGTGGGGGAGGAGGGGAAGCAGGTCTCATCGGCCAGACCCTACCGCCGAGTTCGGCGCACACATTCGCCAATTAGAATGTAGGCCATGGCAACTCCGAAGATCGTCTTGTTCTACGTATTCACCCCTCTGGCAGACCCCGAAGCAGTCAAACTGTGGCAGCACACTCTGGCTGAGAGCCTCGGGCTCAAGGGGCGCGTGATCGTGTCGAAGGATGGCATCAATGCCACCATCGGCGGCGACATCTTCGACGTCAAACAGTACGTGCGGGCCACGAGGTCCTACGCACCGTTCAAGAAGGCCGACATCAAATGGTCCAACGGTGAAGGAGACGATTTCCCACGACTGAGTGTCAAGGTCAGACCAGAGCTCGTGACCTTCGGCACCGATGATGAGATCACAGTGACCGAGACGGGAGTCGAAGGCGGCGGTGAACACCTCAAGCCCGGAGCCCTGCACAAACTCCTCGACGAGCGCGGTGACGATGTCGTCTTCTTCGACGGACGCAATGCGATGGAAGCCCAGATCGGGAAGTTCCGCGATGCGATCGTTCCCGAGACGGACACCACGAGAGACTTCATCGAGGAGATCGAATCGGGCAAGTACGACGATCTCAAGGGCAAACCGGTCGTCACCTACTGCACCGGCGGCATCCGCTGCGAGGTCCTGTCCGTGCTGATGAAGAACCGCGGCTTCGAAGAGGTCTACCAGCTCGACGGCGGAATCGTCCGCTATGGGGAGACCTTCGGCAACACCGGATACTGGGATGGCTCCCTTTATGTCTTCGACAAGCGCATGCACGTGGAGTTCGGCGACGGTGCCGAATCGATCGGTCACTGCGTCGCGTGTGAGAAGGCGACCCCGAACTTCGTCAACTGCGCGAATCTGGACTGCCGGCAGCAGTACCTGCGCTGTGAGGACTGCACCGAAAAGAATCGTCAGCCCTACTGCCCCGACTGTGTGCAGGCCGGTATCCCCGCCGAGGTGACCGCCGGCTGATCTGTCAGCGCAGCAGGCTCTTCGTCGCGGCTCTGATGTCGGTCCATGTGAAATCGAAGCCTGCTTGCTCCAGTCGCTTGGGCAGCACCCACCGACTTTTGAGCACCAGCTCCGATTCCTGACGCAGGACGAGCATCCCGATCTCCAGCAGCCAACGGGGCGCCGGAATTCCTAGCGGCATCCGTACGGCCCGTCGCAGAGACGCCATCAGAGTGGTGTTGTCCGAAACGCCTGGGCTCGAGACATTGATGGGCCCGGTCAGCTCCTCATGTTCATCGATGAATCGGATCGCGCGCACAACATCGTCGATGTGCACCCAGCTGAACCGCTGCCTCCCATGACTGAGCGGATGCCGGTGCCAAACCTTAGGCCCTGACGCATCAGGTCCAATGCCCCGGTACCGGGTGTGACCGAACCAGCGCCCTTCCAACTGAGGACCGCCAGCGCCGAAGCGGGCTGCGGTCGCGAGCATGTTCAGAGCCGCGCCGTCGCCGAGGACGATCGCCATCCGGATTGCCACTCTCCTCGTCCTGGGCAGTTCCCCCTGGAAGAACTCCCGTTCCCAGCCCTTGGCCACGTCGACGGAGAAGCCCTCGCCGATGTCACCGTCGTCTTCGGTCTGAGGCTGGTCCATGGCATGGCGATAGATCGTCGCCGTGCTCGAGTTGATCCACAGGCGCGGTGGCGACGAGGCGGTCCTGACCGCATCGTTCAATACCCGAGTCGTCATAACTCGTGAGTCCCAGATGCCCTGCCGGTTGCGGTCGTTGTATCTGCAGCCCACGCTGCGGCCGGCGAAGTTGATGAGCAGATCGGCACCATCAATGAGTGCAGCGATCTCTTCCGGGTCATCCCAGGAGACATGTGTTCCTGAGGAAGCGGCCTGGCCGATGGTGCGCACATGGTAGCCCCACGAGTTCAGGGGAGTCATGAGTGATCTGCCGATGAAACCGGAGGCTCCGGCGATAACAGCTATCGGTGCTGAGCCGTTGTCGGGATGAGGAGAAACATTTTCCGCAGTCATGAAGCGACGGTAACACCGACAGATCCGGGCGTTGGCGGGGAATTGTCCGTCCCCAGTTCAGGCAGCCGGGGCCTGTGTGTCGGGCGTCACTGCAAGAGAGCCGGTTTCGAGTTGCACGACGAGCCAGGCCTGGACTAGAGTAGTATCTCGTTGCCCCGCAGAAAACGAGTTCTTCTAGAACAGTCTTCACCGGTGTGACCAGCACAAACACAGTTTGGGTGTGGTTCACACGGAACACGGGTGACAACGAAAAATTGAAACTGACACCCCTGGTGTACACGCCCTTTTTTTGGGGGTTGTGGTGACGGGTGAGTGTTTGTGGTTTGAGAATCCAATAGCGTGTTTGTTTGAACAAATAGTGATGCCAGAAATATTAGTTTTCTGGTAAGACAATCACATGTTCACGCACTGAT
>NZ_FXZH01000016.1 GCF_900169365.1 Brevibacterium sp. 239c
CTACGACTCCCGGTGACAACACCCCCCGGACCATGAACGGCTGGGGGCATGAATCATGCCGGGAATCTTAGGCCAGCGACCCCTTCTATCCTGACGGAAGTCGGGGCTACTTAAAAGGTAACGGGGGGGGGGAGTTCGCCAGCACGTTCGGACTGACTGCATTGATGCGGATGCCGCGCGGAAGTTCCGGAGCAGCGGAGCTGACGAATGATTCGACGGCGCCGTTGACCAACGCCGCCGCAGCTGCAGTCGGCACGGGCTCGCGGCTGAGTACACCTGTGGTCAACGTGATCGAACCGCCGTCATTGAGATAGTCGAGGCCCTGCGTCACGAATTCAACCTGGCCCAATGCTTTCGACACAAACGCACTCGTATAGTCCTCACGTGTGAGCTCGGTGACGGGTTTGAATGCCGCGGAGCCCACCGCAACAACGATCGCATCGATTCGACCGACCGCCTCAAGAAGCACTGCGATCGATTCAGGATCTGAGTTGTCTACTCCGGGCTGCGTCGATCTGGATGCTGCAACCACGTGATGGTTTCGAGCCTCCAGCTCGGCCAACGCGATTCTTCCGACATGCCCTCCGGCGCCGACCAACAAGATCTTCATGACAGGGCTCCCTCCTTGATGTGAAGGTCAGACCAAACAGGATTGACTGACAATCCTGAGCCTAGAGGATCAGGGGCGATCACACCAGGGCTGAGGGCGCTCAGACGAAAAACCCCCGCCTGCTCAGTGTTTGACTGGCCAGACGGGGGTAATTCACAACGCGGAGTCGGAGGGATTTGAACCCTCGGTCCCCAGTTCAAGGGACTTCACCTTAGCAGGGTGACGCTTTCGGCCGCTCAGCCACGACTCCAATTACTGACTCGATACCTCTTGGCGAAGAGAGTGTCGAACCTGCAGTTATCACTACGGGGAACAGCCTATGCGAAACCAACGGCGAAGAGCAAAGCGTGCGCTCAAAGAGTGGGCTTGATCATAATCCGGTTAGAGTCGGATCACTGGATAAAAGGGGATCGCGACCGGACTCTTCTGCTCGCATACACGCGAATTCCAGCATTCATCAATCTACGGGCGTAAAATCGGTCTGAAGTGCTCTGCGGTTTGCTCTCTGACGGGTCTGGAAACGATGCTACGGAGGTGCCTCCTGCGCTGACATCGTTCATGATTCGCGTCGATAGCCAGCATCGCACAGAGCACGAGACGTAAACTACGAGGAGTTAAGAACTTGCCAGAGATTCCCCCTGACAAGCAAGGGCCGAATGGGAACGACCCCAATTCTCGTCCTGCTGGTCACCGTCTCCGCGCTTCTTCTCGCCCTCGATTCCGCGGTGATTCCACAGCCAGCGAGGATCAGTCGGCTTCACTCCGCCCATCATCGAACTCGCAGTCGCAGTCGCGTTCACACTCGCAGTCGCAGTCGCGTTCACAATCACGGCGAGCGTCTCCTCAGCCTCCGAGCTCATCGAGGCGGTCACAGAACTCATCCACGTCACAGAATTCCGAATCCACTCAACGTCCGTCCTCGACCTCACAGCAGCCGGTCTCCCAGAACAATCAGTCGAAGGCACCGACGCCTCGTCCAGTTGCACCACGCACTCGCCGCGAAGCACGGATGCTTCGTGCCGCAGGAGCCAACGAAGCATCGGCCGCAGGGGTGGCATCGGCCGCCGAGGCCCAAGAACACAGGGCCAGGACTTCGGAGCCCAACACCGACGCACCGGAACCAACTCGCCGCAATGCAGTCCAGCCCGCGGATGCACGCAAACGCGGCCCCGCCTCGGCGAGGGAATCTGCGGATCGAACCGCCGACGAAGCAAGCGCCGCACCGCGGCGCAGGGACCGCCGAGCTGACGAAGCCGCCGAGGAAGCTGAGGCTTCCCGGGCACGTCGCCATTCATCACGAGTCGGAGAAGCATTCCCCAGCCTCGTCGGCTGGACCTCACTGAGCACCCTGCTCCCCGGCATCGGCCTGCTGCGCACACGATTCCGCCCACTGGGCTTCATCCTCCTCGGCGGATTCGTCATCACCTTCCTCGTCGCCATCCTCTATGTCCTCATCAAGGGGCCAGTCCGCGCATTCGGCACCGTCGTCTCAAGTCCGACGCTGCTGACCTTCCTCGCAATCGTCCTCGCCATCATCGGCGTGATCTGGATCCTCGTGATCGTGATCTCCCACTTCGGGCTGCGCAAAGGCCACCGCTATGCCCCGTGGCAGAACAAGATGGCTGGGGTGCTCGTCGTCTCTCTCGCACTGATCGTCGGCATTCCCTTCGGCGTCGGCTCAGTCTACGCCCGAGTCCAAGGCGATACGGTCTCAAGCCTCTTCGGCGACAGCACGGGACATGCCAAGAACGCTGAAGATCTCTGGGCCGACAAGCCCTATATCAACGTCTTCCTCATGGGCCGCGACAACGGCGATGACCGTGAGGGTACACGCCCCGACACCATGCTCGTCGCCTCGATCGACACGAAGACTGGCAACACCGCCCTGATCTCTGTGCCGCGTAACCTCGCGTTCCCGGTCTTCCCCGAAGGCAGCGAACTGGAGAAGGCCTGGCCCGACGGTTTCCGACCCACCGGCCAATCCTCGGTCGACCTCATCAACTCCGTCTGGCAGTGGGGCGAGGAGAACAAGGACGACATCGGCAACACCCACGGCATTGAGCCGGGCATGTTCGCCACGATGCAGGCTGTAGAGGGTTCGCTCGGCCTCAACCTCGACTATTGGGCTGCGGTCGACATGGCCGGGTTCGAAGACGTCGTCGATGCTATCGGCGGGGTGAAGATCGACGTCGAACGTCCGATCCCGATGGGCGGCGGCAAGTCCATGTCCGGAGTCTCCAACAAGATCTACGGCTGGGTCGATCCGGGCCCGCAGACGCTCAGGGGCAAGGACGCACTCTGGTATGTGCGGTCCCGTGAAGGCAGTGACAACTACGATCGCATGTGCCGTCAGCAGCGCATGATCAAGACCACCCTCGATCAGATCGACCCGCGCGAACTCGCTACGGCGTACCCTAAACTCGCGAATTCGGCGACCAAGAACATCGCCACGTCGATTCCGCAGAACGAGGTCCCGGCCTTCATCGAGCTCGCGATCTCCATGCAGAAGGGCGACGTCACCACGGTGCAGATCAACAACGACGTCACCCCCACCTACAACCCCGACTTCGACGTCCTCCACAAGTGGATTCTCGGTGAGGTCAAGGGCGCGTCCAAGGGCGAAGAGTCCGTGAAGCCGACGAACAAGCCAGCTCCCGACGAGAAGAAGGACACCGCCGCTGAGGAGCCTTCCGATGAGGCGTCTTCCGAGGACCAGCCGGCCGAGGAAAATGGTGGAGAACCGACCGAAACCACGAAGCCCGGTGAGCCGAACGCCGAGGGCAAGTGCTACCCGAAGGGCTTCAAGCCCGGCGACGACTTCCCCGGCTATCCAGGCCCGGGAGCCGGAGATGAAGGGTGACAACTTCTTCACCACATTCGGTCGACGACAGCTCAACTGAGACGAACGGTTCGGGCGTGACGAACAGGTCAGGGGTGACGACCAGTTCGGGCACAGATGGTCTAGACGCGCGGGCCCACTCGGTTGCGATCATCGGCGCCGGGCCCCGCGGACTCTCGATCCTCGAGAGACTCGTCGCCCTCGCCGTCGAACGACTCTCCGACACAGAAGCCGACGGAGCCGACTCTCCGGCCAGCATCGTTGTCCATCTCATCGATCCCTACCCGCCGGGTGCGGGCATCGTCTGGCGCACAGATCAGCCCAAGGCACTGTTGATGAACACGACCATCGGCGAGCAGACGATCTTCCCCGACTCGAGCTGCTCGTTCGTCTCTGCCGACACATCGGCTGATTTCTCCGAAGGTGCGTTGGGCTCTGTCGACGGGGTGCCCGATCGCTTCGGACTCGACGGCACATCCGATCGGTTCGGCCCCGATATGGCTCAGTGGTACCGGGAGATGGGTGGAACCGATCCCGTCGATGCCACGTTCCCCAGTCGGACTCTCTACGGCCGCTATCTCCGTGACGCCTATGCTCGCATCCGCGACATGGCACCTGCCTTCGTCGAGATCGTCGAGCATCCCACGAAGGTCGAATCGGTCATCGACCTTCCACCGGTCGAACCCCTGGGCCATACCTCAACGGATCCCGAGACCGTGCCACCGCAGCTGGTCCGATGCGAGGACGGCACCGCCATCATCGCCTCCGCCGTCGTCCTTGCTGTCGGCCACATCCCCAGTGCGCAGACTGAGGAACGTGCCCGACTCGCGGCCTTCGCACAGCGGAAGGGCGGACTCTACATCCCGCAGGGGCTGCCGGCGGAAGCTCCCGTCGCCGAGGTGGCACCCGGCAGCCGTGTCATCGTCCGCGGCATGGGCCTGAACTACTTCGACCTGCAGACACTGTTCACACACGAACGCGGAGGCCGGTTCGACCCGGACCCCGACGTTGCAGGCGAACTCCGCTATGTGCGCAGCGGTGAGGAACCTCGCCTGCTGCTCGGCTCCCGCCGTGGAGTTCCCTACCGCAGCAAACCCATCTGCCAAGCCCACCCGCGTTCATCCTGGCCCCTGCGCTACTTCACACGGGAGAACATCGCACTGCTCGCCGGTCTCGATGACCTCGACGGCGAGCGCAAGGCCGGGGCCCGCTTCAACGACCAGCTGTGGCCGCTCATCCTCGCCGATCTTCGTCTCGCCTACTACAGCACCCTGTCCCGGATCCGCCCCGACGCATTCGCCGGTGATCCCGGACAGCTGCGTGAAGCCATCGCCGAGGCGGTGTCCCGACACCTGACCAGGCGCACCTGGCAAGAGACCCACCCGGAGTCACGCGATTCGCGCGAGACGCAGACCTCGCGGGCCACAGCCAGGGAAGATTCTGCGGCCACGGGCGCTGCGGAGTCCCGAGATCACGAAGCCGCCGAGGCTGCGCGCCAGGGCCGCGTCACCCGAGAGGCCTTCGCCTGGTCGGAGATCGAGGAGAGTCTCGTCCCCGATCCCGCTCACCGCATGTCACTGCACGAGCTGCTCAATCCTCTCGAGGGACGAGAGTTCGACAGCCGGGGGCCCAGGGAGGCGAACTCCCTGCACGAGTGGATGCTCGACTTCCTCCGCACCGATCTCCACGACTCTCTGGCCGGGCCCGAGGGCAGCGCCGAAAAGTCTCTGTTCACCGTGCTCTGGCAGTCACGACTGCTCCTCAAAGAACTCATCGTGGCCGGCCACATCGACCGCGTCAGCATCGACATGGAGATCTGCGGCTGGTTCGAAAGCTTCGTCTCCGGCATCTGCGACGGCCCTCCCCCGCAGCGCATCGCCGAACTACTTGCTCTAGCCGAAGCCGGCTTCGTCGAGTTCATCGGCCCGGACATGCGCATCGAAGCCACTCCCGACGGCGCTGCGAGCGCGGACGGGGATCACGCCTCGGCAAACGGGGATCCGTTGCCGCAGATATTCACTGTCACCTCGGCGCAGGTCACGGGCGGAATCACGGGAAGTGTCGTCATCGATGCGGCGTCACCGACGAACGCGGTGTCTCGGGCCGCAGATGTGCTGGTGCGCGGGATGGTCGAGCGCGGTCAGCTCACACCCGCACGGCTGACCTTGGACGACGGTCGCGAGAAATTCCTCAACGGACTCGCGCTCACCTCGCGGCCCTACCGCACCATCGACATCGAAGGTGTTGTGCACCCCAGACGGTTCGCGCTGTCGATTCAGCTCTCCTCCGTCCAGTGGGGGCTGGCGATCGCAGCGAATCCCAATGCGAACGCAGCAACACTCGGCGACTCTCACGCCGCAGCACAGGCGATCCTCGACCTCATATGAGGTTCACACGCAGGCCCGCACGGTCCACGAGGCTTGTTCCACTCAGGTTTGCTCCACGAAACCTCGGTCCATGCGGGCTCGCTTCACATAGCCTCGAGGCTGCGCAGCTGGGCTGGGCAGCCTGAGGCAGCAAGCTGAGCACTCTGAGCCAGACTGAGCTGGTTGCAAATCAACTCAGAGTGACTTAGACGGTAGAGCGCCGGCGCCCGCGGCACCGAGACGGGGTTCAGTACGCACGAACTGGCGCGCACGAGGAGTCTCAGCCAGATCGAGGTCTCGCTAAGGCTGCATCGAAGTTTCAGAGCTCGCGTTTAAACCAGAGCCCTGAAACTTCGGCCGAGCTGCTTCTCCGCATAGCCTTCCCAACACCTTCCCCCGCCTGAGCCCCACGGGCCTCACGCGGGTGCCCCACGCCGGGGTTTCCCCTTAGGCGTCGGCCATCTCGAGGGCAGTTTCGGGCTTCGTAGTCCTGGCTCGCACGATCGCGAGCAGGGACATCACGACTCCGATGATCGCCCAGGCCAGCAGGCCACCATAGGCGGCACCCACGCCTGTGGTTCCGGCGGTGATCGCGGCGAAGCCGTTCATCGCCGGCGTCAGCGGCAGGATCGGTGCAAGGAAGTCGAAGAAGCCGGGCACCGCGCCGATCGTTCGTCCGGCAACCGCGAGAACCACAGCGATCACGGACAGGAACCTGCCCACGCCGCCAAACCAAGCCACCAGGGCGAAGTTGAGCACCATGAACACCAGCGCGGAGACGAATGTCAGGATCGCGATGTCGAAGCCTTGGACGGCATCGATGTCCAGCACGCTCACCGCCAGAATCGACAGCACCAGCGCCTGCAGCAGTCCCACGATCACGCCCGGCACCAAGCCGCGCAGCCAGACGGCCACCGAGGACTTCGTCGAGAGCAGGGTCGAAGCTGGGATCGGCTTGAGCACCGTGTAGGTGACGAGTCCGCCGACCCACAGGGCGAGCATGATGAGCAGTGCGAGCGTCGAGCCTTGCAGCACATTCGTCCCGGAGTCGGAAGTGCTGGGAGCCTTGATGTTCTGGGAGGCGACGGTGGAGAGCTTGTCACGCTCCGGGGCCGAATAGGAGGGGACTTCGTCCGCGCCCTTCTTCACACCGTCGGCAAACTTGCCGACGCCTTGCGAATACTTGCCTGTGCCCTCGGACAGGGTATCCAGTCCGTTCGCAAGGTCAGAGGTGCCGGTTGCGGCGGTTGAGACTCCGGTCGTGTACTTGTCGAGTCCGGTGGAGAACTCGCCGAGTCCGTCGGAGAGCTGTCCTGCACCGTCGTCGAGTTCACTCGAGCCATCGGCGACCTTGGCGATGCCGTCACTGAGCTCCGGCATACCGTCAGCGAGCTTCTGATTGCCTTCGGCGACACCGGAGGCCCCATCACGCAAACCCTTCGAGGCCTCGAGCAGCTTCGGAGCGTTCTTCGAGATGTCCTCCATGCCCTTGGTGAGTTTGCCGAGACCGTCTTCGAGGCCCTTGACGAACTTGCTCACGCCGTCGCTGAGTTCACCGGCTCCATCGGCGAGCTTGTCCGCTCCCCCGAGCAGGGACTGTCCGGTGTTCTCGTCCTTCTGTTCCAGACCATCGACGGCACTGTTCAGGCCGCCCGAGGTGCCCTGAAGCAGACCCTGAGCGTAAGCCTTCTCGATGCCAGCGCAGACCTCATCCGGAGTACCGGCAGGGCACATCTGAGCACGTGCTTGTTTGGCCTCGTCTTCAGTCATCACGCCCGCTGCAACGAGTGAGTCCAGCCCGGTCACGGTTCCGCTCTTGGCGAGCTTATCGGCCTGGTCGGCCCCCTCCTGGAGACCGTCGCGGTACTTCCCGAGACCCGAAGACAGACCCTCGGCGCCTTCGGAGACTCCCTTGGCCCCCTTGTCGAGGTCCTTGCCACCCTTGATCAGATCATCGACTCCTCCCTCACCTGAGCCGGATTCACCTGCACCGGCAAAGCCCTTGATGATCGCATCGATGGATTTCGTGTATTTATCGACACCGCCGGAGAGCTCTCCGGCACCATCGGCCAGCTTCTGCGTGCTCTCAGGCAGGTCCGCGGTCTGCTTCTTCATGTCCTGCAGACCACCCGAGAGCTCGGACGTGCCCTTCGACAGTTCGTCAGCACCCTTGGACAGGCCACCGGCACCCTTGTTGAGTTCGGCGCCCGATGAGTCCAGCTTCTCCATGCCGTCGGAGAGTTCGTCTGCACCACTCGCGGACTTCTTCGTGCCCTTCGCCAGGTCCTTGCCGCCGTCGTCGAGTTCACCAGCGGCGTCGCCCAGATCCTTCATCTGGTCGCCCATGTCGTTGAAGCCGACGTACATCTTGTCGAGGTAGTTCTCGGTCATCTTCGTGTTGAATGTCGTGCGTGCCACCCCTGCCACGGACTGCGCGATCTGAGTATCGGCTGCCGGAGCGATTCCGGAGACGTCGACGTCGAGCTGAGTCTGCGTTGCAGATTTGGCGTCGCTGACCGAGGTCACGGCCCGAGAGAAGCCTTCGGGGATCGTCAGGGTCGCGGCGTAGGTTCCGTCAGACATGCCCTTCTCGGCATCGTCTTGGTCGGTGATGACCCAATGGATGTTCTTATCGTCTTCACCCACGAGCCCGCTGGTCAGCTGCCGGCCGATCGGCACGGTCTTACCGTCCACCTTCGCGCCGTCATCATTGTTGACGATCGCGGCCTCGATCGTGTCGAGGCGATCGGTGCTGTTGTACGTGGCCATGATGAATCCGGCGGCCACGATGATCGGGATGAGCACCAGACCGAAAAGGGACAGCCAGGTCACGGGCCGTTTCGAGTTCGCACGTTCGAGTCTCACGACTGCACGCCTTCCATTTCGCTGCGACCGGCCGCATGCGCCTGCACGCCGCCGTTGTCATTGTCGGTTCCACGCTCAGCCTCGGGCTTGGCCTCATCGAGGTCGAGGTGGAAATAGTTCGTATGTGGGGACAGCACTCCGCTGACGTCACCGTCGGGCAGACCCAGCACGATTGCCGTGCCTTCGGCCTGCAGATCAAGGAGGAGTTCCCGAAGATCGCGTACGTCCCGGTCTTCCTCATCGGCCAGTGCACCGGCTTCGCTGATGATGAGCAGGTCCGGTGCCGAAGTACGCAGCTGTGAGAGCTCACGTGCCCCTGGCATCTTGCCCGGCCCCTTCTTATCCAGGTCGAAGTACGGAACTCGGCGACGGATTCGTCCAGCATGTTCGGGCAGAACCATGTCACCGATCTTCATCTCGCCGGCGGTCAGTCCTACGCGACCCGAGAGGGCGAGCAGAAGCGCCTTGCGGGCTTGGCCGCTGGCGACGAGGATCTGGCCCGGCAGCAGGGAGATGTCTACCTGGGAGAATCCGCGTCGACCCGAGCTGACCGCGATGCCGCGGCCATAGACCCGGTACGCCGAGTCTGGTTCCGGCCAGTCCCGCAGCGCCACCTCGTGAGCCAGGCCCTCACCTTCGACGTCGAGTCTGGGCAGGATGCGGTCGAGCCACTTCGGCAGCCACCAGGCTTTGTCGCCGAGCATCTGCATGATGGCGGGTACCAGGGACATGCGCACCAGGAAGGCATCGACGAAGATGCCGGAGGCCAGGGCGAGGGCGATGGATTTGATGATCGGCTCGCCCGCCGGGACGAAGGCGGCGAAGACGGAGAACATGATGATTGCCGCGGCCGAGACGACCCGAGCGGAGGAGGCGAAGCCGGCCTTGATCGCGTCGCGTGCGCTGGCTCCGTGGACATAGGCCTCACGCATGCCGGAGACGAGGAAGACCTCGTAGTCCATGGCGAGTCCGAACAGGATGCCCATGAGGATGATCGGCAGGAAGCTGATCACCGGTCCGGTCGAATCGATGCCCAGCGGACCGGCGAAGAGACCGTCGTGGAAGACGAGGACCACGGTTCCGAAGGAGGCGAAGACGGAGAGGAGGAAACCGCCTGTGGCCTTGATCGGCACCGCGATCGACCGGAAGACCATCATGAGCAGGATGATCGAGAGGCCGACGACGAAGATGCCGAAGGGAACCAATGCCTTGCCGAGTTGGTCGGAGACATCGATCTGGATGGCTGTGGCACCGGTGACTGCGGTCTCGAAGCCGTCTTCATCCTCGATGTCCGAGCTCAGCGCCCGGAGCCGGTCGACGGTGTCGAGAGTCGCGGGATCCTCGGAGCTGGTGGTGGGGATGATCTGGAACAGAGCCGTCGTCGCATCCCGGTTCGGGGTGGCGAGGATGACCTGGTCGACTCCCTCGACGTCTTCGATCTCGTTCTCGATCTTCTCAACATCGTCGAGGGGGTCATCGGAGGTCACGATCTCACTCGTCATGACCAGCGGCCCGTTGAAGCCGGGGCCGAAGTGTTTGTCGACGAGGTCGTAGGTGGTGCGGGCGGGAGTGCCCTCCTCCTGGCTGCCTGCGGTCGGCAGGGAGAGCTGGAGGTTGGAGGCGGGGATCGCAAACAGTGCGAGTCCACCGACGATGATGACGACTGTGAGCAGCGGAATCTTCGTCACCACGCGCAGCCAGCCAGCGAAGAACTTATTCATGATCGTCGGCGGGTACGGTTCACCTGCCTCAGCTTCCGCCTCGGCGGCAATCGAGTCCCGAGAAGTCGACTCGTCTGACTTCTTCTGGGCGCTTGCGAAGGCCCGGCGGTAGCGTTTGGTCGGTTTGGGTGTGATCTTGGCCTTGACCAGTCCCAGCAGCGCCGGAACCATCGTCAGGGAGATCAGGACTGCGATGACGACCGAGCCGGAGGCACCGATGCCCATCACGGTGAGGAACGGGATGCCAGCCAGGGACAGTCCCAGCAACGCGATCATCACGGTCATACCGGCGAAGACCACAGCCGATCCGGCGGTGGCAACGGCCCGTCCGGTGGCTTCGAGCGGGTCGTGTCCTTCGGCCAGGAGGGCCCGGGCTCTGGAGACGATGAAGAGGGCATAGTCGATGCCGACCGCCAGGCCCAACATCAGCGCCAACATGATAGAAGAGGAGTTGACCGCACCGAAGGCCGTGGACCCCACGACCAGAAGGACGGAGATGCCGACGCCGATGAGCGCTGTGATCAGGGGCATGCCGGCGGCTCGGAAGGATCCGAGTGTCAGCAGCAGGACGATGAAGGCGATGACGACGCCGATGCCTTCGACCCAGGAGATCGCGACACCGGTGATCTGGAAGAGTTCGCCGCCGCCTTCGACCTGGGCGCCGTCCGGCAGTGCGTCGCGGAGCGGATCCAGTTCGTCCAAGAGCTTATCTGGGGCGTCCTCGCCGACCTCCTGCTGGGTGCCGTCGTACTGCACGGAGATCATCGCGGCGGATTCGTCGTCGCTGATGGCGCCCTTGACCATTTTGTCGAAGGGTGAGGTCACAGTGTCGACGTGCGGGAGGTCTTCGAGCCGATCGACTTCCTTCTTGATCTCATCCTTGTATGTGGGTGCCTTGACCGAGTCACCATCGGCGGCGACGACGATGACGTCTGCGGCGACGCCCGAGGCTTCGGGGAAGGTCGCCTTCATCGAGTCAAGTGCGACCTGGGCTTCGGACCCGGGGAGGGTGAAGTCGTCGTCGAAGTCCTTCGCGAAGGCTGCGACACCTGCACCGACGAGTCCGAAGATCACCAACCACAGAGCAATGAATCGGATGGGAGTGCGATAGGCACGACGACCCAGGGCGTACAAGAATGTTGACACGAAGACCTCGATACAAAAGTGTATTGGATACAGTATTGTATTGTTGTTGACTCATAGCCCTCGGCGCAAATGCATCAGGAGATTCGTGCAGATTCCCATCGGATGCCCAGGCCCACACCCACTCGCAGCGTGCCCCAGCAGCAGCACCGCAGCTGCGACACCGCCACCGCTCCCGCCACGACGATGAAATGTTCGATGAATACAGATAATCTCAGCGCCCGCAGACGGCACACCCGATCCACCCTGGTGGAGGCTGGTGTGTCCGTCTTTGCCGTCAAAGGCATCGATGGGGCCTCGATCGAAGAGATCTGCGAGGCGGCCGGGTTCACTCGCGGCGCGTTCTACTCGAATTTCTCCAGCCGCGACGATCTGGTCCTGGCCACGATCGAACAGCGCACCTCTCACGACCTCGACATGCTCGACGCCAGCATCGAACGGTGGCGCGATCGGCTCAACTCCAGCCGGCCTGAGGACATCGAAGGCTTCCTCAGAGAGTTCATCGACGACACGTTCAGTCAGAAGAGGGCCACCGCCGCCGAGGTGATCGCTGAGCATGAGATCGAGCTGTACTGCCTGCGTACGCCGGGCCTTTATCCCAGGTACGCGGAGCTGAACTCCTTCCAGGGGCAGCGGATCCAATCGCTGATCGAAAACGCCATCGGCTTCGCTGAAGCGGCAGCGACGATTCCACTCAGGGACCTCATCGAGGCCCTCACCGCCATCCATTCGCAAGCCTCCCTGCGCGCGGCTGCGGGGAAGAAGCTGCACGAGGTCGTTGACATCGACTCGACCCGGATGGTGCGCATCCTCAGTCGGCTGCTCGACTTCTCGCAGACGCCCTAGTCTCAGGCTCTCAACACCCCCGATCGGCGCCAAGGCACTAAAGTGGTGGCCGTGAATGAACTGCAGCGCGAATACTACGCTTTCCTCAACAACATGGATGTCCGCCTCGGCGCCTTCGTCCTCGCCGACCTTCCCGAAACCTTCGACAAAGAAGACGGGGAGACGGTGCCGTTCCCCAAGGACTTCGGCCCCAAGTCCCTGCCGATGCTCGAGCTCTTCACCCTCTCTCGCTTCTCCTCCCCCGACGAGGTGCTCGACCCGGAGAACCGCAGATTCGTCGAGGGGCTCATCCGCTATCTCGGCGAAACCTATCTTCGTGCGATCGGTGGAGCCTGGGATCACGACGAGGAGACCGGAAACGGGATGCCCTTCATCCGCCCGGACACCGAGGAGGGTCCGCTGAAAGGTGAGCCCATCCCCATCCTGGCGATCATCCTCGCAGCGGTCGATGCCCGGACTGCCGAGGTCTTCGTGGCTGTCCTGGATAAGGCCCGCGAGAACCTGGGCGGTGACGGCGAGCCGAAGCGCAACTGCACCGGCCTCGTGATGGGGATGCTGAACACCGAGAACTCCAGCGAGGAAGAGGTCGAGTTCCTCTCACGCTTCATCGGCACCGTGGAACCGGGCATCGCCGCCTGGACCCAAGAGCAGGCCGATCCGACCTCGTGGGAGTTCGGGCGCGAGACCCTTGTACGGCTGGGCAAGCAGCTCAAGGCCCGCTATGACTCCCGCGATGAGATGATGGCCGAAGGCGAGACCGTGTTCGTTGCCGGAGCGATGCGCTTCATCGGCGAGTCCATCCGGCGGATCGGTTTCGGACAGTGGCGCTACGGTGCGGGCCTCGAGGCCGATGATCCCCGCAACGGGCAGCCCTTCATCCGATTCCAGGTCGGCGACCAGAACCTCGATATGGTCCCGTGGCGCCTGGCCCAGACCGCGCTCGAGGATTCGAATTCGATCGCTTCGGGACTCGATACGATCGTCTCGATGCGTGAAGAGGAAGCCGCGAGCGAGGCGGCCGCCGAGGGCGAAGAGGCCAAGTCAGACGGCGCCGAGCCGGACCAGACCTGATCGTTGCCGCTCAGAGCCGGCAGTCACTGCTCAGAGCTGGTAGCGACGGTTGCCCTGCATCCCATCTGCCGGTGAACCGGGTGCCAGGTCGATCTGCTTGCGCGCCGGATCGATCTGCACTGTGACCAGGGTCGCTGACCGGTCCCCGTAGGCTGCACCAGGCTCGGGGGTACAGGACACCGGCGCTTCACCTGGCCCCGTGGTCAGAATGTCGATGAGATCGGCCGTGGACTCGGGACCGCCGGAGGCCTCGGCCCCACCAGATGCTTCAGCCTGGATCGAAAAGTCCTCGAGGCGCTGCTCGAGGTGAGCCTGGCGTGCCCGCGAGGTCGACGTCGCATTGAGCTCGAGGCTGCCGGGGATCAGGTCGAGGTGGAGGAAGTGGTTCGTGTGCAGCAGGAATCCTGAACCGGAATCGGCCCCCGGCACCGCGCCCGAATCTCCGGCTCGACGCTCACGCTTCTCAGCGTTGGCGATCTCGACCTGGACCACTTCGTCGGCGGTGACCACCGTGATGATCGACGAAGACGTGGTGGGCGCGGAGTGGATGATCCCCAAGGCCTCTTCGAGGGTCCTCGCCGTCGACAGGACCCGTTCGAGGATCATGTGGATGGGCACTCCCCCGGCCTCGTCGCCCTCGTGTTTGAGGATGTTGAGCAGGACGCCGACGCCGGCTTCATTGAGTCCGATCTTGCCGAGCATCCCGTATTCGGCGATGCCCACGTGACGCAGTTGGCCAGGCACTGCACCCACATCGTTGATGTGCCACAGCGTCGAGAAGTCGGCGGCCCAGTCCCAGTTCTGCGCCGCCAGCGAGCCTCCCGGACGGGTGAAGCTCACGGTTGAGCACTCCGTCGCCGAGGCTGGTGCCAGGGTCATGATCTCGGTCCGGGCGATGACCTCCATCAGCTCACCGACCGGTATCTTCGCACCTTCGGCTACGGCCGCGACCTCCTCGGCGGCTACTGGGGACCAGGCCTGGAGACGTGCGTGACTCGAGGCGGCAGCGGCACGAACATCCGCCTCGGAGATGGACAGGACTTCGAAGTAGCGCCGGTAGCCGGTGATCGCAGATGCGATGCCCGTGGCCAGCTCACGTCCGCGCTGGATACCGCGTTGGACGTGGTCAGAGGCTCGGGAGGTGAAGGTCTCCGGCCTGATCTCGGCGGCGGGAACGTATTCAGTGCTCATGGGCGATTCCTCTTCTCACGTGGACGCGCTCGTCTCAGGACTGCGGGACGAGCGACCCCACTCCGACGTCGATATCCAGGTAGTGCATGTGGGCGGCGGTCTCTGCCAGGGCTGCGAACAGGTTGAAGTTGTGCAGCGAGTCGAATCCGCGCGACCAGTGCAGGCCCTGCGCGATCGAGTAAACGCTGTGGTCTTCGGTGGCGTCCATGCGCTCAGTGATCTCATCCAGGCGCTGCTGGTGGTGCTCGACGAGTTCGGCTCTGCGGTCGTGGAGTCCCTGGAACCGGAACCCGTGCGCGGGCAGGACAGCCACCTCGGTGTCCAACTGTCCGATCTTGTCCAGGGAGCCCAGGTAGTCGCCGAGGCTGTGTGTGATCGCGCCGCTGTCGAGTCCGATATTCGGGGTGATCGTCGGGAGCACGTGGTCACCGGAGAACAGCAGCTGGTCCTCATCGCGAACGAAGACCGAATGGCCGTAGGTGTGGCCCGGTGTCCACAGCGCCCGCAGGGACCCGGATTCCAGTGGCAGTTCGGAGCCGTCTTCGAGGACGTTGACGGTGTCGGGCATGCTGCTCATCAGCAGTGCGAAGTCGTCCTTGGATCCGGCCGTGCCCTTGCCCTTCTTACTGCCGACCTGGAGGCTCTCGACTTCGGCCCAGCGGTCCTCGGGGACTCCGTAGGCCTGAGCGAGGTTGATGCTCGGGTCGACGCCGGTGCCCAGGTCCACACTCTTGGAGAAGAACCGTTTGATCGAGCGCAGGTCCTCACCGTGCATGGCGACCCACATGTCGGGGTTCTTGTGCAGCAGCGCCGGTACCAGCCCGATGTGGTCGCGGTGGTAGTGGGTGATGGCGATTCCGTGCACGTTCGCGACGGTGAATCCCAGGGATCCCAGCGCCGAGGTGAGCGCCAGGTATTGGTCCTTGCCGTCCCAACCGGGATCGATGAGGATCAGGCCCGAGCCATCGGCGATTCCGTAGCAGTAGGTGTAGACGAGCGGGTTGTTCGGGATCGGGACAGGGATCGCCCAGACGCCTTCGGCGACGTTCTCCACTGGGGGCAGAACTCGCTCTTTCCACGCCTTCGACTGCGCTGAACTGAGTGTTTCGATCGCCATTGTTCGCCGTTGCCTCTCTTCGTCGAGCATCATGGTCAGGTCCGCTTCAGACCGGACCATCGCGGCCGCTCAAATCTGCGGGCCACATTGCCAATGCTGATCAACCTACTCTCTTTTCACAGTTACTGAAAAGTCGTTCGATAGACGGGATGAGATCCACGACACAGGGGCGGGCGGTCGAGCGATGCGGGCGGGTCACCGCGTGGACCGAAGCCGCCTGCGGCGGGGTGGGTCGCCTCGGCGAGTTGGCGGGCGGCGAGGTGGGCCACCTCGGCGAGTTGGCGGGCTTTGAGCTCATTCTGCAATCAGCAACGCAATCTACTGGATTCGTCGCCCTAGACACGCCGCAGGTGAAGTTATCGCATTGATTCGCGGTAATGATTGCGTTTTCAGTTGATGACGGGATAGTATCTATGGCGCAGATCACTTCTACGCCTGACCGAAAACGCAATCAGGTGCGATCACTGCGACAACCGGCAAGACTCATTGTGGAGGATTGATATGGCCGCGTCTGGCTCACTGAAACGTAACCTCGGGCTGTGGTCCATCGTCGGACTCGGCCTCGGATATATGACGCCGACGGTGGTCTTCGATACGTTCGGAATCGTGTCCGGCGAAACCAACGGCGCCGTACCCGCGGCCTACCTCGTCGCTCTCATCGTTATGGTGTTCACGGCGTTCAGCTACGGCAAGATGGTCAAGGTCTTCCCCACTGCGGGATCGGCCTATACATACACTCGCGAGACCATGAGCCCAGGGCTCGGCTTCCTGGTCGGTTGGACCTCGCTCATGGACTACCTCCTGCTGCCGATGGTCAACTGCCTGATCGCACGCCTGTATATGGAATCCTTGGTCCCCGATGCCCCCGCCTGGGTGTGGGTGGTCCTGTACACGGTGATCATGACCACCATCGTCTCCACGTCCATGCGCGGAACAGCCAACTTCAACGCAGTCCTCTTGGTCTTCGCAGTGACCATGGTCGCCCTCTTCTGCATCATCGCCATCGTCAATCTGACCAACGGCGAGGGAACCGGAATCGTCTTCAGCGCCGAGCCTTTCATGCATGAGGGCGTGCGCATGTCCGCACTGCTCACCGGCGCCACCGTCGTCTGCTTCTCGTTCATCGGCTTCGATGCCGTGACCATGTACACCAATGAAGCCAAGCATGTGAATCTCATGCCCAAGGCGATTCTGCTCACGGTCCTCGCCGGTGGCCTCATCTTCCTCGTCGCCAGCTACTTCGCCCAGCAGCTCTTTCCCGACAATTCGCAGTTCAAAGTCGTCGACGATCCTCTGCCGGAGATCGGCCTCCTCACCGGAGGGCACCTGTTCATGGGCTTCTTCCTCGCCGCGGCCTTCGCCGCCACTGTCGCCTCGGGACTGGCCTCCCATGCTTCGGTCGCTCGCATGATGCTGGTGATGGGTCGCAACGGCGTGCTGCCACGCAAGACATTCGGCTACATCCACCCTAAGACGCATACTCCGATGTTCAACATCATCCTCGTCGGCGTGGTCTGCCTATTGGCGATGTCGTTCAGCCTCGAGTTCATCTCCGCGCTCATCAACTTCGGAGCACTCATCGCTTTCACCTTCGTCAACCTCACGGTCATCGCACACTTCGCGTTCCGCACCAGGCAGGTCGTCGACTTCAAGTCCGCGTTCAATTACGTGGTGATGCCTGCGATCGGCGCAATCCTGACAGGAGTCCTGTGGGTGAGCCTGCACCACACCGCTCTCATCGGCGGTGTCGTCTGGCTGGCCCTCGGTGTCATCTACCTGGCCGTGCTGACCCGTGGCTTCAAACGCACGGTCCGCAGCTTCGATGACCCCGCAGCCGACGCCGACATGTCCGAGCCGGAGGCCGTCCAGGAGTAAGACAGGCACCGCTGGTCGCGCCAGGCGCTGTAGCGGCCAGCCCACCCAGGCGCCGCCGTGGCCACCCCAGACTTTCACGGGAAGAGAACCTCGATTTTCGTACGGGAGATCGAGGTTCTCTTCCCGCGAAATCCCCGCCTCTGGGTTAAGGAGACTCGGTCACGGGTTGGGCCTTCAGCTCCGGCAGGCGCGAACTCAGTAGGCAGAACTCGTTGCCTTCGGGATCGGCGAGGACGTGCCACGATTCTTCACCTGTTTGGCCGACATCGGCTGGTCGGGCGCCGAAGCCGGATTCCGGACCAATCTCTATGTCTGCGTCTTCGCGACCGAGTTCGACGTAACCGAGCACGTCGCACCAAAAACGAGACAGCATCTCGGGGTCATGACAGTTCAGTACCAGTTCAGACAGATGACAGCTCATGCGTCGAACCTAGACACGGACCGTCGTTCTGGCAATGGTGCCGGCTCAGATAGTGCAGAGAAGGGCCGGATAGTTCGGTTGATAGGCCAGATTGCGTCTACAGGATAGGCCTCTTGCCCAGTAGGCGGGATCCCGGGAGTGAGAAAAGCCCCTGCCCGCAGTCGTTTTCACGATGCGAACAGGGGCTTTCACTTTGCGGAAGCGGTGGGATTCGAACCCACGGAGCGGGGTTGCCGCTCAATGGTTTTCAAGACCATCTCCTTCGGCCGCTCGGACACGCTTCCAATGGTTCGCAATGAACCACGGCCTGCTCAGCGCGAGGCTGAGCCACAATAGTTTCTCACAAACCGATTGTCTTCTGCTAATCGTTTCCTGATGGACTGAAGTCAGTGCTTCCCTGAGCCACGATCCGACTCAGAATCCTCAGTCTGAGTCTGTGATCCTTCGGGCCCTTCAACCTGCGCGTTCTCGGAATCCTCTGCCCGTGGCTTCTCGTGCTTTCCCTCGTTCACGACGTGCCGACCGGTCGAATCCGAATCCTCTGAGGCAGCACCGCGCGCAGCGAAGGTAGCGGGCACGGGCGAGACGACGAACTCGTCCTCTTCGTCCTCAAACTCCTCATCGACGGTCTCGGACTGCTCGGCGGGGCTCGGGCGGCGAATCCGGCTCTGCCTGGCAGCACCGCTCGAGGGCACCACCGGCTCCCGCTGGATGGTGGGTCGCGGCTGAGGCTCAGCCGATTCTGTTGTCTCGGCGTCACTGTCGATATTGGAGCTTGCGTCAACAGCAGTGTCCGCGTCAACGGCGGTGCTTGCGTCAGCGTCTGCGTCAACCAGAGCTTCGTCGGCTTCGACTACGAGATCGGGCTTCTCCGATTCGTCCGCGTCAGCATCCACAGCGGCAGACGAAGCATCCGTCGACACCTCAGCGTCGGCAGAAGTACCCGTTTCAGCAGAAGCGTCCGTCTCGCCTAGAGAATCCACCGCATCCGCAGCACCCACGGTGCCCGAGGCTGCTGCGGCGGTTTCAGGAACGCCGAGTTCCGCCTCGGCGGGGGCATCACCGGAACGAGCCGGCTTGCCCTTGAGCACGAGAGCCAGAGTCGACAGCGGAACCGAAAGCCAGTTGGGACGATTGCGCAGTTCGGTGACGACCTCGACGAGCAGCCTGTCGATGAGAGCCGCGCGCAGGACGGGGTCGCCCAGGCCCAGGCTTTCGCCTCGGGCACGGGAATACCCGCTGAGCAGCGAGTTCTGCACTTGCGAGGCCCAGAGGAACTCCGGGGAATCGTAGATGGTCCGCAAAGCGGAGGCGTCACTGCCGAAGCCGTTGACGACGAGTCCGCCGTCCTCCGAATCAAGTTCGCCGGTCCGCTGCAGACGGGCGAAGCCGGCCGCGTAATCGACGCTGCGCAGCAGAGCCACGAGGTCGAGTGCCACCGGTTTCGGATCCGAGTTCGTCGAGTCCGTGAACTTCACGACCGAATAGCCGTCGGTTCCTGAACTCACCACGTGATCAAGTGTCAGCTCGCCATGGATCTTCTGCAGCACACCGATCGTGTCCAATGACTGCAGCTTCGCACGGTGGGCCCGCAGCTCGGGCACCAGGGAATCCAGGGCCAGCGGAGCACGGCCCAGGGCCCAATCGATGCGCTCGATCCACTTCTTGGCCAGGAGTTTCGTCGGTTCTCCGCGACCTTCGACGATGCCGAATTCGGCGGCCATGTCGGAGTGGAGTTCGCCGATGCGGCGGCCCATCTCCGCGGCCTGTGCGTTATAGGCACCGATTGATCCCGAATCAACAGCGCACACGATGTCAACGGCTTCGCGCCAGGCAGGTTCGGCATCGACGTCGACATGAGATAGCAACGCCATCGGGGCTTCCATCTCGGTGACTTCGAACATGTCGTACCACCGGCCAGAGCCCCAGCCGATCACCTCGGGAACACTGCGGGAGCCCGCCTCGGTGAGCAGAACAGGGATCGTCAGCGATGACGGCATCCCGTTCTCCAGCACACGGAAGAAGCTGAGCTCCATCGGCTCGTACTCGTCGTGGATGATGACCGTCGTTTTGTGGGCACCAGCGTCAGAGACCTCGATCGGGCGGACGTCGATGTTGAGCTCTTCACGGGAATCCGCAACCAACGCAGCCTTCGATGGCTTCGGCGGGACCACCTCGGAGGGAGAATCATTGAAGCCTGCTGGCGCCCGAGAAGACGGTGCCTGAGACGACGCTTCCGGGGAAGACTGCTTGTCCCGTGAGACAGCCTTCTCCTGGCTGTGGCGCAGTGATTCTGTGCTCAGCTGGCCGCCGTCGAAGACCTTGCGCTTCGTGATCGCGTCGGCCATGAGATTGACGAACACGGGATCTGCCGCACCGTCATAGACGTAGACGTGGCCCAGTGCCAGGTCATCGATCTGACCGATCAGCGACTTTCGCAGGTGGATGTCTTCGACGCCGCGCAGTGAGAGCGGGATGTTGAGCCGACGCAGGGTCGGGCCGTCACCGACAGAGATCACGGTCACGAGACCGGCGAAACCACCGAGCTCCTCGGCCTTGTATACGAAGGCGCGAGCCACCGACATCGGGGTGATATCGGGGTCGGTTCCGAAGTCTGCGGCGAGCTTGGGAAACCACGACTGCCGAGGTATCCAGCTGGCTAACAGTTGCTCCAGCTCACTGCTGATGGCCATGTCGCCTCCTTGAAGGAATTACGGGCATCTTCCATCCAATCATGTTACGGCCTTTGCACTGTTCAGGGCGCACCCGAAATCATCAACTCAGCCCCACATTCCATACCGGCAGCACACCTTTCATTCAGCGCCCGCTCATTCAGCGCCCGCGTGCTGGTGTGCGGCCAGCAGAGTGTCCTTATCCCGGAACGACTTGCAAAAGAGCAAGACAGAAGGAGCACAATGGAGTGGTGTTGAAAAATGACGTATCACCCCAGCAGCAAACACTCGCGCACGAGGTCGAAGCGGCCGCGGCGCGAATTGCCGACTCTGTGATCATGTCTCCCCTGCAGATTTCGGAGCGGCTGTCCGCCGCGACCGGCTCCACCGTCTACCTCAAGCGCGAGGACCTGCAGATGGTGCGCTCGTACAAGATCCGCGGCGCCTTCAACTTCATGCTTCAGCTCGACGAGACCGAGCGCGCCCGCGGAGTCGTGTGCGCCTCGGCGGGCAACCATGCCCAGGGCTTCGCCCGTGCCTGCAAGGAGCTGGGCATCCAGGGCACCATCTTCGTCCCCAAGACCACGCCGAGGCAGAAGGTCGAACGCGTCCGCCATTTCGGTGGCGAATGGGTCACGATCGAAATCTCCGGTTCCACCTATGACGACGCATCAGCTCTGGCCCACCGGCACGCCGAGCGCAATGACGCCCTCCTTGTCTCCGCCTTCGATGACCTGCGCACCATCGCCGGCCAGGGCACGGTCGCGGTGGAGGTCGCCAACCAGCTCGAGGTCGCCCCCGACTACATCATCGTGCCCGTCGGTGGTGGCGGAGTGATCTCTGGAATCGCGGCCTATGCGGCCGAGCACCTCCCCAATACCACCGTCATCGGTGCCGAACCGGCCGGTGCGGCCTCGATGATCGCAGCGCTCAAGGCCGGCCGACCAGTCACCTTGGAGAACATCGACCCCTTCGCCGACGGCACCGCGGTCAAACGCGCCGGCGCTCTGACCTACGACATCGTCTCCGACCTCAACGTCGATGTCCGCCCGGTTGCCGAAGGTGCCGTGGCCACAGAGATGCTCGACATGTACCAGGTCGACGGCATCATCGCCGAACCTTCCGGAGCCATCGCCTCGGCGGCCATCGGGGCACCGGGCACGAGCAAGCCGATCGCCATCGAACCGGGATCGACCGTCGTGTGCCTGGTCTCCGGCGGAAACAATGACATCTCCCGATATCCGGAGATTCTCGAACGCTCGCTCGTCCACGAGGGCCTCAAGCACTACTTCATCGTCGACTTCCCACAGGAGCCCGGCGCTCTGCGTCGCTTCCTCAACGAGATCCTCGGCCCCGACGATGACATCGCGATGTTCGAGTACGTCAAACGCTCCGACCGTGAGACCGGACCTGCCTTCGTCGGCATCGAACTCGGTTACGCCGAGGATCTGCCGAACCTGCTCGAACGCATGGACGCCTCCCAGATCGAGATCGAACGAGTCCACCAGAACTCACCGATGTTCCGCCTCTTCGCCTGATCCCAGATGCCTCGGCCGAAATCGGGCTGAACCACTAGAGTGGAATCATGCGAGCAATCACGATTTCTGAACCAGGCGGCCCCGACGTCCTCCAGATCACCGAGGAGCCGACCCCGGACATCGCGGCCGACGAAGTCCTGATCACCGTGCATGCGGCCGGTGTCAACCGCGCCGACCTGCTGCAGCGCCAAGGCTTCTACGACCCACCCGCCGGTGCCACACTGATCCCCGGTCTCGAGGTCTCGGGAACGATCGCTGAACTCGGCTCTGAGGTCACCGGCTGGAAGGTCGGCGACCGAGTCGCGGCCCTGCTCTCCGGTGGAGGATACGCCGAATCTGTCCCCGTCCCTGCAGGTCAGCTCCTTCCCGTACCGGACAGCCTCGACCTCACCGAGGCGGCGGGACTGCCAGAGGTCCTGTCCACGGTCCATTCCAATATCGTCGGCAACGCGAACATCCAGGCCGGCGAATGGCTCCTCGTCCACGGCGGCGGTTCGGGAATCGGCACGGCCGCGATCCAGATCGCCAAGCATCTGGGTGTGAAGATCGCTGTCACGGTCGGGTCCGAACGCAAGGCGGAATTCTGCCGCAACCTCGGCGCCGATGCCGTCATCAACTACCGCGACGAGGACTTCGTCGAACGCGTCCACGAGATCTGCGTGCGCCCCGACGGCTCCACCGGCGCCGACGTCATCCTCGACATCATCGGCGCGAAATACCTGAAGTCCAACATCAAGGCTCTGGGCACCGACGGGCGCCTCGTCATCATCGGCATGCAGGGCGGCGCGAAGGCCGAACTGAGTATCGCCTCGCTCATGCAGCCGCGCAAATCGGTCGCGGGAACGACGCTGCGAGCCCGCCCCAAGGAGCAGAAGATCGAGATCGTCACCGAGGTGGCCGCACGGTTATGGCCGGCCGTGATCTCCGGTGACATCCGCCCGATCATCCATGAGACGATGCCGTTGTCCGAGGCACCCAAGGCACATACCGCGTTGGAAGAGGGCACGAGCATCGGGAAGGTGCTGCTCATTGCTGACGAGTCAGCGCCGTCAACGAAGTCAGCGTCGGCCACGAAGTCAGCGCAGCACGTCTGAGATTCATTGAGGCTGAGACCCGGCCAGTCTGAGGTTCAGCGCAGGAGGAAGGTGTTCGATCATGTCCAGCAATCCCGGTCAGTCCGAGAACCCACCTGATCAGGCAGAGGCGTCGTCTGGTCAGACCCAGGCGTCGTCTGGACAGCAGGGGGATTCCCCCGACCAGTCGGTGAGTCCTGTTGCTCAGTCGCCAGGTTCTGCCGGTGAGTCGGTTGAGGAGTCCTCGGCTCAGGCCGATGTGTCCTCCCCTGCGAAGGTGATGCGGATCGGGACTATGGTCAAGCAGCTCCTCGAAGAGGTCCGCAGCACCGACCTCGATGAAAAGGGTCGCGAACGTCTGGCGAAGATCCACCGCCGGTCGATCGACGAGCTCGAGGATGGCCTGTCGAAGGATCTCATCGACGAACTCGAACGCCTCGATCTGCCGTTCGACGCCAGTGAAGGACCGCCGACGAATTCCGAGCTGCGCATCGCTCAGGCCCAGCTGGTCGGCTGGCTGGAGGGACTCTTCCACGGCATTCAGGCCGCGATCGTAGCGCAGCAGGCCATGGCGCAGCAGGGACTCGCCGGACACGGGCAGCTGCCACCTGGAATGGTGCCACCTGGCACTGCACCGAACGCAGCTGCGAACGACCAGACACAGGACGATTCCGACGACCCTCGCCCAGGCAACTACCTGTGAAGAACATCTTCTCCGGTCTGCGAAAGCCAGGTGGCTCCTCCTCGCGTAAGGGCCCTGACCAGCAGTTCGGCACTGGACTGTGGCGGCACAACCGTGACAGATTCATCCGTGCCGTCGACCGCTACTACACCACCTCGGTGGCCATCCATAAGCTTCCCGCCGACGGCCAGGATCCCTCTGCCGACGCGAACACGATCATCGATGGGACACGGCGCCTCAATGATCTGGTGCCGATCGTCGACGAGGTCACCGCATGGCTCCACACCAATCATCCGGTCTCCGGGCAGGTCGTTCCCGGCCACACCCGCAATGCAGTCGGAGACACTCCGGAACTGCTGACCAAGGCCTCATCGAAGGTCGCCGAGGCGGTGCTCGCAGCATCGATGGCCCGCACCGAGATCATCGCCGACAGGCCGATCGGCCCCAGCGCAAAGGCGACCGAGCGGTTCATCTCCGAGGCCGCGCAGCTGCTCGAACGCGCCCAGGCCGCCACTGAAGGTGGTCAAGAATCATGACGAAGGCGATGATGACACCCCCGGAGAATTTCGACCTCGGTCTGGTCGCCAGCGACATCGACGGCACGCTCCTACTTGATTGGAGGCCCATCTCCACGGCCACTATCGATGCGATCCATCGCTGCCAGAACATGGACATCCCCTTCGTGCTCGTCACCGGCAGACCGATCAGGTGGCTCGAGGCGATCGCCTCTCAGATCCCCGATCTCGGCCGTGTCATCTGCCTCAACGGAGCAGTCGTCTATGACATCGCCTCGGCGAGTGTGGTCTCGGCGCACACCATCGACTTCTCCGAAACCGAGGAGATCGTCTCCGCAATCACCGCCTCCCATCCGGAAGCGCACTTCGCGTTCGAGACCCTCACCGGCGGACTCGTCGACAAGAACTTCATCTCACGCAACCCCCGCCAGGCCCACGTGATGGAAGACCTGTCCGAGCTGGCCACACGGGACGTTGTGAAGATCCTCGTCAGCATCGGCTCTGAGGATTCGGAGGCCCTTCACGATCTGCTCGATCCCCTCATCGCCGCCAACTGCCATGCCTCGTTCTCCGATCCCGTCAACGGACTCGTCGAACTGGCTCCGGCCGGTGTGACGAAGGCGAAGACGCTCGAGGCACTGTGCAACGGCCTCGGCGTGGCTCGAGAACAGGTGATGGCGTTCGGGGACATGCCCAACGACATCGAGATGCTGACCTGGGCCGGGCATGGTGTGGCCATGGGCAACGCCCTGCAGTCGGTGAAGGACTGCGCAGCCACCGTCACCGCCGCCGTCGATGAGGATGGTGTCGCACGTTATCTGGGCGCTGTACTCGACGCACACCAACGCTAAACCTCCCCGACGTCACTATTACCGCCCGGCGCCAGGCGCAATTAGTGACGTCGGGGAGGTTTAGCGGATGAGTTGTCTGAGCTGTCCTCAGCCGCGGGTGTCGCGGGAGCCGCTGAGTTCGAGAACCGCCGGGTCGAGGTCGAAGTAGTCGACGAGGGCCACGGCCAGACCATCGTCGTCGATGGACTTCGTCACGACCGAGGCGTGCTGCTTGAGCACGTCCTTCGACTGGCCCATGACGATCCCGTGGTGGACCCATTCGATCATTTCGATGTCGTTGAGTCCGTCACCGGCACCGATGCTCAGCTCGTGGTCGATGCCGAGTTCGGATTCGACGAGTTCGAGGCCGCTGGCCTTCGAAACTCCGTCCGGGGCGATGTCGAGCCAGTTACTCCAGCCCACCGAATAGCTGACTTCGTGAAGTCCGAGACGATCGACAGCCTCGGCGAACTCCTCCGCAGTGCCGTTGACCTCACGCATCACGATGCGGGTGGCCCGCTTGTTGAGGAGCTGTTCGAAGTCGACGATGTCGAGTGTGTCCGATTCCGCGAGCTCACCCGAAGGGAACGGTCCTGAGGCCCAGCGGTGCAGGTCTGGGTCTTCGACGAGGAACAGTGCGCTCGGCAGCGCATCGTGCATCTTCTCCAGCGCATCCTTCGGGTCGAAGGACACGACATGGTGCATCTCCCAACCCAACGGCGAAGCCGGGTCGAGCTTGACGACGACTGACCCGTTCGAGCACACGACGAAACCATCTTTGAGGCCGAGTGCGTGCACGACCTCAAGCGCTCCGGGCAGTGCCCGCCCGGTGGAGATGACGAGGTGATGACCAGCTTCGGCGAGCTGGGTCAGGACCTGGCGGACAGGTTCGGACAGTGCACCGTCGTAGTTGACGATGGTGCCGTCGATGTCGAGCGCGATGAGGTGTTCGGGCAATTTCTCTCCAAGCTTGAGGATCGGGACTTCAGTAACGCGGACCCTCTGGCCCCTGGGCGGTCATGCCGCCGAGGTAGGGGCGCAGCGCCGCGGGAACCGTGACCGAACCGTCTGCCTGCTGGTGGTTCTCCAGGATCGGGACGAGCCAGCGGGTGTTGGCCATGGTTCCGTTGAGTGTGGCGACGGGGCGGGTGGCACCGTCGTAGCGTTCGCGGACCTGCAGGCGGCGCGCCTGGAAGGTCGTGCAGTTCGAGGTCGAGGTCAGCTCACGGTAGGTGCCCTGTGTCGGCACCCAGGCTTCGCAGTCGAACTTGCGGGCTGCAGAGTCACCGAGGTCTCCGGCTGCCGTGTCGATGACGCGGTAGGGCAGTTCGCACAGGCCCAGCATCTTCTCCTGCAGGGAGAGCATGCGCTCGTGCTCAGCCTCGGCGTCCTCGACCTCGACGTAGGCGAACATCTCCACTTTCTGGAACTGGTGGACGCGGATGATTCCGCGGGTGTCCTTGCCGTAGGAACCTGCCTCACGGCGGTAGCAGGAGGAGATTCCGGCGTAGCGCAGTGGGCCATCGGACAGGTCGATGATCTCGTCCATGTGGAGTCCCGCCAGGGGCACCTCGGAGGTGCCGACGAGGAACAGGTCATCGGCTTCGAGTCGGTAGATCTCATCGGCGTGCTCGCCGAGGAAACCGGTGCCGCGCATGACCTCGGGCTTGACCAGCGTAGGTGTGATGGTCGGGATGAACCCGGCTTCTTCTGCCACATCGCGGGCCAGGTTGAGCAGCGCCATCTCCAGCTTGGCGCCGAACCCGGTGAGGTAGTGGAAGCGTGAACCTGCGACCTTGGTGCCGCGTGCGGTGTCGATAGCTTTGAGCGTCTCACCGATTTCGAGGTGGTCGGCCGGTTCGAAGCCGTCGGTGCTGAAGTCGCGGGGTTCGCCCACGGTCTTCAGGGTCACGAAGTTCTCTTCGCCGCCGGAGGGGATCCCTTCGATGATGAGGTTCGAGAGCTTGCCAGCGAGCTTCTCGAATGCGAAGTTCGCTTCTTCGGACTCGGACTGCAGCGACTTGACCTTGGCTGATTTTTCCTTGCCCTCTGCGATGAGTGCGGGCTTGTCCTCTTTAGGCGCCTTCGCGATCTGGGAGGAGAAGGACTTCTGATCGGCGCGTGCGTCCTCGTACGCGGTGATGGCAGAACGGCGTGCGGAATCCGCGGCCAGGACTTCGTCTACGAGGTCGACGGACGAGCCGCGGGCCTCCTGCGATGCCTTGAACAGGTCCGGGTTTTCTCTGAGGAGCGCTAGATCGATCACCCTCTCAGCTTAACGGCCCTGGAGTCTTTTCGACATTCGGGCCCTTCTCCGGTGGGTGGCAGCTCGCACCCAAGTTCGGCACGGTAAATTTGAGACATGACCGTTGCTTTGGACCCCATGATGACGTGGTTCGTTATCGCCGGCATCGTCGTGGTGCTGCTGACCGCGTTCATCGTCGGCCACCGGACGGGGACTCGTCGTGCCCTGAACCGTGTTCGGCAGTACGCCCGTGGCTCCGATCCCGAAGCGCTCGAAGGCGAGCACCCCGGTCGCTACCGGGCCGCTATCGTCGTGAATCCGACGAAGACCGATGTCAGCAGACTGTCCTCGACCGCCGAGGCGATCTGTCGCTTCGAAGGCTGGAACCCGCCTTTGGTCATCGAGACCACCATCGAGGATTCCGGCGAAGGCGCCGCCTCCCGCGCACTCGACGAGGGGGTCGACGTCGTCATTGCTGCCGGCGGTGACGGTACTGTCCGAGCCGTCGCCTCGGCGCTGGCCGGGTCAGAGACACCGATGGGGATCATTCCGCTGGGAACGGGAAATCTGCTCTCACGAAACCTCGAGATCGTGCTCGACAAAACCGAGTGGGCGCTGCGCATTGCGCTGTGGGGCCGCAATCGGAGGATCGACGTCGGAACCGCCAAGACCGCCGAGGATGCGGACACTCACGTATTCACCGTCATGACCGGATTGGGATTCGATGCGGCCGTCATGGCCGATACCAATTCCGACCTGAAATCCCGCCTCGGCTGGCTGGCCTATGTCGAGGCTGGATCGCGCAAGCTCGCCGGCCGCCCCAGTCACGTGAAGGTGACCTTCGATGACGACTATCGGATTTCGGCACGCGTGCGGTCGGTGCTCGGCGGCAACTGCGGGAAGCTGCAAGGCGGCATTCAGCTGCTGCCACAGGCCGTCATCGACGACGGTATGCTCGATGTCCTCATCGTCAGCCCGAAGAACCTGGGCCAGTGGGTAGGCGTTCTCGCCTCTGTCCTGGGCCGACAGACGTCGAAGGGTCTGCACACGAACATTCGCAAGTGCCAGAAGGTCGTCATCGAATCCGGTGAGGAACTCGATGTGCAGCTGGACGGGGATCCGATCGGCCAGTCGGGGTATCTGGCAATGGAGGTCATGCCCGCAGCGCTGACCGTGCGCGTGCCCACTGTGGAGCAGCGCAAACAGATCCGGGCCGAGGCCTGGCCGGTCTGAGAGAGCGACCGCTGGCAGCGCTGAGGTTCAGCGCTGAGGTTCTGGCAACGCTGCGGCTCTGGCCGCGCTGTGAGTACGGCTGACTGTCACCCTACGGTCATAGCTACTGACTGGTCACATCACGAGAGCGTCTCGACGGGGTCACTTCGTTCACCAAAGTGTTACCGCTATTCACCCTGAACTAAACGTACATAAGTAGTTTGGGGGATTCTCTGTATCTAGGATGGCTATCAGATGTGCAGCCCCTCACACTCTCAAGATTGAAGGCACTCCAATGAAGAAGCTCATTCTCGCGCCGGCCGTGGCCCTCGCGTTCACAGGTCTGGTGGCCGCCCCAGTCGCCGCCGCCGAGACTCCCACCACCCAGTCTGCATCTGCCAAGGCTGAAGCCGAGCAGATCAAGAAGGAAAAAGCCGAGAAGGCCGAGAAGCTCGCCGAGGAGGCTGAGCAGAAAAAGGCCGCCGAGGACAAGGGTGCAGCCGAGAAGGCAGCTAAGGAAAAAGCTGCCAAGGAAAAGGCTGAGCAGGACAAGAAGGACGCAGCCGATAAGAAGGCTGCTGATGCGAAAGACGCAGCCAAGAAAGCAGCCGACAAGAAGAAGGCTAACGACAAGGCAGGTAAGAAGTCCGGCGACGACGCCAAGGATTCGAAGAAGCCTGCACCCAAGGATGACGATTCCAAGGAATCGAAAGACTCCAAGAAGGACGACTCCGACGCCAAGGACGACGTCGAAGAGATCAATGCTTCTGTGAGTGTCGCTTCATCAATTGCCGCCGAAGACCTCGCCGATGAGGGCCTCGATGTCACCGTCACCAATCTGAAAAAGGGCGACAGGGTGGAGGTGAAGGGCAGCGATCTCTCCGCCGAGTCCACGACAGCAACAGGTCAATCTGCAACCGTGACTTTGCAGACCGAGAAAGCTGCTAAGCAGATCGATGAGGGTGCAATAGCTCTCTCGATCAAGCTCACAAGGGCCAGCGAGTCCGGCGAATCTACCACGCAGAACCTCACCGAGTCCTTAGAAATCCAGGCTGTCGAAGCAGACCCGAAGGTCTCGCTCTCGACCAATAAGATCTCGGTAGAGGACTTCAAGAAGGACGGACTCAAGTTCACAGGCGAGGGATTCAGCCCTAACGGCACCGTCAGCGTCACCGGCCAAGCTGTTTCGACGCAGCGCGCCGCTGCTCAGGCCAAAAAGCCCACTGCCGACGAAGATGGAAATGTCAGCGGCGTTGTGACCGCACCTGAATCGATCGAGGCGGGCAAGTACTCGCTCACCTTTATCGACGACAAGACCAGCGAGGAGTCGGCTCCCGTCGAAGTCACCGTCACCGAGGACGATGCAGTCGATCCCATCGACGCCTCGCTGAAGGTCGATCCAAAGAAGATCACGGCAGCGGATCTCGCTAACAAAGACAAGGGCGTCACCGTCACCGTCTCGGGCGTCAAGAAGGGCGACAAGGTCAGGGATTCACTAACTGGAGACACCGAGACAGCCGACTCCGATGGCGACTACAAACTCCACCTCTGGTACGAAGGCAACCCGAAGAACCTCGAAGAAGGCAAGGTTCCGTTCACGGTCACCATCGACCGCGAAGGCACCGAGTCGAAAACCCTTAAAGGCAACATCAATGTTGTCGCCGAAGACAAAGAAGACGGCGACGACGGAGACAAGGGCAATAATAAGGACACTCCCGAGGCTCCCGCAGAAGCGTCCTTCACGGTCACACCGAAGACGCTTGAGGCCGCAGACTTCGCCAACGACAAGAAGGGTGTCACCCTGGCCGTCGAGGACTGCGAACCAGGTGCGGATGTGCACTTCGCGGTTAAACCAAAGGGCATCCAGGTCACCGCATACGAGAACACGGTCAAGGCAGATGACGAGGGCAAGGCTTCGGTCAGTGTCTTCGGCACCTCCGACAATGTTTCGGCCTACGTCGGCGCCTACACAGCCCGCGCAACCTGCGGCGACGACACGATGAAGGAGTCGTTCACCGTCACGGCCGGGGCCAATGGTGGCGGCAGTGGCGGCAGCGATGATGACGGCAACGGCAGCGATGGAAGCCAGCTGCCACGCACCGGTGCAGACCTCGGCGGTCTTGCTTCAGGAGCGATGCTCCTCCTCATCGGTGGAGCAGCAATTGCTATGACCGGTCGACGCAAGAAGGTCGGACAGTTGCCCACCGACTTCTGATGAGAGACTCCAAAGTAATCACTCGACGAGACTGATTATGCGAGCGCTTGAATGGGTGTGGCTCCGGCTCCGGTCGGGGCCACACCCATTTCCGACAAGCTCACCGTCATAATCAATCAACAACGCATGTAGCTATGCTGAACAACACGTGTGAACAAAACGAACACAACTATGCTCGTTGTAACTATTTCATTATCGTTACCTGCGTAGGAGATCATTCTAAGCTGTAAGAACGAAGGACTCTATGAAGAAGCTGGCACTCGCCCCCGCAGTGGCCCTGGCCATCACCGGCCTCGCCGCATCCCCCGTAATGGCTGCACCCACAGCCCCCACCGCCGACGCTTTCGGACAGACCAACTTCGTGGTCAGCCAGAACGAGAGCCAGGAAGATGAAACCGACCCTGCCAAGGACGCTAAAGACGGCGCCGAGGACCAGGCCGCGCTCGAAGCATCCGTCTCGGTGTCACCGGAGAAGATCACCCAGACCGACCTCGCTGACAAGGCCAAGGGCGTCAAAGTCACGGTCTCGGGTCTCGAAGCTGGCGACACCGTCACCGACAACGTGTCCTTCGAAGGTAAGGAACCGCAGACCGCAGAAGGCGACACCGTCGAGTACACCATCTACAACAAGACCGGTGATCCCTCCGCCATCGATCCTCAGATGCTCAATTTCACCGTGACCGTTATACGCGGCGAAGAGAAGCAGGAAATTCCGGCTGAATTCGAAGTCACCGCCGACGACGAAAAACCAGAAGCACCCGCCGTCGACCCCAAGGTCTCGATCTCCGACAAGAAGATCAGCGAGAGCGACTTCAAGAAAGACGGCCTCAAGGTCACCGGCGAGGGCTTCACTCCCGACAGCGCAGTCAGCGTCTCCGGTGAAGCCACCCAGTCTCCGTTCTACGAGGACGAGGTCAAGGCAGACGAAGACGGCAAGTTCAGCACAACGGTGAAGGCGCCCGAAGGCGGCCTCGAGCCCGGAGACTACTCGGTCACCGCATTCGACGCTGAGAGCGAAGAAGCCTCGAACGCCGCGAAGTTCACAGTCACCGAAGACGAGACCAAAGAGCCCAAGCCAACCATCCCAGCGGCCGAAGCCACCCTGAAAGTTTCGCCTGAAACCATCGAAGCCGCTGACTTCGTCGTAGAGAACAAGGGCGTCACCCTGGCCGTTGAGAACTGCGAACCAGGCAGCGACGTCCACTACGTGGTCTCTCCCAAGGGCAACTCCGACGTCGCCGCCTACGACAACACTGTCAAGGCCGATGATGAGGGCAAGGCATCCGTCAACGTCTACGGCACCTCTGCCAATGACCCGTCGGCCTACCTCGGCGACTATGACATCACCGTCACCTGCGGCGAGGACGAGATGACCGGAGCCTTCACGGTCGGCGAAGATGCCAACACCGGCGGCAACGACGGAAACGACAACGGAAACAGCGACGGACACGGCGGCGGCGATCTGCCTCGCACCGGTACCGAACTCACCGGGCTCGTCGGTGGAGCCGGCCTCCTCCTCGTCGGTGGAGTCGCAGTTGCTCTGACGGTGCGTCGCAAGAAGGGACCTCAGGATCCTTCGGAGCTCTGATCCCATCAGCTGATCCCAACAATGGCACCGGAGACAGCATCCGGGCATGATGAAGGGGGCGAATCCAATTGGATTCGCCCCCTTCATCGCAACCAGTTCCGGGTTGAGCGCGGCAAGCAGTCAGCTCACCGGCGCCGGAACCTGTTGTAGAGAACCATAGCGCCCGGCTCGGGTCGCCCTTGCGGACGTCTGCCGCGCGAGATCGAGACAACCTCACCGGCAGAGCCGGCAGCGAAGACTCGCGCCTCACGTTCCTTCGCTGACATGCGAGACCGCACTTCCTTCTCAAGTTCCTCGTTGCGGCTCTTGAGCTGATCCACCTGGTTCTGCAGATCAATGATCTTCTTGATCCCCACCAGGTTCACGCCCTCGTCCTGCGAGAGCTGCTGGATCAGCCGGAGTTTGGCAATGTCTCGCCCCGAGTACCGCCGGCCTCTGCCGGCGGTACGTTCTGGGATGACGAGACCTAGACGGTCATACTGTCGCAGCGTCTGCGGGTGCATTCCTGCCAGGTCCGCCGCCACCGAAATGACGTACACCGCTGCACTGGTCGATATGTGCATCGTGCTTCACCACCTCAACTGGCCTTGGCTTTGTCGAGCAGTCCGCCCCGTGGATCCTCGTCCTCGGTCGCGGCCTTGAACGATTCGACAGCTGCTTTGGCGTCCTTCGACAGGTTCTGCGGGACGACGATCTCTGCGGTCACCAGCAGGTCGCCGGTGCCCTTCTTCGACTTCACGCCCTTGCCGCGCAGACGCATGGTCCGTCCCGATGGTGTGCCCGGGGCGATCTTCATCGTCACCGGCAGTCCATCGAGCGTCGGGACCTTGACCTCGGCACCCAGGGCAGCCTCGTCGAAGCTCACCGGCAGGTCCATCCGCAGGTTGTCACCATCGCGGGTGAACACGGGGTGGGGCTTGACCTTGATCGTGAGGATCACGTCGCCGGCCTCACCGCCATTGGGACTGGTCTTGCCCTTGCCTGCCAAACGGATCTTCTGCCCGTCCTTGACGCCGATGGGCGTGCGCACGGTCAGCGGCTTTCCGCCCGGCATGTTCAGCTTCACCGAAGCGCCGTTGATGGCCTCCGTGAAGGACAGGGTGGTGCTGGACTTGATGTCGCCGCCCTTGACCGGTGGCGAATATCCGCCGCCGAAACCACCGCCGCCGTAGCCGCCTCCGCCGAATCCATTGAGCAGGTCAGCGAGGTCAGGGGGTACGTCTCCCCCGCCTCCGCCGTAGGGCGAGCGGGTCCGTGTCCGTCCGCCTCCGCCGCCGAAGAGGTCGGAGAATACGTCGTCGAATCCACCGCCGGCGCCGCCTCCAGGTCCTCCGGAACCGGTGAACCTGGCTCCGCCGCCCATGGCGCGGACCTGATCGTACTGTTCTCGAGATTCCTTGTCAGAGAGCACCTGATGCGCCTGGCCGAGCTCTTTGAACTTGTCTTCAGCCTTGGAATCACCGGGATTGGCATCCGGGTGATACTTGCGTGCCAGCTTACGGTAGGCCTTCTTGATCTCTGCGTCGGAAGCATCTTTGGAGACGCCGAGGGTCTTGTAGAAGTCCTTCTCGAACCAATCATTCTGAGGACCGGTATTCACCTGGCACCTCCTTCCGTGTCTTCTTCATCAGTGTATTCAATTGTCTCCTCACAATCCGCAGCCCCGGGATCACAATCCCGGATGATCCGGACCGCCGCCGAGGTGGTTCCCACGTTCACGACGTCAGTTCAGTGACGCTGTGCCGTGGGACCACCTCGGCGAGGGTGTGGTTCTCAGTCCTCCGGCTGCTGCACGCCGACGCGCGCCGCACGGATGACTCGGTCTCCGAGGCGGTAGCCCGGCTGCATGACCAGGAAGACGGTCGGAGTCTCGACGTCGTCCGAAGGCTGCTGCATGAGAGCCTCATGCAGTCGCGGATCGAACTCGTCGCCGACGTCACCGTACTGCTCGACGCCGACCTTGTTCAGCGAGTCGACCAGCTTGTTCACGTGGGTCTCGAATGGCCCGGTGACGTCGCCGTTCTCCTGCGCCAGGCGCACTTCGTCGAGCACAGGGATCAATGCCTCAATGGCCTTGATCGTGCCACCGGTGGCGGCTCGCTCGCGTTCGCGATCGGTCCGCATCCGGTAGGCGGCGTACTCGGCATTGATGCGCTTGAGGTCGGCCAGGTACGCTGCGGCCTCAGTTCCCGGTTCGGGTTCGGCGGCCTCTTCGCCCGGCGCGGCCTCGGTGTCATTCAACGTCGAAGCATCGGTTGGAATGTCAACGCCGAGGTCACTGGCATCGGCCAGATCCTCATCGGCATTCTGGACGTCGTCGGTGCCATCGGCACCGGCTGCGACATCGGCCTCACCGGCCTCCGCCGAGGCCGACGCTGAGTCGGCCTCTGGGCGGAGCTCGCCGGTGTCCGGATCAATTCGGCGCTTGTCGCTGAAGGTGAAGCCTGGCTCCTCGGACGACGGATCGTTGCCCTCGGCAGTCATTACTTCTTCTCCTCGTCCTCTTCGTCGACAACCTCAGCGTCGACGACATCGTCGTCGGCACTTGCATCTGCACCAGCGGTGGCCTCTTCACCAGCGGCGCCTTCGGCACCCTGCTGGCTGTAGATGGCTTCGCCGATCTTCTGCTGGTTCTCAACGAGCTTGTCGTAGGCCGTCTTCACGGCGTCGTCGTCTTCACCCTTGAGTGCTTCCTTGAGAGCTTCAACGTCCGAGTTGATCTCGGTCTTGACCTCTTCAGGCAGCTTGTCCTCGTTGTCCGTGACGAGCTTCTCGGTCTGGTAGGCGAGGTTTTCCGCATTGTTGCGGGTATCAGCGGCCTCACGGCGCTTCTTGTCCTCGTCTGCGTTCTCTTCGGCTTCCTTGACCATGCGGTCAATGTCTTCCTGCGGCAGTGCGGAACCGCCGGTGATCGTCATCGACTGCTCGGTGCCGGTGCCCTTGTCGGTGGCCGACACGTGCACGATGCCGTTGGCGTCGATGTCGAAGGCGACCTCGATCTGCGGCACGCCGCGAGGCGCCGGAGCGATACCGGTCAGCTCGAAGGTGCCCAGGTTCTTGTTGTCGCGAGTGAACTCACGCTCACCCTGGAAGACCTGGATCGACACGGAGGGCTGGTTGTCCTCGGCCGTGGTGAAGGTTTCCGAACGCTTGGTCGGGATCGGGGTGTTGCGCTCGATGAGCTTGGTCATCACGCCACCCTTGGTCTCGAGTCCGAGCGAGAGCGGGGTGACGTCGATGAGCAGAACGTCCTTACGTTCGCCCACGAGGACACCGGCCTGCACGGCAGCACCGATTGCCACGACCTCATCGGGGTTGACGCCCTTGTTGGGCTCCTTGCCTCCGGTGAGTTCGGTGACGACGGTGGTGACGCCTGGCATACGGGTCGAACCGCCGACGAGGACGACGTGGTCGATCTCGGAGACGGACACGCCTGCGTCCTTCATGACTGCGTGGAACGGAGCCTTGGTGCGCTCGAGAAGGTCCTTGGTCAGGTCCTCGAACTTCGCGCGGGTCAGGGTCTCATCCAGGTGGATGGGTCCGTTCTCGCTCATCGACAGGTACTGCAGCGAGATGTTGGTGCTGGTGGCAGAGGAGAGTTCCTTCTTGGCCTGCTCCGAAGCTTCCTTCAGACGCTGGATTGCGGTCGCGTCCTTGCTCAGATCGACGCCGTATCCGTTCTTGACCTCGCCGACGAGCCAGTCGACGATGCGCTGATCCCAGTCGTCGCCGCCGAGGCGGTTGTCACCTGAGGTCGCACGGACCTGAATCGTAGAGAAGTCGTCTTCGTCCTTGCCGACTTCGAGCAGGGAGACATCGAAGGTACCGCCACCGAGGTCGAAGACGAGAATGGTTTCGTCTTCCTTGCCACGCTCAAGGCCGTAGGCCAGAGCTGCAGCGGTGGGCTCGTTGATGATGCGCGAGACCTTGAGTCCTGCGATCTCACCGGCATCCTTCGTGGCCTGACGCTCGGCGTCATTGAAGTATGCGGGAACAGTGATGACTGCGTCGGTGACGTCTTCCTGCAGGTATTCCTCAGCGTCGTGCTTGAGCTTCTGCAGGATACGAGCCGAAACCTCAGGTGCCGACATCTTCTTGCCGCCGATTTCGGTGGACCAGTCGGTTCCCATGTGGCGCTTGACCGAAGCCACGGTGTTCTTGATGTTGGTGACGGCCTGGCGCTTGGCGATTTCGCCGACCAGGGAGTCGCCGTTCTTGTTGACAGCTACGACGGATGGGGTCGTGCGACCGCCTTCCGCGTTTGCGATGACCTTGGGGTCGCCGCCTTCGAGGACTGTGACGACGGAGTTCGTGGTTCCGAGGTCGATTCCAACTGCACGTGCCATAACGTTGTCTCCTTACATATCGTGAGTAATCTCGACTCGAATGTGTGCGATCGGGCGGATCCACCACCTGGCTTCCACGACATTTCCTGCCACGGGGACGAGTGGTGGACCCACTCGACCGCACACATTGAGCCAACTGCACTCAAGTATTATCTTCGTGATCCAAGCAGTCAAGCCCAGCATCACCAAAGTTGCGTACACTAGACTCAACTTTGCGGAGTGAGGGTTTATTCCGCGGGGGAGAAAAAGTTTTTGAAAGCGCTTCCTGCTGCCCCTCGCCCGGGTCTGCAACGTCGCACGACAACCACACGCTGATCCTGATTTCACAGCGAAAGCGGCCCGCGGAGAGTCCCGCAGGCCGCCTTCACAGTGGAAATAGCGATGGATCAGATCTGGCCGGCCGGTGGAGTCGCACCGTCCAACTGCCCATCGCGGCTGAACCGACGCAGCTGGGTCACGTGGCTCGGATTGAGCTCGGAAACGTTGGCCACCTGAAGCAGCTTCATCGTCCGCTCGACCTGTTCGCTGAGGATCGCGATCGTGCGATCGACGCCTTCCCTTCCACCGGCCATGAGCCCGTAGAGGTAGGCACGGCCGATGAGTGTGAAGTCCGCGCCCAGAGCCATGGAGGCGACGATATCGGCACCATTGCGGATTCCCGTATCGACGATGATCTCGAGGTCCTTGCCGACCTCCTTCGCCACCGAGGGAAGCAGCTCGAAGGGAACCGGAGCACGATCGAGCTGTCGCCCGCCATGGTTCGACAACACGATGGCATCGACGCCGAGGTCGGCGAGTTTCCTGGCATCGGCAACGGTCTGAACACCCTTGATCGCCAGCTTGCCCGGCCACATCTTTCGGATCGTGGCCAAATCATCGAAGTCGATCGACGGGTCCATGGCCGAGTTGAGCAGCTCGCCCACAGTCCCACCTGTCTCGGACAGGGAAGCGAACTGCAGCTTCTCCGTCGTCAGGAAGTCCCACCACCACCAGGGACGCGGAATGGCATTGAGAACGGTCTTCGGTGAGAGCTGCGGCGGGATGGAGAACCCGTTGCGACTGTCTCTCAGGCGAGCGCCGGCGATCGGAGTGTCGACGGTGAAGAAGAGAGTGTCATAGCCTGCCGCTGCGGCCCGTTCAACCAGACCGTACGAGATTTCCCGCTGGCGCATGACGTAGAGCTGGAACCAGTTCCGGCCATCCGGGTTGACCTTCTTCACGTCCTCGATCGAGGTCGTTCCCAACGTCGACAGGGTGAATGGAATGCCTGCCGCGCCGGCAGCGGAGGCACCGGCGATCTCACCTTCAGTCTGCATCAGCCGGGTGAACCCAGTCGGTGCTATACCGAAGGGCATCGCCGAACTGCCGCCGAGGATCTGTGTCGTCGTATCGACCTGTGACACATCGTTGAGGATCGACGGGTGGAACTCGATGTCCTGGAAGGACTGCACCGAGCGCTCCATCGAGATCTCCCCCTCTGCCGCGCCGTCCGTGTAGTCGAACGCGGCAGCGGGAGTGCGCCGTTTGGCTATCTGGCGCAGGTCCTCGATCGTCAACGCCGATTCGAGACGGCGTTTCCGAGAGTCGAGTTCGAACTTCTTGAACTTCATCAGCTCGAAGATCTCGGACGGATTGGGCAATTGCCTCTTGACCATGAGTGGGTCTCTTTCTCTTCAGTTCGCACACTTCAGTGCAGGGGGTTCAATGCTCAGTCTTCGGCGGGCGAGGCCTCATGCTCCACCGGGCACCATCCAGGACAGAACGGTCGACTGCAGGCCAACCAGCAGACACATTGCGATGAGCATGCCGACCGACCACCACAGCACGCGGCGGAGAATGGCCGATTCCTGTCCCAGAAGCCCCACCGCAGTCGCGGCAATGGTGAGGTTCTGCGGACTGATCATCTTGCCGACCACACCGCCGGAGCTGTTGCCGGCGACGAGGAGAACAGGGTCGATTCCAGCCTTGGTCGCCGCCGCCTGCTGCAGGGTGGCGAAGAGGGCGTTAGCGCTGGTGTCCGATCCGGTCACTGCGGTTCCCAGCCAGCCGAGGATTGGCGAGAGGAACGCGAACAGAGCACCGGTTCCGGCAATCCACGTACCGATGGTGATTGTCTGCCCGGACAGGTTCATGACATAGGCCAGCGCCAGGACGAACCCGACGGTCAGGATCGAGAACCGCATCTTGATGAGGTTGTCGATGAAGACCTTGAAGGCCACTCCGGCCGAAATCTTGAACACGATTGCCGTGATGATTCCTGAAATCAGGAGCAGGGTGCCCGGCGTCGACAGCCACTGGAAGTTATAGACAGTGCTTGTCGACACCTCGCCGGCAGAGTTGAGGATGTTCCCGTCCAGCCCTGGCCAAGGAATCTTGATGTCGGTGCTGGCCAACCATTCACTGAGGAATGGAACCAGCTTCGAGATCGAGAAGATCACGATGACGAGCAGGTAGGGGAAGAGAGCCAGGAACACTCGTGATCCGGTCAGCGGTGAGGTCTTCTGATCCACGGCGGTGTCCACGGCACCCCCTGCGCCACCGGCATCGGGCGCGGACGCCTTTTCCGTCTTCTTCTCTTCCGCCATCGTGTCCAGCGCATCCTGCCCGCCGACGGGCTTCCACACTTGGAGCATGAGCACGGCGGCGCCGAGGCTGACCAAGGAGGCGATGATGTCGGTGAGTTCTACCGACAGGAAGTTCGACGAGAGGTACTGGGCCACACCGAAGGCGATTCCGACGACGAGCGCCAGCGGCCATAGCTGGCGCAGTCCGCGCTTGCCGTCGACGAGGAGGACCAGGAACAGCGGGACGATGAAGGCCAACAGCGGAGTCTGGTGACCGACCATGGCGCCGATGTCCTGGTAGTCAATTCCGGTGAGGTTTCCGGCGGTGATGATCGGGATGCCGATCGCGCCGAAGGCAACCGGTGCGGTGTTGGCCACGAGAACGACCATGGCGGCTCGCATGGCAGTGAATCCAACTGCGACGAGCATGATGCCGGTGATGGCCACCGGCGCCCCGAACCCTGCGAGCGCTTCGAGCAGTGCGCCGAAGCAGAAGGCCACAAGAATGGCCTGCACTCGGGGGTCATCGGAGATCACGTTGATGACGAGCCTCAGGTCCTGGAACCGACCAGACGTCACGGTCAGTTCGTAGAGCCAAATGGCTGCGACCACGATCCACATGATCGGGAACAAACCGAAAGCGAAGCCCTGGGCTGCGGAGAGCCCGGCCAATCCGGCGGGCATGTCGTAGACGAAGATGGCGATGATCAGGGCGACGGCCACAGCGGCGAGGCCGGCCCAGTGAGCCTTCCATTTCAAGATTCCGAGGGTGACGAACATGGTCAGAAGCGGCAGCACGGCGATCAGAGATGACCACAGAAGACTGTCTGCAAGTGGGGCGATTTCAGGAGTGTACATGGTGTCTCCTACACGTTCTCTCCTACATGCTCGGTACTCGACTACAGCGTCTGCGGTTCGACGTTGAACGCGCCCGATCATGCATACTCGACGATTTTCAGTATGTCCTTTATGTGGTCAGACCACTAAGGTGAGTGTATTGCCGAATGTGACCCAGGTCAAGGTTTCATTCATGGTCGGCCAATGTCTCACACATGGAATGATGAACAGGTGCGAAAAATGAGTACTCATGCCCAATGAATCAGTCAGCAGCGGATCGGTCAGCAAGGACACCGGCGCTGCCCTAGGTCAGGCCCTCAACATGTCCCAGACGCCGGAATGGAAACCGGTTGCGCGATCGAGCACCCACGAACTCGTCATCAATGCGATCGAGGAGCAGATCACCTCCGGATCTCTGACTGTCGGCGATCCACTCCCCTCGGAGCGGGAGCTGGCCGCCAAACTCGAAGTCAGTCGTGCAGCAGTGCGTGAGGCCCTGCGTGTGCTGGAGTCTCTCGGCGTGGTCGTCTCGAACGTCGGGTCCGGCAAGTCCGCTGGCACCTTCATCGCGTCCATGCCCAAGGAAGCGCTGACTCGTTTCCTGCGTCTGCATGTGGCTCTGGCGAACTTCAGCATCGAGGAGGCCATCGAGACACGCATCCAATTGGAGCGCTCAAGCACCGCGCTGGCCACGGGGCGGGTCCACGAAGACGCCTTGGCCGGCATGAATGCCTCACTGGCGATCATGGACACTCCCGGGGTCAGCCTCGAGACCTTCAACGACGCTGACACTGCCTTCCACGTCGCCATCGCCCACGCCTCCGAGAATCAACTGCTCTCCGATCTCACCGAGGCCATCCGAGGTTCGCTGCGTCGGCCCATCCTCGATGCCTTCCACCAGGTCGAGGATCCGCGTGCACTGATGGCACAGCTGCAGGAGGAGCATCATGCGATCCTGCAGGCGATCGTCGAGGGCGATACCGATCACGCGGTGCAGCTGACCGAAGATCACATCCGATCAGCCACCGCCGCCCTGCCGCAGCTGACGCAGGGCCGGACAGAAGCGCGGCTGAGCGCGGGCGTCAACCGGTCACACCGGTGACTTCGTTGCTGGCGTGCGGCAGTTCGGCGCTCTTCTCCACCTCACCGGTGGCCAGATCCACAATGTGGAGCTGGCTCTTGTCCGGTTCGGAGACATAGGCCTTCTGCCCCTGCACGAACAGCGTCGGCCGGGGCTGCTGCCAGTCGACGGGTTCCTTCCATGCTTCGGTGACCGGATGTGAGCCGGTGATCTTGCCGGACTCCGGGTCGATGACGTTGAGCTTGCCGTCGGTGTCGAGCACGAGTGCCTCGCCTTCGGGCCCGCGGGCCAGGGAACGGAAGCTGTACGAGGAGTCGAGGTCGACGAGCTTCATCTTCCCGGTCTCGGTGTTCGTCAGTGTGACCTTCTCCGGGCGTTCGAGCTCGGCATCCTCGTCGACCTTGTAGTCGCCGAGCACGACCGGCGAGTCATCGGATCCTGCCTGATTGCCGATCCGACCGTAGCTGTCCGGGGAGTCGACCTTCGTGAACTTCCCATCCTTGTAGTAGAGGATTCCATCCTCACAGCCGACGGCGATCGCCTCGTTCTGGGCAGCGGCCTCCCCATGGACGCCCGGGCAGTCCTCATTGCGGGCGATCTCCTTGCCTTCGGCATCAACGACCTTCGCACCCGAGCGCTCCTCTTCATTGCCGATGGTGTGCAGCACGTCGCCGTTCTCCAACTGCACCGCCACACCGTGGTGTGCCTCCTCGGCCTCTTTGACTTCGGGTTCGGGTGCGCCATCGTGGAAGGCGTCGGTGTCGAAGATCTGCATACGCCCGTCGCCGTCGCCGAAGAGCACTGTCGAACCGCCGTGGCGCACAATGTGACCTGGGGTATCGGTTTCATAGACCTTGTCAGTCAGGCGCGGTGAGCCGGCAAAGCTGTGGGTATGGTCGCCGTGCTCTTCGGTCCAGACACCGGCGTCGAAGAGCTGGAACCCGTTCGCCACCGACACCATCGCATGTCGTCCATCGCCGACCGGATTCACTCGGTTGAAGCCCTCGAGCTTCGTGTCGTCGATGACCTCGAGCGTCCTCGCGTCCAGAGTGAGGATGCCGCCGTCATAGGTAGTGATCAGCCGTGGCTGCGTTTCCTCGACCTGTTCGGCGTCCGAGGGTTCTGCTGTGTCTGCCTGCTCGCCGCTGTCGGGGTCGGCCTCCGCACCGGTAGTGCCGCATCCGCTCAGCAGGAGGGCGGTGACGGCCGCGCTGGCAGCCAGTGGTGCGATCAGGGTTCGTTGTGTTCTCATTCTTCTCTCTTCCCTATTTCCATGATGGTGTGTCCGTAATCTGTGGTGGAGCGAGGCCGTGTGCCGCGCTGAGAAGGGCTCGTCAGCGGGGAACGAGTCCGTCTGCGATGGCCTGCGCGTTGGTTCGCTGCATGTCGATGTAGGTTCCGGCCTCCCCGTCGGCTTCGGTCAACGATTCCGAGAACAGCGGTGTCACTTCGACATCGAGGTCGACTTCCTCAGACAGGGCCTCGGCGAGCTTCTGCGGCTGCGAGGAGTCCGCAAAGATCGTGGGCACCCCCGCGTCCTCGACCGTGCGGGCAAGCTCCTCGAGATCGGCTGCCGAGGGTGATGCCAGTGTGGTCCCGCTCGGCAGCACCGCCCCGATGACCTCGAAGTCGAAGCGGTTCGCGAAGTAGCCGAACACGTGATGGTTCGTCACGAGCTTCCGGTTCTCGGCAGGGATCGTCTCGGCGATCTCTTCGATTTCGGCATCGAGGTCTTGAAGTTGCCCTCGATACGAGGCTGCGGACGCTTCGATCGCCTCGGCGAGGCCATCACCGACCTCCTCCCCCAGCGCCGAGGTGATGACATCGACGGCGGCGACCATCCGCGCGGGATCGGTCCAGAAGTGCGGGTCAGGTGCCCCCGCACTGCCACCCGAGGTGTACTCAAGGGGATCGATGTGTTCACCGACTTCGAGGACGCGCACCCCTTCGCTGCGCGCGTTGTCGAGGTTCGCCGACAGCCCCTCTTCAAGCCCCAGCCCGTTACTGATGATGAGATCGGCGTCCTCCATTGTTCCGGCTTCCTTCGCCGAGATGCCGAAGGAATGCGGATCGGAGTTCGGCTTCATCAGCACCGTGAGAGCTGCGTGGTCTCCGACGAGGCTGTGCACAACATCGCCGAGGATGTTCGTCGTCACCACGATCGACGGCTCCTCGCCTCCTTCCGCGCAGGCGGTCAGTGCTCCGAGCATGGCCAACGTGAGCGCCACCGCTGTGAGGTGGTGCCGTGTGCCCATCACCGCCCCGTCACAGCCAGGCTTGCGGGTGCCCCACCGAGGTCGAAGCTGCGCGCCTCACGCAGCCCATCGGCCGGGTCGAGTTCAAGCACTGCCCCCGACGCAGGGTCGCTGACATAGGTGCGTTCGCTGTCCACGGCCACCGAGGGTCCGTCTCCGTGACCCTGGCTCTCGGCGTCGAAGGGTGCAATGAGCTTCTTCTTCGTCAGCACCTTCCCGGTCTCTGGATTCAGCGAATAGACGGCCCCGTCTTCGTCCAGGGCCACGACCGCGGAATCGTCGGGGGCGATGCCGGCGGAGACCACCTCGGCGTCGGTGTCGGCGAAGGTCCACTCATCCGTCGTCGCATCGAGGATCCCGATGCCACCATCGTCGAAGGGGGTCGCGGCGAGGTCCCGACCGACCTCGACGGACCACGCGCGCTCATCGGTGCCCTCGGGGTAGGGCAGCACCTCGGCGTCGAAGTCTTCGTTGACCCTGATCACGCCGTCGGCGCAAGCGAAGACCAGCCCATCACGCGTGACGCCGGTGCCGTGGATCTCGTCGCATCTCGCATCGATCGGTGAGGCCTGGCCCTTGTCGTCGTACACGGTGAGTTCGGAGGGCAGATCCTCGGCCTTGTCTCCTGGAAGTGTGGACACGAAGTGGTCTTCGAAGGGGATCGTCACTCCGTGGTGGGCACCGGGTTTCACTGTGCCGAGCTGGCTGAGTTCGCCATCGCCGAATGCGCTCCGGTCATAGATCTTCGCTCGGCCCTCTCTGTCGAAGAAGAAGGCCACCTCCGTCGGCGTCGAGACGACGTGCGCGGGGTCTGCCCCGTCGCTCTGACCGATGGTCTTCGGCTCGGCCTTGTAATAGTGCCTGTGGTCGCCGTGGTCGACCGTCCATACCCCCGTGTCGACGGCTGTGACCGTTCCGGCTTCACCATCGCCGAGGTAGAGATATCGGGAATCCGCGCCCGACAGGGTCGTCGACGGCGAGCCTTCGACCTTTTCCACAATGTCCTCGGTGAGCAAGTCGACGACCGAGACTGCGCCGGTCTTCGCATCGCTGACGGCCAGGCGCAGCTGCGGCTCATCGGCCTCCTCCGCGCCTTCGACATATCCGTGGGGAGCCGTCGACTGGCCGGGACTGCCGGCCCCGTTGGATGATTGCTGTCCCTGGCACCCGGTGAGGGCGAGCAGTGCGATCAGTGCCGCGCTCGGCGCGGCGAATCCTGTTGTCCTCGTCATGAGATCTTTCTATTGATAATGGTTCTCATTGTGATGAGAGTATCGTAGCGCACTTCTCACCCTCCTCGCGACGAGCACCACGAAGAAGACGAGGACGGTGAGCAGCGCAATGGTCGCACCGGCAGATGTCTGGGCGTACCAGCTCACAAGCAGCCCCAAGAAGCACGCGATCGCACCGATCGCCGAGGCGGCCGCCATGATCACTCCGACGCGGTCGAAGAGAAGGCAGGCCGTGGCCGGGGGGCCGATGAGGAGCCCGAAGACGAGGAGAGTGCCGACGACCTGGAACGATGCGACGACTGCCAGGGCCGTGAGCATGAGCATCGCAATATGAGTCCAGCCGGGCCGCATGCCCAGAGTTGCCGCCTTGCGCTCGTCGAAGGCGAGCGCAAGGAACGGTCGGTGCAGGAGCGCGCAGGCCAGCACGCTCAGGCAGGCCGCGACAGCGAGGACGATCAGGTCCTGACCGCGGACACCGAGCACGTCACCGAACAGGAAGCCCGTGAGGTCGACGGCGAAGGATTGAGAATGGGACACGATGACCACGCCGACGGCCAGCATTCCGACGAAGAGCAGTCCGATGCCGACATCCTGGGACAGCTTCGACTCGCGAGACACCCAGGTGATCCCGGCGGCCATCACCAGGGCACTGGCCGCTGCGCCGACCATGAGGTGACCGCCAAGGAGCGCCGCGATTGCGACTCCCGGCAGCATCCCGTGCGACATCGCGTCCCCGAAGAAGGCCAGACCGCGCAGGACGACCCAGGTGCCGATGCACCCGCACAGCACGGCAGCGAGCACACCGGCGATGAGGGCGCGGAGGACGAAGGACACCTCGAAGGGTGCGAACAGGAATTCCATTCGATGATGATAACCATTATTGTTATGGTGTGGACAATCCGATCACCCTCACCAACCTCAGCGCTCACTATGGTGCCCATCTCGCCCTCGACCGGGTCACCCTGGCCGCTCCCCTGGGCCGAGTCACGGCACTCGTCGGCGCCAACGGCTCAGGCAAGTCAACGGTGCTCATGGCACTGGCAGGCCTGCTCAAACCGACACACGGATCGATATCCGGCCTGCCGTCCAATGTGGCTTTCGTGCCCCAGCGCGGTTCTGCTCCGGACCACCTCCCGATCACCGTCAGGCAGGTCGTGGCCATGGGCAGATGGAGCGCACGGAGCCTCTTCGTCCGCCTCGGCAGTGATGATCAGCGGATCGTCGACGACTGCCTCGCCCAGCTGCGCATCGACGACCTCGCCTCGCGTCGCCTCGGTTCACTTTCCGGGGGTCAGCGTCAGCGTGCCCTGGTGGCGCAAGGTCTGGCACAACGCGCGGACCTGCTGCTCCTCGACGAACCTCTGGCCGGAATCGATGCTCGTGCGACCGAGGACATCACCTTGGCCATCGACTCCGAGCGCAGCCGCGGCGCCACGATCGTCATGGCCACGCACGAGCGCACCCAGGCAGCTCGGGCCGACCACGTCGTCCATCTGCGCCAGGGTGCGCTCGCGTTTCGGTGAGCACTCACCAGAACTCCCGCGGCAGTGAACCGTCGCCGCACGGAACCTCACTCATCTACGGGACGGGCGGCCACCTCGGCGGTCTCTTCATCGATTCTGTGCTGATCGGCCTCATGCTTAGCCGCAGCCTTCGCCTCTTTGTGTTCCGCCCGGCGCTCCTTGCGCCGCTCGACGAGGAGGTAGAGGGCGGGCACAAGGATCAGGGTCAGCACGGTCGAGGAGGTGAGGCCGCCGATGACGACGATCGCCAGCGGCTGGGAGATGAAGACTCCCCCGCCGGTGAGTCCCAGTGACATGGGCACGAGGGCGAAGACCGTGGCGGCGGCAGTCATCAGGATCGGGCGCAGTCGCAGTCGGGTGCCGTGGATGATCGCGTCCCACAGTCCCATCCCGTGCTCGCGCAGCTTGTTGACGAGGTCGATGAGCACGATCGCGTTGGTCACCACGATGCCGATGAGCATGAGGAGGCCGATGAGCGAGGGGATGCCCAGCGGCGTGCCGGTCAGCAGCAACAGCAGCACGGCACCGGTCGCGGCGAACGGAATCGACACGAGCAGGATGAGCGGCTGGACGAAGCTGCGGAAGGTCGCGATCATGACGAGGAAGACCAGCGCGATCGCCACGAGCATGGCCCATCCGAGCTGGGCGAAGGAGTCGGCCTGCTCCTGGCTCGCACCTCCGACGTCGAAGCTCACGCCATCGGGCAGATCCATGCTCGAGGTCAGTTCCTGTGCCTTCGCGGAGACCGGGTTGAGCTGTCCTTCGGCAGGGGTGGCGAACACTGTGACCTGACGGTTTCCGTCCTCCCGGGTGACGGTGGCTGGGGTTTCGGTCTCGTCGACGCTGGCGATCTCATCGACCGTGATCGGGTCGCCCTTGATGTCGGGGATCGCCGCCTGTTCGTCTGCGAGGTCCTGCTCCTCGGCCTGGCTCTCCTCCTGCTCACGCTGGCTGTCGACGAGGTCGTCGATGGCGTCGTTGGCCTCGTTCAGGCTCTTCTCTGCCTGTTCGACGCCTTCTTCTGCCTGTTCCACCTGGTCGGCTGCCATGTCGCCGGGGCTCGGAGCCGGCGGTGGATTCTGGGCATCTCGCAGAGCCTTCCGTGCTTCTTCGAGCTGATCGGCGGCGTTGTCTCGGGCCTCCCGGGCCGAGTCAAGCTGGTCGGCTGATTCCTCTTCGGCTTTAGCCTTGGCTTCCTCGGCCCTGCGGTCGGTCTTCTCCTCAACGGCATCGGTCGCGTCTTCCTGGGCATTCTGCGTCTGCACCTCGGTGACCGGAAGCTCCAAAGCTCGGATCTCGTCTGGAGTCGCATCGGGGTGGGTCGGGGCGAGGAAGATATCTCGCTCCTTGCCCTCCAGCGTCAGAGTTCCGGCTTCACTTCCGTGCAGGGCTGCCGCAATGGCCTGCCCCACCTCTGCCTGGCTGTAGCCGTAGTCCGCGGCCTTCTCCCGGTTCACATCGACGTGGATGATCGGCTGATCGGAGGCGAGGTCATTGCGGGCGTTCGTCACGCCCTCGGTCTCACTCATCTTCTTCGTCACGGAATCGGCGGCCTCGCCCAGCGCTGACAGATCAGAGCCGGAGAGTTTGATCTCCACGTCCTCATTTGCACTGCCTGAGGCGTCTTGGAGATCGATCTCGCCGACATCGTCGCCGAGTCCGTCGATCTGGTTCGACAGCCGGTTCGTTGCGACCTCCGCTTCGGAATCATCCTTCAGGGTGATGTTGAAGGAGTTCTCGGAACCGGTTTCGGGTCCGTTGACGGTCGTCGAGTAGGTGTCGACGTCCGGGTCGGAGGCGAGAACGTCTTCGATCTTCTTCGCCGCCTCATCACTGGCCTCGAGCGAGGCTCCGGCTGGCAGAGTCTGCGCGATGTAGAGAGAGTTCTGCCCTGCAGCCCCGAGGAGATCAGTCTTGAGGAAGCTGGCCATCATCATCGTCACGGCGAAGATCGCCACGGAGATGACGATCGTGCGCCATGGGTGTCGAAGTGCGGCCAGGATAGCCGGCAGGCTTCGCTGCTGCAGACGGTCGACCCTGTCCGAGGCCTCACCGTCACCAGGCATCGGCGTCACCGGAGCATCGGCAGTCGCCGCCGGGAGCAGCGTCTTGCCCTTGGCGCCGCGTTTGGCATTCTTCCTGTCGATCCTCGACTGTCGTTTCTCAGCGCGCTTGATGCCCTTCTCCCGATGCTTTCGGGCCCATGCCTCATAGCTTGCGTCGGTGGCAGCCTGGCGCTTCGGCGACAGGGGCTTCGGGCTCTTCCGCAGGACCCAGTAGCTGAAGACCGGAACGATCGTCAGCGCGACAAGGAGCGAACCGAGCAGAGCCAGTGTCACGGTCACGGAGAATGGTCGGAACAGCTGTCCGGCGATGCCGTCGACGAAGGCGATGGGCAGGAACACGGCCACAGTGGTCAGGGTCGAGGCCGTGATGGCTCCGGCCACCTGCTTGACAGAGGCGACGATGTCATCGACCGTCAGGTCGCTCGTACCCTGCCGTCTGCGGATGTTCTCGATGACGACGATGGAGTCGTCGACGACACGGCCGACGGCGATGGTCAGGGCTCCCAGGGTCAAGATGTTCAAGGTGTATTCGCCGACCATGAGACCGATCATCGCGATCAGCAGCGACATCGGGATCGAGATCGCGGCGACCACGGTAGATCGGAAGGAGCCGAGGAAGGCCAGGATCACGAGGATCGCAAAGAACAGTCCCAGCCCGCCTTCGACCGACAGGTCATGGATCGACTTCTCGATCTCGGGAGCCTGGTCGAAGATCGTGGAGAAGGAAATGTCGTCGCCGAGTTCGGGTCCCATCCTCTCAAGGACCTCATTGACTCCGTGGGAGACCTCAACGACGTTGTCGTCCTGGCCCTTGGTCACCGACACCGTCACGGCATCCTTGCCATCGGCGCGCGAGTACGAGGTCTTATCCACGGAGTCGAGTTCGACATCGGCGACGTCGCCTAGCAGGACCGTACCGTCAGCGGTGCGCAGCGGGGTCTTCTCGATCTCCTTGACGGCGTCCAGTTCGGTACCGACCTCCACAGACAGTGATTTGCTCCCCTGTGCGCTCTGACCTGCGGGCACGACGCTTCCGGCGGCCGTGAGTTCGTCCGGCACCGAGGTGGTGACGACGTTCTTATCGTTGACGTCGTCGGGACGGAAGCTGATGTTGACTCGCTGCTCGTTCTGCCCGGCCACGTCGACGCTGGATACGCCCGCGACGCTTTGGAGCTCGGGGACGAGTTCAGTCTCAACGAGATCGCCGAGCTTCTGCGAGTCCTCTCCCCCGGAGACGGCGAACATGACCACCGGAACGTCGTCGATCTGCTGGGAGAGCACCTCCGCCTCGGCGCCGTCGGGAAGGTCTGCCTTCGCAGAGTCGACGGCGGAGCGCACAGAGTCCGTCATCTCCTCGGCATCCTTGCCGAAGGGCCAGGTGACGTTGGCCGACATCGATCCCGCCGAGGAGGTTGTGCTCACCGTCTCGAGGTCTCCGACCCCTTCGAGCGCGGTTTCGATCGGTTTGGTCACCGATTCCTCGACGACCTCGGGTGAGGCTCCCGGAACCGTGACCTGCACCGAGGTGCCTGGCAGCTCGACCGAGGGCATCGTCTCCTGGTTGAGCGAGGTGGTCGCAATGACGCCGAAAACGGCGATCACAAGGGTGAGCAGGCCGACGATGAGGCGGTTCTTCAGACTCATCCTGGTGATCAGGGACACGGGTTCCTCCGGGTTTTGGGCATGCGGGAGCTGCGGATGGGTGTTCAAGTGATTCTGTGGGGCGGTGTGTCGATGGGGATGGTCCGGGCGAGGGTGGAACGAGTTCAGTCTTTCAGGCCGGGCTGGTCGACGCGTCCCCCGAAAGTTGTCTTCTTTCTCCCCCAAAAGGCTGAGTGAGGCGTTGGAGATCGGTCATGATTCGATCATATGAGCGCCGTGTGCTGCGGGCGCGGGTGTTTTCCTCCGTCTTGGATTCCGGAAACACCACAGTCGTCGGTGTGACGGGTCTCGGCGCAGATCGGCGCCTCACTGCTCTCAGCTGTGCAGGCGTACGTAGTGGCGGAGTCGCTCCACTCCGTTCGCGCCTCCGTCGTTGCGCAACGCGGCCTTCAGCCTCGCCCTGACAGCCCCTTCGTCGAAGGACTCGCCGATGACGACCAGCGCACTGTCCCAGCGCTCCTTCTGCGGTGCGGCTGTCGATTGCGGCGCAACCGCCGACACATAGACGTTCGGGCCTACCGCTTGGAGCCCATAGCGCCTGCTTCCGGCTCTGTCGTCGACAAGAATCGAGCCCTTCACCCGGTAGACCCCGGCAGGCAGGTCCTCAAGGAAGTCCAGCACGGCACCAGCATCAGCAGACCCGCCGCCAGTGATCGTCACCGACTGTGCGTGATGGTGGACGGGGGCGCTCTCACCTTCGCCGTCGAAGCCCGTCTGAGCGGCCGCGGCGTAAGCCTGTCGGATGAGTTCCCGGATCGGAAGTTCCGCTTGGATGGGGTCTGCGCTTGCGCCTGCATCCCCGGTTGAACTGTCACCCGACCGTGTTCCGTCGCCGCCTCGTTCGGCCCCTGAACCGGGGTCGAAGATCAGCGCCGGGTCGAGACAGCCGTAGCTGGTGCCGACGACCAGGAGTCGCGGATTGCGCTGATGGACCCGTTCCCGGATCGCAGCGACAGCCGTGTCCCGGTCTGCGACGGGGAGCTGATCGAGCTTGTTGACAAGCACCAGGGTCGTCGCCGCGTAGCGCATCGGCGGTGCGGTTTCGGTGTCGACCGTGGCGGCATGCATGGTGGCGTCGACGACGTCGATGACCCCGCCGAGGTGGAAGCGGTGGTGGCCCATGCGGGTAACCATCCGGGCCAGTGTCAGCGGTTCGGCGAAACCGCTGGCTTCGACGATGATGGCGTCGAGACGCAGCCGTGGTTTCGCAAGTGCGGTGAGTGCGTCTTCGAGCGAAGTGTCATCATCAAGGCAGCAGATGCATCCGCCCGAGATGGAGAAGGGCTCATCGACCTGCCCGACGACGAGGCCCGCGTCGATGTTGAGGTCGCCGAAGTCATTGACGACGACTCCGATGCGCGCATCGGGATGGCGCAGCAGGTGATTGAGCAGACTGGTCTTACCCGCCCCCAGGTAGCCAGTCAGGAGGATCACCGGGACGGCTCCTGCAGACTGCTTCGTGTTCACATCTCCTCCACATCTGCCATCGGGACGCTCGTCATCCGCTAATGGTAATGTTTTTCATTAATATTGGAACATATCAACGTATGCGCATATGCTCACAGGACCAACTGCGCTGCAGCGTCGGAGGCACAAGGACATGACGGCTGAAGAGCCCAAGAAGACCCGCAGTACGGCTCAGAAGGCCGTGATCCGCTCCGCCCTCGAGAGCGAGAAGCGCTTCGTCTCCGCCCAACAGCTGCATCGGACGCTTGAGGATCAGGGACACACAGTGGGGCTGGCCACCGTCTACCGACAGCTCAACTCCCTGAGCGAGTCCGGGCACGCCGACTCCATCACCATTGCCGAGAAACAGCTGTTCCGCGCCTGCACCCAGGATGAACATCACCACCACCTGGTGTGCGAAAACTGCGGCAAAGCCGTTGAGGTGGAACCGCCCAGCGAGGACTGGATCACCACCACGGCACAATCACATGGATTCGAAGTCACTCGACATGTGTTCGAGATCTTCGGTCTCTGCGCTGAGTGCGCCGCCCTGGCCAAGAACCGGTAGCGGTCGCCAGCGATGAACCGGTTGCAATCGCCAGCGAAGAACCAGTTGCAGTCGTCGGCGGACAGCATCGGCGAACCTACGTCGCCGTTGTGCTCCACGCCGGAAATTCGTCGGGGTAGCCCGCCCACTCCATCGGCCCGGCCTCCAGCTCCGCATCGCTGAGGGCGGCCTCGTCGAGGACCTGCCGCAGCCGGAGCTCGTCGAGTCCGGTGCCGATGAACGCCAGGTCCTGACCGAACGCGAGAAACTCGGCCCCAGCGCCGGGGCTGTCGTCGAACGCCAATGGAGAAAGCGTGAATATGCGGCCGACCTGATCCCACTGAGCGGTGATGTGCGGACGTGTGGCCAATCGTGCAAATCCGGCCGAGCGCAGAATGTGACCGCAGTGCCCCTGAAACAGGCATGCCTTCAGCGCGTGATTCAGGCGACCTGGGTGGAAGGGACGATACTGCTCGTACCGAATGGCTTCGACCACGCAGGATTGCCGCTGCGGTGGAAATTCTTGGTTGAGGATCGCCACCCAGCCGGCATCCGGTGGCCGCTGCACGTAGGTCCTCCCGGCACGACCGAGCACTTCGAAACCGTCGCGACCGCCGAGACCGTCGCGACCGTGCCGGCTGCAGGGATTCGCGACGAGTCTCTGCTCAGCACTTGGGGCTAGATGGCTGAGCAGCGAGGCAGCCCGCTCGAGCGCCTTCGGCTGGAGCGAGCTTCCGTTTACAACTGCGATCGTCGAAGCGAATTCGATCTGAGCGACGAGCAGCTCAGCCTTCGAGGCGATGACGCCTCCGTCCCTCGCATCACTCGCCAGGGGGACTCTGATGAGCTCCTCAGAGTCAAGATCAGCAAGCATACATCCCACGTCGAGGACGCAGACGAGGTCGAGGAGAGCCGTCCCCGCGTCCGGAGCCGTGAGGAAGCCGACGATCTCCATCACCGGCACCTCCAGTGGGTATTCCAGGACGACGCCGGGAACGTGGATCGCCTTGCGCATCAGATTGACTGCCCTGTCGACGGCTTCGAGTCCTTGACCCGTCTGCTCGGCAGGGACGAAGACGAATCCCCGGACTTCCGCTATGCTCCGGGCGCACCTGCCCCTCTCCTGGGCACACGCGCCAGTCACCGCAATCACATCGACATCGGCATCACTTGACTCTGGCATTGGCATCCTTCCCTCAAAGAATCTATTGTTAAGCCTAACAATACTCATTCTCATTAAGGAGATCAGTCATGAAGGTTCGCAGATCTCTGCGCTCGATCAAGAAGCAGCCGGGTTCACAGGTCGTGCGCAGACGCGGCCGCGTCTATGTCATCAACAAGCTCAATCCCCGATTCAAGGCACGTCAGGGCTGATCCGAGCTCAGCGCGAACGCCTGGGGCCGCCCGCACTGCCGTGCGTGAAGATCTCGGGGTTGAGCTCAACGAGCTTTCGGGTGTGGCGAATATGCAGGGCCATCATCGCCTCCGCGGATTCGACATCGCCATCGATCACGGCCCGAAGGATCATGCGGTGCTCGGCGAAGATGTCCTCCCGCCGGGAACGTCGGGTGATTCCGTCCGGAGCCAGCAGCTGCCTGCGGTAATAGTGGGTGAGATTCCACAGGTGCTCGACAGTGTCGTGGAGCCTGATCGTCGTCGGGCCTGCCATCAGTGCCCGATGGAAATCATGGTCACACTCAAGGAAGTCACCACTCGACGTCGCCGCCTCCACCCGCTGGGCACTGGCTTCGAACTCGGCAAAGGAATCTGCAGTGTGAGTGGGCATCGCCATCCCCAGCAGCAGCGGCTCCAGCCGTTCCCGCATCAGGTAGATCTCCCGGCATTCGTCAAGATTAAGCGTTGACACCCACGCTCCAGTCGATGCCACCAGGGTGACCAGTCCAGAGGATTCGAGGATGTGCAGGGTCTCCCTGATCGGCAGCCTGCTCACGCCGAATTCCTCGGCGATCTCCTCCTGCCTGATCCTGGTTCCAGGGACGAGAACTCCCTTGATGATCCGCGACCTCAGCTCGGCCGCGATTCTGGCGCTGGCCGCCTGATCGTGTGTCACAGTTCGCATCCCTTTCATACTTTCGCCCTCTGCCGTGAAGCATAGTCGCCCACACGCTGCGAGACGGCGGATCCCAAGGTCCGCAATGATCATCGACTCGAGACACTCCGCGCCGATTGCAATCAAACTGCAATCTGGGCCCATTTGGACCAAAGGCACCTGAACTGCGGAACTGCTGCCTGGGAATTCTGAGCATAATTGGATCCAATCTGGCAACTGGGCATTCAGCGATGACAGATATTAATGGGCTCTATAGCGAAGCCTGTTTCGGCATTGGATCCATTCGACGCGATATCTTGTCGTTGTTCGAAAGCCTGACTATCGACCCAGGTCACATGCGGTATATATGCGCGCCCCCGAGGGCCGGAAATCACTATCAACGTGATTGACATCACCCACTCCAGGAGAGAAACTTCAAAAGTTGAAAGCTATTTACACAATTGAAAGGGCAATGATGTCCACAATCATTCCCCCGGCGTCCGGACGACCAACGAAGGTCGAAGTCCGGGCCGATAAGGGGCTCAAGAGAGACATCGGAAAAATCGGTCTCCTATTCACCGGCGTCGGTTCGATCATCGGCTCCGGTTGGCTCTTCGGCGCGTTCAACGCCTCCGTGATGGTCGGTCCGGCATCACTCATCTCCTGGGCGCTCGGCGCCGTCATGATGATCTTCGTGGCGCTGAACTATGCGGAGCTCGGCGTGATGTTCCCCGTCGCCGGTGGCGTCATTCGCTTCCCCCACTTCTCCTTCGGCTCATTCGCCAGCTTCACCAGCGGGTGGATCACCTGGCTGTCTGTGGCGGCGACCGTGCCCATCGAGGTCATGGCCGCCGTTCAGTACGCGTCGAGCTACCTTCCCTGGCTGATGCACACCGTCGATGACGTCGCCGTCCTCACAGGCCCGGGCATTGCGGTGAGCATTGCTCTGATGCTGGTCTTCAGCTTCATCAATCTCTACGGAGTCCAGCTCTTCGCTCGGTTCAACAACGTCCTCGTGTGGTGGAAGCTCGCCGTCATCCTGCTGGTCATCGTCGTGTTCTTCGCTCTCTCGTTCAACCCCGGTCACTTCGCGAGCCAGCAGTTCGGCGGATTCGCACCCAACGGAATCGGACCGATCTTCGCAGCCCTGCCTGCTGCCGGCATCGTCTTCTCCTACCTCGGTTTCCGTCAAGGCGTCGAGTTCGCCGGTGAGACGACGAACCCGCAGAAGAATGTCCCCTTCGCAGTCATCGGATCGATCCTCGTCACCGGCGTCATCTACATCGCACTGCAGGCGGCCTTCATCGGCGCACTGCCCTCGGACCTCCTCGACGGTGGTTGGGCGAAACTGGCCTTCACCAACGATGCGGGTCCTCTGGCTGAGATCTCCCTGCTGCTGGGCGCCGTATGGCTGGCAGTCATCCTCTACGGTGATGCGATCGTCTCCCCCGCTGACACCGGCCTGATCTACACCGCGCTGGCTCCTCGCCTGTCCTATTCACAGGCGAAGGTCGGCAACGCCCCACGCGCCCTGGCCAAGCTCAACAAGCACGGCGTCCCCTGGATCTCACTGCTCGTCGTCTTCATCGTCTCCTGCATCATGTTCCTGCCCTTCCCCTCATGGGCGAAACTGGTCGGATTCATCACCTCCGGCACCGTACTCTCATTCGCCACGGGCCCGGTGGTCGTCGCCGCGCTGCGGCGTCAGCTGCCTGAGCAGGAACGTCCGTTCAAACTGCCTGGCAACGACGTGCTGCCCATCATCGGCTTCATCTGCGCGAACCTCATCGTCTACTGGACAGGATGGGAAACGAACTGGAAGCTCTTCCTCGCCGTCGCGATCGGTTACGTCGTCATGATCCTCCACCACATCTTCGCCAAGGACAAGGCTCGCCTGCCGGACCTGAAGATGCGCTCCGGCTGGTGGATGATCCTGTGGATGGTCGGCCTGGTCCTTCTCAGCCTCATCGGCCATTACGGCGGCGGACTCGACATCATGGGCTTCGTCTGGGGTGAGATCGTCACTGTGATCTTCTCGGTCATCGTCTTCTACGTCGGCATCAGCTGCCGACTGACCCCAGAGGAGTCGGTCGAAGCCATCGAGCAGACTCAGCGCGTGGACGACTGAGTCCACGTCTGCTTCCCGAACCGCACACCCGTGGCATCACCTCGGCGAACTTTGCCGTCGGGGTGATGCCGTGGGTATCGAATAGTCACGGTCGAAATCACCGCACGGCCGCTCGGGCATGAACTATGGTCAGTCACCAAGGAGGAGACATGGCCACGGATTACTCACCCGAGCGACTTGCCTTGATGGCAGAGGAACTGTTCGCCGCCGCTCAGGCGCTGGGGATCAGTCTGCCCCAAAGCGGCACACCCAGCACTGTGCCAAATGATGAAGCTGACATCGAGTCGGATGCCTCGGGGCTGGTCACAACGCTTCTGGACTCCAGTTCGACCTGGGCGGCGACTATAGGCTCACGCGCGGCCGCCCCCTTCGGTGCTTTCCTCGCCGGATCCCGTTCAGACGCACAAACTAAAACGGCGGCCAGTGCCTGTGCGCGCGTCGAGGACGTCATCGCCGCACTCAGTCGCTGCGACGAGTGAGGACCTCCTCGACCTTCCGCAGCGACTCCTCGACGGACGTCGGAGCACCGGCTGAGCCTCCGGCATGTACCCTGCCGGCGAGGAACGCAGCGAGGACCGGGCTCAAGGACGACTGCGAATGTTTGATCCTCGAAGCGAACTCGAGGATCGCGGCAACCTCGCCATCGTCTATCTCAGACTCCGCATAATCCCGGATCTGCAGGACCTCCGCAGGTACCGGCCGAACTCTATCGGCTGCAGAGCCATTGCCAGCAGGGCCCTCGTCAGCAGCGGAGACCTCGGCAGAGATCTGCTCGAACTCTTCCGGCGTGTCGAAGTCGACGATCGTCCCGGGATCGACCTCCACTGAGGTCACTTCAACCCCGCGGAAGAGCAGCTTGACCGCTTTGTCGCGTGTGTCGCCGATATCGGCCAGTCGTGAACGCAGCAACCCTGTCGGCCACGCCGCACACAGGAACTGAAGCTTTCCTCTGTCGTCGACACCGGCCGCAGGCTTCTCGGTCTCCCGGCACGAGGCGATGAGCGCTTGCAGATGATCCTCACTGACCAGCGGCATGTCACCGGCCAGGATGAGGGTGACGTCGGAAGCCTCACGGCTACGCTGTGAGGCACCACTCTGCCTCTGTTCGTGCTGGTCTCTGACGGCGCGCACGCCGGCATCGATTCCGGCCAGAGGACCAGAGAAAATCGGTTCCTCACGGACCGTGTACACCTCAGCCTGCTCGGCCTGCGAGAGCCCCTCGGCCGGACCTGCCAGCCAGATCTTCGCATCGGGCACCGCCGAGCGCACGGTCGCGATGATCCGCGAGATCACCGATCGCTCGCCGAGGAGGACGCCAGGCTTATGGACCCCGCCGAAGCGACGGGATCGGCCACCACTGAGAACTATAACCGTGTTCGCCATGGTCCGATCATACGCTTTTCTACGATTCGTAGAATCGAGCATGATTCTTTTCCGTATATCGGATTGTGACCATATCTGCGGTTCTCACCGACTCTCCGAACCATCGTGCCACCACGCTCTTTGACAGGGTTCGGATTAAACACGGTCGAAACTGTTCCCTATTCCTGCGAACTCTGGTCATATCGAGACTAACAATCAGATCAGTTCACTCAGGAGGCCGGGGATGTCACCAACGCAGATGCCCGATGCCGCGCGTCCCAGTACCGCGTCTCATGTTGTTTCGGGTGGTCAGAGGACGAAGGCACTGATCTTCGCGACACTCGGCTTCATGGTCACTTTCTGGGCCTGGTCGCTGATCAGCCCGCTCGGGCCGCATTTCGTCGAGGAGGGCTTCACTGACAACTCCGCTCTCCTCGTGGCTGTGCCGGTCCTCGTGGGATCGCTTGGACGGATCATAGTCGGCTCGCTCACCGACCGCCTCGGCGGGCGATTCATGATGCCGTTCATCGCCATCGTGACCGTGATCCCAGTGCTGTTCGTCGGGTTCATCGGTCAGTACACCTACCCGGCCCTCCTCGTCGGGGGCCTGTTCCTGGGCGTGGCGGGTACGAGCTTCGCCGTCGGCGTCCCCTACGTCAATCGCTGGTTCCCCCCGCAGCGCCGCGGATTCGCAATCGGCGTCTACGGGATCGGCATGGGCGGCACCGCCATCGCCGCTTTCGCCACGGTGCCGCTCCATGACATCTGGCCCAAACTGCCATTCGTGCTCGCCGCCGGAGTCCTGCTCATCTACGCCGTCGTCGCCTACACCATCATGCGCAACCCTCCCGATTGGACGCCGTCGCGCCAGAGCCTCGCGGAAACGACGGCCCAGACCATGCGGATCCGCCTCACCTGGCAGGCCTGCTATCTCTACGCCCTGACCTTCGGCGGCTACGTCGCGTTCTCCGTCTACCTGCCCACGATGCTCCACAACAGCTACGGACTGGACCCCGCTGATGCCTCGCTGCGCATGGCCGGATTCGTCCTCGTCGCGGTCGTGCTCCGTCCCATCGGAGGCGGGCTGTCCGACAAATTCGGCGCCATCGCCATCCTCAGCATCAGCTATGTGCTCATTCTCATCTGCGCCTTGGTCTTGGCCTTCGACCCCGAGCACTTCATCGTCTATACCTCAGCCTTCATTCTCATGTCCGCGGCATTGGGCATGGGTGCCGGAGCGACCTTCGCCCTCATCGCACAGCATTCCGACCCTGCGAAGATCGGCTCGATCACCGGTTTCGTCGGTGCCGCCGGCGGCCTCGGCGGATTCGTCCCGCCCCTGCTGCTCGGCTCGCTGTGGTCGGCCCTGGGCAGCTATTCCATCGGACTCATCCTCCTCGGAGGAACCACAATCATCGCTCTGCTCATCACACTCTGGGTGGGCCGCGAAGCGAAGCAGCGCATCACAGACACGGAGGCAGCACAATGACGACCCAATCATCCGAACCCTCGTCCCCACTCCCCGGCAGCTCCACTCCCGGCACGCATAATTCGCTCATGGACGCGCTCATCGGCAGCCGCAAGTTCTTCACCCCACGAGCAAAGGTCTCCGAGGACAAACGCGAGCTCCACCTCGAAGGCGGGCGTCAGGGCGACTCCTTCTATCGCAACCGCTGGTCGCATGACAAAGTCGTCCGTTCGACCCACGGCGTCAACTGCACGGGTTCGTGCTCCTGGCACGTCTACGTCAAGGACGGACTGATCACCTGGGAGTCCCAAGCCACCGACTATCCGAGTGCAGGCCCGGACATGCCCGAATACGAGCCCCGTGGCTGCCCACGGGGAGCCTCATTCTCCTGGTACACCTACTCCCCCACACGTGTGCGCTACCCCTACGTCCGCGGTGCCCTGCTGCGCCTGTTCCGTGAGGCCAAGGCCGCCAACGGCCATGACCCGGCGATGGCCTGGAAGTCGATCGTCGAAGACCCAGTCAAGGCCCGCCGGTACAAGTCGGTGCGCGGCAAGGGCGGACTGGTGCGCGCCACCTGGACCGAGGCCGTGGAGATCGCCGCCGCCGCCTACGTCTACACCGTGAAATACCTCGGCCCCGACCGCACCACAGGCTTCTCCCCGATCCCCGCGATGAGCCCGGTGTCGTTCTCCTCCGGCGCCCGCTTCCACCAGCTCATCGGCGGTTCCATGCTCTCCTTCTACGACTGGTACGCCGACCTGCCGCCCGCCTCACCACAGGTCTTCGGCGACCAGACCGATGTCCCCGAATCCGGTGATTGGTGGAACTCCTCGTACCTCATGATGTGGGGTTCGAACGTACCCCTGACCCGGACCCCGGATGCCCACTGGATGGCCGAGGCGCGCTATCACGGGCAGAAGGTCATCTCGATCGCCCCCGACTACGCGGAGAATGTGAAGTTCGCCGACGAGTGGCTCGCCCCTGCCACCGGCACCGACGGCGCTCTGGCCATGTCGATGGGTCACGTCATCCTCAAGGAGTTCTTCGTCGACGCCACGACCGAGTACTTCGACTCCTACGTGCGCAGATACACAGATCTGCCCTTCATCGTCGAACTCGAAGCGGCCGCAGACGGGACCTACCGCCCCGGACGTTTCGTCACCGCTACGGACCTCGGTTCGAGTTTCACCGCCGAAGCAGACACGGAGAACGCCGATTTCAAACCCGCCGTCTGGGACCTGCGCACCAATGCTCCCGCCATCCCCAATGGGACGCTGGGGCACCGCTTCGCGGCCGATGGTGAGGGCAAGTGGAACCTCGATCTCGGCGAGATCGACCCGGCCTTGTCGATCCGCGAGGCCGGTGCGACGACGAACGATGCCGGCGACATTTCGACCCCGCACAGCACCGCCGCCGAGGCAGTTGAGATCACCCTCCCCCGTTTCGACACCGCCACTCAAGGTCAGATCGACGATGTGGTCCGTGGTGTCCCGGTCCGTCGCCTCGGCGAGCGCGTCGTGACGACGGTCTTCGACCTGCTGCTGGCCGAATACGGTGTTGCCCGTGAGGGCCTGCCGGGACAGTGGCCTGAGAGCTATGAGGACGCGTCCAGCCCGCACACCCCGGCTTGGCAAGAGGCCATCACGGGTGTCCCCTGGCAGGCGGCGGCCCGGATCGCCCGCGAGTTCGCGGCCAATGCCCGCGACTCCAAGGGTCGTTCGATGATCATCATGGGGGCGGGCACGAACCATTGGTTCCACTCGGACCAGACGTACCGCACGTTTCTCACCCTGACCACCCTCTGCGGAACTCAGGGTGTCAACGGCGGCGGATGGGCCCACTACGTCGGGCAGGAGAAGATCCGACCCTTCACCGGTTGGCTGCACCTGGCGAATGCGCTCGACTGGGTGCGTCCGCCGCGGCAGATGACGCAGACGACGTACTGGTACATGCACTCCGACCAGTGGCGCTACGATCAGTTCGGCGCCGACATGCTCTCGGCCCGGGCCGGACAGGGCAAGTTCTCGGGTATGTCCACCGCCGATGCGGTGGCCCAGTCCGCCCGGCTCGGCTGGCAGCCCTACTACCCGACCTTCGACGCCAATCCCCTGGACCTCGCCGAGGCGGCTGCGGCGGCTGGTCAATCGAGCGCTGATCACATCGTCGACCGGCTCAAAGACGGCAGTCTCAAATTCGCTGCCGAGGATCCCGATGCGCAGAACAACTACCCGCGAATCTGGTCGATGTGGCGTGCGAACACCCTCGGTTCCTCGGCGAAGGGGGATCAGTACTTCCTCAAGCACCTCCTCGGCGTGGACAATTCGGCCAGCGCCGAAGAGACGCCGGAGCACCTGCGTCCCCGGGACGTGACGTGGCGGGAGGAGGCTCCAGAAGGCAAGATCGACCTGCTGCTCACGCTCGACTTCAGGATGACGACGACGACTCTGCATTCCGATGTCATCTTCCCGGCCGCAACCTGGTATGAGAAGCACGACCTGTCGACGACCGATATGCACCCGTTCGTGAACACGTTCAACCCGGCGATCTCCACCCCCTGGCAATCGCGCAACGACTGGGATACCTGGGCGGCGATCGCGGAGAAGTTCTCTGAACTCGCACGCACCCACCTGGGCACCTGCAAGGACGTTGTCGCCGTTCCCCTCCAACACGACAGCCCCGATGCGCTCAACACCCCGCATGGGCGCGTCAAAGACTGGAAATTCGGCGAATGCGAGCCGGTCCCCGGGGTGACGATGCCCAAACTCGTCGAGGTCGAACGCGACTACACGGCCATCTATGACCAATACACGACGATCGGTCCCCTCCTCGAATCTCAGGGGATGAACTCCCGCGGCATCCGCTACGACGTCGACCACCACGTCGAGCGGCTGCGCCGGCTCAACGGTGTGGCGAAGAAGGGCGTGGGCAAGGGGCAGCCCCTGCTGGTCACCGACCGGCAGGCCGCGGACTTCATCCTCGGGCTGTCCGGGACGACGAACGGCGTGATGGCCACCGAGGGATTCACCACCCTGGAGAGACGCACGGGTATGGAGCTCGCGGACCTGGCCGCCGAGCACGAGGGCAAGCAAGTCTCCTTCGACGATGCCAAGGCTGCACCGGTACCGGTCATCACCTCTCCCGAGTGGTCCGGTTCGGAATCCGGGGGTCGGCGGTACTCGCCGTTTACGATCAACGTCGAGCGGCTCAAACCCTGGCACACTCTGACCGGGCGCTACCAGTTCTACATCGACCACGACTGGTTCATCGAGATGGGAGATTCTCTGCCGGCCTTCCGTCCTCCTCTGGACATGAACGCATTGTTCGGGGAACCGCAGGTCGGAGAGTCCGACGGCACGTCGATCTCAGTTCGCTATCTGACCCCGCACAACAAGTGGGCGATCCACTCGATGTACCAGGAGAACTTCTTCATGATGAGCCTGGGTCGCGGCGGGCAGACGATCTGGATGAGCGTTGAGGACGCCGAGGCCGTGGGTATTGCCGACAATGACTGGATCGAGGCGATCAACCGCAACGGCGTCGTCGCCGCCCGGGCCGTGGTCTCACACCGGATGCCGAAGGGAACGGCGTTCATGCACCACGCGCAGGAGCGGACCGTCAATGTCCCCCTGACAGAGACGACGGGTCAGCGCGGTGGCATCCACAACTCGCTGACGCGGATCATGATCAAGCCGACCCACCTCGTCGGTGGCTATGGGCAGCTGTCATTCGCCTTCAACTACTACGGTCCGACCGGAAACCAACGCGATGAGGTGACCGTGATCAGGCGCCGGACCAATCAGACCGTCGAATACTGAGCAGAACCACGAAACAGGAGGCATGAGCGATGAGAGTCATGGCGCAGATGGCGATGGTGATGAACCTTGACAAGTGCATCGGCTGCCACACGTGCTCTGTCACGTGCAAGCAGGCATGGACGAACCGCAAGGGCACGGAATACGTGTGGTTCAACAATGTCGAGACCCGGCCCGGGCAGGGCTATCCTCGCGGCTACGAAGATCAGGAGAAGTGGCAGGGCGGGTGGGCCCTGAGTAAGAACGGTCGGCTCAAGCTCAAGGCAGGTGGCAAGCTCAAGAAGCTCGCCAGCATCTTCTCGAACCCTAAGCTGCCGGGCATCGAGGACTACTACGAACCGTGGAGTTACGAATACGACAATCTGCTCTCCTCCCCTGAGCAGAAGAACATCCCCACGGCTCCCCCGAAGTCTCTGCTCACCGGGGAGCGCCTCGACATCAAGTGGTCAGGCAACTGGGATGACGATCTCGGTGGGACCTACGCCAATCCGGATCTCGATCCGATGCTCAGGTCCATCTCCGACAAGGTCAAACTCGAGTTCGAAGAGACCTTCATGTTCTACCTCCCGCGGATCTGTGAGCACTGCCTCAACCCTTCCTGCGTCGCCTCCTGCCCGTCCGGTGCGATCTACAAGCGCGAGGAGGACGGCATCGTCCTCGTCGATCAGGACTCCTGCCGCGGCTGGCGCATGTGCATCTCGGGCTGCCCGTATAAGAAGATCTACTTCAACCATGTCACCGGCAAGGCCGAGAAGTGCACGTTCTGCTACCCCCGCATCGAGAACGGCGAACCGACCGTGTGCGCGGAGACCTGCGTGGGGCGACTGCGCTACATCGGCCTCGTCTTCTACGATGCGGACAAAGTCACCGAGGCGGCTTCGGTGCCCGATGAGAAGGACCTGTTCGCGGCGCAGAAGGACCTCATCCTCGACCCCAACGATCCAAATGTCATGGATGCCGCCGAGCGGGCAGGCATCCCCCATGACTGGATCATGGCAGGCCAGCGCTCCCCGGTGTATAAACTCATCAAGGAATACGATCTGGCGCTGCCGCTGCATCCGGAATACCGGACGATGCCGATGGTCTGGTACATTCCGCCGCTCTCACCCGTCGTCGACGTCGTCAAGGACACCGGCTACGACGGGGAGGACGCGGTCAACCTCTTCGCCGCGATCGACGAGCTGCGGATCCCGATCGAGTACCTTGCGAACCTGTTCACCGCCGGAGACACCGATGTCGTCGCCGATGTCCTGCGGCGGATGGCGGCGATGCGCGCCTTCATGCGTGACATCAATATGGGAGTCGAACCCGATGTGCGCATCCCCCACTCGGTGGGCATGACCCCGGAGTCGATGGAGGAGATGTACCGCCTGCTCGCAATCGCGAAGTATGAGGAACGCTATGTCATCCCGGCCGGTCACTCAGAGCGGGCGCACAGCCTCGAGGGGATCGGCACCGAATGCCCTCTCAACAGTGAAGGCGGCCCCGGAATGTCGGACATGCCCGATGTCGCCGGGGATCCAGGGTTCGCAGGCACCTCCGGGGATCTCGATCCGCTGGCCGAACGCAGCGCCGAGGGTCCTGACCGGGCCCGCCTGACCGGTCGGCTCAATCTCCTCAACTGGAACGGACGCGGGCGCCCCGACGGCATGTTCCCCACCTCCGGAAGTCCACAGGGAGCCTGAGATGTATCGACCACTGCAGTTCCTGCGAAAATGGACGAAGCGGGCACATGCCCACGCCGAGGGCGGGGCCGAAACCGCACCCGGGCTCGACGAGGAGGCACTGCGCACGATCTACGCGATCGTCTCCTGGCTCATCGACTACCCTGACGAGGAGCTCCTGGCCCGTCTCCCGCAGATCCACGTCCTCTTGGCCCAGGCGGACCTGCCGACCAGCATTCGCGGGGAGCTGCTGGCCACGACGGGCCACCTCGGCGCCGCCGATGTCTTCCACCTGCGTTCGGACTACGTCGAGACCTTCGATACGAGACGTCGCGGCTGCCTGTTCCTCACCTATTTCACGAATGGGGACACGCGTAAGCGAGGTCGCGCACTGCTGGAGATCAAGGACATCTATCGTCAGGCCGGTCTCGACATGGATGATTCTCAGCTGCCTGATCATCTCACCTGCGTCCTCGAATTCGCCGCCGGTCACGATCTGCGCGCCGGCGTGCAGATCCTCCTGGCCAACCGAGCCGGTGTCGAGCTCCTGCGGCTGCACCTGGGCGAGATCGATTCACCCTGGGCCGGAGCGCTGCGCGCCCTCTGTGCGACCCTGCCTCCCTTGGACGGTGATGACATCCACGCTGTCCGACGCCTCGCCGCCGATGGCCCGGAGGAGGAGACTGTGGGTCTTGACGGTCTCGGCGGATACGGTGACGACGCGCCGCCAGCTGCCCCACCGCCGCCAATGGCGACTCCGGGATCCGCGGCGGTGGGAGCCGGCTGCAGCTCGTTCCCGGGCTCAACACCCGCAGCGCCCATGGCTCCGTCCCCTCCTGCCGCTCCGGCGGGGACCACGTTCATCCCGCTCACAGATGTAACAGGAGTGCAATCATGACCACCCCTTCCGTCCTCGACACTTTTCTGTGGGTGATAGTCCCCTATATGGCGCTCGCGGTGTTCGTGCTCGGACACATCTGGCGCTTCCGCCGGGACCGTTTCGGATGGACGACGCGCTCGAGTCAGATCTACGAGTCGAAGCTGCTCAAGGTCGGCTCCCCGCTCTTCCACTACGGGATCATCTTCGTCTTCCTCGGACATGTCATCGGTCTCGGGATTCCGAAGTCCTGGACTGCCGCGGTCGGCGTCACCGACCACATGTACCATTTCATGGCGATCTCCGTGGGTCTCGGCGCCGCTGCCGCCACCGTCGGCGGCTTGGCGCTTCTCATCTACCGCCGGCGGACGAACCGGCGTGTGTTCGGAGCCACGACCCGCCTCGACAAACTCATGTATCTCATGCTCGCCGTCGTCATCCTCGCCGGCGTGTACTCGACGATCTTCGACTCAGCTCTCGGCGGCTACGACTATCGCGAGGGCGTGTCCGTGTGGTTCCGTCAGTTCTGGATGTTCCAGCCCGACATCGCGCTCATGGCAGCGGCTCCGATCGGCTTCCAGGTCCACGTGCTCTCAGCGATCCTCATCTTCGCTCTGTGGCCCTTCACCCGACTGGTCCATGTCTTCGCCGCACCGCTGGGCTACATCACCAGGCCATACATCATCTACCGGTCGAAGGATGCGCAGAGGCAGCCTGCACAGAGAGGCTGGGAGCAGATCGACTACTGACCCGTCCCTGGGGCGCCATCGGGAGCGGTCGGCGCGCATCGCCCTTCACGCAGACGAATCTGGCAGCTGGCCTTCGTGGTGTACGGGATGAGGACGTCGAGCTCGAGCGGTCCCGGCACTTGGGCGAGGATATCGCGCACCAGCCGGGCATGGATGCCGCAGGCCACCTTCCGATCCTCGCCCACCATCCGGTAGTGGGGACAGGGCACGAGCGAGATCTGCTTCTCTTCGGCATCGGCAACCGGTTCCATGCCAGAATCGTCGAGATGCTCGTAGAGAATGTCGAACTGCGTGCTCGCCTGCTCCTGGGCCTCGACACCGCCGGCGAGTCGGTGCAGGATCCGACGGTGCTGCCGAGCACGCTCGATCCGGTCTCGTGCGACCGCGCTGGTCTGTGGATCAGCGACGGGCCGGTAAACCATCGGCGGTCTGCCCCGGCTTCCGGTCGATTCCGGTTCGAGACTCACGAGGCCTTCCTCGACGAGAATTCGCAGGTGGTCTCTCGCTGTGTTGCTGTGCAGACGCACATGCTCGGCCAGCTCCTTGAGTCTGCTGCCCGGGTGCTCCTGAACAGCTCCCAACAGCAGGACCCTGCTGACCTCGGCAAGGCCTCGATAATCGTTCACTCGTCTGGGCATGTCGTCACTTCCTCGCCATCGATCAAGGTGAGAACCACTGTGGCCCCATTCTACGAGTTGTAGGACAGAGCGTCCGAGAACACGACCACGCTGAGACCTAGCGTTTGCATCGTGAGACGGTGCCCTTCATCGCTGACCCCAGCCGCCTTGAACTGTGACGTAGAATCATCTCTGCCACTCCCGATCAGACTCAGCCTGAAGGAACACAGATGCCACAGTTCGATGTCGTCGAAGCATCCATCGCCTCACTGCGAGCGGCCCTCGAGGATGGGACAACCACCTCGGTGGGGCTGGTCGAGGACTACCTGGCTCGCATCGCCGCATTCGACGGCCCCGATACTGAGACCCGGCTCAACTCCGTGATCGTATCCAACCCGGATGCCCTCGCCGAGGCGGCCACCTCCGATGAGCGACGAGCCCGGGGTCGGACGCTGGGCCCTCTCGACGGAATCCCGTACACCGCGAAGGACAGCTACATGGTCACCGGACTGACCGTGGCCGCGGGCTCCCCCGCCTTCGCCGAACTCATCGCACAGAAGGACGCCTTCACCATCGAGCGCCTCCGCGATGCCGGGGCCATCTGCCTCGGTCTGACCAACATGCCCCCGATGGCCAACGGCGGCATGCAGCGCGGACTCTACGGCCGAGCCGAAAGCCCCTATAGCGCGCAGTGGCTGACCAGCGCCTTCGGCTCGGGTTCCTCCAACGGCTCTGGTACCGCGACAACCGCGAGCTTCGCCGCCTTCGGTCTCGGCGAGGAGACGTGGTCCTCGGGTCGGGCTCCGGCCTCACACAACGCGCTCATCGCCTACACTCCTTCTCGCGGAGTCATCTCGGTGCGCGGCAACTGGCCGCTCGTGCCCACGATGGACGTCGTCGTCCCCCACACCCGGTCGATGGCCGACCTGTGCGAGGTCCTCGACGTCATCGTCGCCGACGACGCCGAGACTCGCGGTGACTTCTGGCGGGTCCAACCTTGGGTCGAGATCCCGGCCGCGTCCACGGTTCGCCCCGCTTCCTACGCCTCGCTGCTGCCCGGCGATGCCGCTTCGGCACACTCCACACTGGCAGGCAAGCGCTTCGGCATCCCGAAGATGTACATCAACGCCGACCCCGAGGCGGGCACGAATCCCGAGGGCGGCATCGGCGGGCCCACCGGACAGCGGATCGAGACTCGAGCCTCGGTGATCTCAGCGTGGGAACAGGCCCGTCGCGACCTCGAGGCCGCCGGAGCTGAGGTCATCGAAACCGACTTTCCAGTGGTGAGCAACTACGAGGGCGATCGTCCCGGTGCTCCGACGATCAAGACCCGCGGCATCGTGAGCACCGACTTCCTCGATCGGGAGATCAACGACCTCTCCGCTTGGGCCTGGGACGATTTCCTGGCTGCCAACGGTGATCCGAATCTGCCCACCCTCGCCGAGGTGGACGGGACGAAGATCTTCCCGCACCCGGACGGCGCCCTCCCCGATCGGTTCACAGGGTTCGACGACGATATCGCCGAATACCCGCGACTGGTGCGCGAGGACGGCTACGGCTCTGTGACGGAGATCCCCGATCTCGAAGACGGCATTCGAGGCCTCGAGGTGACTCGCCGTATCGACCTTGAAGAATGGATGGACGCCAACGGCTTCGACGCCGTGGTCTACCCGGCAATGGCCGATGTGGGCCCGGCCGATATGGATGTCAACGAGGCTTCAGCGGATCTTGGGTGGCGCAACGGCACCTGGGTTGCCAACGGCAATCTGGTGCCACGGCATCTGGGCATCCCCTCGGTAACTGTGCCCATGGGCACGATGTCTGACACCGGCATCCCCATCGGGCTCACGATCTCAGGCCGCGGCTGGGACGATACGTTGCTCATCGAACTCGCCGCAGCCTTCGAAGCCACCGGTAGTCGACGCGAGGAGCCTCCGCGCACGCCGAGGCTGTGAGTGAGTGCTCAGAGGTCCTCGGAGTTGAGAATCCCGCCCACTGCCGCGATGATCACCGCAGTCGCATAGTCTTCGTCAGCACCGTGGCCCGCCTCGTAGACCGAGCCTGACCGGCCAGCATCTTCGACGATGACGGCTGCCGACTCTTCGAGTCGTGCCGCTGTTCGGGCATGGCCGGCGACGAGTTCGAGCAGCACCGCGATGGCGGAGTATTTTCGTCCTGCCGGGGCCGGATGAGAGGCCAGCAGACCGATGGTCTCGTCCATCACCTCGGCGATGCCGGGTCCCATCGTCCCCGGCAGCGCCCCTGTCGACAGCCAGGGGTGCGCGCGGTGGAGAGCGAATATTCCGGCGGCGAATATGGAGAGATCGGCCCGCCAAGAACCCTTTGCCTCAACTGCGGTCCGTTCTGCCAGCACCTCGTCGATCATGAGAGCGACGAGTCCGTTCCTGTCGTCGACATGCCGATAGAGGGCGGCCGGCGCACTCCCGATCTCTGCAGCCAGGGCCCGCATCGTTACCTGCGGCAGACTCGTCCGGTCAGCCAAGGCGATGGCCGCTCGTGCGATGCCCACCCGGTCCAGGCGAGCGGGCCTACCGACCTTTCCCTCAGTCACTGCCACCCTCATGCCCTTGGTGTGAAAGGCTCGGCGATCCAGCGTCGCAGTGACAGAGTGCTCTCGCCCTGGTCGTGCTCGGATCGCTCCAGCGACTTCGCAATCGTAGTCGCGGCTCGGAGCATCTTTCCCGACCCGGTCACCGACTCCACGCTGGAGCGCAGTCCGCTGGGAGTCACTCTGCGATTGCTCAATGCCGGTGTTGCGACTCCGAGCCGTGCGGCGGTCCGCGCCCAGAAGAACTGATCCGTGTGCTGAGGGAATGGGACGCTCGGAATTCCGGCACGCAGGCAGGCCGCGGTGATTCCCGCACCGGCTTGGTGGATCGCGGTCGCAACCTGCGGCAGCAGCCAGGAGTGGGGCACCGGGCCCGCAGTGACAACCCGGCCGGGAGCCGCCTCGGCGAGAATGGGCCCGGCCGCACCCTGGACGATGACACGATGGCGGGTCGACGACACGAACTCTGACAGCGCATCCGCGGCTCGGCTTCCCTCTGGAACGCTGCCCATGGTCACGAGCACGGGAGGGGCCCCGCTGGCGAGAAAGTCTGCGAGCTCGGTCGGTGCGGTCCACTCTTCATCGTCGACCGGCCACCAGAAGCCGTCGAGGCTCAGGTGCTGAGGCCAATCGCTCGGGCGCGAGAAAATGACGGGGCTGATGCCATGGTGGACGGGCACCGCGGCTCGTGCTCGTTCGTTCAGGGTTGTGGTGAACTTCTTCGCAGGCAAGCCCAGCTGTTCCCGAACCCATGCCACTGCAGGGACGTAGGGCGCGGGTAATCTCTGCACCAACCGTCCGATCGGACGGTTGAGAAGGGGCCCGAAGTCGATCGCCGAAGCGATCATCGGCGGATAAGCTCGACTCGGCGTCGAGGGCTGGAGCAGTGCTTCGGCCGATGGGATGCCGAGAGCTTCGGCGATGTCGTGGCCGTAGGGCGAGATGGGATTGGTGAGCACTACGTCGATGGCACCTGCGCGTACTGCCATGAGGGCGGCTTCAGCGTGATCCATCATGTAGCCGCGCAGATGATCGAGGTACCCCCGCACACCTGGGCCAGCGTCTCCATCCGCGGACGGAGGAGGCGTGAGGGCAGCCGTGTATCGTGCTGCGGCGCACCCAGATCGTTCCACAGCCGCCGCATAGTCGGCATGGACGACCATGGTGACCGTGTGCCCGTCGGCAATGAGGTCCACAGCGATTCTGATCGCCGGTGAAACGTCACCCCAGGAACCCGGGGCCAGAATGAGCACCTTCATGACCCTCCTCAACCGGTCCGCGCGCCGGAGTCTTATTTTGTGTACATTGTTCACTAAAGAATATCAGAGCCTCGATCACTGTATGAATAAGTCTGAAACCTTCGGGTGAAATCGCCAGATTACTGGATCGTAGCCAGCAATCGGTGGAACAGTGTTGGACATGACCGATTTCTCTGTTCTTGCTGAACGCGCGTCCGCTCTACTCGAAGCCCATCATCAGGATCGCCCGATCGTCCTGCCGACAGTGTGGGATGCCTGGTCAGCCCAGGCCATGGTCAATGCCGGATTCGAGGCTCTGAGCATCGGCTCCCATCCTCTCGCCGACTCCGTGGGCTCCGCGGACGGCGAGACCATGAGCCTCAGCCAGGCGCTGGCGGGAATCGCCCGCGTGTGCGGCTCTGTCGATGTACCGGTCAGCGCCGATCTGGAATCCGGCTACGACACCCCGGCACCGGATCTCATCGCCGGACTCCTCGAAGCCGGCGCGGTGGGTGTCAACATTGAGGACACCGTCCACAGCGAGGGACGAATGCGCAGCGCTGAGGAACATGCCGAGTACATCGGAGATCTGCGTCGCGCCGCAGACGCGCAACGGGTGCATGTGGTCATCAACGCCCGCACCGATGTCTTCAAGAATCCCAATGATTTCGAGGATCCCACCGCCGAGGCGATCCGTCGCCTCAATCTGTGCGCCGAGTCGGGTGCGGATTCCGTCTATCCCGTCAGGTTGCCGAACACCGACACACTCAAGTCCATATTGTCCCAGGTGAGGCTGCCGCTCAATGTCACCGCTCATCCGGTCAAAGGCGCCGTGCCCGACGAACTCGATCTCTCGCAGCTGCAGGAGTTCGGGGTGAAGCGTGTGACTTTCGGGCCCCTGCTGCAGTCCGCAATGTACGACTATTTCGCCAAGTTCACCCGAAACTGGCACTGACAGCTATGCCAACCGCAATGATGAGGAGACGCAATGCCTGAGGATCTTCGCGAAGGACAACCTGTCTGGATCGATTACACCTGTCACGATTTCGAGTCCACGACGAAGTTCTACTCCGAGATCTTCGGGTGGAAGTTCGAAGATCAGGGACCAGACTTCGGCCACTACAACATGATCACGAAGGACGGTGCCACGGTCGGCGGAGCCATGCGCGCCATGAACATGGACGGCACACCGAACCCGATGATCCCGGCGATGTGGACGACCTATCTGCATACCAACGACATCGCGAACACCTACGCAGCGGCGCTTACGGCAGGCGCAGCTCCCATCGCAGAGCCGATGTCCGTCGGACCCCTGGGACAAATGGCTGTCATCACCGATCCCACCGGCGCCGGCGTGGGCATGTGGCAGCCGGGCGACTTCACCGGCTTCGACGCTCCGTTCACACCAGGGACTCCGGTGTGGTTCGAGCTCATGACGCTGAACTATCCAGTCGCCACCGAGTTCTACCGGAACGTCTTCTCCTTCGAGCTGGTGGCGATGGAGGGCTTCCCGTATTCGACTCATGGAGCCGGTGACAATGCTGTGGCCGGCATCTGCGACGCCAGCGAATGGACTCAGGTGTCCTTCTGGCGTGACTACATCAACGTCGAAGACGCCGACGCTACTGCAACGCGAGTGGCTGAGCTCGGCGGGAAGGTGCTCGCCGATCCGGAAGACTCACCGTATGGCCGCATCGTCACCGTCACCGATCCGGAAGGAGCGACCTTCCAGCTCCAGCAGAACCCGTGAGTGATCGCTTCTCTCGGATACGCAAGCAGTATCTGAGTTTGGGCCTTGGCGAACTGGCGGCGGTCGCAGTGTTTGCGGCTGCCGCCTTCGCCTGGCAGGAGCAGCTCACATCGGCTGGCGCAGTCGCCGCATTGCGGTTTGCACTCGTGCCGCTGGAGTTCGTTCTTCTTCAGGCAGGTGTCTACTGGCTGCTGGCCCGGTCGTGGCACGGTTCCGATCAGGGACGAAGCGCACCAGGTCGAATGCCATTCATGATGGCGAGGATGTTCCGCGGGCTGAAATTCATCAACCCGATCATTCTGCTCGCTGGCTTGATCGGAGTGGTTGCGAATTTTCCTGCAACCCCACTGGCAGCCGTCATCGTGATCCTCATCTGGGCGTTCGGAGTCGCCGAGTACATCAACTACTTTGTCGTGCGGCTCTCGTATCCGTGGACACAGTGGGCCTCCGAGGTCGGTCGTCGGCGGACGCCGAGGCTGGTCAAGGACATGCATGCGGCACGCTGATGCCGATACTGCCTGTTTGGCGTCAGCTGCTCAGTGTCAGCCGCGCAGCGTTAGCCGCGCAGAGTCAGCCGCGCAGAGTCAGCCGCGCAGCGCCAAAGCAAACGGCAGCACCGCGGTGGCTCCCGCCTGCCTGAGCAGTCGTGCTCCGATCGCCATCGTCCAGCGGGAGACCACCTCGTCGTCGACGAGCAGCACTGCCTTCCCGGCCACCGATTCCTCGACCTCGGGCGGAACGACGAATGCATCGTAGAGATCCTTCACCCGGAAGGCGCTGTTGACCTCCGGGCTACCGTGATCATGGACCTGCAACAGCTCACCGCCGTCGATGAGCCGGCCGGCAGACGCCAGGTTCGCCGCCAGCGACCTCACGGTCGTCGGCCTCCGCGCGCTCGGTACCGACACAACAACCTCGGGCCTGATGTCCCAGTCCCACTGGCTCAGGACCTCGAGGCACCATTTGCCGATCTGCACAGGGACCTCGGCATCGGGAGCATCCGGTGCAAGGAACGACCGCAGAGTCTGCCCCTGTCCCAGGTCGCTGAGTCGTGCGATGGCCCGTCCTTCGGCAGCCAGCTCTCCGGCTGGGATGCGGCCCTTGAGCGGAACCCCGATATTGGCCATTCCACTGGGCCAAGTGCTGCGCGGATCGACGGGCAGACCAATGCGATGCAGAGTCCCTGCCGTGGTCTGTCTGCTCTCGTCCGAAATCTCGGCCGACCACCAGACTCCGGCACAGTTGTCGCAGCGCCCACAGGGTTTGGGCTCCGGATCATCGAGCTGCCGAATGAGGAACTCCATCCGGCACTCACGAGTCGACTCGTAGTCCAGCATCGCCTGTGCTTCTGCCGCCCGCACGGCCGCGACCTTCTCGTATCTCTCTTGGTCGTAGGTCCAGCCTTGACCTGTCGAGACGTATCCGCCCTTGATCTTGGTTACGGCGTCTTCGACTTCCAGCGTCTTCAGCAGCAGCTGAAGACGGGTTCGCTTGGTGCCGACAAGGGTCTCCAAGCGGGCCACGGACAGGGGGCCGTCCGCCTCGGCAAGGGCCTGAAGCACGGCGTTGGCATCGGACTGGCTGGGCATCGATGCGGTGGCGAAGTAGTTCCAGATCTCCTGGTCTTCAGCACCGGGCAGGAGCAGGACATCGGCGGAGTCCGTTGCTCGGCCGGCGCGACCAACCTGCTGGTAGTAGGCGACGGCAGACGATGGAGCCCCGATGTGGATGACGAATCCGAGGTCGGGTTTGTCGAAGCCCATTCCCAGCGCCGAGGTGGCCACGAGTGCCTTGATCTGGTTGTCTTTGAGGCGCTGTTCGAGTTCGGCTCGCTCTTCCGAGTCGGTGCGGCCGGTGTAGGCACGGACCTCATGGCCTTGATCGCGCAGGATCCTTGTGATGTCCTCGGCGGCGCTGACCGTGAGCGTGTAGATGATTCCCGAGCCGGTGAAATCGCCGAGGTGGGAGGTCAGCCAGGCGATACGCCCACTCGCGTCGAGGCCCGGCAGGACGCCCAACCTCAGGGAGTCACGGGCAAGCTCGCCGCGGACGACTGTGGTGTCTTGGCCGAGCTGTTCGGCAACATCGGTGACGACGCGGGAGTTGGCGGTGGCTGTCGTGGCCAAGACGGGGGTGTTGCCAGGCAGTTCGGACAGGATGTGGCCGATGCGCCGGTAGTCGGGGCGGAAGTCGTGGCCCCAGTCGGAGATGCAGTGCGCCTCGTCGACGACGATGAGGCCGAGGAACGCGAGAAGCTGTGGCAGGACTTCGTCGCGGAACTGGGGGTTATTCAGCCGTTCGGGCGAGACGAGCAGAACGTCGAGGTTGCCGGCTCTGAGGTCATCGAGGACGGCGTCCCACTCGGTGACGTTGGAAGAGTTGAGGCTGGCTGCGCGAACTCCGGCGCGTTCGGCAGCGGCGATCTGGTCGCGCATAAGAGCCAGCAGCGGCGAGATGATGAGGCTAGGACCGGTGCCTGCTGTTCGAAGCATCCTGGTTGCCACGAAGTACACGGCCGACTTGCCCCAACCGGTGCGCTGGACCACGAGGACTCGCTTCTTCTCCACGACGAGATCGCGAATCGATTCGAGCTGACCATCTCGGAACTCAGCGTTGGGATTCGCGGTGAGCTCGGCCAGGATACGTTGAGCCTGAACGGCGAATTCGTCGGCGTCGATGGTCGTTGCGGTCGGGGTGGATTCGGTCATGGGCCCAGTCTAGGTGTCACCACTGACGCGGGCCCATCGAGTACGCGCGACCGCGCCTTCAACCTCTGACTCGTCACCTCAGTGCGAGGTTGACTCCCAAGGTGGCGAGCACGCCGAAGAGCACTCCCCACAGGACGATCGAGATGATCTGCCAGAACGCTACGGCGTTGCGGTTCGCGCCGAAGCCCACCATGGCCGACGAGGTGATCTGCGACGGCAACAGGGTCTGTCCCAGGAGCGAAACGCCGGGGACCCCGAACTTGTCGAACATGCGCTTGAGTCGCTGGCGCTTCTGCGAGGGCTCGGCGTCCTTCTCGCGGTTCTTCGTCGCCTTGTCTCGGATCGCTCCGGCGCCGTAGACGAATGCGAGCATCGAGGCCACATTGCCGATGATCGCCATGAGGATGGCGACGACCGGGTGCAGACCGATCGCGACGCCGATGACGGAGCCGAAATAGGATTCGACGAAGGGGACGGCAGAGACGAGGATGATGCCCGCCCATTGCAGCCAGTCCGGAATCGACCCGGCGAAGTTCTGGATGCTTTCGATCATTCTGAGGCTCCATTTTCATTGGTACGGAGTCACGGTCGACGCGTTGCACATGAGCCTCCTGGTCATTCTCGACACACGAACTCGGCGACGCAGTACAGTGTACTAGTACGCTGTACTATACAGAAGACGACAATGATGCGCGAGACTGAATTCGGATTGCGAGACTGAGGAGAGTACGAATGTCCAAACGCGATGACATCATCTCTGCAGCGATCCGACTGGCTGAGCAGGCTCCACCTGGGCAGGCCAGCCTCAGCGTGCGGGCGGTCGCCAAGGAAGCCGGAATCGGTGCCTCGACGCTGCGCCACTATTTCCCCACCCAGGCTGATCTGCATGAGGCGATTACTCGCGGCTCCATGGACATGGCAGTCAAGGACTTCTCGATCACCGATTCCAGTCGGGATCCGGGCGAGCGGCTCTTTGAGTGCTGCGCGCAGTTCCTTCCTAACCACGAACACCGTGAGATGCAGCTTGAACTGTGGCTCACGATGCACATCAGCGCGCTTGGCCCCGAACGCCGTGCGGTGACCCGACGGCTGCTCGAGTACGGCCACGACTTCACCTACACATGCCTGCATCGCTGGCTTGAGATCCTGGCCGGCGAAGGTCACCTCGACCCCGCCGAGGTGGCACCATCGGCGACTGCTTTGTTCACCATGCTCGACGGGCTGGCCCTTCACTCAATCGTCACCCCCGAACGGGTCACCGTCGATGCCGCGCTCGATCACCTCAGGTGGCTGATCTCAAAGGTGCTCGCGCCCGCTCCCGATCCGCGAAGATAGGCGCACTGCCCAGCCCGTAGCTCAGCGCATCTGGGCCGCCGCCTGCTGGAGAGCCTGCGTGAGTCGTCCGAGCTTCTCCGAGGCGAGGTTCCAGTGGTGCCAGTACAACGGCACATCGATGTTCGGCTGCGCGGTGATCTGCACTAGGTCCCGACTGAGACCTCCCAGCTGCATGCTGGGGATCAGGCCCCAGCCGACCCCGGCTTCGACGGCGGCCGCGAATTCCCAGGAGCTGGGTACAACCGACATCGGCGGAATCGTCGTCACTCCGGCCCGGCGGAGGAAGTCGAATTGGAGGTCATCGTCCTTGCCGAAGTTCACCATGGGCAGGGATCCCAGACCCACCTCGGCGAATGATCCCGCGCCAACGTCGGCTCCGTACTTCGCGAGCAGCCCTTTCGTGGCCACTGCCACATAGCGCATCGATCCGAGCTTCTGCACCTGGGTGCCGTAGCCGCCTGCTGCTGCCGAGGTGATGGTGCCCAGCACTTCCCCCGACGTCAGCAGCGGCAGGGCATTGCCCTGGTCAGCGACCTCGATTCGGATGACGATGTCATCCCATTTCGCCACCTCGGCGAAGATCGGTCGGAACCAGGTCGAGAGCGAATCGGCGTTGACTCCGATTCGCAGCACCGTCGGTTCTCTGCGTCGTCCACCCTTGGATACGGTCCCGTCGGCACCGATGCCGTCGGGAGCGTCGATGTCGATACCGTGGAGTCGATCCATGGTTTCGGACTCGAGGAGCTCAATCTCCCGCGCATATTTCAGCACCGCCTCCCCAGCCTCGGTGACGGTGATAGGGTTCGTGCGACGGATGAGGACCTGCCCGATGCGGGACTCGAGAGTGCGGATGCGCTGACTCGTCGCCGATGGCGTGACGCCGAGGACGAACGCTCCGCCTTCGACCGTGCCCTCGTCGACGACGGCGGCCAGGGTTTTGACATGATCGATGTTCATTAAGCAATTGTGCATCAGATGAAGATTCTGTTGTTTTTCTTATCATTGTGCGCGTCATAGTCTTTTCGAGTGCTCACTCATCTCATCAGCGGAACCCTCGCGGGCTGGTCGCTCATCATCGCCGTCGGACCACAGAACGCCCTCGTCCTGCGTCAGGGGATTCGGCGTGAGCACCTCGGTGCGGTGCTCACCATCTGCATCCTCGCGGACGTCGTACTCATCGGATCGGGCACTATAGGCATCGGTGCGATCGTTCTCCTGGCTCCGTGGGCGCTGGAGATTCTGCGGTGGCTAGGGGTGGCCTATCTGCTCTGGTACGCGTGGGGCAGCCTTAAGTCAGCGCGCGAGGCTTCGGGGCTGACCGCAGATACACATCAGCGCAGCCTGAAATCCATCATCGCCACCACTTTGGCGCTGACCTTCCTGAACCCCGGGGTATACCTCGATACTGTCGTCATGCTCGGCAACCTGGCGAACCAACAGGGACCTGGCGGTGTCTTGCCGTTCACCATCGGGGCGATGTTCGGGTCTCTCACATGGTTCCTCGGCATCGGCTACGGCGCCCGTGGTCTCTCGCGCTACCTCGCCAGGCCGCGGGTGTGGCAGATCCTCGACATCGTCATCGCCGTAGTTCTGGTGGCCCTGGCCGCTCGGCTTGCATTCGGGTAGAGGCTAAGTGCCGAGGGGCTTGGCAATTGCCTCCCCCGCGTCGCGTCCAGCGTGCCATGTCCGTGCCGAGGGCTACAGTCGGTGACATGGATTCTCGGGTAGATCTGCCGTTGCGGTCGGTGACCAAACATGCGCACTCGCCGCCAGAACTCAGCCCATGGCTGCGTGAGCTTCCTGCTGTCGAGGATCTCCTGGAAGGGTTCGAATTCGAGCGCACGACCGTCTTCGTCGGGGAAAACGGTTCGGGCAAATCAACGCTCATCGAGGCACTTGCCACGGCCCTGGATCTCCCTCACGGTGGCGGCACAGGATGGGAGGTGCGCGACCACGCCGAGGAGGTTCCTGAACTGAGCGAACATGTGCAGATTGTGCGTGGAGCCGCTTCCAAGCGCGGCGCGTTCTTCCTTCGCGCCGAGACCATGCACGAGAACATGGCCTATCTGATGGAGATCGGCTCCTTTCGGGGGCATCACTATTCACAGCAGTCGCATGGTGAGATGTTCATCGAGATGCTGACGGGGAAGTTCATGGGCCTGGGACTGTGGGTCCTCGACGAACCGGAGAGCGCGTTGTCCTTCACCGCCTCGCTGACTTTGCTGCATCTCATCCGGCAGCGAGATCGCGCGGGGCTGCAGACCATCATGGCCACCCACTCCCCCGTCCTCGCACATGCAGAGGGTGCCAAAATCGTTGAGGTAGGCGAATGGGGATTGCGCGAATCCACCTGGGATCGCCTCGACATGGTCGACCATTGGAGACGCTTCCTCGATGATCCCCAGCGGTACCTGCGATATTTCGATGACGACTGACCGTCGCCCCTCGCCGAGGTGGCTGTGCGCGCCGACGCACCGCCACCTCGGCAACGGCTGAGGTTTAGAGCGACAGGCTCGGGTGCAGCTGGGTCAGCGTAACCATTCGCTTCCGGCCACAGACGAACATGGTGGCCACCAGACAGATAGCGGTCATGAGCAGCAAGACGACCGCTGACTGTGCGGCGATGAACATGTCTCCGCCAGCGATCAGGGTCCGCAGGCCGTTGACCGCGTGTGTCATCGGCAGGAAGGGCGAGATGATCTGGAAGATGCTCGGAGCCGTCTGCACCGGGTAGGTACCTCCCGCCGAGGCGATCTGGACCATGAGCAGGACCAAGGCGACCAGCCTGCCGACACCACCCAAGGCCGCGACGCAAAGTTGATGGACCGCATGGAAGCTGGCGGCGACAAGGATCGAGAACAGCAGGGTCCACACCCAACTGCCGGCGGAGAAATCGAGGGCGAAGGTGAGCACCCCATAGAGCACCGCCACTTGAGCCACCCCGAACATAATGCCGGGCACATAACCGGCCCAAGCGATACGAGAGGATTTCGCCGATGACATCAGCGCACGATACGGAATCGCATTGATGACCATGTAGGTGATCATTCCGCCGATCCACAGGGCGAGGGACACGAAGAATGCGGCCAGACCTTCACCGTAGGCGTCCACGGCGTTGTCCTTGAGCTTCTCGGCATCGACGGGCACCGCCACGACATCCGAGCGATTCTCGCGGTCGGATTTGTCATAGGTCGGAATCTGTTTGAGGCCGTCGGCAAGCTTGTCGGCGAGTTCTCCCGATCCGTCGACGAGCTTCTTCGCGCCCTTGTCGAGTTCATCGGAGCCGTCAGCCAGCTTTGAGGATCCGTCCTTGAGGTCGGCTGCACCGGTCTTGGCCTTCTCTGTGCCGTCCTTGAGCTGGATGACACCGTCGTTGAGGTCTCCGGCGCCCTTGGCCAGCTTGCCTGCACCGGCGTCGAGTTTGATGAGCCCTGAATGCAGGTCATCGGCCCCAGTGGCCACCTTCTGCGCACCGTCGTCGAGCTTGCCGATCTTCCTGTCGGCGTCCCTGATCTTACCCATGACGTCATCGACGGCCTTCTTCACCGGGCCTTCGAGGTCCTTAGCCTCATCGGCGGCCTTCGAGGCCCGACCGTGAGCCTTGTCCAGATCCCCGCCGAGGCGGTCCATGTCGTCGGCAAGCTTCGCCACGTTAGGATCATCGGGATAGTCTTCGCGCAGCTGAGCGACCCGATCATCCACATCACCGTTCACGGTCTTCCGCGCCGACTCGAAGTCATCTTCCGCATTGTCCAGCTTCGGTCGTGTGCCCTCGACGAGGTCGTCGGCGCGTTTGCGCAGATCTTCGGCCTTGTCCGTGGTCTCATCGGCGGTGTCACGCAGCTGCGATGTTCCATCAGCGACCTGTCCGGCTCCGGTTGAAAGCTTCTTCGAGCCGTTCTTAGCCTCGGTGGTGCTCTTGGCCAACGTATCTGCACCGGTCTTCAGGTCGCCGCTGCCCTTCTTCAGCTTTCCAGCTCCCTCGTCGAGGTCACCGATGCCGGTCTGCAGCGTCCCTACTCCCTTGTCCAACTTATGTGCACCGTCGGAGAGTTCACCAGTTCCGTCGTGGAGGTCAACCGCACCATCGTTGAGCTTCGACGCGCCCTTGACCGCCTCCTTTGTCGAGGAGTGGATGTCATTGAAGCCGAGATAGACCTCGGTGACGTATTCGGCCGTCGTGGTCTCGTTCAGTCCTGATTTGATCTCGTTGAGGATCGTTCCCGCCATCTGTCCCACGATGAAGTTGTGCGCATCGTCGGTGCGCAGGTTCAGTCCTGCCTGCTCGGGATCGTCCCCTCCAGTCGAGACGAGTCGCTCGGAGAAGTTAGAAGGGATCTCCAGGACGGCGAAATATTTGCCTTCGGCGAGACCGTCGTTGGCCTCCTTCAGCGATGTCTCCTGCCAGTCGAAGCCACCTTCACCTTTGGGCGTGATCTTGTCTACGAGCTCATCGCCTGCCTGGAGCTTCTCACCATCGGAGTCGGGTTTCTCGGCGCCCTCGTCCGTATTGACCACGGCCGCCTGGAGCTTGTCCAGATTGTCGGTCGGCGCCCAGTTCGACGCCAGATACAGTCCACCGTAGATCGCGGGGATGATGGCCACGACGATGATCGCCAACCGAGTGATGGTGTGCCGTTTGAAACGGCTGAGTTCGAGCCATGGCAGAGAGAACATCGAAGAAGCACCTTATTGTTGTCGACAGATTCGAAAAGCTGGTGGAAGCGGGACGTCATCTGAGTCGCCCGCCTCGGTGACTGAGTCGGTTGACTCAGTGTCGGGGATGCTGGGTCAGTTGCAGTGTGCTCACTGAGGTGGGCGATACCTCCGTGTGCAATGCGTCGAGGGCGAGGTCGACATCGGTGGAGTCTTCGCAGGAGGCGATCACCGTCAGTGGACGCTCGGGGTCACGTTTGCGGCGCAGATCCTGATAGATGAGGATGGCCGCCCAGGCGCGGGCGCGATCTTGGCGCTCGCGCAGATAGTCGATGTTATCGAGGACGACGACTGGTGCCTGGGCGAGGCTGGCGAGGCCCAGCTCGAGGAGGAATTTCTGGAGCTCGCTGAGCTCGGAGACGAAGGCCTTCCCCTCGTTGTCGATGAGGAAGTCGGCATCCTTGGCATCCGCAGCAGAGAACGTCCCGACGGGCAGACGATCGATCACCTCGGTGGCGGAGTCGAAGGTCTCGCGGATGACGTCGGTGACCTCGCGCAGGGAGGACTTCGACACCCAAGGTTTGTACCAGGGTTGAAGCATGATGAGCCGTTCGGCGATGTGCTGAGCGAGGGTGAAGTCGTTCTCAAGGTCGGTGAGCCCAGCAATATGCCCAACCGTGACCTGCTCGCGGACGTGGCGGGGCTTCTTGCGAATGTCGAGGTCGCCCACATGCCCCTCGCCGGAGGTCACACGCATGCGCCCGGCGATCGAGAGCAGGAGGGATGTTTTTCCGGATCCGGCTGGGCCCTGGATGATGGCGACCGCACCTCGGGGGACGTCGAGTTCGACGCCGGAGAACACGTCTCCGTTCTTTCCCGATATTCCCCACCCGCGGAGACTGACTTGGCTTATCGCCTGTTCTGTCTCATCGACGAGTGCCTCTGAGTTGCTCTGCATTTCTGATGCCCCCAATGTGTGCGACTATGTCGACCGTTCGCGCTGGCCGCTGACGCCGGGTACGCGGGTCACGCACGCACCACTGCCAAGCACATTACGCCACATGGGCCCTTACAGTGCCGTTCCGTCTGACGCAGGTCAAGTTACTCATAGGTAACTATAATGGTCGAAGCTGAACATTTTCTTGAAAACACCGCGAATGTCTTCAAGCCCACACAATGCCGATAATGGAGGAATGAGCGATGGACAGACGAACCTGACATACCTGCAGAGCAGATGGGGGCTGAGTCCGGGCACGGTCACACCCGGATGCTTCGCTTCCGTCATGGCCACCGGAATTATGGCCGTCGGTGCACACCTCAAGGGACTGACCCTGCTCTCGACCATACTGTTCTGGCTGGCCGTGATCCTCTACGCCTTCTTCCTGACACTGATCATCTGGCGCGCCTGCTCGCACAACGAGGACCTGCGCGCCGACCTCCACAACCCGTCGAAGGCCTTTGGATTCTTCACCTTCGTCGCAGCGACCAATGTCCTCGCGACTGGCCTCGAGGGGCAATCTCACTTCCGCATCGCCCTCGCCGCCTTCAGCATCGGCCTCCTCGCCTGGCTGGTCCTGGGCTATCTCATTCCCTTCTCCGCTGTGCTCGGCTCCGCGAAGTCGCCCATCCTCACACAGGTCAATGGAACCTGGTTCGTCTGCGTGGTCGCTGCGCAGTCCGTTGCTGTCGCCGCATCCGGGCTGATGGCGAACCTGCCGGACGAGGCACCCGCGTCTGGAGTCAGTTTCGGGTCGGTTCTTGCGGTCATCGCTGTCATCGCCTGGAGCCTCGGCATTGGGCTCTATCTCGTCTGCGCCGTCTTCGTCGGGATCAGGGCGCTGCTCCACCGCATCGGTCCCGAGGACCTCGACGCCCCGTACTGGGTGATGATGGGCGCGCTGGCCATCTCCGTGGTCGCAGGCTCAAAGATCCTCGAGGGCGGAACAGCACCCATCTTCGCGGCGACGACGGTCATCATCGCCGGCGCCTCGGCGATCCTGTGGGCCATCTCGACCTGGCTCATCCCGGCACTTGTCATCGCCGGACTGTGGCGGCACTTCCGACACCGCATCCCTTTGGGATACTCGGCGGGACTGTGGAGCATGGTCTTCCCGCTGGGAATGTACTCCGTGGCGAGCATGAATGTGGGCAAGGTCGACGGGGTGCCGATCATCTCGTGGATCGGCGATCAGTGGTATTGGATCGCCCTGGGTGTATGGGCGATCGTCTTCTGCGCAATGGTGTGGTCATTCGTGCGCTCGACGAGAGCGCAGGTATCCTCGGACGCTGCGGCGGGCTGAGAGCCGCGGGGAGTCGAGTACGGCTACGGCCGCGGGCACGGGTAGGGCATCACGGAGTGTATGAGTTGGCGCCCCAACGACAGACGGCGGTCCGCGGACAGCTAATTACGGGCCAGACTCCACGCAATGAAAAAGCTGCCGCATGCAGCGTGTGCATGCGACAGCTTCAGTTTGTTCGCGGTGCGGGCTCAGAGATAAGAACCCGTCTTAAGCGAGAACGCTCAGATGATCATACGTCGAAGCGCTGGCCCTCAGGCTTGGAAGGCAGGAGCTCAAGGACGAACAGAATGAGTCCGCCGATTCCGGGTATGAATGTGAGGAAGAAGAATGGTCCAGCGAAGTTCGCATCGTGCAGACGACGCCAGATGATCGCCAGTTGCGGGATGATCATGGCGAGAGCGATGAGACCACCGATAACATAGCCGATCCCGGCGATAATCACGCCCGGGCCCGACATTGCAGCCTGTGCAGCGCTCGGGTCGTATGGATCGACCATTGCCGCAGAACTTGCTGCCATAACCGCACCGACAATGACCAGCACCATCGGGATGAGCTGCACCAGGAAGGTGAACAGCGCCACCCACCAGAACTCGCTGCGCGAAGCACGTCCGGAGAACGTGGCGTACTTCTTGAAGAAGCGCTTGACGGCCTGGCCGAATGATGCACCGTAGAGAGGGAGGGACAGATCTTCGGGGCTAGCGGCTCCGCGGATCTGGCCACCTGGGCCCATTGCGCCTGGACCTGTGGCACCGGGGCCTGCGGGATATGCGTTGTTCGCGTCGTAGGACATGGTGACCTTCGTGTTAGGAAAAATATCGTCTTTGCACAGGAAGTGCGATATCAATTGTGCTACAGACTGGCGCCGATCCCCGCATTCACGGTGTTTCAGATCTGGAACGTGAAACAAACAAGATGACGTGACTCGCGACTACAACCCCGCCGATGGGACCCCACGCGAAAAGCGCCCGAGAAGCATCAGCTTCTCGGGCGCCATCGGCGCGATCACGTCAAGCGTCGCCGCCGGTCAGGGCATAGGCCTCATCAACCGGAGCTTCGTCGATGTGACCGTCGACCCGTCGAAGAGCTTTCCAGCCGATCGCGATGACGACCACAGACAGGATCACTACGGCGGTGCCGAAGAAGTACGGTGCGCCGGTACCGATCGACTCCGAGACGACACCGGCCACAATCGGGGCCACGGCACCGCCGATGAAGCGCACTCCGGAGTATGTCCCTGAGGCCACAGGGCGAGGCAGGTCGCTGACCTCCATCGCCGATTCGGTGAAGACGGTGTTGAGCACGCCCAGGATCAGTCCGGCCACGATGACGCTGACGATGATGCCGGTGAACGACTCGACGAGGAAGCCCATCACGGCCAGCAGCACCGCGAGTGCTATGAGGGAGACGACGAGGCTGCGACGACGTCCCAGTCGCTTGGTCAGAAGCGGTGCCCCGAAGACCGAGGTGATGGCCACGCACATTCCCCAACCGAAGAACACGTAGCCGAGGCCCATGGCCCCGAAGTCTTCGATGCCGGCCTTCGCTGCGGCTGCTTCAACTGGGAAGGGGCTGTAGGCCAGCAGAATGAAGAAGCCGAAGTTGTACAGCAGCGCGGCAATTCCGAGCACGAGAACACCGGGGCGAGCTAAGGCACGGAAGGTGGCGCTGAGCTTGATCGGCTCGGGCGAGGTCTTCACGCTGCCACTGCCCGACTTCCCGCCGGGCAACAGGATCACAATCGCGATGAAGCCGATGGCCATAAGGACCGCGGTGCCGAAGAACGGTCCGCGCCAGGAGATTCCGCCCAGCAGGCCGCCCAACAGCGGGCCGGTCGCGATTCCGATGCCCAGGGCCGCCTCGTAGAGGATGATCGCTTTGTCGGCACCGCCGGAAGCTGCACCGACGATGGTCGAGAGCGCGGTGGAGATGAAGAGGGCATTGCCCAGCCCCCAACCGGCACGGAAGCCGATGATCTGATCGACGCTGCTGGAGAACCCGGCCAGGGCAGAGAATGCAACGATGAGGATGAGGCCGATGAGCAGCGTGGTCTTCGCACCGATCCGTGAGGACACGAAGCTAGTGAAGAACATCATGCCGCCAGTGATGAACAGGTAACTGGTGAACAGCAGCATCGACTGCGACGGAGATGCGTGGAGATCGGCGGAGATCGCGGGCAGAATCGGGTCAACCAAACCGATGCCCATAAACGCGATGACCGCAGCGAACGCGACCGCCCACACTGCTCGCGGTTGACGCAGAATAGATGCTTCCGCACCCTCCCCGTCATTCTTCTGTACTTCGCTACCTGGTGACACACTCATAGCTCTTCCCGCGCATCCTTTCGTCGGTCTGTTGTGATCTGTTGTCGTTGGTCTGATGCGATCGGCCTGATGTGATCGTCGGCTCGACGTCATTGCCGCCGAGGTGGTTCGACGTCACCCGGCCTGCGTCTCGCCCTGCCCGACCTCCTCGGCATCCACCGGATGCTGTTCCTGCAGGTACTGTGAGACGAGCCCCAACGCCCGATGGACGCTGAGCCGATCGTCGGGAGTCAGCGCCTCGAAGTAGGGCTCCATCCGTTCGGCCAGAACGGTGCGGTTCTCTGCCAACCTCGCACGGCCGTCCTCGGTCAGGGAGAACTGTGATGCCCTCTTGTCATTGGGGCTGGTTTCGCGCAGAACGTAACCTGCCTCTTCGAGACGAGCCAGAACCTTCGTCGCCGCGGGCTGGGAGCACAGGTACCCCTGCGCGAAATGTCCCACCCGGACGGGCTGGTACTGCTCAACCACGCCAAGAGCGCGCAGTGTGACAAGCTCACTTTCGTTGCCGATCACTCGCCTCATTGCCCTGGTCAGGCGCGAGGAGACGACGACAAGGCCAGTGACGAGTTCCGCCGAATCAACATCATCCATAACTTAGTTATATACCCTAGCTATGCATCATCGCAAGAACTGCCCCGCTTCAACGACGCCGCAGCCAACATCACCCCCACCCGCACTCCTGCCCACTCGCACCCCCGCCCAGCAGGACTGCGGCAGGGCACTCGCGCTTCTCATGTGATGGACGTCATGGCTGCCTCGGCGAGGGGCGTGCTAATCTGTGGTCACATGTTCCGGGGACGGTGAAAATCCGTACCGGCGGTGATAGTCCGCGAGCCGACTGCATTCGTGCAGGTGGTTGACTTGGTGAAATTCCAAGACCGACAGTCAGAGTCTGGATGGGAGGAGCATGGCGACTGCGGTCGCTGTGATTCGGTGCATCCCAATGCGCTGTCGCACACGTTCGCACGCCCTGATAGTTGCACCCGCAATATCCTCCCTCCCGGCATCGGCTCGGGAGGTTTTTTCATGCACGCGGGGTTCACCGATCTCGAAATGACCGCGATGTCCGCTGCCCTGCAGGCTGCGCGAAACGGTCACCGGGGCGCGAATCCGCTGGTGGGCGCCGCGATCCTGACGAAAGACTCGCAGATCGTCGTCGGCCATCATGCCGGTGCGGGCAGTCCCCACGCCGAGGTGGACGCCATCACCACAGCCATCGACCGCGGCGTCGACCTCACCGCCTCCGCCCTGTTCGTGACCCTGGAACCGTGCAATCACCTCGGCCGAACCGGTCCGTGCACGCAGGCGATCATCGATGCCGGCATCCCCGACGTCGTCTTCGCACTCCCCGATTCCAACGGCGTCGCAGCCGGTGGTCAAGCCACCCTCGCCGAGGCGGGCATCCGGGTCCGCTCAGGCCTGGGCCACGACGAGTCGCTTGCGCTGAATACGCGGTGGCGAATTGCAGTGGATGCCGAGCGTCCGTTCGTCACAGCGAAGATCGCTCAGAGCCTCGACGGAAAGGTCGCCGCCGCAGACGGGACCAGCCAATGGATCACCTCGGCGGTCTCACGAGATCACGCCCATCAGTTCCGGTCCCGGGTCGACGGCATCCTCGTCGGAACCGGCACCGCCCTCACTGACGATCCACGACTCAATGCCAGAGGCCCCGGTGGTGAACCCTTGGAGTCACAGCCGGTGCCCATCGTGCTCGGGATGACTTCCCTGCCGCCGGAATCCTTCCTCGCACTCAACCCCGACACCATTCACCTGCGCACTCGCGACATCACTGCAGCGCTGGGCGAACTGTATGCCCGCGGCATGCGCCACATCCTCGTCGAGGGTGGGCCCAGCGTGCTCGGCGCCTTCTTCGCCGCAGGAGCGGTTGACGAAATCTTCTGCTATCAGGCCCCCTTGCTGATTGGGCCGGGGAAGTCCAGTCTCTCGGGCTTGAGCACGTCCACGCTGAGCGAGGCAGTCGGCCTGATTCGTGACGAAACTGCCGAACCCGCCGTGACACAGCTGGGGCCCGACGTGCTGTTGCACTTCGTCACAGGCTCGGGCCCCAGTCCCGGCTCGGGTTCACGTTCGGGCCCCACTGACAACTACACGATCTGACTCGTCTCCTATTTACCATCGAATACCCACTCGGAGGGCATATGTTCACCGGCATCATCGAAGAGCTCGGCACTGTCGCAGCCATCGACCATTTGGACGACTCGGCCGTCATCACCATCGACGCCAAGGGCCTCGTCCACGACCTCGGTCTCGGCGGATCGCTTGCAGTCAACGGCGTGTGCCTGACTTCGGTCAGGGACGAATCCTCCTCGCCGCCGGGTGCCCCCACCGCCGAGGTGCAAGGACCCTTCACCGCCGAAGTGATGGGTGAGACCCTGCGTCTGACCGGATTGGGAGCCTTGCGCACCGGGGACCGGGTCAACCTGGAACGGTGCACGCCCGCCTCGGGGCGCTTCGATGGTCATGTGGTGCAGGGACACGTTGACGGCTGCGGTGAGCTGCTGAGCCGAGACGACTATGACCAGTGGTCGACCCTGCGCATCGGCATCCCGAATCCGCTGGCCCCCTACACCGCCAGCAAGGGTTCCATCGCCCTCAACGGCGTTTCCCTGACGCTGACCGCTGTGTCCGAACCCTCCGAGACCAGCGCCTGGGTCGAGGTCGGGCTCATCCCGGCCACCCTGAGCCACACCACGTTCGGCAAGCTGGCCCCCGGCGATCCAGTCAACGTCGAGGTGGACGTGCTCGCGAAGTACACCGCCCGTCTACTCTCCTTCCCTGCGGAGACCACCGCTGCGGAGCCTGCCACCTCCGCGGAGACGACCACGCTCTTCAACTCAACCGACAGCAGCACTCGACAAGGAGCCGACAATGCCTGAGACCAACCCCACCGATCCACGGCTCGACTCGACTGAGGCGATTGCCGGTTCCGACTCAACTGCAGCAAGTGCGCGGCTCGATCCGATCGAGGACGCGATTGCGGCATTCGCTGCGGGCCAACCCATCGTCGTCGTCGATGACGAAGACCGCGAAAACGAAGGCGACCTCATCATGGCCGCCGAGTTCGCCGAGGCTTCGACCATGGGCTTCTTCGTCCGCTACACCTCCGGAGTCATCTGTGCCCCCATGGAGGCCGAGCGTGCCGCCGCGCTCGAGCTGCCGCCCATGGTCTCCACCAACGAAGACCCAAAGGGCACCGCGTACACAATCAGCTGCGATGCGGTCGGCGTGACGACGGGCATCAGTGCCGCCGAACGTGCCCTGACCGGGCGCCACCTCGCCGCAGCGGTTCCCGACCCGGCCTCGATCACGCGCCCTGGACACGTGTTCCCGCTCATCGCTAAGTCTGGTGGAGTCCGCGAGCGCCCCGGGCACACGGAGGCCGGAGTCGAGTTCGCTCGCCTCGCCGGTGCCACTCCTGTGGCCATGATCGGCGAGGTCGTCCACGACGACGGTTCGATGATGCGCTTCGACTCCCTCCGCGAGTTCGCCGATGCACATCAGCTCGTGATGGTCTCGATCGAAGGGCTCATCGACTACCTGAACGAGTCGAATCACGAAGACGCTGTGGATGCCGCCGAACGGCCGGATGCCGAACTGACGGCCCACAGCTCGACGCAAGAGTCGGGCGCGAACCCGCATGCGATCGAAGCCTCGGCGGAGGTTCCCCTGCCGACGAAGCACGGGAGCTTCAAGGCCCGCGCATTCACGATCGACGGACACGACCACCTCGGTGTGTTCTCCAGTGTCGACTCTGCCGCCATTGCTCATGAGCCAGTGGGTCGGGAGGCTTCACTGCGTGGGCCTGCTCCTCTGGTGCGAGTACATTCGGAGTGCCTGACCGGGGACGTCTTCGGATCCCACCGCTGCGACTGCGGAGAGCAGCTTGATCTGGCGATGCACCAAATCTCCGACGAGGGTGGTGCCGTGATCTACCTGACCGGTCACGAGGGCCGCGGAATCGGGCTGAGCAACAAACTCCGCGCCTACGCCCTGCAGGATCAGGGCCTGGACACGGTCGATGCGAACCGTGAACTCGGCTTCCACGACGATGACCGTGACTACCGTGCGGCCGCGGAGATCCTGGCCTCGATCGGCCTGACTCGCATCCGTCTGCTGACGAACAACCCGGACAAGACCCGGGCGCTCGAAGCACTGGGAATCACGATCGAGGCCGTCGTTTCGCTTGAGATCCCAGCGCGGCCGGAGAACTCGAACTACCTGAACACCAAGCGCGAGCGCATGCACCACACGCTGACCCTGCCCTCGGTGGTCGGCAGCGCCACAGCCTCGGCGACCATCGCTGAGAAGCACCACTGCTGATCAGGCACTTCAACTGATTCGCACTCATCAGCACTGACTACTCCGGCCATCACGGCCGGCACGAAAGGACAATCCCATGGCACACTCCGGAGCACCCGAGCTCACCGTCTCTGCGGCCGATACTCGAGTCGCAATCATCGCAGCATCCTGGCACACACAGATCATGGACGGTCTGGTCGACGGAGCCCAGCGGGCGGCCGCCGAAGCCGGCGCCCAGGCCACCCTGGTGCGGGTCCCAGGAAGCTTCGAGCTGCCCATCGCTGCGGCACGCCTGGCACCACACTTCGACGCGGTCGTCGCCCTTGGCGTCGTCGTCCGTGGCGGCACCCCGCACTTCGACTATGTCTGCCAGGCCGCCACCGATGGCCTCAATCGCGTGGCCATCGACACCCGCAAACCGGTCGGATTCGGAGTGCTGACCTGCGACAACGAGCAACAGGGACTCGACCGTGCCGGTCTCGAGGGGTCGCAGGAAGACAAGGGTCACGAAGCCATGACCGCCGCACTAGTCACCGCGCAGGCCCTCGCGGAGTATCCGATCGTGTGAGCAATGAAGCGGCCGATCGCCACGGCGAACGTGAGCGCGGCTAGTCAGACCGCAGTAGGCGTGACAGGGGCTTCCTGCGCCAACGGTTGGTAAGTTCGTCGCGATCCTAAGCTCGGGATCGCGACGAACTTACCAACCGTTTCAGCAAGAGTCCGCAGATATGTCGGGATTCCGCTTCGCCGGAACTGCGAAAGTCGACTCATGCGCTTTGCAGTGTGGATGGCCCCGAGCTTCGGAACATTCTGAGACTAAGAAATTCGCGCTGGGGCCGCGAACAACAAAAACGATCACGGGAATACCGCTCAGGGTCAGCGGAAATCGCCGCTCGAGCCGAGTGCGAATCTGTCCACAGCTGGACCTGACTTGGACGTAATTCCCCTGGGGATGCCGGGTCGCTATCCCCAACGCTCCCGAGTCACTTGGAAAGTGTGCCGCTGGCCGCCCGATACTGATCAGCATGTCGTATTGGCACTCGAAACCGATGACGTTCAGGCAGATGCCGACCCCATTCACCCGCGCCGATCTGGCCGCTCGGAAGATCACTTCGTATGCGCTGCAGCATGATCCGCGCTATATCCAGATGGTCCATGGCGTTTGGATCGACAGAACCGAGGACATCATGGCTCCCACACCGGTTTGGGCAGGAGCCGAGTGGCAGAGAGTTGCGACGCAGCTACGAGGCTTTCGTCTGCGACGCCCCGACGTGGCCGGCACATTCTGGACCGCGGCTCGCCTCTATGGCTTGCCAGTGCCGAATCGAATCCGGGACCAGGATCTACACGTTGCCGGAGACACGGCCTGCACCCGAGTCAATATGCGGCAGGTCGTTCTTCATCGACATCGTCAGCTCAAGCAGATCGACTTCTTCGACCTGCAATTGGTCACGGTTCCACACCTTCTCCTCGAACTCGGCTCTCACCTCAGTCTGCTCGAGCTCGTGCAATTCGGCGATGCAGCGGTGTCGAAGCGATTCGGAGGTCCGAAGACCACTCTCGCGTCGCTCCAGACAGAACTCGCCACTCGGCGACAGGTCCGCAGCCGTCGAAAGATAGCAAAGGCGTTCTCACTCATCCGCCTCACCGTTGACTCGCCTCGAGAGACCTGGCTGCGGCTGTGGCTCATCGGCAACGGCTTCCCCGAACCGGTTGTTCACCCACAAGTTCGCTGCCACCTCAAGAATGTGATCCTGCAACCCGATTTGGGGTACCCGGAGTTGAAGCTGGCGATCGAATATGAGGGAGACCACCATCGGTCGTCAGCAGGTCAGTTCAACACTGACATCGAACGGCACCAACTTCTGGAAGCTGAGGGATGGACCATCCTCCGAGTCACGAAGAGAACAGATATGAACACATTCGGGAAACTCCTCGCCGCTCACCTGAACAACCCAGTCTGAACCGGCAACCAGCGACAGCAGACTCTGCAACCTACAGCTCGCGAAACAGCAAACGGTTGGTAAGTTCGTCTCGATCCCGAAGCAAGGATCAAGACGAACTTACCAACCGTTTGGCCGTAGAGCGGTTCTACCTCGTTCGCGGCTGTTCGACCGCGGCTGCCCTCCCGCGAGGGCGGCTGCTCTCAGGTTCAGGTGCGCCGCCTGCCGCGAACGCGCAACCTCAGAACAGCTGGCGGATGTTTGCCTGGGCTAGGTCGATGAGTTCGTCGCCCTTGCCCGACATCACCGTGCGGACTGCATAGAGGGCGAAGCCCTTGGCCTGCTCGGCGGTGATCGTCGGCGGCATCGACAGCTCCTGCCGTTCGGTGACCACATCGAGAACCGCAGCGCCGTCGTAAGCGAGGAACTCCTTGACGACCTTCGGCAGGTCCTTGGACTTCTCGACACGGAAGCCCTTGATGCCGACCGCCTCGGCGATGGTGGAGAAATCCGGGTTGTCCAGTTCCGTTCCGAAGGTGACGAATCCAGCGGCCTTCATCTCCAGCTCCACGAAGTTCAGTGAGGAGTTGTTGTAGACGACGGTCTTGACCGGCAGCTTGTTCTGAGTCAAGGTCAGCAACTCACCGAGGAGCATGGCCAACCCGCCGTCACCGGCCAGAGCGACGACCTGCCTGTCAGGGTAGGCCGACTGCGCACCGACGCTCTGCGAGAGGGCATTAGCCATGGAACCGTGGCTGAAGGAACCGATCAGCCGACGCTTGCCATTCATGGTCAGATACCTGGCTGCCCAGGTCACGGGGGATCCGACATCGGGGATGAACACAGCATCTTCGTCGGCCATCTCGTCGATCAGACGCGTCAGGTACTGCGGGTGAATCGTCCGCTTCGACGGAGTCGCGAGCTCATCGAGTTCCTTACGAGTCTTCGCATAGTGCTTGGTCATCGCTTTGAGATGCGAGCTGCTGCGGTTCGGTTTGATCAGGGGAAGGAGGGAGTCAACAGTATCAGCGACCGTACCCACCAGTCCGATGTCGACCTGGGTCCGCCGTCCGATCTGGGAGCCTCGGATGTCGACTTGGATGACCGTCGCATCGTCAGGATAGAACTGCTGGTACGGAAGACCGGTGCCCAGCATAAGCAGAGTGTCGCAGCCTTTGAGTGCGTGATAACCGGAGGAGAAGCCGAGAAGTCCGGTCATGCCCACGTCATACGGGTTGTCGTATTCGATGAATTCCTTGCCACGCAGCGCGTGGACGATCGGCGCCTGCAGCTTCTCCGCGATAGCGATGAGCTCGTCGTGGGCACCTTCTGTACCGGCACCGGCAAGGATCGTCGTCTTCTTGCCCTTGTTCAGTGCCTTTGCAGCCGCCTCCACTTGGGATTCTGCAGGGATCATATGCGAGGGATAAGAATTGACCACCTCGGCGGCGGCATTGATCTCCGTCAGGGCAATGTCGCCAGGGATGACGAGGACAGCGACGCCGCGCTTCTCGATGGCCTCGCGCATGGCGATGCGCAACAGGCGGGGCATCTGCTCCGCGGTGGCCACGTGTTCGAGGTAGACACTGCACTCGCGGAAGATGTCGGTTGGATGGGTCTCTTGGAAGTAGCCCGAGCCGATCTCATCGCTGGGGATGTGAGCGGCGATCGCGAGCACGGGAACCCGGGAGCGCTGGGCGTCGTAGAGTCCGTTGATGAGGTGGAGGTTACCCGGCCCGCAGCTGCCTGCGCAGACGGCGAGTTCACCGGTCAGTGCGGCCTCGCCACTGGCGGCGAAGGATGCCGCCTCTTCGTGGCGGACTTGGACCCATTCGAGCTGGGGGTTGACGCGCAGGGCATCAGTGAAACCATTGAGCGAATCTCCCGGGATCCCGTAGACCCTCTTGACTCCGCTGGCCACGAGGGTATCGACGATGTTTCTGGCGACGGTGGGCATAGGATTCCTTCCGTTGAAACACGTGGAGCTCTCTCAGCTCCTGGGTGGACCCCGTCAGCATCCCAGTCAGAGTGCCGACGCAGGCTGGTACCGCGGTTTCAGTCTAGCCCCGAGGTCAGCGGTCGGGCATGTGAAGTCAGAGACAGCACCGCCGGACCATACGACAATGTCCGATGCACACGGCCCGAAGCTCACGGCCCGAAGCTCAGTGCCAGGATGTCCGCAGCACAGAAGTCATCTGCATCGGATTCGTTCCGCGATATGCGGTGAGGACGCCTGCGCCTTCCGGGTTCCTCGTGTAGACCGCTTCACCGCCGCCGATCCACCGGTTCCACGCTCGCGAATACGCTATTGCCGATTCTCTTCTCGTGCCGAGAGCTGAAGGCACCGCGTGCCAGACCGGATCGCTCTGCTGCGCATTCGACCACCCGACCTTCAGACGTTCCCACAGTCCGCGCGCTCCAATCGATGACTGCGGCAGAGACCAGCGAGGAACCAGATACCTCGGGTCGGCGATCGGGGACACCGCCTCGTCGAGGGCGAGCGCGAAGACCTCCGCGGACTGGGCTTCCGCATCGAGATGACACCGCAGATCCCCACTCGCGTCGACGCGTACACGCACCGAGTCCGATCCTGTCTTGCTCAACCCCGCACTGTGCAGGGCATCGGCGACGGCACCGGCAAGTTGGCCCACCGTCGGCGGCTTAGCATAGAGCCGAGTTCGTCGTTTTCCGGCTACGGACAGCACCACCGGCAAGCTCAGCCAAAGGACAAGCCCGAGCACCGTGAGGACCACGCCGCCCACATCGTCGATCGCCACACCCAGCAGCAGGAGAATCAGTCCAAGTCCCGTCCAGGGCACGACAGTGGCAGTCCTCACCCGGAATGGCAGGATGTGCCCCGGATCCCCGCCGAGGTGGCGCGGCAAAACGCTGACATCGCCGTTGCGAACGGGGTCGGCTGAGGTGAGGCTCGACTGTTCGGTGCGTCGATGGCCGGTGCGCTGAAGGATTCGCACCGAGCGCATCTCCTCGTCTTGATAGTCACTGCCGACCTGCCACCGCTGGGCGATCTCCCCGCGGTCTTGGGAGCGGGCGATCATCCGCGCGTTGATCTCGTCTGCCATATCGGGCAAGGGAGGCTCGTAGGGCGAGAACGCGGAATCGATATGAGCCACTCCGTCGACGACCTCACCCTCAGAATCCGTGCCGAAGAAGCCGTCGTGTTTGCGCACGAGACGCCCCCAGTCCTGGTTACCGCGTGGGTGATCGGGGCTGACGCAGACGACGGTCCAGTTGAGCCCGACCTTGTGTGCCTGGTCAGGGTCTCGCCGCAACGCACGACCGCGGGTCTGCGTCACCGCCGTCGGTGTGGTCGCGGTGCTCAAGTCGATCAATCCGGTGATGGCCGGTGCATCCCAACCTTCGCCGAGGAGGGCACGGGTGCCGATGAGCACCTGAGTCCTGCCCGTGGTGAAGAAGTCGGTCACATAGGGAACCCACGTCCGGCTGGTCCACGGACCCTCGAGTCGGCTGATTCCAGATACCGGTTCGCTCACCTGCAAACGAGAAGCCAGGGATTCGTCGGATACGGCAATCCGAGCACGCAGCTCGCCGAGCACCTCCGGAGCTCCAGCCACGGTCTTGCCGGAGACGAGCAGTGGTCGGAGGCCGGAGGTGCGGGCATCGGAGACGAGTGTTTCGAGAACGAGCAGGGCCGAACCGGAGCGTTCGCTGATCACCCCGCTGACGTCGGCCGGCAGCGTCGCTGTCAGCGATTCGAAGTCGCAGAGGACCAGCATCCGCATGCGTTCTTGAAGGTTGGCCGCCTCGGCGCAGATGATCTCGCTCGTCGCCTGTGGCTTCGACGCCGAGTAGGCGATCACGCGGTCGACGGGTGATCGTCCCGCCCGTATGCCGTTCCGGGTCCAGCGGTACCCGATTGCGGGCAGGTCACGACGGATCACCTCGGCGAGTTCGATGTCTTCTGCCTCCTCGGAGACCATCAGGTGGTGGCGCATCCAATCGTCGATGAGCAGCGCCCAGTCCTCGGCATCGGGATTGCGGCGATGCTGTTCGGCGGGACTGGCACCGGGAGGCAAACGGAGCAGATCCGCGTGGTGCAGCCGCAGCGCAGCCGAGCACAGTTCCGGTGTCGAGCGGCTCATGGCCACCCAACTGACAACGTGCTCTCGGGTGCCCAGGAACCGCCTGTCGACCCATTCGAGGAACGGCACCGAGCCCTGAGTGGGGTCGAGGATGTCGGTGATGAGTTCGGTGAATCGCACAGCTTGCCCCGATAGCCAGCTGTTCTCCTCGTTCGTCGGGGTCGTCACCCACACGAGGTCCGCGAATGGAGCCAGATCGCCTTCTCTGACGACTGCAGGGATCGAAGCGGAGTAGCGAATGTCGGAGAACAGTCCGGTCACCAGCTCTGACTGTGCTGTCGTCATTGTTCCGGGAGGAGTGGCTGTGAGTCCGAGCACCCAGACTTCAGGGAGCAGGTCGAGGAGTTCGGTCAGCAGGCTGCCCCACACGTCGAGCAGGTGGTGGCATTCGTCGAGGATGAGCAGCAGAGGTCCAACATCGCGAAGGCGGTCGACGAGTTCCCGCCCTCCAGGGGCGAGTTCGTCGAGGAGGTTCTTCGTGCTTCCGCGGTCGTCATCGAAGACAGCGAGCGATTGGTAGGTCAGAGCGGTGAATTGGGTGGTGAGTCTCCGGTCGAGTCCGGCGCGGTCGGTGCCTCCGGCGGCGGGCTCGTCAGCGGCGTTGTCGGCACCTTCGCCGAGGCGATCGGAACTGTGGCTGTTCCAGGCGTTCGCCCACTGAGTCTGGATGGCGGTGTTGGGGCCGAAGGCCACAATCTTCGAGACATGTCCGTTGGTGAGCAGATGCTGCGCATGCTCGAGCCCGACCCGGGTCTTCCCTGCACCCGGCGGCAGGACGATCCAAGATCGGCGAGATTCGGCGCTGACTGAACTCGTGAGTGCGTCAAGTGCCTCGCGTTGGTGTCGGCGCAACGGAGGTCGGTGACCTCGCATTGGCTTCACCTCGGGCATCGACATGGCAATCAGTCTAAGACGAGCCCTTGATCGACAGCGAAGAAGGGCAGAATCTGTCCAAGCCGACTCAAGTTATCCAGCGCGACTCAGGCAGAAGCGATGAACAGCCATCCACGCCCGGGAGCATAGGGAAGGTCGTGGACGTCGATGGTGCCGAAGCCAGCGTCTGTCAGTGAGCCTTTCACCGCGTCTTCGGTTCGGAAGCGCAAGGTCGACGTGGAATTGATTCGTTCACCATCACTGTGGAAGATCGTCGGTGCGTCAAAGGAGACGTACTCGCCATTGACCTCGGTGACCTGCACCCACGTCTCGACCGGTCCCTCGCCATCGACGCCGACTACTCGCCAGGTCAGTTCTTTGGTCCAGCGGATCCAGGCACGATCGGAGGGTCGTCTGGCTTCGAAAACCAGGCGTCCCGCCGGGCGAAGACAAGAGTGTATTGCCCGAAGGGTGGCCAGCCATTCATCATCGTCGAGAAAGACTTGCGCAACATTCGCGGTCATAGTTGCCAGGTCAAAGCCGCGGTGCCGAGCAGGATCGACAGCAATGTCAGGAGCCTCGGCGACGATGAACTCAGCGAAGTCAGAAACCACCTTCGACTGTGCGATGTCGATAGATGCCGACGCGGGATCGAGGCCCAGAACGGAAATCTCCAATTCAGCCAGAAGGGAGGCCAATGTTCCTGTTCCACAGCCAACGTCAAGAACTTTACTGGCCCCGAACCTTTTGACGACGTCGACATACATGTCGAGGTCGCTCCGGTCCGGGTCAAGCGGATCGTAGACTCCAGCTAGCCGGGGGTCTGAAAACAACGCATCAGGCACACGTCCAGAATAGCTGATGGTCCGCTTCCGTAAACATCCTCCGTCGGCTGAAGTCGCGAGCTGACAGAAGACATGACAAGTAATTTGCTACGTTCTTGAAACGTGTAAGGAAAACGACGAATTCTTTACACGTTTCGGTATTGTGGTAATTCGTGCACCGCATCTTTCGGATGCTGTTCCACGGCCCGTTCCGGTGCCGGTGCCGAATTCACGTCCTTGCCGACAGCACCGTCGCCCCGGTCAGGAGGGCGGCCATGACGATCGCCATCATCGGATAGCTGCCGACGACTCCGGCGAGAGCCGGACCTGCCACCGGCGCCAGAGCGGTGCCGGCGGTGATGGGAGCGACGAAGACGCCATTGATCGCCCCGAAGTTTGCGGTCCCCCACCGGTCGGCCACGGCAGTCGCCTGCAGCAGCGTGATGCATCCACGGACACCACCGGCGATCATCGCAATGCCGATGAGCAGCCAGATAGGTCCGGGCACGAAGGCGAGCAGCCACAGTCCGATAGCTCCAGCGCCGAGCAGCAGCACCGTTCGCGCCCGTGAACTCGTGCGCCGTGCAAACGCCGGATAGAAGAACCGTCCGGAAACCTGCCCGAAGCCGACGAGTGCCAGAGCAAACGCGGCGAGCGAGTACCCGGCTCCACGCTCGATGATAAGAGGAATGATGTTGATCGTGACGGCGAAGAGGGTGAAGGTCGCCAGCGCGACGGCGATCTGGAGGATGACGAACGTCGGGGATCGGGTGATGCTGCGGATCTCCGCGCGCGACGGCACCGTCGAATTCCGCGACATCTCATCGGTCCACCCGCGGTTGAGGAAGAACCAGTGCATCGGCAAAGCTGTCACGGCCAGGATCCCGGCAAGGATGACATAGGCCGGTCGCCAGCCCCACGAGTCGATAAGCCAAGCGATGATCGGGGCGAACACCGTCGAGGCGAGGCCGCCGACCAGCGTGATCGTTGTCAGTGGCTTGGTTCGCTCGGCTCCGTACCAGCGGGTGACGACAGCGAAGGCCGGCGGATAGAGGGTGGCGGCCTGGGCGAATCCAGCCAGCACCCACGCGAGGAAGAAGACGAAGAGATTCGGTGCCGCTGCCACAAGCAGCAGCGCGAGGATGCCGATGAGCGTGCCGACGCTCATGAGCGTTCTGGGCCCGTGCGCGTCGAGCAGCTTTCCGACGCGGACGCCGGCGAGCGCGGAGACGATGAGCCCGAGGGTCAGTGCCGCAGTCACAGTGGTGTGGCTCCAGCCCATATCGGCAGAGATCGGAGTCACCGCCACTGGCAGCGAGTAATAGAGCAGACCCCAGCTGGCCAATTCGGCAATGCAGAGGGCAACCAGCCCTCCGCGAGGCCGGTCGGTCATCCCTGTGCCCCTCGCGGGGCATCGAGTTCACTCGCCGAGGTTGTCGGCTCCCCTGGCGAGGCCGAAGACTTATTCGACGCGTCTGCAGACTCCCCCGCCGAGGCGGCCTTTGCTTTCAGTGCGGCGAGCGCGGTGGCCCACGGGATGCGCTCCTGCTCGAGTCGAACGTCGCCCTCGGCACGCAGGCGGTTCAGCGCCCGCGCTTCCGTCCCAGTCAGCTCCGGGAACACTCCTGTGTGGGGTTTCGGCTCCTGGACCCACAGATCCTTGTGGTCGGTGAGAGTGGCCTCGTCCATGAGCGTCGAGTCCACGTGCGGCAGGTGTTTGCGCAGCCGAGAGAGGATCGCGAACCCATGCGAGTCAAGGTCACCCCAGTAGATGACTCGCGCTCCGTGCACCCAGGCCAGACGGGCAACGTTGTCCACCGCGTAACCCGATCCGTGCACAGCCACAGCATCGGCCCAATCGGGCATCGCGAGCACCGATTCGAGATTCTCGAAGACGAAGACGAGCCGCGGCGCGATCGCCAGATCGCTGAGCTGAGTTACTGGCGTGCTGATGTCGCTGAGTCCTGACGGTGTGAGTTCCGGGTCGAGGATGCGCATCCGAATCCGAGGTTCAGCGTCGAGAACGTCGACCGCATCGGGTCTCCCAGTTGCCTCCAGCAGTGCCGTGACCAGTGAGCGGTGTGTTTCGAACCATTTTGAGTCGACCCCGCGGATCGGCAATTGTCGGGGCCGCAGGGTTCCCACGGGGTGATGGCGCAACCAGGCGACGACGTCAAGGAGCGTGTCGAACTCGGTGTGTTCAAGTCCGAGGATCCGTTTCGCATGAGCTTTGATCGCCGAGGCGGCACTGTGCTGATCGTCGAATCGTGACCTGATCGTCGCGGTCCGATCCCGCAGCCGACGCCACTGGCTGGCCTCGTCGCCACCGACGAAGTCTGCCACAGCATCCGGTGTACGCAACCGCAGACGCAGCGGGATCCGTTGGCGCCCGACCCGCACCCAGGAGCGTTCGGCCCAGTCGATGACCGGACTGCTGAGGTTCTCCAACCTCGAGTCACTGACACCGGGTGCAGCGATCTTCCGCCAGCTTGCAGCCCATTCCATTGCGGCCTGCTGATCCTCGAGCACGTGCTTCTCCGTGGGCGGATGCAGAGCAATCTCGACAGTTGCGAAGGTAGGAACGCTGACGTCGAGGCCAGTCTCTGCGCCGCCGTCTGGACTCACACAGTTCGAGTCCGTCTGGGTGGCCCAGGTCGACATCGACGAGCGCAGGCGGGTACGCGCTTTCGCCCGCGCCTCGGCGACGGTGAGCATGGTCATCGTCGCCTCCCCCGATCAGCTCTCATCGTCGGGTTCACCTGCGCCTACCTCATCGCCGGCAGCCGCTTCGTCAGCGACGGCAGCCGCCTCGTCCGCCTGGGCTTCACCGCTCGGCTCTTCGCTGTTCTCGGTCTCCCAGACCATGGTCGCTGCGAGGGTCTTCTGTCGACTCGGGTTCTCGATCGAGGTCGCCGCACCGACATAGGGTTCGATGGTCTGCAGCAGCTTCTGTGGGGTGGCCAGGACCATGTGGAATCCGAACTCGATGAAGATATTGAGCGCCATGCGCGTGTACCTGGTGTCGGCCTTGTCGAACGCCTCATCCAGGATGATCGTGCCGTACTTCGAGATCGCCTCGTCCGGATCGGCCAACTGGTAGCGCAGTGCTGCTGCAAGGCAGAAGATTACGAGCTTCTGCTGCTGACCGCCGGACATCGCCGCACCGGAATCGTAGGTGGCGTGGGCGCGACCGTGGTCGTCGATCTCCTCGGCCAGGAAGCTCACGTGCAGTCGAGTGTCGAGGCATTGGTTCTTCCACACTTTGTCAACGTGCTCGCTTGAGGAGAATCGACGCATCACCTCGGCGAGGGTGTCGTACTTGTCCTCCGCTGTGGCCATGTCCTCCTCGCCCCAGGTGCCGCCGGCGACCTTGCGGAGGTCGGCGATGAAGGCGTTGACGGTCTCACTGCGTCGGGTCTTGACCTTCAGCCGCAGGTAGCGGCCCTCGTCGAATTGGGACCGCAGCAGGGATGAGTTGATCGGTGCGACCCGGTCTTCGATCTCACGTGGGGCGGCGTGGATCTCGTTGAGGAGTTCGCCGATGAGATCGCGGGAGCGCTGGCGCAGCAGGTCCCGGAATCTGTTCTCATGATCGGGTAGGCCATGGGCCAGGATCTCGTCGAGCATCACCAGGTAGTCGTGCCTGTCGGCGACATCGGCGGTGAGATCGGAGGCGACCGAAGACCAGGCGGCTTTGAATTCGGCGGCCAACCTGGTCACGGACTGACCGGCTTCGCTCGCCGAGGCTTGGGCCTTGTCCTTCTCCGACTGCAGAGTCTGGGAGACCTGCTGTCCGATCTCCGACAGAGATTCGCGTCGAATGCTGCGCTGGATTCGCTTAAACCGGACCTCGAGCTGCTCGGCGATCGTCGGATCCACCTCGGGGATGCGCCCGGCAGTGACGTCATCTTCGAGACCGTTGAGACTGGTCCGCAGGCTGGTGATGTCTTCATTCGCCCGACGCAGGGCGTAGTCGCTGTCACGGGTGGCGACTTCGGCGGTTTCCTTCGCCGCACGGGCTTCGCGTTCGGCTCCGATCGCCTGCTGCAGGTCACCGTCGGCGTCTTCGAGTTCGCGCAGGGCCTTCTCGAGGGCCGCGATCTTCTCCTTCGCCCCGGCCAGGTCAACATCGCGCCAGGACTGCTCGCGGATACCGGCGAGGATGCCCTTCCTGCGGTGGGCTTGTGCGGTCTGTGCGTTCGCGGCTTCGACGATGGCCTGCGCCTCGGCCAGCTCCGCCTGAGCTTCCTTCAATGCGGAGATGAGGGCTTCGAGCTTGTTCTCTCGGTCGCCGAGGACCCATTGGCTGCGGTCATCGATGCGCCGCCGGTCATCCTTCTCATAGCGAGTCCTCGAGGTCTTGATCTGTCCCTTGATGGTGACGGCACGGGGGTGGTCGTCGAGTTCGTCAGGGCTGTCGACGCAGGCGAAGTCGAAGCGTTCGGACAGAGTGGACTGCACCCACTCCCCGAACCCAGTTTCGGCGATAGTGACCTTGTTGACCAGGGACTTCGCGCTATTGGCGGGTCGTGGTTTCGTCACTTGGGCGGGAATCTCTTCGAACACGAGTCGGCCCTTGACGCGGTGGGAGTCGACCCACGAGCGGACCGCGCCGAGATTCTCGCTGCGCACGAGGACGGTGAGTGCCAGTGGGCGCAGCACGCGTTCGATCGCCCCAGTCCAGGCAGCGTGGTCGGGATCGACGTCGATGAGTTCTGCGGCGAAGGGCAGTGCCTTCGCACTGAGTCCCGTGCCCTCGGCCAGCTCCTCTCGGATCTGGAGCAGATTGCCCGGCACGGTCGAACCCGAACGGCGCAGGGAGTCGATCTCAGCTTCGAGCTCTCTGACCTGTGCGCGGGCCTTGGAGAAACGGTCGTGATCGGCGTGGCTGGGCCCTGAGGCCTGAGTCTCCTCGTCGAGGGTGGACGCGATCTGAGTCTGGAGTTCGGCGAATTCCGCCGCCGAGGTGGGCACCTGTTCGATGTCTGCTTGCTTCAGCTGTCGCTCAAGACTGGCCCACCGATCGGCGATGGCGCGACGTTCGGTCTCGGCCGTGTCGATGCGCTGCTGCAGGTGTTCGGCCTCCGAACCGCCGAGGTCGAGGGTGGCACGGCGGGCGAGGTCGTATTCGTCGACCGCGGCGTCATAGTCCTTCTTGGCCTTGTCGGCCGCGACTTCGATTTCGACGAGCTCGCGGCGCAGCGCCGAGAGGTCCGAGCGCATGAGGTCGAGCTCGCGGCGTTTCTGGAACGGCAGCAGGGCATCGTTGAGCGCAATCGACTTCGCCGCGGACTCATGGGCGGAATCGTAGCGGTTCGAGGCCTCACGCAATTCCAGGAGGTGGTCGCGTTGGCGGCGCAGTTCGACGACATGATCGTGAGCGTCTTTGAGGTCTCCGAACTGGTTGACCGCGGTCTCGGCCAGGTCGAAGGTGACCGGCGGTTCGAGCATGTGGTCGCGGAAGAGCCGGTCCAGACTGTCGAGGCTCTTGGCTGACTGAGTCTTATGCAGCAGCTGCAGCGCCGATTCGCTGGCCATGCCGAAGACCTTGCGCATCCGGGCGTAGAACCTGGCATGGGAGCCGTTGGACGTGATGAGCGCTTCGGGGTGCTCGGTTTTCAGTTTCCTGGTCTCGAGGCCGGTTCGTGCATACTGTTGCAGGTCTGCGAGGTCGAGGCCTGCCCGTTCGAGAATGCAGACGTCGGAGAGATCGGTCATCTTCGTGCCCGAACCCTTGATGAAGAAGAGCCTGGCCAGCGACAGCGGACGGTCGGTGCCATTGTCGTAGCGGAGAATGATGCCGCTCCAGGTGGCGCGTGGGCGCAGGTACTTGCTGACGACACGGTCCTCATCGGAATCCGCTGTGCGGGTCCATGCACCGCGAACATAGCTGACAAGGCTGCGCTGGTCGACCCGGCTGCCGGCGGTTTGGGCGGCGACATTGAAGCGCAGCCACTTGTCCGGGGTGAGCACCGCGGCGATGCCGTCGAGCAGTGAGGACTTGCCGGAGCCTGAAGGTCCGGTGATGAGGTGGCCCTTGTGGGAGACGGGGATGCGGTGGATGTCGGCGTCGAAGGTGCCCCAGTTCGCGATCTGAATCTCGGACAGCCGCCACTGGCTGCCGACATCGGGACGATCGACGCTGCGGGCGCGGGCCTGATCCGCGATGAGTGCGGCATCGAGCGGGAAGAGAGCCTCGGTCATGCTTCTTCCTCCTCAGTCTCGGGTTCGTCAGTCTCGGAATCGTCGTTGTCGTCGGTGTCGTCGGTGTCGTGTGAACTGAACGCTGCCTCGGCGACGGAGCCTTTGGCCTCTCCTGCGGCGATGCGTTCGTAGACCTCGATGAGCTCGCGCACCTGGTCCTCGTCGATGAGGAACTTCACCATCGGCGAGACTTCGAAGCGGTCCTCACCTGCCTTGTGGAGGACACGCAGACGGTTGCTCATCCGGTTCCACGCACCGTTGAGGTTGCGTTGGAACGTGGACTCGTCGCCGGTGCGATAGATCGCCAGGCGTTCGTAGACCTCTTCGCGATCGACGATCACCCGCCGCTCGCCTGGTGCTGCCAGAAGCAGTTGGCGCAGGACGAGGAGCATGGCGGTGTCGAGGAAGGTCAGCCGTTCGCTGCGCACGGCCGCAGGCACGTCGACCTCCTCGGTGACGACCTTGCGGGTGAAGGCGAATTCGTCGATCTTGTCGATGACGAGTTCAAGGAACAGGTCGTGCAGCCGTGATCGCACGATTCCCTCATCGGCGACCAGTGCCGACCACAGCTGCGGGCTCTGCGCACCGGAGACGTAGGGGCCCTTGAGCAGTTCGAGGAGAACTCGACGCGTGCGCTCACCCAGGGTGCCCGTGTCGTCGAACCAGAGTGCACTCGGATTGCGCGCGAATGCTTCAGTTCCGGAGTCGTGCGCCGCAGATTCGTGTGCCGCGCCGTCGGTGGGGATGCCTGCGGAGTTGCTCATAGTGTGACGCCTTCGGTGAAGTAGTGACGGCGGATCGTGGCGCTGCGGACAATTCCGTCGACCCCGGCCCATTCAAGTCGGTCCCGCAACTCGGGGTCGACATGTCCATAGGTGCTGGCCAGGGAAAGGAGACCGACGACGCTCGCCAGGCCCTGTGAGGCTGGGAAATGGTCGAGCACCTCGGCGACGGAGACCTGCTCGACTCCATCGATGGCCCGGTTGACGTTGTCAGACAGCTCGGAGAAGTCGATCTCGGATTCCCGGGCGACGGCGATGAGTTCAGCGAAGTCGACTTCTGTCTCGGTCGCCTCACCCAGTTCGGCACCGGCATCGAATTCGGTGGGGTCATGGAGGATGACCTCCCCGAGGCTGCCCAATGCCACGCTCGAGAGCTCGAGATCCACGCCGAGGTTGTCGTAAGGTTTGCGCACCTGTGAGACCGGTGCCGCCGCTGCCAGGGCGTCCTGGATCAGGTTGCGCATGACGCGGTCGCGTTGGAATTCGTGGGAATGGACATAGCGCCGCAGCCCGCGGGCGAATTCGGAGAGAATGTCGGAGACTTCGCGGGAGCCGTCCTTCATCTGCCGCATGAGGGTGCGCAGTGATCGGCGAGTCTCAGCCGAGAGCGTGGCCGAGAAGTCACGATCGAGGATGGAAGCGATGTCCTCGTCGAAGGCCGAGGCTTGTTCGGGATCGCGGACTAGCGCGGAGAAGGCGGAGAACGTTCTGCCCTCATCGGAGGATTCGATGAGGTCGACGCCGCGAAAGACCTCGTCGAGGACCTTGGATTGAGAGTCCTCGGCGGCGAGGATCGAGATCCGCAGCTCCTGGTTGAGCTCTTCGAAGCGGGCGCGGACGCGGGCGAAGTCGGCGGGCAGACCCTCAGCTTGTTGGAGGATGTCACCGACGCGTTCATTCGCGCGGCGCCGGTCGAGGACGATCGAGCGTGGGTCACCGCGGCGGACCCGGGCGATCTCAGCGTCGATGCGGTCGCGTTCTGCGTGCAGGGATGCCAGTCGGCGGGAGCTGTCCGGGTCGGTGTCGATGGCCAGCTGTCGGACCGATTGGGCGAGGCTGACCAGCCGTGATTCGGTCGCGGTCTGGGGCGGGGTGCGCAGCTGTTCGAGCATGCGGATGGCATCGAATCCCGCCGCCGAGAGTTCGTAGGTCTCACCTCTCGCCGCTGTGGCCGGCCGCCGGACGAGGATCTCTGCCCTTCGCCAGTCGTCGCAGTAGGCCTTGGCCGTCCGTGTGGACAAGTCGAAGTGATCGCGGAGTTCTTCGAAGTCCGAGTCGATGGACTCGTGGAGGTCTTCGGTGGAGATTCGGGTGCCGGGCTTGCCCAGGTGAGTACCCAACGTCGCGGCCATGACGGGGAGATGGTCGGCCCGCAGCATGCGCAGTGTGGCATTGGAGTCGAGCAGACGCCGGTAGGCGAGTGCTGAGCTGAGGGCAGACATGTCCTCTATTGTCTGCGCCGATGAGGCCTGTTGCCAATTTCAAGGACGTCGGGATTCATGGTTTTCGCAGGCAACGGCACAGTATTTTTCAGCCAGTGACAGGTCACACAGAATTCGCCACCTCGTTGCCGAATCGTTATAGAGTGTCCCGATGGTTCGGATACGACGATGGCCCTACACGTTCGCCATACTGCTCTCCCTCGCTGTCGCAGTGGTCGCCCTCTCCTCCTCGATCTACCTCGGGCAGCCACTCAAAGATCCAGACGGCTTCCTCGGCCCCGCCTATGTTCGGATGCCGTTGCTGGCGCTGCTGATCTTCGGCATAGGAATCTTCGTCGACGCGCTGCGAACCAACGGATGGAGACAGCTGCCGAGGGCGATGATCAAAGTCGTGCAGAACGAGTGGAACCTCCGCCGAGTGCTGTGCATCACCACCGGCATGATGAGCTTCTACATCTGCTACCTCAGCTATCGGAACCTCAAAAGCAACCTTCCGATCTTCCGCCACGGGGTCCTCTACGACCAGCAGCTTCTGCGATTCGACCTCTGGTTCGGAGGAGGGATTGACCCCGCGGTCGTCCTGCACGATGTGTTCGGCACCGGGGTCATGGCCCAGGTGCTCTCCCTCGTCTACCTCGCCTACCTTCCGCTCATCCCCATCAGCCTCGGCATCGTACTCATCCTCAACCGCAATCTCGCCATCGGCGCCTGGTATGCGACGATGCTCTGTCTCAACTGGGTTCTGGGCACAATCAGCTACTACCTCATGCCTGCTCTTGGACCGGCGTTCACCCGTCCTGATCTCTACAGCGGACTTGCCCAGACAGAGGTCAGCGACCTTCAGCAGTCACTGATCACCACTCGCCTCGACTTCCTCTCCGACCCGTCCGGCAGCGGGGTGATCCAAGGCGTGGCCGCCTTCGCCTCTCTGCATGTCTCCGTGACCTTCGCCGCTGCTCTCTTCATGATGCGCACCCGGCAGCGTCGACTGACGCAGGTTCTGACATGGGTGTTCTTCGGACTCACAGTGCTGGCTACCCTCTACTTCGGGTGGCACTACGTCATCGATGACATCGCGGGCATGGGCATCGGCTGGGCCGCAGTGTCCCTGGGCGCATGGGTCACCGGAAACAGACGCCAATCGGCGACGCCGCGTGATGGACTCCGGGCTGCTGATCCTGCTGGGGAACGGGCTCACGCCGAAACCGCCTGAGCGCCGAGGACCGGCGCCGGGGCCGGGGCCAGGGCCCGATCAGCCTCCATCCCTCCCGCCGAAGATCTTCGGGTCGACTGGCCGGTCCTTCTTCGGCAGTTTCGCGACGACGAGGCAGTAGGACTCGAGGACCAGATCGTGTAGAAGTTCAGAGTCGAGTAGGTTCCCAGAACCGCCGCCTCTATCCCCAGTGCCGATGCCGACACTTTCGTCATCGTCGGTGCCAGCACCAGCCACGGTGACCCAGTGCTTCTTATTCATGTGATATCCGGGAGTGATCTCCTCATAGGCATCGCAAAGCACCTCGCCGTCGAGCGGGTCTATCTTCAGGTTGATACTGGGCACACCGCGCAGGTCGAAGTGCATCATGAACATCTTCCCGCGCACCTTGAACACGTTGTACTCCGGTCCGAACGGTTGCTCGATCTCCACAGACGGATACTGAATCGCCTGATCATGAGCGAGGGTGAGGACGGTGTCTGGATCCATGCTCGGATGCTAGCAAACGGCCATGACACGGGGTCCGCTGATCACCGTCGACCCACCAGAGCAGCGCCCGATAGACTCGTACCCATGTCAGAAAACGCTCCGCGACTCCTTGTCGCCGCCCTCGGCGGAACCATCGCATCGACTTCGAACCAGTCTGGTGGCGTGGCCCCCGCACTGAGCGGCGCGGAGATTGCCGCGGCTGCCGGCCTCGACCAGATCTGGCCGGACCTGCAGGCTGACTTCACCCAGGTGTCGCAGGTCTCGAGCGCCAATGTCACCCTCGACATGCTCTTCGAGGTCCGGAAGTTGGCCCGCACCAGCGAGGTCGACGGCATAGTCCTCACGCAGGGCACCGACACACTTGAGGAGAGCGCCTTCGCGCTCTGGCTGCTCAATGATTCGGCCACCCACATCGCCGCCACCGGAGCAATGCGCAATCCGACCCTGCCCGGCGCCGACGGACCGGCAAACGTGCGCTCCGCCGCGCTGACCGCGCTGTCGCCCCTGGCGAAGAATCTGCCCGCAAGCCTGGTCTTCAACGATGAGATCCACGACCCGCGCTTCGTCCGCAAGTCCCATGTGACCTCGACCGCAGCGTTCTCCTCCGGCCCCGTCCTCGGTGCGATCGGGTGGATCAGCGAAGACATCGTCCGGCTCCCCCACGCGCCTGCTGCCGCAAGCGTCTCGCCGTTCGCGGGCCGTCCCCGTCCAGAGACGCTGGCCGAGGTCGCCCTCACCGAGGTGGGGATGGGCGAACCCGAGGAGACTCTGACCCAGCTCATCGACTCCGGATTCGCCGGCGCCGTCATCTCCGGGGTCGGCGGCGGACACGTCCCTGAGCATCTGCTGCCAGCGGTGGCCCGCCTCGGCGAAGCCATGCCCGTCGTCCTTGCGTCGCGGCCAGGCTCGGGCGCGAGCCTGGCGAACACCTACGGCTACCCCGGCGGTGAGATCGGGCTGCTCGCCTCCGGCCTCATTCCCGCGGGGATTCTCGACGCCCGCAAGGCCCGCATCGTTCTGACCTTGACTCTGAGCCTGGATCTGGACACCGCCGAGGTGTTCGCGGCGTTCGCGTAAGTGCTGCCTCCCGGAGTTCACAGGGAGCAGCAACTTCAGACCGCCTTCGTCGACCGACGGCGCCCCTCATCACCGTGGCACCAAACAGTCGGCAAGTTCCGGTCGAAAAACTTGAGAAATTCGACCATAGCTTACCGACTGTTTGTGAAATCTGCAGGCCGTTGGAGTGTTACGCAGGCTGCTAGGGAAATCTGCAGCTTCAACCTGCGCCTGTATCAGCGCCGAAGGCTAACCGCCGCGGGCTGTCTCAGCTCTCGGCGCCGACGGCTACGACCATCTTGCCGAAGTTTCCGCCGGTGAGCAGATCGTTGAAGTACTCGGGAGCCTTCTCGAGTCCCGGACGAATGTCCTCGCGGTAACGGACCTTTCCTTCCTTGACCCATCCGCTCATGTCGGAGAGGAAGGCCTCGTGGTGCTTCTCGACGAACTCTGTCTGGATGAAGCCGCGGACGTTGAGTGACTTCGTGAGGATGTTGCCCATGAGCGCACCCGAACGGTCCGGTCCTTCGGGCAGCTCTGTCAGGTTGTAGTTGGCGACGAGCCCGCAGACGGGCACTCGTGCGTAGGTGTTCAGACGTGGCAGGACTGCCTTGAACACGTCTCCGCCGACGTTCTCGAAGTAGACGTCGATGCCCTGTGGCACCGATTCTTTGAGTTCGTTCTTGAGGTTGCCCGTCCGGTGGTCAAGCGCCACATCGAAACCGAGCTCGTTCAGGTGGGCGACCTTGTCGGGTCCACCAGCGATGCCGACGGCCTTCGCACCCTTGATCTTCGCGATCTGACCTACCACCGAGCCGACGGGACCGGTGGCGGCAGCGACGGCCACGGTCTCACCGGGCTGCGGGCGGCCGATCTCCAGGAGACCTGCGTATGCGGTGAAGCCAGGCATGCCCAACACACCGAGAGCGGTGCTGACCGGAGCGACCTCAGGGTCGAGACGGCGCAAGTGTGCGGCCTTCTCGACGGAGTACTCCTGCCATCCGCCGTAGCCGAGGACGGTGTCACCAGTGGAGAAGTCAGAGGAATTCGACTCGACGACCTCGGAGACCGTGGCGCCGACCATGACATCGCCGACCTCGACCGGCTTCGCATAGGACTTCGCATCCGACATCCGACCGCGCATATAAGGGTCGAGCGAGAGGTACAGGGTCCGAAGCAGAACTTCACCATCCTGCGGCGTCGCCAGCTCCACTTCGTCGAGCTGGTAGTTCTCGGCTGTGGGCGAACCTACTGGGCGGGAGTTCAGGAGAATCCGGTGGTTAGTCGTCATGGACATGATTCCTTTCATCGACGCCGTGCACTGTCTGCGCACGGTCGCTTCTGGTCTGCGGACCGACAAGGCCGCGCCTAGATCCAGTCCTTGCTGTAGCAACCACCTCGGACCCGCTGATGTTCCTGATTTCGCGAAGAATCCGAGCTCGTCGTGGACACAAGCTTCCGTGCCATCGTCTCCCACTTCGGATCGAATGCCCAGGTGAACTCGCCTAGGTGGTCAAGCAGCTCCGCACCATTGCTCCGAATGATGTCCGACCACTCCCGTGGCCAGGCACCGTAGTCAGCCGCTGCGGCGAGCTCGTCGACGTCTTTGAACACCGCCCCGTTCGGGTTGAGGCCGGCCGGACTGTGCAACGGCATGCTGTCGACGGGGAACGTGATGTCGAGGATGTGATCACTCGTATACAGTGCGTCATCCGTGCGCCGGTGGGTGGCTTCGAGATTGATGTACCAGTGCGCCGAGATCGTGTCCCCACGAACTGTGCCATCGACGACCGGTTTGAGGAGGACCCACACGGAGAAGGGAACACGGGGCGGAACGATTTTGAGCACTCCGAGTCCGCGCCAGCTGCCGGGAGCATTGATGCGTCGGGGCGCCTCGGCGAGGGGACGGAAACGAGCCTTCAGGGGCACATCATGAGGATTGGAATCCTCCCAGCCGACGATCCTCGTATCAACGGTCTCCGTGCCCCCAGCCATCCACAGCACAGCACCGGCGTCGGAGTCCTCGATGACACGCATCGGACGGCGCACCTCGGCGTGGTCCCGGTCGAAGTCGAAGCGTCGAAATGACCAGGTCACAGTCTCACCGGGCCTCCAGAATGGGCCTTCGCCCACGTGCCGAGTGCCAGGTGGGACGTCGATCTCGTAGGGATCGGTGAACTTCATGGGGGCAGTCTAAACGTGCGGCATGGGTGGGCGCTGGATGCCCCTGATTCTGCTCAGCTCCCACCGTCTAGGGTGGGGCGTATGGACGACTTCACACCTCACGACCGCAATGATGCCGTCGATCACAGCGACGCGATCGAACCACCATGCGCTGATGCCGACATCCCGGCCTACCTCGAGGCCCTCGGCATTCCCGGCCTTGCCGACATCCACATCCACTTTCTGCCGCAGAATGTCCTCGACAAGGTATGGGCGTACTTCGATGCCGCCGAATCCAGCTACGGCTACCCATGGCCCATCCACTACCGCTATGACACCGAGACCCGTCTGCAGATCGTGCGTGACTTGGGCGTTCGCGCAATCCCGGCCCTGACTTACCCGCACAAACCCGGCATGGCCGCTTGGCTCAACGACTGGAACCGTGACTTCGCTGCCGCCCATGATGATGTCATCCACTGCGCAACCCTCTACGCCGAGCCGGAGTCTGCCGACTACGTCCCAGAGGCATTGGCGGCCGGTGCCCGACTGTTCAAGGTCCACATCCAGGTGGGCGGCTTCTCCCCCGATGACCGCGTACTCGACCGCGCATGGGCGGCACTCGCCGAGGCGCAGGTGCCCGTCGTCATCCACGCCGGCTCCGAGCCGTTGCCCGGGACCTACACCGGGCCGCGGGCCGTGGCGAATGTGCTCGAACGCTATCCGTCCCTGCAGTTCGTCATCGCCCACATGGGCATGCCCGAATACGACGCCTTCGCCACGCTCGCCGAGGACTACAGCGGAGTCCATCTGGATACGACGATGTATGCCTCCGGGTTCTTCTCTTCCCCCGCCGAGGTGGACCCGAGCTACCGTGAACGCTTGGCTGATCTGCAGGACAAGATCATCCTCGGCTCGGACTTCCCGAACATTCCCTACCCCTATGCGGATCAGGTCTCAGGGCTGGCCGGGCTGGGCCTCGGCGATGATTGGATGCGTTCGGTGCTGTGGCACAACGGTGCCAGGATCCTCGGCCTCGAAGAATGAACAATGATGAAATAGCAACTTATCATTGACCGATGAGACACCACAGAAATTCCCCTTGCTCCCTTAAACGACGTCGCTAAGTACCGCCTGCCCTATCCTCCAGTAGTGGAATGGCGTATCACAGGACTAGACACGTAACTGTGCAATAGACACAAACCAGCACATACCCAACCACACCCAATGCGACGTCAAAGCCGCTCTGCATCTCCCCGACCACCTGTGAAATAGACTTTGCGGCGCGCGAACTCACCCGCCAAAGCACAAGCGTCGACCTGCGCCAATACGGCAGTGCCTGCAAATAACGAAACACCGCCCTAAGGTGGGCCTAGCAAACACTAAACCGATAGTCATATCATTGAGAAGATCGCACCGACCAACAACGGAGTCGCCCAGTGGAAAATTACGAAGCAAGAACTGTACCTCTTGAAAAATTGCTCCTCGACCCCAACAACTATAGATTCACCGGTGAAACGAACCTGCCGCAGGTGCCGGAGAAAAAGTTCCAGGATACAACGGTCCAGAAAAAGATTAACCAGCGACTAGTGAACGACGGAATTTCAGAACTACGAAAATCCATCATAACAAACGGATTCCTGCCGGTAGAGAGAATCGTCGTCAAACCCTTCGAACATAATGATAGCGAAGACCTATATGTAGTCTTGGAAGGCAACCGCAGGGTAGCGACGTTACGCGAAATCAAAAATCAAGCCGATTCGGGAATTCCAGTTCCAGAAAAGCTACTTCAATCTCTAAGCAACCTCCCCGTCATACTGCTGAATTCTGAAGATCCAAGCGCCTATCTAACGATCATGGGAGTACGACACGTCGGCGGAATCAAAGAATGGGGTGGGTACCAAAGCGCAAAGCTAGTATTCGAACTACGAACTGAACATAAACTATCAACCCCAGATGTCGCTTCTAAGCTTGGGCTCAGTGCAATCGAGGTAAATCGCCGATACCGAGCATTCCGAGGTATAGAAGAAATGCGAAACAACGAAGAGTACGGCGACCATGTAACTACGGAATTGTATCCGCTTTTCCACGAAGCCCTATCTACAACCAAAGTCAAAAACTGGCTGCAGTGGAATGACGAGGAGGGACGAGCCGAGAATGAAAATCACCGAGATGTCTTCTATTCTCTAATCTCTCCACATGAAGATGAGCAACAAACAATGCGGTCGGCTAAAATCGATAAATATTCGCAGGTTCGAGAAATGAAAACTCTTCTTGACGACGAAGATGCCTACGAATCTCTAGTAGACTTAAATAAATCCTTCAGCGACGCAGTCGCACTAGTGAAAGCCGATCAAGCCTCTCGCGAATGGGTCGCGAAAGTTAAGTCGACAAATAAGTCTCTCGGCCACGTCGGAATCATTCAGATAAAAAACCTCTCTACTGTCGACAAAAAACTTCTCACCGAACTTAGGCAATTAGTAGATTCCATAATTGAAACTCATGACGGTACAACTTCAAAAACGCAATGAACAAACGACTACGGAAGAATATTATCGAGTTTATTGCAACATCATGGCCTCTTGATGCCGCACCTCGAGCGCTAGAGGATGTACTCTACGAACTGGCGACTCAGAATTTCAACACGCCCGAAACCGCAGCTGCAGAATTTTCCGAGGAGGATCGCAACGGTGCGCTAGAAGAATTAAATAGCATACTGGTACATACTGAAAATGAAGCAATACCTTGCAGATTTTCGTTCAACGAAAATTCGAATGATCATATACAAGGTAGTTCTTTTATTCAAAAGAGTGACAATGACGCCACCCGCAGAGCGAAAACGAGACGCCTAAACTATGACGCTTATCATCTATTTTTAAAGAATCTCCAATGGCGCGAATTTGAAGCATGCTGCCGGGGCGTTCTCGAACATCTTGGTTGCGCCTCCCCTAGGCTGACTGCACATAGCAGCGATCAGGGCATCGATTTCTTCGGGCGACTTTCACTAAGGGATCGATTGGGTAACCAAAGCATACTTCCTAGCATCGACTCCATGCTGGATATATGGCTCATCGTAATCGAGAGTGTAGAACCGGTCTGAAACCACCGGATTCAAGTAAGCACCTCGCGATGTAATGAGTCAGGTTGCGAAACCCGAGTGCCGATCCTCGAAGGTGCTCGAGCCGACCATTGATCGATTCGGTGGGCCCATTCGACGTTCCGGGCCTCGTGAAGAACGCCAATACATCCGCTGCGCGTCGCTTCAGCGTTCTCCCCAACCGCCTCAACTCCGTCAATCCAGCAGGCAGTCCTGCCGACAAGACATCGATGACAGCCTGCAAGAGCCTCTTGCCTTCACTGCGGTCCTCGGCCCGGTAAGCAGCCACGATGTCTTGGTAGAGCGCCCAGGTGACTTCGACTTCGG
>NZ_FXZH01000014.1 GCF_900169365.1 Brevibacterium sp. 239c
CCCCACCGGCTGGTTCTCTTTCGGTGGTGACGGGAACCCTGGTGGACAGATCACGAGAAGGACACCGCGGAACGGGTCAGTCAGGCTTTGGGTCACACCGGGATTCCCGACCTTTCCAGTATCAACGTCAGGCTGTTTTGTGACAGTTATTGGATCAAGTCAGCGTCCTGGGTAAAGGTGGCGGGCCAGTTTCTCAGCGCGCAGCCCGTGTCTCATCCACGCTCCTGCATTTCACTCGCACTTGTATTTAGCATGCAAGCAGTAACGCATGAGCTATCTAGGTGCCGATAGATGGTGTTTCATTGTGTTTGATGGCGACTGAGGGCATAATGATGGAATGTTCCGGGTGCTGACAACCAAACAACTGTTCGAGCTCGACATGCCGCGACAGCATTTGGCTGAGGCTATCGGCTGTTGTCTGTACAAGGTGCGACGGGGTTACTTCGTCCTGAGGGGCCGATGTGATCAAGAGCATCATGCTGTGCTCGAGCCATTTTCATCTGAGCCCGGGGTCACGTTCCCGACATTTCACGGAGACATCAGAGACGAGATCGAGCGGCTGCGGCTGCAGATATCGACTCGACGTGGAAGCCTGCTGCCTGGCGATGTCTTCTCTCATGTGTCTGCGGCGCTCCTTCACGGTCTTGATCCGGTTATCACTGGGACGAAGAAAGTAGAGGTATCCAGGAACACAGTCACTCGGAACTATCCTGGCATGTTCGTGTACTCGCGAAAGCTTGAAGTTTCTGATGTCGCTGAGGGTCTCAGCTATCCGATCACCACTTTGACCCGCACGCTCGCAGACGTCGCTCTCGATCACAGTCTTGAAGTCTCGGTTCCCCTGATTTCACAGTCGATGAGAGATCGCGGGGTGAGCGCCGATGATATTCGCCGGTATCTGAAGAACGGGAGGCGTGGCCTGCGGCGGGCGCACGTGGCGTTGGAACTCTCAGGCGCTGCCTACGAAGCGCCGTCCGAGTCATTTTGTGCAGTCAAGTTCCACAGACACGGGATCACCGGGATGGTTCCCCAGGTTGATGTTCGGTCCGCCACGGGTAAGCTCATTGGGCGCAATGACTTCCAACACGATACGGTTCCAGTCGTGGTTGAGGTCCACGGAGTGGGGAAGTACTATCTCCACCCTGACGGTCCCGATGAAGCTGCAAAACAGAACCATCAGCGCAACATGAATCTTCTCAATGCCGGATACCAAGTCTTCAATCTGACATTCGGTGACCTATTCCGCCCAGGAAACTTCACCGCGATCAAAAACTGCATCGACTCATTGATGATCAAGCATCAGCGGCAGACTTTGGCTCAACGAGTCGGCTAGAACCTCCGCTCAAGCGAGGGGGCCAATGCGGGCCAAGCCAGTCGAGATCTGATGCAACGCTGCACCGCAACACGGTGCTTCTCCCGAATACCGGTTGTGCACATAGATGTCTCAGAGCGACACCCGTTTCTCGGGGAAGCAGCCGGGTGCCCGAGGCGTTTTTCGGTAAGTCGGGCGAGTGTCAGCACGGTACCCGAGTTTCGGGGTGCGTGCGGCGGCTCAGCGAAGCTGCTTTGCTGCGGCTGGTGCACGGGCGGTCCTCCGCCGTTGTCGGGTAATTGAACGCCGCGCCAGACCCTACCCGCGCGGCTCAGGGCTGGGGGCGCAGGTGCCGGCTCAGGGCTGGGGCGCAGGTGCAGGCTCAGAATTGGTGAGGCAGGTGCAGGCTCAGGGCTGGGCGGGATGAGCTGAAGGCTGGTGAGGCGAGTGCAGGCGCCGCTCAGGGGTGGTGGAGCAGGTAGGTTCCGCCCTTGAGGCAGGTGTCGAGGACCCAGCCGTCGGCGACGAGAGCTGTCAGCGAATCGCGCAGGGCTTCCCGCCAGCGCGAAGCAAGTTCAGCGTCTTGGCCGCGCAGCGTCTCGATGTCGGAGGGGAAGTCGAGGGAGACCAGTGAAGCTTCCTTGGGCACTTCAGCTACCACAGGTTCGCCGCTATCGTCACTGCGCAGGCACTCGAAGGCGTCGTCCGCCTCGGCGAGGGTGGCCCGGGCAGGCTTGTCCAGCGGCCAGGATACGACCATGCGGTCACTGGCTTGACCGGCGTTGACGCCGTCGCGCATCTGCCCGTAGAAGTCCTCAAGGTATTCGACCATTCCAACGCCCAGACGCTGGAAGTTGAAGTAGGCGTTGCGTGCCACCAGCGGATCGAAGGTCCAGGTCATCTCCGTGATGCCGAGGTTGAGACACCACAGGCGCTGATGCAGCTTCATCGCCGAGCCCGCGCCGCGGCCGATGACCTGATGCCGCACACCGGCGATATGCGAATGCATCACGGTTCCCAGCGGTTGGCCGAAGAAGCCGATCGTCACCCCGATCATCTCGTCGGGCTCGTCGAGGCTGTAGGCGGCAGAGACATAGTTGCCCGCATGGGCGAAGGCCACGATGAGCCCGGGTTCGAGGACATTGGTGCCCGTCTCGTCGACGCTCCACACTTCGTCGAGCAGCAGGGCGGCTTCGGCAGCCTCGGCGGCGGTGTGGATCTCACGCACCTCGATCCGCGCGGCGTCTGCTGCTGCCGCGTATTCGTCCTCGGCCAGGGCAATGATCTCCGAGTCCACTGTTGTCAATCCTTCGCGCGGTGTCATGGTGACATTGTGCCACCGAACTTGGCTTCTGAATGTACTGCAACGTCGATATCTGAGGCATCGGTGCTGGTGCAGACGGGTGGAGACCGAGAGCAGCAGGCAGGTATAACCTGAAGCCATGAGCTTCAGTGTTGCTGTCATCGGGGCCGGAACAATCGGCCGTTCCTTCGCTTGGCTGTTCGCCCGATCCGGTTATCCGGTGCGGGTCTTCGACCCCAGGCCAGACCTCGCCGAGGTGGTCACCGAGTTGCAGGCCGACGTCAGTGCCGACGCTGCCGCCGAGAATATGCTCGCCTCCGAAGTCGGGTCCGTCAGCCTCGCCGAATCCGTCGAGGCAGCCGTGGCCGAGGCTTCCTTCGTGCAGGAATCGGGACCCGAGGATCCGCAGGCCAAGCCGCAGCTGTTCGCTCAGATCGCTGCTGCCGCCCCGGACGACGCGGTCTTCGCGACCTCCTCGTCGACCATCCCCGCATCGTTGATCGCACGGCACTTACCGGCGGAAGCCGCGGCCCGGGTCATCGTCGGGCATCCGTTCAACCCGCCTCATCTCATGCCGCTCGTCGAGGTGGTCCCGGCACCGGCGACCAGTCCGGACACCGTTGAACGGACCCTCGAGTTCTACCGCAGCTGCGGACGTGAACCCGTGGCTCTGAACCGGGAAGTTCGCGGCTTCGTCGGCAACCGGCTGCAGAACGCGCTGATGAAGGAGGCGATCTCACTGGTGGAGAACGGTGTCATCTCAGCACCTGACCTGGATGCGGTGATGAAGAATTCTCTGGGCTTGCGCTGGTCCGCGGTGGGGCAGTTCGAGGCGATGCACCTTGGAGGGGGAGATGCAGGGATCCGCGGTTTCATGGACCACATCGGCACATCATTCGCTGAAATCGGCGAGCTTCCACTCGACCTCAGCGATGACGGGATGGCCGATGTCTATGCACAGGTCGAAGAAGCCTATGGCCAGACGCCGAGCCGAGCCGCCGCCGAGGCGAGGGACCGAGCTCAGCGCTCCGTGCTCGAGGCACGTCGCCAGAGTGGCACGCAGTCACAAGAGGAGTGACGTGGCAGTGGAGCGCCGCTGCCCACCTGAATGAGCTGGCAGTGAGGTGCCGCTACTCTCCGGAGTGAGACGGCTGGCTACACCGCGGCTTGGTAGAAGTAGGTGGTGCGTTCGGCGATGAGGCCCTCGGTGTCGAAGAGGAAGAAGTCGGCGAAGCCCACGGAGGTCTGCGTGCCGTCCTTGAGACGGCCGGTGAAGACGCCGCGGCTGGAAGCGCGGTCGCCGTCGACGAGGATCTCAGCCAGCGAATGCGCGCCCGACTCGATGACGCGCTCACCGTGGTAGAAGTCGGTGATCTGCGTTCCGATCATGGTCGGGTATCCGGGCCGATCGTAGTGACCTTCGGCCGCGAAGAGGGCTGAGGTGGCACCCGCATCTCCGGCGTCGACGGTGGAGTAGTAGCGCTTCACGAGTTCAGTCACACTGTCCATGGCAACACAGTAACAGCGATCACATTCGAGTTTGAGCTCAAGGGGTGGGATGGGGAATTGCCGCCGAGGTGATTGGGCCATAGCGTGGGAGATGAATCCATTCGTCGTCTGGCGCCTGATCGTCGGTTCCGGACCGTTGGATTGAGGTCAATAACCCCCGCAGAAATGAGGCTCGACATGTCCACCATGTATCGCGTGACCAACCCGGCAACCGGAGAGGTCGCCGAAGAGTTCGCCACCGCCACCGACTCAGAGATCCTGGCCGCCCTTGACCGGTCCGCGACGACCTTCACCGAATGGAGTCAGACCAGCGTGGCCGATCGCGCTGCGATCCTCGTTCGAGTCTCCGAAATCTACGCGGAGCGGGCTGAAGAGTTGGCGCAGGTCATCCAGCTGGAAATGGGCAAGGCCGTCCCCGAAGGCAAGGGCGAGGTCGGACTGAGCTCCGCAATCTACCGCTACTTCGCCGACAATGCCGAAGCTTTCATGGCCGATGAGCCCCTGCGCGGACCCGAAGACGGAACCGCGATGATCCGCCGCAAGCCGGTCGGGTCACTGCTGGGAATCATGCCCTGGAACTTCCCCTACTACCAGGTCGCACGCTTCGCAGCGCCCAACTTGGCGTTGGGCAACACGATCCTGCTCAAACATGCTCCGCAGTGTCCCCGCTCGGCTCAGATCATGGAAGAGATCTTCATCGAAGCAGGTCTTCCCGAGGGCGCCTACATCAACATCTACGCCAGCAACGAGCAGGTCGCGGATCTCATCCTCCCCGACCCACGCAACCATGGAGTGTCCCTGACCGGGTCCGAACGTGCTGGTGCTGCTGTGGCCGCCGAAGCCGGTAAGAACCTCAAGAAGGTCGTCCTCGAGCTTGGTGGATCCGATCCCTACATCCTCCTCGACACTCCTGATGTGGCGAAGAGCGCGAACACCTTCTTCAAGACCCGCATGGGCAACACCGGTCAGGCCTGCAACTCGCCCAAGCGCATGATCGTCATGGATGATGTCTACGACGAGTTCCTGACTTCGATCACCGAGGCGGCCAAGAAGTTCACGCCCGAGCAGCCCGGTGATGAAGGCTCCCGCCTGTCCCCGCTGTCATCGACCGCGGCCGCCGATCGCTTCATCGAGCAGGTTCAGGACACGGTCAAGGACGGTGCCACTCTGCTCGCCGGCGGAAAGCGCTACGAAGGTGGCGGCGCCTATGTCGAACCCGTCGTCCTCGCCGATGTGGAGAAGGGCATGCGCGGGTACTATGAAGAGCTCTTCGGCCCCGCCGTCATCGTGTACAAGGTCAGCAGCGAGGAAGAAGCTGTCGAAATGGCCAATGACACCCCGTTCGGCCTCGGTGCGGCTGTATTCTCCACAGATCTGGAGCGGGCAGAGCGCGTCGGTTCCCAGATCGACTCCGGCATGGTCTTCCTCAACGCCCCCGAAGGCAGCCGTGAGTACCTGCCGTTCGGTGGTGTGAAGCGTTCCGGCGTCGGCCGTGAGCTGGGGCCATTGGCCATGGACGAGTTCGTCAACAAGCAGTTGGTGTTCACGAAGAACTGAGTCTGAGCTCCCGACGCACCGCGTCGGCAGAGTCGTCTGTCCACTCTCAGGGCGTTGACCGCACAAGCGGTCGACGCCCTGATTGTATGCTGAGGTCATACTCAGTCTTTTCTCAGTAGGAGGATCTCATGCCGGCATCGAAGCCGTCGACACAGGTCAACGCAGCGGCCTCAAAAGGATTCATGCGTCCGATCAACCGCTTCCTCGAACAGTGGATTCCGTCAGCGCTGACGTTCGCCATCGTTCTCACGCTCATCGTCGCCGTCCTGGCGTTCATCCTCACCGGAGCCAGCCCGGTCGAGGTCGTCACCGGCTGGGGTGAGGGACTGGCAGGACTCCTCGAGTTCATGACCCAGATGTGTCTCATCCTGCTGCTGGGCCACATCCTGGCGAACACCGGTCCCGTCCAGAAGCTGCTGACATGGCTGGCCAGGGTCCCCGGCAGCCCGGCCTTCGCCTATGTCTTCGTCTTCCTCGTGGCAGCGATCGCCAGCCTCATCACGTGGGGCCTCGGCCTCGTCGTCGGTGCACTGCTGGCGCGAGAGATCGCCGTCCAGGCGCGCAGCCGCGGCATCAAGGTCCACTTCCCGCTGCTCGTGGCCGCCGGCTACTCCGGCTTCGTCGTCTGGCACATGGGCTACTCCGGTTCGGGCCCGCTGACAGCCGCGACACCCGATTCCTTCTTGGCAGAATCCCTGGGCGGTGAGGTCGTCCCCGTCAGCGAGACCATCTTCTCGACGTGGAATCTGCTCGCCATCCTCGGCGTCATCGTGGTCTGTGGTGCCCTCTTCTTTCTCATCGCGCCGAAGAAGGGCGCACCCGTCTACGAGCTGCCCGAGTCGATCACCTCGGAATCCAGATCGACCGTCGACGAGGAGGTCGTGACTCCGGCCGACCGCATCGACGCCTCGCGGATCCTCACCCTCATCGTCGGTCTGGCACTCGTGATCTACCTGATCATCCACTTCGCCCAGGGCGGGGGACTGACGCTGGACATCGTCAACTGGTCCTTCCTTGCGCTCATCTTCCTGCTCGTGAAGAACCCCTTCGAACTCATCCACCTGACGAAGGAAGCCGCCTCGAACGTCGGTGAGATCCTGCTCCAGTTCCCCCTCTACGCAGGAATTCTGGGCATCATGTCCGGCACCGGCCTCATCGCAGTGTTCTCCGACGCCCTCGTTTCGATCGCGAACCCGTCGACCTTCGGCGTCCTCGCGCTGCTCTCAGCCGGCCTCGTCAACTTCTTCGTCCCGTCGGGCGGCGGGCAGTTCGCCGTCCAGGGACCGATCATGCTCGACGCAGCCAATCAGCTGGGAGTCGATCCCTCGATTGCGATCATGGCGGTCTCCTACGGCGATCAGTGGACGAACATGCTGCAGCCCTTCTGGGCTCTGCCGGTCCTGGCCATCGCGGGACTGAAGATGCGTGACATCCTCGGCTACACCTCGGTGACCTTCCTCGGTTCCGGTGTGGTCATGGCTCTGGCTCTATTCCTCGTCTCTTTGTGAGGTGGGGCTAGGGCGATAGGACGTGAGCGAAGAGGTGCGAGTAGTGATGTGATTGAGGCGGTCCGGCGTAGGGCTGGTGCCAAGGTTCCCGGCGAAGTCGCTGTCAGCTCCCTATCCGGTTACCGACGGTTACGATATGGTAGCCTACATGGTTGGCTGCCACCGGTGATTCCGGTGCGCCGAAACACGGAAATCGATGTGGGCGAGGTATCGTCCGCTGAAGGAGTGAACAGATGACGGCCACAGTGGACAAGTCCGAAGAGAGGCCGAAGACGGGGGTGAAGGCCGTGCTGCCTCCGGTGAATAAGCCGGTTTTCATCGCGGCCGCCCTTGGCACCCTGGCCATCACTCTCTGGGCTTTCTTCGCCCCGACGAACGCCGAGGCCGTGCTCGGTGCCGTGGTCGGTTGGACCTCTGACTGGTTCGGCTGGTTCTACGTCCTCCTCGTCGCCGCTGTCCTCGTCTTCGTCATCTACTTGGCGGCCTCGAAGTACGGCAATACGAAACTCGGCCCCGAGCATTCGAAGCCCGAATACGGGCTGCTGGCGTGGGCCTCGATGCTCTTTGCCGCCGGCATCAGTACCGACCTGATGTTCTTCGCCGTCGCCGAACCGGTCACCCAGTATCTGGCACCACCGAGCACACAGCCGGAATCCGTTGACGCGGCGCGCGAAGCTACAGTGTGGACCCTGTTCCACTACGGCATCAGCGGCTGGGGTCTCTACGCCCTCATGGGCATCGCCCTGGCCTACTTCGCGTACCGGATGAACATGCCACTTGCGATTCGGTCGGCACTTGCTCCGATCTTCGGCAAACGTGTCGAAGGAGCTCTCGGCGACACCGTCGACATTGCTGCACTGTTGGGCACCGTCTTCGGTGTGGCCACCTCGTTGGGCATCGGCGTGGTCATGGTCAACGTTGGTCTCAACACCGTCTTCGGCATCCCGATCGGTGTGGGCTCGCAGGTCGGCATCGTCGTCGTCGGCGTCGCAGTGGCCACGCTCTCGGCTGTGTCAGGCGTGGACAAGGGAATTAAGTTCCTCTCGATCCTCAACGTCTTCCTCGCAGTGGCTCTGAGCCTCTGGGTCCTCATCGCAGGTAACACCCAGTTCCTGCTCAACGCGTTGGTCCTCAACGTCTTCGACTTCATCAGAATGTTCCCGAACATGGCGGGTCAGACATTCGCCTTCGAAGACACCGGAACATGGATGACGGATTGGACTCTGTTCTTCTGGGCCTGGTGGATCGCCTTCGCCTCATTCGTCGGGCTCTTCCTTGCACGCATTTCGCGCGGGCGTACGATCCGCCAGTTCGTCCTCGGTACCCTGACGATTCCGTTCATCTACATCTTCATGTGGATCTCGATCTATGGAAACTCTGCTCTCGACTTGATCCGCAATGGTGATAAGGAGTTCGGTGAGAAGACGATGCTCAACCCCGAAGGTGGGTTCTATGAGCTGCTCTCGAACTACCCGGGATTCTTCGTCATCGCCGCGCTCGCAACGATCACGGCGCTGCTGTTCTACGTCACCACAGCTGACTCCGCGTCACTCGTCATGGCAAATCTCTCCTCACGTCTGCCGACGCCGCAGGACGACGGTCGTCCGGGACTGCGCATCTTCTGGGCTCTGGCCACCGGTGCGCTGACGATCGCCATGCTCATCGTCGGCGGAGTGGGTGCACTGCAGAATGCAACGGTCGTCATGGGCCTGCCCTTCGCGTTCGTCGTCATCCTCGTCATGATCGGCCTCTACAAGGCATTGCGGGTAGAAGCCCATCGTGTCGACAGCGCCGACCAGAGCCTGCCGGGATCTCTTGCCCGACGTTCTCGCTCGGGCGACAAACATGAGCCCTGGCAGCGTCAGTTGGGTCGTGTCCTGTCCTTCCCCAGCGGCAGCAAGACACGCGCGTTCGAACGCGAAGTCCTGACACCCACCTTGGAGGAGGTTGCGGCGGAGATGGCCGAACGTGGTATCACGGCCCGTTGCGGACGCGTCGACTCAGAAGGACAGTTCGTCGACGACGGCGAACTCATTCAGCTCGAAGTCGACGGTGAGGGGCGGTATCCGTTCCGCTACCAGATCTGGCCTCACAAGGTCAGTGTGCCCTCGTTCGGTGGGCGCGTCCCGCGTGGCACGGAGGACTACTACCGGATGGAGGTCTATCTCGATGGCGGAACCGGACAGGGCTACGACATCATGGGCTATTCGAAGGAACAGATCATCGATGACGTTCTCGACAAGTACGGTCGCCACGTGGAGTTCCTGCAGCTGCAGGAGAACATCCTCAACCACGACGATTGATCAAGATCGACGACTGACTTTGACCCTCGTCTGATGCAAGCGTTCGTCTGACGTCCGTCTGAAACAGGCGACTGTTTCGCTGAGCCCGGTGCTTGCCTGACCACAGGCAGGTGCCGGGCTCAACGCCGCCTGAGACCCTCCAGACAGGCCCGCAGGGTGCGAGTGACGGAGATTGCGGTGAGGCCGCTGGTTGCCGGGTTTTCCGGGCTCGGGGTCGACGAGATGGAGAACGCGAAGTCTCCTGCTTCTCCCGTCGCAGTGATCTCATGATGGGAATACTTCTGGCGGGGATCCGCACGGATCTCCACACACGTCCGGCGCAGTGCCGTCTCCATGAGTTCGTCGTCGGCGTCCGCATCAAATCCGAGCCCCCGTGTTGCCCAGGCAAGCGCCACGGTGATGTTGACGTTGGCGGGGAACTTCACAATCGCCTCGGCGGGGGAGCCGGTGAAGATCGTCGACGGCCCATCTTCGGGGGTCAGTTCCGTCAGCCGGCGAACTTCCTCGGCAGGCATCCAGGATTGGATCAGGCCGCCAGGAGCCTTCGACGTCGTGATGGAGACTGTCTCCAGGGCCTGCGCCTGGGCGGCTGCTTCGAGGACGTCGAGCCCGCCGATCGCCCCGTTCGTCACATGCAGGTCACCCGGCCCGGCCAGCAGTGAGCGCCTGGTCGGCCGATCGGCAAGGGCACCGACACTGGTGAGGACGAACGGAATGCCGGCATCCACCACGGCCGGACCATAAGTTTCAGCGGCTGGAACACCTGCACATTCGACCACAGCAGCGGGAGCGAGATCAGCCCAGCGCGGATCCTCGGGACTCTCAACCTGAATCAGATCGGCGCCCAGATCACGATGCTCGGCGTGCTTGTCGAGGTTCCGGACCAGGGCGGTCAGCCTCAGACGTCCGCTCGAGATCTCGGGGCTCAGCAGGCGCGAGACGTGTCGTCCGATCGCCCCGAACCCGATCATCGCCACCGTTGTCACTTCCGCCTCTGGTCTCATGAGATCAGGGTACACATCGCCATGGACATGCACTGTCAGTGCCTCGGGGTACCGTAAAGGTGTGGATGGGCGAGGCGAGGAAGGAGTATCGATGACAGAGGCGACTGCCGGCGATGGACCAACCGCTGACGATGCAGTGGTCGGCGACGATGGGATCGCCCGAACGCCGTGGGCCTACGGCAATCCGCTGCTGCTTGACTATTACGACACCGAATGGGGCATGCCCGTCCATGACGAGTCCGGGATGTTCGAGAGACTGAGCCTCGAAGGCTTCCAAGCTGGATTGTCGTGGCTGACGATCCTGAAGAAGCGCGACCGCTTCCGCGAGGTATTCAGACACTTCGACGCCGAGGCGGTGGCGAAGTTCGGCGAGTCCGAGATCGAAGCCCTGCTCGACGATCCCGGAATCATCCGACACCGCGGCAAGATCGAAGCTTGCATCGGCAATGCCAAGGCAACATTGGCGATGCGCGATGACGGTGGCCTCGGCGATTTCATCTGGAGCTTCCAGCCTGAGACCACGCCGCGTCCCCACAGTCTGAGGGATGTGCCCACAACGAGCCCCGAGTCCCTGGCGCTGTCGAAAGCCCTGAAGAAGAAGGGATTCCGGTTCGTGGGGCCGACCACCATGTACGCGCTCATGGAAGCGATCGGTATGGTTGACACGCACGTCCTCGGATCCCATCGCCGAGGTGCGTCCGGAATCTGGAACGACTGACGAAGCCGATGAAAGGCTGGAATGAACGATATCCGAGTCAGTGCACTCGTCCTGCTGCACCCGTACGAACCGTTTCTGCTCATGGTGCGCAAGGAGGGGACATCGTCGTTCATGCTTCCTGGTGGCAAGCCTGAAGTCGGTGAGAGTGCCGAGGCGACGATCATCAGGGAGATCAGCGAGGAGCTCGGCCTCGTCCTGGAGGCCGACCACCTCTTCCCGCTGGGCACCTTCGCCGCAGATGCCGCCAATGAAGCTGATCATCAGGTGATCGGGGACGTGTTCTGCTACGAAGGCCTGCCCGCTGAACTCAACGTCGATTGCATCAACCACCAGGCCGAAATCGCGGAGGCCGCGTGGTTTCCCTACGACCCGATGCCGGCAGACACTTCTGAACGGCAGTTCGCTCCGCTGACTCGTCTGCAGGTCGTTCCCGCTCTTGCAGAACGAGGCCTGCTCACACGGTGAGGATATCGTGGTGAAGCTCAGACACCTCGGCGTTGGAACGCCAATTCGAGGACGAACAGGTGGACGGCATGTCCCAGCACCAGGCCGGATATGAGGAAGCCGAGGACGATGCTGAAGACACCGAAGTCCGTATAGGGTGGAGGGTCAACGTATCCGGGGGACTGCAAGAGCGTGGAAGCGACCAGGATCGACCCCACCAGTATCGCGATCAGACCACTCGTCGACAGTTTTCCCGCCGCGGCGAGAGCCAGCAGCAGTGCTGTCAGGAGGACGACCAGCAACGCCATCAGGTCGTAGCCGGGTCCAAGCCGAGCTACCTCCTGCCATAGGTTTCTATAGTTGATCGAGCTGCCAGATTCCGATTCGTAGTAGGGGAAGAATGTCAGTGAGATGACCAGCAGGCACAGCGGTCCGTAGAAGCGAGCGTAGAGAGCATTGGTTCGCGTGATCCGTGAGTTGAGGAGTTCGGTTCGGATCATCTGCTCTGGAAGAGTCATGCGTTGTCTGTCCTTACTGTCGGTCATCGGTCGCCGATTTCTGGGTCCTTCGTGCCACGACTCCTGTCGCCGCTGAGGTGAAGATGAGGGTGAGTAGGCTCAGGCCGACGCCGACGACCGAGAGGCCCGGACTCGGCGAGACGTGAAGTCCGTTTCTGGCGAAAGGTCCGATGCTTCCCATCCGGGTCGTGGCTCCGCCGGTGCCAGCACCGGTATCGGCGCCGCTGGCGGGGATGACGGGCAGGACCGAGAACGATTCACTCAGGTACTCCTCGTCCATGCTCTGCTCCGACGTGACCTCCGCCTGGTAGCCGCCCACATAGGTGTTGATCGGTCTGCCAGGTGAACCGCCTATTGCAAACGCGACGGTTCCATCTGCGCGAGCTCGTCTTCGGTCGTGGATGGCTTCGACTCCCGGCGGTGTGGAGACGATGTCGAGTTGGACCTCCTCACCTGGCAGGAAACCTGTGGCCGTGATGGTCACGGCGTCGTTGTCGGTGATGAAATCGGTGGTGGCAACGGCCCGCGGACGAATGTCGACGACCGTCGGCACACCGTCTGCGTATTCGTCTGCCACGGCGGGGCCAGGCAGCAAAGTGGTTCCCAGAATGCAGGCGGCGGCTGTCACAGCCAAGGGTGTCCGCCATCTCGATGCGCGCATAAGTATTCTCCAAACGAATGTTGAATGCGAATGTTTATGTGTCATTGGGTGCTGTTTGAATTCGTCCGCGGGCAGTGAAACGGATCATCGCCTCGGGAATAGAGAACTGTGGTGACAATCGACCATAATGTCTTCGCGGAATAGTCGCGGTGCTGATTGAGCTATTGCTGAGAAAACTACAGTTCGACGATTGCAGGAGACAAGGAAAGGACAAGACTCACGAGTGATGCCCGCGAAGAACCACACGACAATATGGTTTTAGAGGGCGTGTCTGGTGAGGACTCTCCGGTGGCGGACGCGACCAAATCGGCGGGCTACTTGGAGGCCGGAGACCCAGTCGCAGCCGACTCTGCCTGCGTGGTCGCTCGCTGCAGCCGATTCGACAGTGCACGGAGTTCCGCGTTGAGCTCCGGCGAGTCTTCGACGACGAACTCGGCGTCCAACCTGGCCAGTGTCAAAGCCATGGTGCTGACTGTCTCTGCTCCGATCATCACCGTCGAGCGCTGCTCATCGAGAGCTTCGACAGTGCCCTCGGCAGGCATCAGCATCTTCATGACCTCGGCTGCTGCGGCGTGCACGGTGACGGTGGCTTCGTGTTTCCACCTGCTGGCCGTCACATTGCGCTCGACGTAAGCGCCGATCTCCTGTGCCGGCAGATCACGAGGTTCGAAGCGTCGACCCCCAGGGATTTTAGGGACGATGTGCTCGACCCGGAAGATGGCCCAGGCTTCTTCCGTGGGGTCAAAAGTGAGGAGAAACCAGCGATGCTGATGGTTGACCAGCCGGTAGGGTTCCACCTCGAACTCACTGCGGTGTCCCTGACTTGAGAGCGTGTCTCTTTGATCTGCCGAGGTGCTGGTCTCGCCTTGATCTGCAGAGGCCCCGGCCTCGGGTCGGTAGGTGAATCTGAACCGCTGGTGTCCGTGACAGTATTCGATGATCAGTGTCAGCAGATTCGGGTCGACGAGCGGCATCGGATGGTTGCTGGCAAGCGGGACAGTGAAATGGGCCAGGTTCTTCACCCGATTGCGCACACTAGCGGGCAATATCTGCTCGAGCTTCGCCAGCGCCTGTGCAGAGGTCTCTTCCATTCCACCGATGATGCAGCTCAGTCCGGAGTGCAATCCTACGGCCACGGCAACGGCTTCGTCGGGGTTGAGCAGCAACGGTGGCACAGCCGAGCCACCGGATCCCATCCGGTATCCACCCTCGCCTCCACGGGTCCCCTCAACGGGATAGCCGAGGTCACGCAGAGTGCCGATATCGTTGCGCACCGTGCGTGAGCTGACGTTGAGACGGTCGGCCAATTCCGTGCCTGACCATGTTCGGGGAACCGTCAGCAATGACAGTAGACCGAGTAGCCGCGCTGCTGTTTGTGACATTTTCCGTTGTCTTCCTTGCTTTAGGAAGACCTCCTGCCTAATCAAACAATAGCATCGGTGTTCTGAATTCGTAATGCGCTGCATGCGGCAATGGGGCCGTGAGGAAAATGGAGGAATTGAGGAATTCATGCACACGCAATTAGCTCCCCATCGTGATTCGAGGAGACAACGCGGGATGATCGTCAACGATTATCGTGATCGTTACACTTCAGCCCGAAAGCAGGACAAGAGCGGGATTCTCGACGAGATCGTCGTGAAGACAGGATGGTCACGCGACCACGTCCGCCGACTCTTGGCCCAATCGGCACGAGGGCAGGAGTCGCCCCAGACTCGAGCTGGCCGGCCGCGCCGCAGAGAGGGGAAATACTCCGACGAGGCCAAGGTCGCGTTGGAACAGGTCTGGGACTGGTCGGGCAGGCAGAGTGGAAAGTACCTTGCTGCTGCCATGCCTGTGATGCTCGATGCTTTGGAGCGTCACGATTCCCTGCCCACTGGGGAAGGCGGATATGGTCGGGGAGTGCGGGAAGAGCTGCTGTCAGTCAGCCCCGCTTCGATCGACAGGTATCTGCGATGCGCCCGGTCGTGTGATTTCGCGTCCCGCAATGTGTCGACGAGGCGCTCGCATTTGCCCAGTGCGGAGTTCCTCAAATTCGCCGGCGGAGACAACGAGGCTGAACCGGGCTTCTTCATGGTCGATACCGTCGCCCACACGGGGGCAACCGCGGGCGGGGACTGCGTGTTCACTCTCAACGCGACATGCCTGCACACTGGGTGGGTGTTCACTCGGAGCCTTTCGGACAATGCTCCGGACCGCGTCGCCGACATTCTGCAGTGGTCTCTTGACGAGATCACAGGCATTCCCTTCTGGGTCAATGCTGTTGAGTTGAGCAATGCTTGCGATGGAGTCCATCAGGCGGTTGCCTTATGGGCGCAAGCGCTCGATATCCACTACAGTCCCGTACCCAAGGATCATCGGCGAGATCGACTGCCAGAGGCCTCAGAACATCAGCACCTGGTCCACGAGTACGGGTTTGTCAATCACTATGACACCGAGGAAGAGCGATGGGTGCTCAACCATCTGTGGAGGGCGGTCAATGATCGACTGAACTTCTTCACCCCGATCAGGAAGCCGGTCGCCTGGGTCAGGGACGCGACCGGTCATCGCAAACGGATCTACGACGATCCGGCCACGCCGTTGCGCCGCCTGAGTGAGGCCGGCGTGATGTCGCCCGTTCAGGAAGCCGAACTCATCACATACCGCAACAGCCTCGACCCGGCGAAGCTCGCGGCAGACATCAGCAGATGGCAGAAAAGGCTGATCGAGATCACCACGTCGACGAGGTGAATTGATTGTCGAAGGTGGCCTCAAATCCGCAGGCAAAGCTTCCCATCTTAGCAGGAGACCCTGCCGCGAAACCACCCTTCGGTGCATCTTTGAAGCAAGTCGTTATTGGGGGATTACATTCTCGTTACTTCCAGGTACAGTAAAGACCGATTGTGATCTGACGAACTCCGAAATCTGGCACAACGATACGTGCAGATCCGAGCTTGAAGCGTACCCGCGTGAGCAAGGCGCGGACTTTTGGTTGGGATTGAACGGGGTGAAGAGGAGCACCATCGCTGAGGATGTCGGTGTGCAACCAGGCTATCCTCGGGCACCGGGCGGACCGGTTGTCAGAAGAGCGTCTTGGGAGATGGCTATGGAATTGCGTGCACTGATGGAGGAGAGCGACTGGTGAGGGCGATTGGAAGTCCGGGGCGGCGCGCCATTCGAGAAAACTCATGATCCAAGCTGTTGCCATTGCCATGATCGCCTATGCGGGAGTGGCCGTGTTCATCATCATCCTGCTGCTGTCCAAGGCCGATTATGGGCGATCCTGGCGCGATCGTCGAGATGCAGCGCGCATGGGATTCTTCGTCCCGGTCTGGCCGCTGTTGGTTCTGTATCTGCTCTTCCGGGCAGTTTTGCGCATGTGGCACATGGCCGAGTGGGGCCAGGTGCGCTGAGGGCGGCGTGCCCGATTCAGAGATCGAGAAACGATGTGGGTCCCATGCGGTCAGCAGGGTGCTGGCCAGCGACCTGTCGATAACGGGTTGTACCTAGAACTGTATGCGTGTGAACGACGGGTTTTCGGCAGTCGACCTCAGGCGTCCTTGTCCAGAGCGCTGAAGTCCTCGACCCTGTGCGGGGTGCCGGCAATGAGCATCTCATCATCGGCATAGAGCGTTACGTCCTGATCCGCGAAGTCCCAATGCTCATCGCCGTTGCGTCGGAATGCCACAACTGTCACACCGTGCTTGCCGCGCAGGTCGAATGAACCTAAGGCCGAGTCGGAGAAGCGGGTCGGAGGAGTGGTGCGAGCCAGGACGAAGTCTTCGCTGATCGGCAGGAAATCCGACATGTGTCCGCGAATCAGATGGGCAAGGCGTCGGCCCATGTCGTTCTCCGGCCGGATCACGTTTTCGATGCCGAGCTGGTCGAGGATCTCCGCATGCGTCTGGCTGATCGCTTTGGCCCAGATATGTCGGTTTCCGATCTTCAGGATCTTCGAAGCCGTGAGAATGCTGGCCTCCAGGTCGCTGCCGATGGCAATTACGACGCGGCTGACTTCGTCGATTCCCAACTGACGCAGAACAGTCTCATCGGTGGAGTCGGCCCGCGATACGAAGGCCAGAGTCTCGGAGTACTGAGCCACGACGGCTTCGTCGATATCGACACCGATGACGTCGACATCGTGAGCGGCGAGTTCAGCGGCCAGCGATCCGCCGAAGCGTCCTAGCCCGATGACGGCGACGGCGTCATGGTGTGCCATCGGGGTGGGATCACCCAGGAAGAACGCAGCCGGCCTCGTCCGCCAGGATTTCGTATTCATATCAGTGTCCTTCCTCTTATTCGTGGATTCAGGTGGGCCATCGTCGACGGCATGCCTCAACCGATCAGGGGCCGTTCGACGGGAAGTTCGTAGCGAATGGTCCTGGCCCGCAGTGCCAGCGCCGAGGCGACTGTGACGGGGCCGAGCCGCCCGAGGATCATGGCTGCAATGAGCACCACTTGGCTCAGTCCCGGAAGGCCAGAGGTGATGCCGGTCGTCAGGCCAACGTTCGCGAAGGCGGAGATGACTTCGAAGAGAATCCGGTCCAGGCCGAGGTCAGGGGCCTCAAGCATCAACAGTGTCGTCGACAAAGCCACCAAGCTCAGAGCCAGGACGATCACGGTCACCGCCTGCCGATGCGCCGACCCTGCCACGCGCCTTCCGAGGAGGTTCGCTCTCGTCCCGCCGGTGACTTCTGCCCAGGTCATTGCCAACAGCACCATCACTGTCGTGATCTTCACACCGCCGGCTGTGCCCGCGGGTCCACCGCCGATGAACATGAGAATGTCCATGCTGAACCAGGTGGCCGAATGCAGCTGTGAGATGTCGACGGAGCTGAAACCTGCTGTGCGCGCCGTCGTCGATTGGAACGCCGCAGTCTGCAGCTTGCCCCACCAATCCAGGTGACCAAGAGTACCGGGATTGTTCCACTCGACGGCGGCGATGAACGCTGCGCCGCCGATCAGCAGTACAGGGGTGACGACGATGACGGCCCGTGTCGTCATGGACCATCGCAGCGGGGTTCTGTAGTGCCGGAAGAGTTCGATGAGCACCGGATAGCCAAGGCCGCCGAGGATGATCCCCGCCGCGATCGGACTCCACACGAAGGGATCGGTGGCGTAGGAGATGAGGCTGTCCGAGTTCAGGCCGAAGCCGGCATTGTTGAATGCGGAGACGGCGTGGAACGCCGCGTCCCACAGTGCTGCGCCCGCGGGCTGGTCGTAGTGGAGCCAGAAGCGCAGGAACAGCGCCGAGGTGATCGCGAGTTCCGTGGCCACAGTGAGGCCGATGATCCGCAGCACCATCGGTCGGATTCCGCCGATGTGCGAGCTTTTCGCCTCTGCCGCGACCGACTCTCGGAGGCGAAGTCCGACCTTCCCGGCCACGAGCATGGCCAGCAGTGTCGTGAGCAGAAGGATTCCCAGCCCGCCGGCTTGGATGAGTCCGAGGATCACCGCTTGGCCGAAGAAGGTGAAGTCGCTGCCGGCTGAAAGCACTTCCAGCCCGGTCACACTGATCGCCGAGGTGGAGGTGAAGAGTGAGGACAGAAGTGAAATGCCGCCGGGGGCCGTGGTGGCCGCCGGTGTCATCAGCAGTCCGGTGCCGATGACCAGAGCCACGAGGTAGGTGATGACCACACGGTCGATGGCGTTGCGATGAGGATTGTGCACAGTCATCGAACCTAGATGCAGCTCGTCAGGATGACGTCCACTTTCGTGACCATAGTCCAACAGTACCTCCGCACGACCGCCGTGGAGGGGCCTTGAATTGGGAGTACTCTGGGGCGGCATGGCGGGCCTGAGTGAAGGCTGTGAACGACTACGATGTTCAACGTAGTGCAGAGTCCCCAGCAGGTCGTCTCCGCGGCCAGGAGAATGTCATGGCCGAAAAGTTCCCCACTCACGCCGAACCGTTGACTGAAGCGGACGGCTCATCCGGCCAGGAACACGCGTTGAGGGACCGAGTCAGACTTCGGGCGAGGACACCGGAGCGGGGCAAGAAGGGAATCCTCACCAACACGATTCGGCACGTGATCAGTGATCAGGGACTGGATCTGGCGGCAGGTTTGGCGTTCTACGCGCTGCTGTCGATGGCACCGGCAACTCTGGCTCTCGTGTCGATGCTCGGCGTCGTCGGGGAAGCGAAGTCCACCACCGAGGCGGTGCTGGGTCTGGCCTCTGATCTTTCGGCCGAGGCCGCCGAGGCGATCCGCCCGATCGTCACCGAGCTGGTGTCGACGCCTGCCGCCGGCCTCACCCTCATCGTCAGCGTCGCCGTTGCGATCTGGTCCTCGTCGAAATACGTGAGTGCCTTCGGCCGTGCGGCGAACAAGGCCTATGCGGTGGAGGAGACTCGACCGCTGTGGAAGCTCAAACCGACGATGCTGCTCATCACCGTGGTGCTGTTGCTGCTCATGGCCGGACTGGGACTGCTGCTCGTGGTCTCGGGGCCCATCGCGGAATCTATCGGCAAGCTTGTCGGGTTGGGCCCGGCGGCCGTGATGATCTGGAGCATCGCCAGGTGGCCGGTGGTGATCTTCTTCGTCATGCTGCTGATCGCGCTCCTCTACTACGCGACTCCGAACGTGAACAAATCGAAGTTCCGCTGGTCGAGCATCGGAGCATTCGTCGCGCTGATGGCCCTGATTGTCGTCTCACTGGGATTTGTCCTCTATATCAACAACTTCAACAACTTCAACGTCACCTACGGTGCCATCGGCGGTGTGATCGTCGGGTTCGCCTGGCTGTGGATGGTGAACCTGGCTCTGATCTTCGGCGCGGAACTCGACGCTGAGATCGAAAGGTCCAACGCTTCGGTCTGAGTCATCAGGCTTCCGACTGAGACGCCAAGACTTCGGCCTGGGCCACCCTATATCGTATGGTCACATCATGAGTTCCGACCGGTCTGACGCTTCGACTTTCACCCCAGCACTGCTGGGCCTTGTGTGGACCGCGATGTTCGGGTTTTCGGCGTTCTTCTTCAGCTATTCGACGATGGTCTCGATCGCTGCCGTCAAGGGACTCTCGACTGTCACCGGTGGTTCGGTCCTGACGACGATGATGATCGGCGTCATCGTCGCGCAGCCCTTCGCGCCCTGGGTGGGCAGAGTGCTCGGACTCAAGGGTGCACTGTTCTTCGCTCTCGGTCTGCAGCTGCTGGGACAGATCCTGGGTCTGACCGTGCCGGCACCGCTGCTCGGGTTGGTGCTGGCCGGATTGTGCGGGGGAGTGGGGTTCGGCCTCTTCGTCGTCCTGGCCAATGCCGCTGTACCGTCGACGACGTCCCCCGGCCGTATCGGCAAGGCGCTTGGCATCTTCGGCGGGATCACCTCATTGGCCTCTGCCGTCGGGGCACCGCTCGGACTGTGGCTGGTCGGTACGGTTCCCGTGTGGACCTTCAGGATGATCGTGTGCTTTTCGCTGCTCCTCGCGGTGCCGACCGTCGTGAAATTCCTTCCTGGCCGAGAACGTTCAACCGCGAATGCTTCGACGAGCGACTCCGAGGTCACGGTACGCAGCGGAGCGCGGGGAGGCACGTCCCGACGCTCGACTGGGCGCAGCCTCGGTGAGGCTCTGTCCTTGGTCATCATGCTCTCCCCCTTCCTCGTCGGCATGGTCGTCTTCGGCCTGATTGTCGGGTTCGGTCCGGGTGAGGACGTCGCCGGAGCTGCACTGTACATCGGCGCGATGCAGGTGTCGGCTGTGATCGGCCGGTTCGCAGCCGGTGCCATCGCTGACCGTTTCTCCCCGTTCGCCCTCAATCTCTTAGGTCTCGGCCTTGCCGTCATCGGACTGGTCGTCACAGTCTTCGTGTCCGGTGCGATGCTCTTCCTCGCCATGATGATCATCGGCTTGGGGTTGGGCACACTGCAGTCGGCGAGTCTCGTGATGGCATTCTCCAATGTCAGCACGCCGGCGAAGGCGAGCGTTGCGTGGAACATGAACTTCGATATCGGATTGGCTATCGCCGGAGTTCTCGGCGGGCTTGGTTTCACTTATCTCGGCGACTCTGCGACGTTCCTCGTCTGCGCCCTGTTGTTGCTTCTTACCGGCGTCGTGTCCTCGATTGTGCGAGCCCTACGTCGCTCGTGCTAGGTATCTGCGCCACTCCTTCCAGACGCCGATGTCGTTCAGGATCCTCGCGCAGCCCGTCGATGACAGTGCGCGAATCGTGGTGACGGTGACTGAAGAGTCGCGGAAGACAACAGTCGGCGGAGCCGAGGGCGCTTTCGGCAGCTGCATGGGTTGGACCGCATTGCTCGCGGCCATGAAGGTCCGGGAAGAATAGGGCATCGACCTGCGCGAGGGCTTCTGCAATTGGTCTGCCCAAGGCTATTCGGGACCTATGGTCTTGTACAGCTGGGACTTGGTGTTGCTTGGCCTTGCTCGACGTCGAGCCCGCAGATCCCAGAGGAGAAGCGCCGAGGTGGATGCCAGGAAGACCAACTGCAGCACGGTCCTGGGAAGCAGGGTGTCATCCCAGGCCAGATCTGTTCCAGTGGCGCCAGATCCGGACAATGCCTTGTAGATGTTGGCTGGAAACATCGCGATGAGCATCAGCGAGAGCCCAGCCGCAGCCCATGCGCGAGTCGGCGCCCAGAGCAGTCCGAGTGCTCCGGCGAGCTCGAGGACTCCCGTGATTGTGACAAGGAGTTCTGGGGCAGGCAAGGCCGGGGGAACCATGGAGATGAGCTCGGCACGCATGCCGATGAAATGCGAAGATCCGGTGACGATGAACATGAGGGCGACGCCTGCGCGGACAGCGATCTTCCGGGGCCGCCACGAAGGTTTGAGCGTACGGCCAGCGAGGTGAACGACGATCGCGGTCATCAGGAGGAATGCCAGGGGTGTCATGGGTGGTGTCCTTGAGGCGGTTTGGATGAACTTTACGTTGACAAGATTCTCATGGTGATCTGATCTTGTCAATGAAAAGATTCTTGGGTTAGGATTGGGCTATGGCTTATCACCATGGAGACCTGCGTCGAACTATGCTCTCAGCAACCGCCTCGGCGATCGATGAAGAAGGCGTTGCGAAGCTGAGCCTGCGTGCTCTGGCCAAGCGGGCAGGGGTCTCCAATGCGGCACCGACGCATCACTTTGGGGATAAGGCGGGGCTGCTCACGGCTCTGGCCGTCGAAGGATATGACCTCATGGCCGACGCGATGTCGGAAGCAGGGCAGCGCCTGAGCCTCGTTGAGATGGGAGTCGCCTACGTGACTTCTGCGCTCAATAATCCGGCGCACTTCTCCGTTATGTTCCAACCGCACATGCTCCGCGCGGACGACGCCGAACTCAACCGTGCGCAAGTCAGGTTGCGGACCGCACTCACCGAGGGCGTTGCTCAGTCGGTCGAAGATGCCGGAGGCGAGTCGAACACGGATGCACGGCTTGCCGCATGGTCGCTCGTCCACGGATACGCGACGCTTGTCCTCAGCGGAGCCATCAATGAGCCGGATCCGGTTGCGCACGCTCGGATCGTTGCGAGTCACTTCGCTTCAATTGCCGGAAGCTCGTGATTCGCTGGCGAAGAAATAGGAGGAATCGTCTTCGACTGCTCGGTCCGGCCAGAGGCCCCAGATGAGAGACGATTTCGACCGGACGCAGGCCGAGTCAGCCGGGGGTGTTCTGGCCGTGCGAGTTCTTGATGAAGAAGGATCCGATGACACCGAAGATGCCGATGACTGCGGCAACGAAGAAGGCAACATTGGCTCCGTGGACGAGGCCGGCGACTCCGTAGACTTCGGGGTCACGTGTTGTGGAGACCATGATGGTGACCAGCACCGCGGTGCCCACCGAGGCGGCGATCTGACGGAACGTGTTGTTGAGCGCCGTGCCGTGGGGGATGAGGCGCTGCGGCAGCTGGTTGAGCGCTGCCGTCGTCACCGGCATCATCACCATGGCCACGCCGAACATGCGGATCGTATTGATGATCGCAAGGTAGAGGAACGTGGTGTCGGACTTCAGCCCGGCGAACAGGAATGTGGTGACCGTGAGCAGGGTGAACCCGGCAACGGCCAACCACTTGGCGCCGATGGCGTCGAAGATGCGTCCGGTGACAGGCGACATCAGCCCCATGACTGCTGCACCGGGCAGAAGCACCAGGCCGGACTCCATGGCTGTGAAGTCGTTCATATTCTGCATGTACAACGGCAGAACCATCATGCCGCCGATCATGACGATGAAGACGCACATGCCCAGGGCGGTGTTGAGCGTGAACATGCGGTAGCGGAGCACCCGGAACTCGAGCATCGGCTGATCCAGCTTGAGCTGGCGCGGAACGAAGATGGCCAGCGAGACCACTCCGATGACCAGAGGGATGAGGACCTCGAGGCTCAGCCAGCCTGCATCGCCGGCGGTTCCGAAGCCGAAGAGCAGGCCGCCGAAGCCGAATGTCGAGAGGATGATCGAGGTGACGTCGATCCGGGGGAAGGTGCGTTCGGTGACGTTCTTGAGGATGAAGTAGGCCACGATGATGTCGATGATCGCGATCGGCAGCATCATGTAGAAGAGAACTTCCCAGGGCAGGTGATCAACGATCCAGCCCGAGAGGCTGGGCCCGATCGCCGGGGCGAAGGCGATGACGAGGCCGAACGTGCCCATCGCTGTACCCCGCTTCTCCACCGGGAAGATCGCGAAGAGAATAGTCTGCATCAGTGGCATGATGATGCCGCCGCTTGAGGCCTGAATGACACGGCCGAGGAGGAGGACGGGATAGGTCGGCGCCAACGCGCAGACGAGTGTGCCGATGATGAACAGCAGCATCGCGGTGAGGAAGAGTCCGCGGGTGGTGAATTTCTGGATCAGGAAGGCCGTGATCGGAATCATGATGCCGTTGACCAGCATGAAGCTCGTCGTCACCCACTGCGCGGCGCTGGCAGTGATGTTGAAGGACTGCATGAATGCGGGCAGTGCAGTATTGAGCAGAGTCTGGTTGAGGATGATGACGAATGCACCGGAGACGAGGACTGCAAGGACCACATTCCGATTGATCGGCTTACCATCAGCCGTCGCGCCCTGGCTCTTGTCCGCATCTGTCACTGAAATTCCCTCTTTCTCTTCAACATCTGACCTCGCCGGTATGGTCGGCGGCAGTGCGAATCCGTCTGTTCGCACTGGGCCGGGGCTTCACCGCGCCGTGCGAGTCTACTCCCCGTGGGAGCCGACCCTAGGGACAGGGTATCGGCAGAGGTCAATACAGAGATGTCATGGAGATGTCTCGCAGGCGATCGGCTGCCTCAGTCGACAGGCGAGACGCGGACGAGGTTGCTGTCGGGATCGGCAATGACGAAGGTACGTCCGAACACCTCGTCGTAGGGTTCGTCGATGACGGTGACGCCCTTGCCCATCCACTCCTCGAAGAGGCTGTCCACTGCCGAGGCTGTGCCGGGGATCATCAGTCCCACCTCCGAGGTGCGGGGCGGGTTGTGAGCCAGCGACTGCGCGCCACCGCTCCAGAGAGCGAAGAGAACTCCAGGAGCCACAGTGAATGGCACATAGCGCGGGGTGAGCATATCTGGTTCCATCTCGAAGAGATCGCTGTAGAACTTCGTCGCGCGTTCGACATCGGTGACGTAGATGAGGAACAGGTTGGGGGTCGTCATGGGATGGCTCCTTCAGCGCAGCAGGACTGTGTGACTTCTTCATCCTGTCACCAGCAGGTGACATGGCATTCGGCAGCTGGCGCACCGGTTGGCCACGACGGTGGCCGCAATGCACCGACCGAAAGAGCAGGGTAGGTTAAGGGTGACGAAAGGGTGAGGGGAATGATCTTCGGGAGCTGGGGCACACTCGGCCGCTTCGTGCTGCTGACTACGGGGATCGGTGCTGTAGCCGCTCTGGGGCTGTATCTGTTCAACGCGCCTCCTTCCAGCTTCTTCGAACTGTTAGAAGGGCTCGCCTATATATTCTTCTTCCTGGTGCCAGGCGCCGCACTGGGGCTGGTTATCGGGGTGCCGGCCTACGGTGCGCTTCGTCTCTGCCTTCGTGCGTTGCCAGGTCGGAAATCTGTGCTCGTCTTCTTCTTCGTCCTCGGCGTCATTTCGGCGCTGATCGGGTTCGCAGTGGTTCTTCTTCTGACCGGCGGTCCCTCGACATATACCTTTGAGTCGCAGGGAGACGTCGTACGGACACTCGGGTGGCCAGCCTTGACGGCGGGAGTCCTCACCGCTGCCGCGTCATTCCTCGTTGTCGAACCTCGTGAGGAAAGTGCAGAGGCGACTCCGCTGAGCAGCAACGGCAAGGGCCATCAGTAATTAGAAGCTGAAGCGACTTCTCGCTCACACAATCCGGGTCGGCGGCGACTTCGTCTTCGATGGGTCCGTGACAGGCAGATCACCGAGGGCATCATCGATGCGTGTGAGCACCTCGGCGTCGAGCTTCACACCGGCAGCTGCAACATTCGACTCCACCTGCTCGGGACGGGATGCGCCGACGAGCGCCGTCGCAACATTGTCGTTGGCAAGCACCCACGCGATGGCGAGCTGGGCCATCGTCAGCCCCAGATCAGATGCGATCGGCTCTAGCTTGGCGACGGCGTTGAGAGTGTCATCGTCGAGGTAGCGGCCGGTGATCATGTCCTTGCCGCCCTTCTCATCGGTGGCACGCGAGCCCGCAGGGGCGGGCTGGCCCGGCTTGTACTTGCCGGTGAGCACACCCTGGGCGATCGGTGACCACACGACCTGCGAGATTCCGAGCTCCTTGGAGGTCGGGACGACCTCGGACTCGATGACGCGCCAGAGCATGTTGTACTGCGGCTGGTTCGATACCAGCTGGATGCCGAGGTCGCGGGCCAGATAGTGCGCGGCACGCAGCTGATCGGCGTTCCACTCGCTCACCCCGATATAGAGGGCTTTGCCGGCGCGGACCAGATCCGCGAACGCCTGCATGGTCTCTTCCAGCGGCGTCTCATAGTCGTAGCGGTGGGCCTGGTAGAGGTCGACGTAGTCGGTGCCCAGGCGAGACAGAGAGCCGTTGATGGACTCCATGATGTGCTTGCGGGAGAGCCCGGTGTCGTTGTGGCCCTTGGGCCCGGTCGGGAAGTACACCTTGGTGAAGATCTCCAGGGACTCGCGACGCTGTCCCTTGAGCGCATCGCCGAGGACCTGCTCGGCGACGGTGTTCGCGTACACGTCGGCGGTGTCGAAGGTCGAGATGCCTGCATCGAGGGCGGCATGCACACACTTCGTCGCGGTGTCGTTCTCCACCTGGGATCCGTGCGTGAGCCAGTTTCCGTAGGTGATCTCCGAGATTTTCAGTCCACTGTTTCCGAGGTATCTGTGCTCCATGGCCCCAGCCTACTGCTGTATGGACGAGAGCGGCAGTGCCAACTTCGCTGCGCTGCAACATTCGACTTTCATGAACCGGTGTCGAGCGACAGGTCCCTTGGCTCGAGTTCGACGCTCAAACCAGTGATCCGGTCGTATGGAGCACGGCCGCCAGAGACAAATAGTGAGGCGACATAGATGATCGGAATGACATAGGCCACGGCAATCAGAATCCAGACACCTATAGGCGTGCCCGTCGAGTCTTGACTGCTGGCCACGATCGCGTAGACACCTGCATGCCCGAGAATCCAAGGCAATCCGATTTTGAGCAGGTTCCTCACCAGAGTGATTCGGAAGCGGCTTTGCTGGGATCCGGCAGACACCCGGAGCCTCAGCGCCCGCTTGCCAGGAGTGGCCGAAACGCGACGCGACTCACACCAGGCGGCAACGACGACGACTGGCGCCACCATCACAAGTGCGCCGATCAGATTCGCCATCAGCATGCCATTCGGCTGGATGGTGCCATTGAGATAGAGAGGGATGCCGATAGCAGCGGTGACAGCAATCCAGGGGAGGATGCAGGCCCAGTCGATCAGCCATGCCATGATCCGCCGCCATCCGAGATACATGACTCAACAGTACAGATCCACTCTCGAATTCAGAGCTGATCCTGAATCGACTGTAGGCAGTTCACCCCCGCCGAAGCATCGTCGAATCGAAGGCGGAGGATGACCTTGCCGAGGTGGCCGTGGGCGGAGCGTTCTCCGCGAGGTGGCCTCGCAGGATGTTCGCGAATCCGGTGGAGTCACCCGTGCGCAGGTGCTCGACCAGGGAGACGTGCTCGGCGATGATCGCTTCGCAGCGGTCGAGGAGTCGGTCACCGGAGGCGAAGAGGATGAAGCGGTGCCGGTCGGAGAGCTGGGAATACAGTTCCAGCATCACTGCATTGTCACCGGCCTCGACGAAACCACGATGGAACTCAAGCGTCAGGTCGATGAAGGCGGTGACGTCGCCGGCATCGAAGGCATCACGTTGAGCCTGGATCGAGGTTTCGAGGGCCTCGGCGAGTTTCTGTCGCAGTGCATTCGGAGCCCGGTCGACGGCCGTCGTCTCGAGCACGAAGCGGGCATCGGCGAGTTCGGCGACGGTGCGCTCATCGACTCCCTGGACGATGGCTCCGCGCTTGGGGTAGATGATGATCCATCCCTCGTCCTGGAGGCGAGCAAGAGCCACCCGCACCGGTGTGCGGCTGACCTCGAGGTCGGAAGCCAGACCGGTCTCGCCCAGCATGGTCCCCGGCTGATGGGTCCCGTTGAGGATCTGAGCGCGAATGAGCTGATAAGCGCGCTCGGCTGCGCTCGGGGTCTCGCCGCTGCTGGTCATGACCGCAATCTTCTCATTGGCCGGATCAGATTCCCTCCACGTTTCGTGTCCGTCTTCTCCCTCAACCTACATGCGAGGTCTCCTCGATGTCCTCCACCGCGTCGGATCTCTGGGTCCGTCCCGGCCAGCGCATCAGTGGAACGGCCCGAATCGAGAATGCCAGGGCAATGAGGAGCACGATGGTGGCCATCATATTGATCCACAGGAACCCTCCGGCCTGCAGCACTGTGCCGGCCATGCCAGCCATGAGCGCACCGCCGAGGTTCATCGCCGCATCCGATGCGCCCTGCAGGGTGACCTTCGCATGGCGTGGCACCGAGGCCGTCAGCAGGGCCGATCCGCCGATGAGGAACATCGACCAGCCGATGCCGAGGAAGATGAGTGCCGTGCTCAGCAGGACCATGGATGAGACCTCGGCCGCGGCATCGACGACGCCGAGGGTGATGGCTGTGGCGAAGACGAGGATGCCGCCGGCGATCACCGTTCCCGGCCCGAAGCGATCGGCCATCCACCCGAATACGGGGGAGAGGGCGTACATTCCGGCGATGTGCACGCTGACGACGATGCCGATCGCGCCGAGGGAGAATTCCTGGTGGTCCATGTGCACCGGGGTCATGACCATGACGTTGGTCATCATCATCTGACCGGCGATGATCGTGATCATCGCGAACAACGGCACCGGGCGGGCGATGGCGAAGCGCAGCGCCGGCCCCAGCTTCATCGTCGCTGGCTCGGGCGTGGAAGAGGTGGACTCAGTCACCGCCTCGGCGGCTCCCGGTTTGATCTTCTTCGTCAGCGTCGACGCGACCAGGGTCGCCAGACCGAAGGCGGTCATCGAGATCAGATAGGGACCGGCCAGCTCATTCATGCCCAGTGCCGCGCCGAGGTGCGCGCCGGGTTCGGTGAAGCTGGGCCCGAGGACTGAGCCGACGGTCGTCGCCCACACCACGAGTGACATTGCCCGCCCGGCGGACTTCGGATCGACGAGGTCGACGGCCGCATAGCGAGCCTGCAGGCCAGAGGCGGTCGCGGAGCCGCACATCATCATGCCCAGCATGAACAGTGGCAGGAACTGGGTCGCGACGCCGAGGAGGACGACCGTGGCACCCAGGGCGCCGATGCCGAATCCCAGAGTCAGCGCGGTTCGCCGACCGGCCTTGCCCGCCAACACCGCCAGGGGATAGGCGATGAGGCCGGCGCCGAGGATAACGCTCATCTGGGCGACGCCGGCCATGGAGGTCTTGCCGGTGATCTCCTCGGCGAGCAGTCCGCCGACCGCGTAGCCGGAGGCGATTCCGGCTCCGGACAGCAGCTGTGCGGTGATCAGTTTGGCCTGTGCACGCGTGCGGGTCTTCATCGACGCCTTCCGTCATCTGTGAAATATACTCACACAACGTATCTTGGATCCATCTTGGATACAAGATGATCTCATCCTCGCCGAGGTGGTTGTGCGCAGGCGTGTTACATCCGGGAGGTGCGCCGGCCGACGAGGGACTGGGCGACGACGATGATCGCCAGACCGATCACGGGGATCACCGGTGAGGCGGCGGTCTCCAGTCCGAAGCCGAAAGCCAGTGGCCCGATCGCTGCCAGAGCCACGCCGACCGCCGAGGTCACCGCCGACACGGAAGCGGTGTGGGCCGGCGACCGGCCGAATTTCACGATCTGGTCGTAGGAGGCCCCCAGGCACACCCCCTGCCCGACCCCGAGCAGGATGGTGACGGGCAGAGCTCCCGTCGAACCCAGCGACAGCAGGAGGATGAGGCCGAGAAGCGAGAACACCGGAGCCAGAGGTGCGATGAATCGTGAGAATCCGCTGCGCAGGGCGATCGGCGCGATGAGGCCGAAGGGGATCGCGACGATGCTGATGAGGGAGGTGTACCCACCTGCCGCCTGCGCGCTCATTCCGTCCATGACGAAGACCGCAGGCAACCACGCCGAGGTGGTGTAGAACGTCAGCGACGTGACGCCGAGGAACAGGGCAAGGAGCCATACGTTGACGTCGGAGAGCACCGCTTTGGCGCGGTGCTCACTGCCGGTCATTGCTGACCGGTTGCGTGGTTGCGATGCGGCCCTGACATGAGGGGTGCGAGCGTAGACGAGCCATAGGGCCAAGGCGGCTGCTGAGCACAGCGCCCAAGTGAGCAGAGTGCCACGCCAGCCGAGTCCTGTGATCTCCCGGATCGGAATCGTCAGGCCCAGCGCGAGGGCCGGGCCGAGGCTCAGCGACATCGAGTAGGTTCCGGTCAGCCGCGAACGGACCTCGGCGCGCTCGGCATTGATGATCGAGGGGACGAGGACGGTGACGATGGCGATCGAGAATCCCAAGAGGCCCGTCCCGATGAGCAGGGGGAAGTCCCCGGGGACGGAGCGGAGGGCCATGCTGCCCACGATGGCCACGAGCGCCAGGCTGACTGTCCGACTGCGACCCCATCGATTCGCCATTGCCGGAGCGATAGGAGCAGCCAGCAAGGTGAGGACGAGAGGGATGGACGTGAGCAGAGACAGGAATGTCTCCCCATGTCCGGTATTTTCCTTCATTGTCGGCACAAGTGGTGCCAGAGAGATCGTCGGGATCCGCAAGGTCAACCCGATGAGGAGGACAGCGGCAATGGCAACGATCCCAGTGGACACGGGTCTAGGGGAAAGGGGTGCAGTCGCCGGTGATGAGGGATCGTCAGACATTGCTCGTCATCTTAGCCCTGTGGTTTTGGTGCTCGGCAGGCGGGCGTCCGTCCGTGTTCCGGGTTTGAGGACCGCAGGCGGACTGGGATAGGTTCAGTCGTCATTGCTGTGCTCGTGGGACGATACTGGAGCCAACCCACGCCCGACGAAAGTGAGCTCCCGATGATCCGACGCACCCGCAGTGACGACGGGATCCTCACGGTCACGATCGACAACACCACCAGCGCGAACGCTCTGCGGGCGGGCATGCTCGATTCACTCATCGACGCTTTCGAGGCCGCATCGAAGAACTTCGAGCTGCGTGGGGTGCTGCTGACCTCGGCGGGCAGCAGGGGATTCTCAGCCGGGATGGACACAGCACAGTTCGAGCACTCGAATCCGACGCGAGCATTTGAGACGATCACTCAGCTGGGGCGGGTGTGTGAGGCGATCAAGGATTGCGAACTGCCCGTGGCCGTCGCCATTCGCGGCTACTGCATCGGGGGAGCGGCAGAGATCGCCGCGGCCGCTGACTTCAGAGTTGGCGGCACCGGGTCCTGGTACTCGATGCCCGAGGTGCGCATCGGGATTCCCTCGGTCCTCGAGTCCGTCAACCTCCACCGCCTCATGGGGTGGACGAAGGCCACGGAGTTCATCCTCACCGGCAACCGCTTCAGTGCCGAGGACATGGACAAGTGCGGAATCCTCAACGCCGTCGTCGACGACTCCGCGGTCGAGGACCGGGCGCTGGGCTACCTCTACGACACGATGAAGGCCTCACGAGAAGTCATCGCCCAGCAGAAGCGACTGCACCGGACGTGGAAGAACAGCTTCGAACGTGAAGCGCTGGATGACAGTAAGAAGGAGTTCGCGCTCGCCTTCGCACGGAAGAACGGTTGAGCTGAGATGGTGTCGGGGATTGCCTGCCGAGGTGGGTGTGGGGTGAGATAGGCGAATGGACTTTGTGGGATTGGTGCTCGTCGGCGTTCTGGTCGGACTGACGACGGTGCTGTTCGGATTCGGCGGCGGCTTCGTCACCGTCCCTATCATCACTCTCGTCCACGCTGACCTCGGCAGTGACACGGCGCGGGTGGCCGCGGCCACCTCGGCGCTGGTCATGCTCGTCAACGCCGTCGTCTCCACGGTCTCGACCAAACGCGAGACCCTGGCCCACCTCAAGGGGGAGTGGTGGCTCTTCATCCTCCTCGCAGCTGGTGGAGCATTCGGCGCCTTCTGCGCGAAGTTCGCACCCGAGACGCTCCTGAAGTGGGGCTTCGTCATCTACATCGCAGTGACCGCGATCGATCTGCTGGCTCGTCCCGGCTTCTTCCGCCGAGGTGGGGCGAAGGTTCGCACGAAAGCTGTGAAAGGCGCGGGCGGAGCTGCAGTCCGTGTCGGGGGAGTCGGGGCTGAGGAAGCCCTCGGCGAGGGCGGTCGCGGCATCGCCGCGCTGTTCGGTTTTCCGATCGGCGGCCTGGCCTCATTCCTCGGCGTCGGCGGCAGCGTGATGACGGTGCCGATGATGCGCCGATCGGGGGCGACGATGACCGTGGCCACCACTCTGGCCAACCCGCTGACCTTGATCATCATGCTCCCCGCGGTCCTCGTCACGATCACCACTCATGCTTCCACCGAGGTTCCGGGAATGCTCGGCTCGGTGGATCTGCGCTCGGCGCTCGCCCTCCTCATCGGTGCCATCCCGCTGATCGTGCTGCTGCGCCGCCGCGTGCCCAAGATTCCGGAGGTCATCCACGCCTGGGGCTACGTCATCTTGCTCATCACCGCCGGAGTCGTCGTCGCCGTGTCATAAAGCGGGGTGTCTTGGGACACTGCGTCGAGGGCGCCCGTCAGCATCGACGGGCTACTCTATAGCCTGCCCCCGCGACGGTAAGTGGGCCGCTCGATGAAGCTGCATGGCCTTGGCCCCCTCGAGGCGACTAGGAGACCGTCTGTTTCCAGGTGGCTGGCCCCGGAGTTTACCCATTCCGGCGGCGCTCGCGCAGCACTGTGGGCAAGCCGAAATAGATGGGCGGTCGCGCGGAGGCCACCGGCGCCCGGGCTGAGGATCCGCTGCCACCGGGTCCTGCACTACCAGTTCCTGCGCCACCAACTTCGCTGTCACCGGTACCTGCGCCACCAGATCCTGCACCATCCGATCCTGTGGCGCTCGCCCCGCCCAGCGCCCACGCGCTCTCCCAGCTGATGAGTTCGCCGGCGTGGCAGACCGGGTCACCGCCGCCGTAGGGCGGTTCGGCCCACAGCCACAGGTTGATTCCGTATTCGATGAGGGTGAACTTTCCCTCCCGGTCCCGGGCAGTGTTCTCCCTGACCAGTGCCGATCGCACCCGCGCCGAGGTCGCTTCGAGCTCCGTCCACCCGTCCTGTCGGTGGGGGAGGAAGAGCCACGTCCCCGCGGGGACGTTTTCGGGGACAAGCTCCTCGGCGGTGATGATCTCGATGAAGTCGTCTGGGTTCCCAGGTTCGGAGGTGGCGTCGCTGGCGAGGATTTGGCCGAAGCAGGTGCGGGCCACCTCGGCGGTGGGGGAGACGATGAGGATATGGGCGGCCTCATTCCGGACATCATCCCAGTTCAGGTGGGTGAAGGGGTTCGCCTGCATCGTCGACAGGACCTGAATCCAGTGCCCGGGAACCGGGGCGTCGGTGATCAGACGCGCCGTCTCGGGCCGCTCTGAATCGTGTCGCACCATTGTCCGCACCCCTCCATAACGAATTCGTCACTTTGCGTCCGCAGCTAGTACAGCCGCCGCTATTCAGTCATATCATTTCTGTAGTGGATCGCGACGCGGCATCTTTGCTGCGCACGGTCCACGACCACGTTCTCACCACTTTTTGCACGACTGGACACCCATGCCCTTCTTCGCCTTCCTCGACCATGCCACGAAACGCCTGCGGGCAGGCATGATCTTCGCCCTCATCGCTGTCCTCAGTCTCGCTCTGCTCTCCGCCTGCGCCGAGGGCAGCGACGTCGAAGCTGGAGCCGCTGAGGCTTCCCAAAGTTCGGAATCGAGTCCCGCAGCTGATGCGATGACGGCGCCCGCAGCAGAGTCGGAGACCATGGCACCCGGCCGGAACAGCGAAGACAGTAAGGACAGCAAGGGCCAGGGCAAGGCCGAGGAGACGGAACAAGGCCGGGCCGGTGGTTCGACTCACGGCACAGCTCTGGCGATGCTCGACGAACTGAAGGTCAAGGGTCGGGCCCCGAAGATCGGGTACGACGCGGACCTCTTCAAATGGCGATCGGACGCGGACCACAATGGCTGCGACACCCGCAATGATGTGCTGCGCCGCGACCTGCGCGACATCACCCTCAAGGCGGGGACGAAGGGCTGCGTCGTCATCGCCGGTGACCTCAACGACAAGTACAAGGGCGAGACCTACGCCTTCGACCGCGACCCGAGCAACATCGATATCGACCACATCATCGCCCGCTCGAACGCGTGGCAGACCGGAGCCGCGAAGTTCGACGAGGAGACGCTCAAGGAGTTCGGGAACGACCCGCTCAACCTGTTGGCCGTGAGCTCGAGCCTCAACCGGCAAACTTGCGGGTATTGCATCAAATGCAGGAATACAAGCGTGATCTGAGTCGCGAAGGCATCACTGGATGGTCCTGCTCCCGCTTGATTCCGTGTCTGTTGACATTATATCTGCATCCGATGCATGATTATCCCCTCAGGCGAATGGTGGTCATGGTGAAACAAGGTGTCCCTTATGGCGAATCCTCGCTGTACCTTGCGCCGGGAGTGGCGTTCATCAACGAGGAAGAAGCCGTATTCGCGGCAATGGTCGAGGGGTGGACAGACGCCCAAGTCGGCGGACGGCTGAATAAACGACAGTCTGCCGACTCCAACGTCGCACGAGCGGTGGCTCTGCAGGAGTTCACCAACGAATTCCAGTGGAACTGGACCGCAGGCATGTTCGACGAGTGGATGATGCACCTCATCTCAGAGCGGAAGCTGATGCGCTCGACTTTACGGGTCTACCAAGCCTCGATCCGGGCCTTCTGCAATTATCTGATCTCTGATCATTACACGTGGGCGCAGCAGTGCGAACAGCGCTTTGGCACACATCCAACACAGATCGTGCATGAGTGGAACTCGGCCAGACACATCCTCGATTACGAAGGGAGGCCGGGGCGCCGACCGCTGGCACGCGACGAGGTTCAGCGTCTGTTTGACCACATCGACTCGAGTGTCGATTCGCGCCTCGACCAGCACAAGAAGGGTGCCCTGCAGGTCTATCGCGACGCGACGATCATGAAGGTCATCTACGGTTGGGGGCTTCGAGCCGATGAAGTTGCGAACCTGGAAGTCACCGACTTCTACCGCAATCCCCATGCACCGGAATTTGGCGACTACGGGATTTTGCAGGTCCAGTTCGGGAAAGGCTCCCACGGCAGCGGGAAGAAGCGTCGCTCCGTACTGACGCTTCGTGCCGGAGCCGTCGCAGCATTGAAGGCATACGTCGACGAGGTTTGGCCGACCGTTCGAATGTCGGGGTCGAACTTGCTGTGGGTCACCGAACGAGGTAACCGGCTTCAGGCCAAAGAAATCACCGAGCGATTCGCCGTCTACCGTGATGAGATCCGCCTCGACAGTGTGCTCTCACCACATTGTCTACGACACAGCTATGCCACTCACCTCGCCGAAGAAGGATTCGACCCGCGCTTTATTCAGGAGCAGATGGGCCACCAGTGGGGCACGACGACCGGGATTTACACACACGTCACGGGCAACTTCATGAACACAATGATGAGACAAGCCTTGGAGAAGAACCAGCAGGCACGACCGACTAAAGGACCGGGCAAATGAAGATCGTTGGCTACGAGTGGAAACTGCGCGAAGTAATGGCGACCAAGGGGTTGTTCAGTACCACGGACCTTATTCCACTCCTTCAAGAACGAGGCATCAATCTGTCGTCGAGCCAGGTCTATCGGCTCGCAGCAGAGAAGCCGGAACGACTCAATCTCCACGTTCTCGTCGCGTTGCTCGACATTCTCGAGTGCAGCTCGGATGACCTCATTAAGGGTGTGGATCTCGGCAGTGCCGTAGCCGCGACAGGAACGGAAAGCTCGACCGCTCGGGACCGTTCCGCGGCCGTGAAACTCGGTGGACTGCGTCCGGTTCGGATGGAAGTCCCGGGCGCCCCCGATGCGTGAGTCGCAAACAGTCTCATTCTGCACCGGCGAGCTCTCGCACATTATCGGTGAGATGGAGTCGTCCCTGCCCACTGTCCTCATCGCCGAAGTTGTCCGCAGACTGAAGCTGTCTGCTCCTGCGCTGGCGCGATTGCACGCCCATATCATCAGCGATCCGCTGGTTTTGACGCGGGGGCTCGACTCCACACCTGCCACGGTGACGCGACTGATCAGGGACCTGCGCGATTCCGGCGCCAGAGTCGTCCAATTACCGCGGTGCGCCAAATGTGCCGATGTGCGGCCCTTAGTTCGGACTGCCAGTGTGGGCAAAGTCTGTGCTCGCTGTGATTACAGTCTGAGGCGAACCGATGTTGAATGCGGACTCTGCCACAGGATCCGTCAACGCCGGGGTCAAGTCCTCAACACGCAAATCTGTCAGAGCTGTTGGCGCCTCGGCTCGATAACCGGGGCCGAGGACTTCGTCACTGCGGTGTTGTTCAGAACTCGATCAGCGGGCAGCCGTACAGAGTTCGAGGCTCGGCTACGACAGGCAACCAACGGGATGTCGGCCAGCATCTGTTTGCGCACCCGTTTAGAAATCGAGCTATCTTCCCGCGACTTGTTCGCAGACCCTCAGTTTGGGAGCGCGAATTTCGGAACTATGTATGACCTCGTGAGGTCCGTCGGCGCGATCCTCCCAGTTCGAGCATGTGGCCACTGTTCTCGCCAAGTGCCTCTCACCGAGAAGTTGGATGGACTTCGCACCTGCGACAGATGCAGGAGGCGCGCAAACATGGCTCCATGTGATTCGTGTTCGCAACCGTCAATCACATCCCGGATCATGGTCGACGGCACGCGTCTCTGCATCAGCTGTGTGAACCGTCTCCCACAGAACTTCGGCACATGCTCACGATGTGGCCGAACAAAACAAATCGGCTCAGAACGACCTGAGGGACTTCTCTGTCGCACGTGCCGAATGAAGGAACGTAGCGGCACTTGCACCAGTTGCGGCCACGTTCGTCCCTGCCGCTTCGCGGGCACCGCACGAGCCATCTGCGAGAACTGCGCCCTGTCGAAAGAACCCTGCAGCCAGTGCCGGCGTAACAAAGTTCCAGCGAACCGCCTCGCCGATGGTGGTTCGCTGTGTGCGACATGCTCGCCGAAAGTCATCGAAGCCTGCGCCGATTGCGGGAAGGACCGCCAGGTCCGTGCCCGGATCGACGGGGCGCCCTACTGCTGGGAATGCGGTGAACGGAATCCGCTGTTCCACCAGAACTGCCTCCGATGCTGCCGCTTCGAATACCTGTCCCAGCTCGGACTCTGCCCGTTTTGCAAAGCCGCGGACCTCGTCGACTCGCTGTTCGAAGGCGGCCCGTCACCCGTTGCAAACGGGCGAGATTTGCTGCGTGAGGCATTACGTGCGGCCCCGCCACAAGCAGTTTTTACACTATTCCAGCGGCGCAAATCGGTCGCAGTGCTTCGATCGTTGATCGCTCATCCTGGGGGAATTTCCCACGACTCTTTGTCCCAGGTTGCCAGTGGCAGCTCGGAAGTCGTTGTTCGTGCGTTCCTCGTCGAGCACGGTGTGCTGGCCTGGCGGGATGAGAACTTGGCGAGGCTTGAAGCGTGGATTGCTGCCACTGCCGATGAGGTAGCTGATCCATCGGAGCGGCGTGCCTTTCTACAATTTGGCCGGTGGAGACACTTGAGTAGGTTGCGGCGGCAGACGGATCCCGCCGGAGACGGCCAGGTGAGCGGGATCCGCACCGAGCTGGGAGACATCATTGAGGTCATTGGCTGGCTACGCTCGCGCGGCAGTTCGATCGAAGGTGTCAATCAATCGTTGGTCGACAACTGGCTCTCCCGTGGGCCGGGAACACGAATACGGGTCAAACACTTTTTGACATGGTGTTATGAGAACAATCTCGCCTCGGCAAAGGTCACCATCCCGGCCGCTCGTGCGACAGCACTCACGGTTGCCGGCATAACCAGCACCGAAGTTTGGACGGTACTCGACCAGTTCCTGGACCCCTCGAAAATGATCAGCGGCCAGACCAGACTCGCGGGGTGCTTGCTATTGATCTACGGCATTCGACTTGGCCGTATCGCCGAGTTGAGGCTTTCCGATCTTCGCGAACACGACGGCAAATACAGCATCCTGATCGGAACGGATCCGCTTGAGCTTCCCTCGTCACTGGACATCGCGGCAATCCACGCTCAACACGATCGATCAGCTCCCCGGCTGATGACACCCGCAACGGACGACGACTGGCTATTCCCAGGAGGCGTCCCCGGACGACACCTCACATCCACGTCATTAGCGGCTCGCCTCCGCAAACTCGGCGTCCACAATCCGACGAAATACAGGAAGGCAGCACTGACGCCTTTGGCTATCTCATTGCCAGCACCGGTTCTCTCACGGCTTCTCGGCCTGAGTATCTCAACGGCAACGACTTGGGCCACCGCTGTTTCGTCCAGCAACGCCTCATACGCCGCTGCACGTCTATCCACGCGACCTGGGTTGTAGTTGCCAGCGCTCAACTGCGGTGCATAACCGCAGTACGCCAAGAAATCTCGTCGGACCCAGTTTGTGAGTGGCAGAGATAGGTGGCAGGGTCCTCGCAGTGCTATCTGGCCTGTTCAACATCTTCGGTCAGGTGGGGCTCCTGATCGGAGCGGCGGCGGGGATGGCCCTGATTGGCCCCCTGCTCCTCGGGGTCGTCCTGGCGGCGATGGGTGTGGTGGTCGTGATCTCTGCTCCCGCTAGCCGGCGGATGGTGCCATTCTGCTTGGCTGCGACGATGCCGGCGTTCGTCCTAACGGATCCGGAAGGCAATAAGTTTTGTCTCATGGCCAAGCGCATCCCGATGGAGCCTGAAGACTTTCACGACTGATGCTGGCTAATCCCGAGGGGTGGGAGGGTCTCGAAACTCAATTATGGGGATGAACCCTGAGTGGTGGACACGCTGAGACTGGCCCATAATGGGCCGGAGAATGCGAGTAGAAACCATGCCGAAGAAGAAGTACTCGGACGAGTTCAAAGCCGACGCCGTCGCGCTCTACGAGACTCATCCCGATATGTCCTATTCCCAAGTCGCGACCGACCTGGGCGTCTCGCGTGGCGCGATCAAGTCCTGGGTGCATCAGGCCCGGAAGGTCGCCGGAACAGTCCCGACAGCCGCGGCAGGCCATCCGGAGTCGGCTGAGGAAGAGCTGGCGCGTCTGCGGGTCGAGAACGCTGATCTGATCGTTCGGGCCAAGCGTCTGCGAGCTGAGAACGACAAGCTCGCCGAGGAGCGAGCGATCCTGCGGAAGGCCACGAAGTATTTCGCGGCCGAGACGACCTGGTGATCCGCTTCCAGTTCGTTGACGACCACCGGAACACCTATGAGGTGAAGCGGATGTGTTCCGTGCTGGGTATCCAGCGTTCGAGCTTTTACAAGTGGTGTGCCTCCCGGACGGCACGGGCGGCCAGGCAGGCTGCTGATGATGCTCTGTGCGAGCGGATTGAGCACCACTTCGAATTCTGGGACCACACGTACGGGTACCGACGGATCACGGCCGAACTCGCCGATGACCCGCACGTGGACGAACCGGTCAACCGTAAGCGGGTTGCCCGCCTGATGCGGAACAACGGCATGGTCGGTATCCACTTGCGTAAGCCGAAGACTACGACGATCTCGGACCCAGGTGCTCAGGTGTTTGCCGACCTGGTGGGCAGGGACTTCTCGGCCGCTGAGTTGGGCACGACCTACGTCGGCGACATCACCTACTTACCCTATGGTGATGAGGGGAAGTTCTTGTATTTGGCCACGGTCATCGACTTGTATTCGCGGCGGATCGTGGGCTGGTCGATCGCCGATCACATGCGGTCCAGTCTCGTCGAGGACGCGTTGCAGAATGTAACAAACAACCGAGAAACACTGAAAGGTACGATTTTTCATAGCGATCATGGACGTCAATATACGTACTCGTCGTTTCAGGCGATGTGTCGTCGGTTCGGGGTGGTCCAGTCGATGGGCAAGATCGGGTCGAGTGCTGATAACGCCTTGGCGGAGTCGGTCAACGCTGCATTGAAGCGGGAGACGCTGCAGGGAGCGAAACGATGGTCTTGTGAATTCCAGTGTCGGCGGGAGGTGTTTCGGTGGTTAGTTCGTTATAACTCGAGGCGTCGGCACTCGGCTTTGGGGTATCGAGCACCGGTTGACTTTGAGGTCGATTATACGTCTATGATGGATGTTGCTGCCTGATAGTACACATTGATGTGTCCACTTCAAGGGGTTCACGCCCTATTGCCGAGCAGTCCGTAGACGAACGCGGAGATCGCCTAAAGATCGTGAACTCAGTACCGCCACGAAAAGTCGAAAGAACACCGCCATTTATCGCTGAAGCTCACATGTGATGAGCGGTGAAAGGTCCGCTGGACTGTCACACAAACGATCGAATAAGTGATGGAGGTAGCGGTGGCACTGATCGGATATGTCAGAGTGTCGAAAGCCGACGGGTCACAGACCACCGACCTGCAACGCGATGCGCTCATCGCCGCCGGAGTCGATCCTGAACAGTTCTATGAAGACAAAGCCTCCGGCAAGAAAGACGACCGTCCCGAGTTGACCAACTGCCTCAAAGCACTCCGGGACGGTGACACGTTGATCGTCTGGAAGCTCGACCGTCTCGGCCGCGATCTTCGGCATCTGGTCAACATCGTCCACGACCTCACCGAGCGGGGTGTGGGACTCAAGGTGCTCACCGGTCAGGGCGCTGCCATTGACACAACCACCGCGTCGGGCAAGCTGGTGTTCGGGATCTTCGCCGCCCTGGCTGAGTTTGAACGAGAGCTGATTTCCGAGCGCACCAAAGCCGGCCTGGCTTCGGCCCGGGCTCGGGGGCGTAAGGGTGGTAGGCCGTTCAAAATGACGCCGGCTAAAGTTCGATTGGCCATGGCATCGATGGGGCAACCCGGCACCAACGTCGGTCACCTGTGCGAAGAAATTGGGGTGACTCGCCAGACGTTATACCGCCATGTCTCTCCAACTGGTGAGCTGCGGCCCGATGGGGCCAAGGTCCTGGCGCGGTAGAACGCGGCTGTGGACGTAAGCTTGGTGGCGTTGATCTGTGATTGATATTTGGCGCGCCGAGCGCGGTGACGCCACCTGCGATCGACCTTTAGGAACGCAGGGCCCAGAAGCAACACCACAGATATCCCGAACCGTTACCTACCGCAAAGCCGACCATCATCACTCCAACTTAACGGCACTAGGCTTAGGAGCTATCCTCTTCATGTGACGCCCTGGAGTTGAAAGTTGCAGGCCCATTCCACCGCGTCTAAGCGATACGTTAGAGGTGTTCGTTCACGTGAAGCTCCCGAGCTTTCAGCCGCGGTCTAGCGGCTGCCGCTGTCATGCCCCGGTCCGGACGACGGTATTGGCGTGCATTGTTGCGCTGGCCGCGGGACTGTCGGGCTGTTCCTCTGGCGACGATGACGTTGGCGGGGATAGCGATAAGAGTGATCATGCTAGCGGTGATCAGGAAGCCAATGACGGCAGCCCGTCGCCGTCGCGGACGAGTCGTGAAGAGTATCAGCGGCTTGCTTACGAGGAGGACCCGGACAAATTCTGTTCTCCCGATGACCTCGATGGGTCTGCCCGGGCCGGTACGTTAGAAGGTACTGTGTCGTTCGCGTATCTGCCGGTGTTCGTTGGTTCGAAGAGCGATATCAGTTCTGAGCTCGACAACGAGCACTCGAGCGAGACGTACGTGCCGTACTCCACCAGTAAGGTTCTCTTGGCCGCTGTTTCGCAGGATTCGGAGAGTGTCCCCAAGTCGGCGATGACTGGTGTCAAGGTGTCGCAGGTCGTCGAGGCAATTAAGGACGGGCAGCTGGTGAGCAAGTGCGGGCCTGAGTCGAATCTGGAAGTTGAACCGGTCGGACAGACGGAGGTCAAGTACCTCCATGATGGCGTCTGGTACACGAAGGAGTGGACTCTTTGGGAGCTGTCTGGCGACGACTTTAATCCACTTCCCAAGGATCGAAACACCACTGGGTTCACCGCGAACATCACAATGGGCGAGGAAGACGTTCATGCGGTGCTTTCGAACAATCGGGCTAGGCTCCCCAGCTCCATCGCCCAGGAGGGTGCAGCGACACGGACTCCTGATCCGGGTATGTCCCTGATTCGCTTCTACTTCCAGCACCACGTGTGGGAGTAAGTTCGTAGAGCAGTGGCGGCCATGGGAAACGACGGAACCGTCTCTGCAGTCTTTCACTGCGCTTCCTCGTCGGATCTGGATCGGCCACACTGGGGCCACAGCTATCAACATCGGCTACCGTTTTCACTGACGCGGTGCGACCGGTGATAGTCATTCAGCCAGCGAGTGTGCAACTGACTTCTGGCATCAGTACATTCGATTCCTGAAACTGACACAGGGCAACCACAGTCGGTTAGTTCACGCGTCCCCGTGCACGTCCTTAGTCTGCGTCGAAAGGTCACCTACATATGCAGCACTCCAACCAAGGCGTCATCGCCCACCGTTTCGGCCCTCCGCCAGAAGTTCTCCAGGTAGAGTCCCTTGCCCCTGCAGAACTGGAACGAGGTGCCGCGGCCGTGCGGATGATTGCCTCCCCCATCAACCCCTCAGACCTCATACCGGTCTCGGGGGCCTACCCGTCCCGGACGACACTTCCCTTCATCCCCGGCTTTGAGGGAGTCGGGACCGTCGAGACCGTCCACTCCGACAACGATCCGGCGCTCCTCGGTCAAAGGGTGTTGCCGATCGGAGCAGCTGGCGGTTGGCAGAGCGTGAAGCCTTGCTCCCTGGTCTGGTGCATCCCGGTCCCCGACGACATCAGTGATACGGATGCGGCCACCGCCTACATTAATCCACTGACAGCCATCAGGATGATCGACCTCCACGCCAGCTCGCCCGGAATACATACCGCAGTCGTTAACGCCGCCGGTTCCGCCATCGCCCGCACCCTCGGGCATCTGCTCACTCAGCGGGGTACCCGTACCATCGGGCTCATGCGCCACCCGAGGAAAGAAGAGGCCAGCAGCTGCTGGGCTCACGTGATTGACACTTCCACTGACAGTTGGCGCGAAGAGCTCCATGCTTTTACAGGGACAGGAAGCCTCGACCTCGCGTTCGACTGCGTGGGCGGCGGTGAAGGCATCGACCTGGCACAGTCCTTGAGACGCGGGGGAACATTTGTGCACTACGGCTTGCTGTCCGGCCAACCACTGTCGCCCAAACTGCGGCAGGACCGGCCCGACCTCAATATTCACTACTTCCGATTGCGCGAATGGGTCCACAGCGCCAAACGGGCACAGTTGGTCTCCGCCTTCACCCAGGTCTTCAATCTCGTGCGGGAAGGGGTCATCCGAACACGGATACAGGAGGAGCTGCCGTTGGGCGACATAGCCGAAGGGCTAGCCCTGTCGTTGAGCCAGGGATCCCAGGGTAAGGTGCTTCTGCGCCCCTGACCGATTCCTAGGTGGGGCCTTTTCGTCTCGCGGGCTTGTGTACAGGCCACTTCTGAGTTGAAGTTCATCCAGTGAAGGCGGCTTCTGAAATCTGTGCAAACGACTTCTGAAACTGACAGCAGCTACAGCCACCTCGGCGTAGTTGAGAGAATTTTCCATGATGAGTCGATTGAGTACGTTTATCAACTGAATGCCAGCAGACTTGAGGTATAGATTGAGGTCATGCTTACTGAAACTGTGACGTTGTCCGACGAGACTCGCCAGCATTGGTCCGATAATAGCCGTGCGAGACCTCTTTCTGTGAGCGTGTGGAGGCCAGCTTGCTCCGACAGGCCCCTCCCAGTAGTTCTCCTGTCCCACGGGACCGGCGGCGCAGTTGAAGATCTTTCCTGGCTGGCCGAGCCCCTGGCTGACGCTGGCATTCTAGTCGCCGGCGTTGATCATCACGGCAATAGTTATAAGGACGTATATCTGCCTGAAGGTTTCTCATTCACTTGGGAACGGGCTCGAGATGTCTCGCTCCTTCTCGACTACCTTGTTTCCAGGCATGACATCGACGAGCAGAAGATTGGTGCCGCGGGCTTCTCTATCGGAGGCTACACGGTCGCTGCGCTTCTCGGGGCAAGAACGAATCCAGAGGCGCTCAACGCAGTGCTAAGCGGCTTGGTCCCAGCGCCGCAGTTGCCTGAGTATCCAAACGTGGTCGAGCAGCTTCACTCTCGCTATACAGAGGATCAAATTAGTGCGAGGATCTCGGACGGCGGTAAGTCGGTCGCCGATGAGAGAATTCGTGCGGGTTTTGTGATCGCGCCCGCGATCGGTCGCTTGCTTGACCCGAGGAGTCTTAGAGCAATCTCCGCTCCGTTCGAGATCCGCTGGGGCGGAGCCGACGACATTACTCCGGCAGAGGACAACGCACTTGTCTATCTCGACTCTGTCCCAAAGGCTAGCGGTCGGAACGTAGGGGCGCAGGTAGGCCATTATGACTTCTTGGGTGACCGTGATGATCCGTATTGTGCGCGTGACGTGGTAAGTGCTGATGCCGTCGAGTACTTCACCACAGTATTTATGGAATGACCCATTCCTATATGCGCAACCAGGTTAAGATTGCGCTGAGAACGACGGCAGCCCGGTAGGTGATCGCGAGCTTGTCGTACCGAGTCGCTAATCCTCTCCACTGTTTGACGTAGGCGAAGGATCGCTCGACGACGTTACGGTTTTTATACGCAACGGCGTCGAACGCTGGTGGGCGTCCTCCCCTGTTTCCACGTTTCTTCCGAGCAGCGATCTGGTCCTTCTTTTCAGGGATCGCTGCCGTGATTCCACGAGATCGTAGGTGCTCGCGATTGGCTCTGGACCCATAGGCTCGGTCGCCCAAAACCGAGTTCGGACGTGTGCGTGCACGACCGGTACTGTTGCGCGGAACCCGAATATCAGCCAGCACTTGGGGAAGAATCACTCCGTCGTGGCGTTGGCCGCCAGTGACTACGATGGCCAATGGTCGGCCGTGTCCGTCGACAGCGTGGTGGATCTTCGTTGTCAGTCCACCACGTGAGCGTCCAATCCCGTGACCAGCTGGTTCGCAGGTATCATCGTTCAGATTCTTGTAATTCGATGTAGCCCCCTGTGTCCTGCGCAGGACGACGGGTATTCGTCGCGTGCTGGTGGGCACGATTATTCGTGCCATCAACAGAGATATTCCAATCGATATTCCCAGCAGCGTCGGCGTCGGCCAGGATTTGGGCCTGTACTCGATCCCATGTGCCATCCGCGGCGTAGCGGCGGTGGCGTTTCCATACTGTCTGCCAGGGACCAAAGTGGCTCATCGTAAATAAGAGTGTAGAAGCGGCCTGAAGCCACCGGATTCGAGTAAGCACCTGGCGATGTAATGAGTGAGATTCCGGAAACCGAGTGCCGATCCCCGCAGATGCTCGAGCCTTCCGTTGATGGCCTCGGTGGGCCCGTTCGACGTTCCGGGCCTGGTGAAGAACGCCAACACGTCGGCTGCTCGTCTTTTCAACGTTCGTCCTAACCGCTTCAGCTCGAGCAATCCTGGTGGCAGACCCGACGCCAGGGTATCGATGACTTCCTGAAGAAGCCTTTTACCCTCGTTGCGGTCCTCGGCTCTGCATGCAGCCACGATGTCCTGGTAGACGCTCCAGGTGACTTCGACTTCAGTGAGATTGTCGTCAGCGAAAAGCCGCACGATCCTGGCTTGCTGCTTGGTCGTGAGCAGACTGGTGCCCGTATGCAGCGTCCTGCGCGCCCGATATAACGGATCCTTCGCCCGTCCCCGATGCCCAGTTGTTTCTTGCTGGATGCGGCGTCGGGCCTCGTCGAGGGCGTCACCGGCGAGCTTGACGACGTGGAAGGGGTCCGTGACTTCGACAACATCGGGAAGTTCCTCCGCGGCTGCGGTCTTGAACCCGGAGAATCCGTCCATCGCCACGACTTCGATGCCTTCACGCCAGCCCTTGGGTCGGACGGCCAGCCATTGCTTGAAGACTTGTTTCGACCGTCCGGGCACCATATCGAGTAGGCGTGCTGGGCCTGTTCCCTGGCTGATCGGGGTGAGGTCGATGATGACAGTGACGTATTTGTCACCACGTCGTGTATGGCGCCATACGTGTTCGTCGACACCAATGACAGACACACCGTCGAAGCGAGTCGGATCGCTGATCAGCAACCGGTGTCCTTCGGCCAGGACCCCTGAGTTCGCGGTATGCCAGGACACAGCGAGTTTCGCAGCGATGACTGAGACGGTGTCGTGATCGATGACGAGGGCGCGCAATGCCCAGTCGAGTCCGGCACGGGAGATCTTGGCACGTGCTGGTGCTGCGGCTGTGGTGTCCTGGCGCCAGACGTGTCCGCACTCGCAGCATTTGTAACGGCGTAGGCGGATGTGGAGTGTCGTGGGGCGGTGTCCGAGGGGTTCGTGAGCCAGCCGGCGTAGAACAGTGTCCCTGGCTTCACCATGGCCGCCACACCGCCGGCACCAGTCATCGGCTGTGGTGGGTCGGCACTTCAAGACGGCTTTGTGTGCGGTGATGTGTTGGCCGATGCATGTCAGGTCGAGGGTGTCGAGGCGGGCGAATGTGGTGAGGTCAGGGGTCGAGAATATAGGCTTGTCCACGTCGAGGTCTTTCGGATGGCGAGTGTGAGAACTTCCATCATCGGAAGACCTCGACGTCTATCCGGGCAGCGACTCGCCCTATTTCAAATTCACTGACCTACATTCTCGTTTGCGAAGAGCCACCAAAGTGCTCCCGAGGCAGATCGCGCCAGGCGATACCTGTTCGGTATCGGTAGACGATGCCCTCGACGATACGGCGATTGTTCTCGAATGGGCGGGCTCTCTTGCCTGTGTTGGACGGCAGTAGAGATTCGACCCGTGCCCGCTGTTTGTCGCTGAATACTCGATGTCGCCGTTGCGTAATCACCCATTCAGGCTCTCAGCAGTGAAATCCTCAATAAAGGAGACACGCCCATGTTGCTTTGCTTCTACGACCCGTGCTCCGGGGAGATCACCGTGGGAGGTCGACTGGTTGAGGAACTGAGCCGGCAGGATGTGAGAGCCCACATCAGCTATCTCCCCCAGAACGGAGGGATCATCGACGGGACTTTCCGAGAGAACGTGGAGATCGGGAATCCCGGGTTGGACGAGAAGGCCGCTCCGGCACTGCTGACGGGTCTCGGTCTCGATGCCCTGAATGGATTCGCGGACAAGGGAATGGCTCTCGATGTCAGCGAACAGGGAGCGCACCTCTCTGGCGGCGAACGCCAGCGCCTTGCACTGGTGCGAGCTTTGCTTCGACAGACCCCGATCATCCTCCTCGATGAGCCGACCTCGAGCCTGGACGGGTAGAACGAACTGAAGTTCTCGCAGCTCCTCGTCCAGCTGTCAGGTGCTCGCACGATCGTGGTCATCGCGCATCGACTCCAAACGATTCAGAGCGCAGATCGGATCTACGTCCTGGACCACGGACGGATCGAGGCCGCAGGCCGGCACGAGCAGCTTATGTCGGAGTCGTCGCTGTATCCGCGCCTAAGAGCACCAGTGACAGGTATCTCCCGTGACAGCACACACAGATATGACCTGCCAGGATCAACCCGTGGTTGGTATCAGACGGTTGCGAACGATCCGTAGCGTCGAATCATGAGCTACGAGCGAACTATGCGATATGACCAGCACCCCGTCGCACCTTCTCAGCAAAACCACGTGCCCCGCCTGTCGGCGGCCGGCCTGCAGGTGCGATACGGCGACGCTGTCGCCCTGAACGGGGTGTCTTTCTCTGTCCACGACGGGGAATCAGTCGCCATCATGGGGCCATCGGGGTCCGGCAAGACCACGTTGCTGCACACTCTTGCGGGCATCATCAGGCCCGACGACGGCACCGTCGCATTGCGCACGTTGGACGGGCAGGGCCGATCGCAGATCGTTCGGGTCGACGAGCTCTCCGACCCAGCTCGTTCAGAACTCCGGCTACAGGAGTTCGGGTTCGTTTTCCAGCAGGGCATGCTCATTCCCGAGCTGACCGCGATGGAGAACGTGATGATGCCCCTTCTGCTTACAGGCGTGACGAAGAGCGAAGCGAACTCCAGAGCCGGCCAACTGCTCCAGGAGCTGGGAATGACCGGGCTCGAACAACGCCGCATCGGACAGTTGTCAGGCGGCCAGGCACAGAGGGTCGCCATCGCCCGGGCGCGAGCCACGCAGGCCCAGGTCGTATTCGCCGACGAGCCCACGGGCGCTCTCGACTCCCGAACCGCGGCCGATGTCCTGGCCCTCCTACTGCGCTCGACCTCCGAGCAGGGCCGCGCGCTGGTCCTGGTCACCCACGACAAGGATGTCGCTGCGGCGTGCTCGCGTGTGGTGCGGCTGCGCGACGGGCAGATCGTCGAGCAGCTCTCGGACAGGCAGGCCGACGGATGAGCACCCATGAGGCACCGACCGGGGTCTCGGCACGTAGGGCCGGGCAACGCACGGCACTGTGGCTGTTGATTCGTCCCTCTTGTACGGATGCCTCCGAAATCATTCTGCCCGTCATCGCCATTGCAGTGATCACTGCAATGTCAATTGCGGTGTCGACTCTTGCCAACGCGTTCTGGTTCGCACCCGATCCCGGCGGATTCGGTCAGTACCGGATCCTGGCGGTGGCGATGCTTGCAGTCATGGTCGTCCCGGTCAGTACCCTCGGCGGCTCGGCCGCGAGACTGTCAGCTCGCCGGCGCGAAGATCGATTGGCGACGCTCCGACTGCTGGGCGCGACCCCCAGCTGGGTCCGAAAAGTAGCTCTCGTCGAAGCCGGAATGCTCGCATTGCTGGGAGCGCTCCTCGGGGCCGCCCTCGCCCTTCCCATTACCCCGGCGCTGGCCTTGGTACCGGTCGCCGGCAACACGCTCGGCATAGATCGTGCCATCCTGCCACCAGCGCTCGTCGTCGTGCTTGCGAGCTGCGTCGTGCTGGTCGCGCTCATCAGCGCGGTCGCGAGCCTCAAGCAGGTGATGATCTCGCCGCTCGGCGTGCGCATGCGCCAGAGCGCCCCGCGGATGCACTGGCTCCGGCTGGTGATCGCCGCGCTCGTCGTAGCGGGGGCCGTCCTGGTCCTGCAGCTGACATCAGCCAGCTGGGGCACAGTGGGCATCACCCTCGCGCTGGTACTCGTCATCGTCTCGGTGATGGCTGTGCTGAACATCCTCGGCCCCTTCTTGGTCGGTCGGTCCGCTCAGCGTCGGCTCCGGCGATCCGACAATGGTGCATCGCTGATTGCGGCGCGGACGGTGCTCGAGTCGCCCCAGGCGGCGTGGAGGCAGGTCTCCGGGGTCGCGCTTGCCAGCTTTATCGCGGTCCCGGCAGGCTCAGTGCTTGGCTTCCTCGACATGGTCCAGAACGTCTCCGATGCCGTCACCCCGGAGCAGATCCAGTTCTTCGGCGACATCCGCACCGTCGTGGTCGCTGCCCTGGCGGTGTCCTACCTGTTGGTGTCCTGTTCGGTGGGGGTGACCCAAGCTGCCGCTGTGATGGAGCGCAGAGCGCTCTACGTCAGCCTCGATCGACTCGGTATGTCCCAGCCTGTGATGCATCGGTCTCGTCGGATGGCGATCCGTATTCCCCTGCTCGTATTGATCAATCCACACACCGGCGGGAATGCCGAAGAAGAGATATGCACTGCGAGACAACGCGGCGATGAGTCCAACTTCAAACGCCGAAGCGTTGAGGAACACGACGGCGGTGATGCTTAACGCGAAGGTGGTGACCTGGTTGCCCATGTAGCCGGCAAAATTGGCCAGCCACAATCGTCGAAAAATGGGATTCTTCAAAACAGGAGGTGACGCTCGGCCAGGTTCATCTGGTTCGCTGGCGGCGTCGACAGGAGTCATATGCCCCTTATACCGCGAACCCCACGCCCTGCCCAGGATTCCGCGAGATCAACCGGTTATGCAATCTATTCATGCATTCTCGATGTAAGCCATCAGAGATCTCTACAGGTGAGGAACTCCGAGCCATCTGATATCGGAGCTTCCCGATAGAAGGGAGACGGCGATGCCGCGACCTGGCTGCCACCGGCAAAGAGCTACCGCTGCGAATACGTCTCCCGCCAGATTGCGATCAAGCACAAGTACGACCTGTGGGTCGTCAAAGCCGAGAAGTCCGCGATGCAGCGAGTGCTGAGCACCTGCAGCAACCAGCCAGCATTCACGAAGGACGTCGCCTGGCCAGGACCAGGTGAGGGCGACAATGTGAAGACCGCGGAGGACGCCTCGAAGAAGAAGTCGAGCTCGAAGAAGTCGACGAGTTCAAGGAAGAAGACGAGCTCGGGATCAGACTCGGGATCGAGCTCGGGATCGAGATCAAATTCCTCGGGTTCGGGGTCGTCTGGCTCGGTCTATTTCAAGAACTGCACCGCGGCTCGTGCTGCCGGAGCAGCACCTGTTCACCGAGATGACCCGGGGTATGCGTCCCACCTGGACCGTGATGGTGATGGGGTCGGCTGCGAATAGTCGCCGCGGCCACTGACCTCCCCGGAAGTCCAACTATTTCGATTTCAACAGATAACGAATCGGTGACGGTATGGACAGATTCCACCGTTATAGAGACAACCTGCCCTAACATTTCAAGCGTGGCCAATTCGATGAACTCCGCAGACGCTACTCGCAGCACTCGAATTTCGGCAGTCTCTTTTCTGGCCCTAGTGACCATGATCGTTTTTGCGCTCCTCTCCGGGTGCGCAGGCAGCAGTGCGGATCAGGTCATCGGAGGCGAAGTCGCATGGTCGACCGGCGGAGGAGGCTCCGCCGATTCCGACCCGGTGCCCTCACGACCTGCAGCCTCGGCGGCACCGGCCCCTGGGCATCGACCGCACGGCGGCGACTCAGAAGTACCCGCGAGTTCGGGCCCTGATGTCTCGGCACAGAATGAGGCGAAGCCCGCAGCAGGCGATGAAGACAACAGCGATTCTCCCCGGCAGAGTGCAGGCACCGCAGAGATGGGCGCGGCACGGTCGATGCTCGATAAGCTGGAGGTCAAGGGCAAGGACCATCGAACCGGTTACGACCCGCAGCTCTTCGACTGGTCCGCCGACGTCGACGGCAACGGCTGCGATACACGCAACGATGCGCTCAGGCGTGACCTCAGGAGCCTTCAGATCGAGGCCGGGACGAAGGGGTGCGTTGCCACCGCCGGTGACCTCGAGGACAAATACTTGGGCAAGGCATACGGCTTCGAGCGCGGATCGACCAATGTCGACATCGACTACATCGTATCCGGTTCCAACGCCTGGCAGACCGGGGCGGCAGCCATGTCCGCCGAGGAGCTGCGGGAGTTCGGAAACGACCCGCTCAACCTGCTGACCGTGAGCGCAGACCTTATTCGACAGAAGGGCGGCGGAGACGCGGCCGCGTGGCTGCCACCGAATGAGTCCTTCCAATGCGAATACGTCTCTCGCCAAATCGCGGTCAAGCACAAGTACGGACTGTGGGTGGCCGCCGCTGAAAAGGGTGCCATGGAAGCCGTGCTCGACACCTGCGCAGATCAGCCTGCCTTCACCAGTGAAGTGAGTTGGCCGAAACCGGGCGAGAGCGTGAAGGCTGAACCGACCGCGGAGGAGTCCACGCAGCAGTCATCGCCACAGCCCTCCGGTGAGCCCTCGGGAACCGACTCGACGGAGCGCTCAGCAAATCCGGCCGATGACGACGCAGACGCCTCCACCAGGGATCGGACTGCCGGCGCTGGCTGACACCCACCCGCGCCGACTGACTCGCACCCGTAGATCCGGGCGCTACTTGGCTGAGAGTGGGAAGATGAGCAGGCTGCCGGAGGCAGTGGCGACGGTCTTGCCTTTATTGTCAACGACCTCACCCTCGGCGAAAGCGACGCGGCGACCGCCCTTGGTGACGCGGCCGGTGCAGACCAGAGGCCCGCTGTCTTTGGAGACCGGGCGCAGATAGTTCACCTTGATCTCGATCGAGGTGTAGCCGGTGCCCTTGGGCAGGGTCGTGTGAACGGCGCAGCCGAGTGCCGAGTCGAGCAGTGTGCAGACCAGGCCGCCATGGACCATGCCGATCGGATTGTAATGGGATTCATCGGGATGACAGTGGAAGGTGACCGTGCCTTCATCCACCTCGGCGATCTGCATTCCGATGTGCGCGCCGATGGGGGCTCCGGGGACCTCGCCGCTGGCCATCTTGCGCAGGAAATCGATGCCGTCCATCGTCGGCAACAGCGACAGCCCCTGCGAGGTATCTGTCCAGGTCACTGCGGTTTCGCGAGTGCTTGAATCAGTGCTCACCTCAGTTGGCCTCCTTCGGCAGCGGGACGTTCTGCAGGCGCAGCTGACCTCGGGCCAGAACCTTGTCCGATGAGGTGTCGGTGATGATGACCTCCCACAGCTGCTGAGAGCGGCCCTGGTGCAGTGCGGAGCCCGCGACGGCGACGCGGGTACCGGTGGTCGGGCGCAGGAAATCGGTGGCGTTGTGGACGCCGACGGCGAACTCGCCGCGCTCGGACACGGCATGGCTGGCTCCGATGCTTCCGGCGCTCTCCACCATCGTTGTGTAGACGCCACCATGGACGACGCCCCACGGCGTGAGATGGTCTGCCCCTAGGTCGGCATGGCCGCGGACGCTCGTGTTCGTGACTTCATCGATGATGAGCCCCGAGGCGGCGACGAAGCGGCTGGCTGTCTCGAGCGAGACGTCCGGGACAGTTCCTGATGGTGCGTTCATGCGTTCTCCTTTGAGCTGATTGAAATGGCCGGGAAGCCGTCGGAAAAGCTGGCTAAGTAATTTGAAGTTAGCCTATGCTGGAGCGACAGGTCAACTGCAGAAGAGGCGAGGAAGGGAGCACCCATGGACTGGCTGGACTTCGACACCGCAGGATGCTCGATCCAGAAGACACTCGATGTCATCGGGGAGAAGTGGACCGTGCTCATCCTCCGTGAAGCGTTCAATGGCGTGCGCCGGTTCGACCAGATCCGGGACCATGTCGGTGTCTCCGATCCGGTGCTCTCCGACAGGTTGCGCAAGCTCGTCAACGCCGGAGTCCTCGCGACCACGCCCTATCGCGAACCTGGGAGGCGGGCACGCAGCGAATACCGGCTCACGTCCAAGGGGTTCGATCTCTATCCGGTGATGATCTCGCTGCTGCGCTGGGGTGACGAGCACTGCACTGACACCGATGGGCCGCCGCTCGAAGTGTTCCACCGAGACTGTGGTGAACCGGTGCGGGCTGTCGTCGAATGCGCGGCCGGGCACTCTCTTGCCTCGCCGAAGGAAGCTCTCGCTTCACCCACATCGGCGGCGACTATGCGGTCTGTGCCCGTGCGCGGATGAGAGTCTCCGCAGTGCGCACGTAGGGGTAATGATGCACCGCCTCCCGCGTCTGCAGGACGATCCGGCGCCGAGGTGTCGGATCGACCAGTGGCACCGCTGTGACTCCGTTCGGCAGGTCTCGAATCGCCAGCGAGGGCAGGGCTGAGACCCCGACCCCGGCGGCGACCATGGCCAGGACCGCGTAGTGGTCATCGGAGCCCGCCGCAAAGCTGGGTTCATAGCCGGCCGCATTGCACGCCCGGGAGACGATGAGAGCTGCCGGTGAGTTGCTGATGTCGGCGTCGACCCACGCTTCGTCGCTGAGCTGAGACATCGAAACCGCCTCGGCGTCGGCCAGACGATGATCGGAGGCGACGACGAGTTGGTAGCCCTCTTCGGTCAGGACCTGCCGGCGGAATCCTGGAATCGTCCTTGGAGGCAGAGAAGGCTCTTCCGAATGGATCTCAAGATCGTGCGGACTCCAGTCCTCGGCATCCGTCGCGGGACTGAGGCTGATCTCGAACTGCACCGTGGGGAATTCGGAGACGACCGAGGAGACGATGGTGGGTATCCATTCCTTCGCCGCCGAGGAGAAGCAACCGATTTCGAGTCTTGGTCGCGGGCCTCGACGCAGGTCACCGAGCGTGGCTTCGAGGCGTTGCAGGCTGGAGAAGACTTCACCGGATTCCTCGGCCAGGCGCACCCCGACGGGAGTCGGCGCGATTCCCCGCCCGTTCCGCTCGTAGAGGGGTAGGCCCACGTCCTTCTGCAGCCGGATGATGTGCTGGCTGATCGTCGCCGGAGTGTATCGGAGATTGGCCGCGGCCTGCTGGACGGAGCCGCTGGCGACCACGGCTCTCCAGATCGCGAGTCGGTGGGTGTCGAGCATGCAATTGATTATAAGGCTGATTGTATGGCAATTACTGACAGACATATGAAAACAGTTGCTTGTGCTTGATTGTTGCTCAGAGAGACGATGAGGGCATGTGGATAATTCCGGTGCTGTTTCTCGCCTGCGGGTACGCAGCAGTTCTCTTCGGCATGGGTCGTTTCCTCCAGCCCTCCCATGACCGGCTGAGACTGAAGCGACTGGACAACCCTGCCCTCATTCAGACTCTGGCTCGAGGCTGGGCCGCCCTGACCTCGAACGGCAGCCTCGAACGCATCACCGACGAACTCGCTGTGCGTCGACGCGGGCCACTCGGCTGAAAAGGCCTCGCCGCGGTCCTCGGCCTGCTCATGCTCTCTCAGGAGAAGAGCGTGATTCCGAAGATCGCGAACAGGACGAGGTGTGCCGCACCATGGACGGCGTTGACCCTCTTCCCCGCGAATGCCGTCACCGATACCAGTAGAGTGACGGCGAAGAGCAACAGGTTTGCCGGCGACTCCGCGAGCACGATCGGCTGATCGGTGATCAGCCCGATGAGCAGCACCGTCGGAATCGTCAGCCCCACCGTTGACACCTGCGCCCCGTGGCACAGATTGCTCACCCGCTGGATCTCGCCGTTCCATGCTGCCCGCAGCGAGGTGATCGTCTCCGGGAGGAAGACGATGAGTGCGATGACGACCCCCGACAGAGCCACCGGAGCGCCGAGACGGCCCAGCCCATCATCGAGCAGCGACGCCATATCGTGGCTGAGCAGGACGATCGGCGTGACCGTGGCGATGAGCAGGGCCAAGCGCACGATGATCTCGGTGCGGTGGGTGGAGATGATCTCGACGATGCTCTGTTTCGGCGCAGTCTCGACGGCAGTGACTGCTGCGCCGTCCTCCTGTGTTCTGGACGCGGTCATGCCGGCCATCTCGGCGGGCATGGTCGGGCGCGGATCAACCTCATGGAAGTCCGCGGCCTGAGCGCCCATCTGACGAAACAGGAAGAAGGCGTAGATGCCGATCGTGATGACGATGATCGGGATCTCCTGCCACGCCTCGTAGCTGCCGTTCGTGCCGATCAGGGCCGGCAGGGCGAAGGCGAGGGCGGCGAAGACGATGATGAGCGATAGGTAGGTCGAGACGCCCGTGCGGTTGTGGGCGAGACTGCCATGTCGCAGACCCGCCACCAGCAGGCACAGGCCGATGACGGCATTGAGGATGATCATCGATACGGCCATCACCGAGTCTCGGCCGATCGTCGCATGCTCGCCAGGGCCCAAGAGGACAGCGGCGATGAGGACGACCTCGATGAGCACGATCGAGAGTGTGAGAACGAGGGAGCCATAGGGATCGCCGAGGCGACGAGCCAGGTGCTCGGCCTCATGGACGACTCCGAAGGCGCAGATGAGGATGACGCCGACGATGATGGCCAAGGCGGTGACGAGAAGTGGTCCCGGAACGGGTGGAGCCAACAGGGGGCCCGCGAAGAGGAGTGCGGCGAAGGCACCCCAGCCGAGGACGAGGCGAACGATGGCAGTAGGAGTGAGAATGCTGCGAATGGCGGCAGTCATGACGGGCATTCCTGTTCTTCGAGGCCGTCCTCATCGTGACTGATTGCGTTCGGGTCGTCCCGAACGTTTCTTGCCGGTAGTGCTCAGTCCTCAGCGTATCGAGCCAAGTCTGTGGGGGACAAACCGTGGTGTCGTTGTCCGAATGACTCAGCCGAGGTATTCGGATGTGTCAGCCGAGGTGTTCGAAGAACGGAGTCTGCTTGCGCTGAGTTCGAGTTGCTTGGGGATTCAGTGACGTGGACCAAGGCGGGTAGAGCCGGAAGCCGCGTTTCCCTGCCGAGCGTTGTGAAGAGTAGATTCCCAGCGTGGCCAGGTCCGCGGTGGGGAACCTGAACGCACCAAGGTGGTCTTCGTCCGAGACGAACACCAGAAGGCCCGCACAGTCGTCGCCTTCGGAGAAGGGCGCGGTGACCCCCTCCGGGGTGCGACCCCAAACGGCCACGAAAGCACCCGGTTTGGTCGGCGTGATGCGCGCAGTCCGGACTCGCCACCACGTTCCCTCCAGCTTGGCGCAGCCGGACTCATAGTCGCTGTTCTGTTCCTCAGCGACCACCTCTGTCAGGGTTAGGCGCGTGGTTTGCACATAGTGTTCCAAAGCCCCGAATCCCATGGGAATCAGCTTAGGCGATGCCCATCAGTGAATCGAAGCCGCCGAGGGCCCCTTACCTCGCAGTCCCTACACGATCGAGGCGTCGATGAGCACCGGCCCCGACGCCTCGAGTGCCTCCCGATAGGCAGCGTCGAACTCGGCGCGGGTGGACGTGCGCTTTGCCGGGACACCGTAGCCGTGGGCCAGGGAGACGAAGTCGATGCCGCCCAGCGCCAGACCGGGAACCTTCGGTACGCCCATGCGCTGGGCAAAGCCGGCCAGGGCGCCGTATCCGGAGTTGTTGATGATGACGAATACCGTGCGCGTCTGCAGTTGGGCGGCGGTGTACAGTGCGGTGATGCCGTAGTTGGCCGAGCCGTCGCCGACGGTGGCGACAATGGTCTTCCCCGGTGCCGCGATCGACATTCCCACGGCCACGGGCAGCCCGAATCCCAGGCCGCCAGAGGCTGGGAAGCTGTACATTCCGGGCCGGTCGATGGCGACCCGCTCAAGATAGTCCAGGTCCAGGGTGGTGGTCTCGTTGACGTAGGACACCGAATCGTTGACGTACTCGTTGAGCACCTCGAGAATCTCTTGACCGGTCATTCCCTCCGCCGAGGTGGGGGCCGGGTTCATGATGCGTGACCCGCGCTCACCGCGTCGGGTGCCACGATCGGCGATCTGTGCCGCAAGGGTGGCCGTGGTGCTGGCGACATCGGTGATGACGGCCTTGCCGAACGGTGCCCGAGTGGCCTCGCGCGGATCCTGAGTGATCTGGATGACCTCGGTGCCGGGAGTCAGATAGTTCGACGGCTCCCACCGGTGATACCTGAAAACGGCGGCACCCAGCACCAGGACCACGTCATGGTCGGCCAGCTGATCACGCACGGACTGGATCCCGGGGACCAGGACGCCTTCGAAATTCGGGTGGGTCGTCGGGAAGGGGCACCGGGTGGGAGACGGGGCAATGTAGACAGAGGCGTCGAGTTTCTCCGCCAGCAATGTCACGTCCTCCATGACGCTCGGATCGGCGACAGCGGCGGCATCCACCTGAGGCCCGACCACGAGGGCAGGCCGCTGTGCTCCGTCAAGCGAGGCGAGCAGCTCTCGCTGCAGCTGCGGACCGAGGCCGCGTCCGATTGACACCGATCGCGCCGGCAGCAGGTCATCGTCCTCGAGTGCTTCTTCGTCCCAATCGTCTAAGGGGACCGACACATACACGGGTCCGCTGGGCTGAGTGACTGCCTCGAAGGCAGCTTGGGACAGGGTTCGGGGGACGTCGGCGGCCGAGAGCGGCTCATGGGAATACTTCACCAGCGGTGTCGGCAGTGTGGCGGCATCTGTGCTGGCCAGCATCGCTTCTTGGCCGACGGTGCGGCGGACCTGCTGGCCTGCGAGGATGACCAGCGGAACGTGGCCGTAATGAGCATTGGTCAGTGCCCCCATTCCATTGCCGGAGCCGGATGCGGCATGCAGATTCACCAGAACCGGACGTCCTGTCACCCGCGCGAAGCCTTCGGCCATGCCGACGACGACCTGCTCGTGCAGGCCGAGGATGAATCGGAAGTCATCGCCGAGCCCCGCGAGGAATGGCAGTTCGTTCGATCCCGGATTTCCGAATATCGTCGTCATTCCGTGGCTGCGGAAGACGTCCAGGCTGGCCTGAAGGACAGTCTTGGTCATTGACCTATCTGCTTTCGTCGGGGGAGTGGTGCTGGGCTTCGAGTGCACTGATGCTCAGAGCGATCTAAGTCCCTTTTCGGAGCGTACCCCGAACCGGTGGAGCGCGGCCCATCGTCTTACGCAGGGGTGAGAAACGCTGTGATGCGCTCGAGGGTCTCGGCTGCCAGCGAGTAATACGACCAGACTCCCCGCTTCTCGCGGTGGAGGACACCGGCATCGACGAGGATCTTCAGGTGGTGGGAGACCGTGGGTTGGCCGAGTCCGACCGGATCGATGAGATCGCACGCGCAGGCCTCATTGCCCTCGTGGGCGGCGACTAGGGAGACCAGGCGCAGGCGAGTCGGATCGGCCAGGGCCTTGAGGATCCGTGCGAAGTCCCGTGCCTGATCCTCGTCCAAGGGTTCGCCGGTCAGCGTCGTGCAGCAGGCCGCCGAGGCGGGTGCGGGCAATGTCTGTTCAGTGGTCACTACTCCATTATGCCCATACATTGACAGTTGTCGATATGTAGTGTTTAGATTCATATCGATAACCTTCGATGTATATGACAGAGCGAACCCTGCCGTGAGCAGATTCGCTCGAGGAGTCCGATGAGTACCCCCGCGACCGCCACCACCAGCGAGCCAGCCCAGGTCAAACTGTCGACACTCGACCGTTTCCTGCCCGTGTGGATCATCGCCGCGATGATTCTCGGGCTGCTTCTCGGCCGCCTCGTGCCCGGACTCGCAGCCGCACTCGATTCGGTGAAAGTCGCCGATGTGTCATTGCCGATTGCCCTGGGGCTGTTGGTGATGATGTACCCGGTGCTGGCGAAGGTCCGCTACAACGAGACCGGTCGGGTGCTGACCGATAAGAAGCTGATGATCACGTCTCTGCTCATCAACTGGTTGGCCGCACCCGCCTTCATGTTCGCCCTCGCCTGGATCTTCCTGCCCGATCTTCCCGAATATCGGACGGGACTGATCATCGTCGGCCTCGCCCGCTGCATCGCCATGGTCTTCATCTGGAACGACCTCGCCTGCGGTGACCGTGAAGCCGCGGCCGTCCTCGTTGCCATCAACTCCGTGTTCCAGGTCCTCGCCTTCGGCATCCTCGGCTGGTTCTACCTGCAGTGGCTGCCGAACCTGCTCGGGCTGCCGACGACGAGCGGCGAATTCTCCTTCTGGGCAATCACTCTCAGCGTCCTCGTCTTCCTCGGCATCCCACTGCTGGCTGGCTTCCTGACCCGCACCATCGGCGAGAAGGCCAAAGGCCGAACCTGGTACGAAGACCGGTTCCTGCCTAAGATCGGACCGTTTGCACTCTACGGACTGCTGTTCACCATCGTCCTACTCTTCGCCTTCCAGGGTGATGAGATCACCTCGAACCCCTTGGACGTCGCGCGCATCGCCCTGCCTCTGCTCATCTACTTCACCATCGTCTTCGCCGCCGGAATGGTCGTCGGGCATGCCCTGAAGCTCGGATACGAGAAGACGACAACTTTGGCCTTCACCGCCGCGGGCAACAACTTCGAACTCGCCATCGCCGTGGCCATCGGCACCTACGGGGTCGCCTCGGGGCAGGCCCTGGCCGGAGTCGTCGGCCCACTCATCGAAGTCCCCATCCTCGTCGCCCTCGTCTACGTGGCCCTGTGGTCACGCAAACGATTCTTCCCAGAATCCACCTCAAACCAGTTGTCCTCGAACCGACAGGATCCGCGCCCATGACAACGACAGCGCCGAAACCCACCGTCCTCTTCGTCTGCGTCCACAATGCGGGCCGCTCGCAGATGGCGGCCGGGTTTCTCCGCGAGCTCGGAGGCGACCAGGTCGAGGTCCGCTCGGCAGGCAGTGAGCCGGCGAATCAGCTCAACCCGACCGCCGCCGAGGCGATGGCTGAGGTGGGCATCGACATCACCGACCAGCAACCGAAGGTGCTCACCCCGGACACCGTGAAGACCTCGGATGTGGTGATCACCATGGGCTGCGGCGACGCCTGTCCCATCTTCCCCGGCAAGCGGTACGAAGACTGGGCCCTCGATGACCCCGCAGGTCAGGGAATCGAGGCAGTGCGGATCATCCGCGACGATATCCGCGCCCGCATCGAAGCGCTGCTGTCCAGCCTGTCAATCTCCAGCGCTTCTGGGCACGACGCACCTCCAGAGGGGACGACTCATGACTGACACCACCACAGGCGAACTCCCGGTTGCCGTCATCGGTGCCGGGCCGGTTGGTCTCGCTGCCGCAGCGCACGTCATCGCTCGCGAAATGGAACCGCTCGTCTTCGAGGCAGGCGCGACACCTGCTGCAGCTGTCAGTGCGTGGGGCCACATCGGTCTCTTCTCGCCGTGGAAGTACAACATCGACCAGGCCGCCCGAGCACTGCTCGAACCGACAGGATGGGTGGAGCCCGACGGTGACTCTCTGCCGACAGGAGCTGAACTCGTCACCGACTACCTCGCTCCACTGGCCGCGACCCCACAGCTGAGCGGCGCTATTCGCACGCATTCGCGGGTCATCGCAGTCAGCCGTGTCGGCAAGGACCGCACCCCCACCCCAGGTCGCGGCGATACCCCATTCCTCGTTCGCAGTCAGAACGAGGGTGGGGAGATCGAGGACCACTTTGTTCGCGCCGTCATCGACGCCTCCGGCACCTGGGAGACCCCGAATCCGCTGGGCCAAGCAGGACTGCCGGCACTCGGTGAAGATGAGGCCCGCGAGGCCGGGCTCGTCACCTCACCGCTGCCCGATGTCCTCGGCCGGGACCGTGCGCAGTTCGCCGGTCGGCACACGCTTGTCGTTGGGGCCGGTCACTCGGCGGCCAACACTCTGCTGGCTTTGGGCGAGCTCCGCGAAGCCGAACCTTCCACTCGCATCAGCTGGGTAATGCGCGGGTCCGACCCTGCCGACGTCTACGGCGGTGGAGACCAAGACGGACTCCCAGCACGCGGAGCACTGGGTACCCGCCTGCGCCACCTCGTCGAGACCGGACACATCGAGGTCCATACCTCGGTGACGATCACGGGGCTGGGCACTACGGACCGGAGCGCCACCTCGGCGCCCACCATCAGGCACGAGGCCACAGGTTCAGACACGGCGATTGAACTCGCCGTCAGCGGTGCCACTCCTGCCGGCGCGGTCTCTCTCGATGTTGACCGCGTGGTTCCGACGACCGGTTTTCGTCCGGATCTCAGCTTCCTCCGCGAGATCCGGCTCGACCTCGACCCGATCGTCGAGGCGCCCACCGGTTTGGGGCCACTCATCGATCCGGAACACCATAGCTGTGGAACCGTCGAACCGCACGGAGCCCGTCTCCTGGCTCACCCGGAGGAAGACTTCTACATCGCAGGCATGAAGTCCTACGGTCGCGCGCCGACGTTCCTCATGGCCACCGGTTACGAGCAAGTTCGCTCGATCGTCGCCGCCATCGCCGGCGATCAGGAAGCAGCCGACTCAGTCGAGCTTGTGCTTCCCGAAACCGGGGTGTGCTCGGCCGACATCGGCTCCTCGTGCGACACCCCCGTCTCCGACGACACCACCGGCTGCGACGACACCGCGGATACCACCGGCTGCTGTGCGCCAGCACCCTCGCCGCAGCCCGTCACTATCGGAATCTCGACCGGACTGGCACATGGACGCTCCGCCGGACGGGCATCGGACTGATCCTGGTTCCCGGTATCGTCTCAGGATACGCGTGCTCTGCCCCTGAGCAGCTCAGTTCTGTCCAGCCTTCTGCGCACCGGTGGCTGCCGAACTGCCCAGGTCTCCCTTTGGCAGTGCGACCTGAGACGTCAGCGCCTTAGTCCAAGCATCCGTGGTTGCGACGGAGGCCCAGTTCGAATGCAGGAGCGCCATCAGCGTTGTGTGCACGGTCTTCGCATCGGCGAAGCCGGCATCGTTGGCGATATTGATGGCACCGGTCGCATCCGAGAGCACCTCCGTGGTGAATCCGAGAACCTCAGCCCCCGCCGCAGAGGAGAGGATGCAGTTATTGGTCATATAGCCGACCAGCGTCACAGTGTCGACGTCCTTCTCGCGCAGCCACGCCTCCAGATCGGTGTCCGCATAGACAGAGCCGTACTCTTTGACCACTGACTTCCAGGACTCGGACCGTCGGCGTTCGACCTCGGGGTGGAGTGCGTATCCGGGCTCGTTCGGGTTGAAGACCGGTGCGTCGGTGCCCATGGTGTGCTGGAAGACGGCGACCGGGATGTCGGCGGCAACAGCAGCATCGATGGCCGCAGTGATCTTGGGCAGTGACTGCTCATGGCTCGGGTACTGGATCTCCAGCAGGCCGTCGAAGTACTGCTGCTGCACATCGACGAGGACAAGGGCGCGGCGAGGCGTAGACATATCGGATCTCCAAAGGTGTCGTGAGTGAGGATGTGGCGCGTATCTGCGGCACATCTCCAGAGTGCGAGCTTCACCCGAGCACCACCAGTAGCACGAATGCTCATCTACGATGGAATTACGCCAATCTGGAGGAGTTCCACCGTGCGCATCGCCATCTACGCTTTCACCGGCATCACCATGTTCCACCTGTCCGTGCCGCAGATGGTCTTTGACGAGGTCGCGCGGCAAGGGCTCGCCCCCTGGCAGACCATCCTGTTCTCCGACGATTCCGGTCCGATTGCGACGGCGGAGGGGTATCAGATCACCGGTGTGAGTGGACCCGAAGTGGCATCCGACGCCGAGGTTGTCGTTGTTCCATCCTGGTACGACGATGGTCGCCCGGCTGGGCAGGACCTGCGTCGGCTGCTTGTGGCAAGGCATGACCGGGGTGCGACCATTGCGGGCCTCTGCCTGGGCACATTTCCCATCGCAGACGCGGGTCTGCTTGCCGGCCGTAAGGCGGTGACGCACTGGCAGGGTTTCGACCAGCTCACCCGAAGACACCCGGACCTGGAGATCGATGATTCCGTCCTCTACATCGATCACGGCGATGTCATCACTTCGGCGGGCACCGCCTCGGCGCTGGATGCCTGCCTTCATATGGTGCGCACACGTCTGGGGGCCGCGGCAGCCAACCAGGTGGCGCGCAGTCTGGTGATCGCGCCCCACCGAGATGGGGGCCAGGCACAGTACATCCAACGGCCGCTGCCGGAACAGCCCGACGATGATCCGATCTCTGCGGTTCTCGACTGGGCCGTGAACCACCTCGACGAATCACTGTCTGTTGAGTGCCTCGCCGCGGTCGCGCACATGAGTGTGCGGACATTCAACCGAAGCTTTCGGTCCTCGACGGGTGCCACGCCTGCATCGTGGGTGCGAATGCGCCGCCTCGACGAGGCCAGAAGGGCACTGGAGACCACGAGTCTGTCGATCGATCAGATCGCCGTGAACTGTGGGTTCGGCAGTGTGGTGACTTTGCGGCAGAACTTTGCCGCGGCGTTTCAGACCACTCCTACGGAGTATCGACGTCGCTTCGAGGCCCGACCTGCGACTACTTAGGCGCAGCCGATTCCGCGATTGAGTCTGTCGGGGCTGCTACCGATGCGATTGGCGATACCCGGGATGGACGTCGGGGGTGAGCTCGTGACTTTTAGCGATCTTGCCAAGCAGGGCGGCCAGGTGCTCCCGTTCTGCGTTGGTCAGTGCGCTCGTGATCTCTGCCTCGTGGGCTGCGCCGATCGTTCGCATCCTGCGCATGACCTTTTTTCCCTCAGTGGTAAGCCGAAGCTCATAGGTGCGGCGGTCACGTGCGCTGCGCTCGCGACTGACCAGTTCCTTTTTTTGGAGGTCATCGATCAGGACGACCACCCGGCTGGGAACCACCCCGAGTATGTCGGCGAGAGCTTGCTGGCTCAATCCTTCTTCGGCGGCGATGACGCGAAGAATTCCGACGTCTCCAGGCTGCAGCTCCAGTTCCTCTAGCCGAAGTGCGAAACGGTTGGCGGAATAGATGCCCACCTGGGATAGGAGGAATGCGACGCGCTGTGAGGCGTCACGCTGCTGAGGTTGTTTCGAGTCATTGGTCACGCAATAATACTAGCGCACATGAATCATTCTGTGATATGAATGGTTCATGGCAAAGATGCAATGTGTATCTGGACGCTCTGTTCTCGCCACCGGAGCAGCGACCAATCGCTGGAGATCGCCGGTACGGTTCGAATCTGACAGGAGAAAATCATGCTCACCGCGACAGAAAGTGGGCGGCGACCGAAGGTTGGCCCGCCGCTACCTCCAATTGCGATCGCCACGGTCGCACTCTTCATGGCCTCACTGATCCTCCCGACAGTTCTCGCCAAGGGAGCTACATTCCCCTCGCCGTACGGTGACGCCGACATCGTTGTTGGCTACTTCCAGAACAACCCAACCCCTGTTCTCATCACGGCCCTACTCCAATTCGCTGCTTCGATCCCGCTGGTCATCTTCACCGCCACAGCATCGGTACGGCTCAACCACCTTGGCGTCTGCGTGCCCGGACCCACCATCGGCCTCGTGGGTGGGATCCTTTCCGCCGCCTTGCTGCAAATGTCGGCCTTGCTCACCTGGACTCTGACTCGACCCGAAATCCTTGAGCATGCAGAACTCATCCGGGTCCTCCACGACCTCGCTTTCATCACCGGCGGTCCCGGTTTCATCGTTCCCAGTGGCCTCCTCATCGCGGGGATCGCCGTACCTGGTCTGATCGCCGGCCTGCTCCCTCGTTGGTTGGCTTGGGCAGGCCTGGTGATAGCCGGACTGGCAATGATCGCGCTTCTTGCCATTGCATTCCCGGCGCTGTCGATTCTTTTGCCCATCGTCCGCTTCCCGACCCTGGCTTGGCTTGTGATCACGGCCTTCCAGCTGCCAAGCAAACGCAATTCCGTGGCACGAAAGGACACGCCATGACAAACTCTGCACTGCTTGAGAAACTTGTCCGCTTCCAGCAACCGGAGAAAGTGCTGCCCTACGCCAGAGATCTGAGTGCGAGAACGGTGGCAGCGATCTTCGGAACCGACGAAGGAGACTACCGCCGGGCCCGCGAGGAACTCGATCGCCAGCGAAATGCAGCTGTTCAGCGACTCGAACCGCTGCTGGTTCCGCTCCTCGGCGCCCTTCCGTTCCAGCCTGGTGCCCACCTGGCAGCGATCGGCGAAAGCAGCACCGCGGATCGGCTCTCCTGGTTCGAGATTCTCCGCTCCCTTCTCGAGGCGCATCGCCCCGATCTGCAATTGCGTTTCACGAACTTTGCCGTCCCCGGTGCCACCACCACAGAGGCTCTCTCTGCCTTGCCTGCGGTTCAGCGGCAGGCACCCGATTGGGTCTTCTGCAAGCTCGGTACCAACGACTCTCAGCGCCTCGGGGGACCTGCCGGGACCATGCTGGTGAGCCAGGGTGAGACCCTGCGCAATCTTGCAGAGATTCGCCGACTGTCACTGCCTGATGGCAAAGGAACGTGGGTGTGGGTCACGCCGACGCTCGTCGACGAATCTCGCATCGCGTCCTTTCCTCACTTCGCGGCTGCCGGGATCACCTGGACGAACGCTGACCTTGACGACCTGACCAAGAGGTTGCCGACAGGCAGTGATGTGGTCGTCAACGGCTCTGCGGTTGCATCCGAAGCTGCGCCGAATGCTTTCGGCGAGGACGGGATCCACCCCACAATCACCACTCACGAAGTTCTGTGCACACAAATTCTGCAGGCTCTGACCTAGTAGACGAGCGGCTCTCTTGATCTGTGTGAAGGACTCTGCGACCTTGCCGGGTGATCCGACTCCCAGTCAGTCGACGGGATTCGCGTTAGTCGGCGGAATTCGCGGTAGCCGAACTCTGAGGCACGGCATTGCGCTTCCCTCTGGCCGTCGACTCCTTGGCCTTCGACCCCTTCTTCCGCTTGAGCAGGAACCGGTCGACGCTGAGGCGTCCCGGTCCCATAGCGGCCAGCAGAAGGGCGCCTGCTGCCAGGGCTGCCACGAGTTCCCAGCCGCCCTGGTCGACGAATGGCACGGGCACCAGGTGCACGAGGACCAGCGCTCCGATGAGGTTGGCCGCCAGCAGGATCCCGACGATCGGCGTCAGAGCGCCGAGGATGAGCAGCGCTCCGCCGATGAGTTCGACGAACGTCGCGAACGGTGCAGCGATGTCCGGCAGCGGCACACCCATCTGAGCGAAGGACTGCGTGGTTCCGGCAACGGTCCACTCATTGAACTTCTGCCAACCGTGGGCGATGAAGATGACGCCGAGGGCGATCCTGGCGATGACGGTGATGATGTCGCGGGCGAAGGTCGGGAATCCAGTCGTGGCGTACACAGCGATCTCCAAAGTTGATTGAAAGTGCAACTACATAATATTCGCTGCGTTTGGCAGGGAGCTGGCAACAGCCTCACTTGCCGCATGGGACAATCGCGAGTCGACGTGGACGAGGCCACTGGCAAAGCCCTGGGCGAAGCGGATCTATTGCCGGTGCTTCCACTGTCGCAGCATTGCGGGATAGACGAGCAGATGACGAAACGGTTTGATGGCGGACATATAGGCCGTTCCTAGCCACCCGTTCGGTTTGACGAGAACGGCCATCTGACCGCGATATCCCTCGCCATCGCGGACCCAGCTCAGATGCATGACTCCGTGCATGGTCCGATTGGCTATCTCGGCTGCGAACTCATTGTCGAGGAGGTACAGCGGCGAGAACGGGGCGTGAGGAAAAACCGGCCCGCGAGGCCCATCACGCAGGTCCCCAGGCAGTCGCTCACGCAGCGACTCCGTCCAATCAGCGCTCCCACTGTCCTCGGTATCCCAGCCCAAGGCACGGCCGAGCCTATGCCGAACCGTCCACAGAAAGCGCACCATCAACGGGTGGTCTTTCCCATGGTGGGATCCGCCGACGTATGACATCAGAGTGTCGAAATCATCTGCTGTGCCCGTGAAGGGGAGAGCCCAAACGTCCTCGACATGGAAATCGGGGGCGATCGCGTGGACCCGCCAATCGCGATCGAAATGTTCCTCGCGGGGGATTCGACCAACACGTGGCCCCCGACCAACTCGTGTGCTCATGATCCAGTTCCTTCCGTTTCCTGGGGCGGGGGAGGGGAGTTGTACATTCTAGTGATCGTTGTGCCTTCGTCGAGGTGAGCCGCAATCAGTGATCCATCGCCGAGGTCCGAGTTGAGCTGGGCCGACCACCAACGCCGCCACCGTGGCATTACCATCGTGGCCGAACCTGCTTGGTCGGCCTTGGTCACCTCGAATTCGCTGGCTTTGAGTGCGCCCCGACCGGTCGTGCCGATGGCGATGAAATTCAGGGATTGGCCGTCCGCGGACATGGATGTCGCCAGATCGAAGAACATCCCTTGCAGCCAATGACTGCCGCGCAGTGGGTAGGTATGGGCGACCTCGGAGCCGTCAAAATTCCCTGTGAGTTCGATTTGGCCTCCGGAGCGACGTGCGATCAGGTCCGTGCCTTGTTCGGGGATTTGGCACGTCCACTCCAGGGTGGACAGCGTTGGTTCCGAGCGAAGTGTTTCGACGCGCCGCACGGCACTCGATACTGGGTCGGTGTAGGTGATGGTGCGTGTGCCGTCGGTGGCGAAAGTCGTGGCATCGACCTCGATGACGACCGTCTCGTCGAAGGCACTTCCGGAGGTGTCGAGGAAACGGGTAGCAGGGTGGGCCGGCACGACGAATTCGGAGAGTTCGATGCGTTGTCTGCCTGCGGGACTGTGCACGATCCGTCCGTTCTGAATGACGAGGGCGATATCCGTGCTCGCGTCGATGTTATCCAGCGGATCGGCATTGAGTAGGACAAGGTCCGCGACCGCTCCGACGTCGATGCGTCCTCGGTCGTCGAGCCCGAGCAGGTCCGCACCGTTACGTGTGGCCGCACGGATCGCTGCTGCGGGTGGGAGGCCCGCATCGACGAGGAGTCGCAGCTCCTCATGCAGGGCACCCGGCGACATGGCTCCGGCCATGCTGTCGGTGCCAGCCACGACCTGGACCCCAGCTTCGTAGGCCCGCCGCAGATTGGCATTGGCGGTGGCCAGGTACGCGTCCCCGGTCTCATTGCGGACCAGATCCTCAATGACCAGCGTTGATACCAACGGCACACCGGACTCAGCCCAGCGGCGAAGGAACTCATCGTCCCTGATGTCCTCCTCGATGACCCCGTGTTCGATGCTGTCGATGCCCAGGGCCAGCAGTGCGGCGACATCGTCCTGGTAGTGAGTGTGCGCACTGATCTTCAGGCCCAGGGAGTGGGCTTCATCGAGCACAGCCCGGGTGGCCTCGTCGCTGAGCCTGTTCAGGCGGTCGCCGAATTCCGCATAGCCCCCACCCTGGACAACGATCTTGATAAGGTCGACATCCTGGGCGTGGAGAGAGCGGACCGCCGATCTGGCTTGGTCTGCATTGTCGACGCCGCGAACCATGTGCTTCTGCAGCCACGGGTTATCGCGGCAGACCGTGACCTCTGGATGTCCACCGGGAGCCGTCAGTGCAGGGCCGGCGATGACCATACGCGGACCGGGCCGCTTGGCGCTGCCGCTGCGTTTCCGCAATCGTGCGATCTGCGGCAGAGGATCGGCCATCATCCGCACCGAGGTCACTCCGTTGTGCAGCAGATCCCGCAGCGTCTGCGTGTGACGGCGCGAACGCAGATATGCGCCGAGGTTGCTGCGGACTCCGAGGTAGTCGATGTGGAGATGAGCATCGATGAGTCCGGGAATCAGAGTCTTGCCTGCAGCGTCGATAACCTGCGCCTCGGAGGGGGCATGAGGATTGGTGGTCACGTCATGATCGGTGATCGTCGAGGTGATTCGTCCTCCTTCGACGAGAACATCGGTGACATGCCCAGAGTCATCATCCCCGATCACCTGGGCCCCGCGAATGAGAATGGCCCGCTCTCTGCTCAGATCAGGAGACATCGTCGCCGCCGAAGAGCAGTGCAGTGGAGGCAGCATCGACCTGAGCCGAATTGAGCTGCCCGTGATCAACGGTGGCGAAGTGTGCGCCGATTGCCGCGTAGAACGCGAGACTGCTGCGGGCTTCAACGTCGATGGGATCCGTGCAGACGGTTCCGATCGCCTCGCGCAGAAGGTCGATCCGCTGACGGTCCACGCGGTGAAGTCGTTGGGCGACGTCCGGGTCGCGGCGGCTCCACTCGCGGATGGCCAGTTCAATCGGAAAGAGATCGCTGGCGAAGGTGAGGTCTCGCGCGCGCAGTGCTCGTGAGATCGGATCTCCGGCTTCGTACTCCAGCTGGGCCAAAACGTCAGCGGCGGCGCGCTGTTCCCACGTGTCGAGCATGGCGTGCAGAAGGTCATTGCGGTCGGCGAAGAAACCATAGAAGCCGCCCTTGGTGACTCCGAGATCTTTGGCCAAGACCTCGATTCGGACCGCCTCAGGGCCACCTGTGGCAAGTGCCTGCAGCCCGGTGTCGATCCAGCTCTCTCTTGGCGTGCGTGCTCTCGCCATGGTTCCTCCGTTCAGTCGGGAATACTCTTGACACCAAAATATACGGGTGCGTATATTTCTTTTGTTGGTGTAACTATACGCTGGCGCATAGAAGATTGGAAGACACAGAAATGGTCAAACTCAACGCGGGTAGCCGCCCGCCCCCAAGCAGGGGGGATCCGCACAGACGTGATCCGGCGGGTCGTAGGTGGGCAGTGCTGGCCCTGGGCTGGTCGGTGATCTACTTGAGTCTCGGAATCGCCTGGGCGGCAGGGGCGCCGCTCTATCCCTATGGCCGTCATTGGGATTCGAGTCCGGTTCCGGTCTCGCTGCTCGACGCCGTATCGGCACCGACGGGTCTCTCAATCATCATCGGTGCGACGACCCTGGTCCTGCTTGCTCTACTGTGGCTGTTGAACTCCGCGCGAGGTGCGGCGCCGGCAAGGGTCGCCACCGGCGTGATTCTCAGCTATTGCTTCGGACTCGTGCTCGTCGGAGACTACAGGCCGCTGATGGTGGTCGCGAGAGTCCCGGTGTTCGTGGTCTCGCGTATCTTCTTTCACTCCGCTGAAGGCCAGGTGGGATTCGGTGAGTTCTTGACAGCCATGTTCAGCATCCCCGCGATTCATGGGTTCTGGCAGCTCGGCGGAATCCTGCTCGCGCTGATGGCCCTCGGCGAATTCTGGCGGCGGGTCCGCGGCGGATGCCCGGTCTGCGGTCGGTCGCCGGAATTGTCGTGGTGGACGACTCGCAGGGGCGCGAGACGGTGGGGCCTCATCGCGACGATCATCGCAGTGATCTGCCCGTTGCCGTACGCGGTGACCAGGTATCTGCTGCTCTTCGGTGTCCCAGCCGATGGGATCAGTCGGGCTCAGATCCAGCAGGGCGACATCGATGCGCCCGGAATCTGGATCTTCGGTGCCGGACTGTCCACCTTCGGCCTCCTCGGTGCAGTTCTGACTCTGGGGCTGGTCCAGCGGTGGGGTGAACGATGGCCGTTCTTGGTGCCGTTGCTGCGGGGCCGAGCGATCAATCCGCTGGTGGCGATCATTCCCGCTGGCTTCATCTCCCTGCTGTGGCCAGGATCATCGTTGATGTTCGTGCGAGTCAATGTGCAGAAGACGATCGAAGCCGGCAGCGAGACAGCAGGTGGACTCGCTCACCTGCTGCTGTCGCCGATGAATCTGTGGATCGTGTGGGGCTTTGCACTCGCAGGGGCCACACTTGCCTATTGGCTTCGCCGTCGCCCAGACTGCGCTGTCTGCCATCGCGGCCAGCAGCCGATGCGGGGGATCTGGCAGTCCGCAGCTCAGAACCCGTAGGCGGCGTCCTTGGCTTCTCGGATCGAAGCGTAGGTCTGCGTGAGGACGAGGGTGTCTTCGACGAGCCTGTCGAGGCGGGCGATGACCTCGTCGTTGACGATCTGATTGCGCAGCAGGTCCTTGCCCTCGACGAACACATACGGGTGGACGACCTGAGCCTTCATGTACGTCAGAATCGGCTGCAGCTGCTGTTGGGGGACGAGGTAGTGCCTGGCCGAGCCTGCTGTCGCGACCATGGCCACGACCTTGTCCCGGAAGGCGCCCGTCGGCAGCAGGTCGAAGATGTTCTTCAGCGTTGCCGGAATTGAAGCCTGGAAGATCGGGGTGCCGATGATGATCGCATCGGCACCCATGAGTACCTGGGTGACGCGAGCGGTGTCACCGGTGTATTCGGTGTAGTTGCGGCCGTCGCTGAAGACCATGTCGACCTCGGCGAGGTCGATGAGGGTGGCCTCGACATCTGGGTCTTGGGCCATCACCGTCTGGGTGACGTGTTCCATGACGGTGCGTGTCTTCGTGCCGACATTCGAGCCGGAGATGGCGACGAGCTTCATCGGGAAACCTCCTCTGTGGTCTGCTGGGCCGAGACGCTGTGCTGGGTCGAGGCACTGGGCTGATTCGAGTTCTCGTTCGTGGCTGTGTACTTCTTCACGGCGGGAATGACCTCAGAGCCGATGGTCTCGATCTGTTTCATCACCTTCTCGTAGGGCATTCCGCCGAAGTCGATCTGACCGAGATAGCGCTGATGACCGAAGACCTCGTGCTGATGGAGGATCTTCTCCACAATTTGCTGCGGGCTGCCGAGGTTGACGATGCTGTGCGGATCAACGGCCTGGGCGAAGAGCTGCTTGGGCATGCCCTGGCCATTCGTGCGCTTCATTCCCTCGTTGATATGAGGGTAGAGCCCGCGCAGCGCATCCTGTGACGTTTCGGCAACGTGGAGGAACCCGGCGGTCGCAATCGGCAAGGTGGCAGGGTCGAATCCCCGGTGACGAGCCGCCTCACGGTAGGAGTCGACCGTCTGCATGAACGACGAGGTGGTCCCGCCGAGGTGGGCCATGACCATGGGCACTCCGGCCAGCCCGGCCTTGATCGCACTCGTCGGGGCACCGCCCACAGCCCGCCAGATCGGCAGCGGGTCCTGCTCGGGGCGGGGGAGCACCTCGGCGTTGTTCAAAGGTGCACGGAATTGCCCGCTCCAGGTGACCGACTCCTCCCGATTGATCCGATTGAGAAGATCGAACTTCTCCTCGAAGAGTTCCTCGTAGTCGCGCAGATCATAGCCCAGGAGTTCGAAGAGTCCGATCCGCGAGGCGCGGCCGGCGACGAGTTCGGCGCGACCGCCGGAGATGTGATCGATCGTGGAGAAGTTCTCGAACACACGCACCGGATCCGAGGTGCTCAGAATCGTCGAGGTGCTGCCGATGCGAATCGTGCTCGTCGCCTGGGCGATCGCACCGAGGATGACGGCATGGGCTTGAGATGCGAAATACTCCTGATGGCTCTCACCGACGCTGAAGAAATCGAAGCCCGCGTCCTCGGCCGCCTGTGCGTAGCCGATGAACTCGCGGATCCGCTCGCCTGCACCCACGCGAGATCCGTCGGCCGGGTCGGGAAGATGATCGCCGAGGCTGTACATCCCGAACTGCAGTCCCTGACCGGAGGCGAATCCCAGGTGATCCATCATGTTCGTAGGCTTCGTCTGGTCGGTGGACGCAGTCGGATCGGTGGGCTCGGTTTGGTCGGCGGGTTCGCTCAAATCCATCTCCTCAGAAACTACTCGTTTGCCACGTCAACTGACAATTGGTACGAGATATTCCCTAGGCCCGATCTTCGCCGTCCTGCCGTCGGCGGCTGTTGTCGTAGAGCTTCTTCATCAGTGCATGCAGTTGCGTCTTCTCCTCCTCGTCGAGGGCCTCGTCGAAGAGTGAGGCCTGCTGCTGAAGCTGTGAGGGGAAAGCCCGTTCGAGGAGTTCGGCTCCCTTATCGGTCAGGGTGATGTGTTTGGTCTTCCAGTCCTGCGTGCGGGAAATGAGTCCCTCGGACTCGAGGCGGGAGAGCATCCGGGAGATGCCGCCGCCGGTGACGGTCAGTCCCCGAGCCAGGTCGGTCTGCGTGATCGGCTGAAAATTGCGGATATGTGCCAAGGCCTCGAACTGGGCAACAGTGAGACCGAATTGTCGCAGGTGGTCGTTGGAGAGCTGATTGCTGTTCTGGACGAAGCGGGCCATGCGCAGCCAAATCAACGTGGCCAGCGACAGATCTTCCAATGCGCCTCCTGCGATCTCGGGCCGAGCGCCTCGAATGCTCCCTGCCGCTCCTTACCTTATAGTGCACATGGGGGCTTTCGGCAAGGCCCCATGTGCTGCGCACAATGATATTCTGCCTCGAAGGAACGGAACGGCCATGACTGAAGTGATCATCGTAGGAGCAGGGCCCACCGGGCTGATGCTGGCGGCGGAGCTGGCCCTGGCCGGTGTCGACATTGCGCTGCTGGAACGACGTCCGAATCAGGAGCTGATCGGAACACGTGCGCTCGGCCTGCAGGCGCGGACCATCGAAATGCTCGATCAGCGTGGCATCGCTGATCGTTTTCTCGCCGAGGGCCAAGTCGCGCAGGTTCTGGGCTTCGGGACCACACGTCTGAGCATCATCGATTTTCCGTCTCGGCATCCCTACGGATTGGGGCTGCATCAGCAGCACACCGAACGCTTATTGGCGCAGCGGGTCAGCGAGCTCGGGGTGAGAATCGACTATGGCGTCGAAGTCACCGGATTCGATCAGGACCTCAAAGGAGTCGACGCCAGGCTCTCCGACGGCCGCGAGCTGCGCGCCGAATACCTCGTCGGCTGCGACGGCGGACGCAGCCTCATCCGGAAGATGGCCGGGATCGATTTTCCCGGGTGGGAACCGACCATGAGCAGTCTTATCGCTGAAGTCGAACTTTCCACGGAACCGGAATGGGGTGTCCACCATCACGCGTTCGGTACGCAGGCGTTCAGCCAGCTCACGTCCGGTCGTGCCAGCCTCGTGGTCTCGGAGAGAGAGCCGCAGGAGAATTCAGAGCCCACCCTCGAGGACCTGCGCTCTGCACTGAACGATGCCTGGGGCACTGACTTCGGGGCTCACAATCCCAGCACGATCACTCGCTTCACCGACATGGCCCGCCAGGTCTCAGCCTACCGTTCGTCCCGGGTGCTCCTGGCCGGTGACGCGGCGCATGTGCATTCCCCGGTCGGTGGCCAGGGCCTCAACACCGGCGTCCAGGATGCCGTGAACCTGGGGTGGAAGCTCGCCCAGGTCGTCAGGGGAGTCTCGCCTGAGGCCCTTCTCAACACCTATCATTCCGAGCGCCATGCAGTCGGCGCGCGAGTCATCCACCACAACCTGGCACAGACGGCACTGATGCGGATGGAGGATCGCATCCAGGCTCTGACCGAAGTCGTCGACGAGTGGCTGCATATGGACGAACCGCGCAGAACACTCGCCGGGGCGCTGTCCGGACTCGACATCCGATACGAGACTTCAGCAGAGCGCGGAACCAGCAGGGGCGACGAGGTGCACCCGCTGCTGGGGCGTCGCGTACCCGACGTCGATCTCCACACCTCAGAGGGAATGCGTCGCCTGTATACCTACCTCCACGAAGGGCAGGCAGTGCTGCTCAACCTCGGCGATCCGGGTGATCTCGACATCACGGCATGGTCAGACCTGGTGAGGCGAGTCGATGCGCGTTACTACGGTGGGTGGGAGCTGCCGGTCGTCGGTGAGGTGGCGGCTCCCACAGCTGTGCTCGTCCGGCCCGACGGCTATGTGGCATGGGTCGGCGAATCCTCCTCGACGGGTCTGGACGAAGCGCTGGCATTCTGGTTCGGTTCCTCATCCGGCATGAAAGAATGGATGCCAGAAGATATGAGCGCTGAGCAGCAGGAGTGACACGTGAATAGTCAGAACGCCGACCGCCTCGGTGCGGGACGAACTGCCGCCGTCATCATCGCCTCCACCTCGGCGGCCAGGGGCGAAGCGGCCGATACCACCGGCCCCATCCTCGTCGACTGGCTGCGCACCCGCGGCTACGAGACACCCGATGCCATTGTCGTCCGTGACGGCGAACCCGTCGGCCAAGCGCTGCGCACACTCCTCGTCGATACCCCGGAAGACGATCGCCCGCGCATCATCGTCACCAGCGGCGGTACGGGACTGGCACCGGATGACCGGACCCCGGAATTCACCGCTGAGCTTCTGGAACGACAGTCCCCAGGTCTCGTGTACGCGATGTGGCGCAAGGGACTGGAGACGACCACCTCGGCGGTGATGAGTCGCGGAGTCGCCGGCGTGCGCGGCCGCAGCTTCGTCATCAACTTCCCCGGCTCGAAGGGCGGCGTCAAGGACGGCATCACCGTCATCGACGACCTGCTCGAACACATCCAAACCTCGGTCGAGGACACCACCGACCACGGACCAAGGGTCTGATCATATGGCACAGCGCAGGGCCGTTCGGGCCCGAGTCCACAAATTCGACGCCTCCGGAGAGATCTCCGCGGGACCCGATTCCCTAGCAGGGGAAGAGCCGCTGGAGATCCGGCTCAACGGCGAGCAGTTCTCCGTCACGATGCGCACCCCCGGCAACGACATCGACCTCGTGGCTGGCTACCTCCTCTCCGAGGCGGTCATCGCGACTATGGCCGACATCGAGGAGATCGACTTCTCCACCGGGCTCGCCCCTGACGGCACCCGGAACCACAACGTCGCGGCAGTGCGGCTGCGGCCCGGAATCTGGAGCGCCGAGGCGGCCCCCGCCCGCTCCGTCTACACCTCGTCCTCGTGTGGGATCTGTGGAACAGCGGCCATCGACGCGGTGACGAAGACCTCCGCCTACCCTCTGATCCCGGCTTCCTTCCACCTCGACGAGGATGACGATGAAGAGTACCGGTTCCCGCCTCTGCTCTCGGCGGCACGGATCGGTGAGCTGCCCGACCGGCTGCGCACACAGCAGGATGTCTTCGACAAGACCGGGGGAGTCCACGCCGCAGCACTCTTCGCTGTCGGTGATGACCCCAATGCTGAACCGAAGCTCCTCATCGGACGCGAGGATGTGGGCCGTCACAATGCTGTCGACAAGGTCATCGGCTGGGCGATGTCACACCATGGACCCGGTCTGCCGCTGAGCCGCACCGTCCTCCAGGTCTCAGCACGTGCCTCATTCGAGCTCGTCCAGAAGTCCGCGATGGCAGGCATCCCGATGATGTCGGCCGTGAGCGCACCCTCCGCGCTGGCCGTCGATCACGGCAAGAGCGTGGGTGTGTCCGTCATCGGCTTCAACCGCCGAGGCCGCTTCAACGCGTATTCCTATCCGGAGCGCATCGCCTGAACGTACTGCCCCCGCGGTCCTACCTCGGTGCTAGATTCGGTGGGATGGGAATCAATGATGATCGCAACGCGCACACGTCCGCCCTCTCACTCGCCGAGGCGCAAGCGGAATGGGATGTCGAACGAACCTTCCTTGACTCATGCTCGTACGGGCCACCACCTCGGCGCGGGTGGGACGCGATGCAGGCATCGCTTGAGCAATGGCGGCGCGGGTCTCGTCCCTGGCAGACCTGGGCGGAATCCGTCCAGACGTCGCGAGAACTCTTCGCCCGGATGGTCGGTGCGGATGCGGACTGGGTGACCACCGGTGCCGCCGTCTCCCAGCTGCTCGCCCCGATCGCCGCGGCCCTTCCCGATGGTGCTGAAGTCCTCGTCCCCGACATCGAATTCACCTCCGGGGTCTACCCGTTCGCCGTCCACGCGGACCGCGGTGTGCGCGTTCGCACCGCCCCGCTGCGCTCCCTCGCCGAGGCGATCGATGAGTCAACAGCGCTCGTGTCGTTCTCGGCAGCACAGTCGGCAACAGGGGAGGTGGCCGATATCTCGGCGATCACGGCACGGGCGCGCGAGGTGGGAGCACTGACCGTCCTCGATGGCACGCAGGCTGCCGGGTGGCTGCCGCTGAATGCCGCCGAGGTCGACTTCCTCGCTGTCGCCGCCTACAAATGGCTCTGCGCTCCGCGCGGTGCTGCCTTCCTCACGATGCACCCTCCGGCAAGACGTGGCGCGGATGAGACGCGCACTCGGGCGCAGGTCGAATTCGCGGATCGATTGAAGCCGCTTTCCGCTGGATGGTTCGCAGGCGGGAGCGGAGCCAGCTTCGGCATGCCGATGCGTCTGGCAGACAACGCCCGCGCCTTCGACATCTCCCCGGCCTGGCACAGCTGGGTGGGGATGGCACCGGCGCTCGAGCTTCTGCTCGAGGTCGGCGTCGACCAGATCCATGCACACGATGTGGCCTTGGCCAATACCTTCCGTGCGGGGGTGGGTATGGAAGCGTCGAACTCTGCGATCGTGTCGATCGAGGTCGCCGATGCGGCACCCTCGCGACTTGATGAGGCGGGGATCCGATTCTCCATGACCGACGGACGGGCACGTTTCGGCTTCCACATCTACAACGATGAAGACGATGTCACCGCAACAGTTGAAGCGCTGCGCGGACTGACATGAGCGATGCCGCCGGACTCGTTCTGCACTCAGCTGCTGGGCCCCCGGCGCTGTGCCCAGCCCAAATTCCGGCTTGTTGTAGGCGGGGATGTTGATCGCTCCACGGACGGTATCGATGTCCATCTCCCGTAGCCGTGCTGCAACGCTAACCCTCCGCGGACTCCTCGACCACTCTGTCCGTGGCCAGCAGGGTCCGGTCGCCGGCCCGCAGAGTCCCCAGCCCCTTCGACGTGAAGACATCGGGAACCGCCACGATGCCCGAACCCTTGGCCGGGTAGCCTCGGGCGATGCTGCCGGTGGCTGCGTTGTGGACTCGCAGCGTCCCGTCTTCGCGCAGGTAGATGAGACCGCCCACAGCGGCCTCCAAGACCACGGACTTCGGCAGAGACACAGGCAATTCGTTCGACCCGGTCACGTCAATGACCGTCAGGCCGTGTGAATCCCGGGTGACGGTCATCTTCGAGTTCGCATCGTGGGCGATCTCGCTGGCGGAATCGTCGAGGACGTCACCTGACTCTGCATCGATGACTGGCCCGGATCCGTCCTTCGCCTCAAGGTGGATGAGACCCTCAACCTGGTCGGGGAATGCTGTGAGAGTTTCGGCGTTCCAGTCATGGTCTGACAGCGGTACCTCCCAGTCGACATCTCCGCCGGTCGTGGCGGTGAGTGTGCCCTCGTCGACGCTGAGGACCGTCCCCCGATACTCGCCGAGGACACGTGCTCCCGACGAAGCCTGGCCTGCGACTTCACCGGTGTCAGGCTCAAGGGCCACGGTTTCCGAGTCATCATCGGAGGAGAATACGGCGCCAGGTCCCTGCATCGGACCGGGGACCTCGGTTGGTCCCCACTTCTGTTCGCCCGTTTCCAGGTCGTAGGCGCTCGCCGTCACCTCGGTGTCGCAGGTTTCATCGGACGACGAATCTGTGAGCACCGCCAGCGGAGTCCCCTCGCTGTCGGCGGTGACACTGAATCCGCTGCAGCCCGTGGGCCGCTGGGCCTGCCACAGGGTGGTGCCGTTGCTGTCGACGGCGCTGAAGTCCAGACGGTCATCACCGCTGCTTGCAGACAGGAATACATCGCCGAGGTGTTTGACGTCGAGATCCCAGTCCGGCTCCACGAGTTCGAGCGGTTCGACTATCAGCGGCAGCTGCAGGTCGGAGGCGTCGACCGCCTCAAGCTTCTTGTCGACCTGCTTCGGTTCGCGATCGAGCTCGGGTGGTTCCTCGACAGGAGTGCAGCCGAAAAGTGCCAGTGCTAGGGGCAGACTGGCCCCCAGGGCGAAGAATCTTCGTCGGGCCATCAGTGCCTCGGCTCGTCTCTGACCGGACGCTCGTCTCTGGCAGGGCTCTCGTTGCTCTTGCTGCTCTCGTTGATCTCGGCGTCAGTGGCCCTGCCTTGCTCGCCCCTGTCGCGAATTTCCTTAGCACGACGGCGTTCATGACGGAACCACAGGACGATGGCCATGACCGCCAGCAGACACACGACGATGATGTCGACCGTCGTCGATGTCCAGCTGCTCGCCCATTCCTGAGCATGAGCGAGGCTGGATGTCGAGACCAGGGACGGCGCCGAGACCAGGCCGTTCGTCATCCAGAAGACGATGCCGATGACGATCATCAGTGCTCCGGTGATCATCGAGATGACGGGCAGGCGCCGGCCGAAGAAATTGACCGAGCCTCCGCGCATGACCGACCGGGTTCGCGGGCCGATCCGTGACCACAGTGCCGCGATGATGAACAGCGGGACCACCATGCCGGCACCGTAGATCGCGAGCATCACGCCGCCCAGGAACACGCTGCCTCGTGTGGCCGCCAGGGTGAGGACCGCGCCGAGAATGGGCCCGGAGCAGACACCGGCGATCCCGCTCGTGGCACCGAGGAGGAACGTCTTCGTCGCTCCGGTCGCCGTCGCGGACTTGGACCTCATGGCGTCGGCGCCGGGCAGTGCCTTGGCGGGGTCGAAGCCGAATCCGAAGAACTGGACGATGCCGAGGATGATGAGGATCACCGAGGCGACGAGGACGATGGGGCCGCGATATGCGGTGAAGAGGGCACCAAGTGTTCCGGCCCCCATCCCCAGCGGGATGAGGACGAGCAGCATGCCCACGTAGAAGATGGCCGCGTGGAGCACGAGTCGTGAGCCGACGCCGACTGTGGAGCCGAAGAAGGCCGGCAGCAGCAGGGCCGCACACGGGCTGAGCAGCGCGAGCACGCCGCCGATGAAGGCACTGAGCAATCCGATGTCCATCAGTTCGCTCCTTCCAGTTTCGCTTCGATGGCGTCGACGAAGACGCTGGTGGGCTGGGCGCCGACATAGGGCTCGTCGTCGAGGATGAACGTCGGCGTAGAGAATGCACCGAGTTCGGTGCCCATCTTGGCGTTCTTGTCCACGGCCTTGGCCGTCTCATCCGAATTCATGTCCTTGGTGAACCGGTCCATGTCGAGGCCGATGTCGGAGGCCACGGATGTCAGCGCCTCGGGGGAGAGCTGCGCCGGTGGCCGTGGTTTGCCTCCGGCGAAGAGCTTGTCGTGGAACTCCCAGTGCTTGTCCTGCAGCGCGGCGGCGTAGGCGGCTTTGGCTGCCTGTTCGGATGCGGCGCCGAAGACATTGACCTCGCGCCATTCGATGCGCAGATCACCGGAGTCGACGTAGTCGAGCATTGTCGGCAGGGTGTCCTGGGACCAGGCCGCACAGTAGGGGCACTGGTAGTCGGAGAAGACGACGAGAGTGACCGGGGCATCCGCCGGGCCCTCGGCCAAGGGGTCATCAGCGTCGGTGTCGAAGTCGCTGACATCCTTCTGCTGAGGGTCCTCGACCTCGGTGACGACGACATCCGGCTCCTTCTGCTCGCCGGCGGCCCTCTGGGCAGAATCGTCACCCTGCTCTCGATCCATGAAGAGGATCATGAGCACGAGAACCAGTGCCGCGGCGATGACCGTGAGGGGTATCCACCACCGGTATCGGGGCCTGGCTGCTTCGTGTCTCGGCATATCAGCACTCCTGAATTACTATTCCGCTTAGTAAATTGTAGAACATGGCAGTTCAGCGATCCCAAAGTTCAGCTCCGACTCGTGATGAGCAGCGGTGTCTGCGGATCACCGACGAGCGCGGCCCCGGACTCGGCAATGTGGTGGGGTGCCCCGAGGCTCTTGATCGTCCTGAGTAGGGGAACGTCGCTGTCGGCCTGGCTTCCGTCCCGAGCCGATCTGGCCGTGGCGCCATCGCCCGCTGAGTCGAAGACGATGAGGCCAGCACCCACGCCGGCGACCTCGGTGTTCTCGGGCAGGGGCGACTTCCACCGTTCGGTCCCGTCACTGTTGAATCCCTGCAGATCAGAGCCTGCTGTGACCAGGGTGTTGCTCGCTGAGTCGAACCAGGCCCCGGAGATATCGGAATCGACGCTTGCTCCCGAGTCCAAATCGACGAGGGTTCGTTCCTCGCTGCCGGCGTCACCCAGCAGTGCATGAGACGTACCGATCGGCTCCCAGGGAATCTCTCGAGCCTCGGCGGCGGACATGCCGAAGTCCGCGGCCGCCCGAGTCCAGAGCCTGTCCCCGTCGAGGTTCTCCCCGACGAGGACGCTGCCCTGAGAGCGCACCAGGTGCTCACCGAACATAGCGATGACCCGCGGCCTGGAGTCGTCACTCTCACCCGGACTCTCAGTCCCGCCCTCACCCGGAACTTCGTCCTCGTCCTCAGCCGCGGCCACAGCGCCGGTGGCCGGGTTGAGCGCGGTACGGGGTCCGCCGGTTCCGATGAAGTCCTTCGGTGCGCTCGCGAAGACGAGGCCATTGCCCAGCATTGCGCCGGGCGTTTCCACCGGCCCCCACCGTTTCTGACCGGTCTGTAGGTCATAGCCGCTCGCGGTCGATGTGAGTGAGTCTTCTGTCGTCGGGCCTTGGCCCATGAGGACTGCGATAGGGCCGTCGGCGGTGGTGGTGACGAGGTAGGCGGAGCAGGCGCGGGAACGCTGCGCCGTCCATAGGATCTCGCCGCTGGAGTCAACGGCGCGGTATTCCAGGCTGTCATCGTTTTCATGCATGGAGAGGAACGTGCCTCCTGCTTCCTGGGCCGGGGCGTCCCAGCCGGGGTCGACGGTGGCCGCCGCTGCAGACTCGTTCCCAGCACCCTGCGCAGCGGAGCCGGCCCCGGTATCGGCGCCGGCTCCGGATCCCGAAGGTTCGAAGCTCGGAGCCTGTGAGCCGGCTGCCTTCGGCTCGGAGGACTGGGACTCCTGGCCGAGTGCAGAGCAGGCGCTGAGGGGGAGGAGAGCAGCGAGGGCGAGTGGCAGAATCGCCGAGGCGATGGGCCGTGGTCGCACGCTTCCTTACCCTTCCGCCTCGGCGAGGGCATCATCGACAGCGCTCACGAACTCCTTGGTCGGCTGAGCCCCCACGAGGGGTTTGCCGCCGATGATGAACGACGGGGTGCTGGCCACTCCCAGGGAAGAGCCCTCCTGAGCGACGGCATCGAACTCGTCGTGTGCCTCCACCGAGTTCATGTCTCCCTTGAACTTGGTCGGGTCCAGACCCAGATCCTTGGCCGTGGACACCAGCGAGTCATCATCGAGCTCGGATTTCGCGGGATGTTTGCCGCCTTTGAACATGGCGTTGTGGAACTCCCAGTATTTGTCCTGGAGGCCGGCGGCATAGGCTGCGCGGGCGGCTCTCTCAGACTCCTCACCGAAGACCGCGAGGTCGCGCATCTCGATGCGCAGATCACCCTTTTCGACGTATTCCATCATGGTCGGCAACGTCTCCTCGTTCCAGGTGGCGCAGTAGGGGCACTGGTAGTCGGAGAACATGACGAGGGTCACCGGCGCATCGACGTCGCCGGCTGCACTGTCATCGCCTTCGACTCTGTGCTCGACGAAGGACAGGTCGATATCGTCACCCGAACCGGACTCGCCGCTGGAATCGGAGTCTCCGCTGGATCCCGATTCGCTCTGCGAATCTGAACCTTGGGCATTGGCGCCGTCTTCGGAAGGGCCCTGATTGACGATGACCACGCCGATGAGGACCGCGGCGAGGACGATTACGGCCAAGGGGACGAGCCACACCATGGGGCCGCGAGCGGATCGGATCATGGGATCCTCCTGAGGAAGTCGAAGCGGAAGAGTCGGAAGGTCGGGAGAGTCGGGGCGGCGAGCATTCGAGTCGCCGCGACATGGCAGACATGGAACTTTACTACCGTACATAGTAAACTAGCTTCCATAGTAATCAGATTGTCCGGCACTGCGCAACGAAGGGACCTTCGTGCTGTTCTCGTATCTCTCCGACGCGGCCCAGGCGCTTCGAATGTGGGGCGCTCGCCGCATCCTCGTGGCTATTGCGGTGGCCGTCGTCTCTGCGCTCGTCATCGGTGTGTCCACCGTGCTCATCCCCAATTCGTTCTTCGCCAGAGATATTCCGGCCGTGTGGTGGGACTATCCGATGTGGATTCTCACCTCGGCCCTCATCGGTCTGCTCACCGCCACCTACGTCCGCGAGCCCGGGACTTCCGCTCCGGACTCCGGTGGGGGCACCTTCGGCACCGTGGGCGGCATGCTCGGGTGGTTCGCCGTCGGCTGCCCTGTGTGCAACAAGATTGCGCTCCTGGTGCTCGGTTACACTGGGGCTCTCACATACTTTGCTCCGCTGCAGCCTGTGCTGGCGGTGCTGTCGGTCATCCTGCTGCTCGTCGCGGTGGTCGTCCGCCTCAAGGGGCAGTTCTCCTGCCCAGTACCCATTCGTGAAAGGAGCGCTCAGGCATGACATCAGTGTCGGATTCGACCGAAAATTCATCGCCGATCCGCCTCGGTGCGCTCGAACAGCAGGTCATGGACCTGCTGTGGGATGAGGGCCCATTGACAGTCCGGCAGATCATCGAGGACTTGGACAATGTTCCCGCCTACACGACGATCGCGACCGTGCTGACGAACCTGGAACGCAAGAGCCTCGTGCGGCGTGAGCGACAAGGCCGATCGGTGCAGCACCTTCCGATCATCAGCCGCGAAGAGCATGCGGCGACGCTCATGCAGAAGGCGCTGGTCAACGGGGGAGACCGGGCGGCCTCGATCCTGCACTTCGTCCAAGGCATCGGTGCCGAGGATGTCGAGCTTCTCCGCGGCTACCTCAACTCCAAGGATGAACGCGGATGAGTCTGCTGCTCAGCGGGGTCGGCGCGCTCACTCTGTTCGCCCTCATCTCCTGGATCGGGCCCTTTCTGGTGAGAGCTGCAGCGCCGGTTCTCATGCGGGTCCCGCGACTGGCAGTGTTCGGGCTCCTGTTGGTGCCCCTCATGTGGTGGGCGGTCGTGGCCGCGATGAGCCTCATGGCGGCCTCGCTGTTCAAGGGTCCGGATGTTCTGCCCGTTCCCCTCGCCGATGTGTGCCAGCGGTGCCTCATCGCGGCCAGCCCGTTCCCCGGGCTCGCGCAGGTCGACACTTTGGTCCCGGTGGTCCTCTTCCTCATCTTCCCGCTTGTGCTCTCACTCGTCTCCGTAGTATGGGCGCTGCATCGGCGGACTCGTCGCAGGCAGGCGAACTCGGCTGCCGCCCAGCGTCTGCACCAGGACTCGGCGGTCGCCGATATCAACGGTCATTCACTCAACATCCTCGACGTCCGGACCCCCTTCGCGTTCTCCCTGCCGCAGAAATACGGCGGCGTAATCGTCTCCGAAGCCCTGTGCGCGAGCTTGGAGAAGAACGAGCTCACCGCCGTGCTCGAGCACGAAAAGGCCCACGTCGAGGGTGGGCATCATCGGATCATGGCAATCGTCGACACCTTCGTGCGACCGCTGTCGTTCATTCCCCTGTTCGCCGAGGTGGCCGCCTCCATCCCGCTCTACCTCGAGATCGCTGCCGATGACCGGGCACAGCAGGTCGCCGGCACACCGGCTCTGGCCAGTGCGCTGCTCAAGATCGGGCAGCCCACGAACCTCAGCGACCACCTCGGCGGCCTCCATGCTCTCAATATCGCTGGACCCGACCGCATTCGGCAGTTGGTCTCACCGGCCAAAATGACATCCGGGGTACTGCCGGTGGTGGCTCTGGTGAGTGTGCTCGCCGCCTTCGTCACCGTCTTCTCCTCAGTGTTCTACTCCTACGCCACGGTGCTGGTCGCCGGCTGCGTCATGCCCTGACCGACCTCGGTGAAGTGGCCACCACTCGGACTCAAGCCACCCCAATCACGCGGGCGCCTACCATGCTGGATGAGGGTACGAGGGGAGTGATGAGTGGATAGACACGAGCAGCGAGTGCCGAGTCGGGGCCTGCTGACGGTGCTCTTGGGCGCCGTCGGTGCCGGGCCGTTGATGCTCTACGGGCTCAGCGCCGTCAGCGACTCGATCATCGTCGACCTCGGGATCTCGGAAGCCCAATTCGGTCTGCTGGCCACAGCCTGCTTCGCGTGCGCGGCCATCGGCAACGCGACCTTGGGCCGAGTTGCGGACAAGTACTCGGACAACTCTCTGATGACCGTGGTCTTCGTGCTCGCGGCAGCCGCGCTGATGCTGGTCGCGGTCCCGGCAGGCTTTTGGATGCTGTTGATCGCAGCAGGCATCTCGGGCGTTGCCCAGTCTTTCCCCAACGGGGTCACCAATCGGATCCTTCTTGAACGTGTCCCGACGTCCAAACGCATCGGCTGGGTGGGAATCAAACAGTCCGGAGTCCAGGTCAGCCAGCTGACGGCGAGTCTGGCATTTCCGCTGTTGGCCGCGGTTGCAGGATGGCGGGGTGCGGCACTGCTCATCGCACTCGTACCTCTCCTCCTGATGGTGCTGTCGTGGCGATCGCTGCGCAAGACACCGCTGCTCACGGATGCACCTTCGCGGTCCGCTGACACCACCACTTCCACCGCCGAATCCGAGACTGCAGAACTCAAGACTGCCCCCGCCGAGGTGGTCGAGGCAGTTCCCGTCACCTCCTCGCGATATCCCGGCATGGTGTGGGCCCTGGCTGCCTTCGGCCTGCTCAACGGGGTCGGCGTCCAAGCAACCAATGTCTACATGCCGCTGTTCTCAGTGCGCGAACTGGGATTCTCACTCGTCCTCGGCGGTATCACCGCGGCAGTGGCCGGGGCGATCGGCGTGGCCGCCCGCGTGGGTTGGGCCAGGCAGATGGCCCGTGGTGCATCGGGGCCCCGCCTGCTCCTGCTTCTTGCCTTCATCGCCGTCGGTGGCGCAGTGATGTTCTACGGTGCAGGGGTATCCGGCTGGGCGTGGATGCTGTGGGTTGCGGCGGCACTGCACGGCACCTCGGCGCTCGGAGTCTCTGTGGTTCTCATGAGTGCTCTCATGCGCTCGATCCCAGCGACGTCGATGGCTTCGGCCAGTGGGATGGTCACGGCCGGCATGTTCACCGGCTTCGCCCTCGGCCCGGTGGCCATGGGGTTGTTGGTGAGCTCGCCCGCTGGGTTCTCGCTGGGCTGGGCGGTCGTCGGAGTGATCTACCTGCTCTGTGCAGTGCTCGCTGTGGTGCTCATCCGTGCGGCTCGGCGAAGCGAATAAACTTCAGCACGTCTTCCGATCAACAGCGAAGAGTACTCCTCGTGCGATCGTAAAACCAGCCCTTGTCGGCGCCGGGGAGTCTGCTTAGACTCCCCGGTAGATAGCGCGAAAAGTTGGCCGGTGCGAACTGATGCAGCGAGGTGTCTGATGAGCAAGGATGTTGAACTCGGAACCATCACAACCGATGTGCCGGCCCGCATGGACCGACTCCCATGGGCCAGGTTCCATTGGATGGTTGTCGTCGGTCTGGGCAGCGTGTGGATCCTCGATGGACTCGAAGTCACCATGGTCGGCAATGTCGCCGCCCGAATGACAGAGGACGACAGCGGCATCTCGATGACCGCCGGGCAGATCGGCACCGCGGGTGCGATCTACGTGCTGGGAGCGTGCGTCGGCGCCATTGTCTTCGGCCAGCTCACCGACAGGTTCGGCCGCCGCAGACTCTTCCTCATCACCCTCGTCCTCTACCTGGTGGCAACCGTCGCCACCGCGTTCTCCTTCTCACCCTGGTACTTCTTCCTCGTCCGCTTCCTCACCGGAGCCGGGATCGGCGGCGAATACGCGGCCGTGAACTCCGCCATCGATGAACTCATCCCCGCCCGAGTGCGCGGGCGCATCGACCTCATCATCAACGGCTCCTACTGGCTCGGCGCTGCCGGCGGTGCCGCAACAACCCTGTTCTTCCTCAACACCGACATCCTGCCGCAGATGATCGGCTGGCGACTCGCCTTCGCCGTCGGCGCGCTGCTGTCGATCTTCGTCTTTGTCGTCCGCAAGAATGTGCCCGAAAGTCCGCGGTGGCTCTTCATCCACGGTCAGGAGGACGAAGCCGAGAAGATCGTCGAAGGCATCGAGTCCGGCATCGAGGAGGCGACGCAGCAGAGTCTGCCCGAGCCAGACCGTACTATTACGATCCGCCAACGCAAGACGATCTCCTTCGCCGAGCTCGCGAAGGTCGCCTTCAAGCTCTATCCGAAGCGTGCTGTCCTCTGCCTTGTCCTCTTTGTCGGGCAGGCGTTTCTCTACAACGGAATCACCTTCAACCTCGGGACGATTTTCCACGGGTTCTACGGCGTGGCTGCGGGGACCGTTCCGATCTTCATCATCCTGTGGTCGCTGAGCAACTTCGCGGGCCCCGTCGTCCTCGGCAGGCTCTTCGACACGATCGGCCGCAAGCAGATGATCTCGTTCAGCTATCTGGGCTCAGCAGTCGTAGCAGTGATTCTGGCATTCGTCTTCAACGCGAACATCGGCAATGCCTGGCTCTTCCTCATCATCCTCGCCGTCTGCTTCTTCCTCGCCTCGTCCGGTGCCAGCGCGGCATATCTCACGGTCAGCGAGATCTTCCCGATGGAGACCCGGGCACTGGCGATCGCATTCTTCTACGCCATCGGCACAGCCGCCGGCGGTATCGCCGGACCGCTGCTCTTCGGCGGGATGATCGAATCCGGCAACCGGTCCCTGGTTGCCATGGCCTTCTGCATCGGCGCCGGAGTCATGGCATTGGGTGGCATCGCGGAGATCTTCCTCGGAGTCAAGGCAGAGGGGGCGAACCTCGAGGATATCGCCCGCCCGCTCACCGCCGAAGATGCCGATGGCGCCAAGGGGAAGGTCGAGGAGAAGATGGCCGCAGAGGCGGGTGCCGGCCAAGGCTCGGATGCTGACGGCACCGTGGAGCCGACGACAGGGGCAGGGCGCCAGGAGATGAGGAAACGCGACCGGCTGCGTCCGGGGCCGGGTTCGGCCGGGGCATATGCCCCGTGGCCGTCAGTCTCCTCCCGTGATGTCCCTCCCGAAGTCTCGGCCAATGAGGTGCAGGGCATCATCGACTACGTTCGCGACATGCAGCCGGTCTCGGAGACGGAGCTCCACCGCGCTATCGGTGCCCGTCACTGGGGGCCCGGACGTTTCCGCTCGGCGGTGCGCGAAGCCATCCGATTGGGGCACATCAAACGCAATCGTCGCGGCAAGTTGGAGTCGACCGACCGGTGATCCGAGGCCAAGACACAGCCCAGACGTCCCCCGTAGAATCGGGAGTATGCGCAAACGTGTACTCGTCATTGTTCTGGCCGTCATCGCGGTGCTCGGCCTAGTCGCCGGTATGCTCAGCGGGACTCCATATTGAACGCCGTCACAGACAATGACACAGACGCAGGCACAATGTGAGGAGTGAATCATGGCAGCAGAAACACAAGGACCCATCGCAGTTTTCGGTGCAACCGGAAAGCAGGGTGGCGCCGTCGTCGATGCACTGGTGGATCAGGGGGCGCACGTTCGGGCGCTGGTGCGCAGCCCCGAATCTGAACGGGCTCGATCCCTCGCCGATCGCGGGGTTGAGCTGGCGTATGCCGATGCCGATGAACCGACATCCCTGGCTGCCGCTCTGGAGGGAGCCACAGCATTCTTCTTCATGACACTCCCGCCCGGGGGTATGGGCAGCGGAGACACCGAAGGCGAGACGCAACAGGGTCTGGCCCTGGCCCAAGCTGCGGCAGCAGCAGGTGTGCCGCACATCGTCTTCAACTCCGTCGGTGGGGCCGAGCGGAATTCGGGCGTCCCGCACTTCGAATCCAAGCGTCGCGTCGAGGCGTACTTGGAAGACCTCGATATGGCGGTGACTCTGATCCGACCGGTGTTCTTCATGGACAACCTCGCCGCGATGGGGCCCCAGCTCGACAAGGGCGAACTCGTCCTCAGACTGCCCCTGCCCGACGGGATCAAACTGCAGATGATCGCTGTTCGCGATATCGGCATTGTGGCCGCGTCCGCACTGCTGGGCACTGCCGACATTCGTGGAGGCGCAATCGAGATCGCCGGTGATGAACGCACCGGTACTGAGATCGCACGCGCTTTCGGTGAGCACACGGGACTCTCCGCTCGATACGAGGAATTTCCGATCGAAGCACTCGAAGGGGACGCGGACATGCAGGCGATGTTCCGGTGGTTCGCCGAAACCCCGGCATACCAAGCCGACCTGGACGAAGTGCGCAGCATCGCGCCGAAGACCCTCGACCTTCCCGCTTGGCTCGTTGCCACCGGATACTCGGCCCGCTGATGGCGCAAACCGTCGTCAGCCGATGAGAACGTCCGACAGGCTCGTTGAGGTGACAGGCAGTCGGTCGGCACAACTCAATGCGGCTGCATGAGACGGAGGACAGGGGACGGTCGCCAGGCTCAGCCGGTTGAGCTCCGGATGCTCGGGAGCTCTGATCGAGGCCGCCCAGTGCACGGACCCGGGAACGAGTGGCGCCTCACGGTCGGTTCCAACGACCTCGAGACCGTTGGGTTCCACATTCAGCCCGTCACCGGTTGTCTTCAGCGCAGCTTCCTTGGCCACCCAGAGCTCGATGCGTCTGCGGGTGGTGTTCGCGCCGGGGGACAGGGATTCGCCCGATGTCAGCACGTATTCGTCGAAACCCGAGAAGACCTCGTTCGGAATGTGTTCGATATCGATGCCGATGGGAGATGACGAAGGCGCCGAGGTGACCGCCACCATGTCACCCGAACGGGACAGGCTGAGTTCTGCACCCATGATCTGCGGCTTTCCGTGGGGACCGCCGCAGGTGCGACATGTGCGAGTGAACGTCAGCTCTCCAGCGTCTCGTGGTTCGATGCCCAGACGCCGAGCGGCCATGAGGCGAAACAGGAGATGTCCGCTCCGATAGGCAGCCCTGTCTGCGGCTTGTCGAAGCCGATTCGAGTGGGCGGCTTCGGCGGGCGACAACAGAGAGTCCAGCCAACGATGGTCCTCACGAGCCTGGCTCAGTGTGCCGACATCGCATATCAGATACTCGATACTGGTCTCGATCCTCTGCTGCCGAGTCATCTCCTGCTGATTCTCCGGTACTGGGACACGGCAACGGTGGAGAAGAGGGCAATGACTGCCACGCAGCTGATCACCGCGTAGAGAATCGGGTTGTCTGCCGCCCAGCCCGTGCCCGAGGTGTAGCCAGCGGGAGAGACATTGCCGAAGAGTTCTCGGACGCTGGTGGCCACCGCAGTGACCGGATTCCATGAGGCGATCGCCTGCAGTGGTCCGGGCAGTGAGTCGACCGAGACGAAGGCGCCGGAGAGGAAAGTGACGGGGAAGAGCCAGATCAGACCGAGACTCTGGGCCACCTCGACGCTTCGGGCGGTCAGCGCGATGAACGCCCCGATCCACGACATGGCGAAGCCGAAGAGCAGCAGCAGAAGGATAGCCAGAAGTGCTGAACCGAAACCTTCGGTGATGCGCCAGCCGATGATGAGTCCGCAGACCATGGTCACGACGATCGAGATCGAGCCGGTGGCCAAGTCGGACGTCGTCCTCCCCAGGATGACGGCCACGCGTGACATCGGCAGTGATCGGAACCGGTCGATGAGTCCGAGCTGGAGGTCCTTGGCGAGGTAGACGGCGGTGAATGAGGAATTGAATGTCAGGGTCTGGGCCAGGATCCCGCCGATGAGGAACTCCCGATAGGGCGCCCCACCCAGGCTGCCGCCGAAGACGAACGCGAGGAGGAACACGAAGATCACCGGCTGCACGATGCCGGTGACCAGAGCTCCGGGAGTGCGACGCACAGTGAGCAGGTTGCGCCAGGCGATGACGGAACTGTCACGTGCCGCGGAGGTCAGTGTGCTCATACGTCCACCTCGGCATCCGCAGACTGTGATGGCGAGGTCTCCGGTGAGGCGGGTTTTCCCGTCAGGTCCAAGAACACGTCATCGAGTGTCGGTCGGCTCAGGGCCGCCTCGGTGACGAGGATTCCGCCGCTGTTCAGAGCATCGAGAACCTGCAGCAGTGTCTTCTGGCCGAGTGGCGCCGGCACAGTGAGACGCATTCCCGTCGAGTCGGTCTGCGCGCGGTTCGAGACTCCGATGATCCGTTCGAGAATCCGCAGGGTCTCGTCGAGCGAGTCCCTGCGGGCAAGGGTGAGTGTGATGCGTTCGGCGCCGAGGCTGACCTTGAGTTCATCAGAGGTCCCTTCAGCGATGACCTTGCCGGAGTCGATGACGGCGATTCTATCTGCCAGCTGGTCGGCCTCTTCCAGGTATTGGGTTGTCAGCAGCACCGTCGTTCCTTCTCCGACCAAAGTGGAGATGACGTCCCAGGTGTCGAGTCGCCCGCGCGGGTCGAGTCCCGTGGTGGGTTCGTCGAGAATGACCACCGGTGGTCGAAAGACCAAGGCCGAGGCCAGGTCGAGACGGCGTCGCATACCTCCCGAATAGGCTCCCGCACGCTTATCTTTGACGTCGACGATTGCGAACTCGTGCAGCAATTCACGGGCCCTGGCTCGTGACTCCTGCCGGCTCATCCCGTAGAGACGGCCGACCATGACGAGGTTCTCGTGGCCGGTGAGCTTCTCGTCAACCGCCGCGTACTGTCCCGACAGGCCGATGCTGGCGCGAACGGCGGTGGGATCGGCCGTCACCGAGTTCCCCGCGATGACGGCCTCTCCGGAGTCGGGGCGCACCAGCGTGGACAGGATTTTGACGGTCGTGGTCTTACCGGCGCCGTTGGGGCCGAGGAGGCCGAAGATCTGTCCCTGGTCGACCTGTAGGTTGATTTTGTCGAGTGCTCTGAATGTGCCGTAGTTCTTGCTCAGCTGGTCAATGCTGATCACTAGGAGGCGATCTCGGCGAGCCGACGCGGGGTGATGTCCGTCCAGTTCTGTTCGACGAAGTCGAGGCATTCCTCTCGGTCGGCCGGCCCGCAGACGACGACCCAGCCCGCGGGCACATCGGCGAACGAGGGCCATAGTGAATGCTGCTGGAGCTCGTTGACGAGCACGCGAAAGGTTGCCGTGGTGTCGTCGAAGGGGTTGTTCATGTGTCTTCAGCTCCTACTGGTGTTTCCGGGGCGGGGTTCTTCTGTTTTTGGAGTTGATTGGTCTCGTCTGTGATTCGGCGCCCTCATCCAAGTGGATTGCCATCACGGGAAGAATTTCTGCAAGCGCTGCTGTGGTCAGCATGTCCGAGTGTCGGGCCGCGACATCGGTGACGTGGATGTCGCCGGTGACGAAGGGGCCCCATGATTCCGGTGCCGGGGTTCCGTGTGGCACCTCGTCGGTGGCGACGAAGAGGCTGAGGTCGCCGTCGAACCGTTCAAGCGGTGCTTCTCGGATCAGCTGCGCCACAGTGAGGAAGCCTCGGGTCATCGAGGAGATGGTTCCCGGCGACACATTGCCGAGAGGATCACCGTGCCGGCGCAGGAACTCCAGTGCCTGGGCGTCATCGAGGCCCTCGGTCTCTTCGGGAGTGCCCGGGTAGTGGGTCTGGAGATAGTTCGCCCACAGCGCTGCCCCTTCGCCCACATCGGCGTTGGTATCCTGCCCCGTGGGGAAGGCATCGAGAACGCCGAGGAATGCCACGTCCTCACCCTTCTCCTGCAGTCGGGTGGCCAGACGGTGAGCCAGGACGCCGCCGAAGGACCAGCCGATCAGGTGGTAGGGGCCGGCCGGCTGCACCGACTGCATCTGGATGATGTAGTCATCGGCGAGCTCGGTCAGTGTGCTCGCAGTGATCTCGTCTGGATCATCCGGGGCCAGCCCCGGCATCTGCAGTCCGATCAGCGGGCGCTGCGCATCGAGACCGTGGAGCATCGAGGCGAAGCCCCAGCTGATGCCGGTGGCCGGATGCACAGCGAACAGAGGCGACTTCGAACCCGAGGTGCGCAGTGGAAGCAGACGCTGCAGGCTGTCGTCGATGGAGTTCGCGGTGCCCTGGGCTGCTTCGACCACCAACTGTTCGACGGTCGGGGAGCGGAAGAGGGACTGAACCGACAGCTCGGCACCGAGAGCATCGTTGACAGCCGCGATGAGGGGCCGGGCGAGGAATGAATGCCCGCCGAGTTCGAAGAACGATTCGTCGACCCCGACACGTGGCAGTGCCAGGACCCGGGCGAAGACCATCGCCACGGTCTCCTCCTGAGGTGTTCGGGGTTCCAGCCGGGAGCCGACCGCCGCCGCTGATGGATCGGGGAGTGCCGCCTCGTCGACCTTGCCGTGGGTCGTCAGAGGCACCTCGTCGATGACGACGATGCGCGTCGGAACCATATAGGTGGGCAGGGTCGAACGCGCGTGACGTCGAGTCTCGTCGGCGAGGACCTCCTGAGGCTCTGCCGGCGACGAAAGCAGATCAGCGGTCTCGACCCGATCGGCGACGATGTAGCCGATGAGCTGCATGCTCGCGGGATCATCGCCGACAGGGCGAACCAGTGCGTCTTTGACGCCCGTGGTGGAGCGCAGTGCGCGCTCGACCTCCCCGAGTTCGACTCGGAATCCGCGCAGCTGGATCTGGCTGTCGCTGCGACCGAGGAAACTCAGCTGCCCGCCCCGCTCACGCACGACGAGGTCTCCGGTGCGGTACATGCGCTCGCCGGCGGAGCCGAACGGGTCGGCGACGAAACGTTCGGCGCTCAACCCCGGACGACCACGGTATCCGTGAGCCAGCTGGGGCCCTGCGAGATAGAGCTCTCCGGTCGTTCCGGCGGGCACATGGTGCAGTCGCTCATCGAGCACATACCCGCGCATATTCGGGAGCGGTGAGCCGAGCACCGGTGTCGGCGAGGAGGAGACCGGGCCGGCGAAGACGTCGACCGTGGTCTCGGTGGGGCCGTAGAGATTGTGTGCGGTGATGCCGGGCTGATCGCGCAGCCACTCCCAGAGCCCCCCGTCGATAGCCTCACCCCCGAGGGCGACAGTGACGGTGGTGCCGGCGGCTGCAGCCTCCTCGAGCAGGCGAAGGAAGTCCGGTTCGGTCGTGAGCTGGCGCAGGTAGCTGGGAGTCGTCTCCCAGAATCGGATGCTCAGGTGCAGCAGATCGTGCGCGAGCTGCTGTGGATCACGTTGGACCTGCTCGGAAGCGATGTGGATATGATGTCCCACGACCATCCACAGCAGGGGATCCCACGCGGCATCGAACCCGATTCCGGTCGTGTGGGCCACAGCGATCTGCTCGTCTTCGGACCTCGGAGTCGGCAGATACGTTCCGCGATGGGAGGCGAGCAGGTTCGCGAGGGCCCGATGGCCGACTTGGACGCCCTTCGGCCGACCGGTCGAACCGGAGGTGAAGGTGACATAGGCAGTCGGGTCGGACTGTGATGTCCGAGGCGAGTGCTCCACCTGCGCTGCGGTTGCCGGGGCAGTGGTGTTCACCGCACCGGTGGCCGGTGAGACCTCGATGACTGTCGGAGTGATCCCGGCATCGACGAGAACAGGGGCAAGAGCCTCAGCGGTCCCGGTTGCGGCCACGACGATGACCGGTTGCGCATCGGACAGGATTGCAGTGGTGCGCCCGACCGGATAGTCGATGTCGATCGGATTGAAGGCGGCCCCGGATTTGAGCACGGCCAGGGTGGCGACGATGATACCCACCCCGCGGCCCAGGCGAACCGAGATCACGGCACCAGGTCCCGCACCGCAGCCGATGAGTTCGTGTGCCAGCAGCTCGGAGGCCTCGTCGATTTCGCGGAACGACAGCGAGACTTGGGCGTCCTGGGCTGCAATGGCATCGGGCATCCGGCGCACTGTGCTTGCGAAGACGTCAAGGATCAGGGGCGCCGAGGTGGTGGGGACGGGACCGGTGAGTTCATCGATGGCCTGATCCACCTCGGCGGTGCCCAGGAGGGAGATGTCGTGGATCGGGCGATCCGGAGCGCTCACCGCCTCGTCGACGAACCGGGTGAACCGCTCGCACAGCCCGGCGATGGTCTCGGTGTCGAACATCGAGGAGTTGAAGTCGAGCACGGCGTCCAGGCCGGCGCCCGGGGTGCTCTGGTGGAAGGTGAACGAGAGATCGAACTTGGCATCTCCGGTCTCGACCTCCGGCTCGATGCTCGTGTCGACTCCCGGGAGGTCAAGGTTCGGCGTCGCCGAGTTCTCCAGGGACAACATGGTCTGGAACAGCGGATGACGTCCCAGCTCGCGAGGCGGATTGAGGGATTCGACGAGGCGCTCGAACGGCACGTCGTCGAGTTCCAATGCCTCGATCACCGCGGTCCGGGTGCGTGCCAGAAGCGTGCGCAGATCGGGCTGGGCGGAGATGTCGCTGCGAATCGGAACGGTGTTGACGAAGAGCCCGACGATGTCTTCGAGTTCGGGATCCGAACGACCGGCGCTGGGAGTGCCGATGACGACATCCTCGCTGCCGCTGAGCCTGCCGAGGAAGCCGGCGAGCATGGAGTGCAGTGCCATGAACAGGCTGGCGCCGTTGTCCGCGGCGAGCGCAGCCAAACGCTGCGTCGTGCGGTCGCCGAGGCTGAAGCGATGGTGGCGCCCGGACTGGCGAGCACTGTGTGGGCGTGGCCGATCCGAGGGCAGGGGGAGTTCGGTCGGTATTCCGGCGAGGTGGTCACACCAGAGCTGGAGTTTGCGCTCCAGCAGTGAGTTCTGTTCACCTTCCTGCCGACCGTCCTGCTCACTTGGGTTCTGCTGCTCCTCGAGAACGTGGCGCTGCCACAGGGCGAAGTCGGCGTATTGGACGTCGAGTGTGCGCTGCATGGGATGGGCGGAGCCCCGCAGTGCGGCGTAGGCGGTGGACAGGTCCTGCGTCAGCGGTCGCAGCGAGGCCCCATCGGTGGCGATGTGGTGCATGACGAGGTGGAGGACCCATTCCTCGCCTTCGTCGAAGAGGGACGCGCGCAGTGGCAGGTCCGTGCTCAGGTCGAAGCCGAGTGCCGCCTGTTCTGCCAAGGTCTCTGCGGTTGCGGCAGGCGAGTCCGTGACGAAGCGGTCCATGATGTTCTGTCCCGCTGTCGGCGGCAGAATGTGCTGGACCGGTGTCTCATCGACCGTCGGGTAGACGGTGCGCAGGATCTCGTGTCGTGCGATCACGTTCGTCAGAGCTTGGCCGAGGGCTTCGGGGTCCAGATCCCCGGCGAAGCGAACCGCCAGCGAGATGTTGTAGTCGGAGGCCCCGGTGTCGAGCTGGTTGAGGAAGCGCATGCGTGCCTGCCCGTAGGACAGTGGGATCAGGTGCGGTCGAGTGCTGAGCGAGGACCGTCTCCACTCGGTGAGGCTCATTGATGCTGCGCCATCGTCGGGACGGGCAGGAGCGGCTGCCGCCTCGGCGAGGGACAACTGAGGTGCGTGTTCGGGAGCGTCGAGACGGCGGAGCAGAGCTGCGGGAGTGGGTGCATCGAAGATGGCTCGCAGCGGCAGATCGGTGTCGAAGGCCTCACGGATGCGACCGATGAGCGACACCGCCAGCAGCGAGTGTCCGCCGAGTTCGAAGAAGTCGTCATCGAGTCCGACCTCCTCTGCTCCGAGCACTGTAGAGAACAGCCGGCACATGGTGCGTTCCTCCGGTGTCCTGGCAGCGCGGCGAGACTCCTGCTGCCCCGACATGGCGGGTGCGGGCAGCCGGCCGCGGTCGAGTTTGCCGTGGGCGGTCAGGGGGATGGTGTCGACGCCGATGAGCAGTCGTGGAACCATCGGGGTCGGGAGCCGGGCGACCAGATGGTCGTGGATGGTGCCCTCTCCGGCGTCTCCGGTGTAGTAGCCGATGAGTCGGGCAGATTGCGGGTCGTGAGGATTGTCGACGATGGCCGCCGCCTGCTCGACACCTGGGGCCCCTGCCAGTGCATTCTCCACCTCGCCGAGTTCGATCCTGTACCCGCGCAGCTTGATCTGATCGTCCTCGCGGCCGATGAAGTCGAGGCCGCCGCCCGCGGTCCGACGAACCAGGTCCCCGGTCCGGTACATGCGCTCGCCGCAGGCGTTCGGATTGGCGAGGAACCGCTGCGCGGTCTCCTTCGCCCGGTTCACATATCCCAAGGTGATTCCGTCTCCGGCAAGATAGAGGTCGCCGACGACCCCGTGAGGGACTTCGCGCAGATGGCGGTCGAGCACCATGGCCTGGACGTTTCTGATCGGGTGGCCGATCGTGCTGTGGGCTCCCTCGATTGGTGCCGTGACGGAGTCGATGGTGAATTCGGTGGGCCCGTAGAAGTTGTAGGCATTGACGGCAGCAGTGTCAGCCAGTTCGCGCCAGAGTTCGTCGGGGACCGCCTCTCCGCCGAGAGCGATCGACAGCGGAGTGGTGTCGCTGTCGGCCTCTGCGTCGAAGAGCCCCGAGGTGATGAGCTGTCGCAGAAAGGACGGGGTGGTTTCGAGCACTGTGATTCGGTGCGCGCGGCAGTACTGGACCAGTGCTTCGGCGTCTCTGCGCACTTCGTCGCCGACGATGTGCAGGTTCGCCCCGGCCACGAGCCAGAGAATCGGGTCCCAAGCGGCGTCGAAGCCCAGCCCGGCGGTGTGCGCGGCCTTCACCGGTGCATCGTCGAGTCCGGCCTCGGCGAAAATCGTGGCCCGATGGTGAGCGAAGAGGTTCATCAGTGACCGGTGGGCCACGGCAACGCCCTTGGGAGTGCCGGTGGAACCCGATGTGTACATCTCGTAGGCCCGGTCGTCAGGATCCGGACGACGGTGGTCGAGGGCCGTATCGTGTCGGCCCGTCAGGGTCTCGCCGCCTTGGGCATCAACGTGGCCGTCACAGAGGTCGGTGATGCTGATGGCGTTCTCGGGACGCAGAGAGACATCGGAGGGGTCGACGATGACGGCGTCGGCGTCGCTCTCGTCGAGGATCAGTCGGATTCGCTCCTGCGGATAGCTGAGGTCGATGGGCACGGCGATTGCGCCGATGCGCAGCACCGCCAGGGGCACTGCGATGGCATCGGCGGACCGGGGCAGCGCGATCGCGACAGTATCCCCCCGCGCGATCCCATGGCGGGCGAGTCCGCGGCCGAGACCTCTCACGAGAGAGCCGAGTTCTGAGAAGGTCAGTTCGGTGCAGTCGGAGACCAGCGCCTGACGGTCAGGGTGGCGCTTGATCGTCGATTCGAACGCGTCGATGATCGTCGACTCGACAGGGTCTCGATCGGGTCCGCGGCTCTCGTTGCGGAGGGACTCGCGCTCCCTCGGACTGAGCACGTCGAGGTCTGAGAGGAGACGGTGCGGGCCGGTGACGAACGCCTCGATGACGCGCAGGAACCGTGCAGCGATGTCCTGGGCGGTGGACTCATCGAAGAGTGCGGAGTCGAATTCCAGGGAGCCGACGATGCCGGGGGCCTCGCCGTCGCGGTGCGCAGAGTCACTGCGCGCCCCGTCTTGGGGATCGAGTTCAGCCAGATCGAGGAGGAGGTCGAACTTCGCCGCAGACACCTCCGGGCCGGGTGCGGATTCGACGTCGAGGCGACCCATGTCGATATCGACGGGGGCGGTGTTCTGCAGGGTCAGCATCACCTGGAACAGGGGGTGGAGGCTCTCCGACCGAGGTGGGCTGACCTCATCGACGACGCGTTCGAAGGGCGCATCCTGATTGGCGTAGGCAGGGAGGTTGAATGCGCGCACCCGATCGATGACGTCGACGGGGCTCGGATTGCCCGAAGTGTCTGTGCGCAGCACCAGCGTGTTGACGAAGAAGCCGATGAGTTCGTCGAGTTTCGTCTCAGTTCGGCCGGCCACGGGTGTGCCGATGGGGATGTCGCTGCCGGCACCGAGCTTGTCCAACAGGACGGCGAATGCTGCCTGCAGCACCATGAACAGGCTGGCGTTGCGGTCCGCCGAGAGTCGGCGCAGACCGGCATGGCTCGCAGGACTGATCTCGATCTCAATCGCACGGGAGACGTGACCGGTCGTGCGTGTGCTGCGGGGACGATCGACCGGAAGTCTGAGTTCCAGAGGTGCACCGGTGAGCGTGTTCTTCCAAAAGGCCAACTGATCGGCGATCGCACTGTCCGGGTCGTTCTCGGCCCCCAGTGTTTTGCGCTGCCAGAGAGCATAGTCGGCGTACTGGACCGGCAGCTGCGTGAAGACAGGGTCGTGCCCGCGGTCGCGGTCACGGTATGCCGTTGAGAGGTCCTTGGCCAAGGGGCGCAGTGACCAGCCGTCCGCGGCGATGTGGTGCAGTGTCAGAAGCAGGAGATGGTCCTCGGCGCCCTGTCTGATCAGGAGAGCTCTGATCAGACGCTGGGTCGAGACGTCGAATCCCCGTGTGGCCTCGGCATTCACGGTGTGGTCGACGAGCTCTTCGCTGATCTCGATGATGGGCATGGCAATCTGCGCCTCGGCGGTGGTGAGGATGACCTGTTCGGGTTGTCCCGCCGTCCAGGGGAAGACGGTGCGCAGGCTCTCATGCCGTGCGACGAGGTCGTTGATGGCGGCATGCAGAGCGGTGGAGTTCAGGTCTCCTCGGATGCGCAGGGTGAGCGGAATGTTGTACGCAGCGGAAGCGGTGTCGAACTGGTTGAGAAACCAGAGGCGGGACTGGGCGTATGAGAGCGGGACCGAGGAAGGCCGGTCCGCAGCGACGAGTTCACGGCCGGGGTCGGCGGAGTCAGCGTTCGGATCGAGGGTGGCGCTGAGTTCGCGGACCGTGGGGTGCTGGAACACCTCATGCAGTGCCGGAGCAACGGCGAAGCTCGTCCTCAGGGAGGCGACGAGCTGAGTTGCCAGCAACGAGTGTCCGCCGAGTTCGAAGAAGTCGTCATCGATGCCGATGGTGTCCACCCCCAACACCTGGCTGAAGGCCGCGGCGACGGCTTGCTCTGTTGCGTCCCTCGGCGCCTCGGATTCGGCCTGCGACGATTCGGGCTCTGGAAGTGCCCGTCGGTCCAGTTTGCCGTTGACCGTGAGAGGAATGCGCTCGATGCGCATGATGAACGACGGCACCATGTAGTCCGGCACACGGGTCTTCATGCTCCGGCGCACCTCGGCGATGTCGATGTCGCTGTTCGCGGTGACGTACCCGAGAAGCTGATCGTAGCCAGCCTGATTCTGTCCCAGGACGACGGCCGCGGAACGGATCCTCTCATCAGCCTGGAGAGCAAGCTCGACCTCTGAGGTCTCGACGCGGTACCCACGAAGTTTGATCTGCTCATCGCCTCGCCCCAGGAACTCGATGCCACCGGTCAGGGGTCTGCGGACGATGTCTCCGGTGCGATACATCCTGGATCCGTCGTCGGCGAAGGGGTCGGCGATGAATCGTTCGGACGTTGTTCCAGGACGATCGACGTAACCGCGTGCCAGGTTGAGTCCGGCGATGTAGAGCTCTCCCTGTGCCTGTGCGGGCACGGGACTCAGCCGAGAATCGAGGACGTAGTGTCTGGTGTTCGCCACGGAGTGGCCCAGCACCGGGACAGAGCCGGAGACGATGGGGGCGGTGAGGCTGTCGACGGTGGTCTCGGCGGGACCGTAGAGATTGTAGAAGGTCACATCGTCCAACGCGGCCAGTTCACGCCACAGTCCGCTTTCGACGGCTTCTCCACCCAGCGCCACGACGCTGGGATGCTCGTCGCCGCTGAAGGTGCCGTGTGCCAGGAGGGCCTTGGCGAACGAGGGCGTCGTCTCGATGGAGTCGATGCGGTGAGTCGAGAAGTACTCGGTCAGTGCTTCCGGATCGCGGCGGGTGAGTGAGTCGATGAGGTGGAGTTCATGACCGGCGAACAGCCACAGCAGGGGATCCCACGAAGCATCGAACGAGATCCCCGCGGTGTGGGCGACGCGCAATCCGCGCCCGAGTCTCTCGACCGCGGGGGTGAAGATGGACTCCACGTGACTGTGGAAGAGGTTGAGGAGGGACTGGTGCTCGACGCCGATGCCCTTGGGCCGACCGGTCGACCCGGAGGTGAAGATCACATAGGCGAGGTCGTCTGCAGCAGGAACGCTCCCAGTCGATGTCGGGGATGAATCGGCTGACAGACTCTCCCAGAGCTGGTCGGAATCCAGATCGATCACAGGAGCACCGGTGGTCACCGTGGTCTCTCCGCCGGGGCCGGTCACCGATGAGGAATTCAGCACGAGAACCGGACCGGCGTCAGCGACCATCGCTTCTATCCGGGCCGCAGGGTAGTCGGGGTCGAGCGGCACGAATGCCGCACCCGCCTTGAGAATCCCGAGCACGGCGACGGGCAGAGCCGTCGTCCGGCCCAGGCGCGCAGCGATGCGCGCGCCCGGACGGGCACCGAGCTCCCGGAGGTGGCAGGCCAGCTGAGTCGAACGGCGATCGAGTTCGGCGAAGCTCATCTGACCGTCTACGGCCACGACAGCGGTGGCGAGAGGAGACTTTCGGGCATGCGTGGTGAACTCCTCGACCACGGTATGGCCGGGAACATCCTGAGTTCGGCCCTGCCCGCCGGCGATCAGCTCGGCAGATTCCGTATCGTCGATCAGCGACAGTTCGGCCAAGGGCTGTGCTTGCGCAGGATTGAATTGGGAGAGCACGGAGATGAACTGCCGCAGGTGCTCGGTGAGGCTCTGGTGACTGTAGAGCGCGGCGTTCGCTTCGAAGCGGATGATGGCGGCTTGGTCATTCCCGCTGGAGGAGGGCGTGTCCGCTCCCAAGCCGTGGATGATGATCGACAGGTCATCGACCGGTCCCGTTGACAGGAGATGAAGAGACGCAGATGCTCCACCGAAGTCGATGTCGTCGACCATTGGGAAGATGTTGACCGAAGGCCCGATGTAGTCGGTGTCGGTGTCGAGTTCCTGATATTGGAAGCGTTGGTGGATGAGGGTCCGGCGGAGCGCGGAGCCCGCATTCTCGATGAGTTCGTCGACCGTGGTCTCGGGTGTGGTGCTCAGCTGCACAGGCAGAATCTTGGACATCATCGACGGGACCGATTTGGCCAGGGCGCTGCGCCGGGCCGTGACCGGAAGCCCCACAGAGATGGCCTGCCGGCCGGTCATTCGGTGCAGGTAGGCTGCTGCGGCGCTGAGCATGATCGTCGGAGCCGAGCGAGTTCGTGCCAGTTGTCGGGCCAGTTCTTGGGGTATTTCGGCATTGACCGTGACCAGCTGTTTCGCCGCTGCCGGTGGGTGCCCGGCCAGACCGGTGGCTGGCTCCGATTCCAAGAGCGTCTGCGTCCAGAAGTCGGCGTCGGTGTGGAAACGATCGGATGAACGGTATTCGGCTTCCTCCGCCACCAAGTCCTCCAGGCTGCCGAAGGGCGACTCCGAAATCCCGGTCGCCGGGCCGATCAGCTGACTGTAGAGCTGGGATTCACGCCGCAGGACGAGTATCGCGGAGTACCCGTCGACGATGAGGTGATGGGCGCGCTGGTAGAAGATCCAGTGGTCGGTGTCGAGGTGGAACAGTTCGGACCTGAGCAGTTCCCCGTCTTCGAGATCGTGGACGGTGCTGAGATCGTCGTCCATCATGGCGCGAGCAGTCGCGGCTGGATCGCCCTCGGACTCTCCGCGCAGATCGTGGACATGGAGATGACTGCGTGCGGGACCGTGCTGCTGGTAGGCACCCTGTTCGTCTTCACGGAACACGACGTTGAGCGAATCGGCCTCTGAGACGGTGGTGCCGACGGCACGGCGCATCACGTTGACATCGAGGGATCCGCGAATGTCGACGTACAGCCCGATTTGGAATGTCGGATTGTCGGGCTCGATCTTTTGGGCGTACCAGATGCCTCGTTGGGCGGAGGTGAGTTCGATTCGAGAAGAGTCGTCAGTCATCAGGTCTTTCACATCGGGTGGTGGGGGAGTGCTGCAGGGACAAGGGCGGCGGGCAGTGCTTCAAGGGTGCGCAGCACTGCGTTGGCCGTTACTGGAACTGTCCGATGTTGATGGAGCCGATGAGGTTCATCAGATCTCCCAGATCGACGAGTGGTCCCTCGATCAGTGAGCTGGAGGTCTCGGTCGAGGTCGCCTGTGGATTCTCAGCCGCCGAGGCTGCACCCGGAGCGGTGAAGAGTCCGACGGTCACGGTCAGGGCTGCGATTGTGGCACCGAAGATGGTCCGGGTGCGTGTGTGCTTCATGGTCGTCATTCGTGTTCCTTTCCTGGCGGTGGAAGCAGAAGTCGTCTGCAACGGGCAATCACGTCTGATTCGGAGGGCTGTTGCGACTGGATTGCTCGAGGGGGAACTATTTTGGAAGTGAGGCTGAGGCAATTGGGCGCAGGAGCCCATCCGGTTCACAATCACTCACGGCGGGCGCATAATAGAACGTATGACCGAATATAAGAGGCCGGAGTGGCTCAGCAGGTATCAGGACTTCAAGTCGCTGTGCTCCGACGTGTCGGGGGAGTACATCCGCTTCTATCTCACCACTGGCTGCGAGCAGATCAGCTACACGCATTCGCAGAACACGGACGGGCTGCCGAACTACTCATGCCGCCTCACGGCAGCCGACGGCACGGTGCTGGTGCTGCCACTCGACGATTGGCGCGACCGAATGGAGGAGGTATCCGGCCTGGTGCGCACCTGGCTGGACGAGCATTCGGACCTCAAGGGCTGCAAACCCTCCAAGTCCCATTACCAAGGCGACAGGTACTGGTTCGAGCAGTGGCAGCTGGCGAATCCCTGGTGATGGGGTGACGTAGAGACGCCTCCCAGCTTGGGCCGGTTGCCGAGTACATCGTTTTCGCTCAATCAAGGCATCTCGCCAAGACCCACGAACACGTTCTGTGCTCCGGTAGCCGCAATCACTGTCAGCGAATCCAGGGCGGGACGCGCAGAACTCACACCGCTGACGGCTCATCAGGTTCTGCAGGGGAAACACGTAGATTTTTCGTGCTCTTTCGGCTGGAATCCAGACACTGAAATGGATGAGTTCCGGACCTGGAACGGCCTACTTAAAGCTGATCACACACAGTCGTCGCAGTTGAGGCCGCGACCTGGATGGCCGCACTGGGTGCACGAGTGCGAATGCTCGTTCGCGGTGGTGGCCTTCTGGCCGGTCACGAACCGTTCGCGGGCCAGCATGTCACCGAGGCGCTTGAAAGAGCAGGGGTCAGAGTCGATCTGAGAGCCGAGGTCACCGACCGCAGCCGGAAACGGGCCGCAGACACTGGCCTCGGTCGTATCCATGGCGGTGAAATCACGATCCGGACCAACAGTCCGGACGGGGCATCCATGTTCGAGGCTGACGAGATCCTCGTGGCGACAGGGCGACAACCACGCCTCGACGGTCTCGGACTGGAGAGCCTTGGGCTGACCAGCGAGGATATCGCAGCGGGACGCTTACCTGATTGGCTGTGTGCCGTCGGGGATGCCAGCGTAGAGGCGCCGCTGACCCACTGGGGCCAATATCGTGCCCGCGTCCTCGGCGCACAGATCAGGGCCCGAGCTCTCGGCGAAGAAGCCGAGGAGATCCAGGAGTATGTGCCGGCCCCCAGGTCGTCTACAGCGATCCGCAGTCGCCTCGGTGGGACTGACTGAAGCTGAGGCCCGCAAGGACGGCTGCGAGGTTGCGGTCTCTCAACTGCCCTTCACCTGCAGCGCCAGCACTTCATTGCTGCGCGATGATGCCGAGGGAAACGCACAGAGTGTCGTCGACGCTCGTACCGGCCGGCTCCTCGGAGCCGCCTTCGGCGGCCCGGAGGCCGCAGAACTGATCCACCCGGCGACGGTGGCGATCGTCGAGGTACCTGTTCATGTTCTGCGGCATGCGGTTCCGAGCTTACCGGCGGCCTTGGAACTGTGGCTGCCGCTGTTGGAGGGACTCCCTCGGAAAATGCGGTTGCCCATCCCCGAGTGACGACTCCCATCCCCTGAGTCCGCTGCTTCCCTTTGCGCAAATCTGATCAACCGTCCTTTGACGGATTTGACAGTTCGGCGAAACTGTTCAATAAGTGACAGCGAAACTGTGCACTTCAGTTCGGCGAAACTGTTCAATAAGTGACGGCGAAACTGTAATCTTGGTCCATGGAGTATCAACCACGAATCCTTGACGGTGTCATTTCAGACGCTCTGAAGAGGTTCCCTGCCATAGCTGTGGACGGTCCGAAGGCTGTGGGGAAATCTGCGACCGCATCACGGCTGGCCGGATCTGTATTCAGGCTAGATAATCCGGAAGAACTATCAATCCTTCGCGCTGACCGTGGTCGAGCCAGCTCAGCTGCTCGTCCAGTTCTCTTAGACGAGTGGCAGTACGACCCGCCGATTTGGGACCACGTCCGTCGAGAAGTCGATCATGACCGTGCTCCGGGGCGCTTTCTGTTGACCGGCAGCGCGAATACCAATGAAACACAGATCCATACCGGTGCGGGCCGTATCGTTCGGCTCCGTATGTACCCGATGTCTCTAGAGGAACGTCTCCTAGACGAACCATCAGTCAGCCTCCGCCGCATCCTCGCTGACACCGGCGACGATATCGAGGGAACAACTAGCGTGTCGCTCGACTCGTACGTGCGCGAGATCGTGTCTTCAGGCTTCCCTGCCCTCCGCAACGGCTCCTCGTCAACAATTGCGGACGAGCTGGATGCCTATCTCACTTATGCGTTACAGAGAGAGGTTCCTGCACTCGGTTCACAATTCAGACGGCCGCAGGCTCTGCTTGCATGGCTTCGTGCATACGCTGCAGCGACCTCGACGACTGCAAGTTTCGAATCCATCGCTGCAGCGGTTTCAAAGGAGAGCCGCCCAAGCCGCGCGACTATAGGAGATTTCAGAGAAGCGCTCAGCCAATTGTGGCTGCTTGATGAAATACCCGCTTGGATACCTGAGGGAGGGGAACTGAACAAGCTGGGAAATAAGCCGAAACATCAGCTCGCAGATCCAGCTCTTGCTGCTCGGCTCCTCCGCGCGACGCCGGAGTCGCTTCTCGGAAACCGAACACGGGCCGACACCAGCCGCAACTATCGGAGCTTGAAGAATGGCCCACTCCTCGGATCCCTCTTCGAGTCTCTCGTCACCTTATGCATTCGGTGTTATATCCCAGCATTCGGCCATCAGGTAGGTCACCTGAGAACGCACTCCGGAGACCACGAAATCGACTTGATTGTTGAAAAGCCGGATGGTCGTGTGGTTGCAATAGAAATCAAGCTCGCCTCAGAAATCGATGATTCCGACGTTCGCCACCTCAACTGGCTGCACCAGAAGATTGGTGATGAGCTCGTCGACAAAATCATTGTGACATCCGGAAAATTCGCCTATCGCAGACAGGACGGAGTAGCTGTAGTTCCTCTGGCGCTTCTGGGCTCATAGCTGGAATCTGACTGCCCAACACCCTGCATCAGTCCCCTCGTCGTTTTCCTCGGTTGCCGGTTACCCAGGCGCTGAGAGTCACGCTGGCCCAGCCGATGCCTACGCCAGCAATGCTGGGGTGCCTCAGTTTGGTATCTGCCTCGCGATGTCTGCAAGAACGTCGTCGCTGTCCATGACGGTAACGACGGTTCTGTCCTCGCCATGAAGTCTATTGATGGTGCCAAGATCAAGGCCGGCGCCGACATCGTCGCCTCACCCCCACGCGATCGGGTTCGGTCGACTGATCTTCCGATTCGGTGCAGACGACAAGCCAGTCGAGGAAGCCCCCGATTTCAGTCCCCTCGCAATTCCCGCCCAGACTGCCTATGGCGATTGCGGCCGCGACATCGTCACACTCGCGGGCGAGACCAAACCACTCGTCACCAACACGGCACTTCCATGGGCGGCCCCGGAGAACCGGATCATCGTCGCCTCGAACTCCATCATCTACTCACTCGACCCAGAAGAAGAAGCAGCTCAGGAAGAAGGCGACAAGTAATGCGTACTCTCACCACGGTCCTCGCCAGTCTGTTCCTCGTCCTCGGACTCGCCACAGGAGCATCCGATGCAACCAGAACCCCTGCCCGATGCGCCACAGCTAGAAGCCGGACGCGGAGAGTTTCTTTGCTCAGTCCGAGCTCGTTCGCGACGCGGGCGGTTGCCCGTTCGCGGTGTCGGGGTCGGCTTGAGCATGGATCACGAGTTCGACGGCACGAGTCTTGAGCTCGTCGGTGTATTTAACTGGCACGAGGCTTCCGGTCGCGTTTGGCGACCTGTCGCGATGACCTCGTTGAGAACAGCGCTCTTGTTCTTCTTCGAGGCTTTCTTGTACTGCCTGGCGTATTTCGTGGTGGGCTCTGTTCGAGTCGCCATCGACCGGTCACTCCCCATGGTGTCCGAGGGTCCACCCTTTCGCGGGTAAAAATATATGAGGCATGGCGGGTGGCATCCGGACTGTTTATCTGAGTCTCGTCGATCACTAGCCAAGCTAGCGAATTATACTTATGGTGACAGCGTGGAACAATCTCACCCTGAAGCCATCGAGCCATCACGCCACCCCCGCACGGTCCTGGTGCTCGGAGCCACCGGTTACATCGGGGGACGCCTCGTCCCTCGCCTATTGCAGGCCGGCCACCGTGTTCGCGTCGCCGTGAGATCACCGCACAAACTCGAACAGGTGCCTTGGGCCGATGACGTCGACATCCATCGCGTCGACCTCGACGATGGGGACGGCCTCGTCGAGGCTGCCACCGGAGCCGAGATCATCCACCACCTCGTCCACTCGATGGGATCGGGGCACGACTTCGAAGACAGGGAAGCCGCAACCGCCAGACGGGTAGCCGAAACAGCAGAAGCCGCAGGCGTCCGACGCATCGTCTACCTCGGAGGACTCCACCCCGACAAGGCGGACCTGTCCATGCACATGCGCTCGCGAGCAGAGGTCGGCCGGATTCTCATCGACTCGTCTGTGCCCACTGTCGCGTTCCAGGCAGGCATCATCATCGGATCTGGATCGGCCTCCTTCGAGATGGTTCGTCACCTCGCCCTGACTTTGCGGTTGATGCCGGCGCCGAGGTGGGTCACCAATCACGTTGAACCACTGGCGGTCCGTGATGTGCTCTACTACCTCCTCAGGGCCGTCGACATCGACGGTGACGTCAACCGTGCCTTCGACATCGGGTCCCATGATGTTCTCAAGTATGCCGAGATCATGAAGACGTTCGCCGCGATCGCCGGACTCAAGCCCCGGCACGTCCTCACGTTACCTCTGCCCGCACCCACACTGTCCGGGATCTGGGTTGGCCTCGTTACCCCGCTGCCGTTCACGCTGACCCTGCCGCTCGTCCAGTCACTGCAAGAGGATGCTGTCACCAAAGACCGCGATGTCGACTCTGTCATATCGCCACCACCGGACGGTCTGCTCAACTATGAGCAGTCCGTGCGCTTAGCGCTGCAGCGCGAGGCTGAAGGGGCCGTCGATACTAATTGGGATGCCGATGCGGGGGAGCTTGCCCAGGCAGCGAAACCTCTGCCCAACGATCCCGAATGGGCAGGAGAGCGAGTATTCACCGATGACCGGACACTGCGCTTTCCAGGGCTGACGCCTGAGCAGCTGTGGCCAGTCATCGAAGGCATCGGCGGACGAAATGGCTGGTATTCATGGCCACTCGCATGGAAGGTGCGAGGTGTGTGGGACAAGCTCGTCGGTGGCGTTGGACTCAATCGTGGGCGACGCCTGCCGGACCGTCTGCGTGTCGGTGACCCTGTCGATTGGTGGCGGGTCGAGGAGCTGGACCCCGAGCATCGTCTGCTCCTTCGTGCCGAAATGCGGGTGTCAGGCAGTGCATGGCTCGAATTCACCACCACCGAGGCTGGTCGTGGCTGCGATTTCAGGCAGCGAGCGGTCTTCATTCCGAAAGGCATCCGAGGGCGACTCTATTGGGGGTTCGTCTCGCCTTTCCATCGGCTCATCTTTCCTGCCATGGCGAAGAATATCGCCGGAGCGGCGGAAAAATCTCGGTGAAAGCGAGGCCAACCACATAATCGTTAGCTAAGCTAACGAATATGTTCTCACAGACGCACGAGGTGTTCAGTCGGACGGCTCAGCAGGCAGCCAACGCCGTCATCTCGAACTATTCGACGTCTTTCGCACTGGCCACCAGACTTCTCGGTTCCAACCACCGTCACCACATTCGCAACATCTACGCTCTCGTCAGAATCGCCGATGAGATCGTCGATGGGCTTGCCTCCGACGCCGGACTCGAAACGAAAGAGCAGTACGAACTGCTCGATGGCTTCGCGAACGCAACCCGCAGCGCCCTGAGATTCGGCATCAGCGACAACCTGATCATCCACGCATTCGCTCAGACCGCCAGGACGACCGGAATCGCTGGTGATCTCATCGAACCGTTCTTCGCTTCGATGCGAGCAGATGTGAGTACGCTCAGCGAACCCCCCTCATCCGTGCGCAGCTTCGGCCCGGACGAACATCGGGACTACGTCTACGGCTCCGCAGAGGTGGTGGGCCTCATGTGCCTCAAAGTCTTCCTCTGTGCTCAGAATCGCACGCCCGCTGAAACCGAGCAGCTGGAATTCGGTGCGCGACAACTCGGAGCGGCGTTTCAGAACGTGAATTTCCTCCGCGACCTCGCCGACGACAGTCTGAGACTGCGCCGCAGCTATCTCACCGCCGACAGTCGACTCACGGACGCCGACAAAACCGTGTGGGTGATCAGGATTCGACGACAGCTCGCACATGCTCAGGCCACTTTCTCGCTTCTGCCGAAAGATGCCAGAACAGCGGTGAGAAGCGCCGCAGCCCTCTTCTCCGCTCTGAACGAGAGGATTGCTGTCACTCCCGTCGAACGTCTTTATCAAGAACGAGTGCGCATCCCCAACGTGGTGAAAGCAAGGCTGGCTTCGAAGGCCATCGTCGTCACGGCGAGGGAGAGGCGACCATGACACAGCGCATCGGCGTCATCGGCGGAGGGGCAGCGGGACTGGCCACTGCGGCACTGTTGGCCCGCGAGGGGCACACGGTCGACCTCTTCGAGCAGAATTCGACTCTCGGCGGCCGTATCGGTTCGATCGAGCGGGACGGTTATCGGTTCGACACCGGACCGTCCTGGTACCTGATGCCGGAGGTCTACGAACATTTCTTCAATCTTGTCGGGACCTCTGCGAGCGCCGAACTGGATCTGCGGCCCCTCGACCCGGCCTACACCGTATTCAGCCCCGCCACGACATCCTCACAAGCGCAGACGATCACGATTCCGCAGGGCAAAGCCCAGGTCCTCGAGGTCTTCGAGCGCACCGAGCGGGGCAGCGGTCGTTCTCTGAGCCGATATCTGGCATCGGCCAACCGCACCAGGAAGATGGCGATCGACTACTTTCTCTATAATCTCTTCACCTCACCGATGTCGATGCTTCGGCCAGAGGTCATGACCGCGCTTCCGACTCTGGTTCGTCTGCTCGGCACATCTCTTGAGCGCTTCTCCTCCACCTCGGTGAAGCATCCTGTGCTGAGGCAGATCCTCCAATACCCGGCGATCTTCCTCGGCACGGACCCACGGAGAGCGCCGGCGATCTACCACCTGATGAGTGCCTTGGACCTGTGCGACGGGGTCCAGTACCCGATGGGAGGATTCAGGACCATCGCCGATGCATTGACCCGCATCGTCGAAAGATCCGGAGTCTGCGTACACACCGATGCGGCCGTCACACACATCTCTGCCGCACCACAAGGCAGCGGACGCCGAAAAGCCACCGGCCTCGTCTGGACGGATCACGAGGGCCGGAATCACGAACACCGTTGTGACACCGTCGTCTCAGCCGCTGATCTCCACCATACGGAGACTCAGCTCCTGGACTCTGTCGATCGGAGCTTCCCTGAAAGCTGGTGGGAGAGGGTGACGAGTGGGCCGGGCGCTATTCTGGTCTTTCTCGGAATCGAGGGTGAGGTCCCGCAGCTTCCGCATCACTCACTCTTCTTCACCGACGACTGGTCGACTAACTTCGACGACATCTTCGGCCCTCGACCGAAGATCTCCTCCCCGGCATCGGCCTATGTGTGCAAACCCAGCCACACCGATCCCAGTGTGGCACCACCTGATCACGAGAATCTCTTCATCCTCATCCCTGTGCCGGCTGATGCCGGAATGGGCGCCGGGGGCCGCGACGGGCAGGGAGATCCACGCATCGAACGTGCAGCGGATCGAGCCATTGAGCAGATTGCCCGTTGGGCCGATATCCCTGATTTGAGAGAACGGATCAGATTTCGACAGACTCAGGGACCGACGGACTTCTCCAGCAACTTCAATTCGTGGCTCGGGGGGATGCTCGGGCCAGCCCATACGCTGCGACAGAGTGCGATGTTCCGCCAGCAGAATGTCTCCAAAAACGTGGAGGGGCTCTACTATGCAGGTGCGACGACCGCTCCCGGTGTCGGTGTGCCGATGTGTCTGATCAGCGCCGAACTGGTGCTCAAACGCATCCGAGGTGACTCGAGTCCGGGGCCGCTGCCCGTCGGCAACGGGTCTACTCGGCTGGCTTGATTTCGTCTTCGACAACCCACTTATGGTTTGTCATCGTCATCTCGTCCGTGTCGACATCGACCATGTAGACAGTTTCATCGGTCGAGCTTGCGATCGTTGCCTCTGCGCCCTTCATTCCTGGCATATGGTCGGCTTCGAGCTTCACCTCAGAGCCGTCCTTCAGGGGTGCTTTCCCGGGGTTGTCGAGTTCCTCATGAACAACCCACTTGTGATCCTTCACCGGGTCGCCGCCATCGGTTGGGGTGTAGCTGACCGAATAGGTCGTGGTGTCGAAGGCGCCTGAAATCGTCGCCTCTGCACTCTTCATCTCTGGCATATGGTCGGCCGTGAGTTTGACCTCATCACCGACGGCGTACTTCGGATCGGACGCCTTCTTGATGCCCGCTGGCGGATCGCCGCCATCAGCGGCGTGCTCATGGCTGTCGCCATGCCCCTCACCGGATGACGACTCGGACTGGTCCTGAGAGTGTTGACCCGCTTCGTCTTCTCCGGAACTGGCACACCCGGACAATGCCAGGGCTGTCGCGGCTGCGATCGCAGCGATTGTCGTCAACGGTGTGGTCTTCTTCATGTTTCTCCTTCTTTTCCGGACCCACAGGCCCTACGGTGCACCGACGTTCGGATCGGTGATTTATGGGGCGACGATCCCGCCGACCTTTCAGACAGTTGCATCTTCCTCGGGCAGGGCTGCGAGCGTGGCTGGGTCGAGATCGACTCGGCGCAGCAGCTGGGCGTTGAGTGCGACGACGATCGTCGACAGCGACATCAGGATTGCCCCGACTGCAGGGGACAAGACGAACCCGATCGGTGCGAGGACACCAGCTGCGAGAGGAACGGCGAGAACGTTGTAGCCGGTAGCCCAGGCCAGGTTCTGCAGCATCTTGCGATAGCTGGCCCGCGAGAGGTCGATCATCGACAGCACGGCACGGGGGTCATTTCCAGCGAGGACAACTCCCGCTGATTCCATCGCCACATCCGTGCCGGCACCGATGGCGATGCCGACCTCAGCTCGTGCCAGGGCCGGGGCATCATTGACGCCATCTCCGACCATAGCCACAGCATGTCCACGACTCTGAAGCTCAGCGACCTTGGTGTCCTTGTCCTGCGGGAGGACGTCGGCAAAGACCTCGTCGATCCCCAGATCCGCGGCCACTGCGTCAGCGACTTGACGAGCGTCGCCGGTGATCATGGCAACAGCTACACCTCGACTGTGCAGGGCCTCCACTGCTGCCTGTGATTCCGGCCGAACCCGATCTTCCAGAGCCAGAGCCCCGATGATCTGTCCGTCGGAGACCACATGCAGGATGCTGGCTCCGCGATCGACCCATTCGTGAGTCCTGGCGGCAATATCAGCTGGTGGGTCGAGGTTGAGCTCACGCAGCATATTGGGTCCTCCGACAGTGATCTCTGCGCCGTCGACGACTGCGCGCACCCCTCGTCCGGTGGCAGACCTGAACTCAGAGCCGACCAAGGCCATCGCCGAAGCTTCCTTGTGCTCACTGGCAGCCGTCACGATTGCCCGTGCCACGGGGTGTTCACTATCAGCTTCGGCCGCGGCGGCGATGGCCAGCAGCTTCCCGTCTGTGATGTCCGCTGCGGTTGCGATGTCGGTGACTGCGTGAGCGCCCTCGGTGAGGGTGCCTGTCTTGTCGAAGAGGACGACATTGACCGTGCGCATCCGCTCCAGAGCAATGCGGTTCTTGATCAGTACTCCGGCCTTTGCGGCTCGCTCAGTGGAGATCGCGATGACGAGAGGAATTGCCAGGCCCAATGCATGTGGGCAGGCGATGACGAGGACAGTCACAGTACGGATCACTGCATCATCGGGTTGGCCGATGAGGAACCAGGCAAGGAAGGTGATGATGCCTGCGCCCAGCGCGAACCAGAACAGCCAGGCCGCGGCCCGGTCAGCCAGTGCTTGTGCCCGGGATGAGGATTGCTGGGCTTCGGCGACCAGGCGTTGGATGCCGGCCAGTGCGGTGTCCTCGCCGATGGCTTCGACCGAGACTTGCACGGAGTTGTCTGTTGCGACGGTGCCAGCGACCACATGATCCCCGCTTGCGCGGGTGACGGTCTTCGATTCGCCGGTGATCATGGATTCGTCGAACTCTGCCGTACCGTCGACGATGCTGCCATCGGCCGGTACTCGTGCCCCGGACCGCACGAGAACGATGTCTCCGGCCGTGAGCTCACTGATCGGCACGGTCACGGTTCCGTCGTCGGTGACCTTGTCTGCCTCGTCTGGGATCAGATCGGCAAGAGCATCGAGTGCACCAGATGCCGCGCCCAAGGCACGCATCTCCATCCAGTGGCCCAACAGCATGATGACAACGAGCAGGCCCAGTTCCCACCAGAAGTCGAGCATGAACCCGCCGATACCTAGGCTGGTGATCCATGAAGCCACGAACGCGACGGTGATGGCCATGGCGATGAGCAGCATCATGCCCGGTTGGCGCGACTTCAGTTCCGACCATCCGCCGGTGAGGAATGGCATGCCGCCATAGAAATAGATGACGGTGCCCAATATTGGGGCAATCCAGTCGGCTCCCGGGAACTCCGGTGTCGTGTACCCGAGCAGGCTGGCAAACATGGGGCTGAAGAATACGACCGGGATCGACAGTGCCAGGCTCAGCCAGAACTTGTTCTTGAACATGGCCGCGTGATCACCGTGACCGCCGTGGCCGGCATGATCACTGTAGCCGCTGTGGTCGCCATGGCCGCTGTGCTGGCTGTGTGAGTCGTGGTCCTGGGTGCTGAGCGAGTTGTGGTCGTGGTGCTCGTCCGACACATGGGGATGTGGGCTGCTCATGATGTCCTCCTGCTTCTTGTCTGTGGGTTAGCTGCGCATCAGTCGGCTGATGGCTTCAGAGACTTCGTCGAGCTTGGAATCGGTTTCGGCTCCGCCGTCCTTGACTGCGTCGACGACGCAGCTGCGCATGTGGTCGTCGAGAAGTCCTCGAGCTACGTTGCGCAGCGCTGATTGGATTGCTGAGACCTGGGTGAGGATGTCGATGCAATACTGCTCTTCATCGACCATCCGCTCGATTCCCCGAACCTGCCCCTCGATGCGTGCCAGCCGTCGTTGATATCGGCCTTTGTCACGGATGTATCCGTGCTCGTGACCAGCAGCATGGCAATAGGAATCCGCGCCAGCTTCATTTGTCTGAGCGGCGGTGGCGTCGTTTGGCTCGCAGTTCTCACTCATGTTGCTCCTCCACAATTGAATACCGGGGGTAGGTATCTGGCGCCGAGCATATACCCATCAGGGGTATAGTTGTCAACGGCGATCAAGCCTGTCCGCTGTTTGTGGTGGGCAACACGAATGCGATGCGAGGAGATGGATTGAAACGACGTGGAATTGCCATCGCGGCCCTCACGCTGCTGTTGGCTGGCTGCACAACTGGAGGCTCAGATTCGGGACCCGATGTCGAGCAGGTCTCGTCGGAGGAATTCCTCTCTGACCATGGGCTGTCAGGGATGGATGCTGTTGAAGCAATCGATCATCTCGATCAGCTGGACGTAGCCGATCGGCCAGGCGATCTGATGGCCTCGGTCTATCCTGATGAACTCGTATTGGCTGGAGAGGCGCAGGAAGTGACACTCGACTTGCCGGCAGATAAGACGTATGTGTCGATTGCCCCGTTTGTGAACACCACTCACGACTGCTTCTATCACAGCCTGACCACCTGCCTGGGAGAGCTCAACAATAAGAAGATCGATGTCCAGATCACCGACAAGGCCGCCGGCGACATCGTGGTCGATGAAACAGCCACGACCTTCGACAACGGTTTCGTCGGGTTCTGGGTGCCAAGCGATATCAAGGGAACCATCGAGGTCGGCTACGACGGCAAGTCCGGTTCTGCCGACTTCTCCACAACCGATGAGGGCGCAACCTGCATCACTGATCTCCAGCTGACTTAACCGGTGGAGCCGGTTATCCAGATCAGCTTTGTCCGTTCACTTCGTGGAACGCAGCTCATGCGAGTATCCCTCGCGAAACGTGGGGAACTCCAGCGATCCGAGGAGGTCTTGGAACCGAGTGTTCTTGATTCGTCGCCCTGCTTCAGGCTCGTCCTCCAGATCCGGTGGAGCCGAGATGTCCAGAGCGGAGGCCAGAAATTCGACGACCTCGCCCAGCTGGACCGGACACGAGTCCGCAGCATGCAACAGCTGCGGCGGGTCTGGGGTGAACAGGAGGGCTTCCAGGCCTCGGATGAGATCGCGGTAGTGAACGCGATTCGTCCATCGGCGGTAGTTCACTGCTCGGCCCGACCGAACTCCCTTGATGAGCGGCGAATCCTCGCGACCATAGATCCCGGCGGCCCGAACGATCGCAGCGGATGGGTACGTGGCACGAATGAGCTCTTCGGTGTCCCAGAGAGTGCGGGCAGGGCCCGACTCGGGTTTGGGCACGGTCTCCTCATCCGTGCTCTCCCCGGGTGCTGCGGCGCCGAGAACCCGAGTCGAGGACACGAGAATTACCCGCTTGGGGCGAGAGCCCAGGATGCTGATCAGACCTTCGACTCCGCGGCGATACGTCTGCTCATAGCTTGCATCGGAATAGTCATCGGGAGTCAGCGTGATCACCACTGCATCAACGCCTTCGATGGTGATGGTGCCGGGGTTGCCAAGGTCAACGTACAACTTTTCGAATGAGTCGGGAAGCTCTTCTGGGTGTCGGCGCAGGCCGATGACCTCCTGGCCGCTGTCCACGAGCCTCAGGCCCAAGCGGGTTCCCAGGTCACCGCATCCTGCTAGAAGCACCCTCATGTTCTCAACCGCCTTCGCGTCTTAGTCTTCTGCGGACTTTTGCCCCGCGGGCTCTGGCCCTGCAGACTCTGGCCCTGCGGGCTCGGCTCCTGCAGACATGTTCTTCATCCGATCGTAGGCACCCAGCGCGGCGTGACGTGAATCTGCAAGGTCAACGATGTGAGTCGGCGATGCGTCAGTCGAATAAGGGAGCCAGTCGTCGATATAGGCGCCGTCAGGGTCGAAACGTTCGCGTTGTCGTTCGGGATTGAAGACACGGAAATAGGGAGCGGCGTCGGCACCGCTGCCGGCGACCCACTGCCAGGAGACAGGGTTGTTGGCTTCATCGGCGTCGACGAGGGTGTCCCAGAACCATTGCTCGCCGGACCACCAGTGTTGGAGGAGGTTCTTGGTGAGGAAGCTCGCTGTGACCATGCGGACCCGGTTGTGCATCCACCCGGTCTCCCACAGCTGTGCCATTCCTGCATCGATGAGTGGGTAGCCGGTGGTTCCGGACCTCCAGCGGGCCAGCGCCTCATCGTCGTCTTCGTAGGGGAAGTGTCGGAACTCGTCTCTGATCGGTGTGTAGTCGATGTCGGGGTAGTGGTAGGTCAGATGCCAGGAGAATTCGCGCCAATAGAGCTGACGGATCCAGGCTGCGCGATCATCTGCGGAAACGGATGTTGTCGTCTGGGCGGCGTGGAGAAGTTGCCGCGGTGACAGTTCTCCGAACCGCAGCCTCGGCGAGAGTCGAGATGTGCTCGTCGCGTCCGAGGGCACATCCCTGGTGGTGCTGTAGCCATCGATGCCCGCGCCCAGATCCTCAAGCTGGCTGGCAGCGGCCCGGAGGCCCGGCGACCAGTGGCGGGCGACGGTGTTCTGCCACCACCGTGGGCCCCCGGCCGCAGCGAAATCTCCTGAACCGGACCCGGTGCCGTCGAGGAGTCCCAGGCCGTCGAGGTCGGTCACGGCTGAGCAGGCTCGTGCCGATTCCAGCAGAGCCGGGTCTAGTTGTGTTTGTGGTTCCGGCGTCGGCAGCACGTCACCGACTTCGCGTCCTGACACGGCCTTCCAGAACGGGGTGAAGACTTTGTAATGGTCACCACCCTGAGGGGCGGCCGTCCAAGGCTCGACGAGGAGGGACCCGATGTGGGAATGGACCGCGATGCCCTGATTGCTCAACGCAGTCTTGATCTGGCTGTCGAGCGCTCGGGACGCAGGAGCATAACGACGCGACCAGCGAACCGCATCTACGCCGAGGCGACTGGCCAGCTGCGGAATGATCCCAGCCGCCTCTCCCGCGGCGAAGAGCAGAGGAATGCTCAGCTCAGAGAGCTCCTGGTGGAGGACGGCCAGTGACTCGTGTGCCCACCACCGGCTTGCCCCGCCCAGCGGTCTGGGCCCCAGGCCCTCATCATCGCGGGCCTCACGGATCCACACGGCGATGACGCGGCCATCGGCACGCGCGGCCGTCAGCGCGGCGTGATCGCGCACGCGCAGATCATCACGAAACCACACCAAGGTGAGGCTCTCGTCGGCAGCGGCCATCAGGCGCTCTTCGTTCGGGTGAGTGCCAGGCACCGGTTCGTCTCGCTCGGATTGAGACGGAGGATCTCCGCGTTGAGGACAGTCGCGAATCCTACCCAGGCCGCGTATGGTGCGAGCGCGACGGCCGACACCCGATCGACCGTGGCAGCCTTCTTCAGCAGCCTCAGCGTCGACGCTTCCAACACGGCCGACGCAAGGAGAGAGGCGTCCGGGCGACGGGCGGAGAAGAACAGCCAACTCCATGCCACATTGACTGCCATGTTGACACCCAACTCACCCAGATATGCCCGCCGGTCGTGACTGTTCGGCAGGCGGTTCAGCGCTCGCCCCGAGGCGAATGCTGTCAATGAGTACAGAGTTGTCCACGCGGGTCCGAAGACCTTGCCCGGTGGTTGCCAGGCGGGCTTCTTCAGATTCGTGTACCAGGCGGAGTCGACTTTCGTCCCGAGTGCTCCAAGCGTCGCCGCTCCCGCGCACACCGCGGACGGAATGATGAAGCGTTTCCAATCGGCGGTCATGAGATCCTCTCTGTGATTCGCAGTGATGTTCGTGAGAAATAGGCGGTCATCGGTGTCTCCTCGAGAGGCTCCGTGCGCCACGTCTCAGCAGTCCCAGGGCCCCGCGCCTCAGCAGTCCGCGAGTCGGTGGTGACCACAGCGCGGTCCCCTCGACCCTCCACGAGGCGAGGAGATGATTAGCCGCCATGTAACCGGTCGTCGTGGCACGCTCCATAAGTGCCACAGGTAAGTCGCAGCGCACATAGTCACCGGCGACGACCAGACCCGGAATCGGGGTGGCAGCTTCGGGCCGCTCATCCCAGGGGCGGGTGTCCGTCAACGCGCAGTCTGCTTCGATGAGCAGCTCTTGGTCGACGATGGGCAGATGCGCGGTTTCGGGGTAGACCTGATGCAGGTCAGAGAGCAGACGGGTCACGATGCTCGCCCTGTCCCCCTCAGAAGGATCAGCGTCGATGTCGAGCGCGTAGGCGTGAAGTTCCAGAACCGAACCGTTGTGGGATTGCGCCCACTGCTTGGCCCCTTCCTCGAAGCGTTCGAGCACCGAGACATTGTCGAGGACGTCATATCCGCTGGTGCCCAAAAACTCCGGCCGATGGTCAGCCACGGGTGCACCGAGCCAGAGGCGCAGCACAGCGAAAGCGGGTGCGTTGGTCAGCGAGTCGATGTTCTCCAGCCATCCTTGCGCGGCTGGAGCGGTGCGTACGAGCGAGTCGCGGCTGACTTTCAGCAGCTCACGAGCTCGCGCGGGATCGGCCGCGAGGACAACTGCATCGCTGTGGACTTCCTGGCCGTCGGTCGACGCCATCCAACCCGACGAGGTGGATTCAAACGAGGTCACCGTCTCCCCGGTGCGGATCTGCACACCGATTTCGGTGAGATATTCGGCCAGTGGTGCCCAGAGAGCGGTGTCGTAGTCATCGACGGGGACATCGAAGAGCAGGCCCTCTGCCGACCCGGCGAAGTAGGTGTGGAACATGGCGATGAGCTCACCGGCGGAGAAATCTTGCGGATCGGCGAAGAAGGAGCGTGCGAACACCTCAAGAGCCAAATGTCGGGCTTCGTCGGGGAAGCGCAGCCGGTCGAGGAAGTCGGCCGCGGACTCACCGTCGTAACGTCGATAGGTGGCGGGAAACTCGACGTCGATGAGTTCAACCGCAGCCGGGATGTCGACGTCGAGGAGCCGGCGGAGGGGAAACGTCGGACTCTGCCAGACGAACCCGAGGAGATTGAACGGTGGAGTCCGGGGGATCGAGGCGAAGGTGTCCGTGGAGCCTCGGCGATGGAGGAGGGGGTAGTCGTCGACGGGCTGCAGGCGGTGAAGCTCGGGATCTGCCCGACTGAGCAGATCCCGAAGGTTGTAGTACTGCCGAAAAAATGCGTGGAATCCTCGGCTCATGGTCCGATCGTCCCCTACCGGCCATGCACTCACACGCCCGCCGAGGTGGTCGTTCTTCTCGATCACCGTGACCTTGACGCCGTGTTCGGCCAGGATCGCAGCCGCTGCCAGTCCGGCGATGCCGGCTCCGATGACGGTGACCCGTTTGGGCCTGAGCGGCCGCGAACGTCCCTGCGGTGCCGGGATGTTCTGCGCACATCGGTCTCTCGGCCGTGGTCCAGGTGTCATTCGGTGCCTTTCTGCGAACGATTGAGCTGCCATTGCCACACCATGAGCACAGAGGTGATCATGGCGAATCCGAATCCGAAGTCTTCGATCGGGATGTCCCAGGGGAAGCGCACATTCAGGAGGTGTGACGGGGTGTAGATGACGATGGGATCGCTCAATTTGGTCAGCCAGCCGTCGACCAGGCATTGGAATCCCAGACAGATGGCGAGCGCGGCCCAGTACTTCGCCCGTCGGAAGATCCCGCTGCGAAAGACGAAGGCTTCGAGCCCGATGACGACCAGCATTCCGAGGATCGTCATCAGCGTGTATTCAGGCACCATCGTTGCCTTCCTTCCTGCTCGTGGCCTTCTTTGTGAAGAAGTTGAGCACGGTGCCCACTGCTTCGTAGCTGAGCAGGGCGCAGATGGGGATGACGATGAAGAAGACGATCTCTTCCAACGGCAGGTTACCGAGGTGGATGCCGGTGACGAACTGCTTGTTGTACGTCCAATGGTCCCGAGCGATCGCGATGATGTCCCAGAGGGAGAAGACGAGGATGACCGGGATGAGAGATCCGAGGAGAAGCTTCCAGCGGCGATAGACTCGGGCGGAGAACAGCAGTTCGAGGGGAAGCGTGATCAGCAGGCAGGCTCCCATCAGCAGCAGGTACTCGTAGGCGCTCATAACGTCATTCTCGCAGCGGTGTGGTGCGAAGCCGACGATTGCGAGTCGCTGCGTTCGTGCTGAGGGGCGGACCGAACAGTTGCTGCTGGACGCGACCTTTCCATCAGGCTCAGGTCCATGCCGCGCAGACGGTACCCCTCGATGAGGTTGTCCCAGCTGATTTCGGGTTGCCGGAGGAGGCGTGGGCCGATGGCCAGGAGCTTGTGGACAAGGGCATCGGTTTCGTAGAGAGCCAGTGGCTGGCCGGGGCACGCGTGGGCTCCGTCGCTGAAGCTCAGCCCCGTCGCGGCCTTCCCCCGTCCGAGATCGCGCCCGGGGATGTTCGTCTCCGGGGCGGTTCCCATCGCGTGTGGGTCGGTGTTGGTCTGTCTCACACACACGTCGATCAGGTCGCCTGCGGAGATGGTGTGGGGGCATCCGTTGTCCGAGACCTCGATATCGGCTTGCGCTCGACGGTAGAGGTGGCCGACGACAGGGTCGAGGCGGATGATCTCCTCCAGGATCTTCAGACGGGTGGGCTGTGAGGACTCGGTGTAGCGACGGCCCAGCTCTTCGTCCGTCAGCAGGTGCCAACACGCCATGGTGATGAATTCGCGAGTCGTCACCATGCCGGCGGTGCCGTAGGTCATGCACTCGACGAGGATGTCGGCGGTGCTGTAGCCGGCGGAGAGCAGATGCGAGAGCACATCGTCGCGGCGTCGGCTGCGCCGGGAGCGGATCGCCGGTTGCACATCGTGAACGTAGAACCGTCCGATGGGCAAGAGGCCGTTGACGGCCGCCTGGGCCCACTGGCGACGGGTTCGGCCCATCGCAGGAGCGGCGAGGTCGACAGGCGGCTGTCGAAAGAACCCGACGAGACGCTTGGCCATCGCATCGGTGGAGGACTCGGTCAGCCCCACGATCTCGGCGGTGACTTCGACCGAATAGTTCAGAGCCGCCTCGTCGAGGCGAAGCCCGCCGTTTGCGACGGCGCGGTCGACGAGGGCTTGAGCGCGCTCGTTGATGAATTCTCCGTACTTCGCAGACATCACCGCGGGGGCGAAGTAGCGAGCGACCTCTTTGCGCTGAGAATCGTGATCGTCACCGTCAGAGATCAGTATGGGGTGTTTCCGAAAGTACCCGCGCGGGATCTTCTCTGCGGTGAATCCTGCCTGAGTGGTCCGATGACGCGCACGCAGCACGGTTGTGGCTGCCTCGTAGGAGCGGATCCTCCACATGTTTCCATCGTGCTCGACGCGAGGTTCGGTCTCGTCGTGTGCTCCCACTGCTTTTCGCATGCTCACCGAGTTCATGCGATGCGCGAGCTGCAGTCGGAGGTCAGTTGGATCAGCTGGCGGCTCAGCGCCGGCGGCAGGGCTGCATCGGAGATGAGTCGATACAGGTCCTCGCAGCGCTGAGTGATTATTGATTCGACGAACACGAGAGCACCTGATTCCTCGATGATTGTCCGCAGCCGATCACCATCGGCATTGCTCAGCGTCCTATCCCCGAAGAGAGGGCGGACCTCGGGCCAAGACGGATCGGAGCGAGCGAACGTGATCAAGAGAGTCTCCTTGCCTTCACGGAGGTCACTGACATTGGATTTCCCGGTCTTCCGTTCATCGCCGAACAGTCCGAGGACGTCGTCGCGCAGCTGGTAGACCACACCGATCTGTGCAGCGATGGTGGCCAGTTCGGCGGTCTGGGTGCTGCTTGCCCCGGCCAGAACAGCCGCGATGAGCAGGGGAGCCTGAAACGAGTACACGGCCGTCTTCTGCCCGGCCATCTCGAGGACCTCCTGGGGCCGCGCTTCTTCCAGCTGCAGGCTCAACCACACATCTGAGTGTTCGCCAGCGGCACTCTGGATCAGCGTGTCATCGAAGATGTCGAGGATGGCCCGGCGTCTGGCGTCGTCGACATCGAGCCGAGCCAGCAGAGAGTGGGCGAGGGTGAGCATGAGGTCACCGCCCAGCAGTGCTGTTGCGTCTCCCCAGACTTGAGCCTCACGCGGGCCGGCGCCGCGGTGCATCGCGGCGGAGGTGAACTCTCCGGAGATGTTCGCCTCTCCACGACGGACGGTGTCGTTGTCGATGACATCGTCATGGATGACGAGTGCGATGTGCAATAGCTGCATGGCACATGCCGCGTCGACGGCGGCTGCCTGGTCACGTCCGCCCAGGCCGCGATGGGCGTCCAGGAGCAGGCGTGGTCGGATCAGCTTTCCTCCCGTGGCCATGTGTGTGAGTGAGTCCCAGAGCTGTCCGTACTGTGCGGAGAATGTGCGAGAACGGCGCCGTCCCTCCGTCAGCACCTGTGAGAGCCGGTCCTGGAACGAGAACGCGATGTCTTCGAGTGGGGTGATCGAATCAGTCATTGAGTCCCACCTTCGCGATGTGCTCCGCGATATGCGGTGCAAGTTCAGGGAAGTGCTCAACCAGCCACGGGCTGAATGCCCATGGTGCGGAGTTGATCGCCGCTGTCAGATCCGCGGCCGTCGTCCACTGAGTCTGGGACACCTCGGCGGGATTCGGCGTCATCGACGATGTGGCCCGGGCGATGAAGACCGGGCAGTGTTCGTTCTCTTCGATTCCGGAGGCATCACGGGCGACGTAGGCGAAGTCGGGGATGGCGCAGGTGATGCGATCGATGCTCAGTCCGAGCTCGAATTCCGAGCGGCGGCGGACGGCGGCCTTAAGCGTTTCGCCAGGCCCGGGATGGCCGCAGAAAGAATTCGTCCACACTCCCGGCCACGTCTTCTTCGTCAGTGCGCGCCGAGTGACGAGAAGGCGACCGTGCCCGTCGACGACATGGCATGAGAAGGCCAGATGTCGTGGAGTGGACGGGCCATGGACTTCGGCCTTGTCCTGCACACCGATGGGATCTCCGGTGCGGTCGACGAGAACAACCATTTCCACTGTTCAAACCCACTTTCGTTAGCCAGGCGAGAGATTTAATCCAGTGTAGCAACGGTATGCTGTCATCGTGTCGAGCGTAGAGCGAAGAATCCACCCGGATTCAGAATTGCAGTACTTTTCGAACGAGCCCGAATTCTTCGATCGTTCTCAGCTGACGCAGCCCGAAATCACGCAGTGCATGTCCGTCATGGAGGCGCTGCGCCACTGGCGGGAAGCCGATCGGGCGCTGGCGGAGGCATCCAGGCGGTATATGCGCCTCAATGAGAGTGACATGCGCGCCATTCGGATGCTCATGCAAGCGCAGAAGCAGGGCCAGATCATCACTCCCCGGGACATTGCCCATGAAGTGGGGATCTCCAGTGCGTCGACGACAAAGCTCATCGACCGCCTCGTCGCGGCAGGCCACCTGACTCGTGCCCCGCATCCCAAGGATCAGCGGACGCTCTGCATCTATGTGACACCACAGACTGCGCAGGCGGCACGTGAGACCGTCGGCCGCCAACATGCGCGTCGCTTTGCCGCCGCAGCCAACATGAGCAGCGACGAGCGCGAGGTCGTCATCCGGTTTCTCACGGCACTGACCGAAGCCGACGAACCGCAGGGAGATCTGGCTGGGCAGTGACCTGGCGGGACAGTGGCGGGAGCTGAACGAGCTGAAGAAAGAGGCTTCGCAGGGCGTTCCCCCGTGTGGCTTCGTGTTATCCGGACTTCTTCGTTCCGGATCCATTTGAGCCTTTCTTCTTCGAACGTGAACTGTCCACGGACTTCTGCAGAGCCTCCATCAGGTCGATCACGTCGCCACCGGGCTCTTCATCCTCTTCCTCGTCGGGGAAGGCCTTCTCCAGGTCGAGGGTCTCTCCCTTGTCGATCTTCGCGTCGATGAGCTTGCGCAGTTCATCCTGGTAGTCGTCATTGAACTCCTCAGGCGTGAACTCCTCCGAATACGATTCGACGAGTTTGGCTGACATCTCCAATTCCTTTTTGGAGATCTTCGCCTGGGAGTTCACTCCCTTGAAGTCGACGTCGCGGATCTCATCGGCCCACCGCAGCGTCTGGATCATGAGCACCTTTCCGCTGACTCGCAGGATCGCCAGTCGGGTGCGGGTGCGCAGAGTGATCTTCACGATTGCCCTGCGGTCGGTGTCCTCAAGGGTCTGGCGCAGCAGCAGATAAGCCTTCGGAGTCTTCGATGTCGGCTCCAAGAAGTACGACTTCTCCAACATGATCGGGTCGATCTGATCGTTGGGCACGAACTGGAGGACGTCAAGGTCGTCATTCTCATCGGCGGGCAGGGCCTCGAAATCGTCTTTCGTGAGAATCACGCGGTTGTCGCCGTCGTCGTAGGCCTTGACCATGTCGTCGAACTCAACGACTTTCCCGCACTCCTGACAACGGTGCTGATTGCGGATGCGTCCGCCGTCCTTCTCATGCACCTGGTGCATATTGACATCGTGGCTCTCGGTGGCCGAGTACAGCTTCACCGGCACGTTGACGAGACCAAACGCAATCGATCCGGTCCAAATGGCTCTCATCCCTCCATTGAAACTCAGTCTCAGCACCTTGGCTACCCCCGTCGACTGGCCCTGCTGGCCCGTCCGACCTGGAAGGGCTCCAGCGCCGAGGTGGTCCTGGCCTCGCTCTCGCCCGTGCCCCCTCGTGCACTCTGCTGTCAGCGGGTAGCGTACAGACCACAGGAGGTGTCTATGCCACGCCAGGAACAGAAAGTCACCGTCGACGGGCATCGGTTGACGTTGACTAATCTCGACAAGGTCTTCTATCCGGAGACGGGTACAACCAAGGGCGAGGTGCTCGACTACTACGCTCGCATTCACGAGCACCTGATCCGGCACGCCCATGACCGCATTGCCACCCGCAAACGTTGGGTCGACGGTGTCGGCACACCGCAGAAACCTGGAGACGTGTTCTTCGAGAAGAACCTCCCCGACTCCGCGCCATCGTGGATCACTTCCCGTTCCATCCGTCATTCCACCGGATCCAAAAGGTACCCGCTGGTCCAGGACCGCGCGACATTGACCTACCTGGCGCAGATGGCCTCACTCGAAATCCACATCCCGCAATGGCAGGTCGCGAAGGGGGCATCTGACCCCGGCACCATCGAGTCGACGACACGGCATCCTGACCGTATGGTCTTCGACCTCGACCCCGGGCCAGGACGCGAACTGGCCGACTGCATCGAGGTCGCACAGCTGGTCAGGGAGCTGCTGACCGGGATGGGTCTCGACGCCTACCCGGTGACCAGCGGCTCCAAGGGGATCCATCTCTATGCGCCGCTCGATGGATCAGCCTCAAGCCAACAGATCTCCGACGTCGCCCACGAGCTGGCGCGCAGCCTCGAATCCGATCACAAAGACCTCGTCGTCTCAGCCATGAAGAAGACGCTGCGAGAGAACAAGGTGCTCATCGACTGGTCCCAGAACTCAGCGGCGAAGACGACAGTGGCCCCCTATTCTCTGCGCGGTCGGTTCACCCCCACAGTGGCGACACCGCGGACCTGGAACGAACTCGACGACGCACCCGCTGTCGAGCAGCTGCGCTTCGAGGAGGTCCTTGAGCGGATCGACAACCACGGAGATCTGCTCGAACCGTTGGCGAAGATTGCCGGCGATTCAGCAAATCCGGCCCCCACCTCGGCGGGAGCCGCACCCGCTTCGACGAAAGGAACGTCGAGTTCATCGAAGGCCCCGCGCGACCGCCTGGACATCTACCGGTCCAAGCGTGACCCGAAGCACACCAGCGAACCGGTGCCTGACAGCCACGGAACCAGCGGGGACGAGCTCTCCTTCGTCATCCAGGAACATCACGCCAGCACCCTGCACTGGGACTTCCGACTCGAACACGACGGCGTGCTGGTCTCGTGGGCACTGCCGAAAGGACCGCCCACCGATCCGAAGCACAACCATCTGGCCATCCAGACCGAGGACCACCCGCTCGAATACGGAAGCTTCGAAGGCACGATCGAGAAGGGACAGTACGGTGCGGGCGAGGTCACGATCTGGGACTCCGGGACCTACGAACTCGAGAAGTGGAAGGAGGGTCGCGAGATCATCGCTGTCCTCCATGGGGCCGAAGACGGCGGGCTAGGGGGAGAACGACGATTCGCACTGTTCAACACCGGCGAGCACGGGCCGAACAAGGAACCCGAGAAGAACTGGATGATCCACCTGACCAAAGACTCATCCACGAACTCATCCAAGAACTCGCCGAGGCGGGGCAAACCTTCGACTGAGCACACCGATTCCAAGCGAAACGGACACACAGGCCCCGAACGCACCGGTTCCACAGATGCGCAGCCCACTGACATGGCACCGATGCTGGCCAGTATCGGAAGCCTTCACTCCGTTCGCCGACAGGCCGAGGACTGGGCATTCGAAATGAAGTGGGACGGCATCCGTGCGCTCGCCGCCGTGCGCGCCGGCACCGATGATTCGTCCGGGCCGATCGCGCTGACCAGCCGCAATGGTCACGATCTGACGAAGGCCTACCCCGAACTCATCGAGCTCGCCGACTGCGTGGACGCTGATTGCATCCTTGACGCAGAGATCGTCGCACTGGGCCCGGGCAGTCGCCCCGACTTCGGGCGGCTGCAACGCAGGATGGGGCTGACGCGTGAGAGCGACATTGAACGTGAACGTGAGCGCACACCGGTGTATCTCATGGTATTCGATGTGTTGAACGTTGATGGCGCTTCATTGCTGAAGACTCCGTATCTCGAACGGCGTGAACGTCTCTTCGACATGGTCACCGAGGGTGAGCACATCCATGTGCCTGCGGCCTTCGAAGGAACCGTCGACAAGGCGATGGAGGCCAGTCGCGAACTCCACCTCGAAGGAGTCATGGCGAAGCAGACCGACAGCACCTATCTGCCGGGCAGACGAACCCACACCTGGGCCAAACTCAAACACACCTCCACTCGCGACGTGATCATCGTCGGGTGGCGCACCGGCAAAGGGGAGCGTTCCGAGACCTTCTCTTCGCTGCTGCTGGCAGCCCACGAGAAGGACGGTCTGGTCTATCTGGGTCGTGTGGGCACCGGCTTCGACGACCACCAGCTGCAGGCGCTGCGGGCACAGCTCGATCGCCTGAGCCGGAAGACACCTTCCCTGGATGTTCCTGCCGCCGAGTCACGTGATGCGAACTGGGTGCGGCCCAGCCTCGTCGGTGAGGTCCGATACGGAGGCATCACCGAGGCTGGTCGTCTGCGTCATCCCGTATGGCGCGGACTCCGGGGCGACATCGACCCGGAGGAGGTCACCGCCTGAATCAGGAGGGGGTCGAGCATGTTCTCCCCGCAGGCCACCGCGGTCACAACGGGGGCCTGTTGCCTCATTGCAATACCTCCGGGAAAGAAACATCGTTGCCTCAGATGAAAACCTCCGGCAACACCGAGTCGTTGCCTCAAATAGGAACCTCCGGAAGGGTCACCCGTTGTTCCAGGCTCGGT
>NZ_FXZH01000063.1 GCF_900169365.1 Brevibacterium sp. 239c
CCCCAACCTTTCTGGATACCGTTACCGTCTTCGACGCTGAACGAGGTCCCGTACAAAGACGTTGTCTCCGGGCGGCCGGCATCTGGTCTCGTGACTTTTCGAGTAGGTTTCCTGGTCCACGCAGCCGACGTGACAAAGTCCCACGGATCCCTCGCAGCTTCTGTCTGCAGATACAGCAGCCAGTCGACTCCCCGCCTGGCATGATCGGCCGGGAGGCCCCTGTGGAGTCGCAGGAACTCCTTGATAGCTCTGTTCGGCCCGCCCTCTAAAGGGTTGGTCGGCCTCGCGACCGTGATTCCTTCTTCCGCCAGGTCCAGCCAAACGAAGAGTTGCTCGTCACGGACGAGTCCGGCCAGGAGTCTCCACGCCCGCCTGGTCCGTAGGTGTGTGTGTACCACCAGGTCTGGCCCGGTCTGACGTGCGAGGGTCGAGGCGTGCCGGCGTGGGCACGAGTACGGTGTTTGAGGAAGGTCTGCCACCGCGCTTCCCATGCTGCGAACTCACCCATCCACGCGGCAGCCTGATCGTGAGTCTTGACCTTAGTGAGCATCGTGTAGATCGCGAGAAGTTCCTTGTTCGCAGGCAGATTCGGTCGCCGTGTGAGGTGCCTGTTTCCGCCCTGGCGGATATGGAAGTAACAGCGCTGGATACGCGTCGATGGCCACAGCCTCCTGATCGTCGTTATCAGGGGCCCGTTGCCGTCAACGACGGCGACGACGGGGGCCGGGATCCGTTCGATGAGCGCCGTCCATGATGCGGTCTTTTCCTGGTCACACCACTGCCAATCGATGACGTGTGTGCCGGTGTGGGCAATGAGGACGCACCATCCGTTGAAGTAGGTGCCATCGAGCATGATTTGGTCATGGATCTCGCCTGTTCGCGACAGGGTGGGGGCCACGTTCCAACACCACTGTGTGCGCCTGGCGAAGGTGCGTGTGCTGGTGGCGAAGTCGCCCCTGTCACGGGTACTCGTCAGCCAGGCCATGAAGCTGGCGAACTCGGCTCTTCTAGTGACATCAGCCCGGGTTTGAGACGTCGAGGCGCCGCAGTGCTTGCACCGCCACCTGGTCCGTCCAGCAGTGGTCTTGCCGTTCTTAACGAGCTTGTTCGCACATACACCACAGCGGGGATGATTCCTGGGATTGGACACTGAACATGCTTCCAGACCATGTTCAGCCCCGTCTTGGCCTACTGCCTACTGGGCAAAGTCCCTATGCTGTACACACAATCTGGCCTATAACCC
>NZ_FXZH01000061.1 GCF_900169365.1 Brevibacterium sp. 239c
GTCAGGGTGAGTTGAGTCCACCGGTTCATAGCAAGTCCGCCTTCGCAGGGCGAGTTCAGGAACAACCACCATGAGTATCTCGACTCTGTCCACACCGTCAGCACCGATCGGGAATGATGGAGACATGAACAGTCCGCACCCGCGCGCTGATGGCCCGCGCCGACGTACCTTCACCCCCGATCAGAAGCTTGCCCACCTCACCGCCTACGAAGAAGCCTGCAGGCAGCAGCAGGGCGGGGCCTATCTCCGCCGCGAGGGCCTGTATTCCTCGCTGATCACCGAATGGCGCCGGCTACGAGATGCCGGCGTCTTGGATGGAAAGAAGCCCGGTCAGGCGGTCGGGAAGCCGAGCAAGGAACAGGCCGAGATCGCCAGGCTGCGCCGCGAGCTCGACCAGGCCCAGCAGCGTTTGGATCGCACCGAGACGGCATTGGAGATCATGGGAAAAGCACGCGCGCTCTTGGAAGAGACCTCCAAGAGCGCGGATACCGAGACCAAGCGCAAGAGACGCTGATGGGCGCCTACACCGCTTTGAGTGCTTGCGGGACCTCTACCCGGGCGGCATCCACACTGACCGGTATCGCCCGATCTACAGTCGCCCGCTGTGCAGCACACCCAACCATGCCCACACCACGGAGTATCGAACCGGCCAACCGACTCGACTGCGCCGAACGGGCGCGGGTCCTGGCAGTTCTCAACAGTGCTGAGTTCATCGATTCCACCCCGATGGAGGTCTTCGCCACGCTCCTCGACCGTGGCGTCTACCTGTGCTCGATCTCGACGATGTATCGCATCCTGCGAGACAACGCTCAGGTCAAAGAGCGTCGACGACAGGCCCGGCACCCGGCACGGGCGATCCCGGAACTCGTCGCCACCGGGCCAGGCCAGGTGTATACCTGGGACATCACCAAATTGCCCGGGCCCTGTCGGGGCGTGTACTACGACGCCTACGTGATGATCGATATCTACTCCCGCTACATCGTCGGCGCCCACGTCCATGCTCGTGAGTCCGGTCCCTTGGCCGAGGAGATGATGCGTGAGGTCTTCGGCATCCACGGCATCCCGGCCGTCGTCCACGCTGACCGAGGCACGTCGATGACGTCGAAGTCCGTGGCCAGGCTGCTGGCCGACCTGGAAGTGACCAGGTCGCACTCGCGACCGAAGGTCTCCAACGACAATCCCTACTCCGAAGCGTGGTTCAAGACGTTGAAATACGCCCCGGTCTTCCCCGAGCGGTTCGGGTCCCTGGGTGATGCTCGCACGTTCATGGACGAGTTCATAGACCGTTACAACCACGAACATCATCACCAGAGACTCGGTTTGCATACGCCGGCCG
>NZ_FXZH01000013.1 GCF_900169365.1 Brevibacterium sp. 239c
GACGGCGGCGCGGATGCTCCGCACACGGAGTTCTCCTCGGGCAGCCTCCGCCTGCTCCTCGACACTGAGGCGGTCATGCTCAGCATCGATCCCGAATGGACCTGGCCGACCGGTGGCCACAAGATGTCCCTGGCCTTCGACTGCTCCACCGCCGAGGCGGTTGATACGACATTTACCCAGCTCACTGCCGGTGGTGCGGGTTCAGATCCCGTGGCCGGAGTCGTTCACGAACCTTGGGATGCGTTCTGGGGTCAGCGGTACGCCGTGGTCTCCGATCCCGACGACAACTATGTCGACCTCTTCGCGGCACTGGGTTCACCGGCCCAGCAGTGACTTCTCGTCTCTCCACAGATGGGCCGCATCGGCGTAGCCCGTTGCCGTTGCGGCCGCTGTGCGGGTGGAGCCTGCGTCGATGAGTGCCCGTGCGGCCTGCCAGCGCAGGACCTTCGACAGGTGTTTGGGTCCGTAGCCGAACCGTGCGGAAGACAGCCTCCGCAGCTGTCTGGGTGAGTATGCGAACTGTGCGGCCACCTCGGCGATGTCCGGCGCCGGTGATTCCTCACGCACGCCGAGCAGACCTGCCAGCTCAAGCGGCGTCGAATCGATGTCGGCCCGAGCCGTCAGCGTCTCGGCGATGTCCAACAGCCGCCTCTGCCCGACACCGGGTCCGGGCTCGGGGACGGTTGCGAGACTGCCTGCAGTCACCACAGCATCGAGAGGGGGCACCCTGTCGGCGAGCTCGGCCGCCGAGGTGGCCAGCAGCTGCGGGAGCACGCCGGGGTCGAAGCGCAGACCCACGACCGGCTGGGCTGCACCACTCGTCGACGCAGAATGGAAGGTTCGTGCGGTGGAGTCTGCTCCGGCGACGACGACGAGGGAATCGATGACGATGAGATCCATGCAGCCGTCGGGCACGATGAGGGAAGGCTTCGACGGGACGCTCACAGCCACCTCGGCGAGGGCCGATGTCGGGCGGGCGTCGGGGGCCGACGTCCACAGCGAAGCGCGGAGCCTGGGGATGCGCATCTCCGTGTACATAGGGGCGCTCGTCCTTCTTCAGTTTCGAGCGGTATTCTTGAAACTCGTCGGCAGTCTCCCGAGTCGACGCCGTCTCCAATTCCAACGCTGTCTGTTCTCAGACTAGCCGGTACTCGACTCCCCAGGAAGGAACAATGGCAACTGCATCCCCCTCGACGTCTTCAGCACGTCGGCAGGCACGGCATGTCACTGTCTTCCTCGACGTCGATGGAGTCCTCAACTCGTACCCAGTACCCAAACTGCGCATCATGATCGAAGGGCGCAAGAAGCTGCAGGCCTGGCATTACGAACTGCACTACAAGCCCGCGGTGATCGCGTTCTTCGATCGTCTCGTCGAAACCCATGAAGTCGATGTCGTATGGCTCTCCACCTGGTCAGAGCGGTGTAAGACGGAGTTGGAGCCGAAGTTCGGTCTGCGCAACTCCTTCGACGTCATCGAGATGCCAGATGAGACCCACAACCGGTACGCCAACGATCCGCACCTGTGGTGGAAGGCCCGTGCCATGGAGGAGTGGCTCGCAGCGCACGAGCAAGGTCGGGCCGTGTGGATCGATGACGATCTCGCCGCACCAGCCACCCACGACTACTTCGTCGAGCACTATTCGACGAGCAGACTCAAACTCATTGCTCCGAAATTCGCGCAGGGCCTGACGAAGGCGCACCTGAAGGAGATCAAGGAATTCGCCTACCCGAAAGAGGCTTCATGACGCGTATCGGTCTGCTCGATTCCGGTCTGGGACTGCTCGGCACCGCAGATGCACTCTTCCATCTGGCACCTCATGCCGACCTGGTTCTCGCGATGGACCCGGATTTCACCCCGTATGGCAGCCTCAGCCCCGAAGCGCTGGAGGCCAGGGCACTGAATTCTGCGGCCGTGCTCGCCGAGTGGGACCCCGATGCGATCGTCATCGCCTGCAACACCGCCTCGGTCCAAGCCCTGGAGGCCGTACGCGCCCGCTACGAACCTGACATCCCCGTCATAGGCACCGTCCCCGCGGTGAAGATGGCGGCCGGCACCGGGCAGGACTTCGCCATCTGGGCGACCCCGGCAACAACGGGCAGCGCCTATCAGCAGAACCTCATCGGCACCTTCGCCGCCGAGGTGACCGTGTCCAAAGTGGCATGTCCGGGCCTCGCCGAGGCGATCAATGAAGCTGATCTGCCCACCATCGACTCCGCGATCGACGCAGCCCTGAACCAGATGGACCCCGGCATGGAGACCATCGTGCTCGGGTGCACCCACTACGGCTTGGTCGCCGAACGGATCATGGCCGCTCGGGCGGGGGCGATCACGCTCTTCGACTCCCCGATTCCAGTGGCCAAGCAGACCCTGCGCAGAATCGGCGTCGAAGCACACGGGCTGAGCCCGAACCAGCCCGATACCGGTGAGGTCATCGCCACCTATGCCTCGGGCCGCCGAATCCAACTGCCACGGTCCCTTGATGCCTATCCTGCGGGCAAACGCCTGCTGGCTCGGGAACGGGCAACCGCAACAACGCTCTGAGTCACTAGCGATTCTGCTCACAGACCCTGGACGAGTGCGCGACTCCTTGAACCGTCGCCGAGAGTCGGATCGGCATTATCATCGGGCCGGGTCTTTTTTGCCGCAACGGGGTTAATCTGAAAGGACAGGCAATCGTCTGAGGAGGCGGTTCGATGTTCTTCCTGTACATCATCTTCGGTCTGATCGTGCTCGGTGCCATCGGCTTTGGAAACAGCCTGAAGATCGTCAAACAGTACGAGCGCGGTGTCGTGTTCCGCTTGGGCCGAGTCAGCAGTGAACCCAAGCGCCCAGGGATGACGGCCATCGTCCCATTCGTGGACAAGCTGGAGAAGGTCAATCTGCAGATCATCACCATGCCGATCCCAGCCCAGGAAGGCATCACCCGTGACAATGTCACCGTCCGGGTCGATGCGGTCATCTACTTCAAGGTCGTCGACCCCAAGCGGGCCATCGTCGATGTCGAGAACTATCAGCTCGCCGTCGGGCAGGTGGCGCAGACGTCTCTGCGTTCGATCATCGGTCAGAGCGAACTCGACGATCTGCTCACCAACCGAGAGCGGCTCAATCAGGGGCTGGCCATCATGATCGACAGCCCGGCCGTCGACTGGGGTGTCCACATCGACCGGGTCGAGATCAAGGACGTCGCCCTGCCCGAGTCGATGAAACGTTCAATGTCGCGTCAGGCCGAGGCCGAGCGGGAACGTCGCTCACGGGTGATCATCGCCGATGGTGAGTTCCAGGCCTCGGCCAAGCTCGCTCAGGCCGCAGAGTCGATGGCGGATACGCCGGCAGCTTTGCAGCTGCGTCTGCTCCAGACGATCGTCGAAGTCGCTTCCGAGAAGAATTCGACACTGGTTCTGCCCTTCCCGGTCGAGCTGCTCCGTTTCCTCGAGGGGAACACACCCAAGGCGGCGTCACCCTCAGCCGAGGACGTCCCCGCGGGGACGTCGAGCAGCGACAGCACCACCTCGGCAGCAAATGCCTCGTTGAGTGCCACCTTCGGAGCAAAGGACACCGAACACTCGCTGGATGATCTGGGCGGAATGGTCCGGGCCCTCTCCGATTCTATGCGGCTGAATGAGTCGATGAACCTGCCCGCATCGCTCAAGCTGCCCGGCAGCGAGAACGGCACGGCCACCCCGGCGAGCAGAGCCGCGAACGACGAAAAGACGCCGACATGATCGGCGGTGTTCAGCGAGCTTCCATCCCGAGTGACTACGCTTGAGACATGGACCTGAAACGCACCAGCAGATCAGTCATCGTCAACGGCGTCATCGCGATTCTCGTCGGATTGCTGATGTTGGTTTGGCCTGGCACCATCGCCGAGGTGGTCGTGCGCATCTTCGCCATCTGGCTGGCCGTCATCGCCGTTTCATCCTTCGTCCTGGCGCCGAAGGGCACGCGTTCGGGAAGTCTGGTGGCTCGTTCCGTCCTGTTGATTCTGCTGGGCGCGCTCATCTTCTTCTCGCCCATGCTGTTCGCATCCTTCGTCACCATATTGACCGGGTTCGCGGTCATCTTCTTCAGTTTCCTCGCGGTCACTGCCTCCCTGTTCATTCGCCGCGTCGGGGTGCGCATGTGGTGGCTGTTGACCATCATCGGAGTCGCCGGAATCATCCTCGGCGGATTCTTCCTCTTGGATCCGGGCGCCGGCATCACCACATTGATCTTCACTCTGGCGGGCTTCATCGTCGTCGTCGGCATCGCCTTGGTCGCACTCGGGTGGCGTCTGCGTAAGACCGCTCAGAGGATTCGTCAGGACCCACACCGCAGGCCACCAGAGGACGGTGGCGGCGACGTCATCAGCGGCGAGATCATCGAATAGGCCTCGACCGCCTCGGCGAGGTCAGCCACCAGTTGCCAGCCGGACCAGTTATCGCCGGCAGTCCAGTTGCCAGGCGGACCAGTTATCGCCGAGGGCACAGGTTACAGCTGGTCCGCTCGGCGATAACTGGTTCACTCGATGTTCTGGTCCGCCGGCTTCCGATGAATTCGGGCAAAACCCTGGATCATTGGCAAGGTCCCGTGCTAGCTTATTGACCATGGGAACATTAAATCGCAGCGCAACGACAGCGCTGAGCTTCTACATTCGCAATCGCCGCGCCTGACAGCGCGCTCGATTCACTTCCTGTGATCCGCTGACCTCATCGAAGTCTCGGCACCACCGGTCCGTTGATGGACTGGTCGCTGCCGAACCGATCGAGCAGGATCTGTAGCAGCGCGTTGTCGACCCGGACAGTCATCAGCATCCGGGGCGAAGCCGCAATTCTCTGACACATGTCTTTGCGCATTGCGCTGCCTTGGGTGCTCCCTTCTTCACTTCCGGAGCGCGCCCATGCGACCTCATTCATCATTCGGCGGCCGACACGAACTCGGCCAGAACTTCCTGCGTTCACCCTCAGCCCTCAACACGATCGCGAACCTCACCCGCGCCACCGCCGGCCCGATCCTGGAGATCGGACCCGGCACCGGCGCAGTGACTGCCCAGCTCTACAAGCTCGGGCGACCACTCACGCTCGTGGAACTCGACGAAACGAGGATCAGTCACCTTGAACACACATTCCCGCGCGCCCAGGTCGAGCACGCAGACATCCTGACAACCCGGCTCGACCAGCCGGTGATCGTCGGCAGCCTGCCATTCCACCTGACCACACCCATTCTGCGCAGACTCCTGCGCGCCAGGAAATGGCAGAACGCTATCCTGCTCACTCAATGGGAGGTCGCGCGCAAACGCGCCGGAGTCGGCGGTTCAACCATGCTGACGGCCCAGTGGACTCCCTGGTTCAACTTCCGCCTCATCGAACGCGTACCCGCCCACGCCTTCACACCGAAGCCCAGCGTCGATGGTGGAATCCTCACCATCGATCGCTTAGAAGCCAGCCTCGTGCCGAACCGGCACAGGTCTCATTACCAACAATTCGTCCGCACAGCCTTCACCGGACGCGGACGTGGGATGAAAGGAATCCTCACGACGATGAACCTCACTGACCGCACCACGCTGCAATCGACCATGGACCGCAACGACGTCAGAGGAGACACCTTGCCACGAGACCTCGAACCCCAACAGTGGGCCGGACTGTACTCGGCCCTCGGCACGACCGAGACAAGCACCACGAAGAACCCACCAACTGCACAGAAGCAGAACAGGAAATCACAGAAGAAGGGAAACACCATGCGAAACGACAAACGACACAAGAACCCCAGCGTCGCGGCCGGAACGGGAGAGATCCCCGTGATTGCCGAGAAACCGGTGATCACGGGCGAGATTCCCATCGTCGGCGCCGACCAGGCGGCAAAGAAGCTCGAGGCCCAGATTCCGGGAGTCGACCCTGAGGCCAAGACGAAGAGCCACGACAAGGGACACCTGCAGGCCGAGCGCGGTTTCATGCCGCAGCACGGCAAGCCGTCCCAGCCTCAGCCGCGATGGAATCTGCCACGGCGCCAAGGCTGACGGCTGACGGCTGACGGCCACACCACACGCGGGCACGAGCCAATCGTGCCCGCGTGTCCATCATCACAACCAGAATTCCCCTCGGCAGACATACTCACTGAGCTCGGATCAGATGGCGGCTGCATACCATCTGACCAGGAACTTCACGTAAACACGAGATAAACTACGGCTATTGTGCATCTTCTGTTCGCCGGAGGAGGTGAATGTGTTCATCTTCCATTCATCAACCCCTTAACCTTGCGGACACCCAGAGTGCGAATCATGGGAGACAGCTGGAAATACATCTCATGATCCTCGCTAGGAGACGCGCATGACCCAGGCTCTGGCACCAGAGACCTTCACACCGGCGCAGACCGTCGGCCGCAGCAATGATCGTCGCTGGCACCTGGCTTTCGGTCTGCTGCTCGCGATCACTCTCATCGCCTTCACCTTGTGGTCGTTCGGCTATGTCAGCCAGGGCGCACCACGCATGGTGCTGATCACGACAGTCATCTTCGGTGCGTTCATGGCCTTCAACATCGGCGGCAACGATGTGGCGAACGCCTTCGGCACCTCGGTTGGTGCAGGCACCCTGACGATGAAGCAGGCGCTCCTTGTTGCGGCTGTCTTCGAGGTCAGTGGTGCACTGCTGGCCGGCGGCGATGTCACTGACACCATCAAGAGCGGAATCGTCGACCTGGGTGCGGTCTCCCTCGACCCGATGGAGTTCGTCTACATCATGATGGCCGCCCTCCTCGGTGCGGCAGTGTGGCTGTTGATCGCCACCCGCATGGGCTGGCCGGTCTCGACTACGCACTCGATCATCGGCGGCATCATCGGCGCCTCCCTGACCATCGGCTTCGTCACCGGCACCGGAGGCTTCGCCATGGTGCAGTGGTCAGAGGTCGGCATGATCGCTATCTCATGGGTCCTCTCCCCCGCGCTCGGCGCATTCGTCGCCTTCCTCATCTACGGGGCGATCAAGAAGTACGTCCTCGGCGATGCCCTGTCAAAGACCCTGAAACCCCACATGCTGGCTCCCACCGGAACGAGCAGCCACGCTGCAGACGCCGGAATGGACCTTAAGCGCGATCCAGATACCGCGGCTTCGGCCGATCAATCGGTCGGTTCACACTCCACACTTCAACGTTGGGTTCCGCTCATCGCCGCAGGCGGTGCCGTCATCCTCACCGCAATGCTCCTGTTCAAGGGCCTGAAGAATCTCGACGTGGCAGTCGGCGCCGTCGGAGGCACCCTCATCATGGCGATGATCGGCCTCGCTGTGTGGATGGCAGTATTCGTCTTCGCCAAGACCCTGCGCAAGCAGACAGTTCCCCGTGCGACCTACGTCCTCTTCTCCTGGATGCAGGTGTTCACCGCCTCGGCGTTCGCCTTCAGTCATGGCTCCAACGACATTGCAAACGCGATCGGGCCCTTCGCCGCAGTCCTCGACGTGCTCAAGACCGGCAACATCAGCTCTGAGGCGACCGTCCCCTTCGCTGCCATGCTCACCTGCGGGATCGCCCTCGTTGCCGGCCTCTGGTTCATCGGCCGCAAGGTCATCGCCACGGTCGGGACCAAACTCACAGAGATCCACCCTGCATCCGGCTTCGCCGCCGAACTCGCCGCCGCGACCGTCGTGATGGCAGCTTCAGTCAGCGGTCTGCCCGTCTCTTCCACCCATATCCTCATCGGTGCGATCATCGGCGTAGGTCTGGTCAACCGATCGGCGAACTGGAAGCTGATGAAGCCGATCGCCATGGCTTGGGTCATCACCCTGCCGGCCGCCGCGAGCATCGGTGCCATCAGCGTCCTCACCTTACGCACGTTCTTGAGCTGACCCTCCGATAGTCGCCTCGGCGGCCTGCACAGCGGGCCCCGAGGCGACTTCCTCATTCACCGACACCGGTGGGGATATCGACACCGACGGTTCCGCTCCTGACACCCGTGTCAGCCTCTGCCGTTAGAATCATTCACACGTTCACGAGTCGTGGCCATCGGTACCTGGCCGGCCACGCGGCAACCCGTCATCGACCGGGTGCCCCAGGGATAGAACGGGTCAGCGCCACATGGCGTTGGCAAGATTCGATCCGGGCGCATGGTGCCCGAGAAACGAGTGTCACTGTGTCTCACGAGGCAACCGAACGCTGGCCGGGATTCTCCGAAACAGAAGCCCTCGAATGGAGCCGTGTAATCCTCCACCATTCTCCTGGCCCCCTGCCAGCCAGCATCAAGGCTCAGATGTCGGCGGCGATCAGGAGAGGAACTCCGGTCGCGGCATCTGGTTGGGCTCGGACGGCCGAACAGGCACGCGACTGTGGTTTCACACCGATCCTCTACCACTCGCTATTCGCAGTGCTCCATGCGATCGATCCGAATTCCTTCAGGTCACATCCGCACCATCGCCAGGTCACCCACCGCAACCAAGTTCCGGGCGTCCCGTTCGAAGCCGAGCTCTGGCAAGAGTGGCCACGGCTGGTGCTCAAAGAGGGTTTCTCACCGGGGACAGCGGCCGAACTGGTGCTCCTGTTCGCGACATCAACCTGATGCCTTCAGATACACCGCCGAGGCGACCGGACGATCCACGTCTATGCGTTTCACGTCGCTCTGTCCTGCTCCGGGCTGCTCCGATTCGAAAGGTTCGCTGAACACCGAAATCGAGACAGCTCCGCCGCTTTCTCTCTCGGTGACGTCGAGGCGTGCACCCGGGCGCACCCCCACCTCGGCGAGGTGGGCAAGGACTGAGGGATCCGCGTCCGAGACCCGGATGACCGTGTAGGACCCGGGTTCCGCCTCAGCGAGGAGGAGCGAGGAACCATGGGACTCGATCTTCCCGTCGGGGCCGGGGATCGGGTCCCCGTGAGGATCGGCCTGGGGACGGCCGAGGAACGCGTCGATGCGATCGACAAGCCGATCCGAGGCCGCATGTTCGAGGATCTCCGCCTCGTCGTGGACTTCGTCCCAGCCATACCCCAGGGATTCGACGAGGAACGTTTCGAGCAGGCGATGCCTGCGCACCATCGATAGGGCTATCGTCTCCCCCTTCGAGGTCAGCACCGGAGGACGATAGGGCACGCGGACGATGAGCCCGAGCTCGTCGAGACGTTTGAGCACCTCGGTGACGTTGGCCTTGGTGGTGCCGAAGCGGTTCGCCAACTCGGTGGCAGTCATCGGTGTCCCGCCCCATTCCTGAGCCGACCAGATCGCCTTGAGATAGTCCTGGCTGACCTCGGACACTTCGCCTGCACGCATGCGCTCAGCGTAGCCCATGGGATCAGAATCGGTCCTCGTCGACAGTCGAGGGTGAGACCTGAGCAGATCCAGTGCGATGAATGCCGGACGGCCGTTGAGATCCGACGATGCTGCCGACCCGGGCCCGAGTCTGGCCTTCGGCTCAGGTCAAGTCTGGCTCTTGCGCCGACAGGAGGGGTCACGGATCTGGAACATCTTTCGTCTGCGGGAAAAGATACAGCCTGGAAGAATCACAGTATGAGGATGAGGACGCATAGATTGAGCACGACCCTGGTCTATGGAATGACGCTCGCACTATTCATGTTGGTCATCTTCTTCCTTACGAACGCCGGCATCGACCCGCGTGCCAACCGCATCGGTGATTTCGACCCCAAAGGCGCCGCGACGGTGTGCTTCGGCCTGCTCGGCCTCTATCATTCGATTGCGATCATCTTCTTCGACGAGGATGACTCATCGAAGCCAGCCGCTGCGGCCGCCGATTCCCACCTCCCCAGGGCACCCGATTCGTACACCGGTTTCATCCGACAGTCCTGGTACAAGGTGCTGTCGGTGGGGCTCATCTTCGCGGTCTTCTGCGCAGCCTCGGTGTTCATCTGGCATTCGTTTGCCGAATTCCCGGGAAGTCCGGGAACGGTGTGGGGTGACTACGCCACATCGCCAGCTCCCGCCCTCGCCCTTTTCTTCCTGTGCTGGGCCAGCACCAATATCGGGTTCATGTTCGCCTCCATCGCCGAGGCGTTCAACCGTGATCGGTTCGGTCTCTTCATCACGGCGATGGTCATCATGTTCATCGTCTCCCTCGGCGTCACTGTCGGTTTCATATTCCTCCCGGAGCAGTCGACAGGCCCGGCGCTGACGATGGCCGCACTCGCTCTGCCTTTGACCCTGATCGCCGTCATCGGTGCCCGCTCTTGGGCCATCGCCCGAGTGAATCGCTACGATGCGAACCACCCCCGACTGAGTGCTCGGGAGAGACGGCGTTCGGAGCAGTTCGGCCCCGATCTTCAACGCCGGCCCGCTCCAGGTCCGCCGCCGTTCGACATGCTCCGAGATGGAGAGGAACTGCTCATGCACTTCAAGAGCGAGCGAACCCCAGAACCGCAGATGCTCATCGCCACGAATCAGAGGTTCGTCCGTGCCTCGATCCTCGGATCCGATCGGACCTTCATTCTCGAACAGGCCAGTCCCGGGCAGCTCCTCGGCGCCAGCTCTGAGCGCGTAGGCCACGATCTGATGACCACTGCGCACTTCCGCGACCGCCAGGACATGCGCGTCGTCGGTGGAGATCCCGAGCAGTCCCGTGCCTTCGCCGAGGCGGTCACCCGTCTCGCACGAACCGGACAGCTCCGCAGCTGAGAGCAGACTGGTCCGCGGCTGAGAACCGGACCGTCACGGCACCTCCTCACTGCCTCTGCCGGGCTACGCGGGCTGCCTGAAGCTAGCGAACTCGCCCTGAAAATAGGGGGCGGAGTCCCTGGCAATACCCCGAGAGTCTAGTATGTATCGGTGCCCTTTTGGGCGAGTCCAGAGTTCCCGACCGGAGGTTATGCGTGCAGGATCCCAACGATGAGATGAAACGGCCGATCGTCGAGCGTGAGCGCTTCGGCGGAACCGACAGACCTGCCCGAGACGTCGATCGCGAGAAGCTCCCTCCGATCTCCAGCACGGAGATGAGCCGCGGTCCAGCGGAGCTCACGGATGAGCGGGGATCTCGCGTCAACTGGAAGGTCTTCCTCATCTCCTCGGCGGTGATCCTCGCCTTCTCCGTGTGGGCGATGCTCATGCCTGACTTTGCGCAGTCGACGATGAAGTCGATCGTCGACTGGATCGCGACCAACCTCGGTTGGTATTACGTCCTCACCGTCACCGTCGTCATCGCCTTCGTCCTCTGGGTCGCTTTGTCTAAGGAAGGCTCGGTCCGGCTGGGACCAGACCATTCCCGGCCGCAGTACAACCTGTTCACCTGGGTCGCGATGCTCTTCGCCGCAGGTGTGGGCATCGACATGCTCTTCTATTCGGTGACCGGACCGATCACCCAGTTCCTTCAGCCTGTCAATGCCGATCCCGAATCAGCGGCCGCCGCCCAGGACGCTGTTGTGTGGACCATGTTCCACTACGGCATCGCCGGCTGGTCGATGTACTCGCTGCTGGGTATGGCCATGGGCTACTTCGCCTACCGCTGGGGGATGCCCCTGTCGATCCGTGCGGTCCTCTACCCGCTGCTGGGCAAGCGTGTGCGCGGGGCCACCGGTGATGTCATCGACATCTTCGCCCTCGTCGGCACCGTCTTCGGTGTGGCCACCTCGATGGGGATCGGCGTCGTCCTGCTCAACGTCGGATTCTCCGAACTCTTCGGCCTCCCGCAGGGCCTCGGCCTCCAGATCGCCCTTGTCCTCGTCGCAGTCGTCATGACGATCGCGGCCTGCACCTCGGGTGTGGACAAGGGCATCCGCCTGGTCTCCGAGCTCAACCTGTGGTCCTGTGCCGCGATGATGCTCTACATCCTGATCACCGGCAAGACCGCGTTCCTGCTCAACGCCATGGTCGAGAACATCGGGCGCTTCATCTTCACCCTGCCCGAGCGGACCCTGGCCACCTTCGCCTACGTCGATGACGGTTCCGCCTGGATGGGTGCCTGGACCCTGTTCTTCTGGGCCTTCTGGCTCGCCTGGGGTCCCTTCGTCGGACTGTTCCTTGCCCGCATCTCTCGTGGACGTACTCTGCGCGAATTCGTCATCGCCGCCATCACCGCACCGGTGCTCTGCGACTTCATCATCGTCACGATCTTCGGAAACTCCGCACTGGCGGAGGTCTTCGACGGCAACTCCGAATTCGCAAAACTCGCCATCGACTCACCGGAGCAGGGTTGGTACGCCCTCCTCGACATGTTCCCTGGGGCGGCCTTCCTCATCGGACTCGCCACGCTCTCGGGTCTGCTCTTCTACCTCACGAGTGCGAATTCGGGCGCCATGGTGATGTCGAATTTCTCGTCCACGATCCCCAACCCGGAAGAGGATGGGGCGAAATGGCTGCGCATCTTCTGGGCCCTCGTCACCGCCGTGCTCACCATCGCCATGCTCGTTGCCGGCGGAGTGACGACGATGGAGTATGCGACCCTGATCTTCGCTCTGCCGGTCACCGTCATCGCCTACCTCGTCATGGCCTCCTTCTCGAAGGTTCTGCGCATGGAGCGAGCCGAGCGCGAGGGCAGGACCCGCAAGCGTCGGACAACTGCCGTCCACGGTGGCAGGACTCCGGAGAAGACCTGGCGGCAGAGACTCGCCACCCTCCGCTCCTACCCTTCGAAGAAGTCCGTGGACCGATTCGTCACCGAGGTGGTCGAACCTGCCCTCGAAGCCGTGGCCGCAGAATTCCGGGAACTCGACTACACGGTCGACCTCACCAAGGAACCCGGCCCGGAGTCGGGAATCACGGAGAGCACCCTCTTCGTCGACATGGGCCAGCAGCGCGACTTCCACTATCAGATCGCCGCTGTCGAACACAATGTCCCCACCTTCGGCGCACGCAATGCACCTCGCGGCGACGACGTGTACTACAGGGTCGAGGTCTTCACACAGACCGGGTCCGAGGGCTATGACCTCATGGGGCTGAGCAGCCAGCAGATCATCGACGACGTCCTCGACCGCTACGAGAACCACCTGTCGTTCCTCGCCTACTCGCACGAACACTCGTATCAGTCGGTCGTGACCCCGCCGACCCCTCCGGCCACGGATGCGATTCCGGCGGTGCCCACCTGGGCGGATGAGGTCGAGGAGATCGGCGAAGCTGATCCGGAGCCTGCTGGCGAACGACGCTGATGAGACGCAGGGTGTTGATGCGCTGAATCCGAACGCCGGCACACCGTCGACGAACATGAACCGAGGCTGTCCCCGAAACCGGGGGCAGCCTCGGCGCATTCAGCAGGATATTGCACGAAGTCGTCTTTGGCACCATAGTCGAGACTGGGAACTCGAGAACCATGCGAACGCACGAACCGGGAGGTGGCCTGCGTGGAGATGACCGCGGTGCTGTCGTTCTTGTCAGCCGGCGACTACACGATCGCGCGCGAAGTCATCCAGCGCGGCTTCGCCCTCCTGTTCTTCATCGCCTTCCTCAGTGCCTGGAACCAGTTCCCCGCCCTGCTGGGTGAGCACGGGCTGACCCCGGCACCGCGCTTCATCGCGGCCACCACCTCCGCGCAGGCACCGAGCCTGTTCCGGTGGAAGCGCTTCACCTACACCGACCGGCGGCTGCACATCGTGTGCGGCATCGGCATTCTCGCAGCAATGACCGTCATCATCGGACTCCCCCAGGCAGGGCCCGCGTGGACCACGATTCCGGTGTTCTTGCTGATGTGGTGGCTGTACTTCTCCATCTCGAGCATCGGGCAGCGCTTCTACGGCTTCGGCTGGGAGTCACTCCTCCTCGAGGCAGGGTTCCTCATCGGATTCCTCGGCTCCCACGAGGTGGCTCCCTCCCTGCTGATGATCTTCTTCCTCCGCTGGTTCGTCGTCCGCGTCGAGTTCGGGGCGGGAATGATCAAGATGCGCGGGGACAGCTCCTGGCGGGATCTCACCGCCATGGACTATCACCATCAGACCCAGCCGATGCCGGGCCCCTTCAGCCGCCGAGCCCACCTCATGCCCGGATGGTGGCATCGCGGTGAGACTCTGGGCAGTCACGTCATCCAGCTCAGCGCACCGTGGCTGCTGTTCCTGCCCCAACCCATCGCCTCCTTCGCCGCCGCGACCATCATCATCACACAACTCGCGCTCGTCATCACCGGCAACTATGCCTGGCTGAATTGGGCGACGATCCTCCTCGCCTTCGCCGGAATCAGCGACTCGTTCCTGGGCTGGATCATCGGCGGCCCGTGGCCCGGGTGGGGACTGTCCGGTCTGTCCGGCGCCGAGGCGGACGGTGTGTCGACATCGACCAGTGCCCTCGCCTCCTCGGCGGCTCTGCCTCTGTGGTGGACGGTCCTCGTCACCGCCTTCGTCGTCTGGCAGTGCGTGCTCAACGTCCCCGCCCTGCGCAATCTGTTCTCGCGCCGACAGAAGATGAATGCCAGCTTCAACCGGTGGGGACTGGGCAATGCCTACGGTGCCTTCGGCTCGATGACCGAGACCCGCGAGGAAATCATCATCGAGGGCACCCTCGACCCAGAGGCGACGATGACCGACGGGGACTGGCGACCTTATGTGTTCAAGGGCAAGCCCGGCGACGTGGCCCGACGCTCACCGATCATCGCGCCCTATCATCTGCGACTCGATTGGCTGATGTGGTTCGCGGCCCTCGGTGACTACCGGCAGTCGTGGTTCTACCGTCTGCTCGAGCGTATCGGCTCAGGCGATCCGCTCATTCGGACGCTGCTGGGCCCTGACCCCTTCGGTGGGCAGGCACCGGCCCTCATCCGCGTCCGAGTCTTCACCTATCGCTACGCCGATGACGAGGAGCGACGCCAGGCAGCGAACAAGGGGGCGCCTCGGCCGTGGTGGGTGCGTTCGGATCCCCGGACCATGGTCGAACCCACGGACCTGCGCGAGGGCTGAAGACGCCGCAACACCATCGGACTGGGTTGCACATTTGCGCAGATGAGAAAGTTGCCACGGAGACCGGACGGATCTAAAGTTAACCTACATTAACTTTCCGATCCTGACTTAGGCTCGGGCACCAGTTTCCGAAGCAGGAGCCACCTTGCCCCACCCCAGCCATCCACATCTCAGCTGCCCCCGCCATCTCTCCCGCACACTCACAGCCGCCATCGCGTCCGCCCTCACGCTCGGCCTCACCGCCTGCACAGCCGGCGCCCCCTCGGCTAGATCGGCGGACGGCGAGGGAGACAAGCCGGTCGTGCTGACCACCTTCACCGTGCTCGCCGACATCGCAGAGAACGTCGCCGGCGACCATCTCGACGTCGCGTCCATCACCAAGGCCGGCGCCGAGATCCATGGCTATGAACCGACTCCCGGAGACATTCGCAGAGCATCGCAGGCCGACCTAGTCCTCGACAACGGGCTCAACCTCGAACAGTGGTTCGAACAGTTCGTCGGCGACCTCGACGTTCACCATGCCGTCGTCAGCGAAGGCATCGAGGAGCTATCGATCACCGAGGATGCTTACGCCGGCAAACCCAATCCCCACGCCTGGATGAGTCCGCTCAACGTCCAGATCTACGCGGACAACATGGCCGAGGCCTTCAGTGACCTCGACCCCGCGCACGCCGACGACTTCACAGCCCAGGCGGAGGCCTACAAAGCCGAGTTGCAGACGGTCCAGGACGAACTCGTGGAGGATCTGTCGGCTCTGCCGAAGCGACAGCGAGCACTCGTCACCTGCGAAGGCGCATTCTCCTACCTCGCCAGAGACGCCGGCCTGAGTGAGAAGTACATCTGGCCGGTCAACGCCGAGGCACAGGCGACACCCGGCCAGATCACCTCGGCGATCGAGTTCGTCGAGGACAACGGGGTGCCCGCGGTGTTCTGCGAATCCACTGTCTCCGCGGCACCCATGAAGCAGGTCGTCGAGGCCACCGAGGCTGATTTCGGCGGCACCCTCTACGTCGATTCGCTCTCCGAAGCCGACGGCCCGGTTCCCAGCTACCTCGATCTCATCCGGCACGATTCCGCGGTCATCTCCGACGCCCTGACCGGGAAGAGCTCATGAGCGCCCCCGCCATCGCCGTCGACGAGGTGACCGTCCACTATGGACAGGTCCTGGCCCTCGATCGGGCCGCCCTCACCCTCGAGACCGGGCGGATCTGCGGGCTCATCGGCATGAACGGTTCCGGAAAGTCGACCCTGTTCAAGACGATCATGGGACTGCTGGAACCCGACCAGGGACGTGTGCTGATCAATGGCGCATCCACGACGAGCGCACGCCGGTCGGGCATTCTCGGCTACGTGCCGCAGAGCGAGGATGTCGACTGGGACTTCCCACTGTCTGTGCGGGAAGTCGTCACCATGGGTCGGTACGGGCATATGGGACCGCTGCGGATACGGCGGAAGACCGACCGTGAGGCCGTCGACCGCGCCCTCGAACGCGTCGAACTCACCGAGTACGCCGACCGCCAGATCGGCCAGCTCTCCGGCGGTCAAAAGAAGCGGGCATTCGTCGCACGCGGCATTGCGCAGGGGGCCACGATCCTGCTCCTCGACGAGCCGTTCGCCGGTGTCGACAAGCGCACCGAGGCCACGATCACGCGACTGCTGCGAGAGCTCGCCGAGGACGGTGCCACGGTGCTCGTGTCCACCCATGACCTGCATGCGCTGCCGGACCTCGCCGACGAGGCGATCCTGCTCATGCGCAGAGTGCTGCTCCACGGCGACCCCCAGGAGGTGCTCCGGCCTGAGAACCTCGCCCTGGCCTTCGGGCTCGATGTGATGAACAGCGGTGATGGAGCATGAGCGCCATTCAGCTCGTGCTCGAGCCTCTCGGTTACGATTTCATGCTCCGTGCCCTGGCGACGACGCTGATCGCATCGATAGTCTGCGCTGTCCTCTCCTGTTGGCTGGTGCTCATCGGCTGGTCGCTCATGGGTGACGCTGTCTCCCATGCGGTGCTGCCCGGCGTCGTCCTCGCCTACGTCCTCGGTGCGCCGTTCGCCCTCGGTGCCGTGGTCTTCGGGTTCCTCGCCGTCGGACTCATCGGTGCCGTGCGCGACACCAGTCGGATCAAGGAAGACGCAGCGATCGGCATCGTCTTCACGTCCCTGTTCGCGCTGGGTCTGGTCCTCATCTCCGTCACGCCTTCGCACACAGACCTCAATCACATCATCTTCGGCAATCTCCTCGGCGTCTCATGGTCCGAGCTGCTCCAGGTGGCGATCCTCGGCGCCATCACTCTGACGGTGCTCGTGGCCAAGAACAGGGATTTCACGCTCTTCGCCTTCGATCCCACTCACGCTCATGCTCTGGGGCTCAATCCGAAGCTCCTCGGTGCGACTCTGCTCGGCCTGCTCGCGCTCACCTCCGTCGTCGCGCTGCAGGCCGTCGGGGTGGTGCTCGTCGTCGCCATGCTCATCATCCCCGGCGCCACCGCATACCTTCTCACGGACCGCTTCCAGCGGATGCTGTTCATTGCGCCGGCGATCTCGATCGCCTGTGCGGTGGCCGGGCTCTATTCGAGCTACTACCTCGACACCGCCTCGGGTGGGATGGTCGTGCTCTCCCAAGGTGCGATCTTCGCGCTGGTCTACCTCTTCAGCCCCCGCCACGGGCTCATCGGACGCCGATTGTCTGCACGGAGGAGACGTCGAGACCTCATCGGTGCAGACGCGGGCGCATGAAGCGAGGGTGTCTTCGGCGTCACGAGGGCCCCGATGCTCCGATCAGTCGACACCGAGGGCCAGGAGCACGATGAGCACGATGTTGAGGGCGATAATGAGCACCGAGGCGAGGATGGCGATGATCGTGATGATGCGCGAGTTCGCGTACTGACCCATCACCGTCCGGTTCGTCGTCAGCCTGACCAGGGGAACCATGGCAAAGGGGATGCCGAGGCTGAGCACGACCTGGCTGAGCACGAGTGACCAGGTCGGATCCACCCCGAGGCTCAGGATGATGAGCGCGGGAATCATCGTCACCGCGCGCTGCCACACGATCGGCACGTTGATCCGCAGCAGTCCCTGCATGATCGAGGCCCCCGCATAGGACCCGACCGCGCTCGAGGCCAAGCCGGAGGCGAGCAGTCCGACACCGAAGAACAGACCCACAACCTCGCCGAGGTTGGCCTGCACGACCGCGTGCGCGCCCTCGATCGTGTCGGTCCCGGTCTGACCCCGCAGTGATGCCGCGGCCAACAGCAGCATCGCGATATTGACCGAACCGGCGATGACCAGTGAGAGCACGACGTCCCACCGGCTGGCCTTGAGCAGCTGGGGAATCGAGGCACGCGGGGCACTGCCGTGTCGGTCGACGGACAGTGCCGAGTGGAGGTAGATGGCGTGGGGCATCACGGTCGCGCCAAGCATGCTGGCGGCCAGGACAACGGAGTTCGTGCCCTCGAGCCTGGGCACGATTCCACCTGCCGCTTGCCCCCAGTTCACATCGCCGACGAACAGGCCTGCTAGAAATCCAATGGCGATGATTGCGAGCAGGGTGATGATCACCGTTTCGAAGGGACGCTGACCACGGGTGGACTGGATCGAGAGCAGGAACAGAGACGCGACGCCGACGATGAGACCACCCAGCAGCAACGGCAGGTCGAAGAGGATCTTCAACGCGATGGCACCGCCGATCACCTCGGCGATGTCGGTGGCGATGGCCACGATCTCCGCCTGCCCCCAATATGCCAGCCGCGATCGTCGACTGAGCCTGTCGCCGAGGAGGCCGGGCAGGGACTGCCCGGAGACCAGGCCGAGCTTCGAGGACAGGTACTGCACGAGAACGGCGATGAGATTGGCCGCGACCAAGACCCACACCAGCATGTATCCGTACTCGGCACCCGCGCTGAGATTGGCGGCGACGTTGCCCGGATCGACGTACGCGATCGCGGCGACGAAGGCCGGACCCAGAAGGAAGAAGGTGGAGACCTTCTTCGGACGTGCAGCGGCGATGGAGGTGCCGGAGTCCGGTGGATCGACGTTCATAAAGTTAAGGTACATTAACTCTACCTCGCGGGCAACATCTTCTCAATTGGCCTCAATTTGCGACCGCATCTGGTAACTGAACACGGAAAGGCTTACGCTTCGACCATGCCTACTGAACACGTTCACTCATTTACAGACCGCCGACTGCGCACCGAGGAGAAGATCATCTCCGCCGCCGCCGATCTGTTTCTCGAATCCGGCTACAAAGCCACGACGGTCAGAGGCATCGCCACCCGCGCCGAGGTGTCCGTGGGCAGGGTGATGGCCGCCGGCGACAAGGATGTCCTCCTCATTCGCTGCTACGACCGCTGGATCGCACAGCTCCAGTCCGGGACCTATACCCTTCCAGTTCGAGCGCGCACGGGGTCAGCGGCATCGGCACGAAGTCAGCCGGCATCGTCTGCACGTGGCCGGGTGAAGCCAGCGGCCACCTCGGCGGTGCAGAACCACTTGGTGGGCATCTTCCTGCCGTTCCTCGAATTCTTCGCGGCTCACGAGAACCTGTCTCGGGACTATGCGGCCGCGCTGATGCGGGTGCCCGGCAAGCCCCAGGTATTTGAGACTCTTGCCGTTGACCTCCAGGAGAAGCTGTCCTCGAGCTTGATCTCAATCGGGATCAGCGAAGCATATGCACTGGCCAGCGCCGTGGCGCTCTACGACTCCTACCTCGGAATCCTGTTCCGATGGGCGGCCAGCGATATGAGCCTGCCCGAGGCGACCGAGGCGCTCTCTCAGAGCATCGCGTTCCACACCCAACTGAGGAGACCCGCATGAGGCCGCCTCCCGAAATACGGAAGTCCACATGACCCTGTTCCCCGATCCCTGGTGGCCTGTGGCGGTGATGGCTCTCATCGTCCTCGTCGACGGCCTCATGACATTCTGGCCGCCGAAGGCCATCGTCGACTGCCTCGACGGAGTCGGACTCCCCAGCGACTGGTGGTGGGCCCTCGCCGTGGTGAAGTTCCTCGCGGTGGCGGGCCTGGTCGCCGGTTTCTGGATCCCGGGCGTCGGCCTGGCAGCGACCGTCGGCCTCATCGCCTACTTCCTCACCGCCGCCGGTGCCCATCTGCGCGCCCACTACGTCGGCCGCGACTTCTGGGTCAACTGCCTGGGGCTGCTCGTGCTCAACATCCTCATCCTCGTCTTCTGCTTCCTCACCTGAGCCACTGCCACTGGGAAAGTTCGAACACCTTCGGACCCGCTTACCTGGATGCTTGTTTTCACCCGCCGGAGATTTCATAGTGGAGTCAGAGCCGAGAGTTCGGCTCCGCGACGGAGGGATTGGCGGCGTGGCCGAATCAGCAGAGGACCGATACGCCCGCTGGGCATGGATCCACGAAACCGCAGTGATGACCGGCTGGAACTTCGACCCCCTCGGCTCCAGGGTCGTCGCCGATGACCCGCCCTGGGATTTCGACTTAACCTGCGCTAAAGCGATGGCGCAGTCGATGCCGTGCCTCGACATGGGAACCGGCGGAGGCGAGCGCCTCGGCGAACTCGTCAAACATGTCAGCACCATTGGAGGCTTCCTCAATCGCGGATCCTCGGTCTTTGCCAGTGAGGGGTGGAAGCCCAACCTGGAGCTGGCCACCTCGGCGCTGGCGGAATACGGCATCGAGGTTCGTGAGTACGACAGCGAGACCGGCGAACCCATGCCCTGGCCCGACGATTTCTTCGAACTCGTAATGAACCGACATGAGAGCTACGATCCGTCCGAGCTCGCCCGCGTGGTGATGCCAGACGGACGCTTCCTCACCCAGCAGGTCGACGGATCCGAGGCCGGCGAGTTCAGGCTCTGGTTCGGCGGCACACCTGAGGCTCCCGACAATCGCCTCGAGCCCTGCATTGACGAACTCGAGGCGCACGGTTTCACGATCAGCGATGCCGATGAGTGGACAGGCACGATGGAATTCGCCGACGTCGAGGCGATCATCGAATATCTCGCCTACGTCCCCTGGGACGTTCCCGGCTTCAACGTGGCGGACAATCTTGTGGCCCTTGACCGACTGGCGGCCCGCAGATCGCCGATTGAGGTGGCGCAGAAGCGCTTCCTCATCGTCGCCGAGCGATAGTCCTCCCGCTCCTCGGCGGACTGTAGTATTCCAACCTCCGGGGGACGGTCAGGTTTTCCCGACCTGGGTCACAGGGAAGCCGCATGGGCGGGTGGTGGTCGGCGCGCATAGTGTCGAAGACATGACCTCGCCGGACTTCATGTACCCCCAGCCCACCGATGACGAATTGGCCGCACAGCAGCCCTATACCGCGGCGCTGGGAAGTCAGGTGAGCACCTTGAGTCGCTCACCCGTCTCGTCGCCCGCAGATGCGAACCGGCCGCTGCTCGGCAAGGTCGCCCTGGGCATCACAATCATTGCCGCAGGACTGTCTCTGCTCGCCTCGATCACCCTCGGCGTCACCATCGGCCCGGTGGAGAACGAACACGGCCACTTCTTCACCGACATTCCAAGTTGGTACCAGAACCTTGCGATCGCACTTGCCGGCCTGCAAGTCCTGTGCGCGGCTCTTGGGGTCACCGGCCTCATCATGGGCATCGTCTCAGCTGCCAGCGACCGCGCCAGAACTCAGGGAATCATCGCCATCGCCATCGCCGTCCTGGCCCCATTCATCTCCTTCGGACTTTTCATGATCCTGAGCCTCGCCATCGCCTGAGGCCATCGTTCGACTCGGTTTCATCCGACATTCAGACTGACTCTTGACACGATCCGCGTCGCCAGGGACGATTAGACAAATCGATTTGGCCGCCAATGTCGCCAGGCCCGATCATGATGCGTTTCCGAGGAGAGTCCTATGACCGCCGCACCAGAAGCAGCCGAGACCGTCCACCCCGTCGATCAGCTCCGGCCGATGCACCGACTCATCCCGTTCGCGATCCAGCATGTTCTGGTCATGGTGGCCACACCGATCTCCTCGGTCTTCCTCATCGCCGGCGCATTGGACCTCAATGAAGCGGCCACCTCGGCGGTCTTGGCTGCGGTCTTCATCTTCTCCGGCCTTGGGTCGATCCTCCAATCCGTCGGCGTGTGGAAGATCGGGGTCAAGCTGCCCTTCGTCATGCTTCCAGGCGGTGCGGCCACCGTCCTGTTCATCACGATCGGCCAGGGCACCGACATCGAGACGGCCGTGGGCGCGGTCATCCTCACCGGCGTCTTCTACATCCTGGCAGTCACCCTCTTCGTGAAGCTGCTCAAGTTCTTCCCGCCGCTGGTCATCGGAATCATGGTCATCGTCATCGGCGTCAACCTCGTCCAAGTCACCGGCAAACTCATCGTCGGTGAGGCCGATACGAAGGAGTTCGGTGATCCGCAGAACCTGCTGCTCGGCCTCATCACGGTTGTCATCACGGTGCTGTGCTTCCGCTTCCTGCGCGGAATGCTCGGCAAGCTCTCCGTGGCTCTCGGACTCATCGGCGGCACCATCGTCGCCGCGTTCATGGGCGTGACCGACTTCGCAGCACAGACCAGCGGCCCGCTGCTGGCAGCCCCGACGCTCTTCCCCTTCGGTACCCCGAAGTTCGATGTCATCGCCGCGATCCCGATGCTGCTGTGGGCATTGGCCTCCATGGCCGAGGCGACGGGACAGACGATCATCAACGGTGAGATCGTCGAGAAGAAGGTCGACCCCAGTCGCGATGTTCCACGGTTGATCCGCGCCGATGGCATCGTGACGATCTTCGGTGGGCTCTTCGGCACACCGGCGATGGTCACCAGTGGTGAGAATGTCGGCATCGTGCGTGCTTCGGGCGTGCGCAGCAGGTTCGTCACAGCCTTCGCCGGTGTCCTCCTCATCATCATCGGCATCAGCCCCATCGCCAGGATCCTCAACGGCATCCCGGCGGCAGTCGTCGGCGGAACGGCAGTCGTGGTCTTCGCGATCATCGCAGTCCTGGGCATACAGATGCTCGCCAAGGTCGACTTCAACCAGACAGGCAACCTCATCACGGCCACCGTCGGACTGGCAGCCGGACTGCTCCCAGTCCTCATTCCGGGCATGTACTCGCAGCTGACTCCAAACGTCGCATCACTGCTGGGCAGCGGAGTCGCGATGGCCGCCTTCGTCTCGGTCGTGCTCAATCTGCTCTTCCATCACACAGGCAAACGGAACCGGCACCCGAAGAGTCGTACGGCGATCGACGATCCCAGCCACCTGGATCAGCGTCCCGGCGACTACCGGATCTGAGCTGGTCAGGCGGGCACCGCCCCGCAGCGGTTGATCAGGCGGGCACCGCTCTTCTACGACTGATCAGGCGGGACCGGATGTCGATTCTCTGGCGACGAGGGTCGGTGCGGATGCTCCGCTCGACGCTTCCGGCCCGGAATCGCCGTCGAGAATGGCCACGAGGCGTTCGACGGCCTCGCTCGAGATCGCATCGAGTCCCAGATCGACAGCGGTCAGCGGCGGAGTGCTCGTGCGGGCGCGCAGACCGTCATACCGTGTGGCGATGAGCAGATCGCCTCCGATGGTCCGTCCCGCTTCCTGACCTGCTCGCACGGCGCCGGTCGCGAATGCATCGATGGGGACGACCAGTCCGTCGACCTCCGGATGCTCGGCCAGCAGCCGAGTCGATGCGCGGTACCCGCCGTCTTCACCATCACTTTCGTCCGCCTCGGCGATCACAGGGGTGAAGCCGATACGCGCGGCAGCAGCCTCATAGACCTCCCGGGCGGCAGCCTGTGATCTGCGCCGATCCGAACCCACGACGAGCCCCGGGTGCTGTGCTCCGCGCTCCACGAGATGTGAGACGAGGAGCTCTGCGGTCTCTTCATGGTGCAGGTCCACTGTCCGTTGACTCGACGGACTATCGATCGCCACGTACGGAATTCCTCGTTCGTTCAGTGCTGCGGCGATGGGATCATCGGTCGCGGGTTCAAGGAGTATCGCGCCGTCGATGTCGAGCCGGTCGACGGGGCTGGCGTCGCCGTCGGGCGGGGCGAGGACGAAGACATAGCCCTCGAGCAGTGCCGTGCGGGCGCAGCCCATCGCGAGCTCGGTGAAGAAGCCCAATTGCGAGGGCCCGGCGGAGACCGCCGAGGGCATCGACGACAGCAGCGCGAGCGTCTGGGAACGGCCGGAGCGCAAGCTCTGAGCCCGGACGCTGGGTCGATAGTTGAGGCGGGCGGCGACCTCTTTGACCTTGTCCCGAGTCGCGGAATTGACCTTGCCCAGACCGTTGAGGGCATGGGAGACGGTCGTGCGTGAGACACCGGCCTCACGTGCCACATCAGCGATCGTGGCTCGGACCGGTCGCGAAGTTTCACCCATGGTTTCAGCCTACTGGATGGGAAGTCACGACTGGATGATGACGATGGCACCGGAGACGATCGCGAAGCCCAGGACGATGTAGCGCAGCACCGGGCCGTCGAGGCGGTGGTGGACGTATCGGCTGAGGAACGAACCGATGGCCAAGAAGGGCAGCATGGCGAGTGTGAACAGCATCGTCGGCCCATTCACCTGACCGCTGATGGCCAGGACGATCAGTGAGATGACCTCCCCGACGAGGAAGCACACGGCTACCGTGGAGCGCAGCTCCGGGCCGGGACTGTGCTGGTAGGCCAGGGCGTAGGGCGGTCCGCCGATACCCGTCGAGGTCTCTGTGACACCGGTGATGAGGCCGACGATGGCCAGAACGGGTTTGTTCGGAGCGAACTTCGGGGCGAGGAGCGCGATGACGGCGGCCACCAGCGTCGACCAGCCGATGAGCAGGGCGAGTTGGTGGAGGTTGACGATGACGAGGATCCAGAGCCCGAAGAACGTGCCGGCAAAACGGCCCACGCTGATCCACTTCACCCCGTGCCAATGGATGTCGGATCGCTCCCGGGCCGCGACGTAGAAGTTCAGCGGAATCATCAGCACGAGCAGCATCACGGGGATCAGGCTCGGGTCGATGAAGCTGACGACGGGGGCGGTGATCATCGCGAAGCCCATGCCTGTCGAGCCCTGCACGAAGGCCGAGAGCAGCACGGTGACCGCGACGATGCTGAAGGCGAGGATCGACAGGCCCAGGACCGTCACAGTCGGTGCTCACTCATCCACGCGGCGCGGTGTTCGCTCGCCGATGGGTCGATGCGGGTGATCGGAGAATCGGCGACGACTCGGCCTGAGACCTCGCGGGCACGCTCTAAGAAGGCACGTCCGTCCCAGTCGACAGGCCACCCCTTCTCAAGCCGGAGTCTGCCATCGACGATCACTGCCTCGATCTGATCGCGGTTGGCGATGCGCACGAGTTCCCAGGGCACATCCCAGGAGGGAACGAATTCGGGGACGTCGAGATCAACCACGAGCAGGTCTGCGAGTGCTCCTGGGCCGATCTCTCCGACCTGTCCGGCCAGTCCGACGGCGTCTGCGCCCCCGCGCAGCCCTTGTTCGAGCCAGGTCCAGCCACCGCCGCTCGATGAGTCGCCGACGACGGTTCCGCCAGTCAGTCGCTGTGCTGTTTCGGCTGCGTCCAGGAGGCGGAAGGCATCGGAGCGGGTCCCGTCGGTGCCCAAACCGATGCGCATGCCGAGTTCGTGCATGAGCAGTGCCGGTGCAACCGCGTTGCCTTTCCAGGAACTCGCGACAGGGTTGTAGGCGATGGCTCCTCCGCTGTCGGCCAGCAGTCTTATTTCGCGGGGAGTCAGCAGTGTTGCGTGCGCGGCCAGAAGTTCGGGTCCCAGGGCGCCGAGGCGGGCCAGTCGTTCCAGCGGACGCTCTTTGTTGGCGATGAGGGATCGTTCGACCGCGGCGAGGTGTTCGTTGAGGTGGGTCTGGAAGGGGACTCCGGCTTCGCGTGCCAGCTGTGTAATCGCGACAAGGGCCTCGTCCGAGGCGACCTCGGGGATGGACACGGCCAGCGAGGGGTGGACCAGAGGTTCGGCGACCCACCTGCTCAGGTGATGCTGGGCGGCGGCGAGAACCTCGGCGAGGTTCGCGGTTTTCGCCCCTCCCCCCAAATCGTTGCAGATCACGCCGAGGACGCACCGCAGTCCGACAGCGGAAGTGACATCGGCGATGGCGGAGACGTCGACGCTGGCGCGAGTGCCCGCGTCGGCGACCGTCGTGAACCCGCCGCGCAAGGATTCCCAGGCGGCCAGTCGGGTGGCGACGTCGATGGCCTCGGCGTCCATGTTCGCCTCCATCGGAACCCAGACGCGCTGGAAGATCTCGGAGGGTTCGCCGAAGACGAGCGATTTGCCGAAGGACTGTGTGAGGTGATGGTGCGAGTCGATGAAGCCCGGCATGAGGAGCCGGCCGGGCAGGTCGATGCGCACCATATTCTCCGGAGCCGCTGCTGTGACAGCCTCGAGGGGTCCGACGTCGACGATGCGCCCCTCAGCGATGAGCACCGCATGATCGCGCTGCGGGCCTTCGGGAAGGAGGACCTGTTCGGGAACGAGCAGCGTCGGGGCCTGGTGCAGTGTGCGCAGCTGGGTCATGTCATCCTTCGTCGTCGCAGGGGCCTCTTCGACCCTGCATTTCCTCGTGGTCCACGATACCGAAAGGTCGCCGGTCAAAGGCGAGCCAAATCGATTTGGTTCTCTTCAGTCTACGCGGCAGCGGCGGTGCGCGTCAACGGCCGGGGAGACCGTGGCCGGCTTGGCGAACGACGGTGAAGCACGCACCGAACCGACGCAGTAAAATGGGGCTATGACATCATTGCCCCTCACCCCCACCTCGGCGGCTCACGGGGTTTTGGACTGTCACTACTTCGACGAGGGACTGTGCCGCTCCTGCACCTTCATCGAAACCACCCACATCGATCAGGTCTCGAACAAAGAGGCATGGTGCCGCGAGGTATTGGCCGACCACTCCCCCGATGTCTGGCTGCCTGCCGTGGTCGGGGCCGACAGCGATTTCCGCAACCGAGCGAAGCTGGCGGTGGGCGGCTCGGCCGGCGCCGTCACCTTAGGCATCCTGGACCAGGACTTCCACGGGGTCGACCTGCGCGAGTGCGGGATCCAGTCCGCACAGATCCGCACTGTGATCCCGACCCTTGCGGGCTTTCTCGACCACACGAACCTCGACCCCTATGACATCAAAGCTCGCCGAGGTGAGCTGAAGTTCGTCCATGTCACCGCGGCACCGTCCGGAGACCTGATGATCAGGTTCGTCGTCCGCAGCCAGCACGGACTCGACGCGCTGCGGTCCAGGCGTGACCAGCTCATCGAGCTGATACCCATGGCCACTGTCATCTCCGTCAACCTGCTGCCCGAGCATAAGGCAGTGCTCGAAGGCAGTCACGAAGAGTTGCTGCTGGGGGACTCGCTGCGCATGAATCTCGACCGGGTCGACCTGCATCTGCGCCCGCAGTCCTTCTTCCAGACGAACACCGAAGTGGCGATCGCTCTCTACAATCAGGTCGCTGAGTGGGTGGACGAGATCTCACCCAGCTCGCTGTGGGATCTGTACTGCGGAGTGGGCGGGTTCGCGCTGTATTGCGCGAAGGAGTCTGATCAGCAGACTTCGCGCACGGTCACCGGTGTCGAACTGAGTGAGCAGGCCATCGAATCCGCGAAGATCAGCGCTGCCGAACTCGGCTTCGGCACCCAGTCAGGTACCACGGTCGAGTTCATCGCCGATGATGCCACTGAGTTCGCTGAGGCGAACCTGGCGACCGGCGAACGACCGGATTGTGTGATCGTCAACCCACCTCGGCGAGGGATCGGGGCACGGCTGTCAGCGGCTCTTGAGGAATCCGGGATCGATCACATCGTCTATTCGAGCTGCAATCCGCTCACTCTGGCCAAGGACCTTGACCGGATGCCCAGCTGCACCGTCGAGCGGGCGCAAGTCTTCGACATGTTCCCGCACACCAAACACCTCGAAGTTGCGGTGGTGCTGCGGCGGCGGTGACATCAGCCATCTCATCAGCATGACGGTGAAGCAGCTGACATGACATTTTCCCTTCCAGCGCCGTAGCCAAATCTGATACCACATTGGTATCATTGACACATGGCAATGACACTGCGTTTGAACAAGAATGACGAAGAGCTCCTGACTCGCCTCGCGGAGCAAGACGGGGTGAGCCGCCAGGCGCTCATCATCAATGCAATCCACGAGGTGGCCGAGAGGCGGGGCCACGAGGCACAAGTCAGCGACGCCTCGAAGCGCGCCCGCGAACGGTATGGCGATCTGCTCGACCGGCTCGGAAAGTGACGATCTACCTCCACACTGAAGATCTCCTCGAATTGGTCGCCGATCTCAATGTTGGACCGGTTCGGGACCTCGGTCTGCTTGATTCCGCTGCCCACCGACCTACGACGACCTTGTGGGCCACCGAGGTCTATCCGAGCACAGACGAGAAGGGCGCGGTCCTGCTGGAGTCGATCGTCCGAAATCATCCTCTCGTCGATGGCAATAAGCGGCTGGGCTGGCTCAGCCTCGCCGTCTTCTATGATCTCAATGGGGTCAGTTTCGATGCGCCGGACGACGATGCCTACGCTCTTGTCATTTCGATCGCGAGCGGCAGCATGGAGACGGCCGAAATCGCGGCGAAGTTGAGAACGTGGCACGGCTGAAAACAGGATCCCGGAAGGGCTTGAACCCTCACAATTAGTCACACTCAACAGACTGCGATTGCAGTTCTGCTGCGATATCACGCCGCTCAGTAGTCCATGCCCATCGCGGCCCGAACCTCGGCGAGGGTGGAATCGGCGATCGCGTTCGCGCGATCGTTGCCTTCCGCCAGGATTCCGTCGACGTACGTCTTGTCCGCCTCCAACTGCCGACGACGGCTGCGATGTTCCGATAAGAACTCATTGACCGCCTCGGCAGTGGTGGCCTTGAGCGCACCCGATCCCGCATCACCCAGTTCATCCGCGATGGCTTGCGGAGTGGATCCGGAGCAGAAGGCAGCGGTCGTCAGAAGCGCGGACACACCTGGTCGTTGCTCGGGGTCGAAGCTGATATGCGGATCAGAATCGGTGCGGGCCTTACGGATGAGCCGAGTCGTCTCGTCTTCGTTCATCCCCAAAGCGATCGCATTGCCGTAGCTCTTCGACATCTTCCGCCCGTCGATGCCCGGCACCTCGGGCGTCTCGGTGACCATGGCCTCGGGTTCTCGGAAAACGTGCCCGTAACGCTCGTTGAAGCGCCGGGCGATCGTCCGCGTGATCTCGACATGCGGCAGATTGTCCTTGCCCACCGGCACTAGGTTGCCCTTGCAGAAGAGGATGTCGGCGGCCTGGTGGACGGGGTAAGTCAGCAGCAGACCGCTGAGTGGCCGGTCGGAGGCCTCGAGGTCGGACTTGACCGTGGGATTTCGTCGCAGCTCGCTGTCGGTGACGAGGCTGAGGAACGGCAACAGCAGCTGGTTGAGGGCCGGGACCGAGGAATGCGTGAAGATGGTCGTCTTTGCCGGGTCGATCCCTGCCGCCAGATAGTCGAGGATCGCCTCAGCAACGTTGTTCTTCACATTCGCCGAGGTGTCCCTGTCGGTGATCACCTGATAGTCCGCGAGGATGATGAAGGTTTCAATCCCCTTGTTCTGCAGCCTCACGCGCTCGAGCACCGAACCGAAGAGATGCCCGAGGTGAAGTCGGCCCGTCGGCCGTTCGCCCGAGAGCATGCGATAGTTTCCGGGATTCGCGTCAACATCGTTGTGAAGGCGCGGCATGCGGGACAGTGTGGCGTCGTAGGAATCCATGTGTTCTCCAATGCGTAAAGGGCTGCACGGAGGGGTCCCACAGGTGAAGCGGGCTGCCATGCAGCCCGCGAAAATGCGTCAGTCGGCTGCCAGTTGCAGCCACCACCAGTTGAGTCGGGAAAAACGCATGCGACCAGTGTATGCCTGTCGCGATTGCGCTTCGACTGCGGGTCGGTTGGACTAAGCTGTGATCTATGACCGGACAGGCCTTCAGCCGCTCACGGATCGGTAACCCGGTCCTCAGTTGAGCCGCAGTGGACGCGAGCCCAGAGTTCGCGGTCCGCCCCCTTTCGAGAAGCTCTCTCATTGAACCCACTTTTCGAAAGGACACCATGTCAGCAACCTTTAACCACACCATCATCGCCGCCGCCGATCCGGCGGCATCCGCTCAGTTCTACGTCGACATCCTCGAGGCCGAGCACACTCAGTCGTGGGGAGTCTTCTCCAACATCATGCTCGACGGGGGTGTGATGCTGCAGTTCGCGTCTCCCCCGCAGACCTTCGACATACAGCCCGTGCATATGGCCTTCGTCTGCACGGATGATCATTTCGATCGCGCGGTGGCGCTGTTGGACGAACGTGGCCTCGACTTCTGGGCAGACCCGCAGCGGACTCGACTGCATGAGACGAACACCGAGCATGGGGGCCGTGGCGTGTACTTTTTGGACCCGTCGGGCATGTATTTGGAGCTCATCACCCAGCCCTATCTGTGAGCCGGCGCCGGGTCGCGCGTCGAAAGCACACCTTAGCGTCGAGCGCATATTTTAGGGAGTATGCGCTCGACGCTAAGGTGTGCTTTCGGCGAAAAGGAGGGGTCGCTGGCACTAGGCCTACTGGGGCGAGAAACGTCACACTCTCCACTGATGTGCCGAAACGAGTCGGTCTTTCCAATCGAAAGCGAATACACTCGTCACCTACAAGGCTCCACGAACACCCCAGTTCGCGGAGCCTGTTTCTTGCCATTGCGCACTACCCCCACCGCCCCCCTGACGAAGACTACTGCCCGCCGCCGAGGCTGGCTTGAGCTTGGAGACCACGATGACGATGCTGGACAACCACGTACCTGAACCGGAGCCTGACCCCGGGCCTGAAGCCGACTCGGAGCCTGCCCCCGCGGCAAGGACCACTGCATCCGAAAGGATCGCCGCGGACGCGGCAGCCGCGCAAGCAGAATCACAGGATGCCGACTCCGCTCAGCGAAGCCCCATCGGCAGCGTCTTCTACTGGTCGGTGGCCTTCGTCATCGCCTTCGTGCTCTGGGCTGCGATCTCACCGGAGAGCCTGGGCAACATCATGACCACTGCGATGACCGCAGTCTCATCGGGCTTCGGCTGGATCTATCTCGTCGTGCCATTCGCCGCGATCGTCATGCTCGTGTGGTTTGCGGCCAGCAGATTCGGCCGTCTTCGTCTCGGGTCCGCGGATTCGAGGCCGGAATACAGCACCTTTGCCTGGCTGGCGATGATCTTGGCAGCGGTCATGGGCATCGGCCTCGTCAGCTACGGTGTGGCCGAGCCGATGTCGCACTTCATGGTCCCGCCACATGGCTTGGCAGAGCCGGAGACCATGGACGCCGCGGTCCGCGCCATGCAGTTCTCCTATCTCGACTGGGGCTTCCAGGCTTGGGCCATCTTCGGAGTCTTCGGCCTGGCCATCGGCTATTCCACACATCGGAAAGGTCGCCCGGCTCTCGTATCGACGATGCTGCGCCCAGTGCTCGGGCGGTTCGTCGACGGGTGGGTCGGCAAGTTCATCGACATCCTCACCATCATCGCCACCCTGTTCGGCACGACAACCTCACTGGGCCTCGGCGCCTCTCAGATCGGTGAGGGCCTCAAAGTCGTGTTCGGCGTCGACGCCACCCTGACTCTGCAGGTCGTCGTCATCGGCGTGCTGACGCTGCTCTTCACCGGCTCGGCTCTCTCCGGCGTCGGCCGCGGCATCAAATACGTCTCCCAGATCACTCTGACTATGGCGACCGTCCTCGGGCTGTTCGTCTTCATCACCGGGCCCAGCGGCTTCGTCGCCGATCTGTTCGTGCGCTCGGTCGGTTCCTTCGCCGGCGACTTCCTGCAGTTGAGCTTCATGACGCCTTCAAGCGCGGCAGACAGCGAATGGATGCTGGGCTGGACCTACTTCATGATGGCCTGGTGGCTGTCGTGGAGCGCCTTCGTCGGAATCTTCCTGGCCAAGATCTCCAAGGGCCGCACGATCCGCCAGTTCGTCGCCGGCGTGCTGCTCGTTCCGAGTGCCGTGTTCTTCCTCTGGTTCACCATCATGGGCGGGTCTGCGATCAAGCTCGACATGGGCGGAGCGAAGATCGGGGAGGCCACTACGGCCAATCTCGATACCGCATTCTTCAGCCTGCTCGAAGAACTGCCGCTCTCGCTTCTGGCCTCGATCTTCACCGTCATCATGGTGATCCTGTTCTTCGTCTCCTCTGCTGACTCGAACACCTTCGTGCTCAGTTCGCTGTCCTCGCGAGGCTCGTTCGAGCCGCACCGTCCGGTCATCGCCACCTGGGGAATCCTCACCGGCGCGTGCGCGATCGTGCTGCTCCTCCTTGGTGGACTCCAGGCTCTGCAGCAGGCGGCGATGCTCTCTGCGGTGCCATTCACCGTCATCGTCGTCGTTCTCGGAATCGCTCTGATCAAGGAGCTGCGCAGCGACCATCAGATCGTTGAGGAAGTCGCCCGCGAAAAGCGCGTTCTCGGACTCTGACTCCAGGTTCACCGAGCGGACCACTTAGCCTCGATGGGAGACTCTATAACCTGCCCTATCGACGCCAAGTGGTCCGCTCGACGCCGCTGCTTGATTCTTTGGAGTGTCACCGCAGCTTGGCGGTCACCTCGGCGGCGGCTGCGAGGACCCGGTCCACGAGCGGCTCGGTGTCGGCGTCCTCGTCCAGCGCGTCACCGGAGGCTCCTGAGCTCAGCGCATCACCGGCCAGCGAGAGTCCGATGGCAGCGATCGGGCGAGAGAGGACATCGTAGACGGGGGCCGCGATCGTTGAGATTCCCGGGGTGACCTCGCCGTGTTCGATCGCCCACCCGGCTCGCCGATCCTGGGCCAGGATCGCGTTGAGCGCCTTGACCGTGGTCGGGCCCTGACCGGTGCGGGTGACGAACCCGGATTCGGATTGGAACATCGCCAGCACTTCTGACTTGGGCAGATGCGCCAGTATCGCCCGCCCCGTCGCCGTCAGGTAGCTGGGCATGCGCACACCCGTGGCGGTGATGACGGCGACCGATTTCAGTGATTGCTCCTTGAGCACGTACACGGTTTCCCAACCGCGGATGACGGCCAGCTGAGCTGTGGCAGCGGTGTCGTCGGCCAGCTGCCGCACGATGGGTTGGGCCAAACGCTGCAGAGGGTTCGTGCGCAGATAGGAACTGCCCAACTCGTGCACGCCGGCGCCCAGCGCGTAGCCGGATTCGGTGCGGACGACGAGTCCCAGCTCCTCGAGCACGGTGAGCAGCTCGTAGGCGCTTGAGCGGGGAATCTCCAACGCCCGGACCAGTGCACCGGCGGTGATCGGGCGATTCGACGACGCTAAGTGCCGCAGAATCGCGATCGAGCGCCGCAGTGCTGGAACCTCAGCCACAACTCAGTCCTCCATCTCCAGTGCCGCGAACGCAGCCCGGTACAGTTCAGAGATCTCACCGAGTTCGGTGTGCACACCGTCGCGGACCCGAACTTGGGCGCCGGTGACGCTCATGTGCACATCCGCCGAGGTGGCCGAGAGGATGATCTGTTCTCCCACCGAACCGAAGGTGCGCATGCTGTCGGTGGCCACTGCAATGAAGTCACACGCCTTGCCCACGGCCAGTTCTCCGACGGGCAGGTCGAGGCTGCGTGCCCCACCCGTCGTCAGCGAGGTGATGAGCTCGGCCGGTGAGAAACGGCCTCGCTGGCCTGAGCGCAGTCGTTCCCCGGCTTCCAGGCCCTGGGTCTCGCGCAGGGCGTCGAGGACGACGTGCTGATCGGAGCCGATCGAGATGGTGGCCCCAGCGTCGGCGAGCTCGCGGGCCGGGCCGATGCCGTCGGCTAGGTCGGCCTCGGTGCACGGGCACATGACGATGTTGGCTTCTGCCCCGCCGAGGGTCGCGATGTCGTCCTCGCTGAGGTGGGTGGCGTGGACGGCCGAGAGGTTTGTCGCGACCACGCCGGAACGTGCCAGTACCTGCGTCGGCGTTGTGCCGTAGGCGGCCTGGCAGGCTTCGTTCTCCGCCGGCTGTTCGGACAGGTGCACATGAACCGGTTCGTTGAGTTCGGCGAATCGGGGCAGGTTCGCGGCCGGGACGGCACGGATCGAGTGGATGGCCGATCCTACGTAAACGAAGCTCTCACCTGCAGATTCGACCGGGAATTCGGTGGAGAAGGCCTCGGACAAAGAGGAGTGCCGGTCCATGTATCCGTCGATGGTTCCGTCCCCGAACCGGGCCTGTTCGGCCGAGAGATCGGAGTCGATGCCGCCCGTGAGGTAGCAGGTGTCGAGGAGCCGGATGCGCATCCCCGCCGAGGTGGCCGCGCGTGCCAGCGCGCGTTCCATCGCATGGGCGCTCCCATACGGTGTCCCGTCGGGTGCGTGGTGGACGTAGTGGAACTCCCCCACCGAGGTGTAGCCGCCGGCGAGCATCTCCGCGAAGACCGCTCGGGCCACGGTCTCGTAATTCTCGGGACTCAGCTTCGCGGCTACGGAGTACATGACTTCGCGCCAGCTCCAGAACGTCCCGCCGTCCCCGTGGGTGCGTCCGCGCAGAATGCGGTGGAAGGCGTGGGAGTGGGCGTTGACTCCACCGGGCAGGGTGAACCCGGGGACCACCTCGGCGATGGTGGGTGGGGTGTCGATCTCGGTCTCGACCGAGATCAGGGTGCCGGTGTCATCGGCGGTGAGCAGGACACCGGTGGCGACCTGACCGTCGACCCAGGCGGATTCGCACCAGAAACGTGTGCTCATGACTCTTCTCCTGCGACCGTGGCGGAGGAGTCTGTCGTGACGGATGAATCAGCCACACCGAGTTCCCCTTCGAGGACCTTGACCAGAGCGCTCACTCCGGCGCGCTGGTCATCGACCTCACACGCCTCTTCCGGCGCATGCGAGACTCCGGTCGGGTTGCGCACGTAGAGCATCGCCGAGGGCACGTGTGGTGCAAGGATGCCCGCATCGTGTCCGGCGCCCGAGGGCAGCAGCGGCGCATCGGGCAGCACGGAGGTCAGCCGGGAATTGAGTTCGGCGGTGAAGTACGTCGTCGGTGAGTACGATTCCTGGGAGATCGACACCTCAACGCCGGCACCCTCGGCATGCTCGCGGGCGCGCCTCGAGATCGACTCGAGCACTTGTCTGACGACAGCGTCATCGGCGTGGCGGATGTCGAGCCAGAAGCTCATGCCCGAGGCGATGACGTTCGTTCCGCCCGGGTGGATGAGGGTGCGGCCGACCGTGGCCACCGCCTGGTTGTGGCTGGCCGCGAGGACCGGGATGTCTCCGATGACGCGGCTGCCTGCGACCACAGGGTCCGCGCGGTGGCCCATCGGGGTGGTGCCGGCGTGGTTGCCCTGCCCGGAGAAGGCGAAGTGCCAGCGGCCGTGGCCGATGATCGAGGAGCCGATCGCCACCGCCTGGTCGGTGTTGATGAGCCCGATGCCCTGTTCGACATGGAGTTCGATGAAGGATCCGACCTTGTCCAGCCTGGAGTGGTCGGTGCCGATGCGATTCGGGTCGAGCCCGTAACCGGCCGCGACGTCGGCGAAGGTGTCGCCGTTGGCGTCGGTGAGCCCGAGTGCTTTGTCCGCGTCGATGGCTCCGGTGATCAGGCGTGATCCGAGGCAGGCGACGCCGAAGCGTGAGCCCTCCTCCTCGGGGAACACGGCGAGCGCCAGGGGACGCTTCGCCCGTTCGAGTGCTCCGGAGGCCTTGAGCTCGTCGAAGGCCGCCAGCGCCGAGGCGACGCCGAGGGGACCGTCGAACGCTCCGCCACCGGGGACGGAGTCCAGGTGCGAGCCGGTGACGACGGCATCGTCACCGGGCGCGGTCGCCCACGCCCAAGTGATGCCGTTGTCGTCGATCTCGGTGTCGAGGCCACGACGGGCCGCCTCGGCGAGGAACCAATCACGCAGTTCGCGCTCGGTCTTCGAGAACCCGGGCCGCTGGTAGCCGGGACCGCGGGCGTCACGGCCGGTGTCCTCGATCTGAGCCAGGAGGGAGACGACGTCGCTCATCTCAGTTCGCTCCATCCTGGCCTGCGGCGTTCTGGCTGGCGCTGTCCGGATGGGTCGTGGCCGCGTCGGTTCCGGAGGCTTCGGCGGCCGCGTCGAGATTGCCCAGGGCGGTGAACTCAGGGTCGTTGACAGCTGGTGAGTCGCCTTCGGGCAGCCAGGTTCCGGCAGCCGAGGTGACGGTGTGCTGCAGTGGCGAGACCGACTCGGCGGCGGCGACCAGGGAACCGTCCTTGACCTTGGCGATCGTCTCGGCCAGTTCTGGGGACAGGAAGCGGTCGGGGCCGGGTCCTGGCACGGTTTCGCGGATCGTGGAGATCACGGCGCCGGTGACCGGTGCCGGTGCGGCTTCGCGCATATCGCAGGCCCGGGAGGCGGCGTAGAACTCGATGCCGATGACGCTGGCCAGGTTGTCGACGACCTTGCGCAGTTTGCGGGCGGCCGACCAACCCATGGACACATGGTCTTCCTGCATCGCCGAGGACGGGATCGAGTCCACCGAGGCGGGGCTGGCGTTGCGCTTGGCCTCGGAGACCATCGCGGCCTGCGTATAGTGGGCGATCATCAGGCCCGAGTCGACGCCGGCGTCGTCGGCGAGGAACGGGGTCAGGTTCTGGTTCCGGGTGACGTCCATCATCCGGTCGGTGCGGCGTTCGGACATCGAGGCAACGTCGGCGGCGACGATGGCGAGGAAGTCCAGGGCATGAGCCAGGGGCGCGCCGTGGAAGTTGCCGTTGGAGGAGACCATTCCGTTGGTGAGCACGACGGGGTTGTCGATCGCGGCACGCAGTTCACGCTCGGCGACCTGGGTGGCGAAGGCGACCGCGTCGCGGGCGGCGCCGTTGACCTGTGGGGCGCAGCGCATCGAGTAGGCGTCCTGGACGAGGTGGGTCGAATCCCGGTGGCTGGCGGTGATGCCCGAGTCCTTGAGGGCTGAGAGCATGTTCGCGGCCGCCGCGGACTGGCCGTCGTGGGGGCGCAGGGCGTAGTGGAGTTCGGGGGCGAAGACGGCGTCGGTGCCGAAGAGTCCTTCGATGCTCATAGCCGCGGAGACGTCGACTGCGGTGAGCAGGTTCTCCAGGTCGGTCAGGGCCATGATGAGCATGCCCAGCATGCCGTCAGTGCCGTTGACCAACGCCAGGCCTTCCTTCTCGGCCAGGATCACGGGCTTGATTCCAGCCGCTGCCAGGATCTCGTCGGCGGGTCCGGCAACACCATCGGGGCCCGCGGCGACACCTTCACCCATGACCACGAGGGCACAGGCAGAGAGTGGTGCAAGGTCGCCCGAGCAGCCCAGCGATCCGTATTCGTGGACGACCGGGGTGATGCCGGCATTGAGCAGATCGACGTAGGTCTGGAGCACCTCGGCGCGGACTCCCGCCCGGCCGGTGGACAAGGTGCGTGCACGCAGCAGCATGAGTGCGCGCACAACCTCACGTTCAACGGGTTCGCCGACGCCTGCCGCGTGGGAGCGAATGAGTGATTTCTGCAGCTGGGTGCGCAGTTCGGCGGGGATGTGGCGCTGGGCCAGTGCCCCGAAGCCGGTGGAGACTCCGTACACAGGCTTCTCTGCCTGGGCGAGTGCGTCGATGGCTTCGCGGTATTTGTTCACGCGGGCCAGGGTGGTCTCGCTCAGGGCCACCTTCGCGTCGTGGCGGGCGACGTCGACTACCTGGGCGAATGTGAGGGTATCGGGATCGAGATCGATGAAGACTGACATCTGGGACCTTTCGGTTGAGTGAGTTATACGTTCGTGTGGTGTCATCAGACGGTGAAGAGGCGGGAGGACCGGGCCCGGCACTCAGCAGTTCAGACCTGTGGTCTGTTGTCGGCGACGAGTTCGCCCCCGCGGTACACGCGTTCGACCAGTTGGACGCCGGGTCGGTAGGCCAGGTGGCGGTAGCTGGGTGCGTCCAGGATGGCCAGGTCGGCCCTAGCCCCTGCGCCGAGGTGACCGACGTCGCTGCGCTGCAGGGCGTGAGCTCCACCGGCGGTGACCGCCCAGACGGCCTGCTCGACGGTGAAGTGCATGTCGCGAACGCCGATGGCGATCGTGAAGGGGATGGAGTTGGAGAATCCGGATCCCGGGTTGCAGTCCGTGGCGATCGCCAGGGTCACTCCGGCCTCGACGTAACGGCGAGCGTCCGGATAGGGCTGACGGGTGGAGAACTCGATGCTCGGCAGCAGCGTGACGACGGTGCCGGCTGCGGCGAGCGCCGCCAGATCGGAGTCCGAGGCGAAGGTGGCGTGGTCGACGGAGACGCAGCCGAGTTCGGCACCGAGTTTGAGCGCTCCCCCGTCGGTGAGCTGGTTGGCGTGCAGGCGCGGTTTCATGCCCGCGGCCTTGCCTGCTTCGATGATGCGACGCGTCTGGTCTTCGGTGAAGGCGCCCTTCTCGCAGAACACGTCGATCCACTTGGCCTGACCGGTCGCGGCCGGAATGATCTCATCGATGACGAGGTCGACGTAGGCCTCCGGGGTGTCCTTGAACTCGGGTGGGACCACGTGGGCGGCGATGAGCGTTGATTCCTCGGTGTGCCGGTTGATGATCGTCAGCGCCCGCATTTCGTCCTCGAGGGTCAGCCCGTAGCCGGACTTGATTTCGAAGGTCGTCGTGCCGTGCCGAGTAGCCTGATCCATGAGGTGGACAAGGTTGGCCTCGAGCTCTTCTTCACTCGCCGCGCGGGTGGCCGCGACGGTCGTCGCGATGCCGCCGGCCGAGTACTTCTGCCCGGCCATGCGCGCCGCGAACTCCTCGGAGCGGTCGCCGGCGAAGATAAGGTGGTTGTGGCTGTCGACGAAGCCCGGGATGACGGCCTTGCCCCCGAGGTCGATGGTCTCGAATTCGACGCCGGCGCTCGCCGAGGTGACCTCACCGTTGGCGATGTCGTCGTCGTTGAGAACGGTGCTGGCCAAGGAGTCGGATCGAGCCTCGCCGAGGTGGTCCCGGAGCACGATGTCCGCCTGAGCAGACGGTCCCGACCAGACGACGCGACCATCGTCGATGAGGAGAGCCGCGTCTTCGATGACGCCGAGCTCGCCCATATTGTCGAGGTCGTTGACGACCAATTCGCTGATCCCGGTGAAGAGCTGCACGACAAGATCCTTAACGTTTGAGAATGGTTCTTCCTCAGTATGGACCGCCGGAGCGTATGGCAGAACCGAGTCAGGCAGAATTTGTCTGATATTTCGGACAGGTCGTGATGGGCGACTCACTGTCGCCGCTGCATACTCCAGCGTTCCATGAGCCGACCCAGGACTATATGGTCATTGACGCCGCCGGGGGAATCGTGGAGCGTGGAACTTGGAAGGTCGCCGACTGCGCCCGCGTGACCAGACGAGGAGCCCGAGAATGACGACTGCTGCTGTGATCGGCAGTGGACCGAACGGACTGGCGGCGGCCATCACCCTGGCCGCTGCCGGCGTCTCGGTCACTGTGCACGAGGCAGGTAATCGGGTAGGGGGCGGCGCCCGCAGCTCCGAACTCACCCTTCCTGGCCTGCTCCATGACGAGTGCTCGAGCCATCACGCCTTCGGGCTGGCCTCGGAGTTTGCTCGCGTATTCCCACTAGAACAGCACGGTCTTCACTGGGCTTACACGGATGTCGAGTTCGCGCACCCTCTCGACGGCGGACGCGGAGCCAGCGCCGTGCGATCCGTGGTGGAGACCTCATGCACCCTCGGTGCCGATGCCCAGCGGTACCGGACATTCTTCTCCCCCGTGGCCTCACGGATGCCGACCGTTGCCGACGAGTTCCTCCAGTCCCTCATCCATCTGCCCCGGCACCCTTTCCACCTTGCGATGTTGGGCGCGCGTGCGGCACTGCCCGCAGCCGCCGTCGCGAGGTACTTCCGCACCGAGGAGGCCCGCGCCCTATGGTCGGGTGTCGCAGCGCACACCTTCGGCCCCTTCAACGCGCCGCTCTCTTCGGCGATCGGCACGTCTCTTGCCTCGGCCGCTCACTACTTCGGCTGGCCGGTGGCGGTCGGTGGATCGGGTCGAATCACCTCGGCGATGGAGTCGCTCCTTCTGTCCCTTGGCGGGCGGCTCGAGACCGGACGGAGGGTCGAGGACGTTCGGGAGTTGGGCAACCCGGATGTGCTCATGCTCAACACCGGCCCCGCCGAGGCGACCCGCATCGCGGGCAGCTCACTGCCGGTGCGTGCGGTGCGGAGTTTGGAACGGTGGAAGAACGGGCCGGCCGCGTTCAAACTCGCACTGGCCGTGGACGGCGGGATCCCGTGGACCTACGAACCGTCCCGGCGTGCCGGAACCGTCCATCTCTCGGGGTCATACGAGGAGACGGCCTTCGCAGAGAGCGAGACTTCCAAAGGTCGGATGCCTGAGAAGCCATTCGTCCTCCTCGCCCAACAACATCTTGCCGACCCCGGACGTGGGAAGGGTTCACTCGTTCCGATCGACTGCTATGCGCACGTGCCACAGGGCTTCACAGGAGACGCCACCGAGGCGATCCTCGCCCAGATCGAACGCTTCGCCCCTGGGTGCCGAGATCGGATCCTCGCGGTGACGCCTCGTGGGACCACTGCAATCGAATCACTCAATGCGAACTTCGTCGGAGGTGACATCCTCACTGGTCGCAAGGACCCTCTGCAGTTGGTGCTCGGTCCGACTCCTGGGTTCAACCCCTACCGACTCAGCGCACCGAGCGCCGGTCGGCCAGGGATATACCTGTGCTCGGCCGCGGTTCCTCCGGGCCCGGGCGCTCATGGAATGTGCGGCTATCTGGCCGCAAAACAATCGCTCAAGGAGACGCAATGACCACTGACTTCATACTCACCGAGGGCTGCGAATCTGCGGCCGTCCCGGAACGCACGCTTGCAGGCAGAACCCTCCTCATGAGTGGCGGCAGCCGAGGGATCGGCCTGGCCATCGCACTGCGCGCGGCCGCTGATGGCGCGAACATCGCCATCCTGGCGAAGACCGGCGAACCGCACCCGAAGCTCGAAGGCACCATCTACACCGCCGCGGATCAGATCGACGAAGCCGGCGGTCATGCTCTGCCGATCCTCGGTGACGTGCGCGACGAACAATCCGTCGCCGAGGCGGTGTCGAGGACGGCCGAGACATTCGGCGGGATCGACATCGTCGTCAACAACGCGAGTGCGATCGATCTGTCGAAGACGGAAGACCTGGCGATGAAGAAGTTCGATCTCATGCAGTCGATCAACGCCCGAGGGTCGTTCCTCCTGGCCAAGACCGCGCTGCCGCATCTGCGAAAGTCCACGGCCGCCCACATCCTCACGCTCTCGCCACCGCTCAATCTCAATCCGCAGTGGGCGGGCGAATACCTCGGCTACACGATGGCCAAGTACGGCATGTCGCTCGTGACCCTGGGGCTGGCCGAGGAACTTCGCGGCGACGGGGTTGCGGCGAACAGTCTGTGGCCGAGAACGACGATCGGCACGGCCGCAGTGGCGAACATCCTCGGCGGGGAGGCGCTGATGGCACGCAGTCGCACCCCGCAGATCGTGTCGGATGCCGCATGGGCGATCCTCACGAGGGATCCGCGTGCGGTGTCGGGGAACTTCTTCATCGACGAGGAGGTGCTGCGTGAGGAGGGCACCACGGACTTCTCCGTCTACCGGTATGGTTCGGCTCCTCATGGGGCTGAGGGCTCCGGCGCAAGCATACGTTCCGGCGAGGACGGCCTCGAGCTCGACCTCTTCCTCGATGAGTAGGGCGCTCAGACATATGAGGGGTGCCCGTCATGTACTCACCTTGCGGAACAGTACACGGGTTGCAACCTGTGTACTGTTCCGCAAAGTAAGTGGTCGCGAGTCGAGCCCCGCTCCGTGGCGATCCGAACTGCGCAACCCCTACTGGGCGGCGGACTCCTCGTCGCGCTTGTCGAGCTCGGGGATCATGGGCACGCGCTGGCCGCGCTCGGCAGCGACCTCGGCGGCACGGTCGTAGCCGGCGTCGACGTGGCGGATGACGCCCATACCCGGGTCGTTGGTGAGCAGGCGGGCCAACTTCTTGGCAGCCAGCTCGGTGCCGTCGGCCACGGAAACCTGGCCGGCGTGGATGGAGCGGCCGATGCCGACGCCGCCACCATGGTGGATGGAGACCCAGGTGGCACCCGATGAGGTGTTGACCATGGCGTTGAGCAGCGGCCAGTCGGCCACAGCGTCGGTGCCGTCGAGCATCGATTCGGTCTCACGGTAGGGGCTGGCGACCGAGCCGGAGTCGAGGTGGTCACGGCCGATGACGATCGGGGCAGAGATCTTGCCCTCGGCGACGAGCTGGTTGAACAGCAGCCCAGCCTGCTGGCGTTCCTTGTAGCCGAGCCAGCAGATGCGTGCCGGGAGACCCTCAAACTCGACGTATTCGTTCGCAGCGTCGAGCCACTTGTGGAGGTGCTCGTTCTCGGGGAAGAGTTCCTTGAGTGCCTTGTCCGTGACCTCGATGTCCTTGGGATCACCGGACAGGGCGACCCAGCGGAACGGTCCGAGACCTTCGCAGAAGAGCGGGCGGATGTAGGCGGGGACGAAGCCGGGAAACTCGAAGGCGCGCTCGTAGCCGGCCTTGCGGGCCTCATCGCGGATCGAGTTGCCGTAGTCGAAGACCTCCGCGCCGCGATCCTGGAATTCGACCATGGCACGCACGTGCTTGGCCATGGACTCCTCGGCGCGGATGGTGAATTTCTCCGCGTCCTGCTCAGCCTCGTCATGCCAGTCATCGACGCTGACACCGATGGGCAGGTAGGACAGCGGGTCATGCGCCGAAGTCTGGTCGGTGACGATGTCGACCTCTGCAGCCTCAGGACGGTCGAGGATCATCGGCAGGATCTCAGCGGCGTTGCCGACGAGTCCCACAGACAGCGCCTGATTGTTCTTCTTGGCCTCGATGACCTTGGCGAGCGCAGTATCGAGATCGGTCTCAACCTCGTCGAGGTAGCGCTTGGACTTGCGACGATCCAGGCGGGTCTTGTCGACGTCGATGATGAGGCAGGCGCCGCCGTTGAGGGTCACGGACAGAGGCTGAGCTCCGCCCATGCCTCCGCAGCCGCCGGTGATGGTCAGGGTTCCGGCCAGGGTGCCGTTGTAGCGTTTGCGGGCGATGGCACCGAAGGTCTCATAGGTACCCTGCAGGATGCCCTGCGTGGCGATGTAGATCCAGGACCCGGCTGTCATCTGGCCGTACATCATGAGGCCCTCGGCCTCGAGTTCACGGAAGTGCTCCCAGTTGGCCCAGTCGCCGACGAGGTTGGAGTTGGCGATGAGCACCCGTGGTGCCCATTCGTGGGTGCGCATGACACCGACGGGCTTGCCCGACTGGACGAGGAGAGTCTCATCGTCCTCGAGGTCATCAAGGGTGCGCACGATCGCGTCGTAGGCCTCCCAGGAGCGAGCCGCGCGACCGGTGCCGCCGTAGACGACGAGGTCTTCGGGACGCTCGGCAACCTCGGGGTCGAGGTTGTTCATGAGCATGCGCTTAGGAGCTTCGGTCTGCCAGGACTTGGCGGTGATCTGCGTGCCACGGTCGGCGCGGATCACGCGTGAGGGGTCATGCTGGGTGAACGACGGCTTCGTCGCTGCGGTGCTCGAGTTGGAGGTGCCCGAGGTTTCGGAGACGCTGGTCATGTGACTCTCCTTCTTCATTCTGTCTGACGGAGCGGAACGATTCTCATGTTCGGATCATGGCGAGCGGGAACCAGTCCCCCTCATTGTCATCGCTGACTACACATCCCATTCTGTCCCCTGCGCGGAAAAGCGATAGTGGCCTGGATCAAGTTCTGTCCGACATTTCGGACAGCGTTGTCGGCGTGCCTCAACTCTGAGTCTCGCCAGCCATGGTCTATGCCTCCACAGCACTGGATAGTCGACTGGCGACTCCACAGACAATCCGACACCTCGGACGAAACTCGAGGTGAGAGCGTTGTATTCCTCCGTCTTCCCCGCAGAGGATGAAGAGCATGAACGCAACGAAGCAACTACTCTCCGGGGTCAGAGTCGCGGACTTCTCGCGCGTACTGGCCGGCCCCTATGCCACCGCCATGCTCGCCGATCAGGGCGCAGAGGTCTTCAAGATCGAGATGCCGAGGCACGGGGACGACTCCCGCCACCTGGGGCCCTTCACGGAGACTGGCTCGGCCTATTTCACCTCGCTCAACAGAGGAAAACGCTCCATCGAGGTCGACCTCAAGGACCCAGAGCAGCGGGCGCACCTCCTTGCTTTCATCCGCACCTGCGATGTAGTCGTTGAGAACTTCCGGCCGGGAGTCGCGGCCAAGCTGGGTCTGTCCTTTGAGGACATCAAAGCAGTCAAACCCGACATTGTCTACGCCTCGATCTCCGGCTTCGGCCAGACCGGCGCCCAGGCGAAACGACCCGCCTACGACACCGTCATCCAGGCCCTCAGCGGTCTCATGTCGGCCACCGGATTCCCCGACGGGTCCCCCACCCGGGTGGGTGAGTCCATCGCCGATGTCTCTGCCGGAGTCTTTGCCGCCTTCGGCGTCTCGAGCGCTCTCTTCCATCGGCAGATCACGGACGAAGGCGCCCACATCGACATTCCGATGCTCGACGTCATGCTGGCCATGCAGCCGACGAACACCGCCATCCACGCAGCGGGCTCGGCACCGGACCGCGTCGGCAACCGCCACCCGATCTCGGCGCCCTTCGACACCTACCAGGCTGCCGACGGTCTTGTCGTCATCGCCGTCGCCAACGACAAGCTCTTCGCCGTCCTCGCCCAGACACTGAACAAACCGGGCCTGGCCACCGATGAGCGATTCGCCACCGACGGCCTACGGTCTGACAACGACGAGGCACTGCGGTCCGAGATCGAGGAGTTCACCAGCACTCACACGGTGGTCGAACTCTGCCAGCTATTCGACATCGCCGGTGTCCCCAATTCCCCCGTCCTCAACTTCACTGAGGCGGTCGAAGGCCCCATCACCGACGGCCGCAACCTCTCCGACACCGACGAGCGCACCGGACATTCCTACCTGCGCCACCCGCTCCTCGTCGACGGTGCCAGGCCGACAACCACGCTTCCGGTGCCTCACCTCGGCGAGCACAATGACGAGCTGCGCGCACCGCGGCCACGCACGACCACCAACTGGTAGACGCCGCCACTCAACGAAGGAGTAGAACCATGGGATTCGACATCAGCACCGACGAGCGAGAACTCGTCGACGCGGTCGCACAGATCAGCAAGGATGTCCTCGCCCCGCAGGCGGCGGCCGCGGACGCGAACGAACGCGTGGCCGATGAGACGCTGAAGACCCTCGCCGAGGTGGGGGTCCTCGGTCTCAATCTGCCCGAGGAATTCGGTGGGCCCGGAGTGGGGTCCGTGGCGATGAGCCAGATGGTCGCCGCGGTGACCGAGGCGTGTGCCTCGACGGCGTCGATCATCACCGCCCAGTTCCTCGCCACCGATTCGATCCTCCTCGGCGGAACCGATGCGCAGCGCCGATCATGGCTACCCCGCGCCGCGGCCGGCGAGGTCATCGGGTCCTTTGGACTGACAGAACCGGGCGCGGGATCCAACCCTGCCGAAATGTCGACGAAGGCCGTGAAGGTCGACGGCGGCTGGCATCTCAAGGGCACCAAATGCTTCATCACGAACGCCGGGTTCGCTGACTTCATCGTCGTCTACGCCAAGACCGACGCGGAAGCCGGTCACAAGGGAATCAGCGCATTCATCGTCGACACCGCTACCGCCTCGGCGGGGCTCGATTTCAACCCTCCGGAGAAGACGATGGGTCTGCGCGGCAGCCCGGTCTACGAGTTCGTCATCGACACGATCGTGCCCGACGACGCCCTCCTCGGGGTTGAGGGCGAGGGCTTCACCACCGCCATGCGCGTGCTCGATCGCGGGCGCATCGAAGTCGCGGCGATGAGCCTCGGAATCTCGAAGGCTGCCCTCGACGCAGCCGTGGACTGGTCCGGCGAGCGCAAGATCAGCGGCAAGCCGCTGAGCCGGCTGCAGGGCATCGCCTTCAAACTCGCGGATATGTACACGAAGTACCGCTCGGCATGGCTGCTGACGATGGATGCCGCAGAGCAGAGAGACGCCGAGGTGGACTTCACCCGTTCCTCGGCAACGGCAAAGCTCGCCGCCTCCGAAGCAGCCGCCTTCATCGCTGACGAGGCACTGCAGATCCACGGCGGCTACGGCTTCACCCGTGACTTCCCGCTCGAGCGCTATGTCCGTGATGCCAGGATCTACCGGATCTACGAGGGATCCTCGGAGATCCAGCGGACGATCATCGCGCGCAGCCTCTCGGCCTGAGACCAGCTTCCGCGCTCATTCACCGCGGCGTCGTTCGTGATAGTTTCCGATATTTCGGACAAAAGGTGTGACCTGGACCTCGAAACCGGCTGCGCAACGGTGCCAGACTGTTTCCATTCCACTTTCGAAGGAGAAACCCATGGCGAGCACGTCCAACTCGGGGATCGAGAAACGGTCCATCGAGATGGTGCCTGACAAGGAACGTCACGGCACCCCTCGTTCCCAGTTCACACTGTGGTTCGGCGCCAATACCCAGATCACCGCTATCGTCGACGGAGCACTCGCTGTCGTCTTCGGCGCAGATGCCCTGTGGGCCATCATCGGTCTGCTCATCGGCAACATCATCGGCGGTACTGTCATGGCTCTTCACTCGGCGCAGGGACCGCAGCTGGGCCTGCCGCAGATGATCTCCTCGAGGGCTCAGTTCGGCATCATCGGGGCGATCATCCCGTTGGTGCTCGTCGTGCTCATGTATATCGGCTTCGCCTCGACCGGTGCTGTTCTCTCAGGCCAGGCCGTCAACCTCATCATCGGCGTCAACACGCCAGCGGTGGGCATCATCATCTTCGGCGCTCTGACCGCAGCTGTGGCACTGCTGGGCTACAAGTACATCCACGTGCTCGGCCGAATCTCCTCGGTGACGGGCCTGCTCGGGTTCCTGTTCATCACGGTCTGCGTCTTCACGAAGATCGACGTTCCCGGACTGGTCTCCAACTCGAGTTTCGCATTTCCTGCCTTCCTCTCCGCGATCGCCCTGTCATTCGGATGGCAGATGACCTATGGCCCCTATGTCGCGGACTACTCGCGCTACCTGCCCAGGTCCACGCCATCGTCGAAGACTTTCTGGTTCACCTTCGGCGGCTCCGTCATCGGATCACAGTGGTCGATGACCCTGGGCGCACTCATCGGTGCGGCAGCTATGACGGAGACCGGCAACTCCTTTGTCGAGAACCAGGTCGGCTTCGTCGGCGACATCGTCGGCGGAGGCGTCTATGCCCTCCTCATCTTCATCGTCATCCTGCTGGGTAAGCTCACCGTCAACACCCTCAACGCCTACGGTGCTTTCATGTGCACGCTGACCATCCTCACCTCCTTCGGCGAGAGGACGAACATCCGCCGCTGGACACGCGCAGTCTTCGTCATCGGCATCGTGACCCTGACCGTGCTCGTGGCGCTGATGGCCTCGGCGGATTTCCTCGCGAACTTCAAGAACTTCGTGCTGACCCTGCTCATGGTCTTCATTCCGTGGAGCATCATCAACCTCACCGACTTCTACCTGATCTCAAAGGACCGCTTCGACATCCCGGCCTTCTACGACCACAAGGGTCGCTACGGAAAGTGGAACTGGCGAGCACTCGTCACCTACGCGATCGGCGTCGTCGTTCAGATCCCATTCCTTGCGCAGTCGTTCTATACCGGGCCCTTGGTCGAGAAACTGGGTGGAGCCGACGTCTCCTGGCTCGTCGGCAGCATCGTCACCTTCTTCCTCTACTACTTCCTCGTCCGCAACCGCAGCGTTGCACCGGAAGCCACTATCTATCCCGAGGTGGAGGAGCTGAGGACTTCTCGCCGCTGAGAGTTGCGAAACCCTGTTTCACTTCAATCGGCTTTGAGGCCGGGCTGCGATTTTCGCATTCCCGGCCTCAATTTTCGCATTCAGCAACCTGCCTGTGTTCCGGTCATTAGTCACTCAAAGCGTCAACCGCCTCGGAGATCGTGGCTCCGGGGTGCGTAACACGGTAATCCCTGACCGCTTTCGCATCCGGCTGGCTCACAGGCTGCCGACCATGAGGTCGGCCCAGCACCTCAGATCCGCCGGTAGACGCCAGAACCAATGAAGCAACGATAACGAGACTGGCGGCCATCCACTCACCCGAGAATGCCAACAGGGCCGCGGCTACCGCTCCTGCCAACGGCACAGAGGCCAATAGCCACTTGCTCATTTGAAGCATCCCTTCTTCACCGCAGTGATCCCGATGAGCTCACCGGCCAAGGCAGCTGCAGCACCGCCGCCGAAGGCTTGCATCTTCTCATAGGAGAACGACGCCCCCTACATAATCTGCGCGGCTTCCTGTACCCCACCGAGAGCCTTGCCCAGTTTTTGATTGTGAGAGTCTTCGCCGCTGGAAAGGCAGTCGATGCAATGGCTGTCGCGATCGCTCCCGTGCACGCGAGTATGCTCGCCTGAGGCGCGAGTTGCACATTTGGGTCCCCGGCATCAGCGCTGTTCATCCGTAGGTGACTCGGGCGTAGCTTCGTTAACAGCTGCACGTTCCGCATTCGCCGGTTCCGTGGCAGACGCCACTCCGCTAAATGATGTCACCGATCCCACGGATAGGGCTCCAGCCAGGACAACTTTCGGGATCAAGGCATCTTTCACTATCGCCTTTCTCAGTTATACGTGAAGTGAAGTCGCACATTAGTGATCCACTGCGCTAGTTACCGGTCGGGACTGAAACTACCAACGATGATTAAGTAAGTAAACTTGCGGCATTCTCAACGTCGAATACGTCAGCACCGTCAAGGGCCTCTCGCGCCCAACGCCCTGACGAACTCTGCCAAACTCCAGGCCGCCCTGCCTGAGGAGAACGGCGCAAAAGCGGCGGCCGCCACCTCAGCTCGTCTCGAAGCACGCAAGCTGCCCCGCAAAACCGCGGCCCAATGTTACTCACTAGTTCTACTATCGAGTAATGTTGTGATGCCGGTCACCATATCGGCGCCGTACTAGGCAAGACTGCAACGACGAGTATCCTCGCCCACTCGGTCAGAGACACGACAACTGTCCGCGAATTCTCAACGCCGAGACACACGACAGAATAGGATTGTACGCAGATGAGAACGTCCCGACATGTAACGCTTCCACCCGCACGACGCATCGCAGCGGCGAGCGCAGCCGCCATTGCCGGCCTGGCGCTCACGATGGGCGCGGTATCCGCTCCGGCCCATGCCCAGGACCTTGTCCCTCAATCGGACAAGGAAGCCAAGAAGATGGTCGAAGACAGGCAGGCCGAGGACTCAAGCTCTCTCAACAAGAGCAACGTTCCCGAAGGCGTAAGCGTCGAGCAGGCCAAGAAGGCCGTCGACAAGTCTGATGAGATCACTCCCGCCGACATCGAGTACGCGGCGGCGCTCGAAGACCTCCCCGACTCGGGAGTCCCCGAGGACTTCTACAAGACCCCAGCAACACTGCCGGAGAAGAACGGCGGCGTGGTCAAGCAGGTGGAGTCGAAGTTCTATGTCGATCCGGTCAAGCTCATTGAGCACAGTGCGAAGTCAGAGACGTTCATGTACCGGACTACTGACGAAAAGGGCACCGCACGAGCGGCCACCGCCACACTGCTGACCCCCGAAGGCGTGAGCGACAAGGCCAAGGACGCCGTGGTCATCGCCCCAGGCACCCAGGGAATCGCCGACAAATGCGCTCCCAGCCGGCAGATGGGCATGGGCACCGAGTACGAAGGCATCTCCGTCACTGCGGCGCTGGCGTCCAAACGACCCGTGGTCGTCGTCGACTATGTGGGACTGGGCACGGAAGGCGCCCACAACTTTCTCAATCGAGTCGAAGAGGGCCGCTCGGTGCTCGACGCAGCCAAGGCTGCGCAAGAAGTCAAAGGAAGCTCGATCGACGCCGACACGAAGCTTCAGCTGCGCGGCTACTCGCAGGGCGGTCAGGCCACCGCGGCAGCATTGGAACTCAAGAACGACTGGGCTCCCGAACTCAACGTCGCGTCCGGCTCGGCTGGTGCCGTGCCCACGGATCTGTACAAGGCTGTGTCCCAGCTCCCGACCTTCTACACGGCCTTCGCCCTGTACGGGGTCGATTCGTTTGCGCGGCAGGCTGATGTCGACATGACCGAGTTCCTCAATCAGAAGGGCCTCGACGCTGTCGACCGAGCTTCGAACCAGTGCACCATCGAGGCACTCGTCTCGAACGCCTTCCTCGACACCAATACCCTGACCAAGGATGGAAGCTCGTTCCAGGAAATCATCGAGGAGAACTTCCTCGACGTTGCCGACAGGCAGAAGATCGGCCAGGCGGAGGTGCCCGACATTCCGCTGCTCGTCAATCACAGCCGGCTCGATGACGTCGTGCCCTTCGCACTCGGAAAGGACCTGGCCTCCACCTGGTGCGATGCCGGGCACAAGGTCCTGTTCCGGGACAACCTGGGACCGACCCATATCGGAGGCTACATCGCCACCGTTCCCCGCATCGAGATCTTCACGAACCGCACATTCGACGGCAAGGCTCCGGTCGACAGCTGCTGGAGGCTTTGAGAATCGCTGAACTGGTGCACCGAAGCGGCGGCTGGAACCCGGAGTCGGTTTTCAGCCGCCGCTTTTCGATAATGCGCTCTGACGGGTGGACGTTTTGAGCGGAGAAGTCAGCACCTTCTTCAGCCCAAAACGTCCACTTTTCTGCGTTGAGAACGCCTTGCATTGAGCAGCCTTGAGCTGAGCAGCCCCGGCTACAGGCCAGCGGCCGATGAAAGTCGGGCGGCGAATGCGAGGAGTCCCTCATCATTGTGAGGTCGCCCCACGATCTGCACCGACTCCGGACGTGCTGGCTCCGGTCGTGCCGACTCTGTCTCTTCGGCGCCAGTCCCCTGGGCCGAAGCTCCGATCGGCAGTGTCACCGCAGGCCAGCCGAGAACATTGAACGGCATTGAATAGCGCATGAACCGGGCGGCAGAATCGGGACCGATCTCGTCCCACCGAATTACCTCGCCCTCGATGGCCGGGGTGAGGAGGAAGTCGACGTCGTCGAAGATCGAGGCCGCCGAGGCGCGCAGTTCTTCCAGCGCAACGATCTGCTCCTGGTATTCGGCTTCGGTGATGGTCTGCCCGGACATAATCTTCGCCCATACGCCGGGCTGGTACAGCTCGCCTTGTTCCTCGGCGAACTGCTGATGGAGAACGTAGGCCTCATAGCGGCGCACGATGTCGTAGATCCCGGAGAGCCGTTCGATGACCTCGCTCAATTCCTCTGACCTCGCCGAGGTTGTCCTGACCTCGGTCAACGCCCGGTCTACCCAGCGGCGTGTACCTTCTGCAGATTCGCCGGCGGATTCCAGGAGGCTGAGGTCTACTGTCAGCGGCTGTTTCGTCTGCACGGATCCGCCACCGTCATCATCCTGTCCGCCATTGTCAGCACCCCGTTCAGTAGGCTGATCAGCAACCCTGCCGTCCCCAGCGATCGCCGCGAATGCCGTGGTGAGCAGCGGCAGATCACGCGCGAACAAGCCGACGGTGTCGAAGGACGGCGACAGCGGGAACACCCCCTCTGTCGAGACCACTCCGAAAGTCGGCTTGAACCCGATGACGCCCTGGCACACTGCCGGCACCCGCACCGATCCCGCGGTGTCCGTGCCCAAGGCTAGCGGCACCACTCCGGCGGCCACGAGTGCGGCCGATCCGGAACTCGATCCAGCGGTGCACAATGGCGGATCGACCGGATTGACCACCCGCCCGAAGGCACTCTCATCGCCGAGGATGCCGTACGAATACTCCTGGCAATTCGTCTTCACCACCGGCAGCGCACCGTCTCGCTCCAAGAGGCTCACCACCGGGGCCGATGTACTCGGATCCAGCCCGCTGCTGACCTTCGACCCCATCGTCGTGGGGAAGCCCGCCACGTCGATGACATCCTTGATCGCGAAGGCAACACCTTCGAGGTTGCGAGACGGCTCGCCTGCCGAGCTGCGCTCCGCTGACTTCCGCGCCAGGGTGCGTGCACGATCCCCCATCACCGAGGTGACAGCATTGAGCTCTCGCCCGATGCCCTCGACAGCTGCAATGGTCTGCTCAAGGCTCTCCACTGGGCTGTCTGCCTGATGTATTCCACGATTCTCGTCCACGATCCCCATCGTGTCAGAAGACGTCAGCGCGCGATGTCGGACATGCCAGTTCCCGCCGCTCGTCACTTTGCGGAACAGTACATGGGTTGCAACCTGTGTACTGTTCCGGAAACTGATGCCTCATACGACGGCGCAGCGGCAGCCGCCGCTCACCCCGGTGCGAGCCCCGTCCACGGCACCAGCTGCTCCACCGCGGCCGCCACGTCGAAAGCCGCGCGGTCGTCGAACGGATGGGCGATGACCTGCAGCCCCGTTGGGATGCCGCAGTCAGCCATACCGGAGGGCACATTGACGATCGGGACCCGGTTGCAGATGTTGAACGGCATCGTCATGTGCGACTGCCAGTAATGCTCGAGCCGCACTCCCCCGGCCTCGCTACCTGGACCGTCCCCACCCGCACTGTGACCAGCACCAACATCCGAACCAGCACCTTCACGTCCGACCCCGTCGGCGCCGATCGTGATCCCATCCAGGTAGCTGGCACCAGCTTCAAGTCCTGCCACCGCCGAGGTGGGCGCCAGCAGCACATCGAACCCTTCCATCGCGGATGCCAGTTCCGCCTGGATCTGCGCTTCCATCGCCAGCCCCTCGTACTGAGTGCGACGCGCCGCGACCGCCTCGGCGTCGGCCATGAACCGCAGCGTGTAGTCGGCCAGGGTGTCCTCGTGGCCGCGGGTCGCCGCGCGCATGGCCGGCGCCAGCAGGTTCCCGAAGTGCGTGAACGCGGTCTCGAAGATCCGCTCAGACGTCCACGGCACTTCGATCTCCTCGACGACGGCTCCTGCGGATTCCAGCGCCGAGGCGACCGCGCGGGTATTCGCCTCAATGTCCTTCCCGACAGGGAAGTCCCCCAAACGCACACACAGCGCGACTCTGCGACCGCGGAGTCGATCGGTTGCCTCGGCGGGGTCGAAGTCGGCGAGGAACCCGGTTGAATCGATCGTCGCGTGATCACTCGCGTCGACGCCGACCATCACCCGCGCCAACAGCGCGGTGTCCGCGACGGTGCGCGCCATCGGCCCGTCCCCGCGGTACCAGTCGGCAGCCAGGGGCTGGGCACCGGGGACCCGACCGTACGGGGCCTTGAACCCGACAGTGCCGGTGAAGGCGGCCGGCAGCCTCGTCGATCCGGCGATATCGGAGGCGGTGGCCAGGGGCGCGAACCCGGCGGCGAGCGCCGCACCCGATCCGCCCGAGGACCCGCCGGGTGAGAGATCCGGGTTCCACGGGTTGCGGGTGGCGCCCCACATCGGTGAGTGCGTGATCGTTGCGCAGCTGAACTCCGGGGAGGTCGCACGGGCATGGACGTATCCGCCGGCTCGACGGATGCGACGGATGATCGCGGCGTCCGCCTCGGCGATGCTGTCGCGTTCGTGGATGAGTCCCTGGGTCAGGCCGCGCCCGGCCAGGGCGTGCTTCTCCTTGGCGATCACGGGCAGGCCGAGCAGAGGGCGGCCGGCGGCCGCCTCGGCGAGTTCGTCTGCGGTGGCGTTCGCATAGAACGTCTCTGCCTCCCGCGCCGAGGTGACCGCCTCCTCGAGGACTTCGGTGACCGCATTGATGCGCCCGTCTTCAGTGCTGATGCGCCCGATCTGGGCGCTGAGATACTCAACCGGGGAGAGCTCCTTCGACCGGAAATTCGACAGTGCCTCGGTGGCGGACAGGGCCCAGGTTTCGGTCGAAGAGGTGTCCGCTTTGGACGGTGTGGCACTCATGCATTCACCCTAGTCGACGCAGGCATCTGAGCAGATGATGGCGCGGAGTCGCGCACCTCGGCGACCGAACGGCCGACCCAGACTTCGCCCTTGCGTTCCTCGCGCAGCTCGCCGCCGACCAGTTCGGTCGCAACCGAGGTGAGGACGCGCAGGCCCCGGATCATGTCCTCGTCGGTGGTGAATTCGCGTTCGCAGTGGGAGACGCCGTCGACACTGGGCACGAACATCATCACGGCGGGCACCCGGTGATTCATTGCCACCGAGTCGTGGCCGGCCATCGTCTCAAGGCGTCGGATGGACAGTCCCTCGTTGGCCACGGCCTTCTCGGCCAGCTCGACCCCAGTCTCTGGGAAATAGCGTTTGGCACGGACGTCGAAGTCTTCGACCTTGATGGTGATCTCGTGTTCGAGGGCGATGCTCGCGATCTGCCGATGCAGCGAGTCCCTGGCGGCCTTGACGACGTCCGGGTCTGAGGAGCGGAGGTCGGCGACCATGTGGACACGGCGCGGTACGACGATCGGCGAGTTCGGTTCGACGACGTGTTGACCGACCGACGACACGAGGGCCTCTTCCTCGAACTCGTCGACGACTTCGGCCACGGCGAGGACGACCTTCGCTGCGGCGACGAGAGCGTCGTGCCGGTCGGCCATGGCGGTCGCTCCCGTGTGGGACTGTTCGCCGAGGACGTCGATGTCGAGTTTCTGTGTGTACCAGCTGGCTTCGACGACGCCGATGTCGATGGCCTCGCGTTCCAAGATGCGCCCCTGTTCGATGTGGATCTCCGCGTAGGAGATCGCTTCGGGCGGGGTGTCGGTGCCGGCATAGCCGATAGCGGTCAGTGCCTCTGAGACGGAGGTGCCCTCGAGATCTTGGACGGCGAGCATCTCATCGAGGTCGAAGAGGCCGGCGTAGACGGAGCTGCCCATGATGGAGGGGGCGAAGCGGCCACCCTCCTCGTTGAACCAGTTGACGACGGCAAGATTGAACGTGGGCTGGAGACCGGATTCGGCGAACTGCTCCTTCACGCGCAGGGCCGCGAAGAGGCCGGCGATGACACCGTAGGCGCCGTCGAAACGCCCGCCGAGCGGCTGCGAATCGAGGTGGGAGCCGATGAGGACGTAGGGGGCGCTCGGCGCATCAGCCGCGGTCGGGACGAGCTGGAGACAGGCGAACATGTTGCCGATCGCATCCACACGGACCTCGAAGCCGTTGCCCTCGGCCCAGGAGCGCATCCAGTCGCGGGTCTGCTGGTCCTCTAGCGTCAGTGCCTGCCGGTCGACACCGTCGTTGTCGGTGGCTCCGATTGTGGCGACGTGATGGAAGTCGGCGAGGAATGTGGCGTCACTCGAGGAGGCTGCATGCGAGGAGGTTGCGTTGGTGGCCTCCGAGGGAGAGGCTGCGTTCGAGCGGGTGGGGGATGGGGTAGTCATGGTGCGTATCTTTCTCTTGTGCTCACGTGTGGACGGTGGAGGTGACGGTGGAGGTGGCGGTGCCGATCACGTTTGGGACAGACGATCAGTTTGCAGACTGATCCCCTGCATCAAAGGTGATCGGCAACCGATGAGGCACCCGGTCAGCGACGTGCCGCTCATCCCAGGCGTCCCCGGGTCTCGGGGAGGCGGGTGACGAAGATGAGGACGACAACGATCACGGCGCAGATCGTCATGTAGAACCCGGGTGCGGTGTTGACTCCGGTGATGTCGACGAGCCAGGTGCCGACGAACGGGGCGGTCCCGCCGAGGATGGCGTAGGAGATGTTGTAGCTGATCGCCGCCGAGGTGAAACGGGTCTTTGTGGAGAAGCGTTCACAGAAGAAGGTGTAGCAACCGCCGCCGTAGCAGCACAGGGAGATGACGAAGATCGTCTGGCCCAGGAACGCCAAGCCCATGTTTCCGCTGGTGACAAGTCCGAATGCGGGAATGGAGGTGACAGCCAGGAGGATGGAACCGGCGATGAGCATGGGCTTGCGTCCGACCCGATCGCTGATGGCTCCGGCGATGGGCAAGAAGATCGTGTAGCTGGCCATGGCAATGGCGTTGGTCAGCAGTGACTGTTCGCGGGTGAGGTCGCCGGTGGTCTGGATGTAGGTGACGAAGTAGGCCGAGAGCATGTAGAAGCCCAGTGCGGTGAGCCCGAGGACGAAGAAGACCTGAAGCATCCCGACCGAGTTCTCACGGAAGGAGTCGCGGATCGGGCTGAATTCCTTGGGGCGTTCGGCCGCGGTCTTCTTGAACAGCTCGGACTCATCGGTCCGGGACCGGATCCACAGTCCCACGGCCGAGAGCGGCAGTGCCAGGAGGAAGGGAATGCGCCACCCCCAGGAGTCGAACGAAGCGTCGCTCATCACTGTTGAGAGCAGAAGGATGAGTCCGCCGGCGAAGACCGAGGGCAGTGCTGTGGCGGCCAGTGTGATGTTGATCCACAGGCCGCGCTTGCCCACCGGCGCATGTTCGTAGACGAAAGAGGGCCCACCGACCGATTCGCCACCGGCGGAGAAGCCCTGTCCTAGGCGGGCGAGGATGAGCAGAATAGGAGCGAACCAGCCGATCTGGTCGAACCCGGGCAGGATGCCGATCAGCGCGGTGCAGCAGCCGACGAGGAAGATCGTGATGGTCAGGGTCTTGCGACGACCCACCTTGTCACCGAGAGAGCCGAAGAACAGTCCGCCCAGGGGCCGCATGACGAAAGCGACTCCGAAGGTCGCGAAGATGACGAGCAGGCCGGTGACCCGGTCTCCGTCGGGGAAGAAGTACTCGGAGAGGATGACGGCCGAGAGGCCGTAGAGCGTGAAGTCATAGAACTCAACGAATTGGCCGATGCTGCCGCCGACGAGCACCTTCTTCTGCATGCCCGTGGACTTGCGAGACTGTCCAGATGGCGTCGTCGATGCCGAGAGTGTTGCGGACATGATAGCTCCCTTGCTGCGTCCTTCAGTATCGGAACCATTGTTGCCCGCCCCGATACATCAGTCCAACAGATTATGCAGAACACAGGCATCAACACAATCTATGAGGCTCTCATCCAGTCACCAGGTCGCTGGCCGATCGCCTTTGCCTCTCAAATACCCCATAGGGTATATTTTCGAGCGAGAGTTCACCCAGCCTCGGCATCACCTACTAAGGGATATAGACGATGAAGAACGCAGACCCGCAGACCCAGCGGAAGATCGCCAATCGCCTCAATCGGGCTCGCGGTCAGCTCGACGCCGTGATTGATGCGGTGGAGAACGAAGGCTCCTGCCGGGACGTGGTCACACAGCTGTCGGCAGTGTCGACAGCGCTCGATCGCGCCGGGTTCCTCATCGTCTCCAACGCCATGAAGAACTGCCTCGACACCGTAGGAGCTGTCGAAGCGTCTGACGCCGCAAACTCCGGTGCACACGAGGAGGACTCCCTCACCATTGAAGAGCTCGAAAAACTCTTCCTGTCCCTGGCCTGAACCACCAGCCTGGACTAACACCGATCATCAAGCACGAACCATTCAAGGAGAAGAACCATGTGCCGAGCAGTTACCTGCAAGACCTGCGGCAAGACCACCTGGGCCGGATGCGGACAACACGTCGACTCCGTCAAGCGCGAGGTGCCCGCACACCAGTGGTGCGGAGGACATGACGACGAACCCAAGCAGAAGGGCAACCTCATCCAGAGGCTGTTCGGACTGGGAAACTGACCCAAGGAATCCGTGGGCCTACTGCCCCATGGGGCTATTGCCCCGCGGGCCCCAGAATTTCGCGGGTCAGCTCGCTGAACGCACGCGCACGCCTGCTCAGACGCACTTCCTTCGGCCAGACGACGGACAGATCGATGCTTGGGAAGTCGTCGAGCAGCGGCACATCGACGGCCTTCAACCCGACGTAGGTGCCTGGGGACACGCTCTGGCTCAGCAGCGAGTACCCATGGCCCATCGCGACGAACGATCGCACGGTCTCGTAACCGGCGAAGCTGTGCCGGACCTTCGGTACGACGCCGGCGATGCGGAAGAGCTCATCGTAGTACTGCCGGGAGAACGGCATATCGAGCTGGATGTAGTTCTCCTCGGCGAGCTCGCGCAGATGGATCGGCTCCGGCTGTCCCCCACCCCCGCCGAGGCGGTGGTCGAGTGAGACGAGGGCGTGTGGTTGGACGACATCGATGAGAAACGAATCGAAGCGATCGGTCAGTCCCAGCGTGTAGGTCAGAACGATGTCGCATTCGCCGGCGATGACCAGACGCTGCAGGTCGAAGAGGTCGGCTTCGAGGTAGTTCACCCGCACGCCGGGGTAGCGCTTCTCGAATTCGGCGTGGATGAGAGGCAGCCGTGTCGGAGCGATCGGTGAGAACACTCCGACGCTGAGTTCGCCGCTGAGTGAGCTTGCCAATCCGTGGGCGGTCTCGCCGAGGGCATCGGAGGATTCGAGGAACGGGCTGACTTCGGAGAGGAAGCGTCGGCCAGCGGGTGAGAGCACCACCGAGCGGTTCTTCTGACGGACGAACAGGTCGATGCCCAGGGTTCGCTCGAGCTGTGCCATGGCCGTTGAGATCGCTGATTGGGTGACGTTGAGCTGCTTGGCCGCCTCCGTCATGTTTTCCCTGCGGGCAACCTCCTGGAAGTACCGCAGTTGAACGAGAGTGAAGTCGAGGGCCATGCCTCTCATCTTCCCATGTGCCGGCTTCTGCCCCTCGCTCAACTGTCGGTCTTGTGGAGATGGAAATAGACTGAACCCGTGCTTGCCTTTTCAGCGGTCGATGACCTGCCCACGCTGCCCCACGATGTTCTGGCCTCGATTCCGAGCCCCAGCGTCTCCAGCTTCTCGCTGGGCCCCCTGACGATCCACTTCTATGCGCTGTGCATCCTCGCCGGAATCGTCATCGCCATCGTGTTGACCAACCACCGTCTGACCAAGCGCGGGGTCGAGGAATGGCAGGTCCTCGATATTGCGACCCTGGCCGTCCCGATGGCCATCATCGGCGCGCGCATCTATCACGTCATCACCCATTACACCGACTATTTCGGCCCTGGCCGCAACCCGTGGAACCCGTTTGAGCCGGGCTCTGTGTGGGCGATCTGGGAGGGTGGAATCGCCATCTTCGGATCGCTGATAGGCGGCACCCTGGGCGCACTGATCATGTGCCGCCGTCTCAACATCAAGCTCTCAGCACTCCTCGACGCCATCGCACCGGGACTCATTCTGGCCCAGGCCTGCGGGCGCTTCGGCAACTGGTTCAACCAGGAGCTCTTCGGCCAGCCGACCACTCTGCCCTGGGGCCTGGAGATCGACCCGAGCAACCCGAACTTTCCAGCAGGCTTGCCGGTGGACACCCTGTTCCACCCCACGTTCCTCTACGAAGTGATCTGGAACAGCCTCGGCGCCCTGGTCCTGCTGTGGCTGGGACGCCACCTGTTCTTCCAGTGGGGACGCCTCTTCGGCATGTACCTCGTCTGGTATGGCGCGGGCCGCATCGTGTGGGAGTCCATCCGCCTCGACCCGAGCTTCGTCGTCCTCGGCCTGCGCACCAACGTGTGGGCAGCGATCGGCGCGGTGGCCCTCGGTGTCCTCATCATCGGTGTGCAGCGACTGCGCCACCCCGAATCCGAAGAGTCACCCTTCATCAATGACCGGAAACCCGAGGCCGAAACCGCCGACTGAACTGCACCACTGATGGACTCAGCTCGCGCTGCCAAGCCCCACACCACGCTTGAAGGTACCAGTCAGTAACATAATTGTTATGCACTTCACGCGAATGCTCTTGCACCTGCTCAGATCCCGCCGCCGTCCCGCGCAGGACATTTGGGATGACTACTCCCTCCCTCTGCGGGTCCTGCCGACCGAGATCGACATCTTCATGCACGTCAACAACGGCATGTACTTCTCGATCATGGATCTGGGTCGGATTGACCTGATGGTCCGCAGCGGAGTCTGGAACGCCCTCCGCGACAAGGGGTGGAGCGGCGTCGTCAGCGCCGAGACCATCAGCTTCCGCAAGTCGCTCAAGCTCGGCCAGCGCTACAGTGTGGAAACCAAGATCATCGGGATCGATGAACGTGCGGTGTACTTTGAGCACCGCATCGTGGTCGACGGTGAGATCTATGCCCGCGCCTTCGTTGCCACACGGCTGCTCTCTGAGAACGGCACGGTCTCCAAGGACGAAGCCATCGAGGTCTTCGGGCCGCCACCGGCCGGCCTGGAACTGCCCGAATGGATCCACGACTGGCGACTGCACAATTCACTGCCCAGTTCCAGGCGGCCGGCCTCACATAGTTGGGCCTAGCCGCTAGTTGGGCCTAGCCGCACGACTTACTCGTGCACAGCAGAACCAGCGGCAGACTTCACCCCTGTGTGATCCAGTCGCGCAGTTTGTTCAGTCCTTCCGTGATCTCGTCGAGGCCGATGCCTGAATAGGCCAGGCGAATGTAGGACTGGTCCTCCCCCGGCTGTAGCGACCCGAAGTGCTCGCGGGTGCAGAACGAGACTCCGGTTTGATGCAACGCCTCAGTCGAGAAGTCGGCGAGGGTGGCAATCCCCTTGGCTTCCATCGCCTCGGTGACATCGGGGAAGACGTAGAATGTCGACCCGGGAGTAGCGACGCCCATTCCCGGGATCGAGTTGATGATCGAGCATGTGGCATCACGGCGTTTGCGCAGCACCTCGAGCATCCGTCCTACAGAATCCTGAGGACCTTGGAGCGCGGCGATGCCCGCCCACTGAACGTATTGGGTGGTGCAGGATTCGTCGTTGGTATTCATCGTCGAAATCGCCTCGGCGACCTCCGGTGGCGCGACGGCACAGCCTAGCCGGGATCCCGTCATCGCGAACTTCTTGCTGAATGTGTAGAGGATGACGGTGCGCTCGCGCATACCGTCGAGTGAGGCGATGGACGTCGAACGGCCCTTGTAGCGCATCTCGAAATAGGCTTCGTCGGACAGAACCCACAGGTCGAATTCCTGCGCGATAGAGGCGATGGCCTCACGTTCGGCATCGGTGGACTCGGCCGAGATCGGGTTCTGCAGGTCGTTGTAGATGATGGCAACTGTCTTGTCATCGATGGAGGCCCTCAGATGGTCGAGGTCGATAGCGAACCCGTCGCCAGTGGGCACATACCTGTACGGAAGCGCGGTCCCGCCCAAGTACTCGATCTGGGATTCATAGATCGGGAACCCTGGGTTGGGGTAGAGCACGCCCTCGCCGGGATCCATGACCGCCTGGAGGAACTTCGTGATCACCGGCTTGCCACCGGTGGTGACGATCACCTCGGCTGGGTCGATGCTCATGCCTCGCCGGGATCCGATGTCTGCTGCCAGTGCCGCACGCAGCTCCGGAATTCCGGGGCCTGGGCAGTACCCGGTTTTGCCGTCTTTGATGGCCTGATCCATGGCCTCGACGATGTGGCCGGCCATCGGGAAATTGAGATCGCCGAGGTGGAAGGGATAGACCTGGTTGCCCTGAGCCTTCCAATCGGCGGCGGCCTGGGCGACCCGGAACGCGGTCTCGGTGCCCAGGTTGTCCAGGCGTTGAGCAGTCTTCATTGTCGGCTCCTTCGTTCAGGCGGGATGACAGTAATGTCGGACGGTGTACTCGCACCGCCCGAGAACCGTCGCTTCCCTCACGATAGATCACCGCAACCTCGAATGTCAGCGGTGACCGGGCAGTCAGTTCGCGGCCATCGCGCTGCGCCCGACCAACAGGCACCATAAGCCGATGACCAAGAACACTGGAGCGCCGAGCAGACCGCACCAGAAACTCGGAGCCGCGGGGCCTCGCGGCAGGAAGAACGCCACGATCGCGATCAGTGTGATGAGCACACCGGAAAGGTGGAGAACAGGCTGGGCGAAGACGAAGGCCAGTGCGAAGAAATGGATTCCGACGATCGCGAGAATCAGCGGGGCGACCCATTCGGAATGGCCAGAACGAATTGCGAGGAAGCCCAGCACCCCGCCGGCGATGACCTCCGCCCAGACGACGATGTAGACAGTGAACGCAGTGGTACCGGTGCTGATCGCGCTCGGTTCGCCCCAATTGCGGATCGCTATGAGAATGCTGGGCACTGCCAGCGCCAGTCCTGCTGCCCCGAGCCCACCGAGGATGAATCGTTACGAAAAGTGGCTGGGCGGCTCTTCCTGAGCCCACCCGGACCACACGGAAGCTGCAATAGAGAACACCGCGCTGATCATCACGAGGTCGCGCGGAAAGGACTGGTCGATCATCGTTGACCCTTTCGCAGTAATCGGCCGCGCCTCGAGTCTATCCACAGTCGGTTCACAACCGCAGGATGCCTAGACTGGCGGCCATGGACCTCGCGATTTTCACATTGGCGCAGCGCCCGGACCTCCAGGACGAGCTCCTCGACCTGGAGAATACGTGGCCGGAATTCATCCGGAACGATCCGCTCGGCGACCTCTACTATCAGCGGGACGTTCTCGCCCAGTTCGCCGATCACCTGCTCATCGCCCACACCTCCGCGGACGGGATCGTGGGCAAGGCACATGCGATTCCCTTGCGGTTCCAGGGCGAGCGCCTGCCCGAAGACGGATGGGACTGGGCAATCCGACGCGGCATCCAGGCAAGGGTCCTGGGTGAGGTGCCGAACATGTTGGCCGCCCTCGAGATCTTCGTGCGTTCTGACAAGCAAGGGCTGGGGTTGTCCGGAAAGATCCTCACCGCGCTGCGAGAGCATGCGAAGGATCAGGGATTCGCCGAGGTGGTCGTTCCGGTCCGCCCCAATGGCAAGCACGACATCCACGAGCCGATGACTTCCTACGCTGATCGCACAAGGGAGGACGGCCTGCCTGTCGACCCCTGGCTGCGCACCCATATACGCGCAGGTGGAATGATCGACAGCGTGGCGCATCGCTCGATGGTCATCGCCGGGACACTTGCTGAATGGCGCCTCTGGACTGATCTGCCCATGGATATTTCGGGGCCGGTCAACGTCCCGCAGGCGCTGACGCCCGTGCTCTGCAACGTCGAGCACGGCACTGCCGTCTACATCGAGCCGAATGTGTGGGTGCGGCACCGAACTGGAGTGTGAAGCTACCTAGTCGCTCGGGGCGATGAACAACTTCCGCAGCGGCGCCTCGTCGACATACCAGCGGGTCTTCATCCCGTCCTCAAGCCGGACCAGCGACCCCGGTGCCAATTCGATCGGAGCCAATGCGGGTTCGTCGAAATCGATCCGGCCGGTGCCCCTGATGACGAGGAAGACTTCCTCACCTTCAACGTCGCGCATCGTCCCGGCCTTCATCTCCCAGAGCCCATAGTCGGCTCCGGCGATCGTACCGAGCTGGGCGAACGCAGTGGTCGGCTCGCCGCGTGCCGCCGAGTCTTCGTCGCCTGCTGCGGCAGAGCCATCCACCCGCTGCCAGTCCTCTATCGGCTCGTGATCGAGAGGATATTCGTCGGTGTCGATCCACTTCGTTGTGCTCATGCGATCAGTGTAGCCAGGGATAGTGCGATATCACCCCACCGAGGCTTCATTCGCCATTTGGTGCGGATCGGCGATGACTTCGATGACAAGAGGGCAGGTCACGCCGTCGCCTGCCGCTTCTGCACTGTATTCTTCTATGCGCGCGACAGCAGCAGTGAGCTGTTCCCGATCAGTCACCCGAATACCCTCAGCACCCAAGCCCTCGGCCGCTCGTGAGATCGAGGGCCATGTCATGAACGCATTTTCGGGTTTCGCTCCGACATCGATGAGTTTGAGGTACTCGGCGCCGTAGCAGCCGTCATTGATGACGACGATGATCAGCGGCAGCGACTGCCGGACGGCAGTGGTGATCTCCACGAGGCCCTGCATCGCACCGCCATCGCCGACCCAGACAACTGTCGGCAGTGTCTGGTCGACTGATGCGACTCCGACTCCTGCGCCGATGCCCAGCCCAATCGAGCCGAAGTATCCCGGATAGTCCATTGTGCCGGGAGACGGCGTGATGTGTGGCCACACGGAAACCGTGAATCGGCCGACATCGGTCAACTGGCGAGTTCCCGGTGGCAGCACTCTGTCTATTTCGACAGTTGCCTCGCGCGCGTCGACATACCCGCCGCCGGTTGTCGAGTTGAAATGTGCGCGATCCTCTCCTGCATTAGCCTCCGCAATGTCGGCCAGACGACGACCCCCGCTCGGCTCCTGCCCCACTTCACGGAGGATCTCCAGCAGATCCTCCGCAGCAGCACCGGCATCGGCGACCACTCCGAGTGAGATCGGCCCGTATTTCGCCAGGGCCACGGGGTCCGAGTCGACCTGAATCACGCGCTTGTCGGCCAGGAGTCGATAGGTGTCCGTCTGCCAGTTGTTGAGCGATGCCCCCAGCGCCAGTACAACGTCGGCCTGCCCAATGTGGTCGGCACCGAGTCTGCTCGAAAGAGTTCCGAAGATCCCGAGATTCTCAGGCTGACCGGAGAACAGCTCGCGCCCGAGCAGGCTGGTCATTACAGGAGCGTCGATGAGCCGGGCCAATTCAAGCACAGCGTCACCCGCACCTGACCTGACAGCGCCACGGCCCGCGACGACTAGCGGGCGCTTCGCCGCCAGCAGCATCGCCGCGGCGCCTTCGACGCTGTCCGAATCAGGGCGAATGCGCTGAGGCGCAAACGGCGGCCAGGTCGGTACCGCGTAGTCAACGTCTGCCGACATTAGGGGGAGCGGAATGTCGACGACCACTGGTCGCGATTCGAACCGTGCCCTGGTGAATGCCTTGACCAATGTCGACAGAGCTGTACCCGCGGATCTGACTCGCTCGAACTGCGCCCCCGCATGCTGAGCGAACCCCTGGATGTCGGTGTGCTGGAAGAACTCGTGCACATCGGGAGTGTCGCCCGTGAGGAGAACCAGTGGAGCCTGCGCCCGTACCGCCTCCGTCAAGCCCGTCAGGGTGTTCGTCAGCGCAGGGCCGTGCGTGACAGTGGCGACTCCCATCCCGCAGCTGGCTCGTGAATACCCGTATGCCATGAGGACGGCGCCGTTCTCGCCGACGGCTGGAATGTAGGTGCCTCCCTCGCGCTCGATATAGTCTCCGAGGAACGCCAGATTGGCATCTCCCATGAGGCCGAACACGGGCTGAGTGCCGCGCTCGTCTGCCAAGAATTTCGCAATCGCTTCGTGTAGCTTCATGATCGGTCCTCGTGCCCGTCGGCGTCGCTGATCAGTTGTCCGTCGACCATTGTGTCGACAATCGAGATGTCAGTGATCTCACTGACAGGGACCGTGTGCGGGTCGGCGCTGAGCAGCACAAGATCGGCGAGGTATCCCTCGCGGATCGCGCCGAGGCGGTCGCCCATCCCCGCCGATGCGGCAGCTGCCGTCGTCCACCCGGCGACTGCGTCGTAGACCGAGATCCGTTCCGCTGGAGCGAGCAACGTGCCTTGATCAGTAAGCCTCTCGACTGAGGTGCGTATCCCCTGCAGCGGTCTGCCGGGGAGTGGACGGTCCGTGCTGCCGACCAGGGGTACGCCCGCGTCGACGAGCGATTGACCGCGATAGAGTCCGGAGACTCGGTCCTGTCCCAGCTGTTTGGCATAATCGTCACCGGAGACCCAGAGGAAGCCTGACTGACCAACGACGGTGAGGCCGAGGGCGGCCAGGCGCGGAATCTGATCGTCACGAATGAGCCCGCCGTGTTCGATCCTGTGACCACCGACATGGTCAGGAGTGAGGCGGAAAGATTCGTCGAATATGTCGAGCGCGATGTCGAGTGCGGCATCGCCGATCGCATGCACTGCAAGCGTCCACCCTCCGGCGATGGCATCGATCATATTCCTGCGGAAGACATTGAGGTCCTCTCGCAGCACCCCGCAGCTGTCGGTTCCGATGTACGGCTCGGTCAGCAGTGCTGTCCTCACCGCCATTCCACCGTCGAGCACGAACTTCATGGGACCGATGCTAAGCATGTCAGAACCTATGCCGGTGCGAAGCCCGAGGTCGAGTCCCCGCGAGAATGCATCCATGCCGCCTGTCACCGCGTGCAGAGCATCGTGACTGGGCATCATCTGGATGCGCATCGGCATTCGTCCCTCGTCGATGAGCTCTTGGAAACCTATGAGGTCCAGCGGGTTGAGGCTGCCGATGCTCCCGCCGGCTCCCGCCTCGATGCTCATCGTGACACCATCCTGTGCGGCCAATCTGGCCGCTGTGGCCACTGCACCCTTTACCTCCCCGACCGGGTAGGGCAGTCGCTGCTGCTGCACCACGGCCTGCTCTTCCTCGTGGAGAACGCCTCGAGCGTCAATGGCATGTTGCCGCAGATTCGGGTCCTCTATGTCGCGAATGACAGCCGACGAGATGACTGACGAGTGGCTCGAGGTGTGCCGGGCCCAGGCTTTCCTCTCACCGACGGCTGCATCGAGATCGTCTGCCGTGAGGTCTCGGCCGAATGCCCGCTGGTCATATCCAGATATTTCAACCCATGCTCCAGTGGACAGGCCGGCGGCATAGTCGGCGATCAGCTTGATCACCTCGTCGACGGAGTCAGTTCCGGAGATGTCGAGGGCGTTGAGGGTCTGCCCAGTGAGCTGGAGGTGGGTGTGGGCATCGATGAAACCCGGAAGAATCGCGCCGGAATGCGTGATTTCGCGCCGTGCGGACAAGCCTTCGATCTGCTCGTCGACGCCGACGATCCGGTTGTGCCAGATGCCGACTGTGTGGGCAGTGGGTCGCCCCGGATCCATGGTGTGGATCACATCGGCCGAAATTCTGAGATCGAGTTCCATCACTGCTCCTTCTGACGCTGGGTTTCCGCGATCGTCGGGGTGACACCACATCGTCCGCCGGTACCATCGTCCATCGCGCCCATTCTGGCCGAAACTTCGCGCGGCTCCAGCCCTGCCGCACCGTCGAGGTGCGCTCGGGTGCGATCGCGATCGTCTGCGCTGCGATTCTGCCCCATTTTCGCCTTCGCCTGCGCTATCTCCACCTGGATCCAGAACCCGCTTACCAAGGGCAGCAGCTTCTCCAGGCGGTCTCGCGCAGTCGCGCCCATCTCCCATGCACCCTCGGATTTCGGGTCCTTTTGAATTTCTTCCCGCCTGACCAGGTCGGTGAGATGCTCGCGCAGCGCGTCCTCGTCCATCATTGTCGTGGTGCCGGCCAGATGCACGACGGAGAAGTTGTAGGTCGGCAGTCCAGGATCGTCGTACCAACCCGCACTCACGTAGGCCCGAGGGCCGTGGAAGATTGCCAACGCATCACCCTCTTCTCGAATTCTCTGCTCGACAGGGTCAGATCGGGTGATGTGCCCACTGAGCAGAATCCCCTCCGCAGAGTCTTCAAGGAGTATCGGTACGTGCGCAGCTCGCAGCGGACTCTCGACAACCAAGGTCGCCAGCGAGTTCTCCGCAAGGAGTTGACGGAGCTCGTCGAGCGCATCGACTTCGAACAATGGGTTGATCCACATATTTGTCCTAGTACAGTTAGATTCTGTGTTATAACTAATCGTGTCCACTTTTGCATACCGTCCCTTCGTTGTCTAGGAAGCTCATGCAGTCTGATAGATTCGAACGCGTGCTGGATGATGAGTTACGCCGCTCACAGACTGCCCGCGACATCGCCAACGCAGTCGCCTCGGCAGTGAGCTCGGGCGAGCTCCAGCCCGGAACTGCACTTCCCTCCATCCGCAGTCTCGCGATGACCAGCGGCGTCAGCCCGGCCACGGTCAGCTCGGCGTTTGCCATCCTTCGCCGCCGCAACGTCATCACCACGGCGCAACGACGACGCGCGAGAGTCACCTCGAAGCCAGCACTGCCGGTCACCCGGTCAATGCCTCTTCCACCCGGCGCCAAGGACGTCTCTTCGGCTTCTCCCGACGCGGCTCTTCTGCCAGATCTGGGCAGACTGCTCAGCGACGACCTCTGGCAGCCCACCGCCTACAGCACAGACATCTGGGATCCTGCACTTCACCGAGCGATGAGCGAGGCATTCCTCGCCGACGGAGTTGAGGGCGAACTCACTCCGACCAACGGGTCGCTCGATGCGATAGAGAGAATCCTCTCTGCCATCACCCACCCAGGCGATGCGGTTGCCGTGGAGGACCCTCTGTGGAGCTCGATGCTCTCGCTCGTTCGCGTCCTCGGCCTAGAAACGGTCCCGGTGGCGGTCGACGACCATGGCATGAAGCCGGAGGCGCTCGAAAGAGCACTCAAAGCTCGCAAGTGCTCTGCGGTGATCCTGACTCCGCGCGCGCAGAATCCATACGGCTCGGCCCTAAATGCCGATCGCGCGGCCGCACTGCGTGCCGTGCTGGACAAGGATCCCTCGCTGTTCATCATCGAAGACGATCACGCTAGCCTCGTTGCCGGAAGCCCCATGCAGACAGTCACGACCGGTCGCGAACGATGGTCCATCACTCGGTCTGTCAACAAAGCCCTCGGCCCGGACCTCAGGCTCGCCGTGACCGCCAGTGATCCCCAGACAGCGGAACAGGTCCAGGGCCGTTTCATAGTCGGCCCCGGCTGGGTGAGCCACTTCCTGCAGCGACTGGTAGCCCGAGCACTGAACGATGACGCAGTCGCCGCGCGAATGCGAGAGGCCGAGAGCGAATACACGGCTCGACGCGATCAGCTCATCGGTGCCCTGGCCGCTCACGGCATCGAGGCTCATGGAACGAGCGGAATGAACGTCCTCATCTCCGTCGACGACGAAACCGCAATCAGCTCTCACCTGCTGGTGGCAGGATGGAGCGTGCGCTCCGGCGCACCCTTCCGTCTTGAATCTCCTCCATTCCTCCGTGTCAGCGTCTCTCAAATATCTCCGGAGGACGTCGAACGGTTTGCGGACACCCTGGTCGAGATCATGCACAGCAGCCGCAGCTCGAGGTACTGACTCACACCGAGAGTGCGCGCAAAACGGATGATGGAGAAGCTCGGCCGAGAAGCTCGGCCATCCGCCTGCTCGCCTCGACCACGGACTGCAGGTCCACCCCTGTGCGGATGCCCATGCCCTCAAGCATCCAGACCAGATCTTCGGTGGCGAGATTGCCCGTCGCACTGCCGGCGAACGGGCATCCGCCAAGACCGCCAGCAGCCGAGTCGAAGATGCGAATGCCGCTGTCAAGGCCCGCAAGGACGTTGGCGAGCGCCTGCCCGTAAGTATCATGAGCATGCAGCGCGAGGCGCGTCCGCTCCTCTGGGGTGAACCTGCCGAGGAGTTCACGAACGTGCCCTGCGGTGGCGACCCCGATCGTGTCGCCGAGGCTGACTTCGCTGCACCCCGCCGCGAAAAGACGACGAGCGACGGTGAGAACATCGTCGCTCGGCACCCGCCCTTCCCACGGATCACCGAAGCACATCGAAACATATCCACGGACCTGCAGCCCTGCGGCCAGCGCCGCGGAAGTCACCTTCTCGGCGGTGGCCAGAGCCTCCTGCCATCCGGTGTTGAGGTTGTTTCGGGCGAAGCTCTCCGTTGCGCTGACGAAGACTGCGATGGATTCGACGCCCGCGGCCAGCGCCCGGTCGAGGCCGCGCTCGTTCGGAACGAGGACGGGCAGATGCACTCTCTTGAGGTGACGAACCCCTGCGCACACCTCGGCGGAATCCGCCAGTTGCGGAACCCATTTCGGGGACACAAAACTCGTTGCCTCGACCGTGTCGAGTCCGGCATTCGCAAGTCGTTCGATGAACGCGACCTTGTCCTCGGTTGCGATGATCTGATCTTCGGCCTGCAGCCCGTCACGCGGTCCCACCTCGCAGATCGCCACCTCGGGGGTGGTCGACGTCGTGGGGTGAGGATCAGGGAATGCCGGTGTCATGCCCGTAACTCGTTGAGCAGCTCGACGGCATGTTCGACGCGGACCGCGCCATCGGAGACCAACCGTTCGACGATCTGGTCGACCTCGTGCGGCTGCGCACCTGCAGTGACGGCAACATTACGTGCGTGCAGGGACATATGGCCGCGTTGAATCCCTTCAGTCGCAAGTGCCCTCAATGCGGCAGCGTTCTGCGCAAGTCCGACCGCCATGATCACGGAGGCGAGCTCGGCCGCTGTCGCTACCCCAAGCACCGACACCGCGGTCTTCGCGGCCGGGTGGACACTTGTTGCCCCGCCCACGAGCCCAACCGGCATCGGGAGCTCCATCGTGCCGACGAGATTGCCCTCACCGTCGACTTCGTAATGCGACATCGCAGAATAGAGGCCCTGCGCCGCCGCATGGGAATGGGCTCCGGCCTCGACTGCTCGCGTGTCATTTCCGGTTGCCGACACCACCGCAGTGATTCCGTTCATGATCCCCTTGTTGTGGGTCGCGGCCCGATAGGAGTCAGCGACCGCAAGCTCGGCCGCGTCGAGCATATCTTCGACGACATCGGCACCGCCGAGGAGTTCTGCGTCGAAGACACCGCGCACCCGGGTGAGGCGCCGGTCCGCCTTGTTCGTGAGAATACGCAGCAGCGGACGCCCACCAGCAATCTCGCCCAGCCTCGGAGCCACGGCCTCTGCCATCGTGTTCACGGCATTGGCGCCCATGGCGTCGCGCACATCGACGACGAGGTGAACAACGACATAGGTCCCTCGCCTGCTCGGCACGAGGCGAACGATGATGTCACGAACGCCGCCGCCGACCTCGACCAGTCGGGGATCTTGGCTGTCGGCGAGGGCGCTGATCTCTTCCGTCGATTCGAGCAGCCGCAGGCGAGCGGCTTCGGGGTCAGTGACGTCGAGGAGTTGAATCTGCGCCTGAATCAGGGGATCTGTCTGCGACGTGGTGAATCCGCCGGTCCCACGTGTCATCCTCGCGAGATTGCTCGCCGCTGCAACGACAGAAGGTTCCTCCGTCGCCATCGGAACGAGCACATCTCTTCCATCGACGAGGAAGTTCGTCGCGATCCCGATCGGTGTGCCGAGTACACCCACAACGTTCTCGATCATGCGGTCGGCCTGGTCGAGCAGCAACCCCGACTCAGGGTTCCACGTCTCGAAACGAGACTCTGAAAGGCCCGAGACCTCGGCTACTTCGGCCCGTCTCTGGCTGACTGAGTACTTTCGGAATCCCGAAATCCTACTGCTCCGCGCCGCGTCACTGCTCACGCTGTTCCTCCACTTATGGCTCTCATCGATTGTCTGACGTGGTCACTGTAAGTGCCATGCCCAGTGCCGCGGTATGGCCGAAAGTCCATGCGCGCTCTCCTCATCATGGGCAGCCTGCCATACCTGCTTCAGCGCGCATGGGACACGATATGGCTGTCACGTCCGCTGCTCTCGATGAGGAGAACAATGTTCACGCCCAATTCCGATGCGCCCCCAGAGATCTCCGGGCCCGAGCCCGCCCCGGTGAACGAGGGTGGGAGACACGCACCTGAACCGAGCATGCGGACCATCGCCTTCTCGAGCCTGATGGGCACGACGGTCGAATGGTTTGACTTCTTCGCCTATTCGACTGCCGCGGCACTCATCATCAATTCGCTGTTCTTCCCCGATTACGACCCCATCGTCGGTACGATCCTCGCCTTCGGCGGTATCGCAGTCGGCTACTTCGGACGCCCACTCGGATCGATCGTCTTCGGGCATTTCGGCGACCGCATCGGTCGCAAGACCATGCTGGTCCTTTCGCTCATGCTCATGGGAGGTGCAACGTTCGCCATCGGACTCCTCCCGACTTACTCACAGATCGGAGTTGCGGCACCGCTGCTGCTCATGTCATTGCGCTTCGTCCAGGGCTTCGCTCTGGGCGGCGAATGGGGCGGGGCCGTCCTCATCGTCGTCGAGCACGCACCGGCCAGACGCAGAGGACTGTATGGGAGCGTGCCTCAGATCGGCCTCGCACTCGGTCTGACTCTGGCAACGTTGATCTACCTCGGCCTAGACCAGCTTCCTGACGCGGAATTCGCGTCGTGGGGCTGGCGCGTGCCCTTCCTCGCCAGCGCTGCACTGGTCATCGTCGGACTGCTCATCAGGATGCGGATCTCCGAGACTCCGGAGTTCCAGGCTCTGCAAGCAGAAGGACGCAGCTCACGCATGCCGATCGTGGATGCGCTGAGAACACATTGGCGTGAGATCATTCTTGCCGCACTGAGCTTCGCGGGCATCGGCGCGGTCTTCTATATGCTCTTCACCTTCAGCCTCACGTATGGGACCGAGTACATCGGCTTCGATCGAGGTCTGATGCTCATGATGGCAACGGTCTGCTCGCTGCTCTCTATCGTCGGGCTGCCGATCGCCGGACGGCTGGCGGACGCATACGGGGCCCGGAAGGTATTCGGAGTCGGATCCGCGGCCATTGCCGGCACAGCCCTCCCGTCGTTCTGGCTCATCGACATCGGCAATGCCGGGCTGGCCTTCCTCGGCTATCTTCTCGCCACAATTGCGTTCTGTGCCGCCTATGGCACCCTCGGAGTCCTCTATGCGGACGCCTTCGACGCTCGAGTCCGATACACGGGTATCTCTCTTGCTCTGGGGCTCGGCACCATTCTCGGTTCGGCCTTCGTCCCCATCATCTATCTGGAACTGCTGTCGACGTTCGGCGGATCGTGGGCGATCAGCGTCTATATGATCGTCGCCGGTGCGATCTCGTTGGCAGCCTCGGCACTGCTTCGCCGACGCTGAGATCAAGTCGCGGTTGCCGGGCCCGACAGATTCTGCGCAGACTCGATGAGTCCGCTTCTGAGCCTGCGCAGTCGTACCGCCGCATGCATCCGAAAACGATACTCGGGATCGGCGAAGGCACCGCCGGTGAGTTCGCCGATCCGCTCCAGTCGCTGTTGGATGGTGTTTTTGTGGACGTGGAGTTCTCGTGCCGATCCGCTGCCGCTCTCCCCGTTGTCGAAGTACGCGCTCAGGGTGCCGAAGAGGTCTGTCCCCCTGCGTTCGTCCCAGGCGACGATCGGTCCGAGCATCTCGGCGATGAACTGCTCAGCTGAACCGGGGTCGGATGACACCAAGGCCTGATACGGAGCAAAGGAGACGGCAGGCACGCTCACACCCTCGACACCAAAGGAAGGAAGGAGCTCCAGGCATCCTGTGACCCTCTCGACGGCTTTGAGAATGCCTGAAGAAGTCACTTCGGAGTGAACGGCGGTCGTGCGGTTGCGGTTCTCAGCTTCGAGGTGCTCGCGCAGGGCCTCAGTGCGCTTCCCTCCATCCGCCGCTGCCCACAGAACTATCAGGTGCTCGCCGCGCATCGCGAACAGGCCAGAATCTCCGATGAGCTGAACGAGGCGTCGAGATCGGCGACTGAGCTCACCGCCGGGCGACCACAGGGCTGACGCCGATTGGAGGGGGCCCGCGAGCGAATCGAGCTCGTCGGCAGGGTCGGCCCGAGCAAGTTCGGTGCCGTCGAGGATGTCGTTGAGGATACGAGACCGCCGGCTCGCACGGGCGCTGTCGACCGCCTCCTGTTTCAACGACAGCAGAGCGGCCACATGCGCCGCGCGTTCGAGCAATCTACCCTCGACGTCCCGTCGCTGTCCGGAAGTCACAGGCACTACGATCGCGCCGGTCACGGAATCTGCACCGACGATAGCGACGACGATCCACTCTGTGCCTCCGGCATTGACCGTGGTGCACCGTCCACTGTCGCGACTCTCAGCGACCGCAGAGGCAAGGAGACGTGGTGGAGGAGCCGACCCGCAGTCGCTCGGCGACGACGACACTCTCCGCAGGCGGGCATCGAGCGCGATGACCGGTCGGTTCAGCGCCTGGGAGAGCGTGGCAGTGATCTCCCCGATCGAGCCACCCGCTACGACAGCTGCTGTGAGGGTCTCGTGAACTCGATTCGCGCGTTCCATGTCGGTGACGTGATCCGCAAGCTCACGATAAGCCTGTTCTGCTCTCTGGGCCGCAAGTTCGCTGTTGCCGAGTAGACGCGCAGAATTGAGCGCCAGCGCGGCGTGGTCGGCAAAGGCCGACAGAAGAGCGATCTGCTCAGGGGTGTATTCGTGGTCGAAGCGATTGCAGGCGAACAGTGCACCGATGATCTCGTCACCGACCATCATCGGAACCCCGAGGAATGAAACTAGGCCCTCTGCCTCAACTGCCGCATCGATGCTCGGATCCCGCGGTGCCGCGATCATCTCTTCGTATCGTGCGACCCACACCGGAGCCCGCGCCTTCACCACCTTGTTCGCCAGTCCTTTTCCGGCTGGGACGAAGAGATCCCTGAAGATCTCGGTGACTGTGCCGACGGAATGTCTGACTCGCATGCCGTCTGCACCGGCTTCCGTCTCGGCGAGATAGGTGACATCGGTGCCGATGAGCTCATGGGCTCTCTGCACCAGCCTGCTGAGCACTGTGCCGACGTCATGGAGCTGGACGAGTTCACGCGCCGTCGCAAGCAGCCCGGTCAGCTCCTGTGAGCGGCGACGAAGATGGGATCTGGTGCTCTGCAGTTGCCCGACTGCATCGGTGACCTGTCTCGATCTCTCGGGGCTGATCCCCTCGGACCGGACTCGATCGTCGAGGGTTCTGAGGGCATCCTGCTGCTCCGAATTCGCAGCTCTGAGGAGTTCGACAACCGTGTCAGTCGAGAGTCGATCGACCTCAGATGACCCGTCATACGAACCCAGTTGCTCCATAAGCTCATCATAGTTCTCGTGCACCGACATCATCGTCGCCGCAGTCCCTTCAGGTCAGCCCCTCTCATGCCCCTCCGGCGGTTGCTTCGTTGCCTCTGTCCTGCTGGGGAACCGAGGAGTTCGCCCCTCGGAGAAGGCTGCCAGCCCCTCCTTCGCATCTGGACTCGCGAACGCTTGTTGACCGTAGAGGGCCTCGGCGTGAAAAGCGGCATTCAACGGCATCTCGGACAATTGAGCCGTCGCAGATTTGATGACGGAGAGCGAGGTCCCACTGCATTCGAGCAGCCGGTGGGCAAGTGCGAACGCCTCGTCGAGAAGGTCGCCTGCCGGTACCACTCTGTTGACGAGGCCTCGACGTTCAGCGGTCACTGCATCAACTGGCTGCCCTGTAAGCAGCAGCTCCATCGCCCAAGGATAGGGAATCTGCCGGGTGAGGCGGGCCAGAGTTCCTCCCGCAGGAACGACCCCCACTCCCGCCTCCGGCAACCCGAAGCGTGCGGTATCTGCAGCAATCCGAAGATCCGTAGAGAGCATGATCTCAAAGCCACCGCCCAGGCAGAGCCCGTTCACCGCCGCGATGACCGGCTTGAACAGGCGCGAGTGCTTCTGGTGGGCGCCGTCCCACTCAGAAATGTCGAAGCGTTCCTCGGCCAGAGCAGGAATCGATTCTTTCAGGTCGGCACCCACGCAGAACGCCCGATCCCCGGCGCCAGTGAGGATGGCGACTCCGATCGCGGGATCGTCGCGTATCTCGTCAAAGACATCGGACAGCTCGTCATACATGGCCAGCGTGAGCGCGTTGAGCTTTTCCGGGCGGTCGATCGTGATGACTCCCACGCCGTCGGAACGTTCGAGAATGATCCCGCTCATCGGACAGTGCCCTCCGCTCGCATTGCCGCGATACCTTCATCGTCATATCCCGCCAGCTCTCGCAGGACAGCATCGGTGTGCTCTCCCGTCAATGGGGCCAGCGCCCGAGTCAGCGGTGGCGTGCGGCTGAGCTTGATCGGCGAACCGAACATCCGCAGCGGGCCGTGGTCGGGATAGTCGACTTCGACGACCATGTCTCGAGCGGCGATCTGCGGATCGTCGACAACCTCGGCGATGTCCTTGACCGCGCTGAGCGGAAGGGAATCCCCGGCGAGCTCTTCGAGCTCCGTCTTCGTCCTGTCGGCGAACCAATGGTTGATCAGCGGGCGCACCTTGAGCTCGTAGACCTCGTCGTCGAACCGTGCGGCCATGGTTGCAAGCTCGGGATCATCTGCCTGATCGGCTGTTCCGAAGGTTTCGCAGCTCAGACGCCAGAATTTGTCGGTGTATCCGCCGAAGAACACGTATCCGTCCTTGCACGGAAAGAGCTCGTAGGGCCGAACAAAGGGATGCTGGTTGCCAAGCGGCTGTGGGACCGTGCCCCCGACGTCATAGGCGACTACCGCATTCTCGGTGAGGCTGAGGACTGAATCCTGCTGAGAGATGTCGACGAGCTGACCTTCTCCAGTCGCTTCAGCGTGCCGAAGAGCGGCAAGCGTCCCGATCACCCCATAGAGGCTTGCCGAGAGATCCCCGATGATCGTTCCGACGCGAGTCGGCGGTCCGCCCTTCTCGCCGTTCATCGACCACAGCCCGCCTGTTGCCTGCGCGCTGTTGTCGTAAGCGGGTTTGCGCCGATAGGGGCCTGTCTGCCCATAGCCGGACAGCGCTGTGTAGATGAGCTTCGGATTGACGGTGCGCAGATTGTCCCAACCGAGGCCGAGTTTGTCCATCGTGCCTGCGCGGAAGTTCTCGACCAACACGTCTGCCCGTTCGGCAAGTCTGCGCAGCGCCTCCTTGCCCTCCTCATGGCGGAGGTTGAGAGTGAGACCCAGCTTGTTTCTGTTGTACTGCGCGAAGAAGCCGCTCACCGGCTCGCCGGCGTCCCCGGTCCTCAGCTCAGGGGGGAAGCCCCGGGTGTAGTCAGGGTCATCCGGATGTTCGATCTTGATGACTGTCGCACCCAGATCGGCCAGTACCTCCGAGCAGTAAGGGCCGGCAACAACTCGAGTGATGTCGAGCACCACAACTCCGTTGAGCGCCCCAGGGGCTGCGGATTCCTGACGCAGAGCGGTCAGGAGTCGATCAATTTCTGTCATGCTCTCTCCTCTGTCGGTTCGACGAGCACCCTTGCCGAGAGCAGTGTGCCGCATTCGGGGCTGAACAGTTCTTCGATGAGGATGCGCTCGCTCTTTGAACAGCGTTCTCTGGCACGGACGCCGAGTTCGCCAAGGCGCTGGGCGGCAGGAGTGCGAACGCGCACCGCCGCGTCTCTCCAATCGTCGGCATCGCCGAGACGCGCCCCGGAAGATGGGCAGTACCAACCCTCCTCATCACGCTTCGGTGCCGCAAGATCTCGAGCAGGGGAATCAACGTCTGTAGTCAGTACACCCGGTTCCTCACCCGGTTCCTCACCCGACGCTGAAACTCGGACGCTGCGAATTCGCCTGCGCTCCCGAGCAGTCGCCGACGAGTCGACCTTCTCTTCTCCAGATGGGTCTGGTCGGAGGATGACGCCATACACCTTGCGCGCGACAGTGGCGGTGACATAACCGTTGATGACATCGCTCAACACCGCCTCAGGATCTCGCAATAGGGGATCACCGAAGCCTCCACCTCCGGCGATCCATTGCACCAGCACATCCTGGTTACGGATCGTCACCGACTGCTGATTGATACCCAGCAATTCATTATCGCCGAAGGTGAGACGGTCCTCTGTCGGAACAACGCCATTGAGCAGTGCGAATGCAACATCGGTTTCCCTCAGGACTCGATGGCCGCTGCCACCGCCTGGCAGGCCTCCAGCGAAACCGTCCGCAACAACTGCCGAATTCGGGGCAAAGACTGTCTGCGTCACTTCCTGTGCCCCATGCAGTGTCCACGCGAATTGGAGTCCGAGCCCACCACGATGTGCCCCATGACCGGCGCTATCCACATTGAGCTGTTTCCACAGATAGAGGACAGGGTAGAGCATTTCGTTCATCTCAACGTCCGGAAGCATATTGTTGACCTGGGTCATCATTCCGGCACAGTCGAGACCGTCACGCATCGGCTGCGCACCTGAGCCCATTCCTCCGCCGTCCATATTGAACAGAACGAAGAACTCTCCGTCATCGTCCGTGCCGGCCGAAATTCCTCCCGTCCAGGAATCCGCCCACACGCCTTGAGCGCGGCCAACGATCTCGTCATCCGCACTCCGGCTGCAGGCCTCGCTCAGCAGCTTGGTGATGACTCTGCTGACCCGAGCACCCGTCGTCAGATGTCCGTTGCTGATCGGCGCAGGCGGAACCGGTTTGACGATCGACCCGGTTTCCGCCTCCACTCCGAATGCGGTCATCACGCCCTCGTTGAACGGCACGTCCCAGGCGAGAATAGGCACCACCGCCGAGGCAACACTTCCGACAAGAGCACCGAAGCTGCAGTTCACGAATCCATCGGTCTGTGGACTCGACCCGGTAAAGTCGAAATCGATTCGATCAGCCGTCTTCGTCATCGTGCAGGCGACCCGAAAGAGCTCATCGACGTGGCCGTTGTGCTCCGTCCACTCTTCCGCTTGGTACACACCGTCCGGAATGCGAGAGATGCGGGATCGCACCACCTTTTCCGCCAGCTCGAAACTCATGCGTGTGCACTCTTTGAACTCGTCGATCCCGAACTCGTCGATTGAGGCGAGCAGACGTCGTATCCCCGTGTTATTGCTTGCGATGAGTGACCGCACATCATTCCAAAACAGTGCTGGGACCCGCACATTATTTAGTATCAGACGCCTGACGGCTTCTACGGGTTCACCGCGATCGAAGATCTTGACCCCCGGAGGCAATCGAAGTGCTTCGCTGTAACAGTCATAGGCCCCGGGCGCGAAACCCCCAGCGGTCATTCCGCCGACGTCGACGAGGTGAGCCTGCGACTGCGCCCATCCGACCAGTTCGTCGCCAGCAAAGATCGGCGAGATGATGTTCGTATCCGGTGGGTGGCTTGCTCCTGACGTGTGCGGGTCGTTGCTGATGAAAGCGTCGCCCGGGTAAACCGGTTCGTCGCCGATGGTCTTAACGAGTTCTTGGACCGCCACGCTGCCGGACCCGATGTGGAATTGGACGAAGTCCGAGTAGGCGTATATGCGACCATTTGGATCGAAGAGGGCCGTGTTGAAATCACCTGCCTCTGTGATGACAGGAGAACCGGAGGAGCGAATCATAGCGATACCCATCTCTTCGACGATGGAATCCAACCGCATGCGGATGACCTCGAGGCGGATCGGATCGATTCTCGTATCAGATGTCGTCACGTTCATGACTGATCTCCTTGCAGGTGGACAGATTTGGCCGGCGAATCGAGTCTGATCAGGAAGTGCCCCTGTGAGGTGGTTTCGACTGAAGCTCCGGACGGAACGTAGATGGTGGTGTCTGGCTCTTCCAGAAGGCAGGGGCCGTCGACCATGCCTTCTGTGCTGAAGCCTCGATAGACGCGCGCCTCGACCCGATCTCCATGTGGTTCGAGTATCGTTCGGCGGAAGTCTGAGGCAGTGTGCGACGATCCGTCGCCTGACATGCTGGCACTCTGCACTTCGCTGTACCCCACTGCCCTCACTCGCGAGTTGACCAGCAGCAGTTCGGCCTCAGTCCAGGCAGTTCCGGTTCCGAATTCGGACTCATAGTCCTTCACGAACTGTGTGCGCAGCCCTTCCTTGTCGGCTTCGGAGAACGGCCCCGGAGGCAGTGTGGTCGTGACTTCGAAGATCTGTCCCACGAACTTCATGTCTGCCTCTCTTGTGAGTTCGCGCCGACAGTCGGGAATCTTTTCGGAGGAGAACCACTCTTCAGCGCGAGCCTCGAGCTGAGCGAACTCCTTCTCGAGATCGTCCGCCGCTGAAGTTAGGGTCCAAGGGCTTGTCCGTACGGCGGAATAGACCGAGTCTGCGTGCATCAGACCATAGGCGGAAAACACAGCCGCATTCCTGGGGATGACGATCTCAGACACTCCGGCTTCGCGTGCGAGAGCGGCTGCGAAGAGCCCGGTGGCTCCCCCAAATCCTACTAATGTGAATTCTCGAGGGTCGTGACCTCGATTGACGGTGATCTTTCTCAGCGCGTTCGACATCTGCGAAGCCGCCAAACGGTAGATTCCCTGAGCTGCCTCATCTGCATCGAGTCCAAGCGGCTCTGCCACCTGCTTCTCAATGGCGCGTCGAGCGCGCTCAAGATAGAGGGGCACTGTTCCCGCGAGGTAGTACTCGGGATTTATCAGCCCCAGAGTCAATGCCGCATCTGTGACTGCAGGATGTTCTCCACCTTCCCCGTAGCATGCAGGGCCGGGAACCGAGCCAGCGCTGTGCGGCCCGACTCGCATCAGTCCCCGACCATCGACCCACGCGAGGCTGCCTCCACCAGCACCGATGGTCTCGATGTCGACGGCGGTCAGACTTGTCGGCATGCCGCCGACTTCGGCTCGAGGAAGGACACGAAACTCTCCGCCGACAATTGCGGCCGAGTCAAGGCTCGTTCCTCCCATGTCTGCAGTCAGGATCTTGGTCCGGCCAAGTTCTTCTCCGAGCATTCTCGCCCCGGTCACCCCTCCGACCGGCCCGGAGTTGAACATCGAGATCGGCGCCTTCGATGTCTCTTCGACCGAGAGAAACCCGCCGTGCACCTGCATGATCTGGATGGGGGTACGCAGCCCAGACGCTTTGAGCCTCCGATCGAGTTCGTGGAAATGCTCGACGACTAAGGGTTTGACCGCTGCGTCCAGCGTTGTCGTGACCATCCGCTCATATTCTCTGTACACGGGGGTCAATCTGCTTGAAAGCGTGTACGGCACCCCCGGGTAGTGCTCATCGATGTATTCGGCCAGAGCCTCTTCATGCGCAGAGTTTCTGAATGACCACAGAAGACAGATGGCGATAGATTCGGCGTCCGAGGCAATGGCCGCCTCGACGGCCCTCTCAATGCCTTCAGGTGAAAGCTGAAGCAGCACATTTCCATGCGTGTCGATCCGTTCCGGCACCTCGAAGATCCTCTTGCGTTCGACGACATCAGGTGGCGGAGCCATGGCATGGGGATCACGTTCATCCGTGCGAGCCGAACGGGCGATCCGCAAAGTATCGCGAAATCCTGCTGTCGTGAGAAGCGAGACGCGGGCGTATTTCTGCTCATCGACCGCATTCGTCACTATGGTGTTTCCCAGAACGAAGCGTTCGATCTTCGGCACGAACTCCTCTTCATTACGCCCCAAGCGATCGCGAAGCACCTCGAGTGCGCTGAGAATCCCCGTCGTCACATCCTTGGTGGAGAATGCTTTCGCTGTGTAAGCTCGTCCGTCTTCAATTGCCACGGCGTCGGTGAATGTTCCGCCGACGTCTATTCCCACATGCAGCGCCATAATGAGCTCCTGCCTCTCCGTTGAGCGTGTTGTAAATGACCAGACCGTCACCGGCCGAACTGTTCACTCGAGGCTAGAACGAGGACGATGCGGCGAACATATGACGAAGGCACAAACCTGCAGGCGGAACTATGGCCGAATCGCCACTATCGCACCGTGCACAACTCGATGACGTCGCCGACTTCCTGACTGGCAGTGCGCTGGGCATGACCCCAATGCCAGATCTGGGCTCCCATGAGAACCTGTCCCCAGCTCCTCCGCCACGGACCGGTCAGCTCCGATAGAGCCCGGGCATCGAGGAGACCAGCTGCCGAGTGTATTCGTTCTCTGGGGTGTCCATGATTGAGTCACCGGCACCCTGCTCGACGATCTTCCCCCGCTCCATCACCGCGATGCGGTGGGACAGGTGGCGGACAACTGCGAGGTTGTGCGAGATGAACAGATAGGTCATTCCAGTGGCATTCTGGATCTCGCCGAGGAGGTTGAGGACCTGAGCCTGGACCGAAACGTCGAGCGCCGAGGTCGGCTCATCCAAGACGATGAGCTCCGGCTCGGTGATGATCGCCCTTGCGATCGCGATGCGCTGGCGCTGTCCACCGGAGAATTCGTGTGGCAGGCGGTCGAGCACGTCTCGTTCGAGTCCCACAGATTCCAACGCATCGGTGGCTCTTCGGTCCCATTCGGCTCGCGGGCTCCTGGCGGATCGCAGAGGTTCGACAAGTGTTCGACGCACCGAGAACCTCGGATCCAGCGAGTCATTCGGGTCTTGGAAGACCATTCGCACCGTTCTCCGGTAGGCCCTCCGGCGTCTCTTCGGAAGGTGGGTGACATCCTGCCCATCCATGACGATGGACCCCCGAGTCGGTGCATCCATTAGTGTGATGGCGCGAGCGAGGGTGCTCTTCCCACACCCCGATTCTCCAACTAGCCCAAAAGTCTGACCTTGGGGAACCTCCAGAGAGACTCCGTCAAGGGCACGGAACTTGTTCTTGCCGTGGCCGTAGTCTTTGACGAGGTCGATTGCGGCGATCTTCGGCGTACTCTCACTCATGCGTCTTCCAACTCCTGGATGGTCTGCCGTCTGACGGCATCGATGGTTGCCAGGGGCGAACGTGGCGATAACGCTCTGCGCGGAAGGCTCTCCAGCAGAGCTCGTGTGTAAGGGTGCTCGGGTGCATCGAGAACTGCTGCAGCTCGACCACGTTCGACGATTCGTCCCTGGTACATCACAGCCACCCGATCGCACACCTCGCTGACTATTCCCAGGTCATGGCTGATGAAAAGAATTCCGATTCCGGTTTCGTCTCGCAGATCACGGAAGATCTTGAGGATCTGTGCCTGGACCGTGACGTCCAAGGCCGTTGTTGCCTCGTCGGCCACCAGCAGCCGTGGTCCAGCCACCATCGCCATCGCAATCACCACTCTTTGTCGCTGACCGCCCGAGAGCTCATGCGGGAATGCACCGATACGTCGCTTGGCATCCGGCATTCTCACCGCTTCGAGTAGTTCGAGAGCGCGCGCGTCTGCCTCCTGCTTAGTCGGATGGCCGTGTATGTAGAGCGCCTCGGCAATCTGATCGCCGATCCTCACGCACGGGTTGAGAGCTGTCATCGGTTCCTGGAACACCATGCCGGCATTCCGACCTCGGACCTCGGCCCATTCCGTCTCTTTGGCTCCGATCATGTCCCGACCAGCCACCTCGAGTCTCTCAGCGGAGACCACTGCCGAATCCGGAAGGAGGCCGAGAGCAGCATGGGCGATGCTTGATTTTCCGCTGCCGGACTCGCCGATGAGGCCGACGATCTCTGAGCTGCCCACAGTCAGGCTGACGTCGCTGACGACGTTGTTTCCCGAACCGTAGTGCAGGTCCATCCCCTCGATGGCGAGGGCGTCGTTTCCTCCCGCCTGTACCCGGTTCATTGCGACATCCAAGCGGTGCGCAGCGCAATTCGAGACGTGCTGTAGTCAGTGGAGTAGTCCTTGAGGACGTCTTGATTCCATACTTCGAAGTCCGACGGGACAGCCATTGGAACGATCACAAGTGCCTCCTCGGCGACGTTGTCTGCGAGATCTTGGATGAGCCGCGCCTTCTTGTCCTCATCGGTTTCCTTCTTCGCTTCGGCCAGCAGCTCCATGGCCTTGGCAGCGTCAGGATTGTCCTTCCACTGGTTGAGCGCACCATTCTCTGACAGGAACGAGTCGTAGTAGAAGGTCGGATCCGGCTTGTACGACCAGGGCAGTGAGACCAGGCCGTCAAAGCTCTGTCCCGACGTGAAGATCGGACTCAGCTCGCTCGTTGATTTCGCTTTGAGGCTGACTTTGATACCGACGTCCGAGAGTTGCTGCTGCATGAGCTCGTAGATCGGGTGCTGTGATTGGGAGGTGTCTCCGAAGTACGACAGCTCAATGGTGGGGTGGGGTGTCTCAGCCTCTTGGAGCAGCTGTTTGGCCTTGTCCAGATTGCGCTGGTAGTTGGGAGTACTGTCCGTGACCGCTGGGGCAGCAGGGTCGCCTGCGGGCGCCGCGTACGAGACTTCACCGTCACCGTACTGAGCGGTCTTGATGAGCACGTCCCGGTTAAGTGCCAGTGACACCGCCTGCCTGACCTTCTTGTCCTTCAAAGGGCCGGATGTCGGGTTGATGAAGATCGGCAGAGCCTGGGTGGAATAGGTCTTGCCCAGCGTCCAGTTGCCGAATGCGGCCTGCTTCGCTGTGACGCCATCGGTGAAGCTCGCTGCGTCGACACTGCCCTGTTGGACCGCTGCCAATCTCGTGCTGTCATCTGGAATGATGCGAAACTCTATTCCGTCCAATCTGGGCTGGTCCTTCGCCCAATACTCGTCATTCTTCTCAAACGTCATCGAAACTCCGTCCTGCCAATCCGTGAGTACGAACGGACCCGTGCCGTAGCTGCGCTTCTCACGGTCTTCTTTGGACGCCTTCGCGTATCCATCGGAGCTGACCATAAGGAATAGCTCCCTGTTGGCCAGAGCGTTGACGAAGGTGCTGTCTGCCTGATTGAGAGTGAGCTCGACGCTGTACTCATCGAGCTTCTTCGCCGATTTCAGACTGGGCAGATATGCGGCTTTGCCTGAGGTCGACTTCATGTACTGCTCGAACGAATAGACGACATCGTCGGCATCGAAGGCAGACCCGTCTGCGAACTTCACTCCCTCTCGCAGCTGGAAGCGGTAGGTCGTCTCGTCTTCTTGAGAGTAGGACACCGCCAGCTCTGGCTGGATCTTCCCCGCCTCGTCCTTCGACAGCAGAGGCTCGTACGCCTGGTCCATGAGGTGCTGGCCTGCGATGGACGATGCGATCACCGGGTCGATGCCTCCTGCCGGGGGCTGGATAGCAATGGCATATTTCAATGTGCCGCCGTCGGTAGGAGGGCCGTCGGCACTTGTCGATGAGGTGTTCCCGCAGGCAGTCACACCAATGAGCATGGCCGCGGCCGACACCACGGCAATGGACGAGCGAATGCTTCTCTTCATCGTCGTGTCCTTTCAGATCCGGTCGATACGACGTATTCGGGTTTATGCGCGGTTTCTGTTCCTGTCGAATCTGTGTGGTCCGCGGTGCCCGCCGGCGACGGAGTCTTCGACTTGCGAAGGATCGTGGGCCCACCTCGTGAACCGGGCAGACCGACATCGACACGGGGCGCAAGGTATTCCTGAGCACCGTCGGCCAGCAGATTCCACGCGATGGCGAGGACGACAATGAGCAACGTGGGCAAGATGACGAGGAGGGGGTCGATCTGCATGAATCTCGTCGATTCGCTAATCATTCTTCCCGCCGATGGATTGGGAGCAGGCACTCCCTGTCCCAGGTAGCTCAGCGCAGCCTCGACGAGCACGACGGTCGAGGCCACCGTGGCGAAATTGATGGCGAGCGGAGTGAAGGCGTTCGGAAGGAGGTGGGTGAGCGCGATGCGCACCGGGCCCACCCCGTTCATCTCCGCGGCCCGAACGAAGTCACGCTCTTTGAGGACGAGCACTGGCCCCCTCGTTACTCGGGCGAATGACGGAGCGAAGACGATGCCAAGGGCGAAGACGAGTGGCAGCGGCCCGGTTCCAAAGGCCACGCCCACGATCAGGGCGACCAGAATCGCTGGAATGGAGAGCACAGTGTCGACGATCCGCATGATCACTGAGTCGACCCACCCTCCGGCATAGCCGGCGATCAGGCCAAGAATTGTGCCGACGACCCCGGCGAGCACGGCGGTACCGGCAGAGATGAGGAGGGACAGGCCAGCAGCGATGCCCATTCGCACGAGCAGGTCTCGGCCGACGTGGTCGGTGCCGAGCGGATGCTGTCCCGACGGCAGGAGCAGGGGGTCGCCGACGGTTTCGTTCATCGGAAACGTTGGTGTCAGAAGCATCACCAGCGCCCAGCAGACGAGCAGTCCGAGGATGACGGCACCCGCAATCATAGACGGCGCCTTGCGCAGGCCTGACCGCTTGCGTGCTCGCGGTATCCGGGCAATGCCGGTGTTCGGATTGGTCATGACGCCAGGCTCCTTACGCGTGGATCGATGATCGGGTACATCAGATCGATGACGAAGTTGATGAGCACGTACACACAGCCGATGAGAAGAACACAGGCCTGAATCACCGGATAGTCCGAGGATCGAATCGCATCGACGAGCGTCGTACCGAAGCCAGGCAGTGAGAACACGGTTTCAACGACCACCGTCCCTCCCACGAGAGTGCCGAGCTCGATCCCGACCACGGTGGTGACCGGGATGAGTGCATTCCGAAATGCATGCCGGGTGATAATGCGCCCGGGGAGGGCCCCTTTAGCTCGAGCGGTCTTCACGAAGTCCTGCGAGAAGGTGTCGAGGAGTGTTCCGCGCAGGTAGCGCATGATCACCGCTGCCATCACGACACCCAGCAGCAGCGCCGGCAAGAGAAAGACGCTCAGATTCCTCACCGGATCCTGTGCGAATGGAACATAGCCGAAGAGCTGAGCCCGCACGGTCAGGGAGTTGAGCAGAAGCAGCACCGTGCCGAGGGCGAATGGTGGGATCGCCAGGAACGCGAAGCTAAGGAATCGACTGCTGGTGTCGAACACACCGTTGATTCGACGAGCCGCCCACAATCCGACGGGGATGCCGATGACCAGACCGATGACCGTGGCCATGATAGCCAGTTCAATGCTCACTGGCATCCGACCGGCCACCAGCTGCATGACAGTGTAGGGCTTTGTCAGGGACTGACCGAAGTCCCCTTGGAGGACACCGCCGATCCACGAGAAGTACTGGATCCAGAACGGTCGGTCCAGGCCCAGCTCGTGGCGCAGAGAGGCGATCACTGCTGGGTCGGGGTTGTTCTGGTCAACCAAAGCAGCGACGGGATCACCCGGAATGGCTCGCACCATCGCGAACACCATGAGCGACAGGAGGAAGAGAACGAAGAGTGAGGAACCAACCCGTTTGATCAGGTAGTGGAGCACGACTGGTCTCTCCTTCGACTCATGAGCAGAGTCCGGGCGGCAGAGTCGCCGCGACGGTCAAGCACTCGCTCGCGGGCCCTGCCCGGGGACTTCTCGGACGTGCACAAACGAAAAGTGAACATTCTGTACTATCACACTTTCTTTCTGTACTGAATCATTGATTGTGAACTGTAACACACTGAGATTTCTGCGGTGTTTCGTCCGCACACGGATGTGGAAGAGGCGTACCGGAGCACGGATCACGCTCACCCGGTCGACTCGGGCTGAGCCTGGTCATCCCGAAGCGAGCCGGGTCAACTCGGGGCGAGCGGATTCGTGCGAGAGTCCTCGCCCATGTCGACCGCGATGGCGCGAGTGCGCGCAATGTCGCCGTCGTTTGCTGCCAGAGGTGTCATATCGGATTCCTGTCTCATCTTTGAGAGCGTTGGGTCGGCCACACGCGAATCGTCATGCGGCAAGATCGACCGTAAGACGAATGAACACCGATGGGTATGTGGAATAGCCACAGACACGCCTGCCCGCTCATAGGAAGACGACCACTCGCCGTCAGCAGCGCCACAGTGGAAAACTCGGGGTGGCATCGGCGTGCACACCATTTACACACGTCATCGGAGTGGGATAGAACTGGTCCATGTCCTACTTCAACGGCGAAGCCTCGCACTGGCTCGCGCAGTCACCCGCCGAGCCTCATACTTCCTCCCCGCTTCCCACCGAGAAGCAGGATCTTGTCATCGTCGGCGGCGGTATGACCGGGCTGTGGTCCGCCTACTATGCCCGGCAAGCCCACCCCGACTGGCAGATCACCATCATCGAAGCCAAGCACATCGGCTTCGGCGCCTCGGGTCGCAACGGTGGGTGGCTCTCGACTCTGTTACCCGGCAACCGGGCCAAGTACGCCGAGGCGGTCGACCGTGCCCGAGCCACAGACTCCACGGGTCCGGTTGGCTCGGCAGACCAGGACGGGGTGGAATCGGTGAAGTCGTTCCAGTCGGCTCTGTTCGACTCGATCGACGAAGTCCTCGAGGTGCTCGACCGGGAGACCATCGACGCCCACCAGATACGCGGCGGCCACATCGACATCGCGCAGACCGAAGCGGGAATGGCCAGAGTCCACGAACTCTTCGCCGCCAACCGGCAATACGGCTATGGCCCGCAGGACATGCAGCTCCTCGGTGCGGAGGAGACACGGACACGCATCAGGGTCGATGGCGCCCAGGGCAGTGTGTTCGTCCCGGGCACGGCCCGCATTGACCCGGCTCTTCTGGCCCAGGGACTCGCCCGCGTGCTCCGTGCTCAGGGAGTGACGATCTGCGAAGACACGACCGCCGGCCACATCGGCAAAGGCGTCGTGTCGACGAATCGCGGCCCGGTCACCGGGCACACGATCTTCGTGTGCCTCGAGGGCTACTCGGACACCGTCCGCGGCGACCTGCCGGGGTTGCAGGGACGCCAGGTCATTCCCGTGTTCTCGTCGATGATCGCGACCAACCCGCTCCCCGCCTCGGCGTGGGAGGACATCGGTTGGCACGGCAGGGAATGTTTGGGCGATACCGCGCACACCTTCATCTACGCTCAGCGCACTGAGGACGACCGAATTGCCCTGGGCGGGCGCGGAGCACCGTACGAATTCGGCTCCGGCCTGCCCGGTCAGGGTCAGGTTCCCACCGAGGTGGTCGAACTGCTGCGCACCCGCTTGGGTTCGCTGTTCCCCGAGCTCGACTTCGAGGTGTCCCATGCGTGGCGGGGCGCGCTAGGAGTCACCCGGGACTGGTGTGCCGGGATCTTCTTCGACAACAGTCAGCGCATCGGTGTCGCTCGCGGCTACGCCGGCCACGGTGTCACGGCGACACATCTGGCGGCGAAGACCCTGATCGACCGGGCCGCCGGCATCTCGACTCCACTGACATCTCTGCCGTGGAACGACCACTATTCGGGGCAGTGGGAACCGGAGCCGATCCGATGGCTGGGAATTCGCTCGATGTACAAGATCCTCAACTTCGCCGACGACTGGGAACGCATCACCGGCGCAAAGAAGACGAGCCTGCTCGCACAGTTCGGCTCAAGGCTGGCCGGACTTCACGAATAGCGACATCATTGAGCCTCGCCGTGGAGCAGTTCACCGCCGATGACGGTCGCCGAGGAGGTGATCGTAGAGATCTCAGGAGAGTCAACGGAAAGGATGTCCTGGCTCAGGGAGACGAAGTCGGCGAGCTGTCCGACCTGCAGAGCCCCGACCTCGTTCTCCCGATCGACGGCATAGGCGGATCCATAGGTGTAGGCCCGAAGCGCCTCGGCAATCGTCACCTTCTCGCTGGGTGCGAAGTCCGCTCCCGAGGAGGTCTTCCGGTTGACGAGGTCGTGCATGGACGCGAAGGGGTTCGCATCGGAGACCGGCGAATCGGTCGAACCCGGCACGACGATTCCGGCATCGAGCAGGGACCTCATGCGATAGGTGCCCTGGGAGCGTTCGGCACCGATGGCGGAGAGGATCCCATCGCCGAATTCGGAGATGAAGACGCCCTGCGGGACGGGAATGACACCCAGATCGGCGGCGCGTTCGACCTGCTTATCGGTGGCGATCGCAAAGTGCTCGATGCGGTGTCTGACCGTCCTCGGTGAGTCCTCGACCGCGGCGGCGATTCCGTCGAGAGCATGGTCGATCGCCCGGTCACCGATGGCATGAGTGGCCACAGTCCAACCGGCCCGGTGGTAGGCCGGGATGATCGTCAGCAGCTCTTCGGGTTCGACGACCATGAGTCCTCGGTTCGCGTTCTCCCCGCAGTAGCATTCGTGCACGGCAGCGGACCGGCCGATGAGTGACCCGTCGGAGACGATCTTGACCGGGCCGAACCGCAGTCGTTCGTCGCCGAAGCCGGTACGAATACCCAGGTCGAGTGTCTTCATGCCATCGGCATTGAGCTCGAGTTCGTGAAGGACCTGGTGGAAGGGCATGACCGTCATGCGCGGTCGCAGCACGTTCTCGGCAATGGCCTTCTGGTAGATGTTGAGGACCGGGGAATTGATGCCTGTCGCTCCACCGACAAGGATCCCGGGCTCGGTGAGACTGGTCAGTCCGTACTCGAGCGACTGTTGGGAAGCCAGGCGCAGGGCATTGAGCGATTCCGCCTCGGTGACCTTTGCCGCTTCGAATTGGATCGGCTCACCGGCGGTCTCCTGCAGCAGACCTTCGGCACGTCCCTCACTGTCGCGAACGACCCGTCCGCCGGGGATGTCCGCGTAGTTCCGTCGCTCCGTGGCGCCGACGCGTTCGAACGCCGCTGTGTTCGCGACGATCATGTGATGCGAGACATGTTCGATGATCGCCGGGCGCCCACCGGTGACCTTGTCCAGACCCTCGGCAGTGGGATGTCCGCCAAGGCGGTTCTGATCGTAGCCGCTGCCCCGCACCCAGGCGCCGGCGGGCAGTGACTGCGCCTGCTTCGCCAATGCCGCATAGAGTTCGTCGAGGTTCGTGACCGCTGGGTAGCGCAGGTCGATGTTGGCGAGCTGTTCACCCGTGCCCATCGTGTGGTGGTGGGCGTCATGGAGACCAGGGATGACACGTGCGTCTCCGAAGCTGAACTCCTCCCTCGCGCTCAGACCGTCCACCTCGTCGATGGCGATGATTCGACCGTTGTGGACGGCGACGGTCTTCGCTTCTGGCCGTTGGGGATCACCAGTCCAAAAACGTCCGTGCCAGATGCTGTCGATCTTCATTCCTGCCTGCTTTCTTCGCTTGACGCACTGATGGCGCAGATTTCGAGTGAGTCAGACCGATGAGGTCTGTGCAGTCGTCGACTGCTGCCGGGACTTCGTTCGATACAGCCCGATGACCCCGACAATCGAGAGCACAACCTGGATGATGTAGAAGGCCATCACCGACCAAGGACTGTTTCCGGTCGAGTTGAGAAGCCATTGCGCGACGATCGGCGTGGACCCACCGAAGATCGTCGCGCAGAGCTGATAGGCCAAAGAGACTCCCGTATAGCGAATCCGTGCCGGGAAGGCATCGGATAGGGCGGTGGCAAGCATCGCATAGTACGCGGTCGCACCGATCGTGTTGATGACAAGGGTGATCGCCAGGAACAGTTCGTTCTTCGACTGGATCGCCATGAAGAACGGTGGGGTGACGATCAGGGTGAGGACGAGGCCACAGATGAGAATCGTCTGAATCCCATACTTCTCCGACAGTTTCGCGGCCACGGGTTGCCAGAGGAACTGAACGACTGCAGCGAGCAGGATGAGATTGAGGATGACCGTGCGATCCATGCCGAGGATCCCAGTCGTCCACGAGAGCATGAACGTGTTGTTGAAGTACGCCGAAGCGATTCCCACGATCGAGGCGAGGACGCCGAAGAATATGAAGAGGCCGGCAACGCTGAAGGCCTCGACCACGGGGACCTTCGGGGTCACGCCGGCAGCCTTCACCTCGGCGAATTCCTGAGATTCCTCGACCCGAGACCGGATCAGGAGGGCCACGATGACGAGAACTGCGGAGAACAGGAACGGGATTCGCCATCCCCAGGTCATGAACTGCTCGTCTGGGAGCAGACCCACGAGCATGAACGCAACCGTCGAGAGGATCGACCCGGCTGGTGAGCCCTGCTGCACCCAGGCTCCGGCGAATCCTCGTTTGTCCGAGCTCGAGTTCTCGGTCGCCAGGACGACCGCGCCTCCCCATTCGCCGCCCACCGCGAGTCCCTGGACGGCGCGGAGGACAACGAGGAGGATGGGCGCGGCGAGTCCGATCTGCCCGTAGGTGGGCAGGAGACCTATGCAGGTCGTAGCGATGCCCATCATGAGCAAGGTGACGATGAGAGTGTTCTTGCGTCCGATTCGGTCACCGAAGTGGCTGAAGATCAGACCGCCGATGGGGCGAGCGAGGAACCCGACCCAGAAGGTGGCGAAGGAGGCGAGCAGCCCCGATCCTTGCGCCAGGTCAGGGTAGAACACGGTGCTGAAGACGAGGGCGGCGGCCGTGCCGAAGGCAAAGAAGTCATACCATTCGATGGCGGTGCCGACGAAGGCGCCGGCGATCGACCGTTTCTGACGCTGCTGGGCACTCTGGGCAGTCTGAGCTGTCGCTGACATGGGTGGTGGTCTCCGTTGACGAATGGCTGAGTGAACATGCGAATGGCTGAGTGAACATGCGAATGGCTAAGTCAATGCACGTTGGACAGCCCCACTCTAGGGTCAACCCTTCCATACACTCCAATACTAATTACTGAGGATTGTGATAACTTCCGTGCATGGATATTGCTGCATGCGACAGTTTCCTCGCGGTCTTCGACACCGGCACCGCCACCGCAGCCGCGACGCAACGGTTCATTTCCCAACCGGCGCTCTCCCGCCAGATCCACGCGCTGGAGAACCGCTGTCGCACCGCTTTGTTCATCCGCTCGAAGACCGGAATGAAACCCACCCACGCGGCACGCCAACTCGAGCCGGTCTTCCGACGACTTATCGAGGAGGTGCGAACAGCTGAGTCGGCGATCTCGACCTTCAGCCAGGAGCGGGTTCCCCTCTCGATCGTGTGCCCGACCATGGTCGCCGAAGGTGTGATCCTTCCCTTTGTCGCCGATTCGAGAACCGAGGTGGCCAATATCGTCGAACGTTCCACCAACACGATCTTCGACGCTCTGGCTCGGCGCGAGGCCGATCTCGCTCTTGCCCCAGCAGTCCCGCCTCCGGAATTCACGTCACGAATGATCTACCGGATCCCCTTCACAGTCCAGGTCCCAGAGTCCTCGCAGCTGGCCGAGCGTGATTCGCTCGATATCCGCGAACTCGACTCTCTGCCGGTGATCGTGCCGGACAAGTCCAATGGCACACGGATCGACCTCGACCGACAGCTGTCTCGCGCACACGTCAACTACCGTCCGCTGCAGGATGTCTCTCGTGCTCACATTGGCCAGGCTATGGTCAAAGCCGGGAAAGGGGTCGTCATCACGGTCGATCCGCCCAAATACGGTCTTGTCGCACTCACGCTCACCGACGGCGATTCCCCGCTGTCGATGGAAGAGTGGGCCGCTTGGCCGTCTGAACATTATGCGGAAGACTCCATCAACCATTTCATCGATGCGCTCCTTGACTGGATGCAGACCAGGCCGCTGTTCGACAACTTGGACTTCTCACCTTCTGCCCGGGCCGAGCCGGATCGTGAGGAATCGGACGCGGGAGACCAGCGCCCGGAGGTCAAGATACCGTTGCAAGCACCGAAGCCTGCAGAAGGAAGAGTGACCCAATGATCAACGACTACCGCCGCATCGCCCCGATGGCCGCGAACTACCCGGCCTCGAATATCCGCAAGATGTTCAATCTGGCACTGGACTACCCCGATGCTGTGAAGCTGACGGTCGGCGAGCCCGACTTCAATACTCCCGACCACATCAAAGCCGCCGGCATCCGCGGGATCGAGCACAATCAGACTCGGTACGTGGCCAACGCCGGGATCCCACCGCTGCGCACAGCGATCGCGGCGAAGTACGCGGGCCGGTGGAATCGTGAAGTGACCGCCGACAACGTCATGGTCTCCTTCGGTGCGATGGAGGCGCTGATCTTCGCCCTCGACGTCGCCGTCTCCCCTGGTGAGGAGGTGATTATCCCAGATCCCAGCTTTCCGAACTACGTGGGACAGATCCACCGCCTCGGCGGAGCTGCGGTCCCGGTGCCGGTTCGTGAGGACGCGGGGTTCAAACTTCGCGCCGACGATATCCGTGGCGCGATCAGCGATAAGACCGCGGCGATCATCATCAACAGCCCGTCGAATCCCCTGGGGTCGGTCATGGACCGGGCTGAGTTGGAGACCATCGCCGATCTGGCCGAGGAGTTCGGCTTCACGGTCATCTCCGACGAGGTCTATGACCAGATCACCTTCGACGATGCCCAGTTCACCTCCATCGCCGAGGTGCGACCCGGCTTCGATCGGTTCCTCGTCGTCAACAGCTTCTCGAAGACCTATGCAATGACCGGGTGGCGCTGCGGTTTCGTCATCGGGTCGGTCGATCTCATCGCACCGATGGCCTTTCTCCAGGAGGGAATCACCTCGAGCCTGCCCGGATTCGTGCAGGAGGCGGCACTCGCTGCGATCGAAGGTCCACAGACCGACGTCGACATGATGGTGCAGTCCTATGCGCGGCGCCGCGACCTGATCACCGAACGCATTGCGGCCATCGACGGAATCAGCATGCTCCGCCCCGAGGCCACGTTCTACGCCTTCGCCAACATCAAGGACTGGGGACTGACCTCGTGGGAGGCGGCCACCGCACTGCTCGAGAACCATGGGCTGGCGACCATTCCCGGTTCGGCGTTCGGCGAGCAGGGCGAGGGGTACCTGCGGCTGACGTTCTCCGTGTCTCCGGAAACCATTGAGATTGCATGCGACCGGCTGGCGGAGTTCGCCGCGTCCCGGTGATCTCGACCGTATGGTGCGGTTGCAGATCTACGGTGCCGGTGAGGATCAGTTCGCTTCGCCTTGGAGCGGGTCTCCTCCGGCACTCACACTGTCCCTGCCGTCGTCGGTTCCCAGCTATCTTCACCGGTTCTGGTTGGCAGAAGGTTGTCAATGCTGTCTGCCAGGCGCTCTGATATTTCTACGATGTGAGCATGACTGAAGATCTTCCCGTGCCATGTATTGCGTTCCAGGTTCAGATGCGCGACGGCATCACTCTGGCAACAGACGTGTACGGTATCCCGGACGACGATCGCGCGCTGCCGGTAGTGCTCGAGCGCACCCCTTACGGGAGGCGCTCCATTCGGACCTCCGATGCCATCGCCCTGAACACTCCGGTGCCCCTGCCCGAGGCCACCGCGGCCCGATTCGTCGCATCCGGATTCATCCTTGTGCGTCAGGACACCCGTGGGCGCGGCGATTCGGGTGGCGTATTCGAGAAGTACGTCAACGAGTCGGATGATGGTGAGGACACTCTCGGGTGGCTTTCCTCTCAGCCGTGGTGCGACGGACGTGTGGGAATGATGGGAGTCTCCTACTCGGCGCACGTGCAGACCGCGGTTGCGGCGCGTGGGCCCGAAGCGCTCATGGCGATGATTCTCGACTCAGGCGGTTTCACGAGTGCGTTCGAAGCAGGCATTCGCTACGGCGGAGCGTTCGAGCTGAAACAGGCTACGTGGGCGGTTCGTCATGCGCTCAAGAGCGTCGAACGACGTTCGGAGCAGCAACGCGCGGAGCTTGAAGCCGTCGATGTTCGCGCCTGGTTCGATCGCATGCCGAACGACCCGTGGCGGCCAGGTCATTCTCCGGTCGCTGCCGCACCGGAGTACGAGTCCGCTTTGTTCGACCAGTGGCGTCGTGACGTCCTCGACGACGGTTGGCGCAGTGAGGCCGTCTATACCCGCGATTCTGGTGACCGTTTCCCAACCGTGCCAACGATGGCCATCGGCAGCTGGTATGACCCATATGTGCGCTCGATGATCGAGCTGTTTCAGCAGCAGTCCACTCGGGGCGCCGATGCCCGCCTCATCATGGGTCCATGGCTGCACGGAATGCGCACACAGACCCGATCTGGCGATGTCGAGTTTGGTCCTGTGGCCGCCTGGGATCAAGCTTTCAACCAGGATTACACTCACTCGCGGATCGCGTGGATGCATGCAGCTGCCAAGGGCACTCGAAATGATAAGCCCGCCGTCACGGCGTTCGTGATGGGTGGCGGATCTGGAGGCAGAAACGCAGAAGGACGCCTCCTCCACGGCGGGCAGTGGCATCGGTGGACAGCCTGGCCGCCGGCCACGGCTCAACGGATCTCGCTGATGCTCGGTGCCGACGGAACGCTCACGCGTGAGACCAGGGCAAAGGGCTCGGTCGAGCTGGTGGCTGACCCCGTGGCCCCAGTTCCGACCCTCGGCGGTCAGGTCACCTCGGGGGCTCCGGTGATGACTGGTGGCGGATTCGACCAGTCCGAGATCGGCGAACGCGAGGATGTGCTGGTGTATCGCAGCACGCCTCTCGATGAAGCCGTCACGGTTGCCGGTCGAGTGAGACTGCACATCGTCCTCGTCGCCTCCACACCTGACCTCGACGTTTCGGTCAAGCTCATCGACGAACATCCCCCCAGCCAGGAATGGCCGCATGGTTTCGCACTCAACGTGTGTGACGGCATCCTACGCGCACGCTATCGAAGAGGATACGAGGAGAAGGTGCCGCTTGATATCGGCGAGGAGACGGAACTCGTCGTCGATCTGCCCGATACTGCCAACCTCTTCGCCGCCGGCCACAGAATCCGGGTCGACATCGCCGGCAGCAACTTCCCACATTTCGATATCAACCCCAATCACGGGGGACCCCCGTGGGAGCTGCCTCATCTGTTCGCTCGATCCACGGTCGTCCTCGACGGTCGTACCCGGCTCGAAATCGACACCGTGCCCTGCTCTGACGGGTTGCCGGTTGGATACCCGCTCGATGCTGCATCGTCTGCAGTCGACGTCGAGACAAGCGCCTCATAGTAGCGTAGGCCCATGCCCATCACCCTCGATCTGACGGACACGACGCCAGCTGACATCGTCGTGCAGCCATCGCCGCTGCTCGAGTTCATGGCGGCCATGCATGCGTTCACTGAACACGACCATCACCCCGAACATCAATCGGTCGCCGCGCAGCTGCAGACAGGTCTTGGTGACGAATTGGTCGAGCGAGCGCACTACTATTCGCCGCTGTGGTCTCGGTTTCGCTGCCGGTTGTTCTTCGTGCGAGGTATTGGATTGGCCTCATTCGAAGCACAGGTCGCCGACGTCAGGGCAATGTCCGATCAAGGCTTTGCCGAGCTTGCCGCCGAAGGCATCCTCGGCATGGGACGCACCGTCGATCACGTGGAGCTGCTGGCTGAGCCCGAGGCCTTCGTCAACACCTGTCGCAGGCGGTCCTCGGCTCGTGCCGAACTTGCCGAGCGCCTCGTCGAGGATGTCGCCGATTTCCGCGAGCAGCTGCTACTCTTCCTCGAACGTGCATGGGACGCGGCGGTGCGCAATGTGTGGACGCGTTCGGCTCCGACCTTGGCGGCGACGGCCGAACGCATTCGCCTCCAGCTTGATGATGACGTCATCCAGACAGTGGCCCGGCTCAGCCCGACCGCCGCTGTCATCGGCAACAGTTCGCGCATTCGGTTCGACAAGCTCGACACGATCAATTTCTCGGTACACGACGCGCCACTGGTACTTGTGCCTTCGGTGATGCACGCGCCGCATCTGACGATCAAGCGCGCACCCAAAGGCGAGTTGGCCATCATCTTCCCCGGCGGAGCCGGCCAAGATGAGCTCTCCCTTGATCAGCTGCGCCAACGCCTGCAGTGCTTCGGGTCACCGTTGCGCATGGGAATTCTGCGGCACCTGTTGGGCGAGCCGCTCTCGAGCAGCGAGCTTTCCCTGAGATTGGGCATCGAAGCCACTCAGGTCTCACGCGCGCTTTCGCGACTGAGATCGAGCGGCATAATCGTCTCCGAGCGAACTGGTGGGGTGATCAGCCATCACGCAGATGTTGAGGCCATCCGCCGCCTTGGTCTCGACGTACTTGCGACGATCATGCGCTGATTGACACATTTGAGCCAATGACCTCCGATAGCGGCATCGCATGGTGAAGAATCGTGCGCAGATCGCAACGGAGGGACTCAAAGACTCATGGTGACACAATCGGTGAAACGACCCGAACACACAACACAACTCGATCGGTTCCTGACCGGCGTCGAACGTGCAGGCAATGCGCTGCCGCACCCGTTCTGGCTGTTCTGGATTCTACTGGTCATCGTCGCGGTGCTCTCAGCGGTTCTGTCGGAACTGGGTGTCGAGGTTGTCGACCCGGCCACGGGCGAGTCAGTCGGCGTCCGCAACGCGCTCACGATCAATTCTCTGCGCGACATGTTCCTCGGCGCCGAGGATTCGTTCATGTCATTCGGACCGTTCGCGACCGTCGTGATCGTGATGCTCGGCGTTGCGGTCTCGGAACGGTCGGGGCTGTTCGAAGCGATCGCACGACGTTCTCTGGCAAACGTGTCCCCGAGGTACGTCACACTCGTGGTCGCTCTTGGTGGTGTGCTCGGCAAATTCCTATCGGACTCGGCCTATGTCGTCCTCATTCCGCTCGGTGCGATCGCCTTCAGAGCGGTGGGCCGCTCACCACTCATGGGAATGATCGTCGCCTTCGTTTCCATCAACGCAGCCGGTGACGCCAATCCGCTCATCGCTCCAGGTGATATCGTCTTCGCACGCTTGGCGACCGAAGCCGCACAGTTGATCGACCCGAACGTGACGGTCCGCCCCACGGACAACATGTTCTTCACCACCGTGTCGGCATTCGTCCTTGCCATCACAATCACGCTTGTGGTCGAGCTCCTGCTGCGCCGCCGGGAGTCGACGCTGGAGGTCGATGCGGATTCCTCGCTGGAGAGTCTTCAGGTATCCACTGGTGTCACTGAGACTGTTGAGACGACAGCTTTGCGCCGCACGGGTCTTGCCGCGCTAGGTTTCGCGCTTGTCCTCGTGTCTTTGCTCGTCTGGTCCGGTTCGCCGTTGCGCGGACCCGAAGGCGAGTTCCTTGATTCGCCATTCATGAACGGCATTGCTTTCGTCTTTCTGGTGTTCTTCCTGCTCGTCGGCTTCGTCTATGCTCGTTCCGTCGGACGGATCAAGGACTCGGCTTCGATACCCGGCTTCATGGCCGAAGGGCTGGGGTCGATCACACCGCTCATCGTTCTCTTCTTCGCTGTCTCGCAATTCATCGCAGTCTTCGAATACACGAACATGTCGACGATTGCGGCGGTGTCGGGAGCCGAAGGCATCGGACGTCTCGGTCTGCCCCCGATCGCACTGTTCCCGATCATCTTGCTGCTGGTGGCGGTGATGAACCTGGTCATCACGTCGGGGCAGGCACTGTGGTCGCTCGTCGCTCCGATCTTGGTGCCGATGCTCATGTTGGTCGCGATCGAACCACAGACGACGATGGCCCTGTATCGAATCTCCGATTCAGTCACGAACTCGATCACACCGATGTCCAGCTCGTTCGTCCTCTGCGTCGGCTACCTGCAGACGCTGAATAAGAAGGCCGGCATCGGAACCCTCGTGTCATTCACCCTGCCCATCGCCACTGTGATGATGATTGTCTGGTTCGCGCTGTTCATTGCCTGGTACCTGATCGGCATTCCCTTGGGGCCGGGCGCTCCGGTGCGATGACGCGATCAGGTCGTTGTGCCGAGGACGAATATTTGCCGTGCCGCACTTGTTCCCGTGATGGGTGTTGCGAAAGTGCACTGGCGATAGGCTGGCTGCATATTCGAGATCACAGACACGCACCCAACTGTTCGAGAGGCAGACATGTCGACAATCACCATCATCGGCGGCCACGGAAAAATCGCGTTCCTTGCGGCACCGCTGCTCAGCAAGGCCGGCCACACGGTTCGTTCGGTCATCCGCAAGGACGAACAGTCGGCCGATATCGAGGCCGCGAACGCGACGCCGATCGTCGCCGATGTCGAAGAGCTCGACACCGATGCCATCGCCGAGGTGCTGGCCGGCAGTGACGCTGTCGTCTGGTCTGCGGGCGCGGGCGGAAGCGGTGAGGACCGCACCTGGGCGATGGATCGCGACGCTGCCATTCGTGTGATGGACGCCGCCCAGAAATCAGGCACCCGCCGATTCGTGATGGTGTCCTACTTCAATTCCCGCCTCGTCGACGGCGAGGTTCCCGGTGTTGAGAAGGACGATGGAATGTATGCCTACTACAACGCGAAGTCGCAGGCAGACGAGCACCTGCGCACGAAGACCGACCTCGACTGGACGGTCCTCGGCCCCTCGGTCCTGACCCTGGAACCCGCGACGCAGACGATCACTGTGGACAGCTCCGAGGAAACCCGCGATCTGGAAGTGCCCTCGACGTCTCGGGAGAACGTCGCCTATGTCATCGACGCGGCCATTGCCGAGCCCGCGAGCTTCGGCAAGACGCTCAATTTCCACGACGGTGACACTCCGGTCGCCGAGGCGGTCACTCAGGGAGTCTGAGCTCTGACAGCACTCCGGTCACCTGCCACATCAGCGCACAGTGACAGGGCAAGCGGTGTGACGACGTCCGATCGAGTCCCTCCTCCATTGCCGCGATCCCCACGTTTGGCCCACCCCAGTACCAACAGCCAGGAATCCTCGCCTGCTTTTAAAGTAATTACATTCGATCTATTGCAATGACATAGATCGGTGATTAGGGTCACAGTATGGCCGCAGCGAAGCACGTGGAAATCCGCGAGAGCATTGAATCCGACATCCATCGCGGAATCTATGAAGTCGGTCAGAAGCTTCCCACCGAACGCGAGATCATGGACCGCTTCGGCGTCAGTCGAAACCCGGTGCAGAAAGCAATGAGCGCGCTCGTCGAAGCTGGCTTGGTGACCAGACGCCGGGGTGCAGGCACGGTCGTCGCCTCCGCGGGCCTGAGGAGCAATCTGCTCCGAATGATGGACCCCACACTCACAAGCCCAGAAGTGGACGGCGATCATCGCGTCCTCAACGTGCAGGTCTCTTCTGCCGAGTCCTTCGATCTGAGCCGGTCCGTGTTCGATCACGGACAACCCACAGCTTTATTGACTCGTTTGAAGTTGAGCAACGATGGGCGTCCTCTGGCCCTCGAGAGATGCGTCATCGATTTGGTGCAGGTTCCCGAACTGCTCTCACAGAATCTTGAGGCGCTGACGACCATCGCCTATTACAACTCACTGGGTCTGCGGGTGCGCCGCGCCAACACCGTACTCACAGCTGTCCACCTGAATGCGGCTGATGCCGGGTCCTTGGACGTTTCGATGAAGGAACCAGTGATTCGGCAGGAGCGAACGACGCATCTGAATGATGAGTCCGTCGTCGAAGTTGCCGAATTCCTCATCCATCCACACAACATGACACTGGAGGTCAGCCAAATTGACAACAGCTGAGAAGCAGAAGATCGCCGTCATCGGAGCCGGGATCATTGGCACGATGTCGGCATGGCAACTGGCCAAACGGGGATTCGATGTCACCGTGTTCGAACAATGGAACTCTCCCAATGACCGCGGAGCCTCCGCCGGTGAATCCCGCATCTTCCGAACCATCTACAAAGAGGGACCCCAGTACGTTCCGATCCTCAAGAAGTCACGCGACATGTGGCAGGAGTTGGAACACAACCAGTCCTCGCAGGTGCTGCAGATGTGCGGCGGGCTGATGGTCGGTCACCCTGATCAGGCAGATGTGGCCGCCGTGATCTCATGTGCACAGGCAGCCGATCTCGACCATCGGGTCCTCAATGCCACCGAAATGTCAGCAGAGTTCCCACAGTACCGACTCGACGACGATGAGGTCGGGGTCTTCGATCCAGCCTCAGGTGTCTTTCGTCCAGAGGCCGCCGTCCTGTCCGCCCGCAAGGAAGCCGAACGCCTCGGCGCCGTTTTCCATCCGTATACTCGCGCGCTCAACATTCGCAGCCACAGCACCGCTGTCATGATCGACACTCAGAACGGCGCCCAGGCCTTCGACAAGGTCGTGGTGTCGACAGGACCATGGGCAAATGAACTGACGGGCTTTGACCATAAGGTCCTCACACCTCAACGCTTGGTCGCACTCTGGTTCCCGGCCAGGGACGTTCCGCTGCACGCTCCCGAGAACATGCCGGTCTCCATCCGACGCCACGCCGAAGGCGGATTCTCCTGCTTCCCGACCCTCGACGGATTATCCGTGAAAATCTTGCCCCATCACCTGGCCTGGACGGAACTCGACACCGTCGAGGATCTGCCCCGGTTCATCGAACCCGATTTCGTCAGGGCCGCAGAACACGCTGTGGCCCGCCTGATGCCGGGACTCGAACCGATTCCGATCCGTGTCTCGACGTGGACCGAAGGCTTCACCGTCGATGAGACACCGATCCTCGGCCCGATCGATGCCGATCCCCGCATCATCCTTGCCGTCGGCATGTCCGGCCAGGGATTCAAGTTCTCTCCCATGATGGGATCCATCGTCACCGACATGGTGGAATCGGGCAGATCGGCCGACACTCTCGCGGCCATGGACGCGAACCGATTCGAGGGGAGCCGATCATGAACCTGGGTACTACCCTCCTCATCTCTCTCACCGCTGCCCTTGTCATCGGCATCGGCGCGTTCATCTCCTTCAGCGTCGCGAAGAAGGCGAAGTCCAATGACTCCTGGGTCGTCGGAGGCCGGAACCTCCCGCTCTACGTCATCGCTTTCACGCAATATGCCACGGCAGTCGGTGGCGGTGTCCTCGTCGCCCACGTTGGAATCGCCTACGCTTGGGGCTTCTCCGTCTTCTGGTACGAATTGTTCGTCGTCGTGGGCATGCTCATCATTTCGCTGTTTGCAGGATGGCTGCGCCGTCGCACCTTCTCCACCATCCCCGAGGTGTTCACCAAGCTCTACGGCGAACATCGACTCATGCTCACCCTCGTCGCACTCGCAGTGATCGTGGTGCCGTTCGGTTGGCTCGCCACCCAGTTCATCGCGTTCGCGAACCTCTTCAACGCGGTGACCGGCATCGGAATGACGCCGCTGATCATCATCATGGCCATCGTCAGCATCGCCTTCGTCCTTCCTGGAGGACTGACCTCGGTGGCCTGGTCGGACTTCTTCTTCGGCGTGTTCATGGTCATCGCCTCGATTGTGGTCGGTATCTACGCCATCGTCCGCGCCGGGGGTCCCACGACCATTGTGGAGAACCTGCCTTCCGATCTGATCACCATGCCCACGGGTCTGACCGCGGCAGGCGGAATGACGATTCTTCTCTGGCTTTTCGCTATTCTTCCCGGCACGCTGACGAATCAGCTCTACTATCAGCGGATCTTCGCGGCGAACAGTGTGAAGCAGGCGCGCCAGGGAATCTATCTCAGCAGTGCTCTCATCGCAGTCTCCGGCGTCTATGCCCTCATCATCGGCCTGTCGGTGCGCAGCATGACCGACCAATTCGGCGTCGACGGCAGAGAGCAGGCTGCAGGCTGGTTCCTGTCCGAACTTCCCCTGTGGCTGATCGCGATCTATGGTGCATTCCTCATGGCGACGATCGTGTCGACGACTGGTTCGGCGCTGCATTCCGTCGTCGTCAATCTGGTCAGCGATCTGAGGCCCGCATTTGTGAAGAAGAAGGACACTGCATCAGACCTCGTGAAAGTATCGCGGTGGGCAACAGTGGCGGTGTCCGCCCTGGCCGCGGCCCTATCCATCGCTTATCCGACCGCGTTGAACTGGCTTGTCGCCACCTACGCGTATTCCGCCGCCATGTTGGCTGTTCCATTCCTCTTCGGAATGGTGTTGGCCCGTCGCTGGATTGTCCACGTGTCGGTCGGCTATATCTCGATGCTCGTCGGCCTCCTGGCCTGTGCGATCTCGCAGATCGCAGCCACCACGATTCCCTACGCCGTCTTCGGCATCGTGGGAAGCTTCGTTGCCTACCTCGTCATGCTCGCCATCAGGAGACCACAACCCAGAACCGCCAATATTCAAGGAGTCACCTCATGAGAACACTCGTCATCGGTGCAGGAGTCCTGGGGCTCGTCACTGCATGGAACCTGCAGAAGGACGGTCACGATGTGACCATCGTCGACAAGGTCGGAAAGTACGCGGGAGCCAGCCATCGATCATTTGCTTGGATAAATGCGAACCACAAGCTCCCGGAGTCCTATCACCGCCTCAACGCTGCAGGCGTCGAGGCGCACGAGCGACTCCAGGAGGAGCTGGCGGAACATGGCTCGTGGTTCCACCAGCTCGGATGCATTCTGTCCGATTCCACGCAAGACGCGGGTGAGAACTACGCCGCCCGAGCTCAGGAATCACAAGAGTTCGGGTACCCGGTCGAGACCGTCGATCGTATCCGCCTCCAGGAGCTCGAGCCGAAGATCGATTGGCCGGTGGGCTCGGCACTCTTCTTCCCTAAAGACGGGCACTTGGACAACTTCACATTCGGCGATGTGATTCACAATCTGCTTGCGCAGGCCGGCATCGACATCCTCGTTCGTGAGGTGGAAAGCGTCGGCACGACTTCGTCGGCCGCGCAGGTGGCATTCGTCGATGGAAGCACCGATTCGTTCGATCAAGTGGTCATAGCCGCAGGTGCAGAGTCCGGACCCATCGCGCAGCGTTCGGGCATGACCCTGCCGGTCGCTCCGTTGGATTCCCCCGGGCCGCGCACGCACAGTCTCCTCGGAATCACCACCCCCACCGAGGTGGAGCTCGGTCGCGTCGTCATCTCCGACCGCATCAATGTTCGTCCCCGAAGCGACGGCAGCATGTTCGTCCAGATCCCTCCGGTCGAGCACCGGACACAGGAGGGCGAAAGTCCGGAACTGCTCGACGAGATCCGCACGGTGATGGAGACGTCCCTGCACGAGCTCTTCGGAACCGCTGTCCCCGTGGATGAAGTGATCTTCAGCGGTCGCAGCTTCCCAGAGGATGGACTGAGCATCGTCGGCTACCTCGATGACGCTCACCGGGTCTATTCGCTGGTCACTCACAGCGGCATGACCTTGGGCCCACTGCTGGGACGGTTGGTCGCCAATGAGCTCAACGGCGGGCAGGAAGAGCTGCTCGATGAGTTCCGCCCGTCCCGGTTCCGCGACGGGGTCGTTCACGAGGACAGAGACGACTTCATCGGGAAACAGTAGTCAGGAAGCAGCAGAGCGCCTCCGGCGCGGCGTTGACGTCAGGGACGCTCGAATCGTCGAAGCGAGAACGGTTCCAGCTCCCTTGGCTTCTCGCCGGTGGTCAGCCACCGGGCTACAAGAGTTCCCACTGCCGGCGAAATTGCGAAACCGTGGCCGCTCCATCCCGTGCTGAAAAGGACACCGGGGTTGCCGGGCACGGTGTCGATGATTGGTATTCCATCGACACAAAGCGAATCGGCCCGCGACGCATCTGTCATGACGATCTGTGCATCGGCGAATTCTGAGAACAGATCCGCTGCATCGTCAACCGACATCTGGGCTGTCTCATCGCGGGGATGCCCTTCGTCCGCGGCGTAGTCCCATTCCCCGGTGCGCCCTCCGGAGAGCATGACCTGACCGTCGCCGATCGTCTTCGCAGCGAATGGCAGAGAATGGTGGGAGAGAAGGTGGGAGAACGTGAACCCTGACTTGGTCCGCACTGGAGTCATCTGGGGATTGAACCGGGTGACCGGCAGATCGAGTCCGAACGATTCGCGCAACAGCGTGCGTGAGTAGCTGTTGGCAGTGACCAAGACGTGAGCACCATGGTGCACGTCCCCACCCGCCATGGTCACCGCATACCGGTCACCGTCGGCGGCGATGGCGACGACTTCTTCGTTCTCACGCACAGCTGCACCGAGGCGCGCAGCTGCGGCAGCATAGCCGCGAGTCACCTGGGTGTGGTCACCCACCCCATCTTTGGGGCAATGGATGGCCCCGGCCACGGAGGACGCGGCTCCCGGCTCAAGTTCGTCCAAGCCTGCCCGGTCGAGGAGTTCAGTGGGGATTCCAAACGAGGACTGGACTGCGATCCTGGTTTCGATCTCCTCGCGCAGACTCTGGTCGCCCAGATCATCTTCATCCAACAATTCGAGGCCGCCGAGGCGCTGGTAACCGGGGTCGATCGAGAGTTCAGTATTGATATCCGGCCACAGGTCATATGCCAGGGCCATGAGTGGGAGTTCGCGAATATCGCGGTTGTTGGCGCGTACTCCTCGGAATCCGACTCCGCCCGAGGCGCCGGAAGCGATCTGCTTCCGTTCGAGAAGAAGGACGCGTGCACCCGTTTTGGCCAGGTAGTAGCTGGCCGCACTTCCGTGGACGCCGGCACCGATGACAATGTGGTCGAATTCCATATTCGTTTCTCTTTCTTTGAAGGTTGGCTGGTGAGGAGCTGCGACTATGCCCCTCTGCCGCGGAGAACTGCGTACGACCGCTGGGATCAGTGGATACGCGAGATGAACTGCCGGGTGCGTGCTTCGACAGGGTTCTCAAGCACGGATGTCGGGTCGCCGGTCTCGACGATCTTTCCGTCGGCCATGAATACAACGACATCGGCGACCTCTCGTGCGAAGCTGAGTTCGTGGGTGACCACCAGCATCGTCATTCCTGATGCAGCGAGTTTCTTCATGACGACAAGAACGTCATCGACCAGCTCAGGGTCGAGCGCCGAGGTGGGCTCATCAAAGAGCATGACTTGTGGATCCAGCGCCAACGCTCGGGCGATCGCCACTCTCTGCTGTTGGCCCCCGGACAGCGACGACGGATAGGCATCGCCCTTCTCCCCCAACCCGACACGGGCCAGGAGGTCATCAGCGGTAGTCGTGGCCTCGGTGCGCGAGCGCTTGAGGACGTGAGTCTGGGAGAAGGTCACGTTCTCTCTCACCGTCATATGCGGAAAGAGGTTGAACTGCTGGAAGACCATACCCACCGCACGCCGCTGCTTCGCAGCCGCATACTCGGATAGCTTATGGAGTCCGTCCTTCTCACGCCGGTAGCCGATGTACTGTCCCGCCGTTTTGATTGAGCCGGAATCGATGGGCTCAAGATGGTTCACACAGTTGAGCAGTGTGCTCTTGCCTGATCCCGAGGGTCCGATGATGCACACAACCTGTCCCTTCTCGACCTGAAGTGAGACATCCTTGAGCACTTCGTTTGAGCCGAATGACTTCGATACCCGGCTGATGTCAACGAGGGGAGTGTGGGCGTTCCTGCTCGATCCGACGTCATCCACGGTTGTAGTGTTTTTCAATGTAATGCTGTCCAATCGAGAGTAATGAAACAATGACCAGGTACCACAGGGTTGCGACTATGAGCAGTGGAATGGTCTCGAAGTTTCGCGAGTAGATGAGTTGGGCCGAGTACAGGAGATCTGCCAGCGCGATCGTTGACACCAATGCCGTGTTCTTCACCATCGAAATCAGCTCATTGCCGACCGGTGGAATGATCACGCGCATGGCCTGCGGGAAGATGATCCTGAAGAATGAGAGCATCGGGGTCATGCCCTGTGCCTTGGCCGCACGCCGCTGGCCATCAGGCACTGAGTTGATTCCGGCTCGCATGACCTCGCCGGTGTAGGCCGCCTGGCTGAGACCGAACCCCAAGATCGCTGCGCTCCACGGTGTGATGATGTCGTTGGTATTCCAAGCGAAGAGCTCCGGGCCGAAGGGAATGCCGACGACGATCGAGCGATACAGCGCCGCGAAGTTGAACCAGAAGATCAGCTGTACGAGCTGTGGAATGCTGCGGAAGAACCAGGTATAGAGCCAACTCACCGACTGCAGGACCACGTTGTCGGAGAGCCTCATCACTGCCAGAACGACACCGAGGATGATGCCGATGGACATAGCCACCGCGGTCAACAGCACCGTCCTCCCCAGTCCTTCCAAGATCTGAATGTTGAAGAAGTACTGTGCGACGACGGGCCATCCGAAGTTTTCGTTTCCGAATACGGAAACGGCAGCGAACATCGCGATCACCACGAGGAGGCCGGCGAATACCCACGACAGTCGTGTTTTTCGACGATGGATGGCCAGCGGTTCCGGGAGTGTCTTCTGTGGAGTCTGAACTGAAGTCATGGCCGCCTATTGGTCCTTTACCTCGGGATTGACGACAGCCTCATCGATGATGCTGTCGGGGATTCCCCACTTGTTCATGATCTTTTCGTAGGTTCCGTCCTCGATGAGGGCGTTCACGGCGTCAGCATAGGACTGGGAGAATTCGGAGTCCTTCGACAGCGCCCCGCCCAATGGGTACGGCTGAAGATGGTGGCCCACGATGTCGGCTTTGCCCTTGCTGACCTTGACGAAGTAGTTCATCGACGTCGAACCGCTCCAGCTGACGTCGGCACGGCCACTGAGCATCGCGAGATTGGCCTTCGTCCCATCGTCGTAGACCTGGATTGCTATGGGCTCCTTGCCTTCGGTGGTGCATTTCTTCGTCTGCTCTTCGGCGAATTCCTGTTGCCGAGAGCCACGTGTGATGCCGATCTTCATTCCGCAGAGTGCACTGATGTCCGGAACTACCGTGTCGGTATCGCTGGGAGCTGCGAAGGCCTGATTACCCAGCCCCGTCGCGACCTGATCGATCTTCTTCATACGTTCGCTCGTGACACCGATCTGGCCGAAGGCAATGTCGTAACGCTGAGCCTGCAGTCCAGGGATGATCGAATCGAAGCTGATCTCGGAGAATTCCGGGTTCAGGTCGAGCTTGTCCGTCGCAGCTTTGGCCACATCGACCTCCCATCCCACCAGGTTGCCGAATTCATCTTGAAATACGTCGGGTGCGCTTCCCACTGCAACGGCAATGTTCAGTGTCCCCTTGTCCTCGATCGAATCAGGGAGGTCTCGGACGAGCTCTTTGTCAGCACTGACGTCGAAGGTCTGTTTCGGCACCGGATTGTCTTCCACGCCGATGCCGCAGGAACTGAGCAGAATACCGGAGAGGACAATGATCGATCCCACCGAAAGCTGACGCTTGAGGGTAATCGACGGTAGTTTCAAGGTACCTCCTCGGCTGGTGGGCACCGTTGCTCACCGGGTAATGTAGTAGAACATACATCAAGAACGGCGCGTGTATCAATGGTTACATCGGAATCCTTTTCGACCCGGGTCACCCGGCTCGCCGGAGCGCTGACGCCAAATCAGCTCAAGGCAGCCCGATATTTTCGGCAGAACGCCACTATGACGCTTACTTCCTCGACGAGTCTCATAGCGAGCAAGGTCGGGGTCAGCACCGCCTCGGTGATTCGAACCGCCCAGTCTTTGGGGTATGCAGGTTTTCCCGAGCTCAAGCAGGCCCTCGCCGACGAGCTCAGCGACACCGGCACGGAACCTCGCAAGCTCATCGGGCGCCGGGTCAGCGCTCGCCAAGCGGGACGCAACAGTCTGATGTCGGTGATTGAGGATTCGATCACCACCCTGGAAGAAGCGACCACGACGATCGACCGGACCGTCTGGGATGAGGCGGTGGGAGCGCTGGCAGGGGCGTCCGAAACCTTCACCTACGGCGTCGAGGAAGCAGGACATCTCGCCGAGATCTTCGCTCATCACATGCGAACATTCGGCTTCAAGGCTCAGGCCAACCGGCACACGGGCCGCTCTTTGGCACCGTTCGTGACTTCTCTTGGGGCCGACGACTGTATTGTGCTCTTCGCGCCGCTGCGTGTCTTCCCGGAGATCAAGGAGATCTTCGCCTATGCGAAGGACCGCAGCATTCGAACGATCCTTGTCACGGAGATCGTCGACACCTCGTTCGCAAACGACGATTCGCTCGTGCTGGCAACACCGAGCACCGTTCTCACCGACACGGAGAACATCATGGCACCGCTGGTCGTTGCGTATTCGCTTGCCCACGATGTCGCCAACCGCAGTTCCTCAAGCTCGATGGATGCCTACAACGAGATGGTCGAACGCCGCGAACGTCTCTGAACGCCTATCCCGGCAGCAGCTCCCGCAGATCCTCGCCCGCCGCGATCCTCGCCAACAGCGCCGACTCGCCACGATCGGAGGCCAACGCCGCCTGAAGGATTTCGTCCCCTGGCCCTGCCGGCGGAAGAACCAGCACACCCTGACGATCGCCGAGCACCAGATCACCTGGGCTGACCATGACGCCGTCGATCTCGACCACACAATCGAGGGCGTCATCGCCGAGGCGACCGGTGCGTTTCGTCGTCCGTGCGATCAGCCCCGTGGCGAAGACCGGCAACCGGTCCTGCACGTCGTGCAGTGCACACACGTCGGTGACGGGACCATCGACGACGATGCCTGCGGCACCCTGCGCGATCGCTGCAGCCGCAGTGACCGCCCCGACCGGGGCGTGGATACCGCTTGCGACCCGAATGACGAGGACGTCACCTGGGTTCAGTCCGTGCAGTGCCCGATTGACGGCGAGCGCATCGGGTTCGCGCAGGTCAAGAGTTCGAGCCGGACCGACCACCTGCGCTCCCGCGTTGATCGGGACCATGCGCGGCGTGCAGAACCCTTCCTCGAGGAAGTGACCGAGCGTCGGCAACTCGACCTCCCGGAGCGCCTCGATCAATTCAGCTGGGATCGCAGCACTCATGCAGCCCCACCCTTGGCTTCGGACATGTCTCCCACAACCGCCACGCATTCGACCTCGAGGGAGATGTCCCAGATGGAGACGCACACAGTTGTCCGCGCCGGCTTCGCCTCTCCGAAGAAGTCGGCATAGACACGGTTGAATGGCTCCCGCTGTTCAGGCGCGGTCAGGTATGCGTTGACCTTGACGACCTGCTCGATCCCGCTCCCAGCGGTTTCCAGGACCGATCGCAGGTTGCTCAAACACGTTCTCACCTGGTCTTCGAACGCTTCTGGGGTGACACCGTCGGCGCCGAAGGGCACCTGACCTGTGGTGAAGACGAACCCATTGGCGACCACAGCCTGTGAGTACGGACCGATGCTCGGGGCCAGACCTGGCGCGGTCTCGATGCGACGGATCATCTGTTCTCCACCCCCACCTCGGTGACGGCCTCAGGCTTGGCCCCCACCTCGACGGACGTGCCGCTATCGACTCTCGCCTCGGCGGTATCCGCCTGGTCGATGCTCTGCAGACGGTTTTCGGTGAGCAGGAACAGGGCGATGAGGGACAGGACGGCGGAGCCGGCGATGTACCAGGCCATCGAGTCGGACTGACCGGTGACGTCGAGCAGCCACACGGTGATCGCGGGGGTGATGGCCGAGCCCAGCAGGCCCGAGAGCATGTAGGACACGGACAGCCCGGAGTAGCGGATCTTTGCGCCGAAGAGCTCGGCGAGGAAGGTCGCGATCGGGCCGTAGTTCGCGCAGAATGCGATCATCATCAGCCCGTAGGCGAGGAAGACTGCGGCGGCGCTTCCGGTGTTGATGAGCCAGAAGAACGGAAAGGCGAGGATCACTTCGCCGGCGATTCCTGCGGCGATGATGGGGCGCCGTCCGACCTTGTCGGAGAGACGGCCGAAGACCGGGATGAAGATGAGTCCGACGATGCAGGCGACGAGGACGACCCAGAGCATGAAGTTGCTCGACAGCCCCTTCTCCTGGGTGCCGTAGTTGACGCCGGAGGCGACCATGAGCGTGAAGGTCGACCCGGTCGACAGGGTGGCGATGCCGCCGAGGATAACGGGCTTCCAGTAGTGGCGCATGAGGTGAGCAAAAGGCAGTTTGGCCTTCGCTCCCTGTTCGCGGACCTGCTGGAAGCTCGGGGTCTCTTCGATGTTGAGGCGGATGTAGATGCCGACGGCGACTAGCAGGACGGAGGCGATGAACGGAACCCTCCAGCCCCAGGAGACGAGCGCTTCCTCGGACACGAGACCGGTGACGATGAGGAAGGCGAGGTTGGCCAGCAGCGTCCCCACGGGGACTCCCACCTGGACCATCGACCCGTACCAGCCTCGACGCTCCTCGGGTGCGTGTTCGACGGTCATGAGAACCGCTCCGCCCCATTCGCCGCCGAGTGCCAGTCCTTGGATGATGCGCAGGGTGAGCAGGATGAAGGGTGCGGCGATGCCGATCGTGTTGAAGTCGGGCACCAAGCCGATGGCCAGGGTCGCACCACCCATGACGAGGAGGGAGACGAGCAGCATCGACTTGCGCCCGAGGCGGTCGCCGAAGTGTCCGAACAGGACCGCTCCCACCGTGCGCGCCAGGTAGGCTGCGGCGAAGGTGAGGAACGCGAGGATCGTACCCAAAGCCGGTGAGAGCTCAGGAAAGAACACCTGATTGAACACCAGCGCCGAGGCGGTGCCGAAGAGGAACAGGTCGTACCATTCCACGGTGGTGCCGATGACGCTGGCGGTCGCGATCTTGCGCATCTTCGCGCGATCGAGGCGAGCGCTGGCGGCTGTGCCGACGCCCGGGCTGTCGACGGATCCGTCGTCGGTGCGAGTTGGCGAACTCATGGTGGTGCCTCCAGAAGTGCAGATGAAGAGGGTTGAAAGTGACTGTCATCACTCTTCCCTGTGCGCACTTCGGCGACAATGAAATTTCACACCAGTGTCGTTGCCGAAATTGTGTATTTGCACATTTGCGGTGTTGGGCCGCCCTTGTGCCATCGGCTACTCGAACCTGCAGGACCACTCCACCTGCACCGCGCTTTTGCAGGTTCGGGTAGCCGATGGCGACCGGCTGCTCAGCTGATGGCGGCGAGCGCCTTGTTCCAACTGCCGTAGAACTTCCGTACCGCCGCGGCCGAGGGCACCTCGTTCTTGTGCTCGGCGGCGTATTCGCCGTAGGCCTTGTAGGTGGCGCCGACGCCTCGGGATTCGCAGTCGCTCGCGAACTCGGCGATCGCCTTCTCATAGGCAGCGGCGTCGAAGCGCAGCTGACCCTTTGCGCGGCCGACTGTGCTCGTGGCCAGCCCGGCGGCCTTGAGCGCCTCGTTCCAGGAGCCGAAGCGCTGTACTGCGGTCTGGCTGGTCGGCGGCCACACGCTGGCTCCCTTGGTCGAGGCGACACCGAGTTCTGCAAGAACTGCGGTGCGCTGCTTCTCGTATTTCGCCGCGGTCAGGGAGGGCACATCGGCGCAGGTGCGCACGCCCGCCAGGGAGGAGGCCACCTCGGCGAGGGCCTTCTTCACCTGTCGCTCGGCCTGCATCTGCGTACGGAGTGCGACCTCAACCTCGGCGAGGATCTCCTGGTCAGCGGGGCGAAGCGCGGCTGCAGACGAAGCGCCGGGAGTGAGTTCAGCACCTCGGGCGGCCAGATGGAGCAGCGCCCCGATGAGCGCGGGGGACGCGGTATGGGATTTCTCGGTGCCGGAGTCAGTCATCCGCTTCATCTTACGCGGGATGTTCGGGGAGTGTCCTCGACCAGTCCCGATGCTCCGTCAGCGAACCCAGCACGAACAGCAGTCCGCAGACCGCAACCGACATGACCAGCGACACCACGAACGAGTCGACGATGAGGAAATAGCCGCCGCCCAAAAGCACCATTGAGGCACCGGTCGAGACCAAACGTCCGGTGAGGGTGCCGCCGATGTCACTGCCATCGAGGATGACGTCGATGAGGCGGGAGACGACGAACCAGGCGAAGAAGACACCGAGTGTGGCCAGCAGCGACTCGGACATGGCTAATCGCATCGGCAGCTCCAGTGCCCAGCCGATGAGCGTGGCCGAGAACGGAATGAGGAACGGAAGCAGGAGGGCAACCACGGTGAGTGCCGAATAGGTGAGGACGGCTCTGTGTCGATATGAGGTGTTCATGGTTCTTCCTTTCCGTTCGCTGCAGTCGGCTCAGAGAGTCGGGGTGCTCAGCCGGCGAACAGCGTGAGCGCTCCGGTGGCGATGAGTGTGGTCAGTGTTGTCCATGCCGCGATGGCGATGCCCTGCCACAGCAGGATCCACGAGGTCTTCACTCCGGCTCCGACGAGAATGGAGGATGTGATCTGCGTCGGGATGGCAAGGGGACCCAGCAGGCTGGCGCCGGGAACACCGAAGCGCGTGAGGAACCGCTTGAACTTGATCCGGCCCTTCGACTCCGGCTTCCCGCCTGCGGCTGTTCCTGTTCCGGCCGTCATCCCCTCGCCGAGGTGGGGGTCGATGTCTCCCCGGTCCACGCCGTTCTCGTCGGTGTGGGTCTCGGTCACTCCCGCCTCGGCGATCTCTGTTCCATTGGAATCCACGGCCACGCGTACTGTCTCACGCTTCTGCGCCCGGCGAGCCACGACGGCCCGTCGGGCCCTGGCTCCGAGGAGGACGATGACGCTCACGCAGATGAAGTTGCCGATGGCTCCGGCGATGCCCGCGACGACGGGGTTCATGCCGGCCCAGACGCCGATGACCGAGGAGACTTCACCTTCGATGAAGGGAATGGCACCGGCTGCCGCGATGATGAAGGGCTGGAGGAGGTCGGGGACGTGGGAGGCCATGTCCTGAAAGAATGCGATGAGCGTATTCATGATGTCCTTTGAACGAAGATTCTCAGACGCCGACTCGGTTGAGTCGACTCCGGTTGCTGTCTACGTTCAGTACAGACTGTGTTCTCGGAACAGGGTCAAGCGGTGGTCGGCGAACTCAGGAAATCTTCAGGTACCGTCCGGAATCTCGCTGCTGCCGTCGATTTCCACTCCTTCGTCACGCGCCATCTCCGTGATGAAGGCAATGAACCGCGCTCGGTCCTCGTCGGGGATGTCGAGCGTCGGGAAGACCTGGAGGAAGGCCCGCTGGATGACGTCGATCTGAGCCGGATTGTAGAGCTCAGTGATCGAGCCGATGATCGCCGCCTGCCCCATCTTCGCGTCCCCGTGCATCCGGTGCGTCGGCGCGAGCATCCACGGTTTGGCTTCCAGGTTGGCCTTCATGCTCGGCACGATCTGCTCGGCCAGCCGTACCCGGGTGGCCTCGTCGGCGTCCTCGGGCAGTTCGTCGACCTCCTGATCGTAGGGCGTGGAATCGGACATGATCGACTTCATCTCGGCCATCGCCGATTCGTCGTAGAGGTTCGAATACAGGCTCATCAGGCTGCGGTCTGCGGCCGACATTCGTGTGGCGATGTCGATGAATCCCGAGGCCGTGTCGATCGGGGCGCCATAGGTCACCATCTCGGCGATCTCCGTTCGCGCCTTCTTCAGCTCAGCGATGCGTTCGCCGAGGTCGCGGTCGAGCTGCTTGAGCGCGAGCTGCTGCTGTTCGTGATCGCTGGCGACGGAGTCGATGTCAGTCAGGGGAACCCCGAGATCACGCATCCGTCGAATCTGGAGGAGTCTGAGCAGGTGGGCCGCCCCGTACTGTTTGTAGCCGTTGCTCATGCGTTCGGGCTCGGCGAGCAGATCGAGCTTGTGATAGTGCCGGATCGTGTTGACCGTGGTACCGGTCAGACGCGCCAGTTCGCTCGTGCTCCACCCCACCGGACATTCCCCTCGTCGCTGCTGCGCCGGAATCGGACACTCACCAGTGTATTGCTCGGCAGCGGATCGGGTATTTGTCGGTGACTTCAGGCGAACTAGTGTGAAGTCATGAGTACAGGTTTCGGTGAGGTTCAGGCTTTGGTCTTCGACATGTTCGGCACCGTCGTTGACTGGCGCGAAAGCATTGCCGCCGAGGTGGCCGACCGCCTGAGTGCGCATCTGCCCCATGTCGATGCGCACGACTTCGCCGACCTGTGGCGGGCCGAGTATCAGCCGTCGATGGAGCTCATCCGCAACGGCAGTCGGAGCTTCGAACGACTCGACGTGCTTCATCGGGAGAATCTCGACACCGTTCTCGAGCGCCTTGGAGTGGGCGCAGAGACGATCCCGAAAGCGGAGCTCGATGAGCTCAACCTCGCGTGGCACCGCCTGGATCCGTGGCCCGATGCCGTCGCAGGGCTGAGCCGGCTGAAGGAGCGGTTCATCATCGCACCGCTGTCGAACGCGAATGTCCGTTTGGCCCTCGACGTAGCCAAACGGGCGCGCCTGCCTTGGGATGCCGTCCTCGGCGCGGAGGTTGCCGGCGCCTACAAACCCGAACCCGCGGCGTACCTGCGCACCGTGGGGATCCTCGGCCTTGAGCCTCACCAGGTGGCCATGGTCGCCGCCCACAACAGTGATCTCTCGGCGGCTCGGGCGGTGGGCCTGCGCACAGCATTCGTCCACCGCCCCACCGAACACGGGCCTGCCCAGACGACCGACCTCGCAGCGGAGAGCGACTGGGACGCAGTCGCCGATGACTTCGAGGATCTCGCCGATCAGATCGTGTGAGAGGTGACCGGCGACGCGCAGATCGGCGGCTGGCCGGGACCGTGTTTAGACTGAAGCATGAATGACTTCAGCATCGGCGACACTGTCCAGATCACCACAGGTCCGATGGAGCACAGCGTCGGCACCGTTGTCTACTTCTACGAGAAGCAGGGCAAGTACCTCGTGCGCGTCGGTGCTTCGATGCAGGACTACTACGCGCCCGACGAAATCGAGCTCTTCAACCCCTGAGTCCGCGCAATCCTTCGTCAGGCGACGAAGATGCAGAACGGGTGCCCAGCGAGGTCGGCGAAGACGTAGAGAGGCTCCTCTTCGTCGTCGACTCGGTCCAGGATCAGTCGAGCGCCGAGCCTTTCGGCGCGTTCTCGCTGCTTTTCGAGAGCTTTTCGATCCGTGACCGTGAAATCAAGATGGAGCTGCATGGGCACAGTGGGATCAGGCCACGTACTCCGTTCGAGTCTCTCGGTCTTCTGGAAGGTGATCATCCGCCGACCCGCCTGGTCTGTGAGGACCAACCAGACGTCATCATCGGGGTCAGTGCCCTCAGGCGGTTCGTCACCGAGGCGGTAGACATAGCCGAACAGCTGCCGATAGAACTCGGCGAGCTCGCGTGGTTCGGCGGAATCGATGACGGTGTGCAGCAGTTGAGGATGGTCGCCGGTGCCTGACTTCTCCCCCTGCTCGTCGAGCTTCAGCGGAGTGAGTACACCGATCTTCCAGTCGTCACCGACTCGCACGAGTTGGTACATGTTCCGCTCGTCCGGCGCACCGCCGTGATACCGCCAGGCGACGTCGGCCCAGATACTGTGACCAGCCTCGGCGACCACCTCGACGGCGACCTCAGCCTCGGTGACATCCGCGTACTGGCTGAAGGCCCCTGCGAAGAACTCTTCGGTCTGCCGCGCATCGGTCACAGCGATGCGCTGCCCAGGGAATTCGATCTGCGCCGGCACCGCGTAATGGTCGGCGATCGCGGCGGCATCCCGGTCGAGCAGAGCACGCCGGTAGCCGTCGAATAATACTGTCGGAACATCGTTGTTCTCATCCATGCCGCCAAGGATAGCGCGCGGCACTGACATCGCTGATTCCCGCGTCGGGCTCAAGGAGCCGTCGGTCGGCGGCTGGCACGAGCTCGCCTGACCGCGAGCACCAACGCAACGATGAGGAATGTGAGGGAGAGTCCCCACAACACAATCGCGGAATAGGGAAAGATCGGCACGGAAGCGAGCGCCTGAGCTCCGACCGTCAGCATCAGCAGGGCGAGGATCCACCTGGTCAGCGGCGTCGCTTGCATGACTGGCCCCCTTGATTTCAGTGCCAGACCCATCGAGTCCTCCGACTCAGCATGGATCCTTGTCGACATTCCGAGGCCAGCTTAGGCAGGGGAGCCGATCACTGGCAAGCAGTGTCAGCTCCCAATGAGAGGATGGCGTCGTGCCCGAGAACCGACCTGCCGCCCCTGTCGACTGGCGTGCCGCCTTCGCACCCCTCGCCGATGCGGTCCCGCAGTCTCACACGCCTGTGGCCCTGGGATTCGAACTCGTGGAGGTCGTGGCTCGCACCTGGTTCGAGCCGAAGCACTCGAATCTCCTGGCCAAGAACGAGGTCACTCCGGGCGCCGACCCCAGTCTGGCCATCCGTCCGCTCGTCCTCAGCGACTCCGGCAACTGGGTGAAGAAGTCTCTGACCTGGCGCAACATCGATCGCATGGCCCGACAGTTCGGCGCCGATCCTCGCCACCAGGAATGGTTCTCCCAGCTCGCCGGCCTGCGGACCCGGGACAAGACGGACTTCACTCCCGATGGTGCGCCGTACAACCTCGGCGACTTCCACACTCCCCTGCTGTGGCAGATGTTCACTCAGGGGAGGGAACTCGGCGTCGAGTTCGTCGGCGTCAATCAGGGCATGAGCATCCACATCGGGCGCCAGTCCAATGCAGTCATCGACGTCAACCGCGTGCAGGGGCATCTACGGGTCCAGCCGCGCGCCACCATCGACGAACGCGATTATATGCCCGGCCTCATCAAACCGATCTGGACGCACGGGTTCTTCGGCGTCGACATCCGTTCAGGCTTCACCGTGACCCTGGCCCCAGCCGCCGAACCGACGACGGAATCCGCGCTGTCGGTGTTCGACTCCCCCGGGCCGATCACCATCCCGGTTGACGAGGCCGAAGAGTTCTTCGAGGAGTACTACCCGCAGCTGCGCACCAGCGCCGAGGTCGTCAGCACCGACGACACAGTGAAGTTCCCCCAGTTCAATCAGCCGCGACTGGTCCTCTTCATGGCGTTCGGAGCGAAAGACATCCTGAGTCTGCAGTGGTACTGGGAGTACTCGGGACCCAGACGGACCCTGCCCGTGGTGCCCCTGTCGAAGCTCGGCACCTCCGCCATCCGCAGCACTGCAGCCGGTCGAAGCACTGCAACGACCCCCATGCCGAGTCCCCGCGACAACCGCGATCTCGAACACGAAGCTCGTGTCCTTGCCCAGGTCGAATCGATCCTCGCCGATACCCAACCGCCCGGCCACCCCCGCGACATGGAACTCACGGACGCCGACACTGCGGACTTCGTCGTCAACGTCCTGCCTGGGCTTGAGGAGATCGAGCACGTCAAGGTCATCACGCGCGGGAAGAAGCAGCCCTATCGCGAGCTCGGCGGGGAGCCCAACATCACGATCACCTCGGTCGAATCGGAGAAGAACGACTGGTTCGACCTGGGATTCCAGATCACCATCGATGGCAAACCCATCCCCTTCGTCAAGCTCTACAAGGCCCTGGCTGCGGGGACGAAGAAGATCAAGCTCGTCGACAACACGTTCCTGTCGCTGAACAAGCCCGCCTTCGACAAGCTCAAAGCGCTGCTGGCTGAAGCAGATCTCATCCCCGAGTGGGAGCCGGAGTCCCCGAAGATCACTCGCCTGCACGTGGGGCTGTGGTCGGAGTTCGAAGAACTCGCCGATGAGACGCTTCCGGCCCCGTCTTGGCAGGAGTCCGCACAGGCCCTGCTCGACCTCGACCACCTGCCTGCCACCCAGGTGCCACATCTGGGTGGGGTCACTATGCGTCCCTATCAGGTGCAGGGTTTCCGGTGGTTGGCACTACTGTACAGGTGCCACCTCGGCGGGATTCTGGCCGACGATATGGGACTGGGCAAGACTCTGCAGACTCTGGCGCTGATCGTTCATGCGCAGGCAGAGCTTCCGTTCCTCGTCGTCGCCCCCACCTCGGTGGTCGACAATTGGGCGAAGGAAGCTGCGAAGTTCACCCCTGACCTCGACGTTCGTGTCGTTTCCGAGTCGACTCAGAAGAGGAAGACCGCCCTCGCCGAGGTGGTCGCCGGTGCCGATGTCATCATCATGTCCTATGCGATGCTCCGACTGGACGAAGACCCAATCTCTCGCCTCAAATGGGCTGGGTTCGTCCTCGATGAGGCACAGTTCGTGAAGAACAGCTCCTCTCAGGTCCATCAGGCGGCGAAGTCGGTCAACGCACCGTTCCGCTTGGCCCTGACGGGCACGCCGATGGAGAATTCTCTGCGCGATGTGTGGTCGCTGTTCGCCATCACAGCACCTGGACTGTTCCCGAGCGCCCACCGTTTCGAGAAGGAGTATGTTCGGCCTATCGAAGTTGGTGAGGACCCGGGTCGTTTGAAGGGCCTGCAGAAGCGGATCAGACCGTTAATGTTGCGCCGGAACAAGGATCTCGTTGCTGCGGATCTGCCGGAGAAGCAGGAGCAGGTCATCAACGTCGAGCTCAATGCCGCTCATCGCAAGCTCTACGATCGGGTGTTGCAGAAGGAGCGGAAGAAGATCCTCGGGTTCATCGACAGCGAGTACGACAAGCAGCGCTTCATCGTCTTCCGTTCACTGACTCTACTGCGCATGCTGGCGCTGGATCCGCGCATCGTCGACGGTGAACACGAAGGCGTACCGTCGAGCAAGCTTGCGGCCCTGATGGAACGCCTCGAGGACGTCGTCGCCGAAGGTCACCGCTCGATCGTGTTCAGCCAGTTCACGTCGTTCCTGACCAAGATCGCCGAAGACCTCGATCACCGAGGCATTCCCTACGTCGTCCTCGACGGCTCCACCAGGAACCGGGGCAGAATCGTCGAAGAGTTCCGGACAGGTGCGGCACCGGTGTTCCTCATCAGCCTCAAGGCTGGCGGGTTCGGCCTCAACCTCACCGAGGCCGACTATGTCTTCCTCATGGACCCGTGGTGGAATCCCGCGACGGAGAATCAGGCGATCGACCGTGCCCATCGGATCGGGCAGACGAAGAACGTCATGGTCTACCGCTACGTTGCCGAGGGCACGATCGAGGAGAAGGTCCTCGCCCTGCAGAAGAAGAAGGCCGAACTCTTCGATTCCCTCATGACCGACGGCGGAGCCTCCGACGGTCGCAGTCCAAACGGGCAGGCCTTCAGCCAGACGGTGACGGCAGAGGACATCCGGGAGCTGTTGGAGGGATAAGGGTTCAGCGCCTGAGCAGCCGTTCGATGATCTCGGGCACGCGCACAGTGACCGCGTCCCAAAACAGGTCATCATTCATCACCGCATAGCCAGCGTGTGCGGCAATATTCCGAATCGCTCGAATCGCAGCAAGTTCATCTCGGCTGAGCACCTGAGCCCACGGTTCAAACTCAGAACGCTCAGTCAGCGATGCCAACCGGATGATCACCATGCTCGCAATGTCATAAGACGCGTCTCCATCGAAGAAGTCGTCTCTCTCACCGGAAGCCACAGATTTCGCCCGATTCAGAATTCGCCTCAGCTCTTCTCGAATGTTTGACTCGTCATGAGATGAGATCCTCGGCACTCGGTGCCGTGGCAGCGGAGAAAACCGCGCGTTCGAGCGCTCCTCACCAGTCACAGTGGAATCGCCTCCCGTTTGACTTCCCAGCCAGCGGGCTGCGGGCCGCTGTCGACGACAGCGTCGACAGGGAACCCCGTGAGCCGCTGAACGTCATCCATGAAGAGTGCAAGATCGAAGAGATCGATACCTTCATCTGGAGTGACGAGAAGATCGATGTCACTGTCGAAACCGTCCTCCCCACGCGCCACCGAGCCAAAGACTCTTACGTTGCGTAGTCCTCGGGAGGCAGCAATATGAAGAATTTCGTCAAAGTACTGAGCCAGAGCAAGCGACGGCCGGTAGTCCGCTGCTTCGAGCACTCGATCGAGCATTTCCTCCGAAACGTTCCGGGACCCAGATTCCATCTGAGCCAAACTTGGTTGGCGCAATCCAGCACGCCGCGCCAACTGTGTCTGCGTAAGTCCTGCATCAAGGCGCGCTTCGCGAATGAGTTCGCCCGGATTCTGCGCTTGAAACCGTCCCATGCACTCAAATATAGCGCGATGCTATCGACGACACCAGGTCACCTACTCGCAAGATCGTCGCACTCGCCTCAGTTTCCACTGCCCTTTGACTTCGACCTCATCGAGCCGAGGGCACGATCGAGGAGAAGGTCCTCGCCCCGCAGAAGAGGAAGGCTGAACTCTTCGACTCCCTCATGACCGACGCTGGGGCCTTCGACGGTCGCAGTCCAAACGGGCAGGCCTTCAGTCAGACGGTGACGGCCGATGACATCCGGGAGCTGCTCGAGGGGCAGGACTGCGATGCCAGCCGTCCAACCAAGATGTGCAATCTACATCAACAACGTCAGACACTCGCTTCAATATTTACTTTAGATACACTAAAGTAAATATTGAAGCGAAGTGTTCACACTTACGGCCCATCCCGAGAGGAGGTCGCCCCATGCCCTACACCGTCGAACTCCGATGGACTCCTCCGAACCCAGCCGGGCTGAGCAAGAAGAACAGAGCCTCAGGTACATACCGCGCATATCTGCCCGATGAGCTTGCCATCACGCTCCCAGAACTCGGCGCCAAAGCACAGTATGCAGCCGAGGAAGCGGCGGTCGTCCTCGCTCGACTCGACGAGCGGATCAGTTCGTCGGGCAGCACCTACCTCAACCATCTGCTTATCCGGTCCGAAAGCATCTCCTCCTCGTGGATCGAGGGCAATCGACTCAGTCCGAAGAAACTGGCTATCGCTGAGCGTCTGAAGTACGGCGATCGTGTGGCCCTAGATGTCATCGCCAACGTACGGGCAACTGAAAACGCCATCGACGAGATCGCCGACCCACTTCGGGCGACCAGCGTCAAGGACATCGAAGACCTCCAGCACTCGATCGAGCCGCGGCTTGCCTTTGGACTGCGAGAAGCCCAGAACTGGGTGGGCGGCCCGGGCAACAGCCCGCTGCGCGCAGAGTTCGTACCTCCACCACCAGCTGAGGTTCCACGGCTCGTCGCGAATTTGGCTGCGTTCATCACGGCCACGGAGGGCAATCCGGTCATCCGCGCCGCAATCGCCCATGCTCAGTTCGAAACGATCCATCCCTTCGCCGACGGGAACGGCCGAACTGGGCGAGCGCTCGTCCACACGGTCCTCAAACGTTCCGATGCACTCCGTACTGTGCTCGTGCCGATCAGCACGGTCTTCGCGGCCAACACGAACGCCTATATCGGTGGCCTGAACGCGTATCGCAAAGACCCAGCCGACCTTGATCAGTGGGTCATCTCCTTCGCCGAGGCGGTCGAAGCGGCCGCCGCAAGCGCTGTCCTCCTGGCCGAAGACATCGAAGCGCTGGATCAGACAGTTCGCCTCGATCTCGCCGAGCACCGCCGCGAAATCGGCAAGTCACCGATCCACCCGAGGGCCGATTCGGTCATCCTCAAAATCCTCGACTGCTTAGCGCGAGAGCCGGTGATCACCATCGATTCGGTGGCGGTCGAGCACGGAGTCTCTCGCGCTGCTGCCCATAGGGCTCTCGTCGAGCTCGCCGAGGCAGGGATCCTCAGGAAAACCAAGAATCACAAAGGCAAGATCGTCTGCTATTCGGCAGACCAGCACCTCGCGTATGTTGAGTTGCCGGAGGCGAACCACCGGGGCCGAAAGGGCTGAGCCCCGTTTGAGTGGACGGGTCTCTCTAAGCGGGCCAGTCGCGTCGCACCCTACTCCCCCGCATTCACAAGTCAATGGTTCCAGACAGGACAACTTCAGTACGACCTCCCACCCACAGTCGACCATCGTCGTAACTGATGTGGACGCGACCTTCACGGCCCATCGCTGTGCCTTGAGCAGCAAGATAGGGAGCGGAGGCACGGTCGGTGGCGATCAGCCATTCCGCGGCCGCAGCGTTGAGACTTCCCGTGACCGGGTCCTCGCGCAACGGTTCATCGCCTTCAGTGAAGAAGGCGCGAACCTCGAATGCCGCCTCGGCACCCGACTCGTGGGCTCCGATCACACCGATATCCCACCGTCCCGGATGCGCGGATGCGTCTGGGCGCAAGTCGAGTACGGTCTGTGCGCTGTCGAGAAGAACCCCGACCCAGCCGGGGCCGTTATCGAGCCACTCGGAATCGATCACGTGGCGGCCGTCGATGCCGAGAATGTCGTTCAATGCAGACATCATCGTTGAGTCAACTGGACCAGACCGCAGGCGAGGCGGGGGCGTGAAGGCAAGCAGATCCTCCTCGACGCGAATTGGCACCAGCCCCGCCCCGCATTCCTGAATGACGACTCCTGGAGTCGATGGAACTCCGCCGGAGTCCAACCAGGCTCGGGCAGTGCCCAATGTCGGATGCCCGGCAAAGGGCAGTTCGGTGCTCAGACTGAAGATGCGGACTCGGTAGTCAGCACCTGGCTCTGTCGGCGGCAGCACAAACGTGCACTCGGACAGGTTGGACCAGATCGAATACCGGCGCAGGCTCTCGTCGTCGATTCCTGCAGCGTCGAGCACCACGGCAACCGGGTTACCTGTGCACGGCTGGGTACCGAAGACGTCCACTTGACGAAATCCACGAATCATTGGAGTAAGCCTACCGATTCCCCTGCGGGCAGGCGGCCTTTCGTCATACTCACCGAGATCGCTGTTCTGGGCGGAGTCAATCTGCCCTCAGCCTTGTCACTGGTCGACTTCGCCGAGGCGGTCGACGAGTCGAGCGATGATCCTGGCCCTTGTCTCGTCGCTGCGTGCAGTGAGAATCGGCAGCATTGCTGAGTACCGCTCTGCACGAGTGAACCGATCGAACGCGGCGTGGGCCTCTGGCGCCCTGGCGAGAGCATCACGAAGATCATCGGGAATGGTCACCTGCGCCTGCCCAAGGTACGCATTGGCCCAGCGTCCATCCGCCTTGGCAGCAGCGACCTCGGCGGCACCGCGCTCCCGCATTCGTCTGTCGTCGCTCAAGCGTTGGACAATCTCGACATTGCGCTTCGACCAGTTCGAGCGGGAGCGGCGTGGAGTGAAGCGCTGGACGAATGTCGTTTCGTCGAACTTTCGACGTTGTCCGTCGATCCAACCGCTGCACAGGGCTTCTTCGAGAGCCTCCTGGTAGCTCAGAGATGTCGGCGTGGTGACGTTCTTCTTTGCCAGCAGCAGCCACACGCCGTCTGATGTGGCGTCATTGCGCGCCAGCCAGTCTCGCCACTCGGCAGTATCGGCGAGGATGAGCGGGTGGTGCTGGGGATGCTCGGTCATGACTCCATCCTGCCGGATCAATCCAGGTCGGACATGTCGAGAACGAATCGGTACCGCACGTCGTTTCCTGCGAGTCGTTCAAGCGCCGTATCGACCTGTGAAGACGGCAGCACCTCGACGTCGGGGACGACCCCGCTGTCGGCACAGAACTGCAGCATTTCAGCGGTCGAAGGTCGACCCCCGCTGCCTGCGGAACTGAGCTTCTTTCGGCCGATGAGCAGGTCGGTGACCTCCACGGTGAGCGCACCCAGATAGCCGAGGACGCTGAGAGTCCCGTCCAGCCCGACCAGCTTGAGATAGGGCGCGATGTCGTGTGGTGCCGAGATGGTGTCGATGACGACGTCGAAACTCTCCCTCGCCGCGGTTATCTGCGCAGAGTCGGTGGAGACGATGAACCCATCCGCGCCGAGTCGGCGGGCATCGTCGGCCTTGTCCGAGGTGCGGCTGATCACGGTCGCGGTGGCACCGAGTGCGACCGCGAGCTTGACTGCGAGATGGCCGAGGCCTCCGAGGCCGACCACGGCAACGCGTACACCCGGCCTGACATCCAACGCGCGCAGCGGCTCCCAGACAGTGATGCCCGCACACATCAGCGGTGCTGCCGCGGCCGGATCCAACCCCTCGGGAAGTCGGTAGGCGAAATCTTCGCGGACAACGTACTCCCGCGAGAACCCGCCCAGGGTCGTCGATCCGTCGACACGATCCTTCCCGCCATAGGTCAAGGTGGGAAACTCGTGGCAGAAGTTCTCCTGTCCTGCCCGGCACATGGGGCACTGACCGCAGGAATCGACGATGTTGCCCACCGCGACATTGTCGCCGACGGAGAAGGCTGCCACCTCGAGCCCAACCTCGCTGACGACGCCGGTGAACTCGTGCCCTGGAATGAGGCGCGAGTGACCATCATGGTCACGCAGTGCCTTCAGGTCGCTGTGGCAGAGCCCGCAGTAGTCGACCCTCACAGCAATGTCATCCGGGCGCAGTTCGCGCCGCTCCAGCAGGCCTGCACTCAATTCCGATGAGCCAGTCGCCTGCCATCCAGTGGTCGTTCGCATCACAGATCTCCCTAAACAGACTATTCGGTCTATTTAGCGTACTGCCGCACTCCGGACGAAGCAAACCAACTGGTCTGTTTGATACTGTGACTGCATGCCCGAACAACCCCAGACCCCCCGCGGGGCGGCGACCTACCAGCGCATCCTCGACGCAGCCACCGAGGAGTTCGCCCGGCACGGCATCGCCGGGGCCCGCGTCGACCGGATTGTTTCGGCAGCGCGGACGAACAAGGCTCAGCTCTACTCCTACTTCGGCGACAAGGGCCAGCTCTTCGACGCCATCTTCCTCGACTCTCTCGACAGCATCACCAACACGGTGCCCATCGATGCCGAGGACCTCGCTGATTGGGCCGTGCGCCTCTACGACGAATATCTGCGCCGTCCCGACCTCATCCGACTGGCCACCTGGACGCGATTGGAGCGACGGCCCACGGGCCACCTCGCCGAATCCCACGATGACTACGATGACCACAAACTCTCGGCCATCGCCGCTGCTCAGAAGGCGGGGCAGGTCCGGGACGGCGACCCGTTCGACATCATGGCGATGGTCATCGCGATGTCGATGGCGTGGTCACCGGTGAGCAATGTCTACACCGCCGACAGCAGTGAACCCGCCGAGGCGCACTCCTCCCGTCGGAGGTTGCTGCGCGAGTGTGTCTCCCAGGCCATGAGACCCCATTGACGCATGGTCAGACGTGGGCGGCAGTCCCCTTCGGAGCCTGCTGGGCAAGCATGCGCGTCCGATACCTGTGCGGAGATTCGCCGACGCTGCGCTTGAACGCGGAACTGAAGGAACTCTCCGAGGAGTACCCGAGCTTGAGAGCGAGCAGTCGCATTCGCGAGTCAGCTGAGCGGAGTTCGCGCTTGGCCAAGAGCATCCGCCACCGCACGAGGTAGGTCAGCGGCGGCATGCCCGCGACCTCGCGGAAGCGAACCGCGAAGGCCGTGCGCGACATCGCTGAGGCTCGGGCGAGGTCGTTGAGCCCCCAGGCCACTTCGGGGCGTTCATGGATGAGGTCGAGAGCAGGCTTTAGCCGATCGTCTCCCAGCAGCCTCAGCCATCCCGATGGAACGGAGGGGTGATCGGCGAACGCCCGCAGGACGTCGAGAATGAGCAGTTGGCAGTACTCACGGACGGCGAAGTCCGCGCCGGGTCGTTTCGAGGAGATCTCCTCGAAGAGGCGATCGATGGTCCCGCTCACGCGCGAGGACGATGGGGAGGAGGTGCGGATGTGGGCCACAGGCGGCAGCGCATCAAAGAGGAGCTCATGGCCGGCGAAATCAAGGTCGATCCGTCCGCCGATGAAGATGTCCGAATTCTCAGGGTCAGCGACGTCGAGGCGAGCGATCTCTCCATTAGATGGCTGCGCCACCTTTGTCAGCGGCCCGTCACCGGCACCTCCACGCAGGCAGAGCCACGACCGGGCATTGAGGATCGTTACTTCTCCTTCAACCAGCGTGATCGGAGAGTCGATTCCATCGGTGCTCAGCGTGGCCTGTCCGCGCACAATCGCGCAGAATTTCAATTCCTCGTCGACATCTGATTCCGCCGACCACTGGCCGCTGACGGCAGCACCACCGGAGACCACACCACGGACCGCGATGAGGTCGAGCACTTCCGAGAGATGATCACCAGCCACGTCTGAACTATAGAGCATCATTTGCAGACTCTGCATTATTCCAGGTACCAAACGAACCAGGCAGAGTAGGAGGCATGAATACAGAAACCACTGCCCCATCACCGCCCACATCACATACAGTCGCCCTCATCAGCGGCGCGAACAGAGGAATCGGCCTGCAGGTCGCAAAGGACCTGACAGCAGCGGGCTTCACCGTCCTGCTGGGATCCCGAGACGAGGAGAGCGGACGTCGGGCTGCTGCCGAGATCGACGGCAATGCCACCACCCTCCAACTCGACGTCACCGACGAAGACTCCATCATGGCGGCCGCAGAACACATCAGCGCGGAGTACGGCCGCCTCGATCTGCTGGTCAACAACGCTGGAGTGTCGTTCCTCGGAGATCGCAGCACACCGTTGCCTGAGAGAGCCCGCTCCGGACTGCTGACCAATGCGCCCCTTGAGACAGTGCGGGACATGTACGAGATCAATGTCTTCGGAGTCATTGCGCTGACACAAGCTCTTCTTCCGCTGCTGCTCACTACGCCCGGGGCGCGTGTGGTCAACGTCGGAAGCGGCGGTGGCTCGCTGGCGGCGAACGCCGATCCGGAAAACCCGCATCGGCGGATGTTCGGCCTCTACTCCGTAACCAAGACTGCCTTGCACGCGGTCTCTCTGGCCTTCGCCACAGCGCTCGAACCCGAGGGCATTCCGGTCAACACCCTCGATCCGGGAATGACATCAACAGCACTCAATGATTTCCAGGGAACGAAGACCGTCGAACAGGGTGCGGCCCATATCGTCACCGTGGCACTGCGCGGAACCGAGGGCCCGACAGGGACCTTCACCAGCGACGAAGGCACGGTGCCGTGGTGAACGGCAGCTTCATCAGCTCGACTGCTCGGCACTGCAGGCCAGGACGGCACCGGCGGGGTCAGCAATGACGACATTCCGGTGGGTCTCTGTGTCGAAGGGCTCGAGCACGACCGTGCCACCCAGCGACTCAACCGGCGCCGCGGTGGTGTCTGCGTCGCTGATGGCAACGTTGACTGCCCAGTGAGGTGGGGCGTCACCGGCGTCGGAGAGCAAACCGATAGTGTGCCCGTCGAGACTCCACCGTGAGAAGGGTGCACCCGACACCTCGTGGAGTTCCCAGCCGAAAAGCGCACCATAGAAATCCTGAGACGTTCGAGCGTCGGGACTATGGAGCGAGGACATTGACCAGGAGTCGGTCTCGCCGACAATCTCGGCCCCCTCGACGCCCTCGCCATCATTGACGCAGAAGGGGATGCCGCTTGGATCTGCGAGGATCGCGACTCGTCCACCCGAATTCTGTTCCACAGACGGCAGGAGACAGCTTCCACCGGCAGCTTGCGCCTCGGCGATCGAGGCATCGACGTCGTCGACGAGGACGTGGATCAACCACCCGGCTGGAACTGCCCCTGGTGCCTGAGTGATACCAGCGACGCTCTGCCCATCCAGCCGAGCCACGAGCACATTGGTGTTCTCACCAGGGCCCTCACCAGGGTCCTCGACGGCCCACGCGAAGAGCTGAGTGTAGAACTCGGCCGCCTCCGACACGTTCGGCTGGAGTGTCTCGATCCAGAACGGCGTGCCGAACGGGTAGCTGCTGTCGTTAGCCATCATTGCCTTCCAACCATCGCGGACTGCCGCAGGCTCTCAGCTCTGCTCATGATTCGACAATAGTTGCTCTTCCCCGGCCAGTCACTCCCCAGAACCTTCAGAAGACCGGGCGGTATCGACGATCCACGGCACTCCGTACCGGTCGAGGCACATGCCGAACCCTTCGAACCAGAACGTCGGGCCAAGAGGCATTTGGATCTCGCCGCCGTCGGCCAGCGCAGCGAAGACCGTGTCAGCAGTCGCCAGATCGGCGGCCATGTAGGACAGTGCGATGCCCAACCTGGGGCCACCATCGCCCGTAGTGTCATCGGATCCCATCAGCAGCGTGTCATCGAAGGTCAAAGCGGCGTGCATGACCGTGTCATGGCGCGGAGGCTTGTTCAACGCCCTCATGAGAACACTGCGTCAGCATTCCCTGCAGAAACGGAGTCGATGTTGTCTCTTGGTGCGGTGCCTCTACTGGGAACTGAAGTAGAAGTCCGCGTGTGCCGCACAGCGCGGATTGAATGGCGCCGCGCAATCCGGGCAAGCGCTCACGCCCAGGTAGGCCTCGATCGTCAGCTCCGTCCAACAGTGTCCACAGAGAATAGCCTTCTGATTCCACTGCTCTCGGGGCCACTGCTGGGCCGAGTGTTCAGCGCATTCGGAGTGGCAGAGATGGCACGGAAAGTACCTGTCGCAGCAGGCAAAGCGAATGGCGATGATGTCGAGTTCAGTCGAATAATGCTCGCACCGAGTGTGCTCATCGACGGTCTTGCCGAAAACTCGGGGTGACATCGTCACGGCTCACCTGCCTCCTGCTGGCTCTGCTCCCTGTCTTCCCA
>NZ_FXZH01000015.1 GCF_900169365.1 Brevibacterium sp. 239c
TCCCCCTTGAGCGGGGGCACTATGTGGTCGGATGGGCAGAAATCGTGGCCGTCACTGGGCAGTTCTACTGGCCAGGAGTGGGCATTTCCACTGTCCGCCTATGGGCAGTTTCCCATGGCCGCCAACATACAATTCTATCGGCGTGTGAAGCTGCGGCCAGTGTCGGTCGTGGTCGACACTGAGGGAGACGTGCATGAAGGTCGTCGTTGTCGGTGGCGGAGTGGTGGGTCTGGCGAGTGCCTATGAATTGGCGTCCGCCGGCTGTGAGGTCACGCTTCTGGAGTCCGGAAAATGCGGAGCCGGTGCCTCCCATGGCAACGCGGCGAAGGTGGCACTGGCTGAGAGTGCCCCGGTTCCCGCTCCTGGAGTCTTGCTTCAGGGCATCAAATGGATGCTCAGGCCCGACAGCCCACTGTCGATCAGACCTTCTTTGGCGCCCGGATACCTGAAGTTCCTGCTCCGTATGGCCCAGCACTGCAATACCAAGGACTTTGAGGCTGGCCTCGACGTGCATCTGCGTCTTGGAGAAGACGCGAATGCCCTCTTCGACGACTATCAGCGTCAGGGCATGGACTTCGAGATGCATGCTCGCGGGGTTCTCTTAGCGTTTGAGACCGCGGATCGTTTCGAAGAGCACTGCCGGACGCTGGACGCGTTCGCTTCGGTCGGGCATGTGGCAGACGAGCTCCACGGCGATGACCTGCTGGAGGCGGAGCCGGCGCTGAGTGACAGCATTCGTCATGGTCTCTTCTTTCCCACCGATCGACAGATCGAGCCAGACTCGCTGACCCGCGGACTGCTGGCGAAATTGAGTGACCTCGGCGTGAATGTGCGCGAAGAAACGAGTGTTGGCAGCTTCGTCCGCGGCGGTGACACCGTCACTGCGGTCGTCACGAGCGACGCGGAAGTCATCGCGGCTGATGCCGTCGTAGTCGCCGCGGGTGTAGCCAGCGGTGCGCTCCTGACGAAGCTCGGACGCAGACTGCCCATCTATTCGGGCAAGGGATACAGCATCGACTACGCTCCGCCGCCGATCAATCTGAGAACGTCTCTGACGCTCGAAGACGCGCGGGTCGCGGTCACCCCACTCAACGGCCTGCTTCGTCTGGCCGGAACGATGGAATTCGGAAGCAGGGATGACGAAGTCAACGACGTTCGCGTGGATGCTATCCGCGAAGCGGCCCGCCGTTCCTTCCGTGACTGGGGCGAAGAACCGGCGGGCGAACGAACACCGTGGGCGGGCTCGCGACCGATGACACCGGACGGGCTTCCCGTGATCGGCAACCTGGGAACCGCCAAGAACGCTTATGTGAACTCCGGGCACTCGATGTTGGGGCTGACACTGGCACCCGCCTCGGCGAAAGCGCTCACCGACATCATGCTCGACCGGAAATCCACCCTCAGCTCCGATCTCCTCGCACGGGTCTCACCCCAGCGATTCTGATCGACTCACCCCTTCGTTCAACGCTGAACGATGAACACCAGTTGAAAGGTCAATCCCATGCCAATTACGTTCACCGGCATCTTTGCCGCTTGCATCACCCCGTTCACCTCCGATGGCGCCGAGGTGGATCTTGACGGCATCTCGGCCCAAGTCGAGCACATGATCTCCAACGGTGTCCACGGGTTGGTTCCGGGCGGTTCCACCGGAGAATTCACCTCGCTGACTGTTGCTGAGCGCAAGGCCGGCAACCGAGCCTACATTCAGGCAGCGAACGGACGCGTGCCCGTGGTCGCAGGCACTGGGGCACTCTCAACGGCCGAGACCATCGAGCTGAGCCGCGATGCCGAGGAAGCCGGCGCCGATGCGCTCATGATCGTGCCTCCCTTTTACGACACCCCCTCATTCACGCCTCACTCTCAAACGGTACGGCCCATTCTTAAGCGGCAGGGCAGGCCGGGCCTCACCGGTTTGTGCGCAGCCACAGGATGGCGACGTGGAGCGCGGTGCGCGACTCCGCATCTTCCAACGAGACGCCGAGCCTGCGCTGCAGCTTGTCCAGTCGCGCGTATAGCGCCGGACGGGACAGGAAACCGCTCCGGGCAAGCGCCGACTTATTGCCGCTGTGAGTGAGGAACTGCTCAAGCAGGCCGAGCATCTCAGGTTCAGTCTTAAGCAGAGGGGCCAGTTCCGCCTCGGCGAAGGCCCGAACGCTCGGGTCGTCGCGCAGCGATGAGAGCAGCCCCCGCAGTCTCACGTCGGAGAAGCGGTAGTACTGCCGCTCCCGCAGTTCGAGCGTCGAGGCGATCTCGGCTACCTGGGCCGCAGATTCGAGGCCAGCGGCCGCCTCGACGATCGATTCGCTTGTCTGCCCGACACCAATGGTGGTGTCGCGGATGGGCAGATCGGCGATCAGCCGTGCAAGGGCTGCATCGTCATCGGCTCCCGAAGGCAGAGCCAGCACGACCCCGAATGAGCCCGATTGCAGTCCGGCGGACAGCGTGGAGCAGCGATGGGTGGTTGCCGCAGTCACGAAATCACGGTGCAGAGACCGCTCCCGCAGTTGAAGGGTCGTTGGGTCGGTGTTCTCACCGCGATCAACGCGCACGACCACAGGAATCATGCGACCTCGCGGTGCGAACCCCAGGTCCGCCGCGCGAGCCCGAACCTGTTTCTCGTCAGTCTCCGCCGATTCGATGATCTCGCGCACCAGCCCGCCCTGGGCCTGAACGAGGAGATCCTGCTCGTCGCGTTCGGCCATCCGCGCCAGGGTCAGAGTCTGCGCAGCGCGCTCGATGACCTGCGCGGCCTCCTCATCGGATTCCAGTCGGCCCGGGGCCAGCAGACGACCCCACCGGCGATCACGCAGTCCCACCGGGACCTGCAGCCACCGTTGCCCATGCCCATGCCCATGCCCATGCCCATGCCCATGCCCATGCTCGTGCGCGTGCGCGTGCTTACGTCCGAGTCCATTCTCATCGGTCTCGCCGAGGTGGTCCGTCCTTTCGCCCTCACGCTGAGCACTGCGTGACGTGAGCGCGGACCCGGCGTGGGCGAGCAGCCGGCGTCCGACGTCCTCGAGCATGACGGGTGAGCCCAGCAGCTCCGCCGTTCGGTCGACGATGTCTTGAGCTCCAGCGCTATCCAGGCTCAGCTGTGTGAAGACCTCGTGGACAGTGCGCGCATGCTCGACACGGGCCAGCTGTCGATTGAGCAGTTCCTGGTGAGCGAGCTGGGTGACGCGGACGAACTTGATGCGGTGGCGCAGAATCACAATCGGGATCTCACGACCACGTGCAGCGGCACGGACGTTGTCGATGGCCTCGTCATCAGGACGACCGTCGTCATGGATGAGTTCGATGACAGCACCGGAGGCGGAGGCGGATTCGAGCTGATCGAGGAACTTTGCGGTCGACTCCGGAGAAGACCGGTACGACAGGCCCGTGCTGAGCACGAGTTCACCGCCTTCGAGGAACTGTGCGACATTCTCCGAATCGGCGATGTGGACCCATCTCACCGCACGTCCCACCAGGTCACCACCGGCCACGACCTCGGGATCTCCGCGGCGGATCTCGTCGACGTCGAGCAGGTTCGCGATTGTCAGGTCCGGTGATCGCCGCGACCAAGCATCCACTGTGCACTTCCATTCGTCCGCTTGAGATCGTGTGGTTTACATAGTGTAAGTCTGCTCCAGCAAATGCTTGCAGGGTGTCCATGGTGATTCGGGTTCGTCGGGATCACCATTGAAGGATCAGGGTCACCTCCACACCAATGGGCTGACCCGCCTCGGCGATATGGAACGAACCGTGAAGGGACGGCACATCATGACTGTGATCAATGCGAACGAAGAACTCGACCGTGAGGTCAACGATTCCAGCGCCGAAGGTACGGAACCCACCGTGGATCCAGGTCACGGCGAACGAACGTTCACAGCCGAGCAGCTGAGTGCGGGCCAGCGGGCCCACGACCTCGACCGCGCGCATGTCTTCCATTCCTGGCAGGCCCAGGGGCCGTTCGACCCGATGACGGTCGTCGCGGCTGAGGGCCCCTATATCTGGGACGGTGAGGGACGGAAGCTGCTCGACATGTCCTCGCAGCTGGTGAACACGAACATCGGACACCAGCACCCGAAGGTCGTTTCGGCGATTCAGGAGCAGGCGGCGACGCTGTGTACGATCGCCCCTCAGCACGTCAACGATGCCCGTTCCGAGGCGGCCCGGCTCATCACCGACCGCACTCCCGGCGATCTCGACCACGTGTTCTTCACCAATGGCGGTGCCGACGCGAACGAACACGCGATCCGCATGGCCCGCCTGCACACCGGCAGAACCAAGGTGCTCTCCGCTTACCGCAGCTACCACGGCGGCACCCAGCTGGCCGTCAACGTCACAGGTGACCCACGCCGTTTCGCCAACGACTACTCGGCCGAGGGCATTGTCCACTTCATGCCCGCCTACCAGTACCGTTCCTACTTCAGTTCCACTACCGAGGCGGAAGAGACCCAGCGTGCGCTGCAGCACCTCGAGGACATGATCACGCTCGAGGGGCCGAACAACATCGCAGCGCTCATCCTCGAGACCGTGCCGGGCACCGCTGGAATCTACGGACCCCCGGCCGGATACCTCGAAGGTGTGCGGGAGCTGACGGCCCGCTACGGCATCGTCTTCATCGCCGACGAGGTGATGGCTGGCTTCGGCCGGACCGGTCGCTGGTTCGCCGTCGACCACTGGGACGTCACCCCGGATCTCATCACCTTCGCCAAGGGCGTGAACTCCGGATATGTGCCGCTTGGCGGAGTCGCGATCTCCGACGCGATCTTCGAGACCTTCCGCGACCGGGCCTACCCAGGTGGTCTGACCTACTCGGGCCATCCGCTGGCCTGCGCTGCAGCAGTCGCCACGATCACAGCGATGGACGAGGAAGGGATGATCGAGAACGCCGAGCGCCTCGGCCGCGACATCATCGGACCTGCCCTCCACGAGATGGCAAAGCGCCACCCCTCGATCGGAGACGTTCGCGGCATGGGATGCTTCTGGGCCGTTGAACTCGTCAAGGATCGCACGACGAAGGAGCCGATGGCGGCCTATGGCGGGAGCTCGCCGGAGATGAACCGGGTCATCGGTGCCATGAAGGCCGAGGGAGTGCTGCCCTTCGCGAACTTCAACCGGATTCACGTCGTCCCACCGCTGAATACGCCTGATGCCGACGTCCGCTTCGGACTCGAGGTCCTCGACGAAGCACTCAACATCGCCGACGAGTACGTCAGCTGAGCGACGAGTAAGTCAACTGAGCGACGAATAGGTCCGCTGGCCATACCGCTTCCTCACCAGGCCAATTGTGAACGTGGATACATTCCAGGCCTGGTGAGGTCGCGTTTGGCCAGCTCAGAGATGAACGCGGAGGGGTGAAAGCGGGGCTGCGCAGAACAGTGGGTGAAGATTCGGGGAAATAGGCGGTAGACTTTTTGCTGATTGAGGTCGCTGCCCGTCAGCTAAATCATCCACGGTCCGAATTGTGTCTACGTTCAAGGTCGCTTAGTGGAAATCATCTTCGTCGTTGTGCTGGTCATCGTACTGGCACTGTTCTTCGACTTCACCAATGGCTTTCACGACACGGCCAATGCCATGGCGACTCCGATCGCGACAGGAGCGATCAAGCCGAAGACGGCGGTCACCCTGGCGGCGTTGCTCAACCTGGTCGGTGCCTTCCTGTCCACCGAGGTGGCGAAGACGATCTCCGGGGGCATCATCAAAGAAGGTGGTGGGGGAGTCCAGATCACTCCGGACTTCATCCTTGCCGGCCTCATAGGCGCAATCCTCTGGAATATGGCGACGTGGCGCTTCGGTTTGCCGTCGTCGTCTTCGCACGCACTGTTCGGCGGACTGATCGGCGCCGCGATCGTAGGTGCCGGACTCAACTCCGTCGACTTCGGCGTCTTCTTGTCCAAAGTGGTCCTGCCCGCGCTCGCCGCGCCCATCATCGCAGGTGTGGGCGCCTATCTGTGCACCCGTCTGGCCTATGCCATCACACGACGCAACGGCGAAGGCAAAACCGCTCACCGGGCACCGTTCAAATACGGACAGATCTTCAGTTCCTCGCTCGTTGCACTGGCCCACGGCACCAACGACGCGCAGAAGACCATGGGCGTCATCACCCTCGTCCTCGTGTCCGCGAATCTGCAGGACCACGGAACCGGTCCTCACATCTGGGTGATCGCAAGCTGCGCGCTGGCGATCGCGCTGGGAACGTATGTCGGCGGATGGCGAATCATCGACACCCTCGGTACGAAACTCACCACCGTCAAACCCGCCCAAGGGCTGGCCGCCGAGACATCCACGGCAGCCGCCATTCTCGCCTCTTCCCACCTCGGCTTCGCATTGTCGACGACGCAGGTGGCATCCGGCTCAGTGGTCGGCTCCGGCCTGGGCCGTAAGGGCGCGGACGTGAAGTGGTCGACGGCCGGACGCATCGCTTCGGGCTGGCTGCTGACCATCCCGGCGGCTGCGATCGTCGGCGGCATCGCAGCTGGAATCGCGCACCTCGGCACCATCGGCGTCGTCATCGACACCGTCATCGCGGTCGTCGCAGTCCTCTGGATCTTCCTCAGCTCACGCAAGGTGGCGGATCCCGAACTCTCGAACTTCGACGCTGTCGGCGATGCGGTGGGCATCCGCGGTCGCAAGCGCAAGATTCGCAAGGACCGCAATCGCAAACGTGCGGCCATGAAGCGTGCAGCTCGCATCGAGGCTCGCGAACAGCGCATCGCTGACAGGGCGGACGCGAAGTCCGGTACTTCCCCCGCCGTCGAGGCTGACTCCAGGGCTATGAGCACCTCAGCCACGGAGACAGATGCCGACAAGGCACCCAAGGGCAAGGGAGAGACAAAATGATCGAGTGGGGCTCATTCCTCATCGTTGCGGTCGCGACCTGGGTGTCAGCGATCGTCGTCATCCTACTTTTCTCCTCTGCCGTGCGGATGCGCGCAGTGCACATCGACCTGGCGGCCCAAGGCCAAAGCAAGCCCCTGCTCAGGGTCGGCTACTGGACGGTGTTCGGTATCTGCAGCATCGTTGTGCTCATCGGCGTCTACCTCATCGTCCCGGCACTCCACGGCGCCTGAGAGCGTCCGGGCTCGTGGAGAGCCGACATACACTCGAAGTGTGATGCAGCCGCAGAACAGTACCGGGCTCTCACCAGATCTCCTGAAAGACATCGCAAAGGCGGACCCTAAGCGCTTAGGGCGGTGGACGGCCGAATTCGACCGGAACGATCACGTGGTGCTGCGAACCAGTTTCCTCAAGACTCTCGGCCTTGCCGTAGCTGCATGGACATTCGTCGCCGCCCTTGTCTTGATGTTCACCGTCATGCCGTTATCCATGTGGAACCCGTTCTCCGATGATTTCGCTGGGTGGCTGCAGCTCATTTTCGGCCTGCTGCTTTTCCTGGGCCTGATCCTGTTTGCCTTCGGCGGCGTGCTGTGGACGTTCGTCTATCCCCTGGCTCGACCGCGAACGATCGTCTCGCGGTGGGGCGTCCAGATGGTCGTGTCGAAGCCAGGAGGACAGTTCACGCTGTTCAAAACAGCATGGTCCGACGTTGTCCGCGTGGGTGGAAGCTGCACCCCCATGCGTTGGCCGTTCCCACCCATGCTGACCGTGACTATCACTGCTGGAGGTCACAGCGTGGAGCAGAAAACGTTGATCCGCCCGCGCAGGAGGCCGGAAGCCGTCACAGGCAATATGAGCCGATTGCTGCCTGGGCGGCCCCGCGATGTGCTGGCCTTCCTCGTTCAGATTCACGCAACGATCGGTTAGGAGCGCGCCACTGGTCTCTGACTCAGGCACACGAAAATCCCCCAACCACCTCGGCGATGGTTAGGGGATTCTCTATTGCTCAGAGACTCAATAACGGAGTCTTGGTGTCTCAGGCGAGACCCAGACGGTTGCGCAGGTTGTCGACCTCGGCGCGAAGCTCGGCCGGAACCGAATCGCCGAGCTGCTCGTACCATTCTTCGATGAGTCCGAGCTCGGTCTCCCACTCTTCAGGCTTGATCTCGAGTGCCTTGCGCAGCTGCTCGTCGCTGAAGTCGAGTCCCTCGGTGTCCAGACCGCCCTCGACGGGGGTCAGACCCAGTGGGCTCTCAGCGGCGTCGGCGGTGCCGGCAACACGCTCGAAGACCCACTTGAGAACGCGTGAGTTCTCGGAGAATCCTGGCCACAGGAACGAGTTGTCCTCGTCGCGGCGGAACCAGTTGACGTAGAAGATCTTCGGCAGCTGAGCACCCTCGGTGTTGCCGATGTCGAGCCAGTGCTGCAGGTAGTCACCGACGTTGTAGCCGATGAACGGACGCATCGCCATGGGATCGCGGCGAACGACACCGACGGCTCCGGTGGCGGCAGCGGTGGTCTCCGAGGAGAGCACCGAGCCCATGAACACTCCGTGATTCCAGTCTTTGGTCTCAGTCACGAGCGGCATCGTCGTCTTGCGGCGGCCACCGAAGAGGATTGCCGAGATCGGCACGCCATTCGGGTTCGTCCACTCAGGAGCCAGGGTCGGAACGTTTGCGATCGGGGTGCAGAAGCGCGAGTTCGGGTGAGCGGCTGGGGTCTCCGACTCGGGAGTCCAGTCGTTGCCGCGCCAGTCGGTGAGGTGGGCCGGCTTCTCGTCGGTCTTGCCTTCCCACCACACGTCGCCGTCGTCGGTCAGTGCGACGTTGGTGAAGATGTTTCCGCCGGCTTCGATGGCGCGCATCGCGGTCGGGTTGGTGGTGTAGCCGGTGCCCGGTGCGACTCCGAAGAGACCGAACTCAGGGTTGACGGCGTAGAGCTGTCCGTCGTCGCCGAAGCGCATCCAGGCGATGTCGTCGCCCAGGGTCTCGGCCTTCCACCCGGGAATGGTGGGCTCGATCATGGCGAGGTTCGTCTTGCCGCAGGCCGAAGGGAATGCGGCGGCGATGTACTTGACCTCGCCTTCCGGGCTTGTCAGCTTGAGGATGAGCATGTGCTCGGCCAGCCAGCCTTCATCGCGAGCGATTGAGGAGGCGATGCGCAGCGCGTAGCACTTCTTGCCCAGCAGGGCGTTGCCGCCGTAGCCGGAACCGAAGGACCAGATGGAGCGCTCTTCGGGGAAGTGGGTGATGTACTTGGTGGAGTTGCAGGGCCAGGCCACGTCTTCCTGCCCGGCTTCGAGGGGTGCGCCGACGGAGTGCACGCACTCGACGAAGGTGCCGCCGTTAGCCACGATCGCATCGAGCGCGTTCTTGCCCGAGCGGGCCATGACGAGCATCGAGAGCACGACGTAGGGGGAGTCGGTGAGCTCGATGCCGAACATTGGCTGATCGGCTTCAGCATGTCCCATGACGAAGGGGATGACGTACATGGTGCGTCCGCGCATCGAACCGTCGAAGAGAGGCTCGAGGGTCTCGCGCATCTCGGCTGGATCCATCCAGTTGTTGAGAGCGCCGGCATCCTTCTCATCCTTGGAGCAGATGTAGGTGCGGCCTTCCACGCGGGCGACGTCCTCGGGATCGGAAGCCGCGTAGTATGAGTCCTTGGTGCCGGTCAGGCGTACGATCGTGCCGGCTTCGACGAGCTTGTCGGCGATGGTGGCCCTCTGTTCATCCGAGCCATCGACGAAGACGATATCGTCGGGAGTGGTGAGGGTGGCGACCCTGCTGACGAACGAGAGCACCGACTCATTATCGGTCGGTGCGTTCTTCAGCTGGTCAGCGACGACGTCATGGTCGAGGACAGTCATGAGTGGTCTCCTGGTCAATCGGGATTACGGGGTTCTGCCTGGCGGCGGGTACATCTCCACCGTAGGACTCGGGTGGGCCGGAAAATCCCGGTTTTGAGTCACTGGAAGATGTGCATTGGGTCACAACGGCATCTCGAAAGTCGTGAATGCAACAAATGGGTGACGTGTCTTTTCATGGCGGTGACTGTTCGTTGCAGAGCGTGATTACCCCCGGAGACAGTGGCTGCAGAACCGTCTTGGGTGACCTCAGTGCCCGCTTCGGGTGACCATGACGCACTCCCAAAGTGACTTCAGCACCCTCGCGGAGGTGGCTCTCCTGTTCCAGCGGACGCCGAACGTCCAATCGCAGGCGCAGCCCCATCTCACCCAAGTCTCAAATGTGGGGAAGCGCACTCTGGCCGAATTTGAGCTTGGACGAATTCGGTGTGTATAGTGGATCGAGTTGCAGGGCGTGAAGCCAAGCACCATGCGCCACTAGCTCAACGGATAGAGCATCTGACTACGGATCAGAAGGTTGGGGGTTCGAATCCCTCGTGGCGCACAGTAACGAAGCCCCTCGCCAGCAGATATGTTGGTGAGGGGCTTTTTCGATCTGTAGGTGCTGCGGGCGTTTTCGCATTGGGAACACCGGTCTCTGGAAGCCTCGGGCGCTAGAATTGGGCCATGGCCGCAATCACTGCCGATGACGGTGTTTGACTCGAGTACACACAAGCTGGAGATACCTCCGGTCGTCCCGTGGTGCTGTTGGCAGGGTTCAAGGCGCCGGCGGCCAGTTGGCGTTACCAGGTCGAGGCACTGACGCAAGCAGGATACAAAGTGTTCTCAGTGGACCTGCGCGGTCACGGAAATGCCGACCACCCCACATCAGGCGTGACCATGGAGCGTCGAGGCCAGGGCGTTGCGCAAGTCCTCGAAGCCTTGGGCCTGACAGAAGTTCTACTCGTGGGCGAATCTATGGGCGGCAACACGATCTGGTCGTTCCTGTCCCAATTCAGCGCCGCCCGCATCGCCGGAATCGTTGTCGTTGACCAGACACCGAAGATGCTCAACACCGCTGACTGGCCCCACGGATACTACGGCTACGACGAATCCAACAAAGACACCTACTTCGCCGAGGGCATTCCTCCCACCGGGCATGGCACCCCTGTCTGGAAACGTGGCAAACGCATGCTGCGCCTGCTCAAAGCCATGAAAGGCGTGGATCACAAGCTCAGCCGCGGTGAGCTGGCTCTTCTGAACGGCCATGCGAAGGCCGACTGGCGCCCCGTCATCGAGGGAAGCGACGTGCCCGTGCTATTTGTCGCAGGAGCCGAAAGCGAGCACTGGCCAGCGGCGCATGCGGCCGCAGCCGCAGGTCTGGCCCCAATCGGATCATCGACGGTTATCCCCAACGATGGGCATGCCGCCAACATCGAACAACCCGATGCCTTCAATCAGATTCTGCTCGAATTCGCTGAGTCCCTATAGCTCCTGCCGCCTCACCTCCGTCGAGCCAGCAACTCCTCACGCTGCCCCGGTGACAGATACTTGACCACTTCCCGCAGCGTCACGCCCGAGGCTCGCTTCGAGCGCGGCAGCATCCAGTCAAAGACCATATCGGGCCGCTTCCGAGCAGCGTCACGCAGTACCCAGCCGATGGCCTTGCGGATGAAGAACTCCTTCTCGTCCAGCATCGCATCGGCGAAGCGGGCGAACCGATCGAAGTCTCCACGGCCCTCGCGCAACGGTCGCAGGTGGGCCAGCAGCGCGGCGCGCCGAATCCAGAAATCTTCGTCTGTCGCCCAGCGGTCGAGGGCTTGGTCAAAACCCCCATCGTGTTCGCTCAGCGGGCCGACGACATCGCCGGCCAGTGGATCGACCAGCGCCCAGGTCCGGGACTCTCGAAGCAGCCGTTCGAGGAAGCTGCTGTCCCCGGCGCCGAGGTGGTCCATCGATTGGACGAGCACCATCGTGGCCGCACTGCGACACTCGTAGGCAGGTGCCCGATGTGGGTGTGATTCCGGCGGTGAGGGCTTCTTGCCTGCTTCGAGGTTGCTCGTGTCGATGGTGACCTCGGTGTCCCACAGCAGTTCGGCGAGTTCGATGATTGCGTCATGGTCGAGATCTGCAGAGCGCAGCGCGTCACGTACGACAGCCCTGGTAGCTGGTACGCCAACCCCGTAGTGGACGAGATCGCTTTTGAGGTACTCCCGCTCCTTCTGGGCGCGTACGGCGGTGCCACCCTCGCGGAGCTGGCGGTCGATCGCCTCGGCGAAGGAATGTGCAGTGGACGCTGCTGAAGTCATGGCACGATCTTCCCACTGTCCGCTGAGCCCGGTGCAGCGGTTGGCAATTTCTGGTCGATCCGAGATCGAAGAAGCCCACGCACACAGTGACATCACTGGTGTGCGTGGGCTGCGGGTACGACTCAGCCTTCGGCCGGTGATGGCCGAGAGGACTTCGGGGTCAGTCCGTGCCGGCGTCGAAAGCAGCGGAGAGGCCGGCGAGGTCGCTGGCTGCGTCGATATCGGCACCGGAGTTCGCGATTTCGTCGGCGCCGCCGGCCTCAAGTGAACCGACGAGTTCCGAGGTCGGGCCGGAGACGATGCCCATGGCCGCGTACTGCTCGAGGCGGGCACGTGAATCGGCGATGTCGAGGTTGCGCATGGTCATCTGACCGATCCGGTCCTCGGGGCCGAAGGCGGCGTCGCCCACGCGCTCCATCGACAGCTTCTCTGGGTGGTAGGACAGGTTGGGGCCCTGGGTGTTGACGATCGTGTAGTCGTCACCGCGGCGCAGGCGCAAGGTCACTTCGCCGGTGATCGCCGAGGCGACCCAGCGCTGCATGGATTCGCGCAGCATGAGTGACTGCGGATCCAGCCAGCGTCCCTCGTACATCCGGCGACCCAGGCGGCGACCCTCTTCGTGGTAGAGCGCGATGGTGTCTTCGTTGTGGATGGCATTGAGCAGGCGCTCGTAGGTGATGTGGAACAGTGCCATGCCCGGGGCCTCGTAGATGCCGCGCGACTTGGCCTCGATGATGCGGTTCTCGATCTGGTCGGAGACGCCGAGTCCGTGACGGCCGCCGACCTCGTTGGCCTTGAAGACCAGTGCCACCGGGTCGTCGAACTTCTCACCATTGATCGAGACGGGACGGCCGGCCTCGAAGCCGACGGTGACCTCTTCGGTGGCGACCTCGACGTCATCGCGCCAGGCGGCGACACCCATGATCGGGTTGACGATGTCGAGTCCGGCATCGAGGAACTCAAGGCTCTTCGCCTCGTGGGTCGCACCCCAGATGTTGGCGTCTGTGGAGTACGCCTTCTCGGCGGAGTCGCGGTAGGGGTAGCCGTGCTCGACGAGCCATTCGCTCATCTCCTGGCGTCCGCCCAGTTCCTCGACGAAGTCCGAGTCGAGCCAGGGCTTGTAGATGCGCAGCTTCGGGTTGGCCATGAGGCCGTAGCGGTAGAAGCGCTCGATGTCGTTGCCCTTGTAGGTCGAGCCGTCGCCCCAGATGTCGACGCCGTCTTCCTTCATGGCGCGCACGAGCATCGTGCCTGTGACCGCACGGCCCAGAGGAGTCGTGTTGAAGTAGGTCTTGCCGCCGGAGCGGACGTTGAAGGCACCGCACTGCAAAGCGACGAAGCCCTCTTCGACCAGCAGGCGCTTGGCGTCGACGAAACGGGCGATCTCAGCACCGTATTCCTTCGCACGCTCCGTGACGGAGTCGAGGTCGGGCTCGTCATACTGGCCGATATCCGCCGTGTAGGTGCAGGGGATGGCGCCCTTGTGACGCATCCATGCGACTGCGCAGGAGGTATCCAGTCCGCCGGAGAAGGCGATTCCAACATGCTCACCGACTGGGAGCGAAGACAATACTTTCGACATGCTGACCAGCTTAGCGGCCAGGACAACCCGTGTCGAATTGTTATGCATAGATATGTATTTTTATGTGCTTAATGCTTCGGCTCGCTGAGCAGAATCGAGCGGACCACTTAGCGTCGAGGGCAGAGGCTATAGAGTGCCCGCTCGATGCTAAGTGGTCCGCTCGACGTTTCGTGGTTGCGACCTCGGGGCTCAGCGATTCGAGTGGTGGGAGCGGATCGCCTCGGCGACGGCGATCGCATCACCTTCGGGAGCATCGGACTGTCGATCGGGACGGGCGATGAAGAGGTAGATGAATCCGGCGGCCAGCACCACGACGAGGCCGATGAGCACGATCCAGTCGGCGAAGAAGGACCCCGAGTCGCCGGGCAGGGAGAGCAGGATCATGGCGAAGATGCCGTAGGCCAAGGCCGCGGTGTTGACGAGGAAGCCCCAGCCGCGCAGTGACCATGGGCCGGCGGGCTTCCATCCCTTGACGCGCTGACGCAGTGCGCCGAGGACGACCATCTGGAAGGCCAGGTAGATGCCGAGGATCGCGAATGAGGTGACGGCGACGAGAATTCCGTCGTTGAACCAGATGAGCACGCAGATGAGTGCCGGTGCGATGCAGGCCACGATGAGGGCGTTGCGTGGGACCTTCGTCCCGTCGGTGACCTTCGACAGCCAACGGTGGCCTGGCATCATGCCGTCGCGAGCGAAGCTGAAGATCAGGCGCGAGGCGGCGGCCTGGAGGCTGAGCACGCAGGAGATGAAGGCGGTGATGGCGACGAGGAGGAAGATCTTGGCCCCAACCGTGCCGAGGCTTCCCTCAAGGATCGTGGGAATGGGATCTTCGACCTGTCCGGCCACGATCTCGTCGAGGTTCGGGGCCGCCAGCACGTAGCCGGCGAATGAGAACAGGGCCGAAACCGCGCCGACGACGATCGTCATGAGCATGGCCTTCGGGATGCCGCGAGCGGGATTGGAGACCTCTTCGGCCACGTCGCCGCAGGCCTCGAAGCCGTAAAAGAGGAAGAGTCCGGCGACCGCTGCACCCATGAAAGTTGCGACGTAGCTGCCGTCACCGGCGGTGCCCATGGAGTCGAAGAACACGCCGAAACTGTGCTTGCGCTCGAAGATAAGCAGGAACAGTCCCAGTCCGATGACACCGATGAGTTCGGCGAACAGGCCGATCCTGGCGATCCGAGCCAACCATTTGGTGCCGCTGAAGTTGATGGCCAGGGCGAGGATCAGCAGCGCCAATGCCAGCAGGAGAGTGGTGTTGCGGCCCAGTGCGAAGCCGAAGAGACTCGCCACGAACCCGGCACCGAACTCCGACACCGAGGTGATGGTGACGATGAGTGCGCAGATGTAGACCCAAGCGGCCATCCACGCATATTTTTTGCCCCACAATCTGCGTGACCACGGGTAGATTCCACCGGCGATGGGGAATTGGGAGACGACTTCGCCGAAGACCAATGCCACCAGCATCTGCCCGCACGCGACGATGATGATCCACCAGATCGACGGTGGACCACCGGTGGACAGGGCGACGGCCATAAGGGAATAGACGCCGACGAGGGGCGAGAGGTAGGTGAAGCCGAGGGCGAAGTTCGCCCAGGGGCTCATCGACCGTTCGAAGGAGTCGTTGTAGCCGAGGACGGAGAGGTGGTCGGCGTCCGAGAGATGTGATTTCGGGGATGGTTCGGTCATCAGGAGTGCACCTTTGCACGAGTCGACGGTGATTCAACGAGACTCATCGTATCTCAGAATGCGGATGGGTCTGGGTGTCTGGAGTCGGTGCGCTCGAGGGAAGAACAGCGCGGCTCGGCCATGCGGGCGAGAACGATTTCATCCACGAGGCGGAGGTGGCCGGTTCTGCGGCAACGTAGGTTGGATCCTAAGGACAGCGCAGGAAATGCAGGCCGGCGCAGGATTTGAGGAGAAGCCGTGAGCATGGAAACGGAACGCAACGACAAAGTGATCGTAGGCGCAGAGCCGGCAGCTGCCTCGGCGAGGGAGGAAGTCGACCCCAAGGGGCGACCCCTGGCAATCGTTCCGGCCACGGTGCCGTGGCTCGAGTTCGCAGTCTTCGTTGCCGTCGCGGTGATCCTCGCCTGGCTCGTGTGCCTGCCGCTGTGGTTGAGCGGCGAGGGCCTCGGAAACGTGATGCTGGTGCAAGTTTCGGGGATGGCTATGATGTTCACCCCGCTGATAGCTGTGGTCGTGGCGATGTTCATCCAGCGCCGTCGCACCGGTGGCCCGCGGGCCAGCATAGTCAGGTACCTCGGTATTTGGCCGCTGCGTCCCTTCGGTCGGGTTTTGGGCATGACCGCGCTCGCATTCTTCGGGATCTTCGTGCTGGTCGCCGTGGCCTACCTGGTGGGAGCGGCCTTCGGCTGGATGCAGGTTGACCTGCTCGGCCTCTCTGGGTTCAAAGCGCAGTTGGCGCAGCTGCCCGGGCTCGAAGAGATCCCTGTGGCTGTGGCTGTGATCGGCTACCTGGTGATCATGGCCCTGGGCTCGCTGTTCAACCTCACGGTCGCCTTCGGTGAGGAGGTCGGCTGGCGGGGTTGGCTGCTGACGAGCCTGCGTCCTCTCGGCACCTGGCCCGCGCTCATCATCGTCGGAGTGATCTGGGGTCTGTGGCACGCACCGCTGATCCTGCTCGGATACAACTTCGCTCGCCCCGACATCACCGGCCTGGCGTTCATGGTCGGCGGATGCGTCATGCTGGGAATCCTGTTCGGCTGGCTGCGGCTGCGCACCGGATCGATCTGGCCGGCCGTCGCCGGGCATGCTGCGCTCAACGGTTCAGCGGGAATGCTGCTAGGACTCTTCATCGATGGCTCCGCCGAGGCGCCGGACATGGCCTTGGTCTCGTTCCTGGGTGTGAGCGGCTGGATCGTGTCAGCGATAGTCATCGCCGTTCTCTTCGCCACCGGCCAGTTTCGCAAGCAGCCCGAACTGGGTTTCAAGCGGCCGAAGGCTGTAGCGCCCGCGCCCGTTGCACCTGCAGCAAGTGCGACCGAGACGCCCACGTCGGGCACGACTGGGACTCCCGCGACGAGTCCGACAGCGGCGCCTAGCAGCGAAGTGCTTTGAGGCTGAGGTCGAGCATCCGTTAGGCTCAAAACCCCACACCTCAAGGAGAACTCCATGGCACTAGGTCCATCGTTGCTGCAGACAGCAGGACGCGTACTCACCGCACCAGTCTTCATCACCGGCGGTTATTCGGCGCTGACCAGCCCCGGCGGTCGTGTCGCGGCCGCCGCCCCGACACTCGATGCGATCCGCGAATACCTGCCGGTCCTGCCCGAAGACGATGAACTCCTGGTTCGCGCCAATGGGGGACTGCAGCTCCTTGCCGGAACCACCATGGCGCTGGGCATCAAGCCGCGCCTGTCCGCGCTCGCCCTCGCCGGATCCCTGGTGCCGACCACGCTGGCCGGTCATGCCTTCTGGGACATGGACGGTGCCGACGCTGCCGCTCACAAGGTCCACTTCTCTAAGAACGTTGCGGCATTGGGCGGACTCCTCCTGGTTGCAGGCGCTCAGACGACTAAGCGGGCAGCGAAGAAGGCGGCACAGAAGGCCGCGAAGAAGGCTCAGAAGAAGGCCCTGAAGCAGGGCTGAAACCGGTCCGCGGCTGCCCTCGTGTCGTCGCTTCTCAGTCCACCCCATTTTAGTTAGCTTAGGCTAAGCTCAGGAATGAAAATATTACTGGGCGAAGGGGTGGACGAGTATGGTCAATTGGCAGCGCGGGGTCATGCGCCTGATGCGCATCACCAACCATGAGGTCGCGGTGACGCAGGTCGAGGACTTCACCGACTACTACCGGCGAATCCACTTCACGGGACCCGAGCTCCTGTCCGAGCTCAGCGAGGTCTTTCCCACAGTCTGGACTCGTCTCTGGTTCCCCCATCCGGAGAAGGGCCGCGCCCAAGTCAGTCAGCGTGGGTACACCTTCGTCGATGTGGATCTGACCGCCGGAACCTTCAGCCTCGACTTCGTCCTTCACAGCGATGAGGCAAATCCCGCGGGAAGCGGACCCGCCAGCAAGTGGGCCGCGACCGCGAGGCCGGGCACGAGGATCGAAGCCGCGCTGACCCCCGCCCGCATCGATCTGCCTGACGACACCGATCATGTGGTCCTTGCCGGCGACCTGACAGCACTGCCCGCAGTGAACTCCTGGCTCGACGCTTTCCCCGCCGAGGTGGCTGTGACCGTTGTGCTCGAAGATGACCATGATCCAGAGACCGTTGCAGGCCTTCCTCGGACCGACCATCCGAACGTGCGGTGGGACTGGGTCCCCCGCAACGGCCCGATGGGGCATGCCCTGGCCGAACACATTCGATCGCTTGGTCTCGACCAGAGTGGTCTCTATGTCTGGGCAGCAGGCGAACGCGGCCTCATCAAGCAGGTGCGCGCCGTGGTCAAACAGGATCTGGAGCTGCCGAAGGATCACTACTTCTCACAGTTCTACTGGTTTGAAGGCAAACCCACCGGATGAAGGCCCAGCAACATGGCTAGTGTGAAGAACATGCCCGAAAAAGACGACGGCAGCACCAAGCCTCTCAAAGCCGAAGCTGAGTCTCGTATCGTCGAGGTGGACAAGATCATCACCTTTCATGATGTCGATGACCCCGATATGTGGGTCCGGTCCGGCCCGCCCCGCGCACCGATCGCGCTCGTCGAGCATGATCCTTCCTGGTTCGAGCAGTATTCGCAGCTGTCTGACCAAATCCTGGCCGTGCTCGGGCCCACGGCAATGGGCATCGAACACGTGGGCTCCACCTCTGTGCCGGGATTGGCGGCGAAGCCCATCATCGACATCGCACTCGTCGTCCCTGACCCAGGTGAAGAGACCGCCTACCGGCCTCGTCTGAACTCCATAGATTTCGAGCTCGTGCTTCGCGAACCTGCCTGGTATCAGCACCGAATGTTCAAGCACATCGACGCTGGCACCGGAAATTCCCTCACCCCAATGTGCAATCTCCACGTCTTCGGCCCACGGTGTTCGGAAATCGCCCGTATGCGCATGTTCCGCGACCGGCTGCGCAGTCATCCCGGCGACCGGGACCGCTATCAGAACGTGAAGCTGCGCTCCGTCGCCGAGGCGAACGCCGCCGGTGAGACGGTCATGGAGTACAACGCCCGCAAACACGATGTCATCAGAGATATCTACCGCAGCATCTTCCGTGCAGAAGGATGGATCTGAGCGACTTCGCCGCGGTCTCTGGAAAACGGCACACAAGCGCCTATGCTCGAGATATGGCGAAGGCACTTCTCATCGTGGACATCCAGAACGACTTCACCGAGGGCGGGGCGCTCGGCGTCGATGGCGGCGACCGTGTCGCCGAAGAGGTGACACGCTTTGTGGACACCCACGCCGATGACTACGACGCGATCATCGCCTCCCGCGACTGGCACGACGCCGGCAGCGACAACGGCGGCCACTTCAGCCAGAACCCCGATTTCGTCGACACCTGGCCCGAGCACTGCGTCGCGGACACCGAGGGCGCTGCATACGATTCACTGCTGGCCGCCGAAGCCATCACCCACCACGTGCGCAAGGGGCAGGGCACACCCGACTACTCCGCCTTCCAAGGGACGACGGATACGGGGGAGCGCCTCGGCGATCTGCTCACAGACCTCACCATCACCGAGGTGGACGTCGTCGGCATCGCCACCGACCATTGCGTGCGCGCCACGGTCCTCGACGCTCTGAAGAACGGATTGTCCGTCCGCGTTCTGCAGGACCTCATCGCCGGTGTCGGCAAGGACTCCTCCACTTTGGCGCTGGCTGAGATGGACGCCGCGGGTGCCACGATCGCCTGATACACGCGAGACTCCATCGAAAGTTGCAGATTTAGTCTGAACTCCTAGGCGATGTTTTGAGCTCAGAAAATTGATGAGCTTAAGACATGAACACAACACTCACGAAAAGCGCGCACACACTGGTGTCGAAGCGCGGTTCGTGGTTCGTCCTCGGCGGGGTCGTCATCCTCGTCACTCTCCTCTTCGGACTCCTGTCCGGGGCAGGCGAGGATCGGGCCAACGAATCCGCCCCGGCGAACTCCGAATCCACTCAGGCCGCACAGCTCCTGCAGAAGTTCCCCGACGCCGACAAGCAGTCGGTCATGGTCGTTGCCTCCCACGACGACGGTTCGGTCCTCAGCGACACCGACCAGTCAGAACTGGGGAAGCTGAGCGGCTCGCTCAGCGACTACATCGACTCGGCTCAATCCGGTGATTCGAGCACAGACTCATCTGCCGGTGACGATGCATCCAAGGCGAGCGGGCCCATCATGAGCGATGACGGCAAGGCCGCGCTGCTCATGGTCCCGATCGAGGTCGGACTGACGAACTCCGACACGGCCGAGACCGTCGACGGACTCCGCGGCTTCATCGCCAATGACTCCCAGGCCGGTCAGCTCACAGACTCCGGCATGTCCCTCCTGGTCACCGGCGGCCCCGCCATCGGTGCCGACATCGCCTCGGCGTTCGGCGGCGCGGACTTCACACTCCTCATCGTGACCATCGTCATCGTCGCGCTGCTGCTCATCATCACCTACCGGTCACCGATCCTGTGGCTGCTGCCACTGATCGTCATCGGCACCGCCGATGGGCTCGCCTCCACCGTGACTGCTGCCGTGGGTGACGCACTGGATCTGCAGTTCGACGCGGGCATCATCAGCGTCCTGGTCTTCGGCGCCGGAGCCAACTACGCGCTCCTGTTCATCTCCCGCTACCGGGAGGAGCTCGGCCGCGAAAGCGATCACCGTCTGGCGCTGGGCTCCGCTTGGACGCACACAGCCTCGACGATCCTCGCCTCGAACCTGACCGTGGTCCTGTCCCTGCTCAGCCTTATCTTCGCCGTAATCCCAGGAACCCGCGGACTGGGCATCACCGCCGCGGTCGGACTCATCATCGCCGCAGCCGCCGTGCTCTTCGCACTGCCCCCGGTCCTCGCGATCTGCGGCAAGGGCGTGTTCTGGCCCTTCGTTCCCAAGGTTCAGGAAGCCGCCGATGAAATCGCGGTCGTCGAAACAGCTTCCGACGAAACCACCGGAGCGAAGCCCGTTGCGAAGGCCTCCATCTGGAGGACCATCGCGACTCGCGTGGTCAAGAAACCGGGCATCCACCTCGGCGCCGGAATCATCATTCTCGGTGTCATGGCTACGGGACTCATCGGCACCTCGGTGGGACTGGACCAATCCGAGAAGTTCCGCGTGCAGTCAGAATCGGCACAGGGCCTCGATACTCTGGCCGACCACTTCCCGCCCGGCGAATCACAGCCGATCTGGGTCGTCACCGACTCGGCACATGCGAAGGAGGTCGCGGACTCCGTGTCAGACCTCGACGGGGTCGTACGCGCCAACGTCACCGACAAGACGACGACCGGGGGAACCTCGATCTCGAAGGTCATGGTCACCGGCGAATACGAACCCGACAGCCCCGCAGGCCTGGATCTGGTCACCGACATCCGATCCGATGTCCACGCGATCGACGGTGCGGACGCAAAGGTCGGCGGCGCGGCTGCCACGGAACTCGATGCCCGCGACGGAAATGCTCAGGACTTCCTGGCCATTGCACCGCTGATCCTGGCCATCAGCTTCATCATCCTGCTCGGCATCCTGCGTGCACCTCTGGTGGCGGGCACCCTGCTGGTGGTCAACGTGGCCTCCTCGGCCGCATCGATCGGTCTCGGAGCGTTCCTCAGCCGGACGATCTTCGGCCAGGCGGCACTGGATGCGCAGGTTCCGATACTCGCGTTCCTGTTCCTCGTGGCACTGGGCATCGACTACTCGATCTTCCTGTCCCACAGGGCGAAGAAGGAATCTGTCATCCACGGTTCCCGTCAAGGCATGATCGAAGCCGTCAGCCACACCGGCGGCGTGATCACCAGCGCCGGCATCGTCCTGGCCGGAGTGTTCGCAGCACTGGGCATGCTGCCGCTGATGGTCCTCGGTCAGCTGGGGCTCATCGTCGGAGTCGGCGTGCTCGTCGACACCATCATCGTGCGCACGGTCATCGTCCCAGCCATCTTCGGATTGGCCGGCAACAAGATGTGGTGGCCCAACAAGGCGATCACCCGCTCGGAGCACAAATACGCCGATGCTGATGCCGCGGCAGCCGGTGCCGGTGTTACGGCAGCCGGTGCTGGTGAGGCAGGAACTCGGGAATCATCGGCTGCCGATGACACACCGGACGAGAGTGCTCAAGCAGGCAGCACTCACGCAGAGCGCACTCACCTGCTGAGCGAATCCGAGAGCGTCGGTGCCTCGACAGGACACAGCAAGCACTGACCGTCACCGCAGTGCCGAGGACAAATGGCACTGACGGCAGTGGACGGGGCCCGGCCACCGTAAGACATCGGTGGCCGGGCCCCGTCGTGTGAATCCTCGGCTGAAAGTGCGCACTGGGCTGAAAGCGAGCCCAGCTGAAGCCGCACGCATGCCTGACAGTGTGCACTCGATCGAAAGCGCAACCCGTCGAAAAGCGCACGCGCTCGCCGCAGATGTGATTGAGTTGGCAGGACGAACGACATGCAGGAAGGTGAAACCGTGGACACACGCGGGTGGACAGAGCGCACCATGGAGATCGGCCAGCACGCGATGGCCCTGGCCCTCACCGTGATCTCGTGCATCCGCGCCATCGACGGGGGAGCGGCACCGCTGGCGGCGATCGCAGTGAGCATCGTCTTCCTCGCCTGGTACACCCTCGGTGCCGTCCGGGCTGCCCGCAGCGGTGCGATCGTCCTGGCCAAATGGTGGCTGCTGGTCCTCGCCGGTGCGTGGCTGTGCACCCTGCTGGTCTCCGCCGAGTTCATCTGGATCGCCTTCGTCCTCTGGCTCCTCGCCGGACACCTGTTCTCGATCCGCATCGCCGTGGTCTTCACCGCCCTGACTTACATCGCCACGGTCGTGGCACCCCTGGCCCATTACGGTGAGGTCGGCACCGCGAGCATCATCGGTTCCCTCATCGGGGCGGTCTTCGCCCTCGGCCTCTCCCGCGGCTATATCGAACTTCTGCGCGAAGGGCGCAGGCGCGAAGAGCTGCTCCAATCCTTGGAGCTGGCTCACCAGAATCTCCTTGACCTACAGGACGAACTGGCCCTGACCCAGCGTCATGCAGGAGAGATCCAGGAACGCACCCGGGTCTCCCGCGACATCCACGACACAATCGCACAGGAGATCTCCTCGATCCGGCTCATCGCCCACGCCGAGGTGGACAAGACCACCGACGAGCATGCCCAGCAGGTCCTGCGCCAAGTCGAAGACCTCGCAGCGCAGAGTTCGCGAGACGTGCGCCGGATCATCGCCGCCCTCGCCCCGGCCGAGCTCGAGGACGGGGCGCTGACCGCGGCCATCCGCCGTCTGCTCGCGCGTCTTGAGGACGACACTTCTATCAGCGCTCGCGTCGAGGTCGATGAGACGCTGCCCTCTCTGCCCGCCGAGGTGGAGGTGGCCCTGCTGCGGACTGCACAGTCCGCGCTCGCCAATGTCAGGCAGCATTCCCACGCCTCACGCGTCATGGTCAGCCTCATGGATCTCGACGGGTCGATCCGCATGGACATCGTCGACGACGGCGTCGGAATGGCCGAGCCGGGCTCGCGCAAACGCGAATCCGAGTCCGGCTTCGGCCTCGACTTCATTGGGTCGCGCATGCGCGAGCTGGGCGGAGAGCTCGTTATCGAGTCGACGCCGGGCTCGGGATTCGCAATCTCAGCCACACTGCCCAAGAATCCGATTCTGACCTCCCGGCCGGGGGTCGCGGTCGACGGTGAACCCAGGAACCACCTCGGCGCGGCCGATGACGCCAATGGACAATCCACACAAGGAGACAGCGCATGACGATTCGAGTGATCCTCGTCGACGACCATCCCGTGGTGCGGGCCGGCCTGCGGTCCGTCATCGACGCACCCGAGCACATCACCGTCGTCGGTGAGGCAGGCAGCGGCGAAGAGGCACTGGCCGTGGTCGACGAGCTCGCGCCCGATGTAGTGATGTGCGACCTGCGCCTGGGGGAGGGCATCGACGGCATCGAGGTGACGAAGCGGCTCAACGCCCTGCCGAAGAAGCCTGCGGTCCTCATCCTCACGACCTTCGACAACGATTCCGAAATCGTCGCGGCACTCAACGCCGGCGCGGCCGGGTACCTGCTCAAGGACATCAACCCCGAGGACATCTCGACCGCGATCGAGAAGGCTTCACGCGGGGAGACCTATCTGCCGCCTGAGATCTCATCGAAGGTCATCGCCGCGATGCGCAATCCCGGCCCGAAGCTGACTCGAAGGGAACGCGATGTGGTGAAGCTGCTGGCCACCGGTGCCTCGAACGCGCAGATCGCGCAGGAGCTCTTCGTCACCGAGGCGACCGTGAAGAGCCATCTGGTCAACGTGTTCACAAAGCTGGGCGTGGACTCTCGTTCCCGCGCCATCCGCGTCGCCGAGGACCAGGGGCTGGTGTAGCACTCGACATCGAGTCCGCGGGGATGAGGGCACAAGAGTTGTCTTGAAGTTCAGCGACCTTCTCTGCCGTAATGACGGTCTGCCTGGGCTGGCCCGGCCAGAATAGTGAGAATGAGCGAGGCGATGGCAGACGTGGCGGATGAGCGGTAAACATCCCGGCACGATCGGAGAAGTGTTCTGGGCGTTTCTACGCCTCGGCGTGACCTCGTTCGGTGGTCCGGTCGCGCACCTCGGGTTCTTCCGCGAGACCTTCGTCGCCCGTCGCAATTGGCTCTCTGAAGGGGCCTACGCGGACCTGGTCGCATTGTGCCAGTTCCTTCCAGGGCCTGCTTCCAGCCAGGTGGGCATGGCGATCGGACTGCAGCGGGCAGGCATCGGCGGGCTGTTGGCAGCCTGGTTCGCCTTCACCATACCCTCGGCCATCGTGCTGGTCGCCTTTGCCTTCGGAATCGCCTCATTGGGTGACGGTGCGAACATGGGGTGGCTGTCGGGGCTGAAGGCAGCCGCGGTGGCCGTGGTCGCTCAGGCGGTGCTCGGGATGGCGAAGAACCTCACTCCCGATGCCAAACGTGCCGCCATCGCCGGGGCCGCAATGATCATCATCCTGCTCATCCCGAACCCGTATGTGCAGGTTGGTGCGATTGTGCTCGGCGGCGTCACCGGACTGGCTTGGCTGCGTGGAGAAGCCGTTGCGGAGACAGGGGGAGCCGTTGCGGAGACTGGTGGCACAGCTGCGGAGGCCGGCGACGCGCCCGTTGGTGACCCTGTGCGACAGGACTTTGGAGTGCGCATCTCTCGCAGAGTCAGTGCCGCCGCTCTGACCGCTTTCGTGGTGCTTCTTGTGGCGCTGCCGATGCTGACTGCAGTGACCGGAGATTCGAGTCTGCGCCTGGTTGATGTGTTCTACCGTGCGGGCGCTTTCGTCTTTGGCGGCGGTCACGTCGTGCTTCCTCTGCTTGAGTCGGAGACCGTGGCGACGGGGCTCGTGGGTCACGACTCCTTTCTCGCTGGATACGGTGCCGCACAGGCAGTTCCTGGGCCACTATTCACATTCGCCGCTTTCCTCGGAGCGTCGGCAGCTTCGGGCCCGACTGGACTGATCGGCGCCGGTATTGCATTGCTGGCGATCTTCCTGCCTGCGGCACTCCTGGTCATCGCGGTTCTGCCCTTCTGGGGACGTCTTCGTCGCGCACAGGCTGTACGACGGGCACTGCTGGGAGTGAACGCTGCCGTTGTCGGTATTCTCGCCGCTGCCCTATACGACCCGGTATTCACACAAGGCATCACCTCACTCGCCACGCTGGCACTGGCAGTCGCCGTCTTCATCGCGCAGGAAAAATGGAAGCTGCCTGCCTGGGCAGCAGTCATCGCCGCAGGCCTAATCGGCTTCGCGTTCCTCTGACAAGCCTTTTGCGAGCATTCGCATTCTGCTGAGGTTCACCGAAACATGCACGGAGCGCCGCCGCACCTGTGCAGGCGCAGGTGTATCGACACGACGGCCGTGTATCGAAGTGCTGGTGGGTGAGCAGGGTGCGCTCAGCTGGAGCTTGCCGGACTTCGCGCGGAGTTTCGACATGTGTCCGAGCGCACACGCGTCTGGGGGCAGGAACTGCGCGTGGAAACATAAGATCATGGCATGACCTGGAAAAACGACTTATGAAGTGGAAATCAGCTTTCGCAGTGGTGGCGACGCTGCTGGTCCTCAGTGGGTGCAACGCTGCTCCACCGCAGAAGAATGAGGCGCCGTCACCGGAGACGACTCCTGCGCTCGCCGATCCGATCGATCTCGACTACCACGCGACTCTGGTGGTCGACGATGGATCAGGCCACGCACTTGTCACAGACTGGTCAGCGGAGAAACTACGCGCGATCGACCCCGACGGCGAAGAGTTATGGAGTCTCGATGCCCACCTCAATGATGAGGTCGGAGGCGGGATAGACGCTTTCTCTGCAGAAGAGGCCGTGGTTATCAATGAACCTTCCGGTGAAACTAAAGCATATTCCTGGGCCGATGGGAGTGAAGTCTGGTCATTCCAGATTCCCGATCCCGTGAACGCGTGCCATCCGGCGCAGGATTTCGCTGCACAGACGACTGGGACCAGCAGCATCCTCGGCGAGGGCGATCTAATCCTTCTCGAATACCTGGGGATCTCCGGAAGCGCTGGCTGTGAGCCGTCCTCGGAAAACGGGAATGCTCTGGTGTACGCACTCGATCCCACGACAGGAAAAGAGGCCTGGCCGTCGCTGTCGATCGGTATCGAAGGGATGACCTTCGGGGGAGTGACGATGAATATATCGCCGGACCGAAAGTACGGCATCGCATCCTGGCGAGACGGCGACGAATCGATGATCACCCGGGTTGCGTTGGACACCGGACGGCACACGACTGTCCCCATCACCTCGGCGCGTTCGATCGACGACACCGGCATCGACTACTACGACGTGTACCCGACGACCGATCCGACGAAGTTGCTCTATGTCTACGGCTCGGAAGCTTCAGATGACCCATACAATTCGGCTGTGACGAGGGTGGCGAAGCTGTCCGTTCCAAGCGGACTTCCCGATACTGATGCAGCGACTCTCGATAGCATCGACGAACCACAGGGCCTCACAATGGAAGACACCGTCGACTCTGTCTGTGCGACAGATCTGGTATTCACTCCGTACGGCGAGCCCGCATGTGTCCAACCCCAGTTGTTCGCCTCGGCGATCAAATACCAGGGGTCGGACGGATCTCCGCAGGGATGGTTCTCGGACGCCCCCGAAACGGCCTTGGAATCGATCCGCGCCTTTGGGACACCGCAATATTCTCCAGTCGACACCAAAGACGGAACGCTGTTGGTCGTACCGGGAAGCGAATCGGGCATCATGGCACTGAACGCGAATACGGGAACGACTGTCTGGGAGGCAGGTGACGCCACGGGTGATATGCCCTGGGGCGGTCAAGGAGTGCTTCCGGAGCTCGGGCTCGTCATCGTCACCGACAGCAAGAAGACGAGTTTCTACGAATCTGAAACGGGCAAGCTCGTGGACGACTATCCCGCCAGTGAATATGCTCGGCTGAGTTCCGGAAAACGTGTTGCACTGGTGGCCGACGAGCAGTCGACAACGGTGTGGTCAGTGGTCGATTCCTGATCGGCGGGCAAGGAGGTCCGTCTGCTATCGAGGCAAGTGACCGTCATCTGCTGAATCGCGGAGGTGCTCGAAAGTCGCGCAGAGAGCCCAGAACTGCCCTGCTGGGAGAGGTCTTCCCTCGAGCGAGGCTTCGAAATATGTGAGGTGGGTCAGCCAACCGGCCACGTAGGAGTCGATGAGCGTTCCGAGGCCAAAGTGCTCGAGAACCAGACCAGTACTCGGGTGCTGGTTGGTGTCGTCAGCGGACCCGCTGACGGTGTCGAAAATGCGCAGAGACACACGGCTCGGCGGCTCATCGGGAAACTTCTATGACAGCTCCACGCTGCCGGCGTTAGACGGGCCGTCGCCGTGAGCCACCGACAGAACCTCAGAATGGCAGAGGTAGCCATCGTCATGATCGACGATGATCTCGCCGCCGACCCGTGCATCGAACGTGGTGGGGCGTCCCAGCCATTCGTGCAAGTTCTCGGGGGAGGAGAGATGTGTCGACACCGAGGACTGGGTCTGAGGGAGTGACCATCCGATGGTCACAACGTCGCCCGGGCGATCCACATGGCAGTTCGTCAGCATTGTCGAATTCTCCTCGTCGAGAATGTTCGTAAGTTTCCAGCGTAGAGGGGGACCGTGTGAAGAGCCATAGGACCGGCTCGTGGCCCGGGCGGAGTTTCGGCTACGCCACCCTCTGCGCCCGAAATACGCACGGAGCGCCGCTGCACCTGCGCACGCGCAAGGTGTATCGACACGACGGCCGCGTCTCGCGGTGCGGGAGCATGACTGAGGCCTGGGAGTATGAGAAGAGTGCGCAGCGGGCCAAGAATGTGCCGGGGACACCAGACTGTAAGTTGAATAACTGATAAGTAACCGATTGCTCTGATCGGCCTGGTGGCAGGCTTGTCGTCCGACTCGATGCGGCGCAGATCGTGCTCTGGGGGCCGAACTCGACTGTGCGGGTTCTTCTCCGGCAGGTAGGCTCTTCCATGCAGATCGGCAGACCGTGCGGATCAAGACCGGCGGAGGCGAACTATGGCAGACGGTGACAAGTCGCTGCCCGGCTCCATCGACGAATCAGGAGCACGTCGATTCGGCGCACTCTCGGGAAACACCAAGGGCATCAAGACACACGGTGAGCAACCTGCCGACGGCACCGGCCCAGCTGAGCCGGCAATCTCAGCCGAAGAGCCAATTTCAGTCGCCGACGAACCAGCCTCAGCCGAACTCCACGCCGATTCCACCGAGCCGCCAGCGGGTCCAGGTGAACTCCCACCGGACCCAGCCGAACTCCCGCCGGATGTCGTAGAGCCACAACCGGAGATCCGTCCGTTGCCGCGTGCCGGCGACCTCACCTCGGCGAGTGAAGACGCCATCGTCGACCCGTCCGAGGCGATTCTCGAACGCATCGACCTCGACTCCTGGAAATGGCCCGAGTACTTCGCATTCTCACTCACTCGGATGGAAGAGCTCTTCCCCGTCGGCGGAATTCCGCGCGGTATCGGTTCGGTCCGTGATCTGGTGACTCAAGAGCATGATTTCCGTCCCCTGCCCATCGACCGTGACAAATGGTCCGCCGCAGACGAAGACTGGTCGACCGTCGGCGATGTCCTGGCCAATACCTTCACCGATGCCTGGCTCGTCACTCGTGAAGGCGTGGCACTGGCGGAAGAGTACGCCTGGCCGATGAAGCCGGCGCGCCAGCACATGCTGTTCTCGATCAGCAAGTCCATCGTCTCCACCGTCGTCGGCGCACTCAGCGACGCGGGCCTGCTCTCACCGGAAGACCTGGTCGCCTCCCGAGTGCCGGTACTGTCCGAGAGCGGATACGCCGGAGCAACCATCCGCGACCTCCTCGACATGCGATCCGGGATCAAATTCTCCGAGGAATACCTCGAAGAAGGTTCCGAGATCCGGGCACTGTTCGAAGCCGTCGATTTCGCGCCTCGGACAGCCACCTCGGCGAACGGGATCAAAAACTTCCTCATGGGGCTGACCAGCGAACGCGAACACGGCGGAGCCTTCGTCTATCGCAGCTGCGAGACCGACGTCCTGGCCTGGATCTGCGAAGCCGTCGTCGGGCAGCCCTTCTCCGTCATTGCCAGCGAATATCTGTGGTCGAAGATCGGTGCGGCCCACGCAGCGCAGGTCTGCCAAGACCGCTGGGGCGGGTCCATCGCCGACGGCGCCATCAGCACCACTCTGCGCGACCTGGCAAGGTTCGGCGAGATGATCGCCCGCGGCGGCACCACCGCCGAGGGCGAACGTGTTCTGTCAGGCAATTGGATCGACGACATCTTCACCGGAGCGGCCGACTCCGCCCAGGTCTTTGCGGACTCTCCATCGGGGCAGTCCTACCCGGGCGGCATGTATCGCAGCCAGTTCTGGGTGCCTTCGGCCAGTCGCGACGTGGTCATCGGCATCGGCATTCACGGCCAGATGCTTTACATCGACCGCGCCACCCAGACCGTGGGCGTCAAGCTCTCCAGTGACCCTCAGCCGGTGAGCCTTGCCCACCAGCACGGCACCCTGGCCATGTTCGAGGCCATCGCCGAGGCGGTTCCCCCGAAGGCTGATTCTCCAGCTGTTCCGCCGGTGGCCTCAGCAGTCGAGCCGGCAGCCGACCTCAGGAGTCCAGCTCCGACCGCGACTGCTCCCACCGAGGCTGCTCGAAGCATCGCTCCCCAATCGCTGGCAGCTCAGCCCGGCATCTTCTGACCGACTTCTTCGGGCCGTCATCGTCTGGCCCGCGTTCGGGCGCGCTCCTCCGGTCACATGTGACGAAAGCGAATACATCCCCTTGCCACTGGAGGTAGCGTGGCAATTTGGAACGATTTCGATCCCAGGAGGTAGCGCATCATGACTGATTTCTTCGATCGCGAAGGCGACGGAAAGTACGACAAGGCCTACAAGGAGACGACTCCGGACATCCTCAAGGCCTTCGGTGATTTCAATAATGCCGTCTTCGCTGAGGACGGGCGTGAGATTCCGCTGAAGTACCGTGAGCTCATCGCCTATGCCGTCGGACTGACGACCCAGTGCGCCTACTGCATCGATGCGCACGCGAATGCAGCGGTCAAGGCCGGCGCTTCGGAAACCGAGCTGGCAGAGACCGCATGGACCGCCTCGGCGATTCGTGCCGGCGGCGCATTCGCCCACGGACGCCTCGGCTTCAAGCTCACCGGAGCCCACGACCACAGCTGAATCGAACCGGGAGTCGTGCCCGATCCTCGATTGCTCAGAGTCGCTGATGAACGGGGCCCTTCGATTGCCTAGACTGAAGAGCAATCATGACTGAAGATTCCCGAACCCCACTGCGCAGAACACCCCGCCCGAAGCCGCACCGGATTCTCGTGCTGGCTTTAGGCGGGGTGTCTGCCATTGACCTCGGCGTTCCCGTCCAGGTCTTCGGCCGCGGCTCCAACGCGGTCAGCCCCACCTCGTCTGTTCACCCCAGCGGTATCCTTCCCGGCGGAACCTGGCCGTACTCGGTTGAAGTCTGTGGGGCGGCCCCCGGGATGGTCATCGGAGCCGATGGTCTCTCCTACAGCGTCGACGTCGGACTCGACGCATTGGAAGCAGCAGACACGATCGTCATCCCGGGCGCCGCTTCGGTCGTCGAAAATGAGCCATCAGCGGCCGTCGTCGGGGCTCTGCTCTCCGCGTTCGAGCGCGGTGCCCGGGTCGCCGCAATCTCGACTGGCACCTTTGTCCTTGCACGCACCGGTCTGCTTGCAGGGCGGCGGGCGACGACTCATTGGTCAACGGCGAAGGAACTGGCCCGACGCTATCCCTCGATCGAGGTCGACGAAAACGTCCTGTTCATCGACGAAGGAGCGCTGCTGACCTCGGCCGGAGCAGCCTCAGCGATCGATCTCTGCCTCCACCTCATCCGCCGCGACCACGGTGTGGGACTGTCCAACCAGGTCGCTCGCCGGTTGGTCGCGGCCGCCTACCGCAGTGCAGGGCAGGCCCAATATGTGCCGCGCAGCGTCCCTGACCCCCTTGGTGAGGTCTTCGCCGACACGAGAGAATGGGCTTTGCAGCATCTCGGAGAATCACTGACACTGACCGACCTTGCGGCAAACGCGGGAGTCTCCGTACGCACGTTCTCACGACGCTTCGTCGACGACACCGGATACACGCCGATGCAGTGGGTGCTCCGGGCCCGTGTCGACCTGGCCAGAGAGCTCCTCGAGAACAGCGACTTGGGGATCGAGCAGATCGCTGACCAGGTGGGACTGGGCACCGGAGCGAATCTGCGCATGCATTTCCAGCGCATCCTCTCCACCTCTCCCAACGAATACCGCCATACTTTCTCCGGCTGACTCCGGGGAAGATCTGGCCAGCAGCCACGACTGTGCTCGCTGATGGCTTACACGCCGGAGACGGCTCACACGGTGATGGGGAGAATGCCGCCGTCAGCACGTAGTGCGGCGCCGTTGGTAGCCGATGACTTGGCGCTGGCCAGGTAGGTCACCAGATTCGCTATCTCCTCGGGTTCGATGAAGCGTTGGATGAGCGAGGACTCACGCACGAGTGTGGACTTCAAAGCCTCAGGAGTAAGCGACTGTGCGGAAGCGATCTGCTCGACCGTGTCTGCTACACCGGCGGAATAGGTCGGGCCGCCCAGAACGGTATTGACCGTAACGCCGGTGCCCCGGGTGAGTTTCGCGAGACCGCTGCTCAGCGCAAGCGCAGCTGCCTTGGTCGCCCCGTAGTGGATCATGTCACCGGGCACATCCACGGCGGACTCGGTGCCGACGAAGATGATCCGCCCCCACCCCTTCTTGAGCATCGGATCAAGAAGACGACGCGAGAGGCGGACCCCACTCATCACATTGATCTCGAAATACCGCAGCCACTCCTCGTCCGAGATCTCCTCAAACCGCGATACGTCAAAGAGTCCCACATTGTTGACCAGCACATCCACGGGATCGAGCGCGTCGAGGAGTGCACCGACGTGCCCTGGGTCAGCGAAGTCGGCGGCTATCCCCGAGACGTCGCAGCCGGGCACCAAGCTGCGAAGACTCTCAAGCGCATCGGACACGCGGTGCCCGTCGCGGCCGTTGATCACTACGGTGGCCCCCTCTGCGGCCAGGCTCGCGGCCACCGCGAATCCGATGCCCTGAGTGGAACCGCTGACGAAGGCCCTTGTGCCTGAGATCTCTGTATCCATGGTGTACGTGTCCTCTCGCGCCGCTGTGCACGGCAGCATTTACTTTCCTGAGTAAGTGAATTTTAGGTGTATCAACTTTCCTGGGCAAGTGAAGTACTAGAATGGCGCTCATGATCAATGACGAATCCGCTGATGCGTTCAACTCCGATGAGCTTGAAGTATGGTCGGCAGTGGCGACGCTTCTGGAGTGGCTTCCTGCGGCACTCGACGCGCAGATGCAGGGTGATTCGGGGATCAGTCATTTCGAGTTCGGGATCCTCTTCGCCCTCTCCGAGGCTGAGGGAAAATCGCTTCGCATGAGTGAGCTTGCCAGCTACGCCAATAGCACCCTGTCCCGCTTGTCACGAGCAGTCGCGCGACTTGAGCGGAAGCTGTGGGTGCGCCGCGCTACGGATCCGAGCGACGGCCGAATCACGATTGCGACGTTGACCGACAGCGGGCAGGGGGCTGTGTCTGCGGCGGCGCCTGGGCACGTTGCTCTTGTGCGCAGGCTCGTCTTCGATTCTCTGACTCGCACTCAGGCCCACCAGCTGTGTGACAGCAGTCGACGAATCACCGCCGCCATCCGTGGCGACGGCGATTGGCGCTCTGTTGAATCGACCAGTGAAGGTCGCGATTGATCGGCGCCTGAACAGGTTACATGAGTGATGGCCGGATACTTGCGGCATCTGGCAATACGTCTGGCGAGAAGCTTGCGTAGAATGTCTTGCTGGCCACTGTTGCTGTCTGTCTGAACGCGAGACTATGGAGTTGTACCCACAAGCAGAACCTCTGACAAGGAGTGACTTTGACTCGCATCGCCATCAACGGTTTCGGTCGTATTGGACGCAGCACACTGCGCGCTCTGAAGGAACGCGGCAGTGACCTGGAGGTCGTCGCCATCAATGACCTCGGCCCTGTCGAAGGCCTGGCCAGGCTGCTCAAGTTCGACACCACGCTGGGTCGCTTCGCCTTCCCCGTCGAGGTCTCCGGTGATGAGATCATCATCGATGGAAAGCCGATCAAGATCCTTGCCGAGAAGAACCCGGAAAACCTGCCTTGGTCTGAACTCGGCGTCGACGTCGTCCTCGAATCCACGGGGCGCTTCACCAAGGCCGACAAAGCCCGAGCGCACATCACCGCCGGTGCGAAGAAGGTCCTCGTCAGCGCCCCATCGAAGGGTGCTGACGTCACTCTGGCCTACGGCGTGAACACCGAGGCCTACAAGCCTGAACACACCATCATCTCGAACGCCTCATGCACCACGAACGCTCTGGCACCCTTGGCTAAGGTCCTCGATGAACTGGCCGGTATCGAACAGGGCTTCATGACTACGGTCCACGCCTACACCGGCGACCAAATGGTCCAAGACGGACCGCACAAGGATCCTCGCCGTGCCCGGGCCGCCGCGGAGAACATCATCCCGACGTCGACCGGCGCCGCCAAGGCCATCGGCCTGGTGCTTCCGCAGCTCGAAGGCAAGCTCAGCGGCGACGCGATGCGCGTGCCCGTGCCGGTCGGGTCGATCGTCGAGATCAATGCCATCGTGTCCCGTGAGGTCACCCGCGACGAGGTGCTCGAGGCCTACCGCACGGCTGCCGACGGGGAGCTCAAGGGCATTCTGGAATACGAGACCGAACCGATCGTCTCCAGCGACATCGTCGGGCAGGCCGCATCCTCGATCTTCGACTCCGCCCTGACCCGCGTTGAGGGCAAGATGGTCAAGGTCGTCGCTTGGTACGACAACGAATGGGGCTTCTCCAACCGAGTCGTCGACAACCTGGAGCTCATCGCCCAAGGCTGACCCCAGCTTCGGCTGACTCCAACCAAGGCTGACTCCAACCAAGGCTGACTCCAGCCCAGTTAAGCGCAACGAGAGCCGGCCTCGGCCATGCAGTCTGCATGGCCGAGGCCGGCTCTCAGATTCACATCAATCAGATGACTTCGATCAGACGTCGTCTTCGGCGGGTGTTCCGCCCTCGTCTTCCCAACGCTCGATGGCGCGAACCTTGGCGCGGTTGAACTTCAGACGCACTCCGTAGCCGCCCTGGGAGTCATCGAGGACGAACCTGGCCCCGAATTCCTCGAGAGCTTCGAGGACGCGGTGCTCCTGCAGTTCGGTGAGGTCTTCGAGACCTTTTTCGAAATCCTTGAGTTCGGACTTCTTCACATTGGCTTTGGACGCAACATCCTTGGCCGATACGCGAACCAGGGCACGGGCTGCACGAGCCAACGGCCCGTCGAAGATCTGTTCATTGCTCATGGTCATACCCTGCCAGAAGAACCCGGAACCCGCCAGATTCCCTGCAGGCTGCAGACGCCGATCAGGCCGAGTGCTGCGCATTCTTCCGATGCTGTGCAGCCAGCCGGACGGGAGCGTCGGGGGCACCGAACCCAAGGTAGTCACCTCGGCGTTCGATCATCTCGAAGAAGACGGAGCCGATCGTCGAGGTGTAGAAGTGCAGGAACTCACCGTGTTCGTCGCGATCGTAGAGGACATGGTTCTCCTGCAGCTGCTGCAGGAATTCCGGATCGAGGTCGAACCGTGAAGCGAGGTCCTCGTAATAGTTCTGCGGCACGGGAAGGAAGTCCAGCCCGCGTGAGAGCGCAGTCGCGGCGGCTTCGAAGATGTCCTCGCAGGCTACTGCTACATGCTCCGGATAGGCCTCGACCACCGAGCCGATTCCACGGCCCGCAACGGCCTCGGCGTTCGGCTGGGGTGAGACGTTGAGCGGCATTCGAACCGAACCATCGGTGCTCGACATGACCTGGGACCTGACCAGGCCGGATGGGCTCGGAACGTCCTGTGAGGATTGGGCATGCAGTGCCAGCAGCGAGGTATAGAAGAGGACAGCCTCGTCGTAGTGATTCGAGGGCTGGGCCAGGTTCACATGGTCGATGTGTGAGACCTGCTCGTCGTGATCGTGTCCGAATTCCTTGATCCACGCTGGCGTCGTCTGATTGAATTGATGGAAGAAGACCTCGGAGCCGTCGGGAGCGAAGACCCCGCGCAGCACCTCGTCGTTGTGCGTCTGATCGCGCGGCACTTCCTCCGCGAGCAGCAGCGCGGCGCGCTCCATGGCTGACTGCGAGTCGGTGACCTCGAATCCGATTCCGCGCAGGAACGTGCCGTTTACCGGCGCCGAGGTGGTGCCCGCTTCCTCGGTCACCTCGCTGACGATGATGCGGGCCTTCCCCCGAAGCCACAGCTGCACGTGGGGTTTGCTGCGGTGATAGCCGATGAACTGGAACCCGAGTTGGTGCATCTGGCGAGTCAGGGCGCCGAGGTCGTTGGTGCTCAGCTCGACATAGTTGATTCCGCGCGGTTCCTCTACCTCTGGCAGAGGCTGCAGGTCCAACGCGGAGCTCGGGACCTCAGGCTGCGCCTCGCCAGCAGTTCCCGCCGCGGGCGCATCGGCAATGCTTGCTTCGAGCCAACGCAGCGAGCGCAGGCCATCGACGGCAGTCCGGTTGGTATCACCCTGGCGGAACGAATCATTGAAGACTTCCAGCGACACCGGACCGGAGTAGCCCGTAGCGGCGATCCTGGTCAGGAAGTCGCTGAGATCCCAGGCGCCCTCACCGGGGAAGACACGGTGGTGGCGGGACCAGCTGAGGACATCCATGGTCAGTGCGGGCGCGTCGGCCAGTTGGAGGAAGAAGATCTTGTCTCCGGGAATCTCCGTGATGCGAGCCAGATCCGTATTGCGCGAGAGGATGTGGAAGCTGTCGAGGCAGGTTCCGATCCGGGGGTGGTCGGCGGCCTTCACAAGGTCCCAGGCGTAGTCGTATTCGGAGACGAACCGGCCCCAGGCCAGGGCCTCGTAGGCGATGTTCACGCGATAGCGATCGGCAAGATCACCGAGGCGGCGCAGCTGCTCGACGACCACGCCGTCATCGGCGATGGTGGCGGTGCCGACGTTCGAGCACAGCAGCATGGTGTCGATCCCGAGCCGGGCCATGAGCTGGAATTTCGATTCCGCACGCTTCAGGTTCTTCTCAAACTGCGCCTCCTCGACGCCTTCGAGATCCCGGAAAGGCTGGTACAGGTCAAGGCTGATGCCAAGCTCGCGCGCCAACTCGGCGATGGTCTCGGGGGAGTCGGGAGAGACGACGAGGTCCTGTTCGAAGATCTCGACTCCGTTGAAGCCAGCACGTGCCGCGGCCCGCAGCTTCTCCTCCAGGGTTCCTGACAGACACACTGTTGCTATCGACGTTCGCATGGACGTCCTTCCTCACTTCTCGTCATAGACAATTCTTCGTCACGGGCACGCGCCTCAATATGATCACGGCTCGCCTGCACGCGCCTCAGCGTGAACGCGCTTCGTGCACTGTGTCGATCTCTTCGAGGCTGAGCCCCTTGGTCTCTTTCGCCGTCATCGCTGCCACTGCTGTGAAGACGCAGACCCCGGCCGTGAAACCAGCGACCGAGATCCAGTTCTGACCCGAGGTGCCGGCAACGGCTGAGGCCAATACCGGGGCGAGTCCGCCGGAGACGGCGAAGCCGATCTGCGTGCCCAGGGCCAAGCCGGTGACGCGAGCGGTGGTGGGGAACATCTCCGCGTAGAACGAGGGCCAGATCGAGTTGGCCATCGAGTAGGCGCAGCCGGACATGATCGCACCGCAGACGAAGATGAGTGTCCAGTTTCCGCTCGAGACCGCAGCCAGGTAGGGGAACATCATCAGCCCGGCGCCCAGGGCTCCCGTGATGAAGACGGGTTTGCGCCCGATGCGGTCGGAGAGGACCGCGGCGAGTGGAATGGCCAGCAGAGCCACAGCATTGGCGATGACCGAGACCATCAGCATGGTCGAGCGTTCGAGGCCGACGATCGATGTGGCAAACGACAGCGACCAGACGGTGAAGACCATGTTCACGGTGTTGACCATGGCGCATGACGCGACGCGCAGAACCGCGGCTTTGTGCCAGCGGAAGACCGCTGTCAGGGGAGGGTGTTCATTGCGAGCTTCCTTGAAGGCAGGAGGCTCGTCCAGTCCGCGGCGGATCAGCCATGCGGTGAGCACCACGAGTGCCGAGAGCCAGAACGGCACTCGCCAGCCCCAGCTGAAGAGCGCCTCCTCGGGGAGGAAGGCGGTGAAGGGGATGAAGACCGCGGTGGCCAAGAGGGTTCCTGCCTGGGTGCCGTGCAGCGTCCAGCTGGTCGTCCAGGCACGTTTGGTCTCCTCCGAATGCTCCAGGGAGACGCTGATTGCGCTCGCCTGCTCACCTGCAGCGGAGAGTCCCTGGATCACACGGCATAGCACCAGTAGCGCCGGCGCGAGGTATCCGACCTGATCAAAGGTGGGCAGGCAGCCTACGACGAAGGTCGAGAATCCCATCAGGAACAAGGTGAGCATGAGGACGAACTTCCGTCCCATCCGATCGCCCAGAGGCCCCATGATGAGAGCGCCCAGCGGACGAACGACATACGCGACGCCGACGGTGCCCATCGCAAAAAGGATGGCCATGCCCGGGGCGGTGGTGTCCGGGAAGAACAGAACATTGAGCACCAGAGCTGCGGCGGTTCCGTAGACCGCGAAGTCGTAGTATTCGAGAGCCGATCCCGTCCAGCTGGACAGTGCTGCACGGAGCGGGGTCTTGCCGGGACGAGCGTCTTCGGTCGCGTTGATCATGCTTCCTCGCATTTCTCGATTGCCATAATGTGGAAGTCGTTGTTACAGTGTGGTTTACAGTGTGATCGAGATGACATAGTCTGTCAACGTTCAGTTCACTTCGATAGCCAGGGAGGCGAAGAATGCCGGCTAAAGGGTCAAACTCTGTGACAAAGGCCTTCGATATGCTCGAACTCCTGGGAGATCACGCGGAGGGCATCAGCGCCGCGAGAGCCGCAGAGCTCACCAGTCATCCCTTCAGCACCGCCTACCGACTGCTCGGCGGCCTCGTTGAGTCCGGATACGCGGACTACGAGCCCTCCACCAAGACCTACACCTTGGGATTGGAAGTCTTCCGGCTCGGACAGAAGGTTGCTCACCGTCGTGGCATCGCCGGATCGTCGAAAGACCTCCTGCAGTCACTGACGACGACCACGGGGGAGTCGAGCATCCTCTCCATTCGCCGCGGCAACGCCGCGCTGACGGTGATCACGGTCGACGGTCCCCAGTTCCGGACCACGACGGATCCCGGGGACGATTCGCCGCTGCACACCTCGGCGTTGGGGCAGGCACTCCTCGCCCACGACCCGAACAGCGATAACACGATCGCTGAACTCGAACTGGAGCCGCGGACCCCGAACTCCATCACCGACCCCGCACAGCTGCGAGCCAAGCTCGAACAGATCCGCAGCACCGGTTGGGCAGGGCAGTCAGAGGAGAACGACATCGGCATGAACGCCCTGGCCGTGCCCGTCTTCGACCTCGACGGGAGTCTGCTGGCGGCCCTCGCCTTGGCCGCACCGGTGTTCCGCCGAAGCCTGGATGAGCTCATCGAATTCGTTCCCCAGCTGACCGAGACGGCGGCCGCAATCGCCGCCAGAATGCCCAGGTGATCATGTCGACCGTCCTGATCCTCAACGGACCCAACCTCAACCTCCTCGGCGTCCGCGAACCTGAAATCTACGGTCGCACCACCCTGGCCGACATCGAGGACATGTGCACCACAGCCGCCGCCGAGGTGGGCCTGAACGTGCGTTGTGTGCAGAGCAACCATGAGGGTGGGCTCATCGACGCCGTGCACGAGGCACGGGAGACCACGGTGGGGGCGATCATCAATGCCGGTGCCTACACGCACACGTCGCTGGCGCTCCACGATGCGCTCAAATCCTATGATCATCCGATCATCGAGGTGCATCTGAGCAACCCGCACGCCCGCGAATCGTTCCGCCACCACTCCTATCTCTCGCCTGTGGCCGCCGCGGTCATCGCCGGCGCCGGAGCCAAGGGGTATGTGCACGCGATGGAGATCCTGGCCGACAAGCTCGATACCTGAAACACCGAACGCACCATATGAAAGCGAGACTATGACCCGATCACTGCTCCTTGGGCTCATCGGCGAAGGCATCTCCGCCTCCCGCACCCCGCGCATGCACGAGACTGAAGGTGCCGCGCATGATCTGACCACGATCTACCGCACGATCGACATCGCCGAGGAGCGACTGGCTGCCGTGCCGCTGGATGAGCTGCTGGCATCGGCAGTGCGACTCGGCTTCGATGGACTCAACATCACCCACCCCTTCAAGCAGCAGGTCATCGACCTCCTCGACGAGGTGGCCCCCGGCGCCCGCCGGATCGGCTCGGTCAACACAGTCGTCATCGACGAAACGGGACGGACGACGGGTCACAACACGGACGTCACCGGTTTCGCACGCGGCTTCGAAGCCGGACTCGCGGGGGCGGAAAGGAACCGTGTCGTGCAGATCGGTGCCGGCGGAGCGGGACGAGCCGTCGCCTTTGCCCTGTCGGAACTCGGGGTCAAGGACCTCGTCATCGCCGACATCAGCGCGGAGCGGGCACAGGATCTGGCCGCCGAGATCGGGGACCATGTCCGTGCGATCTCGATGGCAGAGCTGGAGCCGGCGATCACCTCGGCGGATGGAATCGTCAACGCGACCCCGGTCGGCATGGCGGCCTTTCCGGGGACCCCCTTCGACACGGAGCTGCTGAATGCGCAGACCTGGGTCGCCGATGTCGTCTACTTCCCGCTCGAGACCCAACTGCTGCGGGAGGCGAAGGCCAAGGGCTGCCGGACGCTCGACGGATCAGGCATGGCCGTGAACCAGGCGATCGATGCCTTCGAGCTCTTCAGCGGATGCAAGGCCGAGCCGACGCGGATGCGCGAGACCTTCCTGTCCTTCGGCGCCTGAGGTCAGCTACCTCGGCGCCTGAGGTCACCGACGCGCGAAGTGGCGGCTCACTGCGCGTTCTTCTGCTTCCGGTATTCGCGGACATAGGTGATGACGAAGATGCCGACGATGATCGCCAGGGTCAGCCACATGGCGTATTTGTCGACGACCTTGAGCACATCGACGGCGGTCTCACCGAGCTGATAGCCCAATGTCGTCCAGATGATGGTGAAGAGCAGGCAGCCCAGGAGGTCGGCGACGAGGAAAAGTGACAGGCGCATCCGGGTCCAGCCGGCGACGAGGTAGACGAGGGTTCCGGGAACGCCCGGGCAACGCGAGACGACAGTCATGAGGAACAGTGCCCAGTTGGGGATCCGTTTGAGGGATTCGATGCGTTTGAGCTGCCGCTCGTTCTGCGCGAAGAGCCGCAGCACTCCATCGCCCCACCGGCGGCCGGCTAGCCAGAAGGCCCAGTCGAACTTCGCCATGCCGATGAATCCGGCGACCACGACGAGCCACAGCGGAATCTCACCGACGCGGGCAAAGGCTCCGGCGGCGACAACAGCGGTCTTCGCACCGTTGATGAATTCCTGCAGGACCGGAGCATGCACCAGCATCCAAGGACGCAGCGGCATCAGCGCCAGGTAGACGAGTGGGATGCCGATGATGATGAAGAGCAGCAGTCTGTCGAGGCCTGTGGCCTTGCCTTGCCAGGGCTTGAGCGCCGCCCAGGGGTTCTCCGTGGGGGACTCGGGTTCCGTGCCGGCCGTCTGGTCAGACGGTTCGTCGGAGGTATCGGCAGGATGCCCCTGGTCGGAAGCGCCTACTTCGGAGTCGCTGACTTCGGAGCTGCCGAATTCGGCGTCCCTGCGCCGGGCCTCGTCATCGGGAAGACGCTTGTCACTCATCGGAGGCTCCTGCGTGGGCTGGGTGGTCGGCGCTCACGGTATCACAGCGACACAGGCGAACCCTGGCAGACTGCGGCTGATTCGGGCCGCCCAGTACAGTGGCTCGGCGTCGGTATTGCACGAAAACTGGGGTGCTCTCAAGCTTTCGTGCTGCGGCGGGCATCGCCCCAGATGTCGACACCGGAATCGATGGCGAACTCATCGATCGCGGTCAGCTCTTCGACGCTCAGCGGTGCCGCCTCGAGTGCCGCAACATTGTGCTCGAGCTGCGAGACGCGGCTGGACCCGATGACCAGCGAGGACACGCGGTCATCACGCAGCGCCCAGCTCAGTGCCATCTGCGCCAGTGACTGACCGCGCGCTGCCGCGATGTCGTTCAGACCGTGAATGCGCTCAAGGTTGTTCTCGGAGAGGAACCCATCCTTGAACGAGGGAGTGTCTTTGCCTGCCCGGGAGTCGTCGGGAACCCCGCCCAGGTACTTGTCGGTGAGCAGACCCTGCGCAAGAGGGGAGAATCCGATGACGCCCAGGCCTTCGGCTTCCGTGGTCTCGAGCAGACGGTCGGATTCGATCCAGCGGTTGAACATCGAATAGGAGGGCTGGTGGATGAGCAGGGGAGTGCCCATCTCCTTTGCCAGCGCCGAGGCTGTGGCCGTGTCGTCCGCCGAATACGAGGAGATGCCGGCGTAGAGGGCGCGGCCCGAGCGCACCGCCGTTTCCAGAGCCGCGATGGTCTCCTCCAGCGGAGTTGAGGCATCGGGACGGTGGGAGTAGAAGATGTCGACGTAGTCGAGGCCAAGCCGCTTCAGCGAAGCGTCGAGGCTGGCGAGCAGGTACTTGCGGCTGCCGCCCGGACCACCGTATGGACCGGGATGCATCGCCCACCCGGCCTTGGTGGAGATGATGAGCTCATCGCGATATGGGTGAAGATCCTCGTGCAGCAGCCGACCGAAGTTCGTCTCGGCCGACCCCGGTGGTGGGCCGTAGTTGTTCGCGAGGTCGAAATGGGTGATGCCCAAGTCGAAGGCCCGACGCACGATGTCACGCTGGTTCTGGAAGGCGACGTCATCGCCGAAGTTGTGCCATAGCCCTAATGACAGGGCGGGGAGGGCGAGTCCGGAACGACCGACCGGTCGATAGGTCATCGATTCGTAGCGGTCATCGGCTGCTTGGTACACGGTGCCTCCTGCGGCGGGAACGAACTCGCAATGCTGATCTCAGCTTAAGCGAGGATGAGGAACAAGTCGCGGGCGGGCGTCAACTCGTCGCCGGTACGGCCCGCGACCTCGATCCACGCCGGGCTCGAATATGTCGTCGCTGGCGACGACATATTCCGGCGCCGCGTTGATTCAGAGATCACAGAGCCGAAATGTTCCGAGGTGACGCTGACCGCTGAACCTGTGCCGCCGCAACAGCACCGATTGCGACCAGCAAAGTAGACCAGTGGTCTTGATTTTTCAGTGTGTCCTATGCCTCAATGGTCACGTGACGAAATTTCATTCGATTCGGGATCAGCTTCTCGACCGCCTGGAGTCAATGGCCGCCGGCGAGCAGTTCCCACCCGAACGCCAGCTCGCCGAGGCGCTGGGCATCTCACGGATGACCCTGCGCAGGGCCATCGACGAACTGGTCGCCAAGGGCGTCGTCCGCCGCCGCCATGGTGCCGGTGTCTTTGCGCTCGGCCCGAAGTTCGACCAGCCGCTGGCGGCAAGCTCCTTCACCGAAGACATGCTGGCCCGCGGACTGCGCCCCGGGTCTCGCGTCATCTCCTTCGACGTCGCGAATGCCGGAGCCCACATCGGACGCAGGCTGCACATTGCTGATGACGCCGAGGTGATCGCGATCGTGCGCCTGCGCTTGGCTGATGAGGAACCGCTCGCGCTCGAAGAGCTGCACATTCCCTCTGCCCTCGTTCCCGGCCTATGTGCGCAAGACCTGGAGAACAGCTCGTTCTACGAACTGCTGCGCTCACGTTTCGACATCTCTCTCAACCACAGCGTGCAGACGATCGAGCCGACCCTCCTCGATGAGGATGAAGCCAAGGTGCTCGGAGTTCCCGAACAGTCACCGGCGCTCCTTTTCGAACGCACTTCACGGGGGGCCGACGGAGTGCCCTTCGAGTTCGTCCGCTCCGTCTATCGCGGCGATCGCTACAAGATCCGCACCGAACTCACCGTGCCAGAGCAGCGCCCCAAGCCAGAGCTGCCCGAAGGGAAACTCGCATGATCATCGCCGGCCTCATGACAGGCACCTCCGCCGACGCCCTCGACGTGGTTCTCGCCGAATTCGTCCACGACAGTCCCAGCGTCGGCGGCAGTGGAGACAGTGAGCTGGGCGTGCGCATCCTCGCCAGCCAGGAAATCGACTTCGATCACCAGCTCCGAGCCGATATCCTGCGTCTCCTCGAACCTGGTGATGTCCCTCTGTCTCTGGTCTCCAGCGTCGATGCCCGCCTGGGCCGGTTCAGCGCCGAGGCGCTGCAGCAGGTCTGCACCGAGTCCGGTCTCGACTGCGACCTCGTTGTCTCCCATGGGCAGACCGTGCGCCACGACATCACATACGGTGTCGTGACCTCGACGATGCAGATCGGCCAGCCCGCCTTCATCGCCGAGGCGACCGGCAGCCCCGTCCTCTCCGACGTTCGCGCCCGCGACGTTGCAGCTGGGGGCCAGGGCGCCCCTCTGGTCGGGATCCTCGACGGACTCCTTGCTGGAGACATCGCGGCACCGACCGCGGTGCTCAACCTCGGCGGCATTGCGAATATCACGGTCCTGGCGCCGGAGCGCGATCCTGTTGCCTTCGACACCGGGCCGGCCAACGCCCTCATCGACGTTCTCGCGCGCAGGATGACCGGAGGGGAAACCGGCTTCGACCGTGACGGCAAGCTCGCCGCACAAGGACAGGTCGACGACGGTCTGCTCACCGAGCTGCTGGCCGATGCGTACTACGAATTGCCCGCGCCGAAGTCGACGGGCAAGGAACTCTTCCACGCGGACTACCTCGACCGTTTCCTCGGGACTCGGGCCCACCTCGGCGAGCATGATGCCATCGCCACGGTCACAGAGCTGACCGCCCGCACGGTCGCCGATGCCTGCCGCGCTCACAGCGTCACCCGGGTCGTCGCCTCCGGCGGTGGCACACGGAACCCGACGCTGATGCATCGTCTGCAGGCCGAACTTGGCGACGGTGTCATTCTGACGAGCACCGATGAGGCCTTCGAGCTGCCCGAGGGCAGCAAGGAAGCACTCCTCATGGCGCTGCTCGGATGGCTGACCTGGAACGGGCTGACCGGGACAGAGCCGGGTCTCACCGGTGCCGCGCATCCGAGCATCGCGGGGCGGCTGAGCCCGGGCAAGAACCCCCTGCAGCTGCCGGAGCCCCTGCACCGAAGACCCACCCGTCTGACAATCCTGCCCTGACCACAATCCTGCCCTAGCGAGAACTTGCACCGACGCAGACTTCTCGACGCAATGCACACCCCTCGTTTGAAGGAGAAGCACCATGCAGATCATCGACCTTTTGGTGATCATCGTCTACCTCGTCGCCACGGCGTGGTTGGGACTGAAGCTCAGCGGAAAGCAGAAGGACCTCAAGGACTATTTTCTGGGCAGTCGAAACCTGCCGTGGTGGGCGGTGTGCCTGTCCGTGGTTGCCACCGAGACCAGCGCGCTGACGGTGATCGGAATCCCGGTCATGAGCTACCTCGGTGACATCAGCTACCTGCAGCTGGGGCTGGGCTACATCCTCGGCCGAGTCGTCGTCGCCTTCTTCATGCTCCCCAGATACTACGACGGTGAGATGCTCACCGCGTACGCCTACCTGGGCAAACGCTTCGGCACCTCGACTCAGACGACCGCGGGCGTGACCTTCTTGTTCACTCGCCTGCTGGCCGACGGAATCCGGGTCCTCGCCGCTGCCATTCCCGTCAAAGTCATCCTCGACGGGCTGGGCATCCACACGAACTACTTCGTCATCATCGTCGTGCTCTCCTTGGTGACGATCGCCTACACCTTCATCGGCGGCATCAAGGCTGTGGTCTGGGTCGATGTGGCGCAGATGTGCCTCTACGTCGTCGGCGGCGTACTGACGATCATCGTCATCAGCGCGGCCTTGGGCGGTGGCTGGTTGGGCGAGGCCGCAGCGGCGGGCAAACTCAATATGTTCATCTTCGAGGGCAACCCGATCTCAGCAGACGCCTCGTTCATTCCCTCGCTGCTCGGCGGCGCGGTCTTCGCCATGGCCTCTCACGGCTCGGACCAGCTCATCGTTCAGCGCCTCCTGTCTTGCCGGTCCAAGGTCGAGGCGCAGAAGGCGCTCATCGTCTCCGGCGTCGTCGTCTTCGTCCAGTTCGCGATCTTCCTTGCGGTCGGACTGGCACTGTGGGCCTACTACGACCACGCCCTGCCTGCCGATCTCGGTCTGACTCGTGATGACGAGATCTTCCCGCTCTTCATCATCGAAGGTCTGCCACCGGGCGTCTCCGGACTGTTGCTGGCCGGCATCCTCGCCGCGGCCATGTCCACCCTGTCCTCGTCGCTGTCCGCGCTGTCCTCCTCGACGGTCAACGACGTCTACGCCCGGTTGAAGAAGACGCCCATGACCGACGCCGAGGGTTTCAAGGTCGGACGCTGGGCGACCATCGGCTGGGGCATCGCCTTCATCCTCCCGGCCACGATCTTCCAATCCGATGAGGGCAACATCGTCATCCTCGCCTTGGGCGTCGCGGGCATCACCTACGGCGGTCTGCTCGGCGCGTTCGTCTTCGGCATCGTCAACAAACGTGCGACCGCGGTGGATGCGAACATCACCTTCGCCCTGGCAGTGGCCGTCAACGCCTTCTTCTTCATCATGGAGAAGTACGTCACCGGCGAGGTCTGGGTCGCCTGGCAGTGGTACCCGGCACTCGGCATCATCGTCATGGTCGGCATCGGCGGGCTCCTGTCCCTGCGCCATCCGCAGGCCGCGAACCGGTCCACCGTCGCCGAGGCGGAAGGCAGCAACCGTTGATGACTCCGTCCCAGCAGCCCTCGCCCCACCCGTCGTCTCCGCGACCGCTGCCGCCGACCGAGCAGCGCAACCCCCACAGTGAGGGACTCGACGAGCTCGACACCCTCGGGGTTCTCAAGGTGATGAACAGTGAAGACCATGCCGTTCTCGGCGCGGTCGCAAACGCCCTGCCTCAGCTGGCCGAACTCGTCGACATCGCGGCCGAGCGGATGCGCCGAGGTGGGACCGTCCACTACTTCGGAGCCGGCACTTCCGGTCGTTTGGGGGTCCTCGATGCCAGCGAACTGTTGCCGACCTTCAACCTGGAACCAGGGCGCGTGGTCGGGCACATCGCCGGCGGCCAGGCGGCACTGGTCAACGCGGTGGAGAACGCCGAGGACTCCGTCGCTGAAGGTTCCAAGGTCGGGGCAACTCTCGGCTCCGATGACGTGGCGATCGGAATCGCTGCGAGCGGTTCGACGCCCTACGTCCGCGGCGCGCTGGAGGCCGCCGGTCACGCGGGTGCGCACACCGTGCTCATTTCGAACAACCCGCAGGCCCCTGTCGCCGAGGCGGCGGCCGCCCATATCGTGCTCGACACCGGGCCCGAGGTCGTGACGGGATCAACCCGCCTCAAGGCCGGCACAGCGCAGAAGATGACCCTCAACGGTTTCTCGACGGCACTGATGATCGCACTGGGCCGCACCTGGCGCAACCTGATGGTCTCCGTCGTCGCAACCAACGACAAACTGCGCGAGAGGACCGTGCGTATCCTCTGCGAGGCAGCAGACCTGCCAGATGCTGATGCGCGTAAGTTGCTAGAGCAATGCAGCGGGGACCTCAAAACGTCTCTGGTGGTCTCCTTCACCTCTGCGCCCCCGAGCGATGCGGCACGGCACTTGGAGGAGACCGACGGATCGGTCAAGGCTGCGATCGCCGCAATCACTGCGGCCGGAGCCGAGGCTGAAGCCGAGGCGGGAACTGGGCCAGGGCGCGAGGACCGATGAGCGGATTCATCCTCGGAATCGACATCGGAGGAACGGGCAGCAGGGTCGCGCTCGCCTCGTTCGAGGCAACCGCTGAACCTGCGCCGCCATGCACCCTCACCGGCCCCGGAGTCTCGATCGGCGCGGAGGGAAGCAACGCCCCGCAGCAGATCCGACGCCTCGTGTCGGCTGCGAGGGAAGCGTGGCCAGAGAGCTTCGAATCGATTCGCGGAGTCGGCATCGGCGCCACCGGGATCGCCTCGCTGAGCACGGACGTCGGTGAATTCGCACGGTCTGTGGCGACCGAAACGAAAGCGGAGACGGCGGTGGCGATCGACGCGGTGGCCGCCCATCTCGGCGCCCTATCGGGACGTGGGGGAGCGGTGACAGTCCTGGGGACGGGCGCGATCGCCATCGCCCACCCCGGCCCCGATGCTCACGGGGTTCTGCCGCCGATGTGGACACGGACCGATGGGTGGGGTCACCTGTTCGGTGACCGGGGAGGCGGAGCCTGGATCGGCAGGCACGCACTCGAGGCCGCGCTGAAGTGCCACGATGATGTCGATCTTTCCGGTACTGCGCTGCTCGAAGCAGCACGGGAGAGATTCGGTGAGCCAACCACCTGGCCGGCGACGTTCTACACGCGCAGCGACCGTGCCGGGCAGCTTGCCGCGTTCGCCGTCGATGTGGCTGGCCTTGCCCGCGAGGGCGACCCTGTATCGACGGCATTGCTGGCCGAAGCCGGACGAGAGGCAGCGCGCAGTGCAATCGCTGCCGGAAGCCAGGGCGCCGACGCTCACTCCCTGATCGCACTCACTGGTGGTCTGCGTCAGGCAGGCGAGACTCTCGTCGAGGCGTTCCGTGCCGAGGTGCTGCGCCTGAATGCGGAGGCCGTTGTCGTCGACCCTGCAGGCGATCCGCTTGACGGGGCGTTGACCTTGGCCAGACTCGTGGCAGAGGAGCGGGTTCGACCGCAGCCCGGAGTTCTGTGGACCTGAGGCAGTTCTGTCTGCCGCCGGGCTCCATATGTCCATATCATTCGGTTCCCTCGTGGACTAGCATCGATTCTGTGCCATCAACGCTGAGGAGGGTGTCATGACAGACCCCGCGCACAATCAGACTGCCCGCAACCAGACCGCTGTCGAATATGACTGCATCATCTCCGGAGGTGGGCCGGCCGGAATCGTCGCCGGTCTGCTCCTGGCCCGCGGCGGTGTGAAGGTTGTGGTGTTGGAGAAGCACACAGACTTCTTCCGCGACTTCCGCGGTGACACCATCCATCCGTCAACGCTGAGACTGCTCGATGAACTCGGGCTCTACCACGAATTCGCTCGGATCACGCACCGCAAGGTGACCAATATCAGTCTCATCGGCGACGACGGTCAGGACTACATCCTCGGCGACCTGTCCAGGCTGAACACGGCGCATCCGTTCATGACGATCGCACCTCAATGGGACTTCCTCAACCTGCTGGCCAAGGCGGGGGAGCACGAACCCGGATTCGATCTGCGAATGGGGGTCGAGATGACCTCATTGATCTGGGATGGCGACAGGGTCATCGGCGTTCGCGTGCAGACTTCCGACGGCGAGACCGAGCTGCGTGCGCCACTGGTCGTGGCTGCCGACGGGCGCTGGTCGAAGGCTCGGGACGAGGCGCAGCTGTCGATGCGGGAACTGCGGTCGACGATCGACGTCTGGTGGTTTCGGATCGACACCACGGCGCAGCTGGACGACACCATCGCACCCCGAGCCAAGGGCGGCAATGTGTTCGTCGCAATTCCACGTGACGGTCACGTGCAGATGGCCCGACTCATCCCGAAGGGTGAGGACGCTCGATTCCGTGAGCAGGGGATCGGGTCTCTTCGTGCAGCAGTCGCAGAGACATTTCCAGCGTTGGCGGACGACCTCGAAGCACTCGAACTCGATGATGTGAAGCTCCTCGACGTCCGGCGCAACGAAGCCAAACGTTGGTTCGTCGACGGGCTGCTGTGCATCGGTGATTCTGCGCATGCGATGAGTCCGCTGGGCGGAGTCGGCGTCAATCTGGCGGTCCAAGACGGCGTGGCCACAGCCCACCTGCTGGCGAAGTCTCTGCGCTCGGGGTACGTGCCCACCCGCGAGCTCAGGCGTGTGCAGCGGAGACGGATGCTGACGACGAAAGCCGTTGAACTGTTGCAAGGCGGCATCCACGCGATGATCGAACCTGTCGTCCACAACGGCGGAGCCATTCGTCCGCCGAAACCGGTCGTGTGGCTGTTGACGACATTTCCAGCGCTGACCGTGATTCCGGCGCGCATCCTCGGGATGGGTATCACTGCCGAGCACGCTCCGGACTTCGCACGCGGGCAGCCGAAACGGATCTGACCTTCAGCCCAGTCTGGCCCTCAGCCCAGTCTGGCCCTCAGCCCAGTCTGGCCCTCAGCCCAGTCTGACCCTCAGAACGACTGAGTTCAGCCCCGGATCCGACGCTGCCTGGACAGCAGATTGGCGAGCTGACGGCATTCGGCCTCGGACATCGAACTCAGGCCGAACCCGGCATCCGCGAGGATCTGACTGGCACGATCGGTCATGGCGCGTCCCTTCGCGGTGATCTTTGCCAGCACCTCGCCGTCGTATTCGGGTTCCAGTATTCTCTCGATCAGGTCATTGTCCTCCAGCCACCGCACCGTGGAGAAGGATGAGCTGGCCTCGACCTGCAGGTGATCGGTGAGTTCGACGAGGGGGAGCGCGCCTTGCTGGTCGAAGAACAGGAGGAGCAGCACTTCATAGCGTGCATACGTCAGGCCGAGAGGACGGAGTCTTTCGTCGAGGTTGGTGATGAGCAATCGGTGGGCACGCATCAGCTCGGTGGCGGTCTGCATCCGGTCGCGTTCGGGCCACCGCTGCTCCCAGGAACGTGCCGCCATCGACACAGGATCATTGAGTGCAGGTGACGCGCTGCCGATCCTGATCTCCTCCGAGTCCGTGAAGCCGTGACCGGTGTTGAGCTCCATCGTGGTCCACTCTTCGGTATCCACGTCCGGACCCACCCCGGTGCGCACCGCTGGATGCGCGCCAGTTCTCACACCCGCACTGAACCGGCGTTCGCTCTCAACCACAGCCGGCTCCATGCCAGGCTCGATGCCAGAGTCCAAGTCGGGTTCGAAATCCGGTTCGAAGTCCGCATCCGTCTCCAGATTCGCCTCCGGCTGGTTGGCGTCATTCTCGGCATTCTTGTCGTTGAACGACTTGATGGCCGAACGCAGTCCGGAGCGCTGAATCACCGTCTGGATGGTGAGGTCTCTTTCATCCGGCCGCCCGACATACCGGATATCGCGCAGGCCTTGGTCCTGTGCCGCAGATTCGAAGACGAAGTGACCGTACCTGAAGATCCGGCCCATCAGCGGCTTGTGCACCGAGATATCGAGGATACGCGCCATCGGCATCGTCGCCTTGTGCTGAGTGAAGATCCCGTGGATCCGAAACACTCGCATGTTCGTGATGACGAACCGGTCCATATGCACGCAGAGCGCACGGTAGACACCGAACAGGGCAATGGCGGCGCCTATGCCCAGTGGAATCGAGGCGTAATCGACAGGCACCGTGAAGCTGAGGGCCGCGACGGCCAAGCCCAGCAGGATGACGAGCGAGGGAGTGACGAAGGCAAGGAAGTGGCGACGAACCTCGTCGACGACTACTTCGCCCTCATCGGAGATGAGATGATTTTCGACCCTCGGATCGGTCAGTGCCCCGAACATGTCCGGCTGCTTCCTGCTCGCTTACGAGGACAGGGACGTGAAGAACGTGACCAGTGAGCCGACACCGCCGCCCACCGCTTCGAAGGCGTTCCGGACTGCATCGGCGGAATCTTCCGGCCGAGTGAACAGATAGAAAGCCACGAATATGACGACGAGCGTGAGGACGGTCTTCTTCAACCACTTCACAAGGGACTCCTCTATGCCGCGTCGCCCAGATGGCAGATGCGGACAATTGGTTGCACAACGACATAATCGTAACCGCCCTTGCCGTCCGTCATTGCATTGACGCGCCCAAAACCCGTGATCGTAATCTCACATAATGAGAATCGGATCTGAATGGCCGCCGAGGTGGCCCTGCCCTTCCAGCTCATCCCGCGGTTGCTGTTCCGGTTTCCCTCAACCCGGTTCAACGGTCAGCACCACTGTGCAGATCACAGGATCTGCGTATTGTTAAGAGCATGAAAAAACTATTTGATGCCATCCGCAACACAGGTTTTCGTCGTGGCCCCGACAGGGTCCTAGGCGGTATAGCGGGAAGTCTGGCCGTGTCGACCGGACTCAACGTGTGGCTGGTTCGACTGCTGGTCCTCGCCTCATTCCTGCTTCCGGTCCTGGGCCTCGGCGCCTATCTCGTCGCCTGGGTCCTCACCCCGTGGCAGGACGGAAGCATTCCCGTCGAACAGGCATTGGGCGGCCGCCTCGAACAGTGACGTCCCGTCTGTCAGGCAGAGATGAACGGCAAAGAACCCCTCCGATCACGGTGCTGACACCGGATCGGAGGGGTTCTTTGGACTGGGTGGGCCCCGTGGGGATCGAACCCACGACCCACGGATTAAAAGTCCGTTGCTCTACCAACTGAGCTAGAGGCCCCGCCTCAACACGACCGCATGAACATGCGTCATAACGGTGTAGTTGGAGACTCAATAATATTAGAGGTAAGGGGCCCGAATACTCAAACTGGTTCGCGGCGATGACCTGCGGACTTCACACGTCGATCATTTGCCGAGTTCGGGATGATCGTCACCGGTGTAGGTGCGAGGCAGGGCATCCGGTGCGGTGAGATCCTCCTCGGCGGCTTCATCGATGACATCTGATTCGATGGCCTTGTTCTTCTTGATCTTTCCGCGCAGTGCGGCAATGTTCTTCAGACCTGCCAGCAGCTTGCGGTCCTTCTTCGGCGCGACGAACTCGGGGTCGGTCTCCAGTGGGAAGATCGCAGGTGCGGCCCCGAAGGCCTCGGTCGACTCATTGGCCACCTTGCGGGCCATCTGAGCATTGACCACACCGCCGATGACCGCGCCGATGCCGAAGGGCATCAGGCGACCGACGAGTGAACCACCGGCACGTGCGGCGAACTTGCGGACGAAGGTTTTGCGCAGCTTCCGCACCAACAGGTCGACCACTGGAGCCGGCAGCTGCTTGGTCACTGTCGACCCCCAACTGCCGAACATCGACTCCGTACCGCCGGATTGCTTGCCGAACTTCTGGACAAGATTCTTCCCGTCCTTGCCGAGCATGAGCCCCAGCACCAGCGCATTCGCACGTTTGGCATCCTGGACGGGCAGTCCGTGGATCTCGGAGATCGCCTGCGCGAACAGCGCGGTGCCTTCGAGGAATCCTGCGGTCTCAGCAGTGGCAACGCCCAAGGCGGCTGTCGTGCCGAGCCCGGGAACAGCGGCGGTGGCACCGACTGCTGCGCCACCCGAGGTCGTCAGCGTGAGATAGTGCCGACGGATGATCTTGATGAGTTGCTCCGGAGTCGCCTCCGGATTCCGGCGACGCAGGCTGCGCACATAGGCCAGAGCCACTGGGCGCTGGACCGAGAGAAGCCTCGACAGCATCGACTGGGCGCGGGGATTGAGGGACCCGTCTTCATTGACAGCGAACTTCGCTGCCTTGTCCAGGCCCTTCTTCGCCACTGATGATTTTGCCACGGGAGTTCCTCCTCGTTGTCTGCACTCGTCGCCTGCTGGTCGCAGACACGAATTTGTCACCAGTTTAGTAGTCGCCACTGTGAACCGGGCGAATGCGACCTGACCGGGAGACGATCACTGACTCTGAGCTATTCACCGCCGCGAGCGGGGGACTAGACTACTCTGACGATGACACAGCCACGCTTCCACCGCCCGATACCCCTGGCCGATCTCGATTCCATCAGCGATTCGAGTGACCCGGTGACCAGATCAGAGACCTCTCATGCAACCGCGGCGCTTCTCCTCGGAGACTCGCGCGGTCAGCGTGATGAGGCCGCGACGAAACGGTTCGTGGAGTTGGCTGATGACATCGGTCTCGAGGTCATCGCCGAAATGTGGTCAGCCGCACCCGCTGTCTCCGCACCGGGAGCGCTCTGGCGTCTGTATGCACTGCGCGAATGGATCCTCACCTCTCCGCGCGAGCTCGCCGACATGTTCTCCGCCGGGCAGCGCAGGATGACTGATGGCCTCGGCCTTGATGACATCCTCGCTGGGGTGGAGCTTCCCGCCGGCCCCGACGAGGTGGCTCGTGCCATCGATGAGATCTTGGCCGGAGCCTTCCGAGGGGACGTCGCCATCGCCCTCCTGCGTGCGGCCGCGTTCGTCGGCATGTGCGCCGAAGGCACCGACAGTTCCGGGGCCGCCACTCGGCTGCGCCAGTTCGCGAAGGATCTCAAGGACGCCGCCATCTCCCACCGCCACGGTGGGCTGGACTGAGCAAGCAGCCTGACCCAACTGGGGAACCTGGCCCCATACGCTAACTGTGAGATTTTCAACTCCCGTTCACCCGCATCGGCGGTGGACTCATGGGTGAGAACGAGTATCGTTGTGCGTGGCCCTTGTGGCCACCGGACGCTGGATCTGAAGCCCCGGGCTCCAAATTCAGCCGCTTCGAGCGGCCTACCGCCGAGAGGCGCTCTCGGTTCAGCGTCCGGCACAATACAATTGAAGCAACATGCACATTCGTCCGGCGCGACCGGGCCCCGGGTAGGAGGAGCGCATGCGGCTCAAGCGAGTACCGCAGGACACTGTCTTCTACGAACGTCTCTCCGATCTGGTCGGGCAGATGAGGCAATGCAATCTGGTGCTTGCTGAACTCTCCGGCATCGAAGTCAGCGAACGCAGGCAGGTCGCTGACCGTCTCCGCGAGATCGGCGATCAGGCCGATGAAGACATGGGCGCCGTGCTTCGCGCGCTCCGCGAGAACTACATCACCCCCTTCGACCGCAATGACCTGTACCTGCTCGGTCATCACATGCGCGACATCTGTCACCTTCTCCACGGTGCCGGATTCGTCCTCGCCTCCGAAGCCTTCGACGAACTGCCTTCGGGTGTCCTCGAGACCCTGGCAGTCCTGTCCAATCAGACGGACCACACCTCCAGGATGGTCACTCGGCTGCCGGGAAAGCTCGATCAGTGGGACTACGTCGACGCCATCAACCGCCTCACCTACCAAGTCGAAGCACTGCAGTGGCGGATGTCCGACGCTGTGCCGAACTCGAAGCGCGGCCTGACGTACATGACCGCGGTCTCCCAGCTGGGGCAGGCCTTCGTTCGTGCCGCATACGGCTTCACCGAGCTGGGCAAGGTCGTCGCCGCCATAGCGATCAAGGAGTCGTAGTCCGTGGATCTGCTCTTGGCGGGAGTCATCGTGACCGCGGTGATCTTCGCCGGTTCGAACGGCTTCCATGATGCTGCGCTGACCATCGGCAATGCCGTCGTCGGACGTTCCATCAATCCTCGGTGGGCTCTGGGGCTCGCCGTCGTCTTCAACTTCATCGGGGCGCTGCTGGGCGAGGGGATCGCCTCGGTGGTGGCGAACCAGATCGTCCATTTCGACGGTGACCCCGAGGTTATCCTCACCTCTCTGATCATCGCCTTCGTCGCCGCAACGGCGTGGAGCCTGTTCACGTACTACCTGGCGTTGCCTGTGTCCTCCACGCACTGCCTTATCGGCGGCTTGCTGGGCGCAGGCATCGTGCTGGGCTTCACGGTCAACTCCGCCGAGGCCCTCAACTCTGTGATTCTGCCGCTCGTGATCTCACCGATTCTCGGGTTCGTGCTGTCCTGGGGGCTCACGGCTCTGTTGTCGAAGACCTTTGCAGCTTCACCGCCCAAACCGCTCTTCCGTGGTGCCCGCATGGTCGACTCGGTGCTCACCGCTTCTCTGTCGTTGGTCCACGGTGTTCAGGATGCGCAGAAGATCGCGGCACTGGTCATGGTCGGCCTCTTGGCGGTCGATGCCAACCCGTACACCGAGCTCTCCGTCATCGAGATCTCTTGGCCGGTGCGGCTGCTCATCGCCGCAGCCTTGGCCATCGGCACCGGCCTGAGCGGCTGGCGGGTTGTACGCACACTGTCGGTGCGCATGGCCGGACTCGACCCGCTGAAATCTGCGGCAGCCGATGGCACCGCCGCAGTACTCATGTACACGGCGGCACTCATCATGCGGGTGCCGGTGTCGCTGACGTTCATCCTCGGATCAGCGATTCTGGGCACTCAGTACGCCGGGCGCAAAGGACGTGCCCGCGCCCGCTTCATTCTGCCCGTCGCCGGGGTCTGGGTGCTGACGATCCCCGCGGCCGCGGCATTGGCGATCTGCATCGGCCTGGCGGTCAGGCTCTTCACCGGTTAGAGCCTCACTTTCGTGGCGCGGTGTGAGCCTTCCGGCCGAAGATGATTCCGGTCGTGACCATGGCTACCGAGAGGACGAAGTGAAGCCAGTTGTCGGCGGTGTTGAGCGGAACGAAGTTGCCCATCGATTCCATCGGAACGACAAGTCCGTAGATCCACAGCACCGCGTAGACGATGCCGCCGACGATGAGGTAGGTCTTCGCCAAACCACGTGATCTGAGTCCGAGGAGTCCAACGAGGCCGAAGAGCAGGTGGACGATGTTGTGCAGCACTGAGACCTGGAAGATCCCCAGCAGTGCGGCTTGCGAATGGTGCCCGGCGAACATCATCGTGTCCAAGTCCGTGGTGATGCCCGGGATGAAGCCCAGGATGCCCACCAGGAGGAACACGGCACCAAAGAGGCCTGAGACGATCTGGACGCTGGTGCGGGAAGTGTGAGCTGATGATGAAACTGTGTGAGTGCTCATGACGATCCTTTCGAAGACTCTCGTCGTACATCACCTGATTCGGAGCGGATTGTGGCGTGGATGGGTTCGGTCGAGGATTTTCTGCCGTGGTTTTCTAATGCACCCGGTATTCCGGGCTGATCGAGTGCTGCGACGGTAGTCTGGTGACGGTGAAGGCTCGCGTGGCAAAGCTGTGGCGCAGGCTGCTGGTCCTGCTGATCGGCGGCGTCATCGCTGTGCCCTACGCGGCGGTCGTGATTTGGATCGTGACTGCATCGAACCAGGTCGGCAACCGCTCCGATTCGCTGACCCTCATCGTCGTCGGCATCATCGCTTTCGTGCTGCTGTGCGTCCCGGCATTCCTCGCCGTCATCCGCGCCCTCGAGCGCACACTGGCTGAGCAGCTGCTCGAACTGAGAATCACCACCCCGCCGAGGCGGCCCCGAACGGCCGATCGGCTGCGCGGTGCCCTGTTCTACTTCGGTCACACCTTCGCCGGCGCACTGCTCCTCTTCACGACCGTCGTCCTCATCCCAGCCGCCATCGTTCTAGGCGCCGATCCCCAGCAGGCTCATGAACTCTCCAACGGTCTGATCGGAACCGAGACTCGCCCTGCAGCCACCGTGCTGCCTGCAGGGCTGATCCAGGCTCTCGCCGTGGGAATCCTGCTGATGTGCATCGCCGTCATCGTCGTGGAGGGATACTTCCTGCCGAACTATGCGCTCGTTCTTCTCGGCCCATCTGCGGCCGACCGCGCTGAGCTCGCTGGTCGCGAGCGGGCCCGCCGGTTCCGCCGCACGGTGCTTGCCCGCGAGGTCCACGACTCGATCGGCCACGCGCTGACCGTGACGACGATGCAGGCGGCTGTGGCCAAGCGCGCACTGCAGACAGACCCCACCCTCGCCGAGGTGGCCGTTGACGAAATCGCCCGCACCGGACGTGAGGCGGTGGCCGAGTTGGACCACGTTCTCGCGCTGCTCCGCACGGAGGCCGATCTGGAGGCAGGTGATGGCACCGTCATCAGTGCGGAAACGGCACAGCCACCTCGGCGAACGATCGAAGACTTCGAGGTCCTGGCCGAGGAAGCGAGGTCAGTTGGGCACCCGACTCAGCTGAGAATCAGCGGCGATATGGTCTCATTGTCTTCAGCTGTGGCGCACGAGCTGCATCGGATCGTGCGGGAGGCTCTGACGAACTCGCTTCGCCACGCTTCAGACCCGGGGGCATCGGTGTCGATCAGCGTCGATGCGAGATTCGTGACGTTGACGGTGAGCAACGCCTGCGTGGTGAACACCAGTGGTGCGAGGAGCAATGCGGGTGCAGGCCGTGGTCTGCAGGGGATCAGAGAACGTGTTGAGCTCTTCGGCGGGGAAGTTCGGTGGACTGCAGATGGTGGCTCATGGACGCTTGAGGCCGTGCTGCCGACAGACAGCGGTACTGTACGAGTTGCGGACGAGGAGAGGCAGACATGAGCATCAGGGTGGTCCTCATCGACGATGAGCCGTTGGTCCGTGCCGGGCTCGCGGCGATCATCGACTCGGACATCGGACTCGAAGTGGTCGGCGAGGCCGGCGATGGTGCCGACGCCATCGACCTCGTCCAGCGCACGCAGCCCGATATCGTCATCATGGACGTGCGCATGCCGCAGCTCAACGGACTCGAAGCGACTCGATTGCTCGTGGCGCGGCAGGACCCTCCTCGCGTGCTTATCCTGACCACCTTCGACAGCGACGACTACGTCTTCGAAGCGCTGCGTGCCGGTGCCGATGGCTTCGTCCTCAAACGGGCCCAGCCGGAGGAACTCATCCGCGCCGTGTACGTCGTGGCCAGTGGGGAAGTGCTCCTGTATCCGCAGAAGGTGCGTGAGATGGCGGCTGAGGCGGGGAGGCGCGAAGATCTGGCAAGTGTTGCCCAGCTGAGCGATCGCGAGCAGGAGGTGCTCTCACTCATGGCGCGCGGACTGAGCAATGTGGAAATCGCCGGTGAACTGTTCCTCGGCAGTGAGACGGTCAAGACCTATGTGAGCTCGCTGCTCGGCAAGCTCGGCGCCAGGGACCGGACTCAAGCCGTGATCAGAGCCTTCGAATCGGGATTCATCACCCCCTGAGGGGCATGCTTCACCCTGTGAGGGATGCCGTTCACCCGTTCGGGGGAGTCTGCCAGGACGGCTTCGGAGCGAGCGTTGAAGCATGAAGACAACACAGAGCTATACACAGTCAGCCTATCCATCTCAATCGACGCAGCCGCTCAACCTCGGTGTCATCATGATCGGCCTGAGCGCGGTCTGGTCTCTGACCATGCTGGTCGTCTCCGTGCTGTGGGGGAGCGGACTACTGCTTCCTCCGTTCGGTCATGCGGAACCGGGCGAATACAACACGCTGTTGGACTATCTCTCCATCCCTGCTGGAGCAGCACTGGTCGGGTCCTGTGCGCTGTTGAGCCTGACTCTCGCAGCGACCCTCCTGACCCTGCCGCGACTGCGCGGCAGAGCCGTCGCAGCGGCTGGAATCTTCGCGGTCTTCCTCACTCTCGTCACCACCGTGGTCTTCACCGACACATTGGTGTTGGCGTACCTCGGCTACACGCTGAGTCTGCAGTTCCCACCGATTCCCGTCGCAGTGCTCTGGCAGGGATTCATGCTGCTCGGCCCGGGGCTGTGGATAGCGGTGTGGGCATCGTTGGAGAGCCGCCGGCGAAGCTCCAGGGCAGGCGCCGATGCTGCGGTCGTGGATGCCTCTGTAGCCGATGCCTCCACTGCGGGGGTGATCTCAGTGAATGCAGCGGAGGGTCGCCAGCCAGTCCGAGTCAGTGCCAAGATCGCCGTCGGCGTGGCCGTGGCTGTTCCCGTCATTTATGCATCCACTCGTATTCTGTGGGCACTGGGTATCCCATTCGGCCTCAGCCCCGAGTTCTATTCCGAAGGCCTCCAGGTCGGGATGTGGCATTCAGGTCTCGCCTTGGCGATCGCCGGACTGCTCGGAGCGCTGCTGACCCTGGGGCTGGTGCAGAGATGGGGAGAGAGATTTCCGCGTTGGACAGGGCCGTTGGCAGGACGACGTGTGCCCATCCTCCTCGCGACGATACCCGCCGGCATCGTCACATTGGCGATGTTCACCGGAGGCATGGGCATGATCCATTCGGTTCTGCTCAACGGTGTCAGCATCGATGGCAACTGGGTGACGATCGGCCCGACTCTCCTGTTCCCGCTGTGGGCTCTGGCGCTCGGTTGGGCGACCTATGCCTACCGTGCCAGGCGACTTGATGCCCGCGCTTTTCGGCGGCAGTGACGGGCCGATTCCGCGTGCGCTGCTGGTGGGGCAGGATGACCGTGTGGTTTCACTGGCGGCGGTGTCGGCGGCTGAGCGTCCTGTGTCGTACCAGGGTGGCCAGACTGTAGATGAGCGCCGGCGCCGAGGCGATGAGCAGCGCCACGCCGCCCAGCCTCGTCGTCGGCAGCAGCACCGCACCGCCGATGACGAAACCAGTGAACAGCACGGCCGAGATCACCCCGCGGGCGAGGAGCTCGAGGCCGGCGACCCGCCGATCCAGTTTGGGCGTGGCCACCGAAAGTTCGCCATCCTCGAGCCTCTGCACGAGGCTGTCGAGGCGTCCCGGCAGGCCCAGCGTCAGGCGTACGAAGTTGATCGCCTCTTTCGCAACTGTTCCGGCGGCGCCGCCCTTCTCCTCTTCGATCAGCTCGCTCGCATAGGGTTCGACGACCTCCCAGATATTGAACGAGGGGTTGAGCGAACTGCACAGACCCGAGACCATGGACAGTGAGCGAATGATGAGGAAGAGGTTCTCCGGCAGCTGCACGGGCAGGTCGCGCACCACCGTTTCGAAGTCCGTGGAGAAGGCCCGCAGCTCCTTTTCGTCGACGTCGCGCAGCTGGGCGAACCCCATGCCTCCGAACCGTGCGAAGAGCCCTGTGAGAGCGCGTTCGAGTTCTTCCGTGTCCGCGCCGTCGAGCAGCACTCCGATGAGTTCGACGCTGGCGACGAGACGGCGGGAGTCCCGCAGCGCCACGGCGATGATGAGCTCTCGCATGCCCGCCCGCAGGTTCTCGGGCACATGCCCCATCATCCCGAAGTCGACGAAGGTCAGATGCCAGCTCGCACTCGCCGAGGTGGTGGTTGGGTGGGTGGGGGTGACGAAGAGATTGCCGGGGTGAGGATCGGCGTGGAAGAACCCATTGCGGAAGAGCTGGTCGAACATCGTATGCGCAAAGACCGCAGCCACCTCGTGGGGATCGATCCCGGCTCGATGCAGTGCAGTGACATCATTGGCCTTGATCGCGGTGACATCTTCCATGGTCAACACCTGCGGCGTGGTCTGCTCCCAGACGATCCGCGGAGCCTGCACCCGGGTCGAGCTGGACGCAGAAGAAGCGGTGTCTGCCGACGCGGACGCAGCCTTCGATGCGGCCGCCGAAGACGCTGCCGACGCTGACCCCGAGCTTGCCGAGGATGCAGCCGCGTCCATGGCGAAGGTCTCCGCATTCGCGGCCTCATGCAGATAGTCGATCTCTTCGAGGCTGACATGGGCGAACTCTTCGACCAGTGCCGGCATATCGACACGGAGGGAGACGAACCGGACTCGAGAGAGCCACCCGGCGATCCGACGCAGGGCACGCAGGTCGACGCCGACGACATCGGCGATGCCGGGACGCTGGACCTTGACGACTACCTCGGCGAATCCGAGTTCCGCGGCCACCTCCGGGTTCAACGTGGCCGCATGGGCCTGACCCAAGGATGCAGCAGCCAGTGGGCGGGGCTCGAAGGAGACGAAGGCATTTCTGAGTTCCATCCCCAGCTGCGCCTCAGCCAGGGTGCGGATCTGTTCGAACGGGACAGGTGCGACCTCGTCCTGCAGCCCCTCCAGCTCCTTGGTGATCTCGGGCGGCAGAACATCCATCCTTGAGGAGAGGAACTGACCGACCTTGATCATCAGTCCGCCGAGCTCCACGGCCAGGGTGCGAAATCGCTTGGCCGTGGAACGCCAACGGTCTATCCGGCCTCGTGCCGCGAACCGACCCAGGCCGATCCGCGGCAGCGTCAATTCGAACCACCACGCCATGACCATCTGAGCCGCGGCGAAGCGGAGGATCCGACCGTAGCGAGCCCGGAGGGTTCTCTCCCTCACGCGTCAGTCCTCGGCGAGGATCGAATACAGTTTGCGCTTGGTCTCCTCGAGCACGGTGACCGCCTCGGCGACCTGTTCCTTGTTGCCGGAACGGCCCACCTGAGCTGCCGCTTGAGCCAACTCGACGCCTGCCTTGGCCAGATTCGCGGCCCTCGGCGCTTCGGGTTTCTTCGTCGTCTCCCACGGAGCACTTGACCCCTGCTCGGAATCGACCTGTTCGCGGCCGGCCTCGGTGAGCGAATAGGTCTTACGTCCGCTGGAGGACTCCGCACTGATGAGTCCCTCATCCGTGAGCAGCTGCAGCGTCGGATAGACCGATCCCGGGCTGGGCTTCCAGCTGCCGCCGCTGCGTTCTTCGATCTCTTGGATGATCTGGTAACCGTGCATGGGTGCCTCAGCCAGCAGTGTGAGGATCCCGGCGCGGACGTCTCCGCGGTTCATGCGGAAAGGCTGCTTGGGGTTGAAGGAAGAGCGCAGCTGCTCCATTGCCTCCCAGATGTTGGCACCGCCCCAATCGCCGCCTCGGCGAGAGAAGCCTCCGTGATTGAATGGCTCGTTCATGATGACCTCCAGGTCTGAATGTATCGCTCTGACGATATATAACGATATATCGGCGATGTGTTGTTGGGAAGATCATTCGGTTGATTGCGAAGGCAACTCCCAGACCATGTTCAGACGCGCAGGAAGAGGGCAATCAATCTGACCTCGACGCTGCCGGCAGCTATCAGGCTGGCCGACAAACATCAGTGTTGACGGCGGTTATCAGGCCGGCGAACAGATATCAGTCTTGTCGGAAGTGATCAGTTCTGCTGGAAGTCTTCAGTCTTGCCGAGGCCCATTGGTCACGAGCAGGTTGCCTTTGGAAGTGTTCTGCACGTCGGTCAGAGACAAGCGCTTGGGTGCATCGCCATCGAAGATCCCACGGCCGGCACCGGCAACCACGGAATGGATGGCCAGGGTCAGTGCGTCGATGAGTCCCGCCTCGAGCAGCTGACTGACAATGGACAGTGAGCCCTGTACCGCGATGTCTGCTCCGGTGCCTTCCTTGAGCGTCCTGACATAGTCAACGGGATCTCCGGTGATGAGCGTCGAATTGGACGATGTGAGGTCTTCAGGGGACAGGGTCCTCGAAGCGACATGCTTCGGGGCGGAAGCGACACCGTCGACCGAATGGAACAGGCTGGAGATGAGTTAGCGCGTCATGGGATTCTCCTGATTGAGCAATCTGCACAGCCGATTGGCGGTGCGGCTAAGTGGCGGTACGGCTAAGTGGCGGTACGGCTAAGTGGCGGTACGGCTAAAAACGCAATTGCAGTTCTCATCATGTACTTCGGTTGTGAGGCTGTCGACCGTGAAGTCAAAGGGACTGCATTGTGCTCGGGCTAGAGCTGGCGTGCTCGTGGGGAGTAGTGGTCACCGCTGGCCCGCAGCCCGTGTGACTTCCACGATGCGGCAGTCGTAGAGACGGCGCCCTCGCGGGGTGACTCCAGGCCGTGAAAGCAGGCAACGGTTGGTAACTTCGTCTCGATCCATGCGCCGGGATCGAGATGAAGTTACCAACCGTTGGGCATTCTCGCTGGGAACTGCGGCCTCCTCGCCGGGAGCTCGGTAGCCCTCGGACGCCCTCCACCCTGCTCTTCACCAGCCCATAGGCCCCTTAGATCACCCGAAGCGGCCGGAGATGTAATTCTCTGTCTCTTCCTTCTCGGGGTTGGAGAAGATCGTCGAAGTCTCGTTGAACTCGATGAGCTTGCCGGGCTTGCCGGTGCCCGCGATGTTGAAGAACGCGGTCTTGTCGGACACGCGAGCGGCCTGCTGCATGTTGTGAGTGACGATGACGACCGTGTACTGGTCCTTGAGGTCGTTGATGAGATCCTCGATGGCCAGGGTAGAGATCGGGTCGAGAGCGGAACACGGCTCGTCCATGAGTAGGACCTCGGGCTCAACGGCGATCGCACGAGCGATGCACAAGCGCTGCTGCTGACCACCGGAGAGCCCAGAACCAGGCAGGTTGAGGCGGTCCTTGACCTCGTTCCAGAGGTTCGCGCCGCGCAGTGCACGCTCGGTGAGGTCATCGGCCTCGGGCTTCGACATGCGACGGCTGTTGAGGCGCACCCCGGCCAGCACATTCTCCTTGATGCTCATCGTGGGGAAGGGGTTGGCACGCTGGAAGACCATGCCGACCTCACGGCGGACGTTGACCGGGTCCACACCCGAGGCGTAGATGTCATTGCCGTCCATCAGGACCTGGCCGGAGACGCTGGCACCCGGAATCACTTCGTGCATCCGGTTGAGTGTGCGCAGCACGGTGGACTTGCCGCAGCCCGACGGGCCGATGAGGGCCGTGACCGAGCGCGGCTTGATCTGCATCTGCACACCGTCGACGGCCCGGAAGTCGCCGTAGAAGATGTCGAGATCCTTGATGTCGATCTGTTTGGACAATGTGCTTCCCTATCTGTGGAATGTCTGAAACAAGTAAGAGGTCCGGCGGGGTCTCAGCGCTTCATCAGCGTCCTGTCTTCGGTGCGAGCACTCGCGCGATGATTCGGGCCAGGAGGTTGAGCACCATGACCAGAGTGACGAGGACGAGGGCTGCCGCCCAGGCGCGCTCCGAACTGGCCAGTGCCGCATCGCCGGGAGAGACCGGACGCAGCTGCGAATCGTAGATGTAGGTCGGCAGCGTCGACATCCAACCGGAGAACAGGTTCCAGTTGAGTGTCTTGGCGAATCCGGCGGTGACCATGATCGGAGCGGTTTCGCCGATGACGCGGGCGATTGCAATGGTGATTCCGGAGAGGATGCCCGACACCGAGGTGGGCAGAACGATCTTGACGATCGTCTTCCACTTCGGCACGCCCAGGGCATAGGAGGCCTCACGCAGATCCATCGGCACCAGTCGCAGGATCTCCTCCGTGTTGCGCACGACGATCGGAATCATGAGCACGGACAGCGCGACCGCGGCGGTGAATCCGGTCTTGGCGATGCCTGCCGCATCCGGCATGATGAAGTTCGCGATGGTGGAGAACAGGGCGAAGGCGAAGAGGCCGGCGACGATCGAGGGGATGCCGGTCATCACGTCGACGAGGAAGGTGATGGCCTTGCCCAATCTGTTCTTCTCTGAGTACTCGACGAGGTAGATCGCGGTCAGCACGCCGATGGGGATCGAGATGATGCACGCCATGACCGTGATCAGGACGGTGCCGACGATCGCGTGGTAAAAGCCGCCTGCCATCGTCGTTTCACCGGCGACGTACTGCTGATCGAGGACGCCCTTCATGCCGAGCATGGTGCGGGTGAGGAGGTCGAAGCTGATGGCGGCTCCGCCCTTAGTGACGGTCATCCAGAGCAGAGAGATGAGGGGAACACAGGCGAGGATGAACGACGAGGTGACGACTGTCGTCGCTACCCTGTCGGTGGCCTTGCGGCGGCCCTCGTAGGCTCCGGAGAGTGCGAACACAGCCACCACATTGATGAGTCCGGCGAGGACCGCGACGACCGGGATATTGAAGCCGCTGAACGCGATGAAGCTGATGATGGTCGCAATGATGACCGAAGCCACGGCCACCACCCAGGGAGTGGCCTTGGGCAGCTGCTTGGAGGCGAGGGTGCGAGGAGCGGTCGTCGAATTATTCGTAGTAGTCAACATTCTCAACTGCCCTTCACCGAGGTCTTGGCAACGATTGCGCGTGCTCCCATGTTCACCAGCAAAGTGATGACGAAGAGGACGAGGCCGACCGTGATCAGCTCGGACAGCCGCAGTCCGGCGGCTTCGGGGAAGTTCTGCGCGATCTCAGAGGCGATGGTCTGGTTGCCGCTGACCACCAGGGATGCGGTGAGGAGACCGGGGGAGAGGATCATAGCCACTGCCATCGTTTCGCCGAGTGCGCGGCCGAGGCCGAGCATGGTCGCCGAGGCGATGCCGGACTTTCCGAACGGCAGCACCGACATCCGGATCATCTCCCAGCGCGTGGCGCCGAGAGCCAAAGCCGCTTCTTCCTGCAGACGTGGAGTCTGCAGGAAGATCTCCCGGGTCAGGGAGGTGATGATCGGCAGGATCATGATGGAGAGCACCAGCGAAGCGGTCAGCAGTGTGCGTCCTGTGTTCGACACGGCGCCGTCGGCATCGGGCGCGAAGATCGGGATCCAGCCGAACCACTTCGACAGCCACAGGTAGAACGCGGTGAGGTTGCCGGCCAGGGCGATCCCCCACAGACCGTAGACGACGGAGGGGATCGCGGCGAGCAGGTCGATGACGTAGCCGAGGACCGGTGCCAGCTTCCGTGGCGCCATGTGTGTGGTGAACAGCGCGATGCCCAACGCGAAGGGGGTGGCCACGAGCAGAGCGATGGCGGAGGAGATCAGTGTGCCGATGACGAGCGGCCAGACGTAGGAGAAGAATCCGTTGCCGCCGGTGATCGAGCTCGGATCGTTGATCTGGGCTTCGATGGTGTCCTTGGACTGTGCCAGAAGGAACAGGGCGACGCCTGCCAAGATGAGCAGGATCAGGATGCCGGCGATGAGCGTTGCGGCCGAGAAGATTCGGTCACCGGGACGAACGACGGCTTTGGGCTTCTGGCCCGTGCCGGAATCGGGATGTGAGTCCGGTTCAGGTGCTCCGGCGGGGCCGGACACTGTGGTCTGTGTGCTGGTCGGCACAAGTGCTCCTCATGAAACTTGCGGTGGATCCGGTGGGCAGATCCCTAGGCGCCGAAGAGCGGCGCAGGGTCGCTGCGCCGCTCTTCGACTTATCATTTCTGCAGGTCAGTGGCCAAGAATCAGCCTTCAACCTTGATCGAATCGATGACGGTTTCGATCTGCGAACGCAGGTCGTCCGACAGTGGAGCTGAGCCGGCGGAATCCGCTGCGGACTTCTGTCCTTCTTCGGAGACGACGAACTTCTCCCAGGCCTTGACCATGTCCACGGTCTCCTGGTCCTTGTAGGACGAGCAGACGACGTGGTAGGAGACGAGGACGATCGGGTAGGCGCCCGACTCGGTGGTGTCGCGAGCCAGGTCGAAGGCGAGGTCGCCTTCGCTGCGGCCCTTGACCTTGTCGGAGGCATCGACGACCTTGGACGCGGCATCGGCGGAGAGTTCGACGTATTCGTCGCCGACCTTCACCTTGGCCGTGCTCAGCTTGCCGACCGCCGAGGCGTCGGCGTAGCCGATGGCTCCATCGGTGTCGGAGACGGTCTGCACGACACCGTCGGTGCCCTGTGCGGCTTCACCACCGAAGTCCTTCGGGAAATCTCCGCTGACCTCTGCGTCCCAGTCCTTCTCTGCCGTGGCTTTGAGGTACTCGGCGAAGTTCTCCGTGGTGCCGGAGTCATCGGCACGGTGAACGGCCGTGATCTTCGTGTCGGGCAGTTTGGCATCAGGGTTGTCGGCTTTGATGGCCTTGTCATTCCACTTGCTGATATCGCCCTTGAAGATCTTGGCGATGGTCGAGGGGGCGAGGTTGAGCTCGTCGACGCCCTTGACGTTGAACGTCACTGCGATCGGGGAGATGTAGACCGGGAATTCGTAGGCACCATCGGCGCCGCAGGCTTCCTTGCCCTGCTTGGCCTCGTCGTCGTCGAGGTGGGCGTCGGAACCGGCGAACTGAGCATTTCCGGCTAGGAACTGCTCACGGCCTGCACCCGAACCGTCAGGGGAGTAGTTGACGGTGACGCCGGAGTTCTCTGCGGCGAAATCGGCGGTCCATGCGTCCATCGCGGCCTTCTGCGATGAAGCACCGATGCCGGTGAGGGTGCCCTGCAGGTCGCTGTCGCCACCGCTGCTTGCTTCCTCTCCGGTAGCAGAGGTTCCACCGCATGCCGACAAGGTGAGTGCGCCGGCTGCGAGGATTGCAGCGGATGGTGCCAGGTGCTTCAGCTTCACGAAGATGCCTTTCGAGTATGAGAACACTGTTCGAGCTTGCTCGATCTTTCGTGTCCCACGCTAAGGATCGTGTGTAAAGGCTGGGGAGTGGCTTAGTGAACGGAAGGTGAATGACTCCTGAAGGCTTCACGTCCAGGGGAGTGCTCGGTCACAGGGATACCCGAATTTATGAAAGGATCATTGTCGGAACGACATGAAGGTGCCGTTCAGGAGTCGATCGGGCGGAACCGCTCGAATTCGACGATGCGGGGAACCGGACCCGGACGCACATAGGCGACGAGGACCTCACCGGGTTTGAGATAGGGGTCTTCATGGGGCAGCTTCTCCGCGATGCGCTGGGGGGCGTGCTTCGCATAGATGTCAAGGATCAGCGGCAGGACCGGCCGGTGGGTGCAGTAGATGACCGGTTTGCCCTTCTCCAGCAGCTTCTCGATGTATCGAGCGGTCTTGTCGGGATCCGCGGTGCTCGCCTTCTCACTCAGACACGAGACCTTGCGGATGGACTTCCCGGTCGCCGCGGACAGCGGAGCGAGGGTGGCCATGCAGCGCTTCCAGGGGCTCGAGATCAGTTTCTTCGCCCCCCACGCCGAGAGCAGCCCGGTCAGCGCCATGGCCTGGCGGGTGCCCAAGGCCAGCAGTGGACGCACATGCTCGGTCTCGTGCCATTTCGCTCGGGGAAAGGCCTTCCCGTGGCGGACGAGGATCAGCGGCCAGGCGCGCAGAGCGTCGGTCGAATCGAACTTCTCCAGCGCGTCGAGCTGGTCGCGATCGGCATAGGAGGTCAGTTTCGTCCGCGCCTCAGCGACGGGAAACCATCTGACTTCGTCGACCTCGCGTTTGTTCACTGGTGCGAAGGTGTGCTCGCCCTTGATCTGAGCTGACCAGTAGAAGACCTTCTTCAGGTTCTTCCCGCCGACCATGTATTCGGCGGTCGGCAGGGGCACGCCGAGGCAGATGTCGAGTCCCGTCTCCTCCTTGACCTCGCGGATTGCAGTCTCGGGAAGGGTCTCGCCGGACTCCACCTTGCCCTTGGGCCACGACCAGTCGTTGTAGCGGGGACGGTGGATGAGTGCGACCTCGAGCCCTTCGCCGCCCGTGCGCCAGCACAGAGCACCAGCGGCGAGGACATCGGCGGTGACGCGTGAAGACGCCTGCGCGGAACCGACCGATTTCGGGCTCACTCCTCTTCCCCGATCTGTCGACGCTTGCGATGACGGCGGATGAGCTCCGTCTGGTATTCGGTGAGACGCTTGCCCTGATCGTCGTGGGTGCTGCGCGTCCACTTGCCGTCCCCGGCAAGGTCGAACGCCGAGGTGGTGTCGGCGAAGGCGAGGTCGAAGAGTTCGATGACCTCGGCCTTGTGGTTCGGAGCGATGAGCTCGACGAGGGTTTCGACGCGACGGTCGAGGTTGCGGTGCATCATGTCCGCTGACCCGATGTAGACGATGGGATCGCCGCCGTTGCCGAAGACGAACGCCCTCGAATGTTCCAGGAATCGGCCCAGTACGGACCGGACGGTGATGTTCTCACTCAATCCGGGAATTCCGGGACGCAGAGCGCAGATGCCGCGGACGAAGACCTCGACGTGAACTCCTGCTTTGGAGGCCATGTAGAGGGCATCGATGATCGCCTCGTCGACGATGGAGTTGACCTTGATTCGGATCATGCCAGCACCGCCCGCCTCGGCGATGTCGATCTCCTTGTTGATGAGGTCCATCAGCCCCGAACGGACCCGGGTGGGGGCGACGAGCAGGCGCGAGTACTCGGCACGAGGCGCATAGCCGGAGAGCTGGTTGAATAGCTTCGTCAGGTCATCGGCGACGTTCTTGTCCTTGGTCAGCAGCCCGAAGTCCTCGTAACCGCGCGCGGTCTTCGGATGGTAGTTGCCGGTGCCGACGTGGCAATAGCGTGTCAGACCCTCGGCCTCCTGACGCACGACCAGGGAAAGCTTCGCGTGAGTCTTGAGTCCGACGATTCCGTAGACGACGTGGACACCGGCGCGTTCGAGCTTGCGCGCCCACGTGATGTTGGCCTCCTCGTCGAAGCGGGCCTTGATCTCCACGACCGCGAGCACCTGGATGCCTGCCTGCGCAGCGTCGACGAGGGCATCGATGATCGGGGAGTCCCCGGAGGTGCGGTAGAGGGTCTGTTTGATGGCGAGCACGTTCTTGTCCGCCGCCGCCTGCTCGAGGAAGGCCTGCACGCTCGTCGAGAACGAATCGTAGGGGTGGTGGAGCAGGATGTCACGGTTGCCCACGGCCGCGAAGACGTCGACCTGATCGCTGGACTCACGCAGCGACAGGTCCTTGTTCATCTGCGGGACCATCTTGCGGAAGTGCAGGTCATCGCGCGGGACGTCGGCGATATCGGACATTCCGGAGAGGTCGAGCGGGGTGGGCAGGTGGTAGATCTCAGGCTCGTCGATGCCGAGTTCGTCCTTGAGCATCTCGCGGACCCGGGGGTGGATGTTCTCCGTGATCTCCAAGCGGACGGCTGGTCCGAAGCGACGCCGCAGAAGCTCCTTCTCCAGGGCTTTGAGGAGGTTCTCCGCATCGTCCTCTTCGACCTCGACGTCCTCATTGCGGGTGACGCGGAAGGTCGAGTGATGGATGATCTCCATGCCCTCGAAGAGCGTGCCTAGGTGTTCGGCGATGATGTCCTCGAGCGCGACGAAGCGGGCGGGCACATCGCGACCGACGGGACGATCGGAATTGGCTGCGACGTTGAAGAATCGGGGCAGACGCGGCGGCACCTTGACCCGGGCGAAGAGTTCCTTGCCGGAGTCCTGGTAGCGCAGCAGGACGCCGAGATTGAGCGAGAGTCCAGAGATGTAGGGGAACGGGTGGGCCGGGTCCACTGCGAGCGGGGTGAGGACGGGGAAGACGTGTCCGGCGAAGAACTCGTCGACGCGGGCGCGTTCATTCTCGGTGAGCTCGTCCACCTGGACCTTCGTGATCGACTCCGCATCGAGGCGGGGGCCGATGTCGTCCTTGAGCAGGGCCGCGTGGCGGGTCATGAGGTCGTGGGCGCGGATCCCGATCGCATGCATGACCTGAAGCGGCATCCGGCCGGTGACGCTGGGCACGGCCAGTCCGGTGTTGATGCGGCGTTTGAGACCGGCGACGCGGACCATGAAGAACTCGTCGAGGTTGGTCGCGAAGATAGAGAGGAATCGGACCCGCTCCAGCAGCGGCATATCAGGGTCGGAGGCGAGGTCGAGGACACGCTCGTTGAACGCCAGCCAGCTCAGCTCCCGGTCGAGGAATCGATCCTCTGGCTCCGGCAGACCCAGCTCCGCTCCGGCTGCAGTGATGTCGTACATCGTTACTCCTGATTGCGTTCGGTCGAGGAAGCCGGCGCATAGGACACGTGCGCCACCGCGACATGGAATCCCAGCCGCTCGTACAAGCCTAGCGCCGGTGCATTATCGGACTCGACGTAGAGTTCGATCACGTTCGCGCCGGCGGCGACCATCCTGCGCATTCCCTCGATCGTCAGCGCCTTGCCCACGCCCTTGGCATGGATGCTCGGGTCGACACCGACCACATAGACCTCGCCGAGGCGGCCCTCATCGTCGAAGTCCGTGAGCTTGGTCTGGTGGAATCCGATGACCCGATCATCGCGGATCGCGAGGACCACAGAATCCGGGTCGAAGTCGGATTCCTGGATGATCTCAGCGAAGTCCTCCGGTGTCTGCGAGCCCTGCTCGGGGTGCCAGTCGAAGGCCGCATTGTTGACTCGCCGCCAGCCTTCCTCGTCGCCGGGGGCGAAGGAGCGGATGGTGACGCCGTCGGGGGCCGAGGTCTGCGGCAGGTCCTCAAGGCGAAGACCGGTGTCGGTGCGCATCTGATAGAGCACCCGCTCGCGCCCGAGTCCATGCTTCTTCGCCAGTGCCTGTGCGGCGGGGTGGTCACCGTGCGACCAGCACCAGGAGGTGGGTTCTTCGTCAAGGATCGTCGACAGCAATACCCCGCCCAGGCCGTGGCCGCGGTGTTCGGGGGCGATGAGGAACTCGGCTGCATGTCGGTCCCCCTGGAGGGCGCGGATGCCGAAGCCGATGAGAGTCTCATCCTCGTCATAGATCCGCCATACGCTCGAGGCCGTCTGCGCCGAATGTGCTTCGTCCTCGCCGGTGGCGATGGACAGGAGTCCGCCGGAGATCTCAGCGGACCCATCGGCTGCGCTCACGCGGTCGAGGAAGGCCAGCTCCGCCTCGGCGAGGGGGGCGATCGGGGTTTCGGTCACGGCTCCGCTGGCTTCGATTCTCATACCTTCACGTCCTCCTCGTTCGACTCTGCTTCTGGCTGCTCGTGCTCCGACTCCTGGTCAGCGTCGGCCTCCTGGCCGGTGTCGGACTTCTGGCCGGTGTCAGACTCTGCCCCATCACCGTGCGCGGCCGCGGAATCGGGGCTGAAGCGATAGCCGACGTAGCGGACGGTGTGGATGGCGTTTTCGAAGTCTTTGCCGAGTTTCGCACGCAGGCGGCGGACATGCACATCGACGGTGCGGGTACCGCCGTAGTAGTCATCGCCCCAGACCGCGAGCAGGAGCTCGTCGCGGGTGAAGACACGTTCGGGGTGCATTGCGAAGAATTTCAGCAGGGCGAATTCGCGGTAGGTCAGGTCGAGGCTGCGCGGGCCCAGGTGTGCGGTGAAGGCGGTTTCGTCGATGCGCAGGGCCCCGCTGACGACGATCATGGGTTCGCCCTCGCTCGTCCACGGGCCGCTGGTGTTCCACGACGTTCTCTCGGACCGTGATCCGCCGGTTCCCGCTGTCGACGCGGACCCACCGGGCCCGACTTCCCGCGATGTGACACCGTGTGGCACCTGCGCTGCGTGATGATCACGTGCCAGACGCAGGCGGGCCTCCACCTCGGCGGGGCCGGCAGTGGTGAGGACGATGTCGGACACGTTCCATTTCGCCGAGGCGGTGGCCAGTCCGCCTTCGCTGAGCACGACGATGATCGGGGCGTCGATACGGGCCCGGGCCACCACCTCGGCGATGGCAGGTGCCAGGGACAGGTCGAAGCAGGCATCGGCGACGATGACGTCGGCAGTGATCGACTCGGTGTCAGTCCGGCGCAGCTGATCGATGCTGAGGCGTTGAACCTGATGGCCGAGGTACTGCAGAGATTCCGGGGCCAGGAGGGGGTCGTGCGGGGACGCGGGGCAGATGTGCAGGATTCGCATGTGCTTCATCCACCTCCTCGGATTCGGCGCGGCCGCTGAAGGTGCGGCCTGGGGAAAGTATACCGAGGCTGTCGGGCGGAGGGAGCTGGGTCACGGAGGTGAGGGGCTGCGTATCCGTTCAGGCGGCTGGCTTGCGCCCTGCCGTGTAGGTCAGTGAGAAGATGCGTGCACGGAATTCGGGCTCCGTCAGCATGGTGCGGTACCGCTCCATGTCTTCCATACTCAGCCCAGTGGCCAACAGCGGCACCTCCGCCTGCCTGCTCAGATTTGATTGATACATCGCCCAGGGACCTCCGCCGCGGGCAAGAGGGACGACATGTTCGGCGACGACATCGCTGAGTCCGGCAGCGAACATGGCTGCTTCGGTGCGGTCTGCCCACGAGTAGTCGTGCCCGGCGGCCGGTCCGACCTGCCGATACGCAGCGTCGTTATAGTTGCGCCAGACTTCATGATCGGATTCCTCTGGGGCCACGAGGAGTTCCTCGGCGAGGCCCACATCCGCAAGGACGAGCCAGCCTCCCGGTGCCAGCCCATCGACGAGTGACGCGAATATCTCTTCTCGCGCGGTCAAGTGAGTCAGGACGATTCGCGCGTGGATGAGGTCGAAGGGGCCGGCAGGGACTCCTTCGCGGATGTCGTGTCGACGCGGCTCGACTCCGGGAGTCTTCGGCAGGTGTGTCGTGTCGAGGTCGATTGCCAACACCTGACCGTCGGAGTGCTCGGCGATCATCCTGGCCACGGATCCATTCCCCGCTCCGATCTCCAGCGACCGTGGAGAGGCCGACAGCGGTAGGGAATTCAGGACCGAACGCGTGTGTGCGTCGAAGAGCGCGGACAGTGAGTTGAGCTGCTGCGCTCCCAGGTCCGATCCGTTGTCGAAGAGATAGTGGTCGCCGGATGAGGCCGGTTTCATCGTTGTCATGCTGTCCTCCGTTTGGGCCAAGGAGTTGAACGATTCGGTTGAGCAGTTTCAGTTGTGCAGATTCGGTCAGCGTAGGCGTGGCCGGTGGGCGTGACCAGGCCCGGCCGTGACTCAGGTCGATGCCCGCGTAGGCGGCCTCTCGCGGGCGCCCCGGGCCTCATGGGGGATCGCCGATACTGGCCCAGATCGCGTCGCCGCGGCCGAGTAAGGCACGATAGTGCTGTGATCAGATGGATTCGAGTAGCTGTTGCCCTGGTACTGGCCCTGGCCCTCAGTGCCTCCGTGTACTGGGGCTACACCTTGTTTCTGCTGGCGACGGGGCTCATCGTCTTCGGCGTCGCCTACGGCTGGCCCCGGCTGACGGACTCTCCGCAGCCCCGTGCGACCTCGATCATGCTGTTCCTCTTCGGTGTGGCCGGACTGCTCGCGGCATTCCGCGACAGCACCGCACCCTATCTGGACTGGCTTCCAGTTCTGGCGGGCCTCGGACTGCTGTGGACCTTCGTGCAGAACCTCACTCGAGGCATGGGTGCCTCGGACGCCGTGGCCAACGTCTCGGCGCAGGTCGCGGGCGTGGTCATCGCCCTGTCCGCGAGTACCTGGGTAGCGGCGATCACCGTACCCGGTGAGAAAGAGTCGATCGTGGTGGGACTCGTCTCACTCATCGTCGCCGGCTGTATGACAGCTCTGCCCTGGCCGGCGATCTACACATCTCCGCTGGCGATTGCGATGTCGACCGCGGTCGCTGGGATCCTCTCCGTCCTCATCTTCACCGGCTCTCTCAGCTGGCCCGTGTCGCTGATCCTCGGCGCGATCATGGGGCTGCTGGTGGCCGGAGTCGACCGCATGCTCGGGCTCATCGCCCACAGCCAGTACCAGGCCGTGAGCCTTGAAGTCTCGCAGAACATCGAGTTGAAGAAGAACGTGGAGAAGGCCCGCAGCTTCGCCGTGCAGCTCGCTCTCGGCGCCACCCCCATCGCCCTCGGCGGCGTCGTCGTCTACTCCTTGGAACGCATCGCTCTGTGACCTCGGGCTGACCTTGAGCGGAAGCCGGGCCGACCTCGGGCTGAGGTCTTGGCCTGGGTGCACACTCCGCTGTCAGGAAATGTAGACTGGGAGCATGGAAAACCTTGTCGCTCTCGAAATCGTCTTCACCAGTCTCGTCGGCATTGCCGCACTCGGCGCCCTGGGCGTCGGAGTCAAGGTTGTCACGGCGCTGTTCAAAGACAATCGCTGAACTCAATGATCGAACTTGATTCCTCGGTTCACCCCGAGCTCGTTCCCCTGTCTTGGCTCATCGGTTCGTGGGAAGGCGTCGGAGTCGTCGGCTACGCGGACACCCCCGAGAAGCAGTTCGGGCAGCGCGTCGATTTCACCGCCCACCCCGGAACTCCGTTCCTGCAGTACACCGCGCATGCGTGGCTGCTGAGTGAGGACGGCGAACTGGAGTCGACGCTGACCCTGGAGACAGGGATCTGGCAGCTGGTGCGCCCGCGCGATGCCGGCGACGTGGGCCCCGGAATGCTCATTCCGACCGAGGACCCGCATTTCACCACGGCCGCTGCCGTGGAGACCCTGCGCACGAACGACGACGGATTCGAGATCGAAGCCGAGATCGTCCACCCGCACGGAGTGATGGAACTCTACGCAGGCCACGTCAAGGGACCACGCATCGACCTCTCCACCGATGTCGTCGCCCGGACCAAGACTGCGAAGGAATACACGGCCTCGACCCGCATGTACGGCCTCGTCGGCGGGGAGCTCATGTGGGCCTGGGACATGGCCGCACTGGGTCACGAACTCGCCACGCACTCCTCGGCCCGACTGAAGAAGATCGCCTGACATGATCGACCCCGACTCCGAGAATTCTGCCTCCCAGGTTCCCGACGACGCAGCCAAAGCGTCTGAGGCGGATGCAAACCTGCCTGAGGCGGAAGCCACACAGGCCTGCCCCTCATCACTGAGCCGTCCGCTGAGTTCCACCGCGGTCGTCGGTGAAGGCGTACTGCAGCACACGCCGCTGCACTACGGTTCACCGCTGCGCGAGCAGCGCGCACTATTGGAGAAGGGTGCGATCGTCGACCTGCCTCATCTGCGCATCCTGCGTCTGAGCGGAGCAGATCGCCTCACCTGGTTGAACTCCATCACCACACAGAAACTCGACACTCTCGCTCCGGGCGTCGGCACAGAGACCCTGGTCCTGGACCCGAACGGTCGCATCGAAGGCTGGCTGAAGCTCGTCGACGACGGTGAGACTCTGTGGGCGATCAGCGAACTGCGCACCGACGAAACCCTCGAATTCCTGCGCAAGATGGTCTTCATGATGCGCGTGACGATCGAGGACGTCAGCGACGAATTCCAATGCCTCGGCGCCATCGTCACTCTGCCGGACAGCCTGCCCGTGACCCAGCTGTGGACCGACCCCTGGCCGCACATCGGCACAGGCTCGGCATCGTACGCGCAGGTCGATCTCGGCCTCGAGGTGGCAGGGGAGGATCACCCCGGGCTCGAGACCCAGTTCGTCATCGGCATCATTGCGCGAACGGACCTGCAGGCCACCTCGGCGAACAATTTCACGATGGCTGGCTACGACGCCTGGGAGGCCCTGCGGATTGCCGCCTGGCGCCCCGGTGTGAACGAAGTCGATCACAAATCGCTCGTCGGCGAACTCGATCTGCTGCGTACCTCGGTGCACTTGGCCAAGGGCTGCTACCGCGGCCAGGAGGCCGTGGCGCGCGTGCACAACCTGGGCCAGCCGCCTCGGCGTCTCGTCTTCGTCCATCTCGACGGATCCGGGCACATTCAGCCCGAGGCCGGCACCGAGGTGCTCGCTGAGGTTCGCGGAGCCGAGCGTTCCGTGGGTCAGCTGACCTCGGTTGCTCTGCATTGGGAGCTGGGTCCGATCGGGCTGGCCGTGATCAAACGTAACCTGTCCGTCGAGGCGCCGCTGAGCTTCGACCTCGGCGATGATTCGCCCCCCGTGGCCGGCGCCCAGGAGACGATCGTCGCGACCGTGCGTGAACACGACATCGACCTGCCGAGTCGCAACAAAGACGTCGACATGCGGAATCAGAAGCGCTGAGTTTTTCCCTCAGCTGAAACCGTGGCCGGGTCCACATGAAATCGCAGTCGATCCCGCCACGGTGGTCCTCTGCGGCGGTATGAAGCGGTCCGTGAGCGCATTTGGCACGCTTTCTGAGCAGCACTGAGAGCAACGAATTTCGCATTGCCTGCTTCTGTGATGGACGTGATCTGTTCAGCCTGCGGACGGTAAGTGACAAGTACCGTCGTGAGGCTCTATTGTTCCCGTTATGACAGCTTTGGAAACTGGCGGAGAAGCTCTGCCGCAGGAACGTAAGATCGTGACCGAGATCCCCGGGCCGAAGTCCCGTGAACTCGAGGCTCGCCGCAAGTCGGCAGTGGCCCCTGGAGTCGGTTCCAGCCTGCCCGCCTATGTGGTGGCCGCCGGCGGTGGAATCCTCAAGGACGTCGATGGCAACCAGATCATCGACCTCGGAGCCGGTATCGCCGTGACGACCGCAGGAAACTCGAATCCTCGGGTCGTCAAGGCTGCCGCCGAGCAGCTCGAGTCCTTCACCCACACCTGCTTCATGGTCAACCCGTATGAGGGCTACGTCGAGGTCGCCGAGGCACTCAACCGTCTGACCCCGGGTGATCACGAGAAGCGCTCAATCCTGCTCAACTCCGGCGCCGAGGCTGTCGAGAATGCTGTCAAGATCGCCCGTGTCCACACCGGTCGTGACGCTGTCGTCGTCTTCGACCACGCCTACCATGGCCGCACCAACCTGACCATGTCGATGACTGCGAAGGCCAGCCCCTACAAGGCTGGGTTCGGCCCCTTCGCCGGCGAAGTCTACCGCGCCCCCATGTCCTACCCGTTCCGCGACAACGATGCGGCCGGCACCAAGGTCAGCGGCGAGGATGCGGCCAAACGCGTCATCACCATGATCGAGAAGCAGATCGGCGCCGAGCACGTCGCCGCGATCGTCATCGAACCGATCCAGGGTGAGGGCGGCTTCATCGTTCCAGCAGAGGGCTTCCTGCCCGCGCTGACAGAATTCGCCAAGGAGAAGGGCATCGTCTTCGTTGCTGACGAAGTCCAGGCTGGCTTCGCTCGTACCGGCAAGATGTTCGCCTCCGAATGGGAAGGCATCGTCCCCGACCTCATCACCACTGCCAAGGGCATCGCCGGCGGTCTGCCTCTCTCGGCCGTGACCGGTCGCGCAGAGATCATGGACTCGGTCGGACCGGGTCGCCTCGGCGGTACCTACGGCGGCAACCCAGTTGCCTGTGCGGCGGCACTAGGCGCCATCGCCTCCTATGAGGAAGACGGTCTGGTCGACAACGCAGCCCACATCGGTGAGATCGTCACCGATCGTCTCACCAAGCTGCAGGGCAAGTACCCGGAGGTCGGCGACGTTCGCGGCCGCGGCGCCATGATCGCTGCCGAGTTCGTTCAGCACGACTCGATCGACCCGAACCCTGACCTGGTCAAGAAGATCGCCGACCACTGTGCAAAGAACGGGGTCCTCGTGCTCACCACGGGAACCTTCGGCAATATCCTGCGCTTCCTGCCCCCGCTGACGATCTCCGATGAACTGCTGAACGACGCCTTCGACGTCATCGACGAGGCAATCGCCGCTTCGGTCGGCTGATGCGAGGATGGCCCCGCCTGTCGGGGTCACGTCTGTGAGTTGTGATGGCGGCGTGTCGACCTGTTGTGAGGTCGATACGCCGCCGTTCAACTGTCGTGGCCTCGAAAAAGTTCGGTGCCCATCTCTGAGGCAGAAGGATGTGGACCAAAAATGTCAGGAGCGCAATCTTGTCCACAGGGACAAACATCGGAGTCGATCAGCACAAGACGCGAGGTGAGTGAGGTGCGCGAGGAGGCTCGCCGTTCCTTGCTTCTCACCGGCTTGAGCTACCCGCTCTTCATTGCTGGAATCATCCTGCTGTTCACCGCCATAACAGTGCCAGGGGCCGTTCTGCTCGGCTCCGGAGTCTTCCTCATCGGCATCAACGAGCTGTGCGTCTATATAGCCCGAACAGGGCCAGTTCCACGGGGGATGGACCGGTGACATCAGTTCTCTGGGGAATATGGTGATGTCACCAGCTCCATCGGGGATGGTCCGGGTCATTCACGAGGGGCATGTTGTGGGGAGTGCATTTACAACGCTATCGCGTTCACAGTGAAAGGACATCGCACGTAAGTATGAGATTCTTCGAAGGCGGCAGGATTGCAGGTATAGCACAATAGGCTCCATGACATCAGCGTTAGACGACGGCAACAGGAGCGGAACCGCCCGATTGTGGCAATTACTCCGCGGGCCGCGCTTCGTGGACTTCCCGATCCGACTTCTCGCCCTCATCTTGGGGCTGACAGTGCTGATTCCGGGGTCATTCGAAATCGCTGAACCCCGCTACATGACCCTTCTCATCTGCGCCTATGCTCTGATCATCATCTCCCCATTCCTCCCCTTGGCGACGGTGTTCGTCTCGACCGGGCTGAGTCTCGTGTTCGTCGTGGCCTATCCCGATCTGGAGAACATGTTCCCCGAGGCGCTCATCTTCGCCACGGCAGTGCTGCTCAGCCACCGGCGATGGGTCGGTTCTGCCATCGGCACAGCGGGGCTGGTCATTTATCTCATCACCTGCACCGAGCTGGGAGCCTACGACGGTGGGATTGAGGGATTCGTCGATCTCGGATTCGGCTGGCTCACCTATTCCCTGCTCGGTTTGGCCGCAGGCTTCGTCGAGCTGAGGATCCAACGCGAGATCGGTCGCCGGGAGCGCGCCGCCGTGGAGCACCAGCAGGCCGTGGATTCCTTGCGTGCACGGTTCACCAGCGACATGCACGACACGATCTCGAATTCACTCGCAACAGAGGGCGCGATCATCAAAGCCCTGGCTAGGGGGTCGCAGGATCTCGACGCCAATCGGCAGCTCGCGGAGCTCTCCCTTGTCAACGCGGAAGCGTCGAAGCGTCTGCGTCGTCTCGTCGCTCAACTCAGCGACGGAGATGATCGACGCCCCAGGGTCCGCCTGCAGGCAGAGGCGAAGGCGCTGGCCGCTGCCATTGAGAACGGATGCGCAGCCGGAGGCGTGGCGCTGACGCTCAACGTCGGCAACTTGCCCCGATACGCCTCCCCGGTTCTGGGAGCACACTTCACCGCGATCATGCGCGAGCTGGCGACGAACGTCATCAGGCACGCCCTGCCTGAGACCAAGTCGAGTCTGACCGTTTCAGTTGAGCGTGACGTGACCGGGGAACGTGGTGACACTGAGGCGGCCGTTCTGCGTTTCCGCACCGAGAATGAGGCGGCGGCATTGCTGTCACACTCGCCCCGTTCTCTCAGTCGTCGCGCTCATGCACTGGGCGGAACCTGCACGACAGGGTCCGATCATCAGGGGCGCGTCGTCGTCGAAGTCACCCAGCCACTGAGATTCAACGCCTCGGCCGATGGCGACGAGGTCGACGCGGTCTGCGCGCGCGACGATTTCACCTCGGCGTCGCCATCCACACCGCCTCGCGAAACGAACGCCCACCGTGCTCAATCGACGGCGACGAGCGAGAGAACATGAGCGAATCGGGGGTCCCGGAGGTCGACGACTCACCGGCAGACGAGCTCATCACCGTGCTCATCGTCGACGACGATTCGTGGACGACGAGAGCAGTGGCGGCAGCGCTCGTCGATGACGGCGGGTTCTCAGTTCTCGAACCTCAGCACTCCGGTGACGACGCTGTCGAAGCATTCGACCGTCATCGTCCGGACCTTGTCCTCATGGACGTCAACATGCATCCCGGGATGAGCGGAGTCGATGCGACCAAGGAGATCAGGTCGCTCGACCCAGAAGCTCGGATCGTTCTGCTCACTACGGTCTCGCCCGGGCCGGGCATCACACGTGCACTCGAGGCCGGGGCGATAGCGGCGGTGAATAAGTCCGCGACCGATGTCGAGCTCGTCGGCGTCGCCCGGTCAGCAGCTGCGGGGGAGTCCCCAGCCCTGCTGCGTTCCTTGGCAGAGGACATCATGATCAGCGGTGATATCACCACGGACGTTCATGACGCGGTGCCCGAGCTGACTCGGAGCGAGAAGCTCCTGCTCACACAGATCTGTGAGGGTCTGGACTATGCGGAGATCGCGGAGCAACAGGTCCTCACCATCTACACGGTGAAGTCCCACGCCAGGAACCTGCGCATCAAGTTGGGTGCGAAGAATCTGGCACAGGTCGTCGTCCGCGCCATCCAGTACAAATTCTACGTACCGGAATGACAAAGATGATGGCGAGCAGGAGACACCGAACGGTGCTGTGGGGCCTCATCTCTGCAGGCGCCGGTTGCCTTGTGCTGGTCTTCGGCGCAGTCCTCTTCATCCGGTCCGACCTCGGACAAGATGTGCTCTACGACAACGTGCCCTCACACGCCGGCTGTGAAGAGGTCCCCGCCCAAAGCGTCGTCGAGGACGCGGTCGCAGACTTTCCCACCTTCGATGATTCCTACGCATCTGCGACCAGCCGGTGTTCAGGCGCGATCATCGAAGTGCAGTACGGAAACCATGACACGAGACAGAAGCTGGAGACGTACCTGAACAGGCACGGCGAAAACGATCCGACGAGCGGCTGGTGGTGGCGATCGATCCCCGTCGAACTGCGGAATGTCTGAAGCCCGAGCAGATTCAGCAGATGGTCGGGTCACAGATTCGACAGCTGCTCGGGTCACGCCGTGTGCGGGTGCACTGTTGACTACAGTGGGTATATGAGTGAAACGAATGCCCTGCGCGTCTCCCGCCTGTTGCGTGAGACTGCGGGCTTTCTGCTTCCCCTGACTCAAGCCGAAACCGACGTCGAGGTGACTCGGATCGAGTTCGACCTCGATCTTCGGACCTCGGAAGTCGGTCTGGGAGGAGCCGTCATCCTCGTCACCGAAGCCGTGGACGGTGCGGCCGGACTGAACGCGATCCGCGCACGATTGCACGGAGCCGCGGCACTCATCGTGCCACCTGGAACTCACATCCACCTCGGCGAGCGGACAGACACAACAACCTCGCCGATTCTGCTGGAACGGTCCACGGGCGTGACCTGGTCCGAGGTGCTGGTGCACCTGCGGCAGCTCAACGAAGGTGCCTCCAGTGCTCTGGCCTGGCCCGACGTCGATGATCTCAGCGCCCTGGCCGCGGTCATCGCGGAGCTGACGGGGGCGTCGATCACGATCGAAGACCCGGCCTCACGAGTGCTTGCGCACTCCAATCTCGGCGATGAGATCGATGACATTCGACGCGAGACGATCCTTTCCGGTGCAATCCCCGAGTGGCGCATCGCCGAGCTTGAGGAGTCCGGGTTCCTCGACGTGGTGCGCCGTTCGACCGATGTCGTCGAGAGGCCAGCCGCGGGGGCCACTCCTGCCCGTTCGGTGATCGCGCTGCGCAGCGAGGGCGAGCTGCTCGGTACGATCTGGGCCGCCTACCCGGATGCGGTGGATCCCGCGTCGCTGCGCGAGGTCCTGCGTGACGCTGCCCGCGCGGCGATCCCCGTGATGCTGCGGACCCTGCGACGCTCCCCATTCGAGAAGCGGATCCGTCGGGAGGCCCTCGCCACGATCCTCGGCGGATCACCGGACTTGGGGCCGGCCGCGACCCTGCTCGCTCTGCCCTTCTCCGGGCATTATGCAACCCTGGCCTTCGCCGAGATGGCACCTGAGAAGGAGCCCGTGCTGAGATTTCATCTGCGGGCCGCCTTCGCCGATGCCGTTCTCGCACACGTCGGAACCGACGGACACCTGGCCGTACTCGTGCACATGAGCGCTGGCATGACGGCAGTCGAGATCAAGGAGCACGTCGTCTCGGCCCTGCGCCGGTCCCTGTCTCAGACCGAGCCGCTTCACTTCGGAGTGGGCGCCTCGGTTGAGCGCCTCGACTATGTGCACCGGTCATGGACCGAAGCCGTGTACGTCGTCGACGCGCTGCTGGCTGCAGGGACCAAGAGCGACAACTCCACCCTCGAGGGTTCTGCTTCTGTCTCGGAGACGGATCTGGTGCGCGGGGCGACAGCCGCGGACGTCGCCGCTGAACTTGTCGGGCTCGAAGCCGCCGACGCCCTGCTCTCGGTGGGGCCTCGCATCACCGAGCCTGCGCGGCTGCTGGCCGCCCACGATGCGAGGCATCAAGGGCAGCTGCTCGAGACCCTGCGTGTGTACTTCGCGACCGTCGGCAATTCCGCCGAGGCATCCCGTCGTCTGCATGTGCACACGAATTCCCTGCGGCATCGTCTCAACCGGATCGAGGAGATCACAGGGCTGTCGACGGCAGAGCGTGCCGGACGGCTGTGGCTGGAGCTCGCGGTGCTCGTCTTCGACCGGGAGCAGGGCTGACGCGGAGCAGTTCCGACGCTGATTCGATGTAGAGGCTTCCAGCACTGTGCGCTTCTCACAAGAGGTAACACCGAAGTTTGGCAGATTATTGTCCGTTCGTCCTGGTCCTCACGTTCTATGGTGACAGCACACCACGAACGAAGGACAGCATGCACAGCAACCAGTCGGGGCCATCGGTTCAGGTCATCCGTAATCGAGCGATCAAGGCAATCGCGAACAGCACGGAAGGCCGCGTCCCGCAGCTTGACGATGCGACTCCGGTGATCGGGCTCATCGACCTCGACCAGATCGAAACGGCATACCAGCGTCTGTCCTCTGTGTTCGCCGCCCGGTCCGAGATCCTCCACGCGGTGGCCTGCAAGGCCGTGCCGCTCCAGCCCCTTCTGCGTTTCTATGCGGAGGCGGGTGCGGGCTGTGAAGTCGCCAGTCCAGGTGAACTCGAACTCGCACTGGCCGCAGGCTTCACGCCGGAGACCATCGTCTTCGACTCCCCGGCGAAGACGATGACCGAGCTCAAGCGCGCCGTCTCACTCGGTGTGTCGATGAACATCGACAATTTCGAAGAACTCGAGCGACTCGACGCGATCTTCGATGGGCAGGCCACCTCGGCACCGGCGTCCGACTCCGTCGCCACCTTGGCGAGGGTAGGGGTCCGGATCAATCCGCAGTCGGGCACGGGCACAATCGGTGCCCTGTCCACCGCCACACAGACCTCGAAGTTCGGCATCGGACTGGCCGACCCGGGCGCCCGCGAAGCACTCATCGAGGCCTACCTGGCACGTCCCTGGCTCACCCAGATCCACGTCCACTCGGGCTCTCAGGGCATCGGCCTCGACCAGGCGGCGGCAGGCATCGACGTCGTCGTCGAGTTGGCGAAGGAGGTCAACGCTCGCGCCGCCCAGGTCCACGGACGGGAGCGTCAGATCACCCGCATCGACATCGGCGGGGGGTTGCCCGTGAACTTCGCCGGCGAGGACATCACGCCGACATTCGCCGAATACCGAGCCGTGCTCGAGGAGCAGGTTCCGGACCTGTTCGACTTCGACATCATCACCGAATTCGGGCGTGCACTGCTGGCCAAGGCCGGCACCATCCTCACTCACGTCGAATACGCGAAGACCACTGGTGGCCGGCACATCGCGATGACCCACGCCGGCGTCCAGGTCGCCACCCGCACGGCCTATGCCCCCGCCGACTGGCCGCTGCGTGTCCTCCCCTTCACCCCGGACGGCAATCCCAAATCCGCCGAGGCGGTCCCCACCGATGTCGCAGGCCCCGCCTGCTTTGCCGGTGACCTGCTGGCCCGCGAGCGCATGCTGCCGCGCCTCGACGCCGGTGACATCGTGGCCGTGCCCGACACCGGTGCCTACTACTTCTCCAACCCGTTCTCCTACAACCTGCTGCCGCAGGTGCCGGTATTCGGGTACCGGGTGGGCGCAAGCACGGGCGACGGGGACGTCCACAGCCACCTCGGCGAGAGGGACAGCGACGGGGGCAGTGAACAAGGCGTTGAATTCTCGCTCATCCGGCGCGGCCAGAGCCTCGCCGAGGTCCTCGCCCAGGCAGGGGAGACCCGGCTTCAGCCGTTGATCACCGAAGTGCCGAAAGCGGGTGAGAATGGCGCGAAACGACAGGGCGCGCTTGCTCCGAATTGAGTTCCCGAGAACTTAAGATGAAGTGTGAGCAGTCTCTCACCTGCAACGACCGATAACTGAATCTCCAGATCGAGACAAAGGACAATGATGTTCGCTCAATACAAGCTGCGCAAGCGGCTGGTAACAGGCCTTGCCGGCCTCGCGGCAATGGCGCTGGTCGGCTCTCTTGCCACATCCCCTGCCCAAGCAGAGACCACGGAAGCCACTGACGCTGCTGATGGCGCCAAGGTTCTGCGGATCGCGACAGATGGCTTCATCGATTCGTTCAACCCGTTCACCTCCTTCTACCTGCTGCCGACGAACACGTTCCGGTACATGTACGAGAATCTCGTGAACAACAGTGCCGAAGACGCTCAGGTCACCGAGGGACTCGCCACCGAATGGGACACCGACTCCAAGGGCAAGGTCTGGACGTACAAGATGCGTCCCGACATGAAGTGGTCCGACGGAGAACCGCTCACGGCCAAGGACGTCGCCTGGACCTACAACCAGATGATGAAGAAGGACGAACTGGCGGTGGCCAACGGGGGCCTCGTCGAGAACTTCGACAAGGTCGAGACCCCAGACGATCAGACTGTGGTCATCACACTGAAGAAGCCGCAGTCGAACAACCCCGGCCAGGAGATTCCGGTCGTGCCGGAACACATCTGGTCGAAGGTCGACAAGCCCGGCAAGTTCAAGAACGACAAGAAGTCCGTGGGCTCGGGACCGTTCCAGCTGGAGAGCTACGAGGCGAACAAGTCCGTCACGCTCAAGGCCAACCCGAACTTCTGGCGCGGTGAGCCCAAGATCGATGAGATCCAGTACCGCTACTACACGAACTCCGATGCTCAGGTGCAGGCCATCCGCTCCGGCGAAGTCGACTTCATCACCGGACTGACCCCTGAGCAGTTCAAAGCCGTCGAAGGCGCCGACAACGTCGAGACCAATGTCGGCAACGGTCGCCGGTTCCAGGGAATCTCCATCAACCCGGGCGTCGCAGATGCGAAGAACAACGAGTTCGGAACCGGCAACAAGGCGCTGAAGGACAAGAAGGTCCGCCAGGCCATCCGTGCCGGAATCGACGTTGACACTCTGCGCAAACAGGTCATGCAGGACTACGCTCAGCCGGCCACAAGCTTCATCCCCTCGGTCTACGAGAAGTGGGCACTGCCCGCTGACAATCCGGTGGTTTCCGGATTCGACGTTGAGAAGGCGAAGAAGCTGCTCGACGACGCTGGCTGGAAGGAAGGCTCCGACGGCATCCGCAAGAAGGACGGCAAGAAGCTCGAGCTGCGTTTCCTCACCGACTCAGATGCCACTGTCGAACAGAACACGGCGAAATTCCTCGAACCGTGGATGAAGGACATCGGCATCAAGCTCAAGAACGAAGCCAGCGATGTTGACACCGTGTCGGAGCGCACTACCAAGGGCGACTACGACATGTACTTCTCGGGATAGTCGATCAACCCGGACCCCGATTACCAACTCGGCCTCAACACCTGTGGCCAGCGCCCCGACGCCGACGGCAACGGCGGGACAAGCCAGGACGGGTACTGCAGCAAGGCCTTCGACAAGCTCTACAAGGCCCAGCACACCGAGCTTGATGAGAAGAAGCGAGTCGACCTCGTGCACAAGGCTCTGGCCCAGCATTACGAGGACACACCCTCGGTGACGCTGTGGTACCCGAATCAGCTCGAGGCCTACCGCTCGGACCGGTTCACCGGTTTCACCAAGCAGCCCACCGACGGCGGCATCATCGCCAACCAGGTCGGCTACTGGGGATACACCTCGGTGGAACCCGCCAGCGCGGACGACACGTCCGGTGAGGGCGGCGGCATGGGGGCCGGCGGCTGGATCTCCATCGCCGCGGCAGCCATCGTGGTCATCGGCGGAGGCGGCTTCCTGATCAGCCGTCGCAAGAAGTCCGACGATCGCGAATAGTCCCCACCTGCGAACCATCGTCGGCGAGCGTCGTAACCACGGCGCTCGCCGACATCACACGCTTCCCCCTGCGAGACCAGGAGTTTCCCAGTGACAACACCGACGCATGACCTCCCCACCCCGCCGGGTGGTCCTGACCCTGGTGGCACAGGCGTCCAAGTCGCTCGCGACATGGACGAACCGCCGAAGGGCGGGTCGTTCCTGGGCTACCTGCTGCGCAAACTCGGCGGTGCCCTGACCTCGATGATCCTCGTCATCGTCCTCGGCTTCTTCGCATTCCGCATGCTGCCCGGTGACCCCGTGCTCAAGATCGCCAAGGAACGGCCCATGAGCCCGGCACAGATCGCCGAGCTGCGCAGTCAGTACGGCCTGGACAAACCGGTGATCGTCCAATTCTGGGACTACCTGGTCGGCATCTTCACCGGCGACTTCGGCGAAAGCTACGTCTACCGCAAACCGGTTGCCTCGCTCATCGTCGAATATATGGGACCGACACTTCTGCTCACAGCCACGGCCGCGGTCCTCGCGATCGGCCTGGGCCTGTGGCTGGGTCAGCTCTCGGCCTGGCGCCGCAACTCGCTCTTCGACAAAATCGCCTCGTCGACCTCGCTCGTGTTCTGGTCGGTGCCCACCTTCTGGCTGGGCCTCATCCTGCTCATGATCTTCGGCGGCACCCTGCAATGGCTGCCCACAGGCGGGATGATCACGCCCGGACTCGACCCATGGTCCTTCGCCGGCATCATCGACGTCGTCAAGCATCTGATCCTGCCCGTCATCACCATGGTGGCAGTCGTCTACGCGCAGTTCCTCATGGTCATGCGCGCCTCGCTCATCGAAGAGATGAGCGAGGACTACCTGACCACAGCACGCGCCAAGGGCCTGACCGAGGACGAAGTGCGCAAGAACCACGCAGTGCCCAACGCTCTGCTGCCTACGGTCACCGTCGTGTTCATGCACATCGGCGGGCTCATCGCCGGTGCCGTCACCGTCGAAGCCGTGTTCTCCTGGCCGGGCCTGGGTAAGCTCACATTCGAAGCGATCAGCGGGCCCGACCTGCCGCTGCTGCAGGGCACCTTCGTCGTGTTCTCGGCCATCATCATTCTCATGAACCTGGCGGCAGACATCGTCTACCGGTTCCTCGATCCACGAGTCAGGAGGGCCTGATGAGCAATTCCTTACCGACGACTCCGTCAGGAAGTGCCTCCGAGTCGAACGCTGCCGAGGTGAACGCTGCCGAGGTGAACGCCTCCGTCATCGACGGGACGAAACTCGTCCGCGAACGCCGGCTGAACAACGTCAAGAAGAACTGGTCCTTGTTCCGCTCCGACATTCCCGCGATGGTCGGGGCGATCCTCCTCATCTTCTTCATCCTGATCGCGATCTTCGCCCCACTCATCGCTCCCGCCTCCATGCTCGATGTGACGAAGCAGCTCGATGTGCCCCGCTACGCCCCGCCGAGCCTCGACCACCCGTTGGGTACCGATAACCTGGGCCGCGAACTCTGGATCCGGATCCTCTGGGGAGCCCGCGTATCCATCCTCGTCGGCGTCGCAGCGACCGTCATGTCGATGGTCATCGGCACCGTCATGGGGCTGGCAGCGGGCCACTTCTCTGGTCTCTTCGGCGCAGTGGTCATGCGTATCATCGACTTCTTCATCGTCCTGCCCTCACTGCTGCTGGCGATCGTCCTCTCCTCCGTCCTCGAACGCGGCGTCTTCACGATCGTCGTCGCGATCGGAATCACCTCGTGGGCGTCGACTGCGCGCATCGTGCGGTCCCAGACCTTGAGCGTGGAGTCCCGGCTCTACATCGAAAGGGCGCGCATCCTCGGCGCCGGACATCGTCACATTCTGTTCAAGCACATGCTGCCCGCGGTGATGCCGCTGGTGCTGGCGAACACGACGCTGACCGTCGGCAGTGCGATCATCGCCGAATCCACCCTGTCCTTCTTAGGGCTGGGGGATACGAGCAAGGAGTCGTGGGGCACGATTCTGAAGAACTCGATGGACATCTCCGCTGCGACCTCCGGCTACTGGTGGTATGTGCTCACCCCCGGCATCGCGATCCTGCTCGTGGTGCTCGCCTTCACTATGGTCGGACGCGCATTCGAAGCCATCATCAACCCAGCCCTGAGGAGTCGCTGATGACCGACCTCAGATTCGATAAGGTCTCTATCACCTACCGCTCGGCCTCGGCCCGGGGCGACGTCCCCGCAGTCAGCGACATCAGCCTCGACCTGCCCACCGGAGCCACTCTCGGCATTGCCGGGGAGTCCGGTTCGGGCAAGTCCACACTGATCATGTCGGTGCTGCGTCTGCTGCCCAAGTCCGCGAAGATCGACGGGCAGGTCAGCCTCGGCGGGAAAGACGTTCAGGACCTCAGCTTCGGTGAGATCCGAGCGGTGCGCTGGGCGCAGGCCTCGATCGTCTTCCAAGGCGCCCTGCACTCGCTCAACCCGGTCCGTGAGGTCGGCGGGCAGATCATCGAGGCCCTCGAACATCATGCGAAGGGCACCTGGACCACACCCGCCAAGCGACGGGATCGGATGTTCGAACTCCTCGACGAGGTCGATCTCGATAAGAGCAAGGCAGTGGCCTATCCGCATGAGTTCTCCGGTGGGCAGAAGCAGCGGATCATGATCGCCATGGCCCTGGCCTGCGAACCCGACATCATCGTCGCCGACGAACCGACCACCGCCCTCGACGTCATTGTGCAGAAGCAGATTCTCGTGGGCCTGGCGAAGCTCGTGGCCGAACGCGGAATCTCCCTGCTCATGATCAGTCACGACCTCGCCGTGCTCTCCGCGGTGTGTGAGAACCTCGCGATCATGCGCCACGGCCGGCTCGTCGAATACGGTCCCAGCGACCGAGTCTGCCTGGACCCGGAAGAGGACTACACGAAGCAGCTGGCGGGTGCGTTCCCACAGATCGGTGACGCCGAATCGCGGATGAATCCGCGCACCCTCAAGCCCGCCGAGGTGCGCCGGGCCCAGCCGTACACGATGACCGATGAGGTGGTCCTCGAGGCCAAGAACCTCAACGTCTCCTTCGACACCAGGCAGGGCAGGGAACGGGCCGTGCGCGACGTGAATCTGGCGCTGCACAAGGCAGAGATCCTCGCCGTCGTCGGCCAGTCAGGGTCGGGGAAGACGACCCTGGCCAGATCACTGCTTGGCCTGCAGGAGGTGGATCCGGGCTCGCAGATGGAGTTCGCGGGCAAGGCGCTGCCGAAGAAGGCGAAGGCCCTGCGCACATTCCGTCGCCAGGTGCAGATGATCCTCCAGGACCCCTCTGGTTCACTCAATCCGAAGCGCAGCGTCTACGAAGCGGTGGTTGAGGGACTGCGCGTGCAGAAGCTGACCGACAACGAATACCATCGGGTCATCGGGGCGCTCGAGGCGGCCGAGCTGACACCGGCCGCAGACTATCTCGAATCGATCCCGCAGGAACTCTCCGGCGGACAGCGGCAACGCGTCGTCATCGCCGGGGCACTTGCTCTGGACCCACAGGTGCTCATCGCCGATGAACCGGTCGCCTCCCTCGACGCCTCGGTGCGAGGGGAGATCCTTTCCCTGTTCCTGGCGCTGAAGAAGAACCTGGGCATGAGCGCCCTCATCATCACCCACGACCTCGGACTGGCGTGGAACATCGCCGACACCGTGGCCGTGATGAAGCAGGGCGAGATCGTCGAATACGGTGACGTCGACACCGTGCTGGCGAACCCGCAGCACACATACACGCAGGAACTCCTCGCCGCAGTTCCCCGATTGGGAAGTCAGAGTCTGGTCACGCATGAATAGCTCCACCACAATCACCTCGGGCGCTGCGACTGCGCTCGCAGGCGTCAGTCCGTACCTTGACACGGTGCCGCTGCAGGCCGGCGACAGCGTCCGTCTCATCGCTCCCTCGGGCCCGACCGATGAGGAATCCCTGCTGCGCGCGATTGCGCAGCTCGAATCCTGGGGGCTGCGTGTCGTCGTCGGCGACAACATTCGCGCTCGCCACCCGCGCGTGAAATACCTGGCAGGAACCGACGAACAGCGCCGAGCCGACCTCATCGATGCCTGGTGTGATCCGGACGCCGCTGCGGTCATCGCACTGCGGGGCGGTTTCGGGGCGATACGCCTCCTGGACGGCATCGACTTCGATCTCATGCGCGAGCACGCACTGCGGCCGGATGGGCGGCCCAAGCTGCTCACCGGGTCCTCGGACATCACCGCCCTGCACCAGGCCTGGGACCACCACCTGTCGGTGGCGACGCTGTTCTGCCCGATGGTCGGCAACGATCCGTTCAAGAACTCCACAGTCGTCCCCGCCGAGGTGGCCACCTGGCTGTTCGAACCCTGGGGCGGCCGTGAACTCGGGTTCCCGGCAGACGACCGCGAACCCGGGTTCCCGGAGGGAGACGGTGAACTCGGGTTGGCCGCGGAGGACGGTGCGGCGTATTCTCGCCCGCTCAGCCGGGCGCGGACGTTGGTTCCGGGGACTGCGAAGGGCCGCCTCGGCGGGGGAAACCTCAGTCTGGTCGCGGCCGGGATGGGAAGCCCGGAGCTGGCCGGGGTGCGTGAGCTGCGTGAGCGCAGCGGACCTTCGATCCTTCTGCTCGAGGACGTCGACGAGGAGCTCTACCGTCTCGACAATCTGCTCGTGCAGCTGGTCCGCGGCGGCTGGTTCGACTCGGCAGACGCGGTGGTGCTGGGCTCCTGGCAGGACTGCGCGGAGATAGCCGAGGTCGAGGCATTGATCATGGACTACCTCGGCGAGGCGGGCATTCCGATCGTCAGCGAGATGGGCTTCGGGCATGACCCCGACGCGCCGAGCACACCGCTGGGAGTCGCCGTCACGCTCGAGGCTCCGGCCCAGGGCAGACCGCGAATGTGGGTGGACGGAGCGTGAGGGGACTGTGATGCTGGAGGACTTCCAAGGCCTCCAAGGCCTCCAAGGCTTCCGGGACTTCGATGGAGATGAGGAATACACGCGATGATTGAGGATGCGAACGAAATGACTGAAGACGTGAACATGGGTGACGTGGACTTCGACCGCCTGCCGGGAGTGCGCTTCAGCGCCCTGGCCTTCGATATCGACAGCGGCGAACGCGTCTTCGCCCACAACGAGAACGACGAGCTCGACACCGCCAGCATGGGCAAGGTGTTCCTCCTGCACACGGCCCTGCAGATGCACGTCAACGGCAGCCTCAACCTGTCCGAGCGCCTGTCACGGCGGCCCTCGGAACGGGTCGACGAATCCGGCATCTGGTACCTCATGGAGCAGGATGATCTGAGCGTCTACGACGTGGCCGTGCTCGTCGGAGCCTTCAGCGACAACTTCGCGACCAATGTGCTCATCCGTCGCATCGGCCTCGAGAACGTCGCCCGCCAGGTCGAAGACCTGGGGTATCGCAGTTCCGGACTCCACGACTTCCTCCGTTGGCCTCGTCCGGCCAAGGCACCGCGCGCCCTGTCGACGGGCACCGCGACCGAGTTCAGCAACCTCATGGCCCGGCATGCGAAAGACGAGTTCTGGGACGAGTCGACGAACGAGATCTTCCGCCGTTGGTTGGGAGCCGGCGCGGACACCTCGATGGTCGCCTCGGCGTTCGACCTCGACCCGCTGGCCCACTACAACTACCAGCGTGACGTGTGGGTATGGAACAAGACCGGCACGAACGGGACGATTCGCGCCGACTCCGGGATCGCGATGACCCCGACCCGTCGCGTCGCCTACGCCGTGTTCGCAAACTGGGAGAAGGACACGGACCGGGTCGTCGACGTCATGCCGATCATGCGCGAAGCCGGCGACGCCATCCACCGCTTCCTCTGAGAAGACCGGATATCGAACGACTCGAGAATGTGGACTGTCACACGCTCTTCCTCGAGTATCGTTGATGTCCTATGACCTCCTCGATCTACCTCACCGGCGAAGCGAAGGCGCCGTCGAACAACCCGATCATGGCACAGTACGGGTTGTTCTACATCGCCTTCGAGATCGAGGCGGAGACACATCGAGTCCTCGATGTCGACTGCTCGGCGACGTTGGCCCTGACAAGGAAGTTCATCAGGAGCCTGTTCATCGACGCAGACATCAGGGACACCGGTCGACTCACGGATTCGATCACAGCCAGATACCACGGGTCCTCCCAGAAGGCGCTCATCGTCGCTGTGAACAACGCAGCGAAGAAGTACCAGGAGCTCCCAACCTCTAGCTGAGACGAGTCCTCGACCACCAAGATTGCCTGGGTCCCCACCGGACCGGATCCAATCGACAACCGCACATGGCTTCACCGCACACTGTGCCTGCACCTCGTGGACTGAACCGGGGGCGTCGCGGCGCGGTCCAATCCACCTGAAGGAGTGTCGTTTGTGATCACGGACGGTTTTCTATTCATCAGCCTGCTGCTGGCGATTTCGGCGGTTCTCGTCGTCGCCGACCGCAGCGGGAAATTCAAAGTATTCAAATATGTCCCCGGGTTCGTCTTCCTCTACATCGTGGCGGCCCTGCTCAACACGGTCGGCTTGTTCGACCACGACGCGATCGACGGCGTCGGTGACGGGCTGCAGGACGCGTTGCTGCCGGCGATGATCCTGCTCCTGCTGTTCAAATGCGATGTACGGCAGATCATCCGCCTCGGACCGAAGCTGCTGCTGACCTTCGTAGTCACGGCCGCCAGCATCATGATCGGCTTCATCGTCGCCTACCTGATCGTGCATTCGGCACTGGCTCCCGAATCCTGGAAGGCCCTCGGCGCGCTCAACGCGTCATGGACCGGCGGTTCAGCGAACATGGTCGCTGTTCAGAACATCTTGGAGGCGCCGGAGGCCATCTTCGGCTACGTGCTCATCGTCGACACAGTCCTCTACTCCTTCTGGCTGCTCCTCATCTTCTCTTCGGTCGCGGTCTCCGATAAGTTCAACAGATGGACGAAGGCAGATACCTCGAAGTTCGACTTCGCCGATCGGGTCACCGACGAGGAGGAGAAGCCGATGACCCTGTCCTCGATCATCGGTCTGCTGGGCTTCGCCCTCCTCGTCTCTGCCCTGGCCGCCAAGGCGGGCGAGTTGCTGCCGGAAGTGGGTACGGTGATCAACGCCTCGGCCTGGACGATCCTCATCGTGAGTATCCTGGGCCTCATCATCGGGTCGACTCGGTGGGGGCGGGCCGCGGGTTCGAGTCAGCTCGCGACCATTATGCTCTACCTCATCATCGGCATCATCGCCTCCGGATCCGACTTCACTTCGCTGGCCGAAGCACCGATCTATCTGGTCGCCGGTGTGATCGTGCTCCTCGTCCACATCGTCATCATGCTCGTCTATGCGAAGCTGACGAAGACCGAACTGTTCAGCATCGCCGTGGCCAGCACCGCGAACATCGGGGGAATCGCCTCGGCGCCGGTGGTCGCGGGCGCATTCAATCGTCAGCTGGTGCCGGTGGGCGTGCTCTTCGCGCTCATCGGAACGTTCTCTGGAACCTTCCTCGGACTGTGGTCGGCGCAGCTGATGTCGGGCATCGGATGATGAGCTTGATTCGGCGCCTGAGACCGCAGAGACTTCCACTCAACCCACCGATGACCACCCGAGCTTACCGATGACCATCCGAACTTGCCGATGACCATCCGAACTGAAGGAGCACACTCATGACATACGACGTCTTCGACGGACACAACGACCTCGCCTGGTATCTGCGTGAGGAGCGTGACTACAGCGTTGAGGGACTCAACGATCCCAAGGTCTCGCCGTTCACCACGATGGATCAGCTGCGGGAGGGCAGCGTCGCCGCACAGTACTGGTCGGTCTACGTCCATTCCTCGATCACCGGCGCTGATGCGATCAAGGCCACCTGGGAACAGATCGACGCCGTGCAGCGTGTCGTCACGAGCTATCCCGAACGGCTCCAGTTCGCCCGCACCGCCGCCGAGGTGGTCGCCGCGCGAGACGCCGGAAAGGTCGCTTCGCTTATGGGTGTGGAAGGCGGGCAGCAGATCGACGAATCGCTGGCTGTGCTGCGCTCCTATGCGCGCGCCGGGTCCCGGTATATGACCCTGACGTGGTCGACGACCCATTCCTGGGCGGACTCGGCCACGGACGAGCCGCAGCATGGGGGCTTGAGCGAATTCGGCTGCGAGGTCGTGGCGGAGATGAACCGGATCGGCATGATCGTCGATCTCTCCCACGTCGCGCCCAGCGTCATGCACCAGTCCCTGGACATCTCTACCCTGCCCGTGATCTTCAGCCACTCCTGCGCCCACGGACTCAACCCGCATGCGCGCAACATCCCCGACGACGTCCTCGACCGGGTGCCCGGCAACGGGGGAGTGGCGATGATGACCTTCGTCCCCTCCTTCGTCTCCAACGCGCGCCGCGAATGGGTGGAAGCAGGGGAGAACGGCACCGCCCCCGAGGTGACTGTGGCCGATGTGGCCGACCACTGCGATTACGTACGCGAACGGATCGGAATCGACCACATCGGATTGGGCGGCGACATCTGCGGTGTCGATGAGCTGCCGAGCGGCCTCGGCGATGCCGGGCAGTATCCTGCGCTGTTTGAGGAGTTGGCCGGTCGCGGCTGGTCGGAATCAGACCTGCGCAAGCTCGGCTTCGACAATGCGATGCGCGTCCTCGAAGCACACGAGGATGCGTACACACGCTTCCTGGGGACCTCGGCGGGTACGGAACGCACGGCAACCTCGGCGGGGCGGTCGTCATGACTCGGCTCCTCATCATCGTCAACCACATCGAATCCCAGCCGGGGCTGCTCACACATTGGATGATCTCCGAGAACATCGAGTTCGACCTGCGCATCGGCGGCGTCTCCCGTCTGCCGGAACCGAGTGCGCTGAGTGATTACGATGGGCTGATCATGCTCGGTGGCGGGTATATGCCCGATGAGACCGACCGGGCACCGTGGCTCGAGGCCGAGGCGCGGCTCTCGCGCCATGCTCTGGAGACGGATCTGCCGCAGTTCGGCATCTGCCTGGGCGGACAGCTCATCGCTCATGTCATCGGCGGGGACGTGCGGGCCCGGACCGGTGCGCCGGAGAAGGGGTACACCTGGATCGATATGACCGAGGACGCGGCACAGGATCCTGTGTTCTCCGCGATCGGGAATCGCGCTGCCTTCGTCGAAAGTCATGTCGATCGGATCGTCGATCTGCCGCCCGAGGCGACTCTGTTGGCAACAAGTACAGCTTGTCGGTTCCAAGCATTTAGAATCGGCAACGCGTGGGGCACACAGTTCCACCCCGAGTCGACAGGGCAGAATATTCGCAACTGGGACGCGGACAAATTGCAGGAACTAGGTTTTAATAAAGAGACCCTGCTGGAACAGGCAGAGGAACGCGGTGAGGACAGTCAGCGGGACGCGAAGGCGCTCCTGACGGCCTTCCTCGACGTAGTCCGCAGCAAACACCAGTGATCGCACGGCTGCGATCACGGGCGAACACGGAGGAACCATCGTGAGTCACAGCGAGAACACCATTAAGTCGGGGCCGGGGGCCGAGCAGCAGCCGGAGACCTTGAAACGGGTCATGGGACCCAAGCTGCTCCTTCTCTTCATCGTCGGAGACATCCTGGGGACGGGTGTCTATGCGCTGACGGGCAAGGTCGCCGGGCAGGTCGGCGGTGCCGGCTGGGCTCCAGTCATCCTGGCCTTCGCCGTTGCGCTGATCACGGCGTTCTCCTATATGGAGCTCGTCACCAAGTACCCGTCTGCGGCCGGTGCCGCGCTGTACACGCACAAGGCGTTCGGGATCCACTTCGTGACGTTCCTCGTCGCCTTTGCCGTCCTCAGCTCAGGGATCACCTCGGCGTCGACAGCATCCAACGTCTTCGCCGCCAACATGGTGGCCGGGTTCGGATGGGACATGTCGGGCACGGGGGTCATGTGGATTGCGATCGGCTTCCTGGCCGTCATCGCCGCGATCAACCTCCGCGGTGTGGGGGAGAGCGTGTGGTTCAACGTCGTGCTGACGGTGATCGAACTCAGCGGCCTGCTGCTTGTCATTCTGGTCGGCTTCTTCGCTTTGGGATCGGGCAGTGCCGACTTCTCTCGTGTGCTGATCTTCGAAACCGCAGACGACAAGGGTGTCTTCCTCGCGATCACCGGTGCCACCTCGCTGGCCTTCTTCTCCATGGTCGGCTTCGAGGACTCGGTGAACATGGTCGAGGAGACCAAAGACCCGAGAGACTTCCCCAAGATCATGCTCACCGGTCTGTCGATCACCGGTGTCATCTACGTGCTCGTCTCACTGGTGGCAGTCGCTGCGGTGCCGATCGGAAAACTCTCCGAGAGTGAGACGCCGCTGTTGGAGGTCGTCAGGGCCGGTGCTCCGGGGCTTCCGATCGACCTGATATTTCCCTTCATGACGATGTTCGCAGTCGCGAACTCCGCGCTCATCAACATGCTCATGGCCAGCCGCCTGCTGTACGGAATGTCCAAGCAGAACGTGCTCCCGCCCGTATTCGCGAAGGTCCTGCGCGGACGCCGCTCACCCTGGGTGTCGATCCTCTTCACAACTATCATCGCCTTCTGCCTCATCTTCGCGGTGACCACGCTGCTGCCGGAAACGGTGACCGCGTCCCTGGGCGGCACGACCTCGCTGCTGCTGTTGGGAGTGTTCGCCGTCGTCAACGTTGCTGTGTTGGTCCTGCGGAAGAAGACGGTCGAGCACAAGCACTTCAAGGCCCCGACCTACCTGCCCTGGATCGGTCTCTTCACCTGCGCGTTCCTCGTCGGGCCGTGGGCTCGTCTCGACGACCTCATCCAGTATCAGATCGCAGTGGCGCTGATCGGAATCGGCGTCGTCCTCTGGGCGGTCACCTGGTTCTGGAACCGTTCGATCAAGGGCGCGAGCACCAAGTTCCGCAACCCCGAAGAACTCTCGTGATGGCTGCGGGGGCGGTGGGAGTTTCCGGCTTCTGCTCGACATATTCAATCCGTTCAGCACGTTCAATTCGTTCAATCCGTTCAACAAGTGAAGGTGAAAAATGACCATCGTCGTGGGCTATGTCAACAATCCAGCGGGTCACGCGGCCCTCGACAAGGGGATCGCAGAGGCGAAGAAGGACGGCCAGAATCTCGTCGTCGTCAACGCATCCCGATCATCCGAGCGCAGCGATTCCTACCGCCTCGGCGAGGGCGAGATCAAGTCGGTCCAGGACTACCTCTCGCGTTCGGGCGTGCACGGGCGGGTGCTCACGCGTGGCAGCGAGTACGACCCCGCTGAGCAGATTCTCGATGCCGCCGCCGAGGTGGATGCTGAGCTGATCGTGCTCGGAACCCGGAAGCGGACCCCGGTTGGGAAGTTCCTCCTGGGGTCGACGATTCAGAGAGTCATCCTGGAAGCCGTCAGTCCTGTGCTCTGTGTGAAGGCCGGCCGCTGAACTGATGTCTTCGTCGTTGAGTGTGCGCTGAGCCGCTGAGCTGCGGTCAGCGGCGTGGCATGCCGGCTACGACACCGAGCTCATAATGAGTTCGGCGTTGATCTGCGCACCTACCATGACACCGCTGGCTGCGCTCGCCACCACCATGGCCGAGATGTCCGCGCTGTTTCCCACCGCCCAGACACCGGGAACCTCGGTCGCACCGTTCGCCTCGGCGGGGATTGACGAACCCATCCCGGTCGGATGGTCGACGACGGTGCCGCCGAGCTGCTCGAAGATTTCGCCGTTCGCGCGGAAATAGGGTCCCACGGCCAAAGCATCAAAGGTTGTGTCTGAGAGGCCGGGGGCGGCGTCAGGGTTGGTGCCGGATCCGGCCTCAGGGCTGGTGACGAGCGTGACTTCGGTTCCGGCTTCTGTGCGTTCCACTGCTTCGACCGCGGCATCGATATAGGAGATGCCGAGCGAGTCGAGCATTTTCGCCTGCGCTTCGTCCGGTGCCGGAGCCTTGTGGCGCAGGAAGGTGACGTGGTCGCTGAGCTGGGAGAACATCATCGCTTGGTGATAGGACATCGCAGTCGTGCCGATGATGCCGATGTTTTGTCCGCGAACCTCGTAGCCGTGGCAGTAGGGGCAGTGGAGGACGGTCTCGCCCCACCCATCTGCCAGCCCAGGGATGTCAGGGAGTACGTCGGTAAGGCCGGTCGCGATGACGACTCGCTTCGCCTCGATGGTGGCTCCCAACGATGTCTCGAGGGCGAAGTTGAGCTTTTCTGGTGCCTGCGTAACATTCTGGGCGCTGATGACCGAGCCGTCGACGAACTGGACTCCATATGCTTCGGCTTCCCGACGGCCCTTGGCCACGAGCTCAAGTGGGTTGATGCCCTCGTGGCCGAGGACGTTGTGAGCGTGAGCGCTCGGTGCATTGCGAGGGGAGCCGGCATCGATGACGATGACGCTGCGCAGCGAACGGGCCAACGCGATCGAAGCAGCCAGGCCACCGGCGCCTCCACCGATGATGGCCACCTCGGCAGTGAGCGTCTGCTGACTTTGCAGGCTTTGTTGGTTCTGCTGGCTCTGCTGTGCGGGGCGGGCTTGGTTCGGTGTTCTGGGGTGGGACTGGTATTGCGGTGTGACGTGTGATTCTGACATAGCGTTCCTTGGCTTGTGGGGTGAGGAAACGGGGACTTCTGCAGTTTCACCCAGCAGGCGCCCGATACGCAAGCAGATTTTCCGAACGGCAAAATATGGCGCCATGAGGACCTTCGGTTGGGTTTGTGCTTATGCCGTGTCGCGCCGCCGGTTCGCTCTGTTTCACGTTGCCTCCTCGCTCTGCTTCGCGCCGCCGGTTCGCTCTGCTTCACGCCGCCGGTTCGGGCTTGCGGAGGCTTGCTCAGTTCAAGACAGCGCATTGCCGAGGCTGTCGGCTGGTCGTCCCTCCCGCTGAAGCGATGGGCAGCGAGTGCTCTTACTTGGCCCGATTCCGCATTCGAAGAGGATCAAATATAGAACGTAGTCGGAGAATTCTACTCGTGGAACCAAATAATCGAACAAAACTATAGACTTGGGGTCTGTGGTGAGCGTAGACTTTGAGCCAGGCGGACAACAGAGCAGTTGACGAACGGATTCCGAGATCATGACCCTCACTCCCGACCGCAAGCGTGACAAGCAGAATAGGCCCGAAGAAGCCGCCTCTTCCGCTGTCCCTGCGGGTGAGGAAGAGAAAAACGAATGTGGAGGTGCTCCAACCTATCGAGAGCTCCTGCGCGGGGCCGGCTTCGACTTGGACGGGCACCCATTGGCAGATCGCTTCGACGAAGTAGCGTCGCCACCTCCGAGTGACTTTGAATTCGCCGATGCAGAGCACCCTGTCGAACCTGTCGAAATCACCGAACCCACAGGGCCGGGGGAACCTGCAGGGCTCGGTGAGCCTGCGGATCCGGCAGAGCTTGACGAGCATCCAGAAGCGAAGCGGCGGGCTCGTTGGAGCGGCCGCAGCCTGTGGGATGCGAGCGTTGATGATCCGGAAGCGGAGGCTGAGCTTAAGCGTCGTGCCGCAGAGCTGGACGCTGAAAAAGAAGAATGGATGCGCAGGAAGGCTGAGGAAGCCGAGGCCGAGCGCACCGCTGACGAAGACGTCTCGGGTAGCAGCGAAGAAGAGGACTGGGCAGCCTCTCTAGGCGTGCCGTCCGCCACCGAACTGAACGGCGGGCAATCCTCGTACCGCCCGGGACGCGCAAGCGAGACCGACTCCGCTTCTACTCAGACTGCCGTCACTGGCTCCGATGGTGACCCCACTTCGGAGCATCCTCTTCTTGACGAGCATGGGTTGGCGAAGCTTGCTCGCATCGCTCCCGAAGTAGTGAGCAGTATCCAGGGGCTGCGCTGCCTCGCCGCCGACTTCCAATCGCTCAAGCGTCCGATGAGTCCCGACGACGCGATAACGGTGGTGGACGGGCTTGAGACAGTCAACAGGCTGGTCGAATCGCTCTCCGTCGTGACTCTCTCCGTCTTCGAGCGGGTGGGGTCTCCCCGGGACTACGGAGCGAAGACGACGAAGGCCTTGGTCCAGAATCGTCTCAACCTCTCCGAGCGAGAAGCGTATCGGCGCTCCGTCCTGGCCGAAAAGCTTGGAGATCGGGTCAACTTCAGCGGCCAGTCGATAGGCCCGAAGTTTCCCCTGGTGTCCGAAGCGCTGAGAAACGGATCGCTGTCATCAACGCAGGCCAGCACAATTATCGAATGCCTGATGAACCTACCGTCTCGAATCGGCCAAGACGAACAGCTCGAAGCAGAGCGAATCCTGGTCGAAAAGGCACCGGCTGTGCGTGTGAAGGACATCCAGCAACTGTTCAACGAGATTCTCGGATGGCTCGACCCAGATGGTGAGCTGCCAGATGAGGCCACAAAACGTGATGAATTTTCGGTCAGTCTGCGCCAGCGAAAAGATGGAACCTGGGCACTCAGAGGAATCCTCGATCCCGTTACGGGCGGCATTATGAGCGGACACCTCACTTCGCGAATCAAAGCTGATGACAACGAGACTTCAACACAAGAGGAGCAAGGCGAGTCGCCCACAGGCGCAAATGCCACCTCAGCCGCCGACCAGGAAGTGGTCGACGTATTCAACCAAGTCCTGCAAGGCGAGCGACCAGACGCGGTGGACCCGTCTCTGAATCTTGGCTTCGACCATAAACCCAGCGACGGGGTGGACGATGCGAAGAAGTCCAGTGGTCAGGGCGACCGTGATGTACCACCCGGATATGGAGTGAGAGAAGACGGCTCCTTGGAAGCGATGGCCGGCCGCCAGCCGAGCGTGAAGAACAGAATCTATGAACGCTTCGCCACAATGATCGGTCGGATAGAAATGAATCGAGTGATGGCAGGTTCGCCCTTCGCACTCGTGGTCACGGCGAAGGCTGAGGATCTGGCGAAGCAGTCCGGTCGCGCGTTCACCGACGCGGAAGCAGCATTTCCGATGCAGACGGCATCCTACGAAGGGCTGAACGGCTCGGTGTTCTTCCACCTCATGGGTGAGAAGACGAAGACGATGGAACTTGCCACCGAAAGACGATTCGCCACCTCGAAGCAATTGGCGATCATTTCCAGCAGAGACCAAGGATGTACATTCCCCGGTTGTGACACTCCGCCGGGGTGGTGCGACGCTCACCATATCGTTCCGTGGGCAGATAAGGGCAGGACGGATGTCAATAACCTGACATTGACATGCGGATCGCACCACCATCTGATCGACAAGTCTGATTGGCACACCGTGATGCTCAAAGACGGTCGCCCAGCATGGGTGCCACCCGCGTCGATCGATCCCTCCCGACGTCCGATCCTGCACGCACGATTCGTTGCGAAAGAGATCACAGATACGCTTTTCGATTAGTGGAAGTTGAACAGCACAGGGGAGAAGTGTGCCGCAGGTCCCGCAGTTGAAGCGGAATGAACCTGATGGGGAGGCTGTTGCCTTGAGCATGGAACTTTCTATTCTTGACCTTGTGCCGGTCCGTATCGGACAGAGCACCTCAGATTCATTCGCTGCTTCCCACGAGCTGATTCAGTCCGCAGACAAGCTGGGCTACACCCGCTATTGGGTTGCAGAACATCACAACATGCCATCGATCGCCTCAACGATGCCCGGCGCAGAACTCATGTACCTCGGTCAGGGCACCGAACGCATTCGCCTCGGATCCGGCGGTGTCATGCTGCCCAATCACGCTCCTTTGGCAGTAGCGGAACTCTTCTCCCTCCTCTCAGCGGTCTACGGTGACCGCATCGATTTGGGGATCGGGCGGGCGCCCGGCACGGACCCGATCACCTCGGCGGCAATGAGGGGTCACCTCGGCGAAGGACGAATGGTTGATCGTGAAGGCCACACCGTCGACCCCGTCGAACAATTCCCGCAGCACGTCATCGACACATTGAGCTTGATGAGACCCGAAGGGCTGCGTATTCCGCTCCATGGCGGGCGTGAACACGTCCTGCACGCGACGCCTGCAGCTGTGCCCGGGACACAGCCCCTACCCTGGCTGCTGGGCTCATCGGGCTACTCCGCCCGACTGGCTGCCCAGCTCGGCATGCCCTACGTCTTCGCCAACCACTTCGCTGCAGGTGCCACAACCGGAATGAAGATCTATCGCGACAACTTCACCCCGGGCGCCTACGGTGACAAGCCGCAGACCTTCGTCACAGTCAATGCAGTGGTGTCGCCGACCGAAGAAGAAGCACAACTGCGCTCGGAGCCGTTCCTGTTGCAGATGTCTCGCCTGCGAACCGGTGGACGGATGGAGCCCCTGCACTTGGCCGGCGATGACGTGCGCTCAGTCAGGACGGATCAGGAGCGCATGGTCGGTGAAGAGATGTCCGAGAACTGGATCATCGGCGACGCCAAATCTGCCAGGGCTCAGCTCGAAGAGCTCGCCAGCCGGTTTGAGGTTGATGAGATCATGATTCAGCCCGTCGCTGGAGCGATGGAGGGGGAGGATCTCCGACAGGATGCTGCCCGGATCCAGTCTCTTGAACTATTGGCAGCCGAGTTCCTCGACTGACAGGAACGACTCACCTCAACTGACAGGCACGGGCTGGCCACAGCTGATTGCAATGCCCCGGTCCAGCCGACTGCAACGACCTACCTCGACAGATAGCAACGACCTGCCGTGAACACGCCAAGCTGATCTGGAGGCGGTGTCTTTGGCGGAAGGAATAGTCCCTAGTTGAAGGCGGCGTCCCGAATCGAAGACGCCGCCTTCAACAGAATTCAGGGTCTGAAGTCTCATCTCTATATCGATTCGGACAAGTGCACTTCTTTTCAACGTGGCATCGCGATATCCTGCCACAGTGTCGACGTTGTCGCCCGCTTTCGGGCGAGCGGTAATATTGGCACTGTGCGGCGCTTCGATGCGCATGGGTTCGATCGATGTAGACCACAGATTTCGATACCGGTCGATGCCATGAGTGGCGGAGCACGCATACCGAATGACCTTCGGAGACTTCCCCCACGCGGGCGTGACACCCGCAGACCGAAAGAGAAATAATGCGTACCAAAATTGCTGTTTCGGCGGCACTTGGGCTCGGACTTGTATTCGGCGCAGGCGCTCCTGCGCTGTCGAGCAATCTGACGTCGACCGATGAAGAATCTGCAACCGATTTGGAAGCTGCAGTCGTCCCAGGCCAGGAGCTTGAGCGGATCACTGACGGCAAGATTGAAAAGGGCGAAACGGCCTACGTCGATGTCACTGTTGCCACTCTGTGGACCGATTCGAAAGCGCCCCGGAAGGTCGACAAGCCAGCCCTCGGCCATCCTGTCGACCTCGACAAATGGAACAAGAACCTCAAGAAGACCGAAGTGCGGCGCGATCTCACCGGCAAGGTCGAAACCCAAGCCGCATACGGTTCCGAAGTCACTGTCCTCAAAACCAAGGGTGCTTGGGCCCAGGTCGCAATCAAAGACCAGACGACCTCCAAGAACAAGAAGGGCTACCCCGGCTGGGTGCCGAAGAAGCAACTAGTCGAAAACGACCGGTTCGGGCAGCTCAAGGATGACCAGCCCCGCGCGGTCGTCACGAAGAAGAAGAGTGAACTCGAAGGCATCGAATTCACCAAGGACACCGGTGCTGATGTCAGCTTCAACGTCGATCTTCCACTCATCGCCCAAGACGTCGACGATGTGCGCGTAGCACTCCCCGGCGGCGGAGCCGCCTGGATCGACGTCGATGACGTTGCCGTCTACGACACCGATGGCAAGCCGGACAAGCCCAGCGGCTCTGACCTCGTCAAGACCGCGAAGCAGTTCGACGGTCTGCGTTACCTGTGGGCCGGTGTCTCGCCCTACGGGTTCGACTGCTCGGGCTTCACCTACAGCATCTTCCGCTCACATGGCATTGACATCCCTCGCGACTCGGGAGAGCAGGCCACAACCGGCAAGAAGGTCTCCGAAAGCAACCTCAAAGCCGGCGACCTGCTGTTCTTCTCGACCAGCTCGGGAACCGTCCATCACGTCGGAATGTACATCGGCGACGGCAAGATGATCCATTCGCCTAATGCGTCCAAAACCGTCTACGTCACCGACTGGAAGTCGTGGGACACCGGCAATGAGTTCTCAGGGGCCCGCCGAGTGATCTGAGCGAGCAGAGACGAGGCGATCGGCTGGTCCCCGACCGGCATCGACGTCGCACAGACGAGCGAAGGCCGATTCCCCGCATGAAACGGGGATCGGCCTTCGCCTTTGTGGTCATTCTCCTGGCCGACAGACGCCCGACGGGCGACTGATCGGGATACCTGAGCAAATCGGACTAACCGCGCCGAATAAGCTGCCCGAGCCGATCAATCCAGCCGAAGAGCAAGCCAGCCGAGGAGCCAGTCAGTGGCGTGAGCTCTGGGTCGACTTGAGATAGATGGCCCGAGCGAGATCGTCGCGTCGCTCGATGAGCAGGCGGCGCAGCGCAGCTGGGGCGTCAGTGTGCGCGTCCAACCAGGCATCGGTCTTCTCAACCGTGGCCTCTTCGTCCACCGACCAGCGAGGATAGAGTCCGAGCACCAGACGCCGAGCGATCTCGATCGAATTGTCGCTCCAGAAGCCGGCAAGCCGCGAGAAGTACTCATCGACATAGTTCTCGATCAGCGGTATCGACGTGGGTGCCACGAAACCGGAGATAATGGCTGAGAGCACATCGTTGCTCAGCGCGGCCGCTTCGTTGATGACTTCCCATGCGCGGATCTTCACGATCGGCAGCGGCATGGCCGCACTCGCCGTCTCTGCATGGAGGCGACCCGATGAACTGGGATCGGACTGGTTCTCTCGAGCGATATCGGTCTGGTCTGCCCAGCCGAGGCACACGAGCGCGGTCAGTGCATTCCATCGCAGCGCATGATCATTGAGCAGGCCCTTGAACGGCAGTGCCGCCGCAGCATGGTCCGGAGACTCAGCTCGAGCAGAACCGGCCCCGCTGTTGTTCCCACCAGTTGGAGTGGTTCTCTGTTCGGCCATTGCGCCCGGGGACAGGCGATCGATCTCCTCGCCGACGGGAACAGCGAGAATCTGCGAAGCGAAGCTGCGGCCCATCGCGATCGCAGCACTGGACTCAAAGCAGCGTGCTGTACGCGAGGTGAGGGCAAGAACCAGATTCGCTAGATGCAGCTGAGCATCCGAACCGGACCGGGCCGTCGCTAATGCGTCGAGAGCAGCACCCAGCAGACCGGAGATCGCGGTCTCAAAGTTCCGCTCCGAAACCCACTGATCCAGGCAGGTCAGCGCCGTCTGGCTCAGCCCGGCCATAATTCCCGCATGGCTTTCCTTGCCCAGGCTGCGGGCATAGGCCTTGAGGTAACTCTGCACGGGTAGGAGGCCATCGCGAACAGCATTGTCCAATGCCGACCAGACCAATGCCCGGGACAGTGGATCGGCGATTCGGGACACCGAATTGATCGCAGCCTGCGTCGACGCCGGATCCAACCGCACACGTGCATAGTCGAGGTCTGCGTAGTTCACCAGCGTGATATCGCCGAGGGTGCGCCCGGCAAGCTGCTCAACCTCGGCGGACTCAGTCGAGAAGTCGAAGGAGAAAGTGTCGATGGGGACCAGCTTGCGTCCCGATCGTCCAAGCGTGGCGATCTCGAGCGTGTGCGGGCGCAGCAGCTGGGCACCGCGAGCTGAATCTGCCTGAGTGATCCGCGCGTTGGTGATGGTCTCTCGTCCGGAGCGTCGTGACGACGATGCGGCACTGCTGGCAGCAGATTCACTGCCGGTGCCTGATCCACTGCTCGTCGTCAGCTCCAACGACAGCTCGGAGACTCCGGAGGTGCCCAACCATGCACCGGCCCAGCTGGCGAGGTCCCGGTCAGGAGCCGCCTCGGCGAGGCATTCGAGGAAATCGGCGAGCTCGGTATTGCGGTATTCGAAGCGTTTGAAGTACAGACGTGAGCCCGCGAAGAACGCCTCACGACCGACGAACGCGACGAGCTGCTTGAGCACGGACGCACCCTTGGCATAGGTGATGCCGTCGAAGTTGAGCTTCGCTGCCTCGACGTCGGGGATGTCGGCGACGATCGGGTGCGTGGTCGGGTACAGGTCCTGCGTGTACGCCCACGCCTTGCGGCGCAGTGCGAAGGTCACCCAGCCGTCGGTGAAGCGGGTCGCCTCGGCCAGCGCCAGCCCGCCCATATAGTCGGCGAAGGATTCCTTGAGCCACAGATCGTCCCACCATTTCATGGTCACGAGATCGCCGAACCACATGTGGGCCATCTCGTGCAGGATCACGTTCGCCCGCGACTCATACATCGCGTCGGTGACCTTGTCCCGGAAGATCAGGCTGTCGGTGAACGTCACCAGTCCAGGATTCTCCATGGCGCCGAGGTTGTACTCCGGAACGAAGATCTGATCGTATTTGCCCCACGGGTAGGGGTAGTCGAACTCGGAACTGAAGAAATCCAGCCCGGCCTTCGTGATCGAGAAGATGTCCGAGGCGTCGAGGTGGTCGACGAGGCTGGCGCGGGTCCATGCGCCCAGTGCGACGACTTCTCCCGTCGCGGGATCCGTCCAGTGATCGGTCGCGCCCTCGTATGGGCCGGCGGTGATGCAGGTGATGTAGCTCGACTGCCGCAGCGTCGGAGCGAAATGGTGGGTGATCGCGGGGGAATCCGCGTCGACCGTCTCGGGGTACGTCTCCTGGCTCGGTCCCTGACTCGTCTCGGCTCGGTTCGACAGAACCTGGAAGTGCTCGGGAGCCGTCACGTTGAAGATGAACTCCGCTTTGAGGTCCGGCTGGTCGAAGTTCGCGAACACGCGGCGGGCATCGGTCGGTTCGTACTGAGTGTAGAGATAGACATTGCCGTCGGCAGGGTCGCTGAAGCGGTGCAGTCCCTCTCCCGAGGTGGAGTAGTAGGCCTGCGCCTCGATCAGCAGGGAATTCTTTCCCCTGCGGACGGGGAAACCGACGCGTGCGCCGTCGAACACCTCGGCGGGGTCGAGGATCTTGCCATTGATTTCAGCGTATGTGACGGAATCCGCGATCAGGTCGATGAATGTGGAGCAGTCGGCGCGAGAGTTGAACTCCACGACGGTACGCGACAGATATGTCGGAGCTCCGGTTTCCGCGTTGCTGACGTCGATATCGACGGTGTAGGTCGAGACATCGAGCACTTGGGTGCGGCTCTGCGCTTCACCTCGGGTCAGGTTGGTTGTCATTCATAGCCTCCTCGGCGCACAGACTTTAGCATGTCACAATTCCGGTACGCTGGGTACAGCGAAAGCGAGCACGAAGGGGGACTGATGGCGAAGTCCGAGGTCAGGGAGTTGCCCGAGCGCGCCTTCAACACTGTGCTGCACCGATCTCGGATGGGTCTCAGACGGGTGCAGGCCAACGCGGGGCAACTGATCCAGATCCCGATCGCCGCCACCGCAGCCTATGCCTTCTGCGTCTATGTCCTCGGCCATCCTTATCCGTTTCTCGCAGCGGTCGCCTCTGCCGTCGGCATCGGCCCCGTCGCAGATCGTCGTCTGCGTCGAGCCATGGAGATCGGCTTCGGCGCGACCTTCGGCGTGCTCGTGGGCGAGGTCCTCGTCAACGTCTACGGCACCGGGATCTGGCAGCTCACCGTCACTCTTGCCATCGGCCTCTTCATCGGCACGATGCTCAATTCCGGTGGCATCTTCATCACTCAGATCGCCGTCCAGTCCGTCTACGTCGTCGTGGTCCCTGCCACTGCCACCAGCATGCCGTTTCCCCGCACGCTCGACGCCCTCACCGGGTCCATCTGTGCGATCCTGCTCGCACTCATCCTCCCGCGCGACGCTCGCAAGGTCCCACGCGGACTGGCTGCCAGCATGCTCGACGAGATCAGCGCCGTTCTGCAGATGATGTCTCGAGCGCTCAAGGACTCCGATGTCGCACTCGCCAAACGGGCGCTGACTCGGGCCCGTGAAACTCAGGACATCATCGACTCGTGGGGCTCTTCGCTCAAGATCTCGAGGGAAGCGGCGATGATCAATGCCAGAGGCAGGCGTCATTCCGCCGAGGTGACCAGACTGTCCCGTGCTCACACCCATTCCGATCGTGCCATGAGGACCATTCGAGTCATTGCTCGCAGAGTCGTGGGAATCACCGAATTCGGTGTGGAGAAACCGATCATCGCCGGCTATGTGGGGTCACTGTCCGAAGGGTCGAAGAAGCTCGAAGTTGCACTGCGCCGAGGAACCGATCGTGCCCTGGCCGAAGCGGCGCTGACCGAAGCCGCCTCCAGCCTCGATCCTCGCGCGGAGAAGAGCTGGGACATCCATGATGAGTCTCTTGTCCTGCTGCTGCGCCCCGTCGCCGTGGACCTGCTCGAAGCCTGCGGGCTGACCAACGAGGCCGCCCAGAACCGACTTCCCTCCCTCAGTGAAGACACCCGAAACTCGGGCGGGCCCCCTGCGGAATGACCCTCGAACGGTTCAACGGCTTTCGACGATGAAGACGACAGTCGTCTCGGGTTTGAGTGCGGTGAACTTGTGCGGCTGATCGCCCGGGTAGGTGAGGTAGTCGCCGACGTGGAGTTCGTATGCCTGCCCGAGCACCTCGATGCGTGCCGCCCCTTGCCCTAAGATCACGTGCTCGATGGTGCCGACAGGATGCGGCTGTGAGTCTCGCGGCTGCCCCGGTTCGGCCTGGATGAAGTAGACATCACGCCGGGCATTCGATGGGGACGCCGAGAGCAGAGTCGCCGCATAGTTCGCGGTGTTCGACGGCAGGCTGGGCAGATCCTTGGCATGCAGGAGCGCGACCTCGTGCTGTGGGGGATCGAGCAGTCTGGCCAGGGGGATGTCGAGCGCGGCCGCCAGTGCCCACATCGTTTCGACGCTGGGGTTGCCGGCTCCAGCTTCCAGCCCGGACATGGTCGACTTTCCGATTCCAGCCCGACGAGCAACCTCGGAGAGGGAGAGGTTCGCGCGCATCCGCTCTCGTTTGATGGCGACGGCGATCTGCTCGCGCGGAGTTGGGGCAGACGAGGGGTCCCCTGGTTCGGAGTTGTCGGCTGTGGCGTTCGCGGTGGTCTCATCGCGTGGTTGAGAACTCATGGGTTCACTATAGCGACAAATCGTTCTAGTTGACGAACGAGTGGAGAGTGTGCAGTATATAGAACATGAGTTCTGTGTTCCGCACGATCAATCGGGTGCTTCCGGGCTCGACCTATCGTGACGTCGCTATAGTCACGATCACGATCATCGCGGTCGCTCTGTCCTACGGGGCCATCTCGGCGGTGTCCGGATTCCCGTGGTGGCAGACGCTGCTGCTGGCGATGTTCGCCCTCGGCGGTGCCGCCGAATTCACCTTCGTCGGCGTGATCGCCGCAGGTGGCGCACCGGTCCTAGCGGTGCTGGCCGGGCTGCTGGTCAATTCGCGGAATTTCGCTTTCGGTGTGTCCGTCGGACGGTTCTTCCCGCAGGACTGGCGCGCACTCATCGCCGCACATTGGGTCAACGACGAATCGATCGCAGTCTCGCGGACGGTCACCACCGACCGTGCCCAGTGGCACGCGTTCCTCCTCATGGGTGCGGCCATCGCGCTGATGTGGCCCAGCGGCGCCATGGTCGGGCAGTGGCTCGGCAATGTCATCGACGCCGATATGCTCGGGCTCGACGCGGCCTTCCCGATCATCCTCTTCTGCCTCATCCGAGGAGATCTGAAGAGCAAAGCCACGCTGTCTCTCACGGTTGCGGGCATGGTCATTGCGGTCCTCTTGACCCCGATCCTGCCGCTCGGCCTCGGGGCGGTGACCTCCCTGTCGGTGTTCGTGTTTGTGGCAGCCGGCTGGTCGATCCGGGCAGCCATCAGGAAGCGCCGAGGTGGCACCGCCCAGAAGACCACAGGTGACGGGCCAGCCCAGACCGATGCCAGCGGAGGGCCAGCACAGGTCGATGGCAGTGACGTGGACGATTTCGATCGACAGGAGGGGAGCCGATGAGCCCGGTCAGCTTCCTCATCGCGCTCGCCGCGCTGAGCATCGGAACCTACGTCATGCGCTTCGCCGGTGTGAAGCTCGGTGCGGCGATCGCCACGAAGGGCAAACGCCGACAGCTCGCGACCACCTCGGCGGGGGCAAGCAGCCCAGAGGCGGGAAGCAGTCCAGAGGTGGGGGCAAGCAGCCCAGAGGCGGGAAGCAGTCCAGCGTCAGCCGGCGGCTCAGCGTCAGCAGGCAGTCCAGCAGAGTCCTCTGAGAAACCGGCGGAGTCGGAAGTCGACTCGACGGCGACGGTGACGAAGTGGATGGATCGCGCGACGGTCGTTCTCATCGGAGCGGTCTTCGCGACGACGGCGGTCTTCGACGGCCAGGACATTGCAGACCCGGCACGGCTCATCGGCGTCGGCGTGGGAGTCCTTGCCTCGATCCTGCGAGTCCCTATGCTTATCTGCGTAGTTGTGGGCATGGGCGTATGCGCTGGCTTTCGCATGACCGGGATCCTGTGAACGACTGAAACTCCGGCCGCCTGCGGTCTGTGCGCTCCGACCACCGGTGATCTGTGCGCTCCCACCGTCGAGGCGATTCATGTGTGGAGAGTGAACCGAGCGTGGGGATTCGCCCAAGATCCGAGCCAGCTCCATGCCCGGAAGAGCTGCGATTGCTAGGCTGGATGGTATGGAAATCATTGCTGGCTTTCAGCGCATCGTCTTTCTCGCCTTGTCGGTCGCTGCCTTCGGCCTTCAGCTGTGGGCGTTCATCGACTGCCTCCGCTACAAGAACGAAAACTACCGCGCCGTTGACAAGCAGAGCAAGAAATTCTGGGTCATCCTGCTGGGTATCGGCCTTGCCCTCGCAGTCATCGCGCTTCCGCCGATGGGCATGCGCATCATCTTCCTCAACCTGATCGCGCTCGTGGCCGGAATCGTCTACCTCACCGACGTCCGTCCGAAGATCAAAGCCATCGACCCGCGCAATCGCAATCGGAACTACCGGCGCTGAGCTGGCGACGAACACGCATTGATGACGAAAGACCTCAATCTTCCGGGCCCCGACACCGACTACATCGCCACCTTCGGCAGCGGTGAGCCTCACACGCTCTTCGGCCACGGATTCGCCGGCGCGATCCGTGATACTCGCCCTTTCGGCACCGGTGTCACCGGCACCAAGCACTTCCTCCACCTCCCCGGCCACGGTGGCCGACCTTCACCGGGCCCGGGGTGGAACTACGGCCAGATCGCCGAGGCGCTGGCACAGGCCCTGACATCCACCTCGGCGACACAGGCCCTCGGTGTCTCGATGTCCGCCGGCGGACTGCTGCGACTGCTGAGCACCACTGATCCGAGAACGCAGAACCTGAAGAAGGTTGCGCTCGTGCTCCCGGCATCCTTCACCGGATTCTCCGCCGAGGTGGCCGAAGCCAACCGTGCATACCTGGAGAAACTGCGCGGCCCGGTCGCTTCCGGCGACGTCGAATCCATCACGGATCTCATGCTCTCGCGCGAACCGGCAGGGGTGGCCGAGCTCCTGCCAGTCAGAGCCTGGACGAAGACCAAGGCTGAGAATCTCGTCGACACGGACATGTCGGACGGACTCGGCTTGGCTCTCGAGATCGCCGTCGATGAGAGCACAGGAAACGACCCCTTGAATGCTCTGGCTCGATTCCCCGGAGAAGTCCTCGTGCTCACCCACGAAGATGATCCGGCACATCCGGTCGAGGTCGCCGAGGCGATTGCAGCCGCGATTCCCGCGGCCCGCTTAGAGGTTCTGCCTGCAGGCTCGATCCTGTGGCGCGGTCGTCACGAAGTGCGCCGGATCCTCGGCGAGTTCTTTGGCTAAACTGGCACAGTGCGCATATCCGTTCTCTCCCTCCACACTTCGCCCGCGGCTCAGCCGGGTCAGGGTGATGCCGGAGGTATGAATGTCTACGTCGATCAGTCGGTGCGTGCCCTGGCAGCCGCCGGTCACATGGTCGACGTCTTCACCGCCGATCCGAGCGGCATCGACGGGTTGGGACACCGTGACGGGCTGGGTATCGACACCCTCCAGATTGCTGAGAACGTCAGGCTCCACCAGTTGCCGATCGAGGCGGCCAGCAAGGACGAACTTGCCGACGCCATCGACGAACTCGCACTGCTCCTCCTGACCCAGCCGAGCTTCACTTCGGCCGACCTGATCTGGGCCCACTATTGGATCTCCGCCGAGGCGGCACTGCGCGCCCAGGAACTTCGTGCCCAGGAGCTTCGCCCGCCTGAACTTCGTTTGCAGGAAGCAGACGTCACAGGTGACGCGACCAGGCCCGCTCAGCGCCCCCGGATCGTCGTGAGCATGCACACGATCGGCGCGGTCAAAAACCGCGACTCTGAAACCAGCCACGAGCGTCCTCAGCGTCTGGAAGCTGAGGACAGGATCGCCTCGGCGGTGGACCTGATCGTCGCCAACACTCCGGCAGAACGTCGCGATCTCATCCACGAACTCGGCGCCGATGCTGACACCGTCGTGGTGGCCAGGCCCGGCGTCGACCACGAACTCTTCTCCCCGGGGGATCGAGCTCAGGCCAGAGCCGAGCTGGGGCTCGACCCGGACGAATTCATCGCCCTCTACGTGGGGCGCATGCAGTTCATCAAGGGCACCGACGTCGTCGTCGATGCGATCTCGGGCCTGCGGGAGAACAACCCGCACCTGGCGTCGCGGACGCGGGGAATCCTCCTCGGTGCAGTCTCCGGCCAGGAAGCGTCGACATCAGCCACCCCGTACCTGCGCGAACTGAACTCGGCGATCGCCGCCGAACCCAGCGTCGAGGTGCGACCTCCGGTCCCCGCACACGAACTCGTCACCTACTATCGTGCGGCGGACATTCTGTTTGTCCCCTCACGCAGCGAATCCTTCGGACTGGTCGCGGCCGAGGCATCGGCATCGGGGCTGCCCGCCATCGCCTCGGCGGTGGGCGGCCTGCCCGATATCGTCGAGCACGCGTATTCGGGCGTGCTCATCGCCGACCACAACCCCCGGCATTGGGCTATGGCACTCGAGCACATACTCCTCGATGATGAACTGCGGCACGAACTCGCAGGTCATGCGGCAGATCGCTCCGCCCGATTCGACTGGTCGGCCACTGCAGCGACGGTGCTCGGCGCCCTCGAGGTGCCGGACTCGGCACTGACCACGACGTTGACGACCCGGGCAGACGCGACGGTGACGACCACGGCAGACGCGCCGCTGAGGACTACCGCAGACACGACGCTGGCGGGCACGGAAGAATCGAATCCGACGACGAGCCTCGTTGGGCGCACCTGCTGAACATGTCAACGAATCGCTGACGGAAGGACACATGATGACGACCGACACCGAGACGATCCTGGCTGGAATCAGGCAGTGGGCGCACGATAACGAGGTCGAGGTCGACGCCGTTGAGGACTCGCAGATCGCTGTGGTCCTGCCCGGCGAAAAGAAACTGAAGACGACCGTGTCGATCACCATCTCTGCGCGAACGGTGCAGCTGCAGGCGTTCGTCATTCGCCATCCAGATGAGAATGCCGCGGAGTTCAACCGTTGGCTGCTCATCAAGAACATGAAGCCGGGGCCGGTGTCGTTCGGAATCGACACCCTCGGCGATGTGTATCTGGGAGCCAGCGTTCCCCGGGACCGACTGCTCGACGAACTCGACTCACTGCTCGGGGCGATTTTGGCGACCGCCGACTCCTCGTTCAATGAACTCCTGCTCATCGGCTTCCTCACCGGAATGAAGAAGGAGTGGGCCTGGAGGATCAGTCGTGGGGAATCGACCCGGAACCTCGCGGCCTTCGAAGACATCCTCAGCGGGTCGGACAACGAATTCCTGGAGAAGCCTGAGGCGTGAGGATCGGATCATGACCAAATGAGTGGACACGAGCAGGCCCGCCGATCTCGACGAATACATCGCAGGCTTCGAGGATGCGCACACGCGGGATTTTCTAGGTCGCCTCGGTGCCTACAGCCGCACCGCTGCACCCGGAGCGGAGGAGGGCCTCAAGTGGGGGAACCCAGCCTATTCGCTGGACACGATCCTCTTCGCATTCGCTGGCTGCTCCAAGCACGCGAACTTCGTGTTCACCCCCAGCACCAGAGAAGCCTTCGCCGATCGACTCAGCGAATTCGACACTGGAAAAGGCTCGATCAAGCTCTACTGCGATCGCGAGATCGCCACCGACCTGGCTTGCGCAGATGATCGCTCACCGCATCCGTGAGTTCGAAGTCGACGGCGTGAAGTGGATGTGAGGCTCAGCTCAGATCGCGCTTGAGGCCTTCGTGGCTGGCCTCGTATCCGAGACGGGCATAGAACCGCTGCGCATCCGCGCGTGATTTATCGGTCGTCAGCTGAGCCAGCGACGCCCCGAACCGGTGCCCGCAGTCATGAGCCCAGTCGAAGACAGCCGTGCCCAGACCAAGCCCCTGAGCATTCGGCCCGACCCTCACCGCCTCGATCTGCAGCCGCGTCGAACCTCGCCGCGACAGGCTCGGGATCAACGTCAGCTGCAGGGTTCCGACAAGGGCAGCCGGGCGGGTTTCAGGCGACTGCTGTGGTGCATCTGCACCATGTGACTCGGCACCGTGTGACTCGGCATCATTTGTGACCTCGTCAACCGCGACGAGGAGCTGATTGGGATCGGAGTCGATGAGGCTGAACGCATGTTGGTAGCCGGCCATCTCCTCGGCGCCGGAACCCTCGCGACTGGCGCCGAGAGCGTCATCGCGAAGCAGGGCCGCCAAGCCTGGCACGTCGGACTCGGTGGCACGCCGAATCAGAAATCTCCTGTCGGCCAGCGTGATCGTCTCGGCCTCGAAGACGGAGAATCCAGATGGAGTCGGTTGCATGGTCACCGCACCGACTCCTGTGCACGAGCATCCGCGGCGACCTGCTCACGGGGTGGCTTACCGTAGGGGCGACGTGCGAACAGTGAAGCCAGAAGTGCGCCGGAGACGTTGTGCCAGACGCTGAACACGGCGCCGGGAAGAGCCGCCAAGGGGGAGAAGTACGTCGTCGCCAAGGTGGAGGCGAGGCCGGAGTTCTGCAGACCGACCTCGAATGAGAGCGCGCGCCGGGTCGGGGTGTCCAACCGGCAGGCGGTCGCGACACCGTAGCCGATGCCCAGTCCCAGGACGTTGTGGGTGATGACCGCCAGAAGGACAAGGAGTCCGGCCGAGGCGATGGAGTCGGCAGATCCGGCCACGACGATCGCGACGATGTAGGCGATGGCGACCGATGCCAACCAGGGCAGGACGGGTGAGATCACGTCGACGAGCTTCGAGGCCACAAGCCGCACCAGGACACCGACGATGACGGGCACGAGCACCGTTTGGCAGATCGAGACGAACATCGACCAGAACGGCACATCCATATAGGAGCCTGCCAGCCACAGGGTCAGCAGGGGAGTCAGCACCGGAGCGAGCAGGGTCGACAACGTCGTGATCGACACGGACAGCGCGGTATCGCCCTTGGCCAGATAGGTGACGACGTTCGATGCGGTGCCGCCGGGGGCACAGCCGACGAGGATGACACCGACGGCTATCTCGGCCGGCAGATTGAACAGCGTGACGACGAGGAGACCGAGCAGCGGCATCGCGATGAATTGCGTGACGACACCCAGCGCCGCGATCCACGGCTTCTTCGCGATCCTGGCGAAGTCGGGCAGGGTCAGCGTCAGCCCCATGAAGAACATGACGACGCCGAGGCTCCACGTGATTGTGGGTGCCAACGGCGTGAACGTGTCGGGGGAGAAGAACCCGAACACTCCCGCGAGGACGACGAGAACCGGCAGTGCGGTGACAGCGATGATCGAACTGCGGTCGGAGCTCGGCTGTTGAGCTGGCGACGGAGTCTGCCTCGAGTGCGAGTGCGAGTGCGAGTGCGGGCTCGGAGTATGCTGTGGGCCGGATGGTGGTGGCGTCGGTGATTCGGGCATGAGTTCAGGTTAGCCGTGCATTTCGGATGCCAAGACGATATGTCGAATAGTGAGAAACGTCTCGATGCTATTCGCTGCCGGTGAGGTGGCCTGCCGTTTGCCGAGCAGCTGGCTCGTCCTCTGTCGGTCAGCCGCCGAGACGGTCGGTCCGTGGGCGAGTCTGTGCACGGAGGTGCTGTCGTGCAAAAATGGTGCCATGACGCATAACCTCATCCTGCTGCGCCACGGCGAGAGCGAATGGAACCAGAAGAATCTGTTCACCGGTTGGGTCGACGTGCCCCTGACAGACAGGGGCCGAGCAGAGGGCCAGCGGGCCGGTGAGCTCCTGCGCGAGGCCGACCTCATCCCCGATGTCGTATACACCTCCCGCCTCAAGCGGGCCATCCTCACCTCGAACCTGGCGCTCGAGGCCGCCGACCTCTCCTGGCTCGACGTCCATCGCAGCTGGCGACTCAACGAACGCCACTACGGTGCGCTGCAGGGCAAGGATAAGAAGGAGATCCGCGAGAAGTTCGGCGAGGAGCAGTTCATGACCTGGCGTCGCTCCTTCGACACTCCGCCGCCGGCACTCGGCGATGCCTCCGAATTCTCACAGGCCGGAGATCCTCGCTACGCCAACCTCGGCGATTCTCTGCCTCGTACGGAATGTCTGGCCGATGTCATCGACCGTCTCCTGCCGTACTGGTACGACCGACTCGTCCCCGAACTCACCGTCGGACGCACCGTGCTCGTCGTCGCTCACGGCAATTCGCTGCGGGCACTCGTCAAGCACCTCGACGGGATCTCCGATGCCGATATCACCGGCCTCAACATTCCCACCGGTATCCCGTTGCACTATGAGCTGACCGAGGACTTCACTCCGGTCAAGCCCGGTGGCACATACCTTGATCCTGCTGCCGCCGAGGCCGCGATCGGTCAGGTCGCCAACCAGGGCCGCTGAGGCTGACCTCAACGAGAACCTGCACCACCGGGTGCCGAGCCAGCGCTATCGGGTGCCTCCTCGACGACCGACCTCATCTCCTTCAGGAGGAGTGCGATCGCCGGGGAGGCGCTCATCGATGATCGCCATACGAGATAGATCCAGCGGGCGATGCTGGGATCGTCGAGCTCGACGACAGCGACGTCTTCTGGCAGGTGCGGTCGGCCCAGCCTGGGTACGAGGGCCAAGGCTCCGACCGCCCGTGCGAACTCGATCTGAGTGTCATACTCCATGGCCCAATATTCGATCCGCGGTTCGGCGTTGAGCGGGTCGAAGAGTGCGGTGAGCCAGCGGTGACATACGCCGTTGCGTGGTGCCGAGACGAAGACCTCGTCGAGGAGGTCTCGGCGGGTCACCTTCGACCGTGAGGCCAGATGGTGGTCCCGGTGCATGACGATATCGGCACGATCTACGGCGATGAGTTCGGAGTTCAATGTCGACGGCACGAGGGGCAAGGATTCCCGCCAGTCGAAGATCAGAGAGGCGTCGATCCGGCCGGCCGTGACCATGTCGATGAGTTCGTCGGGTTCCTCTTCGATGTTGGTGATCGACAGTTCAGGTGCTGTGGTCTTCAGCCGCGGCAGCGACGGCACCAGTACTCCGCGGATGCCGGTCGAGAACCCGCCTACGGTGATCCGTCCACGCGGTTCTCCCGATCTTGCCCGAGCATCGGTCTCGAGGCTCTCGAGATCCTGCAGCAGCTGGGTGCCGCGACGGCTGAGCTCACGCCCCATGGGGGTCAGTGCGATTCCACGTCCGGTGCGCTCGGTCACGGGCGCCCCGATATACCGGGAGAGCTTCTGCAGCTGGTGGCTGATGGCCGCCGAGGTGTAGCCCAGGGCCTCCGCTGTCGCCGTGACTGAGCCGACTGAGTCCAAGACGACGAGGGTACGCAGGGCGAGAACATCGATCATCAAAATATTTTAACGAAACCAGGGACTTATGTTCAATAGAATTTTGATGTCTGAGCTGAGATCCTGGAAGCATGCGTCCCGTCCATTACATCCTCGCCCTGCTCGTCGTCGTCCTCTGGGGTGTCAACTTCATCTTCATCGACTTCGGCCTGCGTGACTGGCCGCCGCTGCTCCTCGTCGCAGCCCGCTTCACCTTCGTCGTCATCCCCGCGATCTTCTTCGTGAAGTTCCCGCGTGGGGACTTCCGTCGCGTTCTGCTCATCGGCGTCTTCATGTCCGCGGGGCAGTTCGGTCTGCTCTACACATCGATGTCCCTCGGTCTTCCGGCGGGGCTGACTTCGATCGTCATTCAGATCCAGGCGGCATTCACCGTCCTCGTCGCCGCGCTCGCGCTGCGTGAGATCCCGAACCGGCGACAGATCGTCGGCATCATCATCGGGCTCTCCGGGCTGGGTGTCATCGGCCTCAGCCTGCAGGCCTCGGTCCCGATCGCGGCCTTCCTCGTCGCCCTCGGCGCCTCTATGTCGTGGGCGGTCGGCAACGTCATCGCCCGCGGGGTGAAGGAGGGGACCAATGGTGTGCAGATGACCGTGTGGTCGGCACTCGTCGTCCCGGTTCCGATGTTCGTGCTCTCGGTGTTCCTCGATGGCCCCGCCGAGGTGGCCCATGCACTGACGCACCCCACCTGGGGTGTCGTGGCCTCGGTCATCTACACCGCCGGCTGCGCCTCACTCATCGGCTATGTCATCTGGAACTCGCTGCTCGCGCGGTTCCCGACCTCCCAGGTGGCACCGTTCTCGCTGCTCGTCCCGCTGGTCGGTGTGCTCTCGGCGTGGCTCGTCCTCGGTGACCGTCCCACAGTGCCCGAGCTCATCGGCGGCGCTCTCCTGCTCCTGGGCGTCGCGGTCACGACAGGAGTGCTGAAGACCATCGCGCGCAGCCTCACCAGCAGGATTCGGCGCTCACGGAAGGTGATCGTCAGCGAAGAGCCCGAGGTCGAACTTTCCTCGGCCTCGGGCTGATGCGGCTATGTCACTTCTTCGACAGGTAGGGTTCCCAGTTGCCGGTGAGCAGGTATTCGACCTTCTGGGACACGGACACAGCATGGTCGCCGAAACGCTCGTAATAGCGTGAGAGCAGGGTGACATCGGCGATGTGGCGAGGTGCCAGCGAACCGGCGGGAGCCTCAGCCAGCTTGGCGAAGATGCTCAGATGCAGTTCGTCGAGCTCTTCATCGATTGCGTTGATCGTGGGCACGGCCTGCAGTCCCGGGTTCGACAGCAGGTTCTCCGTCGCCTCGGCGATCTTCTCTCCCGATTCGCCCATCCGGGTGAAGGTGTCGGCGAAGTGCTCGGGGATCGCTGACTCCGGGTAGCGGATGCGCACCTGTTGAGCGATGTGGCGAGCCAGGTCGCCCATGCGCTCGAGGGAAGCGGACATGCGCAGGGAGCCGATGACCGCGCGCAGATCTGCGGCGACGGGTGCCTGCAGAGCCAGTATCTCGGCGGCCTGCTGGTCGAGAGCGAACTGCATATGGTCGATCACGGCGTCGGCTTCGATCACCTTTTCGGCCAGCTCAAGATCGTTGTTGCGCAGGGACTGGTTCGCCAGGCGCATCGCCTCGTGTACCTTGACGGACATGTCGACCAGCTGTGTGGCCAGGTCGTCCAGCTCATTTCTGAAGACTTCGCGCATTGACAACGGTTCCTTAATCTCATGGATCACTTGCAAGACTGACGTGCCTCGTATCGCCCCGGGGCGGACAGTCGTCCGATCGGGGCGCTTGCCCCATCAGGACGCCTGCCCCATCGGGGCAGGCACACTGACTCAGCCTGACACCAGTGGGTGAACGTTATCTGACGTGGAGGTGAATTCCTCGGCAAAACCGACGCTCTGGGCCCGAATCGGTGCACCTGCGAAGCGGACAGCGCATAAGCTTGATGCCGTGGACCTCTTGATCGTAGCGGTCCTGACCGGCATTGTCGGTCTGGGACTGGGCATAGCGGGAATTCTGGCGTTTCGTTTCAGCGAACGTTCCCGTGATGCTGCCGATCTGCATTCCGAAGACGACCTCCCGGAGGGCATCGCTGAGGTTCTGGCCGTGCTGCCCTCGGCCGCGATCGTTCTCGACGCCGGCGATGACGTGGTCAAAGCATCCCCTGCCGCCTACACGTTCGGCCTGGTCAGAGGGCATTCCCTCGCGTCTCCCGAAATGCTGCGCATGGTCGGTCGGGTCCGGTCCAGAGGTCTCATCGAAGAGATCGACCTCGAACAGAAGCGCGAACAGACCGATTCGATTCTTCGTTTCCTCCATGCGCGGGTCGCGCCCCTGGGCACCGCCTTCGTGCTCGTCCTCTGTGACGACCAGACAGAGTCCAAGCGCGTGGACTCCATCCGACGTGATTTCGTCGCCAACGTCTCCCATGAACTCAAAACTCCGATCGGTGCGATGTCTCTCCTCGCCGAGGCGGTCACCGACTTCTCCGATGATCCGGAGGCCGTCGAACGCTTCGGCGGACGCATGCAGCGGGAGTCGAAGCGGCTGACTCAGCTGGTGCAGGAGATCATCGACCTGTCCCGCGTCCAGGACCACACGGCCCCGTCTGCGACGGAGAAGATCTCCGCCGCCGAGGTGGTCGATGATGCCGCTGACCGTGCCCGCACCCGTGCCGAAGGCAAGAACATCCACATCGAGGTCTCGCCTCCGGGCAGGATGCTCATCGAGGGCAACTACGAACTTCTCGTCAATGCGGTGCGCAACCTCATCGACAATGCCATCAACTACTCACCCGACGGCACTCGCATCGGCGTCGGCGTCGAACTCGTCGACGAACGCGTCGAGATCTCCGTGGCCGATCAGGGAATCGGTCTCTCCACCCAGGACACGGAGAGGGTCTTCGAACGGTTCTACCGCGTGGATCCGGCACGCTCGCGTATCACGGGTGGAACTGGCCTGGGGCTGAGCATCGTCAAGCACATCGTCGCCACCCACGGCGGACAGGTGAAGGTCTGGAGCCGCCTCGGCAAGGGCTCGACCTTCACCATCGTGCTGCCGCTGGCAGGCACCGTCTCCGATGACGAAGCATCCTCCTCGGCGCCCGATGGGGTCCTGCTCGAGCACTCGGCGCGGGCGGATGCCGATGCCGTGGAGCGGACCATACCCGAATCCGAGTCCGGTGCCGATGATGTCACCGAAGAAGACGCTGTCGACGACACGGGCGACCGCGCAGTGGAGAATGAGACACCCCAGGTTCTGAACACCGGAAGCGAACAAAGGAAGCTCACAACGTGACTCGAATTCTGCTTGTCGAGGACGAGGATTCGTTCTCGGATCCCCTGTCGTATCTGCTCGGTAAAGAAGGATATGAGGTGACAGTTGCCGATGACGGTTTGAAGGCTCTTGCAGAGTTCGACCGCAAGGGCGCCGACCTCGTTCTCCTCGACCTCATGCTGCCGGGAGTCTCCGGTACCGAGGTGTGCCGAGAGCTGCGCGCGAAGTCCAGTGTGCCGATCATCATGCTCACGGCAAAGGACTCGGAGATCGACAAGGTGGTGGGGCTCGAGCTCGGCGCAGACGACTATGTGACCAAGCCCTACTCCTCGCGTGAGCTGCTGGCCCGGGTGCGAGCGGTGCTGCGACGCAATGTCGAATCCGAAGCCTTCGATGACGAGTCGGTGCTCGAAGCCGGGGGAGTGCGCATCGATGTCGAACGTCACGTCGTCAGCGTCCGCGGCGAAGAGCTGTCGATGCCGCTGAAGGAGTTCGAGCTGCTCGAGATCCTCATCCGAAACTCCGGTCGAGTCATGACACGCGGCCAACTCATCGATCGGATCTGGGGAGAGGACTACGTGGGCGATACGAAGACCCTCGACGTTCACGTCAAACGTCTGCGTGCCAAGGTCGAGCAGAACCCATCGGAGCCGCGTCTGCTCACAACCGTGCGAGGACTGGGCTACAAGTTTGAAGCCTGAGCATCCTCGGGAAGGCTGGGCGTCCTCAGGAAGGCTGAACTTCCCTGGATGCTTGATCCTCTCGGGAGATCAGGGCCAAGAGGCAACGATCAGGTGAGACAGAAGGAGCCGCCCACATCATGTGGGCGGCTCCTTGAAGTTCTCAGCTCTCGTGGGGCTGGGTTCAGCCGTTGGCGCTGGTGGCTGACTCGCTCTGCTCATCGGAAGCTGATGCGCCCTCGCTGGGCTGGCCGCTCTCGCTGGGCGAATCCGACTTCTTCTTGTCTGGTATGTACTCTTCGTAGTACGGCAGAGTATTGGACAGGACCTGAGTCTGGACGGTCTTCTCGTCACCGCCGACCTTGACGGTGATGTCGGCCAGGTCGCCGGGCTTCGCCTTGAGTCCGTCCACGATGATGGGCTTCTTCGACGACGTCGCTGAACTCTGCGGGTCCTGGACGAACGTTTCGCCGGCCTTGACCGACTCTGTGGTCTTCTGTCCGTCGACGTCCAGAGACACCGAAGCAGTGGAGTCGCCCTTGTTGATGAGCGTGAAGAACAGCTGGGCAGGGCCTTCGCCGGTCTCATCCATGATCAGCATCAGACCGCGAACCTCGACGTCTCCGACAGATGCCCATGCACCGTCGCCTGCGTTGTAGGTGTAGTCGGCGGTCTGGTGGGGCGACAGCAGGCTTGCACATCCGCTGACTGGGATGACGAGAGCGAGTGCGGCAACTGCGAGTGCCGCGCGGTTGTGCCGTTTCATTTTGCTCCTTGAAGTGGCAATACAAGATCAATCTGTATACTACCCGGTTTTTGACCGGCCGTAGAACCCGGCGCGTTGACTCATAGAAAACCTCCGCTTACACCACATCGTTGCCTCAGATGAAAACCTCCGGGAACAACGAGTCGTTGACTCAATAGAAAACCTCCGCCACCGGAGTGGCTCCAACCCACAGGCAGC
>NZ_FXZH01000012.1 GCF_900169365.1 Brevibacterium sp. 239c
GACGTTCGAGGGCAACAGTGGTTCGATTTTCTCCCACTGCTCATCAGTGAATACTCGGTGTCGTTGCTTTGTCGTCACCAACCCACCGTGTCAGTCCTGGAATCGTCAATAAAGGAGACACGCCCTAAGTCGAGGCCGAGTGCGGAGTAGAACCGCACTGCTGCGGACATGTCTGCGGTGATGATTGAGATCGCGTCGAGTTTCATGTTCCCAGGCTATGGGCACGAGGCCTGGCCGAGCATGAACAGAACGGCCATCTTCTCGCAGAGGCACCATTCCTCCGATAGCGTGACTCCTGCGACCAAACGCACACGCATCACGGGAGGAGCGAGTTGTGGGACACGATGGCGTTCTCACCAGTTCGCAGATCTTCGACGCTGACCTCGAGGACTGGCGGCAGTTGGCAGGGCCGATCAGGGCCAGATTCAGAACCGACGAATTCGGCCGAGGTCTTGCCTTCGTCAATGCGGTCGGGGAGGCGGCAGAACTGTCGAACCATGCCCCCGACATCACTCTCACGAAGACCGGTGTCACCGTGACTGTGGGCAGTCATGACGTCGGCGGCGTGACCGAACGGGATATCACTCTCGCTCGAAAGATCAGCACGATCGCCGCTGAAGCGGACCTGAGTGCTGACACCGCAAGCCTGATGCAAGCCGAATTCGCTCTCGACACGAATTCAAGTGATCGAGTGTCCGACTTCTACGCGGCACTCCTCGGCGGTGAACCTGCGGGAGTGCATGCGGGTGGTGACCTCGTCGACCCAACTGGTCAGGTGAATACGCTGCTGTGGTGGCAGAGGCCACGAGACGACAGCCGGTTCCCTCTGCCGGAGTCAGCCGTCCCGCAGAGTTGGCATCTCGATGTCTGGGTGAGCCATGACGAGGCCGAAGGACGGATTGCTGCAGCTCTCGCTGCGGGCGGCCACCTCGTCAGCGACACAGCTGCTCCGTCCTATTGGGTTCTAGAGGATCCCGACGGCAACCGAGCCTGCATCTGCGCGCCGATGGTCCACTGAGTCATCAGTCGGCTTCGGCGAGGTATTCCCCGAGGATGCTGCGAATGCCCTCGGGGATCGGCGAGGGCTTGCCGGTCTCCCGGTCGATGTGGACGAGGACGACGTCAGAGTTGAACACCTTCTGGCCGCTCTGGTCACCGCGGGTGTGGACGGTGAATGAGGAGTTGCCGATCCTCTTGATGGTCACCGTCATTGTGAGTTCGGGGCCGTACATGACGGGGAGCAGGTAGTCGATCGACTGGTTGGCGACGAGCATGCCACCGCCGGTCAAGCTCCCGGCCTTGGCCTCGTGGAGCCACCTGATGCGGCCTTCCTCGATGAGGGTGATCATGCGCGCGTTGTTCACGTGGCCGAGCATGTCCTGATCGGACCAGCGCACCTCTGGGGAATACTCGAATGTCTTCACGGACAACCTTTCGACTCATCTGCTTCGGAGACTCTCCATCTCCGACTATGGGACGCTACCAGGGTGGCCGGACGGCCCTGATCACCGGGACCTCTGATCGTCGGGTGTGGCCCTGCCGCCTCTTCGGACCTGATCGATCGTTCTATAGTGGAACATGTTTGATCGACGAAAGGAAATCATGGCAGTGCTCAAAGGCGTGCGCGTTCTCGACCTCGGCGGAATCGGCCCCGGCCCCTTCGCCGCAATGATGTTGGCAGATATGGGCGCCGAGGTGATTCGCCTTGATCCGCCGAAGACGGCCGGCCAGCCCATGAACCCTGTTCTCGACCGCGGCAAGAGGTCGATGACCGCAGACTTCAAGTCCGAAGCCGGCATCGAACTCGCCCGGTCCCTGGCGGCGAAGTCCGACATCGTCATCGAAGGCTTCCGTCCAGGCGCCGCGGAACGCTTGGGCCTCGGCCCCGACGATCTCCACGCGCTCAATCCTGCCCTTGTCTACGGCCGCATCACCGGCTACGGACAGGACGGTCCGAAGTCGCAGAAGGCAGGCCACGATCTGGGCTACATCGCTTCGTCCGGACTGCTCAACCAGCTCGGCCGCGCCGATGGACCGCCGCAGTTCCCCGCAAACCTCATCGGCGATTTCGGTGGGGGCGGCATGCTGCTTGTCGTCGGCGTTCTCGGCGCACTGACCAGTGCCCGCACCACCGGCATCGGCACCGTCGTCGACACCGCCATGATCGACGGCGCGAACCTCCTGTATTCGATGATGCACGGCTTCTCCGAGATCGGCATGTGGCGTCACGACGCACGCGGGCGCAACCTCCTGGATTCCGGAGCACCGTTCTATGACGTCTATCCCACCGCCGACGACAGGTACGTGTCCGTTGCCTGCATCGAACCGGCCTTCTTCGCCGAATTCGTGCGCACTCTCGACGTCGAGGACCGCCTGCCCGAACCGCTGGGCGAGATCAACCATTGGCAGCCGAAGCACTGGCCCGTCATGCGGCCAGTCTTCGCCGAGGCGCTCGCCTCACGCACCTTGGCCGAACTCGAAGAGCTCTTCACCGGTCGCGATGCCTGCGTCGAACCGGTCCTGACCATGGCCGAGGCGAAGACCGATGCTCATAACCAGTACCGCGGACTCTTCTACACCGATGAGGCCGGAATCGAGCAACCCGCACCGGCACCGAGGTTCGGCCAGGCAACTGCCCCCACCTCAACAGGCACCCCCACCTCAACTGGCGCGGCCACCTCGGATGGCGCGGACAGTGCAGGCCAACCTCGGCGGGCATCGGTTATCGGTGCCGACACCGACGCGGTGATCGCCGAATTGGGTCTGTGAGCGGCATCAGCCGCGACGGTTCCTGATCTCCTCGTTGACGGCGCCGACGACCTCGTGGAGATCGCCGATGATGGCGTAATCGGCGCGCTGAACCATCGTCGACTCCTCGTCGGTGTTGATCGCGATGAGCGTCTTCGCGCCCTCGATTCCGGCCATGTGCTGGATCGCGCCGGAGATTCCGCACGCGATGTAGACATCGGGGGTGATCCGACTGCCGGTCTGACCGACCTGTTCGGAATGCGGTCGCCAGCCCAGACCCGTGACCACGCGAGAGACTCCCAGGGCTCCGCCGAGGTGGTCGACGAGTTCGAGGACCTCGCCGAATCCGTTCTCCGAACCGACTCCGCGACCGGCTCCGACGACGGCTCTGGCCTGAGTCAGCCCTGTCGTGTCATTGCCATCGGTGGTTTCGACTTCGGTGCGAAGCACGCGGGTGCGCAGATCCTCCTCCGCGGCTTCGGGGGAGTGCGTGAGGACCTCCGGTGTCGTCGGTGTGGTCTCCTCCGGGTTGCAGGCGTGGCCGGCGACCGTAAGAACCTGCAGGTCACCGCCGAGTCGGAGGCGTTCGAACGCGGCCCCACCGAGCACCTGTCGCAGCAGACCCTCGTCGTCGGCGGCCACGACGTTGGCCGCCATCCGCTCACCGATGCGCACGGCCACATGTGTCATGAGCTCCATCCCGCGCGGAGTCCCCGAGGCCAGAACCGTCCCGGTCTCCGGCGCGATGTCGACGAGAGCCTGAGCCCAGGCTGCGGCTGAATAGGCCTCAAGGTCCGCAGACTCGAGGTGGTGGATCCGGTCCACGCCGAGTGCTGCGAGCTGCTTGTGGGCTGACTCGGTGAGCGAGCCGATGACGGCAGCTTCGAGGACCGAACCGGCGAGGACGTCCGCGTTCGTACGGGCGAAGGTGAGCGCCTCGGCGGAGGTCAGCTGCACCTGACCACTCTCATCGGTTTCGACGTATACGAGAGTCATGACCTGATCACTCCGATCTCTTCGAGAATATCGACCAAGGCACCGGCAGCGTCACGGCCCTCGCCGAGGATCGTGACCGCGCTTGCCTTCTCCGGCGGCAATTCGAGGCCGATGCGCGGATTTCCGGCACCCGGCTCGGGCGCCACATATTCGGCAATGCGAGCCTTCTTCGCCTTCATCCGACCGGTGATCGATGGATAGCGCGGGTCGATACCGCCCTCCTGGACGGCGATGACGGCGGGCAGCTCGAGGGAGAAGGCCTCGGTCCCGGCCGGCCCGATCCCGTGGGCCTCGATCGCGCCGGAGCCGCCGGAACCCCCGGTCGCGCTCAGCGTCTGGATCCCGGTCAGCACCGGGTATTCGAGATCATAGGCCAGGCGGATGGGGACCTGGAAATCACCGGTGTCGGCGGCATCATTGCCCAGCAGCACGAGATCGAAGTTCTGGCCCTCCTCGGCGCGATCACGGATGACGTCACCGATGATCGAGGCGATGTCTTCGGGGCCGAACGCCTCGGGATTGTCGGCTTCGATGAGGATTCCGTCGTTGGCGCCCACGCCTACGGCTGCGCGCAGCTGCTCGACTGCTTCAGCGGGGCCCAACGTGAGTACTGTGACCGTGCCGCCGGTGGCAGCCGCGGTCTGGATGGCCAACTCCACCGCGCATTCCTCGTGCGCCGAGGTGGTGTGGCCCAGGCTCGAGTCGTCGATGTTCGTGCCGGATTCGTTGAGCGTGATCTGGCCAGAGATGTCGGGGATGCGTTTGATGCAGACGAGGATGTCCACGGCCTACCTCCTGATGCTCTCGTTGTCGGGATCGAAGAGGGGCGTGGCGTCGATCGAGGCCACCGTGACGGGGTAGGCCTCCTCCATGTAGACGACGGTGAGCTGGTTGCCCACGACCGCCTCGGCGGGAGGGAGGAAGGCCATGAGGACATGCTTGCCCAGGCTCGGGGCAGACCCCGCCGAGGTGACGAAGGAGTGGTGCCCGTGCCCGTCGACCAGCGGCCCGCCGTCCTTGGATTGGATGGGTTCCCCGCCGAGCATGTAGCGTTTCTCGCCGCTGGCGCTTGTATGATCGTCGACCGTGAGTGAGCACAGGATCGCCTTCGGGTCCTCCTCGCGGTGTCGCAGGTGGGCGTCGCGGCCGACGAAGTTCTGCGACTTCACCTTCGGTCGGGCCATGCCGACCTCGATGACGGTGCGGTCGGAGTCGAGTTCGGCACCGAAGGCGCGGTAGCCCTTCTCGATGCGGCCCGTGGTGCCGTAGACGCCGAGTCCCACCGGTACGAGACCGTGCTCTTTTCCGGCCTCGGTGAGGACGTCCCAGAGTTTGAGTCCGGATTCCATAGGGACGTAGAGTTCCCAGCCCAGATCACCGACGTAGGAGATGCGGGAGGCCAGCACCGTCAGCGAGCCGATCTCGATGGTCCGGGCCGTGCCGAACTTGAAGGCTTCGTGGGAGACGTCTGCGTTCGTGACCTGGGAGAGGATGTCGCGTGCCCGCGGTCCCCACAATCCGATCGTCGTCCATGACGAGGTGAGGTCGGCGATCTGGGCACCTGTCTTCGGGAGCCGATCGGCGAACCATTTGACGTCGACCATGCCGTGGGCGGCTCCCGTGACAACGCGGAACCGGTCGTGGGACAGTCGCATGATGGTCAGGTCCGAGCGGAATCCACCTGCCTCGTCGAGGACCGGGGTGTAGACGACCCTGCCGATCTTCACATCCATCTGGGCCAGCACGATGGACTGGACGGCATCGAGGGCGGCGGGGCCGAACACATCGAAGATGACGAAGCTTGAGAGGTCGACGAGTCCGGCGCGCTCGCGCATCGCTAGGTGTTCGGCGTTGGTGATCGGCGACCACCAGCGCGAGTCCCATTCCGCAGTGCGGTCCATGACCTTGTCGCCGAATTCTTCGAGCAGCGGTGCATTCGATTCGTACCACTGGGGGCGTTCCCAGCCGGCGACTTCGAAGAAGACGGCGCCGAGTTCCTTCTCGCGCTCATGCATGGGGGAGAGGCGAACGTTGCGGTCGGAGTTCCACTGCTCGCCGGGATGGACGATGCCGTAGGTCTTGATGAAGGCTTCCGAGGTGCGGGCCTGTACGTGTTCGCGGGTGCGTTGGTGCGGGTGGAAGCGGGCGATGTCGGCGCCCTGGACGTCGACCTCGGGCAGGCCGTTCGTCATCCACTCGGCCACGGCCCGGCCCACGCCCGGGCCTTCCTTGACCCACACGGCTGCGGCCGACCACAGGCCTCTGACCTCGGGTGATTCGCCGAGGATGGGAGCACCGTCGGGAGTCAGGGACAGGAGACCGTTGATCGCGTAGCGGATCTCGACGTCGGGGTTGGACAGCACATCGGGCATGAGTTCGAGGGCCTGTTCGAGCTGCGGGTCGAAGTCGTCGTCGGTGAAGGGCATCTCCGTGGGGGAGAGCTTCGCGGCCTCGATCGAGGGGATCTCATCGGGCTCGTGGAGAATTGCACGGTGGGCGTAGGAGCCGATCTCCATGTCCGAGCCGTGCTGACGTTCGTAGCAGAAGGTGTCCATATCGCGCACTATGGGGAAGGTGATCTCACCCGTCTGTTCGGCCAGCTGTGGGACCGGGCCGACGCTGATCATCTGGTGCACTGCCGGGGTCAGTGGGATCGCGGCACCGGCCATGGCAGCGATGCGCGGACTCCAGACACCGCAGGCGATGAGAATCTTGTCGGTCTCGATCGCACCCTTCGTGGTGTGCACGCGTGCGATCGCTCCGCCCTCGACGTCGATGCCGGTCACCTCGGTGTTCGGCGACACAGTGAGAGCACCCTTCTTCTGCGCGGATTCGCGCATCATCGTGCCCGCCCCGACGGAGTCGACGACGCCGACGCTGGGCGTCCAGAAGGCACCGACGATGACCGACGGGTCGAGGAACGGAACCTTCTCGACGACCTCTTCGGGGGTGACCAGATGAGATTCGATGCCCCAGGCCTTGGCCGAGGCCATCCTGCGCCGCAGCTCCTGCATGCGCGCCTGGGTGCGAGCGACCTCGTAGCCGCCGGACTGGGTGAAGACGCCGAGTTCCTTGTACTGACGCACGCTGTCAAGGGTGAGGTCGGTGATCTCGCGGGAATGATCGACCGGGAAGATGAAGTTCGAGGCATGTCCGGTCGAGCCGCCCGGGTTGGGCAGCGGACCCTTGTCGACCTGGACGATGTCGCTCCAGCCGAGCTCGGCCAGATGGTGGACGAGGCTGTTGCCGACGATGCCTGCACCGACGACAACGACACTGGCCTGGGCGGGAATGGAGGCCACGGGAGGCTCCTCTCCGAAGGCATCTTCGCCTTCAACGGCACATGTTGCGTACTATGCAACGTGACGCACTATGTGAAACTAGGTGCTCTGATCGTCCTCCGCCCGCCGAGGTGTGTCAAGGGGTCTGTTCGGCGACCGTTCCTCAGCTCTCGCGCCAGCCGAACCGTGACGAGATGTCGGCGGCCGCAGCCACCAGCAGATCCTTGGCAGCTTCGACCTTTTCCTCCGTGAAGCGAAACCCCGGTCCCGAGGCAGAGACCGAGGCGATGACATCGCCGTGGGCGTTGCGAATCGGGGCAGAAACGGCGGTGAGGCCGATCTCGAGCTCATCGATGACGATCGAGTGTCCGGCGGCGACCACCTCGGCGACTTCAGCGAGCAGATGGGGGATCGCGGTCACCGTGTGCGGAGTGTAGGTCGGCAGTCTCTTTTCGAGTGCGGCGCGGATGCCTGCCTCGCTCAGGCCCGACAGGAGGACCTTGCCGTTCGATGTCGCGTGCAGGGGGATGCGCTGGCCGACCCAGTTGTGGCTCTGGACAGAGGCACTGCCGGAGACCTGGTCGAGGTAGAGGGCCGCGCCGTCGGAGAGGACGGCGACGTTGATCGTCTCACCGGTGCGTTCTGCTAAGAGCTTCGCGATGGGGCGGGCTTCCTGGACGATGTCGAGACGTGCGGTGGTGGCTCCGGCAAGGCGGAGGATGCCAAGACCCAGGCGGTACTTGCCGCGATGCTGGTCCTGTTCGACGAGGCCGCGGGCCTCAAGTGTGGACACGATGCGGGAGGCGGTCGATTTGTGCACGCCGAGTTCGACTGCGATGTCGGTGACCCCGGCGAGCCCGGTGCGGGCGATGACCTCGAGGATCGTGACCGCGCGGTCGACTGACTGCACGGAGCCGGAATTCGTCTCGCTGTTGCTCATTTCGAAACTGTAACTCACATGACACAACACGAACAGGGTTCAATCACGGGTGATGTAGGGTGAATGCCGCCGGAGCGCCGATGGCGCCGCGGCACATCTTTCCCCGACGGAGTTGAGCGCTATGACCAATGGGACCCAGTCGATCGATCGCGCGGCAGAGATATTGTCGCTGGTGGTGAAGTCGGATGACCCGATCTCCTACACAGAAGTGGTGGAGTCGACGGAGCTGGCACGATCGACGGTCTCACGCCTGCTCTCCGCCCTCGAACGCAACGGTCTGGTCGAACGTGACGGCGATGGACTCTATCGTGGAGGATCCCTTTTCGCGACCTACGCTTCACGCTTCGATCGGGTCGAAACGCTGGTCACGGCGGCCGATCCCACGCTGCAGCGGCTGAGCGAGGAGACCGGCGAGACGGTCAATCTCGCCGTGCCCAGTGCCACAGGTGTCGTGCAGGTCGCACAGGTCGATTCGACCTTCGTCCTCGGCGCCACGAACTGGGTCGACGTGGAGGTGCCACCGCACTGCTCGGCGCTGGGCAAGATCATGTACGCCTTCGATATCATCCCGGTTCCCGCTGGCCGGTTGGAGCGCCGCACCCCGTACACCTTGGGCTCCCGGAAAGAGCTCATGGACAACCTCGCCGAGGTGCGCGAACGTGGGTATGCGCTCGTGCACGAGGAATTCGAAGAGGGACTCGATGCCCTGGCCGCACCCGTGTACGGCGTCGACGGTCAGGTGGTTGCGGCGATCGGAATCTCGGGACCGACCATGCGCATCGCTGCACATCATGACGACGTCGGACGCCTCCTCGTCGACGAGGCGGGTCTGCTCTCCCGCAGCCTCAAGCGCAAGGTCACCCACCGCTGAGTCCCGCGTTTCCCTGAGTCGGACGAACCCCCGAGTCGTACGAACCCTTGAGTCACACTAACCCCTGCGTCGTACGAACCCTTGAGTCACGCGTTCCGGAACGTTCCTGAGTCGGCGCGCGCCCAGTCCCTCGCCCATGACTCCGGTGGCTGTGCCAGAAGCTCTCCCGGCTGCAGCCATTCGTAGAGTTCGGCATAGGAGCGGTGCTCGTTGCGGGAGATATTGCGCTGCAGGTGTTCCGGGCGCAGCTCCTGCGGGCTGCTGGCACCCATTGATGCCATGATCTCGACGGCCTGCTCGACCGTCGCTTCTTGGTAGTTCTTTACGCGTTCGCTCTTGTCGCCGACGTGCAGGGCACGCTGACGCTTCGGATCCTGGGTCGTCACCCCGACGGGGCAGAGCCCGGTGTGGCAGATCTGGGCCTGGATGCAGCCGACGGCCATCATCATCGCTCGTGCCGAATTCGTGTAGTCCGCTCCTTGGGCCAGGCGTTTGACGATGTCGTTGCCAGCAGCGACCTTACCGCTGGCCCCGATCCGGATCTGGTCGCGCAGGCCGGTGCCGACCAAAGCATTGTGCATGGTGAGCAGCCCGTCGGTCAGGGGCGTTCCCATGTGATCTTCGAACTCGAGAGGAGCCGCACCCGTTCCTCCTTCAGAGCCGTCGACGATGATGAAGTCCGGTGCCGTGCCGACGTCCTTGATGGCCTTGCAGATCGCCAGCACATCGATACGGGAGCCGACGCACAGTTTGAAGCCGGCGGGCTTCCCGCCAGATAGTTCACGCATGCGGGCAATGAATTCGATGAGTTCGGTCGGGGTGCTGAAGGCAGAGTGCGCCGGGGGACTGACGCACTTCACGCCCTGGGGGACCCCTCGGGCCCGGGCGATCTCCGCATTGACCTTGGCCGCCGGCAGGACGCCGCCGATGCCTGGCTTTGCGCCCTGGCTCAGCTTCAGGGACACGCATTTGACCTGATCACGCGAACTCTGCTGTGCGAACTGCTCGGGGTCGAATCGGCCCTCGTCGGTGCGTGTGCCGAAGTATCCGGAGCCCACTTCCCAGATCAGGTCACCATTGTTCTCAAGATGATAAGGCGAGATGCCGCCTTCGCCGGTGTCGTGGGCGAAGCCGCCCATCTCCGCCCCGCGATTGAGCGCTCGCACCGCGTTGGGCGACAGAGCACCGAAGCTCATCGCAGAGACGTTGAGCAGGGACATGCTGTAGGGGTGTGAGCAGTCGCGGCCGCCCACGATGACACGTGGCGGCGTCGCAGGAGCGGGGATTGGGGCAGTGGAATGAACGAGATATTCATAGCCTTCAGCATTGACGTCGCGCTCGGTGCCGAAGGCCTTCTCTCCGTGGATGCCCTTCGACCGTTCATAGACGATCGAGCGTGTGTCGCGGTCGAAGGGGCGACCGTCCCAGTTGCGTTCGATGAAGTACTGCTGGAGTTCTGGTCGTAGGCTCTCGAGGAGAAACCGCAGGTGCCCGACGACCGGATAGTTGCGCAGGATCGCGTGTTTCTTCTGTGTGAGATCGTAGATCGCGAGAACGATGACGGCGGCGACGAGGGCACCGATCACCCACCAGGCCCACGGTCCGACTGCTGCCGCCCACCCCAGTGCCACCAGAATGCCGAGTGTCGCAGCGATTGCCAGGAAACGTCCCATCGTGATCTCCTCCCGAGCGAACGATGGAGCCCCGAGTCTCGGGTCACGATCTCAGTGACGGGCGCCGTTGGTTCCGTGTGCTCAAAAGCGGCGTCGGGCAGCATCGTCCTGCTGCCATGCTATGCCTCGATCCGGAGAGAACTGAGAAATCTGCCTGTGAAATCAGAGATGTGGTCACGTCCTGCGCGAACGACGGCAATGGCGAATCCACCATTGACCTTGACGGATCCTCTGAAGTCCTGACCACTGGAGCTGCCGGGGGTGGTGACCGAGTGGAAGAAGCGGATGATCCGCTGGGCACCGAAGATCGGATTGAGTGCAGAGGAGACCTTGCCGCCCCCATCGGCCCAGAACACGGCGTCCTCGGCCAGCAGCAGGCCGAGTGCTGTTCTCAGATCGCCGCTGTGAATCGCATCGATGAGACGACCGAGCATCGCCGAGTCCGCGGTGCGAGTCACCTGCCGATCCAGATCGATCCGGCGTGCGGCTCGTGAGATCATCTGGCGCACAGCGGCAGAGCTCTTGCCGAGAATTCCGGCGACCTCCTCGGCGCTCATATCGAAGGCCCTGGTGAGAACGAAGGCCGCGCGGGTCTCCGGGTTCAGCTGCTCGGCCAGGTGGAGCAGTGTCAGCGACAGCAGGTCCCGATTCGCGACCGCATCCTCTGGCAGCTGGTCGGTCGAGACCGGCTCGGGCGGCCTCTGTGCTGGCAGCCGTATCGCCTGGGCTGCCGAACTCGATCCCGTCCACCTCTCCAATGTAGATCAGTCGGCTGTCTCGGCAGAGCCATCGGCGACCGGCGGGGTCGTCTCGGTGGCGATTGCCAGGCGATTCCAGACGTTGATCGTGGAGATGGCCAGAAGCAGGTCGCCGAGCTGTTCGGCGCTGAAGTGCTTGGCCACCTCGTCCCAAATCTCGTCGGTCACGGTCTCCGGACCGAGTTTCGTCACCGCATCCGTGAGGGCGAAGACGCTGCGCTCTCGCTCATCGAACAGGGCGCCGGCGTGCTGCCATGCCGAAACGGCGTAGAGCTTTCGGGACGAGACGCCGAGACTCTCCAGATCGGTGGAGTGCATGTCGACGCAGAAGCCGCAGCCGTTGACGATCGATGCGCGAAGCTTGATGAGATCGTAAAGCTCATCGCCCAGAGCGGTGCGGCAGTGGGAATCGAGTCGAGCAACGTGGGAGTAGCCCTTCTTGCTGACCTGGTCGAGGTTGATACGAGCCATGAGTGTCCTTTCCTGAAGGTGTGTCACGTTCCCTGGCGAACAATGGTGCGGACGACTTTCGCCCGTCATCCACTACGTCGGATGGCGGCGGTGAAGTGTGACAGGTTCACGCGAAATCTCTGTCCGCCGGGCGCACCGAACGTCTCACACCTGCTGTCTTAGGACGCGCTGCCTCACGACGTGCTCGGGACCTCATCGGTGTGTCCTAGAGCAGCGAGCTGCTTGCGTCGCCAGATCTCCGTGTCCTTGATCTGGTTGAAAGTATAGATGTGGAGTCCGGCCACGCCCATGGTTGGATCGTCCAGGATGGGTGCGAGTTTGTCGAGGAATTTCCGTGGGTTGTACCCGCCAGGTTTGGCCATTCGGGAGAAGGTCGCCGTGTTCTTGCGCAGGAACCGTGTCGATTCGCCCACGCCGATCTTCGACGCGACGCGGGTCAGCTTCGTCAGTTCCACTTTGCCAGCGATGCCCAGGATGAGCGGCAGCTCGATGCCGCGCGCCCGCACCCTGGCCAGCCACGTGGCGATGACTCCGGGATCAAAGCACAGATTCGAGACGAGGTGGGTGGCGTAGTCGCGTTTGTCCCACATCGCTTGGATGGTGACGTCATCGGGGATCAGCGGGTGAGTCTCCGGGTAGGCGCTGACGCCGAGGTGCTGGATCGGTGCCGCCATGCTCGCGAGGTCGACGATGAGGTCGAGTGCTCCGGCATAACCTCCGGCTGGGGGCGTGGCATCGCCGGCGGGGACGAAGATCCGATCGATGCCGGCCTGCGTGATGCGGTCGACGATCTCCTCGAGCTCGGTTCTGCCCTGGACCATCCTCGCTGCGATGTGGGGGACCGCATTGAATCCGAGCGCCTGCAGCTGTTCCGCGGTCGACAGCGTGGCCTCAAGTGTCAGCCCGGTCGAGGCGGTCACAGTGATCACCCGGCCGGGTGCGACGTACTCGTGGACACGGTCGACGACTCCGGCGGTGGGAAGGATTTCATAGCGCGCGGATTTCAGCAGCGTGCTCAGAACTTCCTGTGACATCCCGTGCTCCTTTGAGAGGATCCCTGGAAAGTGGTCGACGGCTGATGAATCTGGATGGAAACCCTTGCTTCCGTCGACACTTCAATCCTACACTGATTCTACCCATAATATGGGAATCGAGTTCTACAATGTAGAACTGATCAGCAGGGGGAACATCATGGACAACAACGTTCCATCAGTGGACCAAAGCGACAGACAAGTCCCAATCAACCTACGCCAATCAGGCCCCACGCCAGTCGAGATGCTCATTGACACCAGAGTGCGGAAGTCTCCGTACTGGGAGCTGTCGATGCAAGAGGGATGCTGGCGAGCCTCTATCTACAACCGGATGTACCACCCGCGCGGCTATGTGCCTCGCGAGGATGGCGGGATGATGGTCGAGTACCAGTCTCTCGTCAACGACGTGACCTTGTGGAACGTCGCCGTCGAACGTCAGATCCAAGTCAAGGGTCCCGACGCCGAGGCGTTCGTGAACTATGTCATCACCCGTGACGCGACCAAAATCCCAGTCATGCGCGCCCGTTACGTGATCCTGTGCAATGAAGCCGGAGGCATCCTCAACGACCCGATCCTGCTGCGAGTGGCGATCGACGAATTCTGGTTCAGCCTCTCGGACACCGACCTCATGCTCTGGCTGCAGGGCGTCAACGTCGGCAAGGGGTTCGACGTCACCATCGCCGAGATCGATGTCTCGCCGGTGCAGGTCCAGGGTCCGAAGTCCGTCGATGTCATCGCCGACCTCGTCGGTGAAGAGGGGCGCACGCTGCCCAGCTATGGACTCATGGAAGCCCAAGTCGGCGGGCACGACGTCATCATCTCCCAGACAGGGTTCACTGGAGAGAAGGGCTACGAGATCTACCTCAAGGACTCGACGAAATACGCCGAGGACATGTGGAACGCAGTGCTCGCAGCCGGCATTCCCTACAACCTCAAGGTCGTTGCTCCCAGCCATCACCGCAGGATTGCCGCAGGCATCCTGTCGTGGGGTCAGGACATGGACTTCGAGACCTACCCGTTCCAGGTCAACCTCTCTTACCAGGTGCCGCGGAAGAAGGAAGCCGACTACATCGGCAAAGCGAAACTCGAGGAGGTTCGTGAGCAGATCACTGCCGGTACTCCACCGTTCAAGACTCAGCTCGTGGGTCTGCTGGTCGGCGGAAAGCCGATCACAGACTACGCTCCCGACTTCTGGCTGGTCAGCGCCACATCTGGTGGCGACCCGGTCGGGTATGTGACGTCGCCCTGGTACTCACCGGAGCTCGAAGCCAATATCGCGATGGCACATGTGCCGGTCGAGAGCAGTGCGCTGGGAACCGAGTACTGGGTTCAACTCCCCGAACCCTTCGCAGACACCCCGGGTGAGCCCGTTCGCGCCGAGGTGGTGGAGATGCCGTTCCGGGCGAGCGTCAACCCCAGCCAGCGTGAACGTCTGAAGATGAACGGCCTCGACGCCGCCGTCTGATCCGCGGCGAAAGCCTGGGGCGGGCGAGAGCCTGAGTCCAGCGGTCGGGCTCTACCTAGCGGAGAAATTCTGCTGCACGGTTCCACCACCCTGATCCGAGCGCGGTCACTGCGCGACATACCAGTGGCCGCGCTCGCCTCTGCCCCGCCGTCGCGCTTCGACCGTGCATCCCTCACCGGCAGCGCCAATTCCTCCACGTACGCGGGAATGAATTGCTGCTCGCGGTGAGGGGTGGCCGCCCAGCCCCGTGTGCCCCAGCGTCGATCCGCGCGGCACCGTCGATGAAGACACACCTCGAGCATTGAAGTGCGGCCACCGAGATGTCTCCGATGGCCGCACTCTTGCGAGGTGAGAACTGTTCGCTGCTGCTCTCCAGCCGCTGTTGTTCGGGCTGACTCTCAGCGCATCACTTCCTGCGGCGCGACTTCATTTCCTGCGGAGTGACTTCACCTTCGCGAGGAGTTCGTCTTCAGCATTCGGTCCGGCCTTGATGCCGGTGGGCAGGCGGAACATGAAGAAGACTCCGACTGCGAGCCAGAGGCCGAACATGGCCCACGACTGCCAATCCAACTGTGCTGAGACCGGGGTGATCGGCAGGTAGAGGATGAAGAGGATGAAGGTCAGGATAGAAGAGATCACGCCGATGATGAAGCCACCATTGCGCGGCCCGCCGATGCGCAATGGACGTTCCATGTTCGGCTCGCGCCTGCGCAGAACCAGGAAGCCGACGCTGACGAGGAAGTAGGCGATGACGATCGCTGGTGATCCCGCATCGACGATCCAGCCGAGGGCCGCTGTGCCGAAGAACGGGGCGACGGCGGAGAGGGCTCCGATGAAGATGATCGCGTTGGACGGGGTCCGGTACTTGGGGTGCAGTTTGCCGAACCATTTCGGGATCATGCCCGCTGCGGCCATTGCCCACATCAGTCGGGACGAGCCCATGAGGAATGCGTTCCATGAGGTGATGATGCCTGCCAGACCGCCGGCGATGACGATCTTGCCCCAGATGGGCGAACCGAACATGGACGCGAGGGCGTCGGCGGTGACGAGGTCGTGGGTGCCCAATTCGGATGCGGGCATGGCCACCGAGGTGGTGCCGATGATGATCACGTAGAAGGCCACGGCCATGATGACGGAGATGACGACGAGCTTGCCGATCTTCGCAGGAGGAAGTTTGACCTCCTCGGCGGACTGCGGGATGACATCGAAGCCGACGAACAGGAACGGGACGACAGCCATCACTCCGATGAAGCCGGCGCCACCGCCGGAGAAGAATGGTTCGGCGTTCTCGATCGTTCCGCCGGTGAAGCCGCCGGCCAGCAGCATGAGTCCGACGATGATGAGGAACCAGACGACGAAGGTCTGGACCATGGAGGCGAGCTTGACGCCGCGGATGTTGATCCACGCGATGATGATCGCTGTGATGGTGCCGACGAGGGCCCAGGTGAGATAGACATCGGAACCGGCGATGGTCCACATCTTTATCTGTTCGAGGTTCGGGAACAGATAGACGGCGGTCTTCGGCACCGAGACGGCCTCGAACATGACGACGCTGATATAGCCGCCGGTGATCGCCCAGGATCCGAAGAGAGAGACTTTGGGGCCCATCGCCCGGATGAGGTAGTTGTGCTCACCGCCGGCGTGCGGCATCGCGGCCACCATCTCGGAGTACACCGTGCCGACGAAGCACATGATGACGCCACCGACGATGAACGCGAGAATCGCGCCGAGGGTGCCGGCACCGGTGAGCCAATCGCCGGTGAGGACGACCCAGCCGAAACCGATCATCGCTCCGAATCCGATGAACAGGGCATCGATCGTTCCCAGCGATCTGACGAAACCGTGGCCCCGGTCGTCGATCTCCGTGTTCTGCTGCGTCATTGCGTGCCTCTCATGTCCCTGCTATTACAGTTCTGCACAGTAGCAGGAAAAGCGAGAGTTCCGCGTCAGTAACCTCCGAACGGACGCATCGGCCGGTTCAGAGCCCCGACGCGTACAGGCCCAGGCTCCGACCCCGACGCCAACAGGCTCAAAATCAGGCTAAGGCTCAGCTCCGACCCCGTAAGTCGTGGGCTCGATTAGCTGAGTTCGGCCGACTTCCACCGCCGAACTGGCATGCAGCCGAGCTGACACGAGGCCGGACTGAGACAGGTCTGCCCCCACCGATCGGTGAGGGCAGACCTGCTTGGAGATCACTCGCCGAGGTCGACGACCTCGAACTCGAGAAGATTGGCCTGCTCCGAGACGGGCTCCTTGCCGTTGGCTTCGTGTGCGGGCTGGCGGGCCTGGCGCCAGTTCTCGAAGTCCTCACGTGTGGCCCACTGCGTGTAGACGAAGTACTGGTCGCCGCCGGAGACCGGACGCAGCAGCTGGAAGCCTTCGAAGCCGGGTGAGCCGTCGACGGAGTGCTTGCGTGCCGCGAAGCGCTTCTCGAGTTCACCGCGTGCCGCTTCGGGAACGGTGAGGGTATTGATGGCGACGACGGACATGCTGGCTCCTAAAACTGGGGAACAATTATCTGCAGAACAACGGTTCACAGACCGACGGCGAAACCGTTCGTGTCTTCCTCGAGGCTACGACCGAAATCTGGATCCGAGCTGAATTGTCCACATGAGACCGCGACCCGTCTCAGCATTATGAGATGAATCAGCATCGTGAGATGAAAGAGGACGCCAAAGCCCCCGAAGCCGATCGACCTCAGGCGCGGGGAAGCTTGGCGTGCCGCGGATCCCGGTTCACCGGCTGCGTACGGCGACTGGAGGAGGGAACACGCGAGATGACTGGTGGTGACTCTGCGGTCTTCTTCGTGGCGTCGATGTCTCCGAAGACAGTCCCGGAACCGGCGCCGAGGTGAGGGGAAGTGAACGCTGAGACGGCCGTTCCGTGGCAGTCGGGGCAGGTGACAGCCTCCGGTTTCCGGCTCATCGGAAAAGCCTGTTCGGTGTCGCCGCAGGACTCGCATCGGTAGACGTAGGTGGGCACTGGATCACTCTTCTCGAAATCATTGCCGACTGATAATCCTCAATTCATTCCTACACCGTCACCAGGAAAGACTCAAGAGTGGCAGCGAGAGTTCACTGCTCGGCCACCCTGATCTCCGTGAAATGAAACTCGGAGTCGTGGCGCTTCGCGGCACGCCGGATCCGCTCCGCGGTGAGCCTGCTGATCTCAGGGAAACCGGTCTCGGAGTCCGCATCCACGAGGCTGCGCGCATTCTTCGACTGCAGCGGTTCTGGGGTCTGGACGAGGATGAACTTCCGTGAGCCTTCGTCTCTCTGATTGGCAGCCATCACTGCCTGCGCGGTCGTACCGGACCCGGCGAAGAAGTCGAGGACGATGGCGTCGGGATCGAAGAACGTCTGCGAGGCCACGAGCGTCTTGACCAGGTCGACGGGTTTGGGATAGCTGAAGATCCCACCCAGTCCGAGATCTTCGAGGTCGTTCTGCCCGCCCAGGGCTTTGATGATCGAGTAGAGCTTCGAACTTGCCTTCTCAGCAGGCGTGACTCGCACGACCGCATGTTTCCCCTGGGCACCCCATTGGCGCAGAACATATTCACCCGAGGCCAACTTCGCATCCACCTCGGCGAGCTTCTTCGCTCCTTTGACATCGACGATGTCCTCGTACATCAGCCGGCGTTCCTGACCCCGGGCGTAGCGGCCGAAGCCGGCACGCAGCACATCCGTTTCGACGAGCATGCGTTTGCCGTCGATGATCTCAAGCTTCGCCGGGGCCTTCTTCTCCGTCAGGAACGCACCCGCCTGATCAGCGACTTTGGCCCACACGTGAACATAGTCGTGGCCGCGGACGAAGGAGGGGGAGTTGCCGCCGCCCTTCGCGCGCTGATGGATCAGGGTGCCCAGCGAATTGTCCTCGCCGAAGATCTCATGCCCCAGCAGCTGCGCCCACGCGCTCTCCCCATCGTCGAGGTGGATGAAGATCACGCCGTCATCGCGCATGAGCTCACGTGCGAGCATGAGTCGCGGCGTCATGAAGTTCAGCCAGCTCGCATGATCGTGCCCATGATCCTTATACGCCAGCGCATTGCCCGTGTTGTACGGCGGATCGATGTAGACGACCTTGACCCGCCCGCGATGCGTGGCCAGCAGCCCGGTCAGCGCCGGCAGGTTGTCCCCGACGACCAACATATTCTCAGCGACGTCCGGAACGTGGGTGTCACCATTGCGAATGAAATGCGGAACCTCGCCGAGGTGGCTCTGCTGTTCCAGCCGTTCGCCGAGTGCGAAGGCGGCGTCCTTTCCAGTCCAGTTCAGGGCCGTCGACATCCTTCTCCTTCTCCGCGATCGGTGCCAAGATTGCTGTATGAGTATTTCACGAGTGGCCGTGATCGGTGCCGGGATCGTCGGAGTGGCGCTCGCCAGGGAGATCACCGGCCGACTTCCAGCCGCTGAAGTGACCGTCTTCGATAAGGCTGACCGTGTTGGCGCACATCAGAGCGGGCACACCTCGGGGATCGTGGATCCCACCCTCGATGCGAAGGCAGGATCACCGGAAGCGAAGCTCGCCCGTCGAGGTGTTGAGCTGTTGGTCCCCTACGTGTCCGAACGCGGCATTCCCTACCGCGCGTGCGGGCAGCTCCTCGTCGCGCAGACCACCGACGAAGCCGACCGGCTCGAAGAGATCCTCGCCCGGGCCGAGGCGAACGCGATCCCGGGGGTCCGGCTACTCGATCGCAACGAGATGCGCGAGGTCGAACCCAATGCCAGGGGAGTCCTCGCCCTGTATTCGCCGCACACGGCCGTCACCGATTTCACCGCCCTGACCGAGGCGTTCGCTTCCGATGTCACCGCAGCCGGGGGTACCTTCCGCTTCGGCACCGAGGTCACCGGCCTGGACGTGATGAGCAACGAAGTCCGCGTCCGCATGTGTGCTGCAGCACCCGAGCCTGACACGGATGCGGCCAGTGACACCGGAGCCGACAGGCGGGAGAGTGGCGACCATTCCCAGGTTCGCGACGACATCGACGATCAGGTGCACGAGGCCCCGCGGACATATCGTGGTGAGGACTCGACTGGGCCGGTCATCGACTTCCGCGACGAGCTGCGCAGCCGTTTCGGTGAGCAGGGCTGGTTCAAGCAGGTCGAGGATACGATTGGCAACCTCAGCGACCGATTCACCAACCCGGCCGCGGGACGTGAACGGCCAGGAGCCCCTGATCATGAACGGCCAGGTGCTCGTGAGCAGGAACGGCCAAGTACCCGCGAGCGTGAACGTTCGGAGCGGTCCGAGGACGCGGAGGTTTTTGACCTCGTCATCGTCTGCGCTGGTCTCCAGGCTGACCGTCTGGCGTTGGCAGCCGGCTTCGACGAGGAGCCTCGCATCGTGGCCTTCACCAGCGACTACTACAGTGTCGACGACTCCACCGAGGTGGTTCGGGGCATCATCGGAACGGTTCCCGATGCCGGCACCCCGTTTACCGGGAAGTCTGTGGTCAGGGGCGTCAATGGCTCCTTGTCCCTGGGCCCGAACACATTCGTGTCCTTGGGGCGCGAACGCTATGACAAGCACGGTTTCGACCTCGGCGATATGGGGTCGACAGTCGGCTTCAAGGGGTTCTGGAAGTTCGCGGCGCAGACTGCGAAGACCGCGGCACGCGGTGCGAAGTCGGCCGTCAGCTCCTCCTCCTTCGTCGCAGAGGTTCGTAAGTTCGTTCCTGCCATCGACGCATCGACCGTCCGACCAGGAACGCGCGGCATCCGCGCACAGGCAATCGATGCTGGAGGCAAGCTCGTCGACGAACTGCGCGTGACCACGCGCGGCAGGCTCACCATGGTCAGGAGCCTCCCCAGGTCAGGGGCCACCTCGGCGCTGGCTGCCGCGGAGCGCATCGCGGACCAGGCCCTGGACGCGAACGCGTGACACGAAAAGCTGATGTGAACGGCGGAGGTGAGCGCTCCTAACCCGAGTGGCGTTCGAGGAACTCGTAGACCTCGGTGTCATCGACTCCGGGGACGGCGCCGGGCGGAACGGCCGCAAGCAGGGATGCGTGCATCTGCGCCGAAGGCAGGGCCTGGTTCTCCCACTTCTCGGCGAGATCCTCGGGTGCCTGACGGCAGCAGGCGGGGTCCGGGCATGCTGACTTGGAACGGATCTGCGATTCGCGTCCCTCGAACCACTTCACGTGGGCGAAGGGGACTCCGACACTGATGGCGAAGTCACCGCCGGGCAGTACGCGTGCGGTGCACCAGAATGAGCCCTCCGGCGTGTCCGTGTACTGGTAGTAGGGGCTGAACCTGTCCGCGACACGGAACACCGTGCGAGAGGTGAAGCGTTTGCACGCGAACTGTCCCTCGATGGCGCCAAGTGGATCCGTGGGATAGGGCAGTCCGTCGTTGGAGTAGGCCTTGTGGATCGTTCCCGAGCGGTGAACCTTCATGAAGTGCACGGGCAGACCCAGATGTTCGGTGGCCAGATTCGTGAACCGGTGGGCGGCCATCTCGTAGCTGACGCCGAACATATCGCGCAGATGCTCGACCGATATCTCACGCCTCTTCTTCTCCTCCACGAGCATCGGCACGGCAGAGCTCTGCGGCAGCAGCACCGCCGCAGCCAGATAGTTCGCCTCGACTCGTTGCTGGAGGAACTCGCTGAAATCCTTCGGAGAGTCGTGGCCGAGTACGTGTGCGGCCAGGCTCGTGAGCAGATGGGAGCGCGGATCTGCGGCGGCATCGGAGTTGGGCAGATAGAGGCGGTTGTTGGCCGTGTCCGAGATCGACCGGGTTGATGTGGGCAAATCGGAAACGTAGTGAAGGCTGAATCCCAGCTTCTCCGCGATCGTCGCCGTCTGCCGTTGGGAGACCGTGCCCGATTCATAGCCGGCCAGGCGCAGGAGCTCAGCCGCCTGGGCCTCGAGGTCGGCGAAGTAGTTGTTCTTCTCACGCATGCGCTCGCGCAGCTCCCGGTTGGCCCGACGAGCCTCCTCCGGAGTCGCGGCTCGACGTTCGAGGACCTGGCCGAGCTGTCTCTGCAGACCCACGATCGCTTCGAGGGCGTCGTGGGGCAGTGATTTGATCCGCACCTGTGGCAGACCCAAAGAGGAGTACATGGGCGACGCCTGGTTGCGTTCGGCTTCGAGTTCGAGAGCCTGCCTGCCGTCGACTGGCGTGGGGTCGATGAGCTCGGCGACTTCGGTGTGCAGGGCCTTCGCGATCGCGCTCAACAGCGTGACAGAAGTTTCTCGCTTGCCGTTCTCGATCGTTGAGATCTGGGAGGCTGCGCGCCCCACCTTCTCGCCCAGCTCGGTGAGGGTCAGCCCTTGCTGTTTGCGAAAAAACCTGATTCTTCTACCGATGCTGAGGGTGTCGGCTTCCTGGTCGGTGTCCTTCAGATCGATCTCGTTGCTTGTCATGGCGGCTCCCGTCGACATCGTGTCCTGGTTCACATGCAGTGAGAGCAAGTATGACAGAACGGGGAAATTTCTAAAAACGGAAAACTGTCGATTATTCATTCAAGAAACCTCTATCGACCCCCTTGCACCCACGGCAGACTGGTCTCACCAACCCCGAACGAGTAGGAGTGAGAAACAATGACTGACAACACCACGCAGAGCAGCTTGCACGATGCTGAGGCCATCCGCCGCGATTGGGCAACCAATGCCCGCTGGTCGGGAGTCGCTCGTGACTACGAGCCCGAGGATGTCGTCAAACTGCGCGGTTCGCTGATCGAAGAGCACACGCTGGCACGTCACGGTGCCGAGCGCCTGTGGAACCAGGTGGCCTCCACCGACATCAAGTCAGGTGACTACACCAACGCACTCGGTGCGCTGACCGGCAACCAGGCAGTTGAGCAGGTCAAGGCCGGCCTCAACGCCATCTACCTCTCCGGCTGGCAGGTCGCCGCCGACGCGAACGCCGCCGGACAGACTTACCCAGATCAGTCGATCTACCCGGCCAACTCGGTGCCGCAGGTCGTGCGTCGGATCAACAATGCGCTCATGCGTGCCGACCAGATCGAGAGCTCAGAAGGCAACAAGCAGGTTGACGACTGGTTCGCACCGATCGTGGCCGACGCAGAAGCAGGCTTCGGCGGTTCGATCAACGTCTACGAGCTCATGCGCTCGATGATCTCCGCCGGCGCAGCCGGTGTGCACTTCGAGGATCAGCTCGGTTCGGAGAAGAAGTGCGGCCACCTCGGCGGCAAGGTTCTCGTCCCGACCTCGCAGCACATCCGCACACTCAACGCGGCTCGCCTCGCGGCCGACGTCGAGAACGTGCCCAGCCTCGTCATCGCCCGTACAGATGCTGAGGCAGCCACGCTCATGACCTCGGACATCGACGAGCGCGATCAGAAGTTCGTCACCGGTGAGCGCACCTCTGAAGGCTTCTACAAGATCACGAACGGCATCGAAGCAGGCATCGCCCGCGGACTGTCCTTCGCTCCCTACGCGGACATGCTGTGGATGGAGACCTCCACACCGGATCTCGAAGCTGCCAAGCAGTTCGCCGATGCGATCCACGCCGAGTACCCGGACCAGATGCTGGCCTACAACTGCTCGCCGTCGTTCAACTGGCGCAAGCACCTCGACGATGCCACCATCGCGAAGTTCCAGCGCGAACTCGGAGCCATGGGCTACAAGTTCCAGTTCATCACCCTGGCCGGCTTCCACGCTCTGAACTACTCGATGTTCGATCTGGCTCACGGCTACGCCCGCAACCAGATGACTTCGTACGTCGATCTGCAGGAACGCGAGTTCGCTGCAGAGGACCGCGGCTACACCGCCACGAAGCACCAGCGCGAGGTGGGCACCGGTTACTTCGACCTGGTCTCGACCGCACTGAACCCGGAGTCCTCGACTACAGCTCTGGCCGGTTCGACCGAATCCGCTCAGTTCAGCTGAGCCTTCGGTGACCCGACCGGGTACTTGACGAGGGACACCGATTTCGTCGGTGGACCGGTCATCTAGAACTCGGCGCGGATCGACAGTGTTTTCACGGGGTTTGCACTGTTGATCCGCGCCGGCACACCGGTCATCACAGATCCAACCACAACCTCGGCGACACCAGCACCACCGAAGAACAGCACCAATGCACCAACGGCACCACAGACAGTAGAGCACCACCGCACCACAGCCACCGCAACGCACATCAGCAGCACACATTCCGACGGGTGAGGAGAAGCCCCATGTCTCACATCAAAATCAACGCCCCCATCGAACCAGGCTTCGACACAATCCTCTCGGAGTCCGCTCTCAACTTCATCGCAGCGCTCCACGATCGTTTCAGCGACCGTCTGGGCAAGCTGCTGGGAGTCCGCGGACGTCAGGCGCAGAGCATCCGGAACGGTACGTTCCCGAGGTTCACCCCAGACACCGCAGGAATCCGGGCCGACACCTCATGGAAGGTTGCCGGAGCGACCGGCGCACCCGGTCTCGAAGATCGACGCGTCGAGCTGACCGGCCCCGTCTCCGAACCTGAAGTCATTGCGGCGCTGAACTCTCGTGCGAAGGTCTGGCTCGCCGACCTCGAAGACGCAACAAGCCCGACCTGGGGCAACGTCATCGGCGGACAGCTCAACCTGTTCAACGCCATCCGCGGCAACCTGCCGGGCGTGAACAACCGCGAACAGCCGACGATCGGTCTGCGTCCCCGCGGCTGGCACCTGCCGGAGAAGCACCTGCTGCGCATCGACGACCAGGGCAGGGAATCAGAGACCTCGGGCGCCATGGTCGACTTCGGTCTCTACTTCTTCCATAACGCTCGCCGTCTCATCGACAACGGCTCGGGACCATACTTCTACCTGCCGAAGCTCGAATCCTTCCGCGAAGCACGTCTGTGGAACGAGATCTTCGTCTTCGCACAGGACTACATGGGCATCCCGCAGGGAACCATCCGCGCGACCGCTCACATTGAGACGATCACCGCTGTGTTCCAGATGGAAGAGATCCTGTGGGAGCTGCGCGACCACTGTGCCGGCCTCAACGCAGCAGGATGGGACTACCTGTTCTCGCTGGTGAAGAACTTCCGCAATTCCCCGAAGTGGGTGTTGCCGGACCGTGAGCACCTGACAATGGGTCTGCCGCTCCTGCAGGCGTTCGCTGACCGTCTCGTCTCGACCTGCCACCGCCGCGGAGCACACGCGATCGGGACCATGGGCAACCTCATGACCACACACCCGGACAAGGAATTCGTCGCTTCAGAGCTGGCGAAGATGCGTGAAGACAAGGCTCGCGAAGCCTCACGCGGCTTCGACGGCACCTGGGTGGCCGAGCCGGGACTGGTGAATGATGCGTTGGAGGTCTTCGATGCTGCGCTCGGTGACAAGCCGAACCAGCTCGACAACCGCCGGGTCGATGCCCATGCCTGCGCCGAGCACATGCTCGACGTATCGGGTCTGGACACCACGGTCACCGAGGAAGGTGTTCGCCTGAACATCCGTGTGGCAATCGGCTACATGAACGAATGGCTGGGCGGCAACGGAAACGTCGCACTCGAGAACCTGCTCGAAGACGCGTCGACTGCTGAGATCTCTCGGTCACAGATCTGGCAGTGGATCCGTCACTCGGTGACACTGGACAACGGGAAGCAGGTCACCCGCGACCTGGTTGAGCGCTACATGGGCGAGGAGCTCGCTGTCATCGACCGCCACCCCGCTGACCACTACACCGAGGCTGTGGAGATCTTCCGCAAGAGCGCACTGGGCGAGGACTTCCCCGAATTCCTCACCATGCCTGCCTACACCGACCACCTGGTCGACAGGGTGTCGAAGGGCGCCGTATTCGCGGCCTGATCGCCATCCGCCGGCTGACATAGCCCGCTGCCCGAGTCTGGGAACGCAACAGGTATCAGTTGCGTCTTCCAGACTCGGGCAGTTTTGTGTGGCCTCAGCTCCATCCCTCAGCTCCACCCCTCGGGTGGCCAGGGCTGACCGTCGGCCTGGGCGTTGAGCTGGTAGGCGATCGCACCATCGATGGACTCACGGATGATGTCGGCGTGTCCGGCATGGCGAGCGATCTCGGTGGTGAGATGGCATAGGATCCATCGGACATTCATGACGAAGTCCTTGGGCATCCACGGATTGCCGGGCATCGGTACGACGGTGCCGAGGTCGGTTCCGTTCTCGTCCACGGCCCGACGAGCCACGTCGATCTCGGCGACGGCCTTCTCAAAGATCGCCACCACGTCGACGATGTCGAGGTCGGGGAGCGCAGACCCATCGAACATTCCTTCAAGGCCGAGTCCGTCGTTGATTGTCGGATATTCCTCCTCATCGATATAGCGGTCAGGTGCCTTCACCTGCAGCAGCCAACCGTTGAGGACCTGTGCCGCATGAGCTATGAGGCCGGAGATGCTCAGCGCGCTCGCAGTCGGGGCGGTGCGGGCCTGCTCGTCAGTGAGGTCGCGTGCAGTGAGCTTGAGTTGGGTGCACTGCTGCTCGAGGAAGGCGAACAGGGCGTCGGCCTCGGTTGTCACTGAGGGGGCGAAGAATGGCATGGGATCTCCTGAATGTCAGTCGTTGATCCGGTCGTCCGGACCTGTGACACAAGTATCTGACCGATTGCGGACATATACTGTCCGCTATGACCGCTGATTTCCGTCTGCTGTCGTTGCTGGGGATGGTGGCTTCGGGACGGACCTACTCCGCGACTGAGCTGGCCGCACACTTCGGTGTCACCCCGCGATCCATTCGCCGTGACATCACGAGCCTGCGGCAGCTCGGATATGTCATCGAATCAACCCCGAGCGCGGCCGGCGGATACCGCGCTCACTCGCGCACCGTCCTGCCCCCGCTGCAGCTCGAGGCCGGTGAAGCACTGGCCACAGCGCTCGGCTTGGCACTGCTCAACGGAGCCGGGTTGGGTACGTCGAACGCCGATTCAGCCACCGCGAAATTGCGCGAAATGCTGCCTGCTGTGATGCGCGAGATGATCGGGGACATCAGCACGGCGGTCTCTGTTCTGGCTGGTCACGAGCCTGGAGTCGACATGACATCGGTGATGACGACCGCCTCGGCGATTACGTCTCGAAGCGTCCTGACGTTCACCCACATGAAGCGGAAGCCAGCCGACAGCTCACGCGCGACGGCGATGGAGCGCCGGGTGGAGCCGGTGCAGCTGGTGGTTCTCGGCGCGCACTGGTATCTCTATGCCTGGGATCTCACCCGCAGCGACTGGCGCGTATTCCGCCTCGATCGGATGACTCAGGTTCACGAAACGACCTTCGCCTTCTCGCCCAGAGACCATCCCGACGCCGAGGCGGCGGTGAGTTCCGCCGTCACCACCGACGCGTACCGCCACACCGTGATCCTGGATGTCGATGCCACAGTGGCCGAGACCAAAGCGTGGTTCCCTACAAGGACGGCGACGATCACGAAGACCGACGACGGCGCCCGCATCGAGTTCGGTGTCGAGGACCTCGGATGGGCGGCCGTGATCACCGCGGCGACTCCCGTGGAATGTCGAGTGATCCAGCCCCCGGAACTCTTGGACGCACTGCGCGACCTTGGTGAGCGGGCGGCCAAAATGAGCGGGAGGCCCAAGTGAGCAGGGCCGGTCGTGAAGGCCCTGAGATGTCCTCACGATGACACGAGAATGAACTAATCAGGGCAGAGCCAATATACTTGTTGCTATGACGATTCTCATTGGCTATCTTCCTGCTCCTGAGGGTGAAGCAGCTCTGCGCGCGGGCTTCGCAGAGGCCAAACTTCGGTCGAGCAATGCTGTCGTGATCAACTCTCAACGACGCGGAGCCAGTGGAACCCCGACCGAGATCGACCAGGACGTCATCGACCGAATCGTCGCATTGGGCAAGGATTCGGACGTCGAGGTCGAGGTGCTCCAGCCCGATCACGAAGATGATCTGCCCGGAACCCTGAACGAGCTCGTCGAAGAACACGACGCTCAGCTCATCGTCATCGGACTGCGCAAACGCTCAGCCATCGGCAAATTCATCCTCGGCTCACAGGCCCAGCGAATCCTGCTCGAAGCCGAAGTTCCGGTCCTCACCGCCAAAGCCTGAGCCCAGGCGGCGTGCGCAGGAACCTGGGCAACGTGTGTCTGAGCCCTCGCTCATCGAGTGGGTTCGAGACCCCAGCCCCAGGCGAGCAACTCCGGCAGCGACACACCCTGGGCGTTGCTGAGGTCAGCGATCTGAGTCCGACAGGAATAGCCATCGGCCAGCACGACTCGTGTTCGGTCACCATCACCGGCAGCCTCACCTGTCCCCGCTGGTCCTCCAGCCCCGACCGCGTTCGGTGTCCGCTTGTGCAGCGCTTCCTGTTTGCGCAGGGCCGGCAGCAGAGCCACCTCGGCCACGGCGACGGAGGTTTCGTAATGGCCTTCTTCGACGCCGAAGTTCCCTGCCAGACCGCAGCAGCCGCCCAGGAACTTCGCCGCGGCGCCGGTCCTGGCCAGCAGCTCCTTGTCGGCGGCGTTGCCGAAGATCGCCGATTGATGACAGTGCGGCTGCACGAGTGCTTCGACCTCGTCCAGCCGTGGCAGTTCGGCACCCACGCTGAGGAGGTACTGGGCAAAGGTCTGCACGCGTGCGGCGACCCGGGCCGAGGCCTCATCGGCCAGAAGCTTCTGCGAATCATCCTTGAGGGTCGCCAGACATGAGGGTTCGACCCCGATGATGGGCACATCCCCGGTGGCATCGAGCGCGCTGATCGTCGCTCCCAGGTTCGCCTTCGCCGCGTCGAGCTGACCGGTCGAGATCAAGGGCAGGCCACAGCACACGGTCTGGTCGATGACGCGCACCGTGACACCCGCGCGTTCGAGCACGGCAACGGCGGCGGCGAGGATGCGCGGTGCGAAATGATTCGACCACGAATCGGCGAACAGAATCACCTCACGTGTATTCGCCCTGGCACCTGCCCCAGGTGCACCCGAATTCCTGGGCCCCACCTCGGCGGGGGTGGTGCCCGTGGTGGACCACCACTTCTTGAACGTCGTCGCCGCGAACTGCGGGATCGATCGGCGCACGTCGATCCCGGACAGCTTCTTGGCCACGGTCGTGAGTCCGGGCAGACCCGAGACTCGGTTGACCACGGGAGCCAATGGCGTGATGACCCGCGCCAACTGCGGCAGGAACCCGAGCGAATAATGCTTCATCGGCCGCAGTCTGCCCTTATAGGACTGGTAGAGGACCTCCGCTTTGTACGTGGACATGTCCGTGCCCGTCGGGCACTCGGTGCCACACGCCTTGCAGGACAGACAGAGGTCGAGCGCATCGGCGACTTCGGGGGACTGCCACGAGGAGTCGAGAAGGTCACCGGAGACCATCTCCTGCAGCACCCGGGCGCGACCGCGCGTGGAGTGCCGTTCATCGCGGGTGGCCTGGTAAGACGGGCACATGACTCCACCGGTATCGGCGGAGTCGGCGCGGCACTTGCCCACGCCGGTGCAGCGGTGCACGGCCGAGGCAAACCCTGCCGACTCTCCTTCGTAGGCCATCGCCAACTTGCCTGGCAGCTCTTCGCGCAGCGGCAGCCGGGTCAGGCGCAGTGATTCGCTGAGGGCATCCGGGTCGACGATGACTCCGGGGTTGAGCAGGTACTGCGGGTCGAAGAGCTCCTTGACCTCCTTGAACAGGTCGAGCACCGCCGGGGGATAGATGAGGCGCAGCAGCTCGGACCTGGCCCGACCGTCGCCATGCTCACCGGAGACGGATCCTCCGTAGCGCGCCACGAGCTTCGTCGCTGCGACCATGAATGTGCGCATCACCTCGGGCCCGTCGGGATCGTCGAGTGGAAAGTCCACGCGCATGTGCAGGCAGCCGTCGCCGAAGTGCCCGTAGGGAATGCCCCACAGGCCATGCTCGGTGAGCAGGTCCATCAGATCACGCAGATAGTCGCCGAGGTGCTCCACCGGAACCGCGGAATCCTCCCACCCGGCGTGGGCGTCACGACCATCGGGTGTGCGGGAGACCAAGCCGGCACCATCGGCGCGGATCGCCCACACCTCGGCGGCGGCCTGGGGGCCGAGAACCGCCGAGTCCAGGGAGCTGGACTCCCTGATCAGGCGCTTCGTCTCATCGACCAGTTCGGCTTCATCCTCGCCGGTGAGCTCGACGACGAGCCAGCCCGCGCCCTCTGGCAGGTGGGGGACCGCCTCGGCGCCCTTGGTTTCGATGACCCGATCGAGCATGCGCGAGTCGAGGCCCTCGCAGGCTGCGACCGGGAAGTCCTTCAACAGGGGAGCGTCATGTGCGGCGGCAACCATGTTTTCAAATCCGAGCACCACCGCCGCGGTATGGGTGGGGTCCTTGACCAGACGCATCTTCGCAGCGAGGACGATGCCCCAGGTGCCCTCGGTCCCGGCGAAGGCCCGGCGCAGGTCGAAGTCGTTCTCCGGGAGCAGGGACTCCAGCCCGTACCCGGAGACCTGCCGTGAGAAGGTGCCCAGACTCGTCCGGATGGTGCCCAGCTGCCCGGCCACGAGTTCATGCAGACGCGGGAACTGCTCGGACGAGTCGGTGTCGTCGAGGGTGACGATGGTGCCGTCGACGAGCATGACGACCAGCGCCAGGATGTTGTCGCCGGTGCGCCCGTAGCCCAGAGCGCGTGGCCCGCAGGCGTTGTTGCCGATCATCCCGCCGATCGTGCAGCGCGTATGGGTTGAGGGATCCGGGCCGAAACGCAGCCCGTGCGGCCGCGCCTGCGTCTGCAGAGAAGCGTGGATGCATCCGGCCTGAACCCATGCGGACTGCGCATCGGGGTTGAGTGAGAGGACCTCATTCATATGGCGGGAGAAGTCGAGAATGATTCCCGTGCCGATCGCATTGCCGGCGATCGAGGTGCCGGCGCCGCGGCTGGTGATGGGTACTCCCAGACGACGCGAGATCGCCAGTGTGCGCGAGACGTCGGCCTCGTCATGCGGGAACACGATTGCCTGGGGCACCAGGCGGAATAGGGAGGCATCGGTGGTGTACGCGGCACGATCGGTGTCATCGACGCTGAAGTCGCGAACCCCCGCAGACCGGAGCTCGGTCAGGAGGACATCGGCGAGAGACATCTCTGTCTCCGCAGAGTTCCGAGGTGCACTGGAGCTGTGAGCCAATGTGGTCATGTCCGCATTCTGCCACTTCAGTAGTCGGTGAGGTACTCCTTCGACGGTGAGTGGGATGGCACCGTCTCTGGGCGGGATGGCCAGATCGCGCAGAGCAGGAAATTCAGCAAACGTTACACAACCGTTATGTAAACGACCGAAAATGCGCCTGAACTTCTATAATTCGGGAATAATTGGCCTATTGTCATATACGTGGTATTTAATGGAACTACACATCTAGCTGGCATCGAGCCACAGACATAAGTAAGGGAAGAAACCATGTCGCGCCGCGCCCGTGAATTAACAGTTGACCAGACAGCCTTAGTTGGTGCCGTTCGTAAGGTTTCTCGTCAGCGAGCCAAAGTCAATACAGATTACGTGATGGCGATTCTTCGTGCTCGTGAAGAAGGGGCCACCTTCGGGTCCATCGCCGAGGCGGCAGGCACCTCCTCGCAGGCGGTGCAGGAGATCGTGCGCAGGCATGGTCCGATCCAGCGCACTGAGACCGCGACATCCGTGCCAACCCCCGCGAAATAGGGTTAGGAGGGCGCTGCTTGAGCGTCAGCTGACAGACGGTGGGCCGAGGCGCCCGGTGGGCCTGCGCATCACAGTGACGTGATCCGCACCCGAGGTGCGCCTTGGGTGCCCAATGGTGACCTGAGTCATTCGTTTCATTACTGATTGATAACAACAGTGCTTTATTGTGGAAATCCTGTGAAAAGCATGCATGTGGCATTAGACAGGCGATTTCCCAGGGTCGGTGAACGGCTCTTTCGACCCAGCGGTCATGTGATCGAGAAGCCTGGTTCCGGAGTATCGATTTCGGTTGCCCGTGGTGAAGTTCAGTTGGTTGAACTCGAGGCTTCGAGTTCCCTTGAATTCTGAATCAAAGCGGCTTAGATACAAGAAGTACACACTCGGGCCTGTATTGCAGTGTTGTTACAGGGGAAGCCCGTTCGGGGCCGACTAGAGTTGAACTATGAGCTCAGAGACCGACCTTCTGCCCAATGCTGTCAACGATCTGCCATTGATCCGCATCGCCTCGGACCTCTCCGCGATGGCGTGGGAGCAGATGGTGGCCTGGCGCAGCTCCCTCGGTGCGCAGCTTGATGCTTCGGTGGTGGACACGAAGACTTCGCCCAACGACCTCGTGACTCTCGCAGATGCGCAGATCGAATCACTCGTCCGCGGGTACCTGGCGAAGGTCCGCCCTGCAGACACGATGGTCGGTGAGGAGGGTGCGCCGGCACTGGATCCCATCGACTTCTTCGATGCGCAGTTCGTGCGTGAGCTCAACTGCTTTGACGCCAGCCGCAATGATCTCCTCGACATGAGCGATGATGGTGCGCCGCTGGAGTGGCACGTCGACCCCATCGACGGCACCGTCAACTATGTGCGCAACATCGAGCACTATGCCTTCTCCGTCGGGGTCTGCGAGGCTGGCGAGTCGCACGGGCGCGGCCTGGGCGACGAGGGCTGGCTCATCGGTCTCGTTGCTTCGCCGGGATTGAATGCCACTTGGGTGGGCGTGAAGGGCCGTGGTTCCTATCGCATTGAAGGTCGCCTGTCTGCGGCTGGGAGATCAATGTCGGGTAGCGATTCGACGGAGAGCGGTGATTCGACGAATGGTGGCGATTCGGCGTCTGGCATCCCTGCCCGGCGTCTGCGCGGGACGCCCGATGGACTCTCCGGCAGGCTGCTGGCCACGGGCTTTGCCTATACCGGCGACAACCGCGGACCGCAGCTGGCCAAGCTGTTCACCCTGATGGAGGGTTACGACGATATCCGGCGCTGCGGATCGGCCGCCATCGATCTCTGCATGCTCGCCGAAGGCAAGGTCAACAGCTATGCCGAGCGCGGCCTCGGGATCTATGACTATGCCGGTGGCGGCGTCATTGCCGCGGAAGCCGGTGCTCATGTGTCGCGGGGTGGGTCCGGTGGCCCCACTGCGGCCGCGGCAACCGAGCAGGAAGCCAGGCGTCTTATCGACTCGATCTGATGCGGCCCATCTGTCGGTGACTCCACCCACCGGTGCTCCCTGTCTGACCAGGCCATAAACTACTTCTATTGTCAATGTGAGATGAATAACGATAGATTGCTGTCACGTATTGCGTGAAGCTTAGGCTAAGCTAATTCACAGTTCGTGTTCATCTGTCATCAATGACTTTTGCAGGAAGTAGATCACCATGGTTTCGTCTCGTCTCCGTTTCAGCGCCCTGGCCGGCGTGGTTGCACTCGCACTGGCCGGCTGCGGCCAAGCTGCCGCCGAAGACACCGGCGCCGACGCAGCTTCCGGCAGCACCATCGACATCGAGGACAACAACGGTGCGCAGACCGTGGCGAGCCCGCCTTCCTCTGTAGTTGCCACAGACAACCGCACCTTCGAAACTCTCGACACCTGGGGCATCGAACTCAGTGCCGGCGCTGTTTCCCTGATGTCCTCAGATCTCAGCTACACGAAAGACGACTCGGTCCTCGACCTCGGCTCGCACCGCGAGCCCGACCTCGAAAAGGTCGTCGAGGCCAAACCAGACCTCATCATCAACGGTCAGCGATTCTCGCAGTTCCACGACGACCTCGCGAAGCTGGCCCCCGAGGCCACCGTGCTCGAACTCGACCCTCGCGACGGTGAGGACTTCGGCTCCGAACTCAAACGCCAGACGACAACTCTGGGGGAGGTCTTCGGCAAACAGGATGAGGCGAAGAAGATCATCGAGGATTACGATGCCGCGGTCGAGCGAGCCAAAACCGCCTATGACAGCAACGACAAGGCCATGGGCCTCATCACCTCGGCGGGTGACATCGGCTACTCCGCACCTTCGGTCGGACGCACCGTCGGACCGGTCTTCGACATCCTCGACCTGACCCCGTCCCTCGAAGTCGATGCGAGCAGCGAAGATCACCAGGGAGATGACATCTCCGTCGAAGCCATCGCAGACTCCGACCCCGATCTCATGATCGTCATGGATCGTGATGCTTCATTCGCGCCCGAGAAACGCGATGAAGGCTCGGCACCGGCTGCCGAAGTCCTCGAGAAGTCTGAAGCGCTCAAGGACGTTCCCGCGATCAAGGACGACAAGATCGTCTACTTCCCAGAGGACACCTACCTCAATGAAGGCATCCAGACGTACACGGAGTTCTTCGACACCTTCGCGGATCAGCTCGAAGGGCAGAAGTAAGACCAGCACGACGAAAGCCTCCTGATCTGGGAGCGCCACTACGGCGGTGGATGAGCCCCGGCCCATCCACCGCCTTGTCACGAATGAGAACGACCGGATGACGAGCACAGACAACAGACCACCCGATGGGCGGGGTGGCGCAACCACGGACACGAGCACCGCCTCGGCGAAGTCGGGTGCCGCAGCGCACGACAGGGCGGCGAAGGGCCCCGAGGCCAGTGCCCCCGAGGCAGTGAAGAGCCCGATCACCAGCCCTGCTGGCACGGCGAAGAACCCACTGCTGAGCTGGAAGCTGCTCGCGGGCTTCATCGGTGTCGCGTTGCTCCTCGTAGTCTCCCTCTTCACCGGTGTCTACGACGTCTTCGGCGGCGACGGCGGTGCAGAGATGTTCCAGATAACCCGTGTGCCGCGCACCATCGCACTCGTTCTCTCCGGTGCTGCGATGGCTATGTGCGGTCTGGTGATGCAGCTGCTGACGCAGAACCGCTTCGTCGAGCCGACGACGACCGGCACCACGGAATGGGCCGGCCTCGGACTCATGCTCACTGTCATCATCTACCCGGATGCCTCGATCCTGGCCCGGATGATCGGGGCCGTCTTCGCCGCCTTCATCGGCACGCTCGTCTTCTTCCTGTTCCTGCGCCGAGTCTCGCTGAAATCATCACTCATCGTGCCCATCGTCGGCATCATGCTCGGCGCGGTGGTCGGCGCGATCTCGACCTTCATCGCCGTCCAGACAGATATGCTCCAGAGCCTGGGCATCTGGTTCGCCGGCAGCTTCACGTCGATTCTGCGGGGGCAGTACGAAATCCTCTGGGTCGTCGTCATCGTCGTCATCGCCGTCTTCATCACCGCTGACCGCTTCACCGTCGCAGGTCTGGGCAAAGAGGTCGCGACGAACGTCGGAGTCAACTACAGCCAGATCATCCTCATCGGCACCATCCTCGTGGCCACCGCCACGGGCATCGTCACGGTCGTGGTCGGCAGCCTGCCGTTCCTCGGCCTCATCGTGCCCAACGTCGTCTCGATGATCCGCGGCGACGACCTGCGCAGCAACCTGCCCTGGGTGTGCCTGCTGGGCATCGCGATCGTCACGATCTGCGACCTCATCGGCCGAATCATCATCATGCCCTTCGAACTGCCGGTCTCCGTCATCCTTGGGGTCGTCGGTGCGGCGGTATTCGTCGGTCTCCTCCTACGACAGCGGAAGCGAGGATGAGGCGCGCCATGACTGCAGAAACGACAGGAACGACCGAAACGACAGAATCCACGCTGCCGTCGGCCACGAACCGGGTGAGATCCAGGAAGCAGGAGTCGAGGTCGGCCAAGCGCCGACCGACCCCGAAGAAGCACCGACCGACCTCGAAGAAGCGCCGACCGATCACGGTGAAGCGGGACGGAGGGCCGCCTCGGCGATCATCCGGGTCTTTGGCGACTCCCACGGCCAAACGGCGGTACTGGACGATCATGTTCGGGCTCGTCATCGCCTCGGCGGCCATCGCCCTGGGGCTCCTGGCCTGGGACAACCCCCTGCCGATCACCGACGAGGGGTTCTGGCTCATCGCCGAGCTGCGGATGAAGAACCTCGTCGTCATCGCGATCGTCGCACTATGTCAGGCGTTCGCGACCGTGGCATTCCAGACGGTGACGAACAACCGAATCATCACGCCTTCGATCATGGGCTTCGAATCACTGTACGTGGCCATTCAGACCGGGGCGATGTACTTCTTCGGCGTCACAGCGATCGTCGACCTCAAGGGGCTGGTCCCCTTCACCGTGCAGCTGCTGCTCATGGTGGGACTGTCGCTGGCACTCTACGGATGGCTGCTCTCGGGCAGATACGGCAACATCGCGATCATGCTCCTCATCGGCGTCGTCATCGGCGGTGGCCTCGGATCGATCGCGACATTCATGCAGCGGACCCTGACGCCGAGCGAATTCGACGTGCTCTCGGCCAGACTCTTCGGCTCGATCTCGAACTCGGACGCCAGCTATCTGCCTGTCTCGATCCCACTGTGCCTCCTCGCCTGCGCTGCGATCTACCTGAGCTCTTCCCGGCTGAACGTCCTCGCCCTGGGCAGGGATACGACCAGCAATCTGGGGCTGAACCACCGGTTCGAGATGATGAAGATCCTGTTCTTCGTCTCGATCCTCATGGCAGTGTCTGTGTCGATGATCGGACCGATGATCTTCCTCGGCTTCCTCGTCGCGATGCTCGCCTATCAGTTCTCCGACACCTACGACCACAAATACGTGCTGCCGATGGCTGGCCTCCTCGGCTTCGTCGTCCTCGGCGGGGCGTACTTCATTATGAAGAACCTGTTCTATGCCGAGGGCGTCGTATCCATCATCATCGAGGTCGTCGGCGGCGGCGCATTCCTCTTTGTCATCATGAGAAAGGGGCGCCTGTGATCACGCTGCGCGATGTCCGCAAGTCCTACAGCAACGACGTCGAGATCGGACCGGTTGATCTGCAGATCCCCGCCGGGGGAGTCACCGCGCTGGTGGGGCCCAACGGTGCCGGGAAGTCGACGCTGCTGACGATGATCGGCCGTCTGCTGGGCATCGATGACGGGGCGATCGAGGTCGCCGGATACGACGTGTCGTCGACGAAGTCGAAGGACTTGGCGAAGATCGTCTCCATCCTGCGCCAGGAGAACCACTTCATCACCCGGCTGACGATCCGCCAGCTCGTCGGCTTCGGCCGTTTCCCCTATTCCAAGGGACGTCTGACGGCCGCCGATGAGGAGATCATCTCTCAGGCCATCGACTTCCTTGAGCTCAACGACCTCGAGGACCGGTTCATCGACGAACTCTCCGGCGGCCAACGGCAGCGGGCCTACGTGGCGATGGTGTTGGCTCAGGACACCGACTATGTGCTGCTGGACGAACCGCTGAACAACCTCGACATGAAACATTCCGTGCAGATGATGCAGCACCTGCGCCGAGCCGCCGCTGAGATGGGGCGGACCATCGTCATCGTCCTCCACGACATCAACTTCGCCGGACACTACGCCGATCACATCTGTGCGGTGAAGACCGGCAGCGTCGTCGAGTTCGGAACGCCTGAGGAGATCATGACCCCCGAGGTGCTCTCCCACGTCTTCGACACCCCTGTCGAGGTCATCGACGGACCCCGCGGCCGGTTGGCCGTGTACTACTGAGACGTTCGGCGCCGGGGTGCTGCTCCTTGCGGGGTGATTCGCGGTGTCGATCACCTTTGGTGCAGGAGAGCAGTTTGCAGACTGGTCGCGTGCACTGAAAGTGATCGAAACGCGTACGAAAGGTGATCGGCAGAGTCGCGGCGATCGTCGGGCTCCGTAGGTCGTGGTGAGTTGAGCGAATCGTTCTGTCCTAGCTAAGCCGCGCGAATCAGGGCAGAACTCCTGTGGAGAGTCCGGCGACTCATGTGCGGATCGGTTGTGGATGGCTGGAGCTTGTCCACAGCCACATAATTGACTCTGGCATCCTCTGACCTCTGCGACTCATGATCGGTGGATGTACAACATCGTCTACTACAGGGACCTTGTATCGGCAGGAGTGTCGACTCGAACAATTCGTCAGGCTCAGGGATGCTGCATACGGAGACTGTGTCGCGGCGTGTACACCGTCCTGCTCGACTGTCCGAACATCGCTCACCGAAGGATCGCACGGTTCATCGACGATCCGAGTTGGATTGAATTGCACTCGCAGAAGACGACCGCCCAGCTTCAAGATGACTTCTCGTACCAGGAGCAGCTACGTCGACTGCGCGTTCTCAGCTATTCGAGATATCGAAGCGGCGATACAGTCTGGGGAACCTCGGCGGCATTGATCCACGACATTCCGCTCTTCGGAGTGAGATCTGGCCCGATCTTCGTCGTCCATCCCACCAGCGCCTCGCGGTCGAGAGAGATCATTCGAACCGTGCGGACAGTCGACAAGGCAGACCAATGTGTCTTCTCCCACCTGGCCCTCACATCTCCGATCAGAACTTCTCTGGACCTCGTGCGCCAGGAAGGACAGCAGGCGGGGTTCGCGGCCATGGAGGCAGTGCTTCGTGCTTCCGTCTTAGGAGCCGAGGGGGAACGCGACCTTCGGTTCGGATATCCATCTGGGTTCGGGGGACTTGCGCGTGGAAGGGTTGTGGAGAACTGGTACCCCGCCATCGCGCGTCTCCCATCCGGCAGAGCGACAGCACAGCGGATGGTCGACGTACTCAACCCGATGTCCGAGAGCATCGCCGAGAGCTTCTGTTCGTTTGACCTGCATGCTCTTCAGATCAGCGGATTTGAACAGCAGGTGAGCATTCGCGATGCCAGGGGCTTCGTCGGCCGCGTCGACTTCTTACATGAGGAGACGAAGACGATCATCGAAGTCGATGGCCTAGGCAAGTATCTGGTCGAAGGCCGGGCGGCCATGAACAAAGAGAGCGACCGGCACAACCGACTGCTGTCCATGGGCTACACGATTATTCGCATGAGGTTCAAGGACTTACTTCACCTGAACAGTTTCGCAACGAAGCTGTACGCCCAAGCACCCGAGCTGAGGAAATTTACGGGTGCCGTTCGATGAGTTCATGTGACGACGGATGAGCCCATGCACCAGTGACGCTGAATCCACGTGTCCTGTGCGCCCGCGCAGTTGGCCTGCAAGGGGGCTGCTTCCAGCTCTTCATCACCTTTGGTGCAGGAAACCAGTCTGCAAACTAGTTTCTTGCACCAAAGGTGATCGGCCAGTGCGCTCCACGTGGAAAGGTGCATGCTGGCCCAGGTCCGCCGGTCGCGCCGACTCCCGTGGATGGGTCCAGCCGGCGCCGGCACATGGCCGCGCGGGCAGGCTGATTGTGAGCGGTTGACACCGAGCTGACGCGCTGCTGACGCGCTGCTGACGCGCTGCTGACGCGCTGCTGACGCGGCGCGGACAGCGAGTTGGCCCCGACCTGGCACCTCGGCCGCAGACGAGCTCCGTCGTGGACTTGACTGCCCCAGGGTGATGGGTCAAGTTGCGTGCATGAGCGTATTCTCGCGGGTGAGACGCTGCTTCAGGGCGTCATTCGACGTGCCCTGCCCGGGTCTCGAGTGCCCGGTGTGACAGGCAGCTTTCACATCACCTTTGCGAATTGATACATACCTTTCGAACGCACCGGGGGAAAAGTGTTTCTCAGTTTGTATGAGCAAGAGCGTCTGATGATCTACACGGCTGGGAAATTGGCCCTGGAGCGCAAAGAACGCGGCCTCAAACTCAACCTGTCCGAAGCGACCGCCGTCATCACCTCCTACCTTCTCGAAGGTGCGAGGGACGGCAGCAGCGTCGCGGATCTCATGGAATCGGGCCGACATGTACTCAGCAGAGATGACGTCATGGAAGGGGTACCGGAAATGCTCACCCAAGTTCAGGTCGAGGCGACTTTCCCCGACGGAACCAAACTCGTGACCGTGACAGGGCCGCTCCAATGATGAGCAACGAGAACGCCCCCGGCGAGAACACGGACGAGGCCACAGTCAACGACAATCCCTTCGAAAACGAAGAGCTGCAGCCGAAGGACCGCGAGGTCGAGCCCGAGCACGCAACCGATGATCCCGGTCGTGAATACGACGAGCCGGAAACTATGGTCATCGTCGAGCCGGGCATCGACAACGACCGTGAGCGTCACCCGTCGTCGGGCCCCAGCAGTCCCAGCGAGCCCCGGCGCCCAGGCGGTGGTTCACGTCAGGCTCCCAGGCAGGAGCATGACGCACCGGTCACCTCGGCGGATCGGGTCATCCCGGGTGAGATCTTCCTCAAGGAAGAACCGATCGAAATCAATGCGGGACTCGCAGTCACGGCACTGCACGTGGCCAACGTCTCCGACCGGCCGATCCAGATCGGATCGCATTTCCACTTCGCCGAGGTCAACCCCGGCCTCGAATTCGACAGAGCTCGAGCGTGGGGAAAGAGGCTGAATGTGATGTCGGGAGGTGCGATGCGCTTCGAACCCGGCGCAGACGAGGAAGTCGAACTCGTCCCGATCCAGGGTGCACGCATCGCACTGGGATTCCGCGGAGAATGCAGAGGAGAGTTGGATGGTTGACATATCGAGGTCCGAATACGTTGCATCGTTCGGCCCCACCGTCGGTGATCGTGTCCGCCTGGCCGACACAGACATCGTCATCGAGATCGAGAAGGACTACTGCGTCGGAGGCGACGAAGTGGTCTTCGGCGGCGGCAAGTCCGCCCGCGAATCGATGGCTCAGTCCTCACGCACTCGCGCTGAGGGAACCCCAGACCTGATCATCACCGGTGCGATCATCCTCGACCACTGGGGAGTCGTCAAGGCCGACGTGGGCATCCGCGACGGCAAGTTCGTCGCGATCGGCAAGTCCGGCAACCCGGACACGATGAATGGCGTCCACCCGGACCTCGTTGTCGGCCCCAACACCGAGGTGGCCAGCGGCAATGGTCTGATCATGACACCGGGCACCATCGACACTCACGTTCATTTCGTGGGCCCCGACCAGTTCGAAGTCGGCCTCATGGCCGGCACGACGACCATGGTCGGCGGCGGCACTGGACCCACCGAGGGTTCGAAGGCAACGCTGGCGACCCCGGGCCCCTGGTGGCTGGCACGGATGTTCGAGTCGATGGACCCCTGGCCGGTCAACGTCCTCTTCCTCGGTCGTGGCAACACGATGAACGAAGAGGCCCTGTACGAACAGCTGCGCGGCGGTGCCGCCGGCTTCAAGATCCACGAGGACTGGGGCGCTACCCCGGCCGTCATCGACAAGGCCCTGTCCGTGGCCGATGACACCGGCGTCCAGGTCGCCATCCACTCGGACACTCTCAACGAGGCCGGCTTCGTTGAGGACATGCTCAAGGCCGTCGACGGCAGGACCTTCCACTCCTTCCACACAGAAGGTGCCGGAGGCGGGCACGCACCCGACATCATCAAGGTCGCTTCGGAGCTCAATGTGCTCCCAGCCTCGACGAACCCGACCCGCCCATTCACGGTCAACACCGTCGATGAGCACCTCGACATGGTCATGGTCGCCCACCATCTCAACCCGCAGGTGCCCAACGACCTCGCGTTCGCCGAATCGCGTGTCCGGGCCGGCACCATCGAGGCCGAAGACGTGCTCCAGGACCTCGGGGCCCTGTCGATCATGTCGTCCGACGCCCAGGCGATGGGTCGCATCGGTGAAGTCGCCATGCGCACCTGGCAGACGGCCCATCAGATGAAGAAGCTGCGCGGGCCCCTGGCCGGAGACGACCGGGGCCGACAACAACCGAGCACGGCGCTACATCGCGAAGTACACGGCCAACCCGGCCATCGCCCACGGCATCGACTCCTATGTCGGATCGATCGAACCGGGCAAGCTTGCTGACTTCGTGCTCTGGCAGCCGTCGATGTTCGCCGTCCGGCCGCACACAGTGTTCAAGGGCGGGATGGCAGCGGTCGCCGCACTCGGTGATCCGAACGCTTCGATCCCGACCCCACAGCCGGTGTCCGAACGTCTCGGTTTCAACTTCCGGTCCGCCTCGGCGGCAGCCACGAGCCTTGCGTTCGTGTCCGAGCAGGCCATCGAGGACGACATCGCGGGCAAGCTCGATAAGGTCCAGCGCGACTTCGTGCCGATCACCTCGACGCGGAAGGTGACGAAGGACGACATGATCGAAAACTCGGCCCGCCCGCACATCGAGGTGAATACCGACACCTATGCGGTCAAGGTCGATGGAGAGCTCATCGAGCACCGGCCCGCCGAGTTCGTGCCCATGGCTCAGCGCTACTTCCTGTTCTGAGGAAGGGGCGGATGAGAACACGCGCTGCACTGCTCATCCTCGGTGATGGGCGCCTGCCCTCGGGCGGCTATGCTCATTCCGGCGGGCTCGAACAGGCGATCCGGCAGGGCTGGGTGAACGATGTGGACGGTCTGCGCGATTTCCTGCGCGGGCGACTGCACACCACCGGCCTGATGAACGCCGCCTTCGCCGCTGCCGCCTGGCACTCGGTGGGGGATCGGTCCGACGCCGAGGCGAGAGCTGGGTCCGGCGTCATCACGTCCGAGGTCGAAGCGGCCCTGGCCGAGCTTGATGCCGAGCTCCTCGCCCGCACCCCGTCTCCGGCCCTGCGCCGGATCGGCGCGTGGCTGGGGACCCTGCTCCTGCGGTCGATGCGCAGCATCCACCCGCATCCGCTGCTCGAAGAGTTCCCGAAGGGACTCCAACAGCCGCTCGTCTACGGCGTCATCGGTCGTGTGCTGGGACTGGACGCCGCGGACACGGCGGCAGTGGTGCTGCATGAGGCGGTGACCGGGCCGGCCACGGCCGCGGTGAAGCTCATGCACATCGACCCGTTCCAAGCCCACGGTGCCGTCATCGACCTTGCCGCCGATCTGGATGCCGCCGCCGACAAAGCGGCTGAACTGGGTCGAGGAAGTGCGGCCGAGATTCCGGCGCTGAGCGCACCGCTGTCCGATTTCGCCTCCGAACTGCACGAGGGGGACAATGTTCGACTCTTCGCCTCATAACGACGAGACGGCACCGCTGGCTCACCGGACGACGGGGTCCCAGACTGCCGGCTTCGCCAGCTCTGACGGCTCTGCCAGCGGCATGACCTGCCGAGCCTCCGTGGCCACGGAACTCGACGGCACCGGTCGTACGGGAGCACCTCGGTCCCGCGTCTCCGGCCTGCGCCGGCAGGCGCCGCTGGTGCCGCGTCCCACCGGTGCCAGCGGCTTCGAACCCTACGTCGACGGCGACCCGGACATTGCCCGAGTGGCTCTGACGACCGCGGCCGCGGGTCCGCTAGGCGGAGACCATTACGTCTTCGATGTCCATGTCGGTGCCGGTTCAACACTGCTCATCCGCGAGGTCTCGGCCACTCTCGTCCTGCCCGGCGCCCACGGCGCACCTTCGCTCATGCACTGCCGGGTCACGGTCGAAGCCGGGGGCACCCTCATCTGGGTACCCGAACCCGTCATCGCCGCCCAAGCCTGCGACCACACCCATCAGGTCGACATCGACCTGGCCGAGGATGCCCGCCTGTTCTACCGGGAGGAACTCGTCCTCGGACGTCACGGTGAGGACCCCGGCAACCTCAGCTCGCGCCTCAACGTTCGCCGAGGTGGTCGCCCGCTGAGCATCCAACGCTTCGACCTCGGTCCGGCCAGCATCGGATTCGACTCACCGGCCGTGGCCGGCGGTGCGCTGGGGGTCGGCTCGGTCGTCATCGTCGAACCCGAGGGTGGTCTGCCACAGGCGACCGCGATCTCCGATCCGCGTTCGGCGCTGCTGCCCATCGATGAGACCTGCGTGCAGATCAATGCACTCGGCGATGATGCGTTGGCGCTGCGCAAACGCCTCGACGCGTCACTGGCCGAACTCGGCGAACCTTGGGGGAGGCAGACCGGATGGTCGGCCGTACCCCGGTGACTGCCGTACCCCACCCGCACCATCACGAACCACATCTGTCACACACGCATTAGGAGGAAGATCATGAGTACAGGAAAACGCGCATTGCGCCTGGGAATCGCCGGCCCCGTCGGGACCGGCAAGAGTTCGTCGATCGCGAACATCTGCACGGCCCTGGCCGAGGAGTTCCGCATCGGCGTCATCACCAACGACATCTACACCGATGAGGACGCACGCTTCCTCAAGGCGGCCGGAGTGCTGCCCGAGGAGCGCATCCGCGCCGTCGAGACCGGTGCCTGCCCGCACACCGCGATCCGCGATGATGTGAGCATGAACCTGCTCGCCGTAGAAGCACTCGAAGAGGACTTCGATCCCCTCGACATCGTGCTCATCGAATCCGGCGGAGACAACCTCACCGCCACCTTCTCCCCGGCTCTCGTCGACGCCCAGCTCTTCGTCCTCGACGTTGCCGGCGGCGGCGACGTGGCTCGCAAGGGCGGGCCGGGAATCGGCCGTGCCGACCTGCTCGTGATCAACAAGATCGACCTCGGCCCCCATGTTGACGTCGACGTCGAGCAGATGCTCGCCGATGCCAGGGATGCACGTGAGGGCGGACCCGTGCTCGGCGTCTCTCGCAAGCAGGAGGACACCGTCCACGCCCTGGCCGATTGGGTGCGCGAGGTCCATGCTCGCTTCGTCAAGGGTGACCACACCCCTGTCGATCCGGGCCCGATGGCACCGCACTTCCACGCCGATGAGGATGCCGAAGGCGGCGGCTTCATGCACACGCATGAAGAGGGCGAAGCCGCCCACGCGCACTGATAATTTCAGAACAAGAACCACCGGCGCCGAGGTGGGGGCTGGGACTGCTGCCCCCACCTCGTCGGTGTTTGGGCTGATCGGTAAAGAACAGTTGACAGAAAGAGGCGAGATGACAAGGGTTCGACAGCACAAGACCGCGCTGAAGGCTGTGGCCTGGACTGCAGGCATCGGCGCCCTGGCCCTGGTGCTGTCCGGGTGCGAGGCACCCAGCGGCGGTGACTCGGAGCTGGTCATCGGCACGGAGAACCTGGGCGGGTACAACCCGGTCAACGGGTACTCCGTCGACGGCAACTCGCCCTTCTACGATGGTCTCCTGCGTCTGCAGGAGGACTCGGGATCCGGTGCGATGCCCGAGCTCGCGCCGGCACTGGCCTCAGCCCAGCCGAGTGCGAACGAGGACTCTACGAAATGGACTGTGAAGCTGCGCGATGACGTCACCTTCTCCGACGGAACGGCGCTGGACTCCAAGGATGTGGCCGCCACCTACGAGGCGATCATCGACCCGAAGTCGGCTTCCGAATCCGTCGACGCCTTCCGCATGATCAAGGACGTCAAGACCCCAGACGAGCACACTGTCGTCTTCGAACTCGACGAGCCCACACCGAGCTTCACCTCCCGCCTGGCTGTGGGAATCCTACCGTCGGAAGCCATCGAAGAGGGCACACCCGCGGCGGACTGGAAGGTCAACTCCGCACCCGTGGGCACCGGTGCGTACACCCTCGATTCGCTCAACGCCGACACCGCCGTGCTCAAGGCCCGCGATGACTACTGGCGCACCACCCCGCAGGTGAAATCGGTGACCCTGCAGGGATACTCCGACACCTCGGCCCTGGCCGCCGCGGTCAAGGACGGGAAGGTCTCCGGCGCCGCTGTGCCCCCGCGTTCGGCGGAGAAGATCAAGGGCGAGGACCAGAAGATCTATACCGCACGCACCGCCGACTGGCGCGGACTCACCCTGCCGAGTGACATCCCGCTGACCTCCGATGCCAGCGTCCGAAAGGCTCTTAACTTAGCCATCGACCGGGACAAGGTCGTCGACGAGGTGCTTGGCGGTCACGGCACGCCCGCCTCCACCCCGGTCGGCGAATTCTACGGCGACGCCTACGAACCATCCGCCGCATTCGACCACGATGTCGAAGCGGCGAAGCAGCTGCTCGACAAAGCCGGCTGGAAGGCCGGAGGCGACGGGCCGCGGAGCAAGGACGGTACACAAGCCGTCATTGACGTCACTTACCCGGCCGGGGACACCGTGCGCGGAGACATCGCCGCCGAAATCGCCGCCCAGCTCAAACCTCTGGGCATCACGATGAAGGTCAAGGCCATGGAATGGGACGAGATCGAGAAGGACATGGCCAACCTGGCGATCGTCTACGCCGGCGGAGAACAGCCCTACAACATCGACCACCAGATCAGCGCTTCCCTGCACACCCATACGAAGACCTCGGGGGTCTTCGACAATCCCTCGAATGTCGAGGTCCCGGGTGCCGATAAGCTGCTCGACCATGCCGCGGTCGAGACCGATGAGAAGAAGGCCGACGCCGACTACCGGTCCGTGCAGGATAAGTACATGGACGCACCCAGCTACCTCATCGTGGCCTTCCTCGAACACACCTACGTGGCCGACACCCAGGGTTGGGACGTCCCGAAGACCACCTTCGAACCCCACGTCCACGGCTCCGACTGGGGCCCCTGGTGGAACCTGGCCGACTGGAGGAAGAGCTGAGGCAGCCCCGATCGAGCAGGTCGGCGGGTCCGTCCCGCTCACCGGCACACATCCTGCGCCGAGGTGGCATCATCCTCGGCGGGATGATCCTTGCCCTGCTCGCCGGCGGGGCCGGAGTCTTCGCCCTGGCCGCGATCTCCCCGGCCAATCCACTAGCACACACGGTGGCCGGGTGGGAGTTCGCCTCGGCGCAGGCTCGTGCGGACCTCGTGACCGCCTATGACACGGGCGGCTGGTTCGGGGCCTGGTGGCAGTGGATGGTCACAGCGGTGACCACGGGAGATCTCGGATATTCGCGGATCCTCCATGAGCCCGTCGCCGAGGTGGTCGCCGGCAGAGGCCTCAACACCGTGGCCGCCACGGCCACCGCCGTGGTGCTCACCGGGGTTATCGTCGCCGTCGTCTGCATCCTGTTGGCGCGGTTTCCCGGTCTCGCGCATAACCCGGTGACCTCGGGGGTCATCGGAGCCTGGTTAGCTGTGCCTTCCTTCCTCATCGCGCTGCTCATCGTCGTGGGCTTCGGGTCCCAGCTGCCCAACCCCGCGACAAGCGCACCGATCACCCTCATCCCGGCAGTGTCGTTCACGATCGCTCTGGCTTGGTCGGCGATGCTCATCGCCGCAGCCAGGTCGGCCGCCGCCGAGGTGTGGTCGACACCGTGGGCGCGAGCCCTCATCGGCCGGGGACTGCCCTCCTCAGCACGAGTGCGCACGATCCTGCCGAGTGTCCTGTCGGCTGTGCGTTCGCCCGCTGTCATCTACCTGCCCGTCGTGATCCTCGGGGAGGCCGCCGTCGAGGCGGTGCTGTCGTATCCGGGTCTGGGCAATGCCCTCGTCGAGGCGGCGGCCGGAGCCGATCTGCCGCTGCTGGCGACGGTGACAGCGCTCGCGGCCGCGCTGACGACAGGTCTGGTGCTGCTCGTGCGTTCCCTGGGGCAGGTGCGTGAGGCACGGTTGGTCGGCGCGGGTACGGCAGCGACCTTCGGTATCTCGACGGTCGGGGTGAGCTTATGAAGATCCGTCCCACGGCCGTCATCGTGCTCGGGTGTCTGCTCGTGTTGCTCATCTGCGGACGATTCCTTCCCGGTCAGGACACGGATTTCGCCCGGGCTCTGACCCCGCCGGGGGATGGGGGAATTCTCGGCACCGACCATTTCGGGCGCAGCGTCGCCGTGACCGTGTGGAACGCGGCCGGCGGATCGGCGCTCGCCGCCCTCTTCACCGCGGTGGTCACCACGGTGATCGGTGCCGGGATCGGCGTCGTGTCCACCCTGTCCTCGGCCTTGTCGAAGGTCTCGACCGGGCTGCTCATTGCGACCCTCGTCGTTCCTTCGATGCTCTTCACCTTCATCGTCGTCGGACTCCTCGGGGGTGGGCGAACTGCGATCATGGTGACCGTGGCGCTGACCCACTGGCCACTGGCCGCTCAGCTCATCGGACCGAAACTGCGGGAGGAATGGAACTCCGGATGGGTTTGTTTCGACCGTCGCCTCGGCGCCAAGCGAGCACAGATCCTCAGGTGGCATGTGCTGCCAGCGGCGGCCGGTCGGGTATCGGCGGCGATGGCCGTGATCTTCCCTTCGGCGGTCGTCCATGAGGCGACGACGGCGTTTCTCGGAATCGGTGTCGACCCTTCGGCCGTGTCGTTGGGGCCGCTGATTGCCTGGGGGCAGTCGGAAATGAACCTCGGGGCATGGTGGACACTGCTCGTGCCGACGGTGGCGCTGATGATTCTGCTGCTGCCGCCGACGGTTCTCGCCCGCCGACTTGGTGAAAGGCCGCGATCATTATGACGAAGTCGAAGTCCCTGCGACAGGCGGAGTCGACGTCCGTCCGGCGGGAGGAGAAGCTGGATAACGCGGCGGTAGCTGATTCGGCAGCGTCGGACGATGCTGCGAGGCCTGACGCTGCGAAGCCTGACGTGGCGAGGCCTGACGCGGTGCTGCCGAACGAGTCTGCGGAGCCGAATGAGACTGCGGTCATGCGCATCGCCGACTGCACGCTGAGACTCCCTGACACTGATCAGGTGCTGTCGGCACTCAACCTGGAACTGCGCACAGGGGGCGTGACCTGGATCGTCGGCGAATCCGGCGCCGGGAAGTCCACGCTGTGCAATCTCCTGGCCGGGCTGATTCCGGCCGGGGCCAAGTCATCAGGCACATTGGAATTCGCGCCGGATGGTACTGCGGATGGCGGCAGGGTTGGCGGCACAGGCGTCCACATCCCACCACACATCGATTTTGCGACGGGACGAGGTCGCAGAAACCTCACGAGGTTGCGCAGGAAGGGTGTCATCGCGTGGGCTCCACAGAATGCGATGGACACTTTCCCTCCGCGGATGCGGCTGCGCGATTGGTTCGTACGTGCCAGGATCGAGGCTCCCGACCTCGAACCGTTCGGATTGGAGACCGCGATGCTGCAGAAGTTGCCGCACCAGTTCTCCGGCGGGCAGATCTCCCGAATCTCCTTGGCCGCGGCCATGGCCCGAACGCCCCGCCTGCTCGTCTGCGATGAACCCACCGCAGGTCTCGACCCGGACCAGGCCGACGCAGTGGTGTCCATCCTCAACGACCATGCGAGAGGAAGGGCCGAGCGTGCGCACCGACGGGCGGTCCTGGCCGTCACCCATGATCTCTCGGCGGTGCAGCGCAACGCTCATGCCGATGATCGTGTGGCGGTGATCTTCGCAGGCCACATCGTGGAGAACTGTTCGGTCGCCGACTTCCTCTCTGGAGGGGCCTGCAATCCGTATGCTCGAGCATTGGCCGCCGCTGCCCCGGCCGCCGGAGCTCACCCGCTTCCCGTAATGGATGAGCCGCGACCTCGACCATGGACATATCGCGCAGGCGACGAACTGGTCCGTCTCAACGCCGGTAATCCAGAGCCAGGCCATCGGCAGGGAGGTGGCGAACATGGAGCTGCATGAGGTCGTCATCGATCACGGTTCCACCCTTGTGGGACCAGTGACCGCGGCCATCCCGGAAGGACAGGTGACGGTGCTTCAGGGGCCCTCGGGAAGCGGGAAGACAAGCCTGTGCCTGGCCATGACCGGGTTCCTCACTCCCGGCCGCGGTCACATTGAGGGGGAAATCGGTGTCCTTGTTCCTCAGAATCCCCGGGAATGGCTCAACCCCAGGCTCAGGGTCTCTCAAGTGCTCGAGCACACGATGCGCATCCGCAGGACGCAATCGAGCGACCCCGCTCACCAGGGACCGGGATTACGTGCCGCTCGACCCTCCGAACGTGCCGCTGACGCTGCAGAACGTGCCGCTGACCGTCCGTTGGACGGCGACCTGGACCGTGACGAGCTGCTGGCTCTGGCATTGCTGGGTCCCGAAATCGCCGAACATCGCTGCGGGGAGCTCTCGGGTGGGCAGGCCGCGCGAGTGTGCATTGCCCGCGCGCTGGCCAGCGGCATCGACACCATCGTCTGCGATGAACCGACCGCGGCACTGGACTCCTCAAACGCGGCACGCATCGCTAGGCTGGTCAACAATCTTGCGGCCACGGGGAAGACGATGGTGTGGGCGACCCACGACAGGGACCTCGTTGCGGCGACCGACAGCGGTCATTCCTTCGCCCTCTGAGCCCCGCGGGCCGTGATGCTTATGAGGTGAGTAGACCCCACCCCTCATTGCTCAGAGCTCAGAGCTCAGAGCTCAGAGCTCAGAAGATCTGAAGCTCAGACTTCCAGACGCTCAGACGCTCAGGCGCTCACTTCGGGGCGGACTGTGGCCCACTTGCGGACAGCGACGATGAGCATGGCGATGAGGCCGATGATGAGCAGACCATCGGCGGCGATGTAGAACAGGTGCAGGCTCGACCCGCCGTCATCGACGCCGGCGAGCACGGCATCCGTGCGTTTGTTGAGCAGCGGTCGGATCACGGTGACCTTGATGATGAGGACAGCGATCATGCCGCAGGCAAGCCACCGGTAGGCCCTGCCGATGTGGTCCTTGAGCACCGACCACAGCAGGATCACGGCGATGACGATCTCCACCCAGTTCATGGCAGTGAAGACCAGTCGGCCGATGCCTAGCCCCAGTGGGATCGTGATGCCTGGAGCAGTGAACTTCAGCGGCGCCTCGATGAGTGAGATGCCGATGATGAGACCCAGCCAGACGGCAGGAAGAATGATGCGGGCACCTGCAGAGAGCCGGGTGTCTTGAGAGCTGAAAACATTGGCCATGCCTCGAATTTTACTCTCGGTAGAAGACGTGCGGTATCGACTCGCAGAAGCCACCTCGCTCCCCAAGCCGATACGCGCGCACTGGAGCTCTAGACTGGTGCTCATGCGTCTGTTCTCCAACGCCGTCGTGCGAACTTTTGCTCCTTCCTCTCCGGGGTCGGATGCTGCCACACTAACCGCTGCCGCTGACACGGCACCTGACTCGATCCTCGTCGACGGGGAGACGATCGTGGCCGTGGGCACCAGAGCGGAACTGCTCGACATCGCAGCCCAGGAGTCCTCGACGACTGCAGCGCTCGCCCCGGCGGGCGGAATCGGTGCCACCACGGTGATTCCGGGCCTTGAAATCGAAGAGATCGACTGTGCCGGCCAGGTCATTCTGCCCGGCCTCGTCGACGCGCACATGCACTCGGTTCACTACGCCGATTCTCTGACCGACCTCGACCTCTCGAACGTGCGCTCCCTCGCCGAGGCGGTCGACGCGATCCGTGAACGCGCCAGTTCGATGCCGTTCGGTGAATGGGTGGTCGGCTCCGGGTGGGACCTCAACAAATGGGATGACCCGCGCTATCCCGACCGGGAACTGCTTGATCAGGCCGTGCCTGACCATCCGGTGGCAATGTGGTCGGTCGACCTCCACACGCTCTGGACGAACGCTCATGGCCTGGAGATCGCCGGCATCGATGACCTCACTGCGGATCCTTTCGGTGGAGAGTTCGTTCGCGATGATGAGGGTGTGCTGACTGGCCTGGTCCGTGAGGACGCCACCGACCTGGTGGCCAGATTCATCCCCGAACCCACCCGCGAAGAACAGGTCGAGCGACTCGACCGCACGCAGAAACTCTTCCTCTCCCAGGGACTGACCGGGATCCACGACTTCGACAGCATCGCCTCAACCCTGGGGTGGTATGACCTGCGGGAGGCCGATCGTCAGCACATCCGTGTGACGAAGTATCTGCGCTCACCGGAGGTGCCCTGGGCGATCGAAACCGGTTGGCACACCGGCGACGGCGATGACTGGCTGCACCGAGGCGGCTTGAAGCTGTTCTCCGATGGAGCCCTGGGCTCGCACACCTGCCACATGTCCTCACCGTTTCTCGAAGCGAGCGCCCACGACGAGGAAGTTGCGCCTGAAGAGACGAGCGCCCACGAAGAACCGAGCACGCCCGATGAGCCCTCCGGTCAGGAGACTTTCACCTATCCCGGTACTGTGCCCGAGGATGCTTTGAGCAGCGAGCCGGACGACGCCAACTACGGGATCACGCAGATGTCAGAAGACGACCTGTTCGAGAACGCACGCTGGGCCACCGAAGCCGGCATCTCGGTCGCCATCCACGCCATCGGCGACCAGGCCAACCACCATGTGCTCAACGTCTTCGACCGTCTGCGCCAGACCACGAAGGAGGCCGAGGAACGCTTCGAGCGCCCACTGCGCCACCGGGTCGAGCACGCTCAGTTCATCCAGCCTGCCGATGTCGCCCGGTTCGCCGAACTCGACGTCATCGCCTCGATGCAGCCCCGCCACTGCATCTCCGATCTGCACCTGCTCCACCTCATCGACGAATCCGCCCAACTCGCTGCCTACGCCTGGCCAGATCTCCTGACAGCCGGGGCTCATGTGGCATTCGGATCCGATGGCCCGGTCGAGCCCGCGAACCCCTTCGCTGCGATCTATGCGGCGATGACCAGGGCGAACATCTCCGGCGATGCGAGCACGAGTTTCCAACCTCGTCGTCGGCTCTCCGCAATCGAAGCGGTCCGGCAGCACACCTTGGGCCCGGCCTATGCCGCAGGACTCGAAGATCGCCGAGGTTATCTGGCACCGGGCATGGACGCTGACTTCATCGTCGTCGACACAGATCCCTGCGTCGCTGCGGGATTGAAGTACTCCGCGGGTACGCACGATGCTTCGGCCCCGCTCGATCACGACAGTCCGCTCGATCACCACGACCGATATGCGCACGACGGCCTACTCGGCTACGAGTCCGAAGACGCACTGTTCGCCCATGCCGAGGCGATCCGCGATACCAGGGTTGCACTGACCGTGGTCGGTGGTCAGGTGAAGTACTCCGCCTGACCGCTCACCTGCCACCTATCTGCCACGCCAAAGCTGTCCCAGACTGCCGAAAAGGACCCCGCACATGCCCCGTTCGTTCACGGCTCAGGCACAGAAGATCGACGCCGCCACCCCTGACTCCCGCAATCGCGAAGTCGATTTCCTCCGCGCAGCAGCGATCACCGTCGTCGTGCTGGGTCACTGGACGATCATCGCGGTCAGCGTCACCGGAGGCATCGAGCCGCATGGCCTGCTCGATGAGGCGCGCTGGACGCACCCGCTGACCTGGCTGTTCCAGGTGATGCCGATCTTCTTCCTGGTCGGCGGCTATTCCAATGCTCTGTCCTGGCGTTCGGCGAGGCGGAAGGACGTCGGCTACGCCGAATGGCTGCGCGCTCGCCTGCGTCGTCTGGGACTGCCCCTCATCCCACTTCTGCTCGTCTGGCTGGCCACCTGCATCATCGCGTTGAGCCTCGGGGCCGAACCGGCAGCTGTCCAGCTGGCATCGCAGATGGCTCTGGTGCCCACCTGGTTCCTCGCCGCTTACCTGATCGTCGCGATCGTCGCCCCGCCCTGCCTGGTGCTGTGGGAGAAATGGGGCTGGTGGTCGATCGTCCTCGGCATCGCTGCAGCGGGAATCATCGACATCATCAGCATCTCCACCGGCAGCACCCTGGCCGGTTACCCCAACTATCTGCTCGTCTGGGCCAGCTTCCACCAATTCGGCTACGCATGGCTCGACGGCAGGCTCTCGAGCCTGAAACGCTGCCTGCTGATCTTCGTCATCGGCGCCGTGGGACTGGGACTTCTCGTCGGTCTCGGCCCGTACCCGGTCTCGATGATCACCGCCGGTACCGATACGATCTCCAACTCGGCCCCGACCAGGGTGACCATGGCCTTCCTCGGAATGGCACAGGCAGGAATCGTGCTTATGCTGCAGCGACCGCTGGCGGCACTGCTGCGCAGCCCCGGGCTGTGGATGCTCACTGTCCTGGTCAATCAGCGGATCATGACCTGGTTCCTCTGGCACCTCACCGCACTGACGGCACTGGCCCATATGCTCCTCGCGCTCAACGCCGAGGCCTTGCTGCCCACCCCACTGAGCGGCGTCTGGTGGCTGACCAGACCCCTGTGGTGCCTGGGGCTGCTCGCGATCACCGGCGTCCTCGTAGTGATCTTCGGCCGGTTCGAGTCTGCGCAGCCCGACGATCGCCCTGCTCCGCCGGTGTGGATGCCGATCCTTGCCGCGGCAGCGATCTGCGTGGGACTGGCGATCATGGCCGATGTCGGCATGGTCAACGCCACCGGGGTGACCTGGATCTGGCCGCTGCTGCCGCTGGTGGGCATGATCGTCTTCGGCGTCGTCAGACTCCCGCGCAGGCGCTCCTACCGAGACTGAGCCGCCGGGGCCAAGACTGAGCTCTCAAGATTGAGCCGCAGACAGAATTTGGAGGGAACAGAACACTGATTTCTGTCATAGAAATCGCACTTCTGTTCCCTCCAAATCCGCTGGGCCGCTGGGCCGCTGGGCCGCTGGGCCGCTGGGATTTCGTCACCTCGACGCTGGCCTGGGTGATCAGATGTGGCGACCGCCGGAGATCTCGGTGACGGTGCCGGTGAGGTAGCTGGAGAGGCCGGAGGCCAGGAACAGCACCACCGAGGCGACCTCTTCGGGCTCGCCAGGACGGCCCAGCGGGATCTCGGAGAGCTTCGAATCGATCACGTGCTGCGGCATGGCCGCGGTCATCGCGGTGTTGATGAAGCCGGGCTGGATCGCGTTGATGCGGATGCCCTTGAACGCGACCTCCTTGGCCACGGCCTTCGTCATGCCGACGATGCCGGCCTTCGCTGCGGAGTAGTTCGACTGGCCGAGCATGCCGACCTTGCCGCTGATGGATGAGACGTTGACGATTGCTCCGCCGCGGTCCTGTTCGCGCATGAGACCGGTGGCGACCTTGAGTCCGTTCCAGGTTCCGCGCAGGTGCACGGAGATGACGTCGTCGAATTCCTTCTCGGTCATCTTCCGGATCGTAGCGTCGCGGGTGATGCCGGCGTTGTTGACCCAGATGTCGACGCCGCCGAAGGTCGTCGTTGCCGTCTCGGCGAGCTTTTCAGTGTTCTCCAGTGAGGCCACATTGCACACGACACCGGCAGCTGATTCCGTACCGCCGAGTTCCTCAACGGCTGAGCGTAGGCTCTCCTCGTTCATGTCGCCGAGGACGACCTTCGCGCCGGAGTTCACGAGGCTGCGGGCCATGGCCAGGCCCAGCCCCTGGGCGCCGCCGGTGACGACGGCAACCTTGCCGGTGAGCAGGCCGGGGATCTCGGAGATCCCCTGTGCGGTGGAAGTGGTGGGTGCATCAGTCATAGGGTTCTTCCTTCTTTGTGGGTGGATGAGTCAGCTGTACGTGAATCATCTGCTGTGCGTGAGGATGAGTTACAGGTTGAACTGGGGTTTGTGGGCGCCCTTGAGCAGCTGCCGGGCGACGACGACGCGTTGGACCTCCGAGGTGCCTTCGTAGATGCGGAACAGGCGAGCATGGCGGTAGAAGCGTTCGACCGCGGATTCGCGCATGTAGCCCGTTCCGCCCTGGATCTGCACACCCTTGTCGGCGATGCGGCCCAGAGCCTCGGAGGCGAAGAGCTTCGCGGAGCTGGGCCCGAGCTTCCGATCCTCATCGGCGTCCCAGCGCTTCGCGGCCGCGAGTACGAGAGCCTTGGCGGCGGCGACCTCGGTGTAGATGTCGGCGAGCATGGCCTGGACCAGCTGGAACCGGGCGATGGGCTCTCCACCCTGTTTCGCCTCGGCGGCATAGTTCACGGACTCGTCGAGGATGCGGGTGGCCTGGCCCACGCAGATCGCTGCGATGTGCAGGCGGCCCTTGTTCAGTGAGGCCATTGCGGCGTAGAAGCCCTTCTCCTCCTCACCGCCGATGAGGTTGGCGGCCGGGACACGGACGTCGTCAAAGAAGATCTCGGAAGTCCAGGCACCGGCCTGACCCATCTTGTTGTCATGAGCTCCGAGCGTGACACCGGCCGTCTTCGTAGGCACGAGGAAGACCGAGATGCCCTTCGAACCCTTCGCGTTCGGGTCGGTGCGGGCGAAGACCATGAGGACGTCGGAAGATTCGGCGTTGGTGATGAAGCGTTTGCTGCCGTTGATAACGTAATCCTCACCCTCGCGCACAGCTCTGGTGCGCATGCCCGAGGGGTCGGAGCCGGCCTCGGACTCGGTCAGAGCGAAGGAAGCGACGACATCGCCGGACGTCAGCTTCAGCAGCCATTCGCTCTTCTGCTCATCCGTGCCGTAATTGACCAGTACCTGCCCGGCGATGCCGTTGTTCGTGCCGAACACGGACCGGAACGACGGTGTCGTGTAGCCGAGCTCCATTGCCAGCTGGGCGTCCTGTTCGGCGTTCATGCCCAGCCCGCCGTACTCCTCGGGCAGAGCCCAGCCGAAGAGCCCCATCTCGGCGGATTCCTTGATGATCGTCTCCGGGATGGCGTCGTTGGCCTCGATGTCGAGTTCGATGGGGACGACCTTCTCGCGGACGAATTCGCGGACGATCGAGAGGACGTCATCCAGTTCCGAAGTATCCATTCTTCGTTCTCCTTATGTGGTGAGGCGGGGTGTCAAGGTGATGTAGTCGCCGAGGTGGTCAGAGGCTGTCGAGCCAGGCGCGGACCCGATCGGAGTCGGCCCCGAGCTCGGGCGGCGCGAGATCGTAGGAGACCTCGGACTTGGCCAGACGGATCGGATTGCGGATCGTGGGAATGACGCGCTCGCCCTGACCTGTGTCGACGATCGGGTCGAGGCCGAGGTCCCGGGCGCGTTCGACACCCTGGGAGATCGAGTTGATCGGGGCGCAGGGCAGGCCCACGGCCGTGAGCTTCTCAAACCATTCCTGAGCGGTGTGGGCTTGGAGCGCTTCGAGGAGTTCGGGTTCGAGCTCGTCACGGTTGGCGTTGCGGGCCTTGGCCCTTGCAAAGCGTTCGTCTTCGGCCCAGTCCGGTCGCCCGAGGGCCTTGGCGAGAGTCGCGAACTGACCGTCGTTGGCCGCAGCAACGATGAGCTCGCCGCCCTTTGTCGCCATCGGCTGGTACGGGTAGAGGCTGGGGTGGGCGTTGCCCATGCGCGTCGGTGTCACACCTGCGGCGGCATAGGCTCCGGACTGATTTGCAAGGCCCGACATCGCCGAAGACATGAGGTTCGTTTCCACCAGCTGACCTTCGCCGGTGAGATGTTTGTGTTGGATCGCGGCCATGATGCCGATCGTCGTGTGCAGTCCGGTGATGACGTCGAAGACTGCGACGCCGGCACGGTAGGGGGAGCCCTCGGGGCTGCCGGTGACGCTCATGAAACCGGACATCGCCTGGACCAGCAGATCGTAGCCGGGCAGAGCATTGTGTGCACCGAAGCCAGTGACCGAGGCATAGATGACTTCAGCGTTGGCGTCCTTGATCGAGTCGTAGTCGAGGCCGAACTTCTTCAAGCCGCCCGGTTTGAAGTTCTCGACGACGATGTCGGCTCTGGCAGCGAGCTTCTGGGCGATTTCGAGGTCATCGGCATCGGAGAAGTCGAGCACGATGTCGAACTTGTTCCGATTGATCGACAGATAGTAGGTGGCATCGTCATCACGAACCGGTGGGCTCCAGTTCCTCGTGTCGTCACCGCCCGGACCTTCGACCTTGATGACCGTGGCGCCGAGGTCGGCGAGCATCATCGTGGAATAGGGGCCGGCGAGGACACGGGAGAAATCAACGACGACTTGGCCCGAGAGAGGACCGTTGCCAGCGCGTGGGAGGAAATCGGCGATGGACGCGGCCTGATCTCTCGCGGTCGTCCCGTGATCCGCTGGTGCCTGGCTCGTGGCTGTCTCGCCATTCATCGATGAACGCTCCCGGTGATTCTGCTCGACTCTGAGGTTCCTCAGAGTGTTTCACCCCACAATATAGCAATATGAGTAATAATGAGAAGTGATTGTTATCTGTAATGGTATTTAAGCGAATGCAGGATCTGTGTGCGGTCGTAGGTAGATGGAGAGCAGAACATGATGGAGATTCAGCAGGTGCGTGCCTTTCTCGCCGTCGCCGAAGAGCTGCACTTCGGCCGTGCCGCTGCGCGGCTGGGTGTACTCCAGCCCCCGCTGAGCCGTACGATCAGGGCTCTCGAGGACGACCTCGGGGTCTCCCTGTTTCAGCGCACGACTCGGAACGTGAGGCTCTCGTCGGAGGGTGAGGCGCTGATCGAGCCTGCGAGAAAAATGCTCGAATACCAGAGTCTTGCGGTCGATTCCGTCCAGCGGGCGGCAGCGGGGGAGACCGGGCGCATCAGCTTCGGTTTCGCCAGGTCATCCTCGCGGGCTCTGGCGGCTGCCCTGGTGACAGCCTCGCGAGGGCGGAGTCCGGGCATCGTCTTCAGCCTCGAGTCCAACGTCTTCGCTGAGGAGGGTCTAGCCAGGCTGGTCGACGGAACCCTTGATCTCGCTTTGGTCCGATGGGACAAGCAGCCGCCTGGGGTGACGGGGCGACCGGTCATGATCGAGCGTCTGTGCGCCGCACTGCCCGAAGGTCATCGGCTGGCAAAACATTCCTCTCTGCGCGTGGATGAACTTGCTGACGAAGACTTCATCGCCCTGCCTGCCCATCCCAGCTCGACGCTGCGAGAGAACACCCTACGGCTGTGCCACGAGGCCGGCTTCACCCCTCGCCTGGCTCAGGCGGCGCCGGATTCGCAGACGATCGGCGCCCTTGTTGCAGCAGGACTGGGTATCTCGATCACCTTCGACTCGGTCTCGGCGAATACGCGTGAGGCGGGAACCGTGGCCGTACCCCTCGATGTCGAGCAGGATCCCTCGACTCTGTACCTGGCGCATCGGACCGGTCATGGCAAATCGTCGCTGGAGGCAGTGCTCGTCCTCGCGGAGGAGGTTCTGCCGACCGTCGTAACAGAGTGAGTGCCGCGCGTTGCCTCGATGCGCCTTACCTTGTGGCGCGGCGCCCATCGTCGGGCTGCGTCAGAGCGTCGCGTTCCACGCATCGAGCCTCTGCCGCAGGATCCCTGAGGTCATCTCGGTCCGACCGATGCCGTGGTAGTTGGGCAGCCAGGTCTCAACACGTTCGTGGGCTCGAGCTGCTGCTTGCACATCCCAAGCGTGGATATCACTGATTGTGCGTCCCAGCAGTCGTTCGTACTCCTCGAGGAAGAGTCCGGCAGCCTCGGGGGAGCCGAGGAGCACAAGGTCCTGTCGGCACCACGCCATATCGACTCCGCGCGGACCTCGGCGTGCACCCGACCAGTCGACGACTCCGGCGAGCCCGCCCGCCTTCCATAGTGCATTCCCACACCAGAAGTCCGAGTGAGTGAGTACTGGATCACGCATGTCCAGACAATCCCATTCTCGCTGAGCACGGAGTGCAAGATCAGAATGTCCGTGCGGGGGCTCTGCAGGAGTGGGTCTCAGCCCGCTGCCGTCGAGTGTGTGGATCCGCACCAGTGCAGCCGCCATCTCAGTGGCGATCACTGCTGGTGGCAGCTCGCGGTAGGGTGCAGTGCCGGCGACCCGCGAGGTCACGATGACGGGATCGCGCAGATCATCGCTGACTGCGATCAGTCGGGGAACCCAGTCACCCAGAGGTGATATCCGGTTGAGGATCTCAGCTTCCCTGACGGCCGAATCGTCATGGGCAGGGAAGGCGCGGACGACGAATTCTGTCTTTCCGTCGCTCGCCAGCAGGGTGGTTGCGTGCTGACCGCCGGTGAGGAAATCGACCAAGATCAGCTCGCGCCCGATAAGGTGGGAGGCGCTGCGGACCAGCCTGACTGCATCTGCGCTGAGCGGAGCGCTTCTCATCCTGTTGGGTTCTGCGGCTGGGATTGTGCTCCGGCCGCGAGTCCGTCGAGAAGCAGATCGAGGAGGCGTTCGCGCTGAGCGGGAGAGTCCCCGGCGACGGCGTGGCCGAGCTGGATTCCTATGAGCGAAGCCGTGACGTCCTTTGCGTCGATATCATTGCGAAGCACGCCGGCGCTGCTTCCCGCCGAGAGGAAGGCGGCGATGGTTTCAGTCACGCGAGAGCGCGTGTCCGGGGTGGCGATGGTGCCGGCGGCCCATCCTGAACGCAGCGTTTCGAACATTCCGTGCTTGAGCTCTACGAATTGGAAGTAACGTCCCGCCCAGATGTGCAGTGCCCTGTCGGCGGGGTAATCCTCAAGGAGGCTCGGAGCGGCTGCGATGACCGCGTCCAACTCTGCCGCGTAGAGGGCATCAACGAGTGCCTCGCGGGTGGGGAAGTGGCGATAGAGGGTTCCGATGCCGACTCCTGCGGCCTGCGCGATGGCGTCCAGTGACGCACCGGCGTCCCCGTCTGAGTAGGCATCGCGAGCCGCGGCGAGGATCTTGCTGCGATTGCGGAGTGCGTCGGCCCGCATGGGTGCTCCTGGGATTAGGTCGGATTCAGGGTTCATAAACGGAGGACACTCCGGTAGCGTAGTGCCCACAAAGCGGAGGAACCTCCGCTCACTGCCGATTATCACATAGGAGGCTCTCATGAGCACTGCCGAAACGAGACGCGACGCAACGATCGAGCTCGCCGGTCGCACCATCTCCAAGGTCGGATACGGGACCATGCAGCTTGAGCGCCTCGGCGATGATCCGCAGGCAGCGATCGGGGTGGTTCGGCGAGCAGTCGACGAAGGGGTGGGAGTGATCGACACCGCTCATTTCTACGGTGACGGGTTCGTCAACGACATTCTGCGGCGAGCGCTGACGGACGATGATGAGATCGTGATGTCGACGAAGGTCGGGGCCGAATACGATCCGGCGGGTGCGATCCCGCTCCGTCCGGCGCAGAAGCCGCACCAGTTGCGAGCGGGTGTCGAAGATAATCTGCGAAGTCTCGGTGTCGAACACATCGATCTGCTCTTCCTGCGCCGTCTCGATGCGGGGCCCGGAATCACTGCGGAGGGTGACCAACTGGTCGCATTGGACGACCAGCTGGCGGAGCTGGAACAGCTGCGGGCTGAGGGCAAGATCGGTCACATCGGACTGAGTGGCATCACCGGCGACTCCCTCGACGAGGCAGTTCTCGGAGTGACCGCTGCCGTGCAGAACAACTTCAGCCTCGTCGATCGCAGCGACGAACCGATTCTCCGTGCGTGTGCCGACAACGGGGTGGTGTGGATGCCGTTCTTCCCTCTGGGAGGAGCGCAGCCGGGCATCGCAAAAGTCGGTTCGCATCCTGTCATTCGTGACATGGCGGCAGCATCGGGCATCACACCGGCGCAGCTCGGCTTGGCATGGCTGCTGCACCATGCGGCGAATACCGTACTGGTTCCCGGCACCACTTCCATTGCTCACCTGAGGGAGAACCTCGCTGTCAGCGAGATCGAACTCTCCGCCAAGGTCATGGATCAGCTCGACCAGCTCGACTGGCCCGGCCAGCTCGACTAACTTGACTAGCCCGAGTGGCGAATGCCGGTTCGAGTGGCTGCTGCGACCGCCTTGGCGACATGGGCCATAGCGGATTGAGCCACAGGTTGACGGTCGGTCCCGCGCACACTTGACTCCTGCAGCATCCTCTTCAGGCCGGCCGCATATCGCCGGGCCATCATCTTCTGCGCTGCAACAGACATCGGAGCGAAGGCTCTCAGCAGCGGGTGTCCGGGAACGGAATCCGAAGTGATGGAGACACCGAGGCGACCGTCCGATCCGAGGGACGCGAGGAACATCTGCTCCCCAGACTCGAGGTGCCCGGGCAGAGTGCGATAGACGAAACCCGCTGCAGATTCTGCGTCGATGACCTCGATGACTTCGCAGGTTCCGACCGGAATTGTGAGCTCGCGTCCGCGCAGACGTGGTGCAGGCAGCGGCCAGGTCGGATTGAGCCAGAGATTCACGACCTGACCGACATGAACACGACGGACCGGACGCGCGATGACACCGGCAGACTCCTGCAGCTTCCACGTCAGGATCGCCTCCCTTGCCATCGGGAACACCTCGGCCGGTCCCAGGTCGAGGGTCTGCTTCAATCGGTTCATCCGTTATCTCCTGATGCTGCCGGCCAACTCGTCCTTGTGATTGTCGGTCGCTCCTGCCTACGATACAAACACAGCACTGAGCGAACGCTCGGTTAACTCGACGGACGATGGAGTTCACGCATGACAGAACACGCCAGCACCCAAGACCAGACTCACCTCGGCGCGCGATTCGCCGGTCAGGTCGCACTCATCACCGGTGCCAGTCGTGGAATCGGACTCGGCATCGCCAAGCGGCTGCAGGCAGAGGGTGCCACCGTCATCCTCACCGCCCGAAAACCCGAGGCCCTCGCCGAGGCGGTCGCGCAATTCCCCGAAGGCACTGCCCTGGCTATTGCCGGGAAGTCCGATGACCCCAAGCACCGCGCGGAGGTCTACGACACGATCGCGGAGAAGTTCGGTCGACTCGATGTGTTGGTCACGAACGTGGGCATCAACCCGGTCTACGGTCCGCTCATCGACCTTGACCTAGATGCCGCTCGCAAGATCCTCGACGTCAACGTCATCGGCACGCTTGCCTGGGTGCAGGAGGCAGTCCATCACGAGAAGCTGGGCTTCCGTGAGAACAAGGGGCGGGTCGTGAGCGTCTCCTCCGTAGCCGGTCAGGTTCCCAGCCCCGGCATCTCCTTCTATGGCATCTCGAAGGCAGCGGTGTCACACCTGACGAAGTCCCTGGCCGTCGAACTCGGTCCTGATATTCGCGTCAATGCTGTGGCCCCAGCAGTGGTCAAGACGAACTTCGCCACTGCGCTCTACGAAGGCAAAGAAGAGGAAGTCGCCTCCGCCTACCCAGCCAAGCGGCTCGGCACCCCCGAGGACATCGCCGCTGCCGTGGCCTACCTGGCGTCCTCGGATGCCGACTGGATCACCGCCCAGGTGCTCACCGCCGACGGTGGAGTCATCACTGCCGGCGGAAAAGCCTAGCCGGTCAAGGATTTCGCGGGAACAGAACCTCGATCGAATCAACGAATTTCGAGGTTCTGTTCCCGCGAAATCCTCGAATACGTGAGTGCGAACAGTCCGAGCTCCGCGTGAGCTGGGACCGCTATCTCGCCGTTCGTCCGACTGGCCTAGTAGCCAGCCCAGTGATCGGCCCAGTGACCGGCCCAGTGACCGGCCCGGCAACCGGCCCAGTGACCGGTCCAATGCCCTGCTCAGGACCCGGTTCAGGGCCCAGTCCACGGTGTTTGTCCGCCGTGATCTCACCCACTAGACTTGGCCCCATAAGTACATAGCCACATCAGCAACAAGTAAAACCAGCAACAAGCAGAACCACACAATTGAATACTGCCGTTAAGACATGACGTGGGAGAGCTGCTCAACTGTCGCAACCACCGGTTGCCCGAACAGTGCGAAGCAGCGCCGTAGGTGCAATTCCCTCCCCGGGAAACTCTCAGGCCCAGTACCACCGATTGCAGGCATATCTGAAGGACCGCTACCGCGCTCGCGCGTTGTCAGTCCGACAGAACGGGGAGGACCACCACTGCTCAGTGCGTCCTCCATAGGCGGGCGCGACACCGACCCGAGGACGGCATGACCAGTTCACACGCCCACACAAGTTCACTCGCGCACACCACCGCCCCCACCGGAGACACCGAACGTCCCTTCTCCGACCGGCACATCGGCCCCCGCGCCGACGACACCGCGGCCATGCTGGCCGAACTCGGCTACGACTCCCTCGAAGCGCTGTCGGCCGCAGCCGTCCCAGAATCCATCCAGATCGACGGACTCGACCTGCCCACCGGCCGCTCCGAAGCCGAGGTCCTCGGTGACCTCCGCGCGATCGCCGGCCAGAACGTCATGCGCACGCAGATGATCGGCCAGGGCTACTACGACACGATCACCCCGGCCGTCATCCGCCGCAACCTGGTCGAGAACCCCGCCTGGTACACCGCTTACACCCCGTACCAGCCCGAAATCTCCCAGGGCCGCCTCGAAGCGCTGCTGAACTTCCAGCAGGTCGTCCAGGACCTCACCGGCCTCGACATCGCCAACGCCTCCCTCCTCGATGAGGCCACCGCCGTCGCCGAGGCCGTCCTCCTCATGCGTCGAGCAGTGAAGAAGGGGACGACCGTCGTCCTCGACTCCGAACTCCATCCGCAGACCATCGCCGTCGTCCGTGCCCGCGCGAAGGCTATGGACTTCCGCGTCACCGTCGCTGACCTGGCCAAAGGCCTCGTAGGCGAAGATATCTTCGGCATCGTCTGTGCCCAGCCCGGCACCACCGGAGTCATCCGCGACTTCACCGAAGCCGTGGACGGCGCCCACGATCGCGGCGCACTTGTGACCTTCGACGCCGACCTCCTGGCCCTGACCCTGCTCAAGGATTCCGCCTCCCAGGGCGCCGACATCTCCGTGGGCTCGGCCCAGCGCTTCGGTGTTCCCCTGTTCTTCGGCGGACCCCACGCCGGCTTCATGGCCGTGAAGTCCGGCCTCCAGCGCCAGCTGCCCGGCCGCCTCGTCGGTGTCTCCAAAGATTCCCAGGGCAAACCCGGTTACCGCCTGGCCCTGCAGACCCGTGAGCAGCACATCCGCCGCCAGAAGGCGACGTCCAACATCTGCACCGCGCAGGCACTGCTGGCCAACGTGGCCTCCATGTACGCCGTCTATCACGGCCCCGTCGGCCTGACCCGCATCGCCTCCCGCATCCACCGCCTGGCCCAGGCCTTCGGAGCGTGCGCGGACACCGCACCCGGCGCCGAGGTGGTCAGCCGCGAATTCTTCGACACCGTGGCCATCCGCGTCGCCGACGCAGAAGCAGCCAGAGTCGTGTCCGAACGCGCCGGTTTCAATATCCGCGTCATCGACGACTCCACCATCGGCGTCTCCTTCGGCGAACCACACTCGGTCGCCGATGCCAACGGACTGCTTGAAGCCCTGGGAATCATTGCCCGCATCGATGAAGCGGACTTCGAAGCCGCCTCGGCGGGGACATTCGGTGCCAACCATGTTCCGACCCCAGCCTTCGACGCGACCTTCCACCGCGATACCGAGTTCCTCACCCACCCCGTCTTCAGCGCACACGGGTCCGAGACCTCGATGATGCGCTACCTGCGCACCCTCGCTGACCGGGACCTGGCGTTGGATCGGACCATGATCCCGCTCGGCTCGTGCACGATGAAGCTCAACGCCGCGGCGGAGATGGAACCCATCACCTGGCCGGAGTTCGCTTCCATCCACCCCTTCGCCCCCGTCGAGCAGACTCATGGCTGGCGAAACCTCATCACCCGTCTGGAGAACTCGCTCGTCGAGGTCACCGGCTATGACCGTGTGTCCCTGCAGCCCAATGCAGGCTCTCAGGGTGAGCTGGCCGGGCTGCTGGCGATCCGCAACTTCCATGTGGCCAACGGTGAGGCCAACCGCGACGTGGTCCTCATCCCGCAGTCGGCTCACGGCACCAACGCCGCATCTGCGGTCCTGGCCGGACTCAAGGTCCAGGTCATCGCGACCGCCGAGGACGGCTCGGTCGACATGGCCGACCTCGACGCGAAGATCGAGAAGAACGCGGACAATCTCGCTGCGATCATGATCACCTACCCGTCGACCAACGGAATCTTCGAGTCCGAGGTCCGCGACGTCTGCGAGAAGATCCACGCAGCCGGCGGCCAGGTCTACGTCGATGGTGCGAACCTCAACGCCATGGTCGGTCTGGCCAAGCCCGGCGAGTTCGGCGGCGACGTCTCCCACCTCAACCTGCACAAGACCTTCTGCATCCCCCACGGTGGCGGCGGACCCGGTGTCGGACCGGTCGCGGTGCGCGAACACCTCGCCCCGTACCTGCCCGGCGATCCCACCGCGGCCGAACTCGTGGCCGGTGCCGAGGATGCCCACGAACTGCCGATCTCGGCCTCGATGTTCGGCTCCGCCGGCGTCCTGCCGATCAGCTTCGCCTACCTTGAGCTGATGGGCGGCGACGGACTGCGCGAGGCCTCGCGTGCAGCACTGCTGGGGGCGAACTACCTGGCGGCCAAGCTCCACGATGTGTTCCCCATTCTCTACTCCGGTGAGCACGGACTCGTCGGCCACGAAACCATCCTCGACCTGCGCGAGGCCACAGCGAAGTCGGGCGTGACCGCCGAGGATGTGGCCAAACGCCTCATCGACTTCGGTTTCCACGCCCCGACCCTGGCGTTCCCGGTCCCCGGGACCCTGATGGTCGAACCGACCGAGTCCGAGGACAAGGACGAACTCGATCGCTTCATCGAGGCCATGCGCGTCATCCGAGCCGAGATCGATTCGATCGGCGACCAGTACACCTACGAGGAGTCGCCGTTGGCCGGTGCCCCACACCCAGCCACCGTCGTGATGGATGACTGGGATGCCAAGTACTCCCGCGACACCGCTGTGTTCCCGGTCAAGGGATTGCGTCAGACCAAGTACTTCCCGCCGGTCAGCCGCATCGACGGTGCTTATGGCGACCGCAACCTGGTGTGCACCTGCCCACCGCCAGAGGCCTTCGAGGTCAACGATGGAGAGGACGACTGATGAGTACCGAGAATTCGACGCGCGAGACCCCACTGCACGGAATCCATGAGCAGCTGGGTGCATCTTTCACCGACTTCGGCGGATGGGACATGCCGCTGAAGTACGGATCCGAACTGGCCGAGCACCGAGCCGTGCGTGAGGCAGCAGGCATCTTCGACCTCTCCCATATGGGAGAAGTCCGCCTCACCGGCTCCGATGCCGCCGCTTTCCTCGACTACGCGCTCGTGGCGAAGTACTCGAAGATGAAGATCGGCAAAGCCAAGTACGGTGTGCTGGTCAACGAAGCCGGCTACATCCTCGACGACCTCATCACCTACCGGATCGCTGACGAAGAGTTCCTCATCGTCCCGAACGCCTCGAACACCCCGACCGTCGTCGCGACCTTGAAGGAACGCCTGCAGAACTTCCTGCAGGGGGAGTCCCCAGGTGCCGATGCCAAACTCTTCGACGAGTCAGAGGACACGGCACTCATCGCCGTGCAGGGGCCGAACTCCGCGGCCATCATCCTTCGGGCCCTCGACGAGGGTGCACATGGGGAATTCGGGCCCGCGACCACCTCGGCGGACGGATCGACGGCCAACGATGCGGCCGTCGACGGCTCCGGCGATGATTCCTCGGTGAACTCGACAGGGATCACCGTCGGCGAGGCGGTCCGGGAGCTGAAGTACTACGCATGGATGCCGCTGACGATCGCGGGCATCGACCTGATGCTCGCGCGCACCGGCTACACAGGCGAGGACGGCTTCGAACTCTACATTCCCAACATCGCAGCCGAGCGTTTGTGGGAGACCCTGACAACCGCGGGAGTCGACTACGGCCTCGTGCCCTGCGGCCTGGCCTCGCGTGATTCGTTGCGCCTGGAAGCCGGCATGCCGCTCTACGGCAACGAACTCAGCCTCGAGACCTCGCCCTACGACGTGGGTCTAGGCCGCATGATCGGGTTCAAAACGAAGGAGAACTTCGTAGCTCGTGACGCGTTGGCCAAGCTGGGGGAGACCGAACCGGCACGCGTGCTCGTCGGCCTCACCTCCGCTGGCCGCCGCGCCGCACGGTCCGGGGCAACCATCTTCGCTTCTGCAGATGAGGTCGGTGCCGAGGACGGCACTGCCGTCGGAACCATCACCTCCGGACAGCCCTCGCCGACGCTGGGACACCCCATCGCCCTGGCGTTCCTCGACCGCGGGCTGGGCGATCCGGGCACATCCGTGTTCGTGGACATCCGCGGCAAGTCCCACGAATTCACCGTGGCCGAACTTCCGTTCTACAAACGCGGCGAGAACTGATCCACCGAACCTGATGTTGTTGCCCCCGGTGGCTCGTACACTGGGGGGCACCTGCTCACCCATACAGCTGTCAACCAGCAGAAAAGGACAATCATGGCTGAATTGCCTCCGCTCCCAGACAACTTCACGTACTCCGCTGAGCACGAGTGGATCAACGCCGGTGCCGACGCCATTGTCGGCAAGACGGTGAAGATCGGCATCACCGCGGTCGCCTCTGACGCCCTCGGCGAGGTCGTGTACGTGGATCTGCCGGAAGTCGGCGACACCGTCACCGCAGGCGAAACATGTGGCGAGGTCGAATCGACCAAGTCGGTCTCTGACCTCTACTGCCCCGTCACCGGCGAGGTCACCTCCATCAACGAGGCAGCCACGGACAACCCCGGACTGCTCAACTCCGACCCCTACGGCGACGGCTGGCTGTTCGAAGTCAACGTCACCGAACTGGGCGAAGTGATGGATGCAGCAGGCTACGCAGAGGCCAACTCCCTCTGACACAATCTCCGACCGATGGGACCGACCACAGCTGAAACATCCGGCCCGTGGCCGGTCCCATCGATCACACGAAAAGAATCGGAGTATTTTCCATGCCACTGAGCGTCTTCGATCTCTTTACCGTCGGCATCGGCCCGTCGAGTTCCCACACCGTCGGCCCGATGCGAGCGGCATCGAGCTTCCTCACACTTCTGGGCGACAAGCTCGGATCCGTTGCAGACATCAAGGTTGATGTCTTCGGGTCCCTTGCCGCCACCGGTGCCGGACACGGCACCTTTGACGCCATCCTGATCGGCCTGGAAGGCTGTTCTCCCGAGCACGTCGAAGCCAATGAACTCACCGCCCGCCGGACCCGCATGTCCGAGACCGGCACAATCCTCCTCGGCGACGTGGCCGGGGACTCGGATGCCGCTGCTGGCGGTGTCGAGATCGCCTTCACCGAGAACGATATGGTCAAACGTCCCCTGACCATCAAGCCCCGCCACACGAATGCCATGACCATTGCCGCCTTCGATGCTGAAGGCAAGACGATGGCCGAAGAGACCTACTACTCGGTGGGCGGCGGCTTCGTCACCTCAGAGACCGAGTTCCGTGAGAAGGAGCAGGCCGCCGAGGCTGTTGCTGAGTCCGGAACCGATGACGCCAACGAGTTCGCCGTTGCCGACGCTGTCATCGACGCCGAGCTGCAGGCTTACAGTGAAGAACTGCCCTACCCGTTCCACTCGGCCGTCGAACTCCTGCAGCGCTGCAAGGAGACCGATATGTCGGTCGCTGAGATCATGCTCGTCAACGAGAAGTCGATGCGCGATGAGGACGAGATCCGCCACGGTCTCCTCCACATCTACTCCGTGATGGAGGAATGCGCCTCGGCGTCCTTGGACCGTTCGGGCTACCTGCCAGGCGGACTCAAGGTGCGCCGACGGGCTCACGACTGGTATCTCAAGCTCAAGGCCGAGGACCCCGAACGTGACCCCGGATACTACCTGGAGTGGGTCAACCTCATCGCCATGGCCGTCAACGAGGAGAACGCTTCTGGCGGACGCGTGGTCACCGCGCCGACGAATGGTGCGGCGGGCATCATCCCCGCGGTGCTCCACTACGCACTGAACTATGTGGATTCTGTGGTCAAGGGCGGCGAGGCTGCCAAGCACAGGGCGATCGTGGACTTCCTGCTCACCTCGGCGGCGGTGGGTGTCCTGTACAAGGAGAGAGCGTCGATCTCCGGCGCCGAGGTGGGCTGCCAGGGTGAGGTCGGATCCGCGTCGTCGATGGCCGCCGGGGGACTGGCCGCCATCATGGGCGGAACTCCCGAGCAGGTCGAGAACGCCGCCGAGATCGCGATGGAGCACAACCTGGGCCTGACCTGCGACCCGATCGCCGGGCTCGTTCAGGTCCCGTGCATCGAACGCAATGCGATCGCGGCAGGCAAAGCGATCAACGCCTCGAGGATGGCGCTGTGGGGCGATGGCCAGCACAGGGTCAGCCTCGACGAGGTGATCGAGACGATGCGCCAGACGGGCGCCGATATGAGCTCGAAGTACAAGGAGACAGCGCAGGGCGGCCTCGCCGTCAACGTCGTGGAGTGCTGAGGTAGCCCGGGCCGCCGAGGTAGGCGGGGCCAGGGGCTCCTGTGAAGCCCGGCGCGCATGCCGAGACACAGGCTAAGGGCCGAAACACAGGTTAGACGCCGAGGAGCGCCCTTGCGCCCTATGTGTGAGGCTGTGTCTCCATCGAGACCACGCCGGAGCGTCCATACACCTACGCACGCATAGGTGTATGGACGCTCCGGCGCTGTATCGGTGCCGGGTGCCGGCGACAGCCTCCGTTGAGGCGCCCTTTCCCACACCCGCCTCTCCCACACCCGTACACCCGCGCCCTCCTCTCCCACACCCGTACACCCGCGCCCTCCTCTCCCACACCCGTATACCCGCGCCCTCCTCTCCCACACCCATTCAATAACCAGCCCTGCCGCACGTCTCAATGAGGCGGGCGCTGGCTTCAGCGCCTGTCGAAAAGTCATCCCGAAGTCACGACTCGAAGCGGCGGCGAAACGTGGAACATCCGTGGAACCGCAGTTCCAAAGGTGTTGAAATGTAACGAAACGATAACGAAGCTCTGTCCCGGCATGAGCGCGCGGGAGCGCCCTGGCGCATCCCAGAGATGCCATGGGGAAACCCGGGTTCGTGACGTGCGGAACACGCGCGGGAATCACACCGGAATGTGGCGTGAATCGCCGGTTTTCGAGTTGACGCTCATCCTCAGGTCGTTAGGTTTGGGGGCGTGAGAAACGCAGTCGCTGAACCTCAAACAGAAACCGATGTCCGGACTCCAACCATGGAGGACGGTCAACACATGTGGAGACTGGCTAAAGATTCGGCCGTTCTCGACCTTAACTCCTCGTACTCCTACATCCTGTGGTGCCGTGATTTCTCGGCCACCTCGACCATCGCGCGAATCGGCGGAGAGCCCGCCGGGTTCGTCACCGGTTACACCCGCCCGGATCGGCCCAACACGCTGATGATCTGGCAGGTCGCTGTCTCGTCGGACTTCCGCGGACACGGATTGGCGAAGACCATGCTCAACGAGCTGGCCGACCGCACCAATTCGCTCCGCCTGGAGACAACGATCACCGATGATAACGATGCGTCGAACCGTCTGTTCCAGTCATTCGCTGAGCAGCGCGGAGCGTCGTGCGAACGGCGTGCGCTGATCACCCCGGATCTGTACCCGGACGGACACGACACCGAGTACCTGTACGAAATCGCACCACTTTGATGCACCGCTGAAAAGCCTGGTGCCACCAGGCGCCCTGGGGATCAGCTGATCCCGACTGGGACGCCGACCGGCGACAGCCGTATCCGAAACTGATCGGTCGCGGCCACCGCCTAGCCGCTTGCTCACGAGGCAAGCGGGTAATCCAGAAGTCGAAAGGACTCAAGTGATGACCGAAAGCTCTAAGACCACAACTCCCGACATCTTCGAAACTCGCGAATCAGAGGTGCGAGGATACTCGCGCTCCTGGCCAGCCACCTTCGCCAAGGCACATGGTGCGAAGCAGTGGGGCGAAGACGGCAAGGAATTCATCGATTTCTTCTCCGGCGCCGGAGCCCTCAACTACGGGCACAACAACCCCGTCGTGATGAACCCTCTCATCGAGTACCTCCAGTCGGGTGCAGTCCTGCACTCGCTGGACATGAAGACCCCAGCTAAGCGTGAGTTCCTCGAAACCTTCCAGGACCTCATCCTCAAGCCCCGCGGACTCGACTACACCGTGATGTTCCCCGGACCAACGGGAACCAACACCGTCGAGGCTGCACTGAAGCTGGCTCGTAAGGTTACAGGCCGGCAGCACATGCTGTCCTTCACCAACGCATTCCACGGCATGACCCTGGGCTCGCTTTCGGTGACCGGCAACTCGATGAAGCGCGAAGGCGCAGGCATCCCGCTGACCAACAGCTCGAAGATTCCCTACGACGACTACTTCGACGGTGAGATTCCTGACTTCCTGTGGCTTGAAAAGGTCCTCGAAGACTCCGGCTCGGGCGTCGACAAGCCAGCCGCTGTCATCGTTGAGACCGTGCAGGGCGAAGGCGGCCTCCGCGCCGCACGTGCCGAATGGCTGCGCGCTCTGTCCGAGCTCACCAAGAAGCACGACATCCTGCTCATCGTCGACGACGTCCAGGCCGGCTGTGGCCGTACCGGATCGTTCTTCAGCTTCGAAGAGGCTGGCATCGAACCAGACATCGTCTGCCTGTCGAAGTCGATCTCCGGATCGGGTCTGCCGATGGCACTGACCCTGTTCCGCCCCGAACTCGACGTCTGGGAGCCAGGCGAGCACAACGGAACCTTCCGCGGAAACAACCCCGCATTCGTTACGGCGACCGCCGCGATCAAGAACTTCTGGGCCGACAACACGTTCCAGAACGAATTGGCCGACACAATCGCCGCACTGCACCAGCGCCTCGACTCGATCGTGGAGAAGGCAGAGGGAGCATCCATCCGTGGACGCGGACTCCTCGCCGGAATCTTCTTCGAGGATGACGAGGTTGCCGGCAAGGTGGCAGCAGAAGCCTTCGAGAACGGCCTGCTCCTCGAGACCTCCGGCCCCAAGGATGAGGTCACGAAGATCATGCCTCCGCTGACCATCTCCTCGCACGATCTGGAACAGGGTCTCGACATCATCGAGGCTGCTGTGCTGAAGTTCGCTCCGGCCAAAGAAACCGCGGCGGTCTGAGCCTGCTCCCAGCTGAGCGCGAGAGCCTGAAAAACTGAGCTTCGGTTCGCCGAGACTCAACCATGAAACTTGTATGACGCGTTGCCGGTGGATCGGTCGACATTTCGACTGACACATCGGCAACCCGTCTGATGTACCGATTGAAAGGACCACGAATGTACGTAGTCAACCGCGATGACCTCAACGACACCGACCGCGATATCAAGTCGGAAACCTGGCGCTCACGCCGCATGGTGCTGGGCAAGGAACGCGTCGGATTCTCGCTCCACGACACCGTGATCTACGCCGGAACCACCTCGACGTTCCACTACCAGAACCACGTCGAAGCCGTGTACTGCGTGCAGGGCAAGGGCACTCTGACCGACCAGGAGACAGGCGAGACCTACCCCCTCTCCGACGGCACCATGTACCTCCTGGACGGACACGAGAAGCACACCGTTGTCGCCGACGAGGAACTGCGCATGGCCTGCGTGTTCAACCCGCCTGTCACCGGCCGCGAGACCCACGACGAGAACGGCGTCTACCCGCTCATCGTCGAAGAGGACTGAGATCCTTTTGTGAGCTGAATAGCTCCATCGCCGAGGTGGCTGATCCGTTGATCTGCTGCTGAAGCTGGGTCCGGGATTCCGGACACCATGACTGGTGGTCACGGAACCAAGGAAGATCCGCTATTGCGGGTTTCGCCGAGGTTCCGTGGCCACCAGTTTTTGTGTAGATACGGTTCTTCGCTCGGGCAGACTTCAGGTGTGATACTGTTCGGCTTATTGACACCTCAAGTATCGTGACGCTGCCTGCCGACTGACACATTCCAAGACTCTGACTCTGGCATTCCTCTGTTCAATTCCACTCTTTGGAGTCTCCATGAAGTTCATCAGGCGTGCCCTTGTCTCTGCTATTGCCGCTGTGGCACTCATTGTCGGTCCGGCTGTGTCCGCTGAGGCGGCGACGATGTCATTCGACGTGACGAAGCTGTCGGCGAAAAACATGGTTGTCTCAAACGGCAACTGCAAATATTTTGATGTTCACATGAAGTACAAGAAGTCGAAGGTGGACAGCTGGGATGTGGAGGCAGATATTGCTGGCCGCCATGGAAGCACCACCTCCGCGTACTTTGGCAATTATCATTCGCCTTCAACGAAAGATCGGGCAATGATCTGCCCGAGTTTGGAGGGACTAGGGAAGTACAGGATCGGGCCTTCTGAGATCAGCGCTGACTATGATGATGCCAACTACAACTCGCATTGGTATGCGCGCACCGACTACACCAAGGGCTCCTTCTACGTTCGCGGCAAGACCTACGCCTCTCTCGCATCTAAGCGCAGCGGCAAGACCGTCACTCTGACCTCGACGACGAAGGTCTACAACCCCGAGAAGTACGGGAAGGTCACCTACAATCCGAAGGTGAAATTCCAGGTCAAGTCCGGCAGCAAGTGGAAAACCATCAAGACGGTGACCGCTAAGAAGGGCAAGGCCACATACAAGGTTAAGACGAAGAGCAAGAAGACTTATCGGGTCACCTTCGGGCAGATCAGTTGGGCAACCGGGGCAACCTCGAAGTCAGTCAAGCGCTGACCAACCGCGAGTGAGGGTGGTCAAGTCCTGACCGAGATCACTCGCGGATGATCAGTTCTGTCCCGTGCATATATCCCCGGGATCCTTCGAACGGACCCAGCGCCTCGTAGACAGGCAGCCACAATGCTCCTAGATCGGCAGTCTGTCGAGCTCCGGCCGACTTGGCCATGCGGTTTTGGCTGTAACGGAGTTCGCCGATCTCAGCGTCGGTGACAGTCCAGATGACCACCTGCGGTGGATCATCATTGGTGAACGTCACTCGGCGGGCATCGGCCATGACCGACCATCCGGTCGCCTCGGCGAGGGCTTCGGCCAATTCTGTGCGGTCCACAGTCATGGAAACTTCCTTCCAGTCGTCTTGTAGTGGTTGCAGTGAATGCGCATCGGGCGCTCCCGTGAGGGGGAACGCCCGATGCGATTGCGCTGTCGCTGCGTGAACAGGACGCCGGTGTCACTCGTCCGGGCGGACCTTCTTGCCGCGGTCCTGCCAGAACTTCGCAGTGGTGACCTCGTCCGTGCCGTCCCAGGCGTCGACGGTGGTGTTGATGTGCTTGAACGTGGGCAGATCGGAGCGGTGGAAGACCGGCTCCAGTCCCTGCTTGCGCTGCTCCTGGTAGTTCTTCAGCAGGTTGAACACCAGCGGCGAAAGCATCAGCAGGGCGAAGAGGTTGATCAGCGCCATGATCGCCATGAAGATGTTTGCTGCGGTCCAGACGATGTCCAGCGCGGCAATCGCTCCGATGAAGACCGACACCATCACGATCAGCTGGTACACCCGCAGGGCGACCCTGCTGGTGGTCAGGTGCTCGATATTGGCTTCGCCATAGTAGTAGTTGCCGAGGATGGAGGAGAAGGCGAAGAGGAAGATCGCGAAGGTGAGGAAGTGGATCGCCCACTGTCCGAGCTGCCCGCTCAGCGCCGTCTGCGTCAACTGGATTCCCTCGCCGGAGTCACCGTACTTGGGGTTGGACAGCAGAATGATGAACGCCGTGATCGAGCAGACGAGGATCGTGTCGAAGTACACGCCCAGGGCCTGCACGAATCCCTGCTTGGCTGGGTGAGATGCCGAGGCCGTTGCCGCGGCATTCGGAACGGAACCGATTCCGGCCTCATTGGAGAACAGGCCGCGCTGAACGCCGATGAGCATGATGGAACCAAGCGATCCACCGGCGATCGAGTTCATGCTGAATGCGTCGGAGAAGATGGTGGCGATCATGTCGGGGACGGCGCCGAGGTTGAGCGCCACGACGATGATCCCGACGATCAGGTAGAGACCGGCCATGATCGGCACCAGGTATGCGGAGACGTTCGAGATGCGCTTGGCTCCACCGGCGAAGATCGCATAGGCACCGACGGCGATGACCACACCGGCGATTGCTGTGAATGCGAAGTTCGAGTCCTCAATGTTGAACGATGTTCCGACAGCGTCAACGATCGAGTTCGACTGCACCGTGTTGAACACGATGCCGTAGGTGATGGCGACGATCACGGCGAAGATCAGACCCAGCCATTTCATGTTCATCCCGTGCCGAATGTAGTACGCCGGGCCGCCGCGGAAATTCGGGCCGTCCTTCATCTTGTAGACCTGGCCGAGTGCGGACTCGGCGAAAGCGGTGGCACCGCCGACGATGGCAGTCACCCACATCCAGAACATCGCACCAGGGCCGCCCAGCGAGATGGCCAAGGCCACGCCGGCAATATTGGCCGTGCCCACCCGTGATGCGGCAGAGATGGAAAAGGCCCGGAACGGTGAGATGTTCCTATTGCCCTCGGAATCTCTTCCTCCCGGTTCGACGAGCGTGCGGAACATTTCGGGCAGCATTCGCACTTGGATTACTCCGGTGCGGATGGTGAAATACAAACCAGTGGGAATCAGCACTGCAACGAGAACGTAGGACGATACGGAATCGATGCCGTCCAGTGCGGTCTGCAACATCTCCATGGAACTGAGCCTCCTTCGGCAATCATGCGATCAGAGGTTCGGGCGGATGAAAGCCTGAACTTCCGCTGTGTATGTCTTCAGTCTGCCACCAAGCCGCTCCTGTAGTGCGCAGGTGTGGGGGCGATTGGCTCATTGAAGGAAAGTGAAGCAGTGGGGTGAGCAGAGCGAACCACGGCTGCGCTCGTGAGCCCGGCACGGCTAGGATTCACCTCCAGTCCACTCTCATAACATCGCGAACTTGCTCGTGATGACTAATCTGATCGCCAATGGGCTGCACCGTCGGTGGACCGTCTTCGCGATTCGGCCTCCGACCCGCAGTCACCGGCAGCAATCGTCGAGGAGTCCCCACATGCCCATCGCGCTCCTGAACCCCTGCTCAGCAATTACCTCCCACGTCCGTGTTCCACCGCTGGTCATCGCTCACCGAGGAGCCTCGGCGAAGTATCCCGAGAACACGATTCCCGCCTTCGCAGCCGGAATCGAGCAGGGTGCGGACATGATCGAAATCGATGTGCATATGAACAGGGACGGCGACCTCATCGTCATCCACGACGACACCCTCGAGCGCACCACCAACGTCCGCTTGCTCCACCCTGAGCGTGCCGACCTCAGCGTAAGCGGTATGACGACGGCCGAGATCGCAGCCCTCGACGCCGGCAGCTGGAAGGGGTCCTCCTTCGCCGGCGTCACCGTGCCCCACCTCGGCGAGGTGCTGGAGTTGGTGCACACCACTCGCACCGGCCTGCTGCTCGAGGTCAAGCATCCCGCCCAGTACCCCGGAATCGCCGAGGTGCTTGTTGAGTCCCTGACATCCGTGCCCGATTATCTGGACCGGGCATTGGCGGCGGGGATGCTCGTCGTCCAGTCCGGCGATTGGGCCTTCATCCGCGAGTTCCATGCCCTGGCGCCTGAAGTCCCCGTCGGGGTTCTGGGGAGGCCCTGCCCGGACGAACTGCACGATTTCGCTACCTGGGTCGACCAGGTCAATCCTCAGTACATCGCGGCCGATTCGACTTTCCTCGGCCACGTCCACGAGCTGGGAATGTCGAGCCTAGTGTGGACCGTCGACAGTGTCGAGGAGATGGAGAAGGCTATTGACCTCGGCGCTGACGGCATCATCACCAACAGGCCCGACCGGCTTGTCGAGGTCGTCGAAGCCCTCTGAGGTCAGCGTCGAGGCTTTCCCGCTGCCGCAGAGACGAACAGAGCCACTGCACCGATGAAGAGTCCCAACACGGCTCCCCGCCAGAGCAGCCAGCTCAGGTCGCCAAGAGGTAGGAAGGCCACAATCTCACCGGTCGCCAGACTGCACAGATACATTGCGCAGAGCAGGGTGAGGAAGCCGGAGACTCTGATGGCCAGCGACCAGCCTGGTGAAGAAGTGCGGCCCTGCGCGCGTGCAAGGAGGAACACCGCGGCGACCGTGGCGACTGCCGAGCTCAGGGCGATCGGCCAAGCCGGCCGGTACCACGAGGGCAATGCAGGCGGACCGAGGAATTGGAACAACGGCACGTGGCAGCAGAACACGATCACCACGCAGACAAGAAGAACGACCCCCGCACCGGTTGTCGCCCGGCCCGCTGCCGGAAGCTTGGTCGATACTGGAGGCTTGCCATCCGTTGCAGTCTTGCCCACCACGGCGACGAGGACCCCTACGATGACCAAGGGGAACACGAATGCGCCGATGAGCAGCACGACTTCTGTGAAGGTCAGCGCCAACATTTCCGGACTCGGCCGTTCGATGTGTCCCACTACCTCGGCGATGGCCGAGATTCCGAAGATGACAATGCTGAGCACGGTGACGATGCTGCGCGGAATGGGCGAGAGCTCGCGTGCGACGACGATGGCAGCGGCGCCGGCCAGGCAGGCCAGGACGGACATGGCAATTCCGGCGGGCAGGCTCTGGGCGGAGTAATACTCGGCTTTTGCGAACATGAGTGAGCAGTAGCCGACCCAGGCGACGAAGTGAACGACGAACGCGAGTGCGATCACGGTGAAGCGCAGCGGGGCCGAAGCGTTTCTGGCAGTCGTCTCGTTCAGCGTGGTCGAGTCATCCAGTGAGGTCGAGTCATCCATAGTGGGATCCTCTCATGGAAGGCTGTTCTTTTCAGGAAGCGACCTTGCTGATGCAGCGGCGGATTGCGAGCAAGGCCTCTGGTGGGTGACCGGTGGATTTTCCTCCCGCTGTTGTGCGGGTCGGCCCCCTGGCCGAGAGCAGATCGAGTGCCCTGGTCAGTGCACCTCAGCTGATAGTTAAGATCAGCTCTGCTGAGGACATGGCTCAGTGGATGGGCATGCAGCAACGGGGAGGCACGACTGCTGAAGGCACCCGAATCCTCAGCGCTCCTTGCCCTCATGTTGGGCATTCGCGCCGGTGGAATGACGAGCCGGTTCTCAGCGGGGGCATTCGAATGAGACGCTGGGTCCATGGCCAATGAACTCGCGTCGTCCACCAGTCCGTACCTTCGCGCCCACGCTGTCAATCCCGTCGACTGGCGAATGTGGACGAAGGGCAACCTCGCCGAGGCGGCCCGTCGTGACGTGCCGCTGCTCATCTCGATCGGCTACTCCACCTGCCACTGGTGCCACGTCATGGCTCATGAATCCTTCGAAGACGAGGCCATCGCGCGCGTCATCAATGAGAACTTCCTGCCGATCAAAATCGACCGCGAAGAGCTGCCGGACATCGACTCCTATTACATGAACGCACTCCAGGCGATGCGTGGTCAAGGCGGGTGGCCGATGACGATCTTCGCGACCCCGCAAGGCAGCCCCTTCTATGCCGGGACGTACTTCCCACCGGCCCCGCGGGGAAATCTGCCCGCCTTCACACAGGTGCTCGCCGCCGTGTCCCAGTCGTGGACGGAGCGCCGCGACGAGGTGACAGAGATGACGGCGCGTATGAATCGGGGTCTGGCTGATATGGCCAGTGCCGTCTCGGACGCCCTGCCTGCCGAGGCCGCGTCCGAGCTGTTGAGCGCCGAGGAACTCGACTCGGCTGCCGAGTCCCTGCTCGACTCCTATGACCCCGCGTGGGGCGGGTTCGGCAAGGCCCCGAAGTTCCCACCGCTGATGAACTTGATGCAGCTCCTGGCCACATTCGTACGATTGGGTGGAACAACCTCGGCGAGGGAAGGGGCACTGGCCCTTGACGTGGTCGACAGACTGGGAGCCGACGGGCACCTCGAAGGCGAGCTCGTCCTCGACTGTCTCATCGCGGTGCGCAGCACCTTCGCCCGGATTGCCAGCGGCGGCATGCGTGACCAGGTGCGCGGCGGCATCGCCCGCTACAGCGTCGACCGCCAATGGTTCGTGCCGCACTTCGAGAAGATGCTCTATGACAATGCGCTCTACCTGCGCGCCGCCGTGCAATGGGCGAAGGTCGAACGTGCACTCAACCCGGATTCGAAGTGGTTGGCGCTCGCCGAACGCGAGGTCACCGACACCGCGAATTTCCTCACCACGGACATGTCCGATGGTGACCGATTCATCGCCGCACTCGACGCGGACTCCCTCAATGCTGACGATGTGCTGGAGGAAGGTGCCGCCTACGTCGTGACACCCGAAGAGTTCGCCGAGGTGGGGGAGGAGGGACTGCTGCAGCTCGTCGATTCGCCGGCCGCCGCGGAACTCTCCGGTTCCGTCGTCGCCGCCATCCGCATCATCGACTGGTTGGGCATGGACGAGGTGCCCTTCGACGAGACCCACCCTGCACCGTGGCCCACCTCGGCGACGGTCGCACAGCAGGAGAGTCTGAGGCACCTATTGGGCACACGCCCTCAGCCCGCGCGGGATGAGAAGACGATCACCGAATGGAACTCGCTGGCAATCACGGCTCTGGCCGAAGCCGCCTTGTACACCGGTGCGTCCGACGGAAGTGGCATTGGTGCAGATGGCGGTGCTGGTGTGGGTGGTTCCGCAGCCACCGGACCGTCGGCGGGCTGGGGGAGTGAAGCTGTCCACTTCTGGGAAGCGATGGTCGCACGCTTCGGCACCGATGCGAGTTTCGAGGTCCGGCGCAGCTTCACCGGTGACACCCCGGGTCCCGGCCAGGCAGGCCTCGCCGACTGGGCGCAGTTCATCACTGCAGGGATCATGGTCCGCCAACTCCCAGGAGCGTCGGTGCAGGTGAGTGACCTGAGGTCATGGAGCGCGAGGATGTTCACAGACTTCACCGCTGAGGGTGAGACGCTTGAGGTCTTCGATTCCATGGGCGACGAGATCCTCGACGTCAGAGCCTCCGATCCGGTGGACAATACGGTGCCCTCAGGCAGGTCCGCCGCGGCAGAAGTGGCACTTCTGCTCGCAGAGATCGGCGTGGACGGCGGAGCTGAGACCGACGGCCTGAGCACCGGAGGACTACTTGACCTGCGCGACCGTCTGCTCGGCGTCTATAGGGCGCTCGCCGGACGCGCCCCACGCGGCTGCGGTCACGCGCTGTGGCAGTCTGAACGAGCTCTCAAACCAGTCCGTGTCGCCACCCGAGATGCCACTCTGAACAGCATCGCGGCCAGGAATCCTGGTGTCACATTGGTCACCGGTTCAACCGGCGTCCCTGGTGATAACGGTGCAGAGGTCGAGGTGCCCGACGGTGCCGCCATCGTCTGCCAGGGGACACAGTGCTCACTGCCCGTGAAGACGGTTGAGGACCTCGTCGCACTCCTCGACGGTTAGGCGAGTCAGCATTACGGGCGATCGCTACAGACAGCGGTCCATCTGCGTCGTCGATGTGCTCAGCCCCAGGTCTGGCGCTCGATCCCTGACAGCAGAAGATCGAGGCCCGCAACGAATTCCGACTTGTCGTCGAAGTTCTGGAACTCTTCGAGCACTGAATGCACGAACGGAAACTGCTCAGGGCTGAAGCTCGACCAGTGGTCAACCTGCTCGGCGAATTCAGCTTCGGCGTCGACCGCTGCCTCCCGGTTGATGGCTCCCTGTGAGACTTCAGCCCCCATTCCGGATGCGTAATTCACGACCGCCAGAGAGGCATGGAACTGTGTGGTGACGTTGAGTTCCATCTTCTGCAGCGCCTGACCGATCCGCTCCCAATATGTCAGCGAGTTCTGCTCATCGGGTCCGGCTTTGATGAGTTGCCCTGCCAGCCAGCGGTGCTCAATCATCTGGATGAAGAGACACAGCACCAGGCGCCGGATCTGCACAAGCCCCTCACCAGTTGAGTCGCTGGTGCGTGTGTCTGGTTCGGGATCTGGGAAGTCGGCAAAGGTAGACGGACGGGTCATCCCTGACTCCTCGAGGGCCGAGGCCTCCTCGAGAGCGCGCCCCAGCAGCTCGTCGGCGACTATCGCCATGAGCTCATCTTTGCCCGAGGCATACCAGTACAGGCTCGCCACCCCGCTCTGCAGCTCGGCTGCCAGCCCCCTCAGTGTGACCTTCTCCGCTCCAACTGTGTCGAGGGTCGAAATCGCTGCGTCGATGATTGTCTCGAGCGAGAGAGAGGCGCGGGAACGGGGCTTTCCCCGTCCGCCGCGACGACGTGGGGTGGTGTCACCTGGACCGCCCGTGCCGCCTGGGTCACCCGTGCCGCCTGGGTCACCCGTGTCACCTGGGCTCTGATCTTCTCCGCTGTCAGAACTTTCTGTTTCTGTGTCGAGATCTCGGACCGAACGTCGTGATGCACCTGAATCCATGTCTCTGAATCTACCCACCCATTTGCATTCAACCAAACACCGTTCTATTCTCGAACACAGTTCGATGAATCGAACGGCGTTCCATCATCGAGCGTCGTTCGATCCTGATGTTATTTTCGCACCGGCTATCCAGCCGACTATCACCCACACGCGAAAGGACGCATATGTCCTCCTCCTCTGTTACCTCCTCAATCGCCGAGACTCGAGCACCCAAACCGCAGAGTCTCCGTGCTGCCTGGCCCGCTCTTCTCGCCCTGTGCCTGACCATGCTCGTAGAGATGGTCGATAACTCGATTCTCAATGTCGCTCTGCCGACGATCGGGCGAGACCTCAATGCTTCTCCATCTGACCTGCAGTGGATCGTCGGTGCCTATTCGCTGACGTTCGGCGGACTGCTCATGGTCGGCGGGACAATGGGTGACAAGCTTGGTCGCCGCCGGACCCTCCTCTTCGGTCTCGCGCTCTTCGGCCTTGCCGGACTGTCGGTGCTGCTCGTCTCCACGCCCGCTCAGCTCATCGCGGTGCGGGCAGTGTCAGGAATCTTCGCAGCATTCATCGCCCCATTGACCATGTCGCTGGTATTTCGACTCTTCGACCGCGACGATCTGCGGACGAGGGCAATCGGCCTCATCGTGGTCGTCTCAATGATCGGCTTCGCGCTCGGTCCGACAATTGCCGGACTCGCGATCGCGAACTGGCCCTGGCAAGTACTCCTAGTGATCAACGCACCGGTCGCGCTCATCGCCTGGCTCGGCGTGCGGTTCGGCATCGCCAAGGATGACCCTGCTGACCGGCGCGCAGGTGATGCCGACGTCCCCGGCGGCATACTTTCTGTGGCCTCGCTGGGCTTTCTCCTCTACGGCTTCACCGCTGGGGTTGAAAACGGCTGGGGCGCACCGCTGACGATCATCATCTTCGCCGCCGGAGTGCTGTCCCTCATCGGCTTCATCTGGCGAGAGAAGTCGGCCAAGGACCCGATGCTCGATCTCAAACTGCTCGCACTGCCGACCGTGAGTGGTTCAGCGATCCTCCAGACCGCGACAATGATCGCCATGGTGGGCGTCATGTTCGTCTCGACTCAGCTCTACCAGTTCGCCTGGGGATGGTCGGCGTTCCAGGCGGGGTTGGCGAACCTGCCATTCGTGGCAGGCATGCTGCTTGCCGGCCCGTTCGTTGATCGCGCTATGGCGCGCTTCGGTCACCGCAAGACCTCGATCGGCGGTATCGCACTCGTCCTCATCAGCCTCGTCGTCTGGATCTTCGCTCTCACGCACGGATTCATCTGGTGCGCGATCGGGATGCTCATCATGACCATGGGGATGCGGACGATCATGACGACCGGTGCCGTCGCTCTCCTCGGTGCGCTTCCTGAGACGCACACGTCGATCGGATCGGCGCTCAATGACACAGCTCAGGAGCTCGGCAACGCCGTGGGCGTCGCGATCGTCGGCACGATCATGGCCACGGTTCTCGGCAGCACACTGCCGCAGGGTGCCTGGGATTCGGCAATGGTTGCGGGCTTCGTGCACTCACAGCAGATTTCGTTCACGGTCCTTGCCGGCATCGTGCTGGTGATGTCGATCTTCGGTATTCGCACCCTGACCGACTCGAAAGAGGTCGAGGAGCACTGAACAGGTGCCCCGGTTCTGAAGGCGAGTCGACTCCGGAGAGTCGGCTCAGTCGATGAGTCGCAGCCCCCGGAAACGGTTGAGCGCTGCCGCGATCTCCTGTGCACGGGGGCGGGCGACATGCCCCGGATGATCGCGATTGCCGGTCAGACCGTCGACTCCCTGCGCATCAAGCATGTCCTCGACCTCGGCCAGAGCCTCAGTCAGTGAGGTCCGGTCGTCGAAGATCTCGGCCATATACTCAAGCGCCTCGGCGATGCCCGTCGTCTGCTGCGGGTCGACGAGCTGGGACACCGCGGTCAGTTCGATGAAGGCCTTGCCGAACTGAACCTGACCGAGCCCTTTCGCCTTCGCCGACTTCGTCTTCGAGCTGGGACGCAGTGCCTTCGCCGTGGGGACTCGAGGCTGCGGAGTGGTGAACACTTCTCCTGTGTCATCGGCTGATTTCATACCCACGAGTTCGTGCGCCTTCTCGGTGACTTCCTGGGGCACGTAGGCGTCGAGGGCGATGACATGGTCGGCGACCTCGAAGAATGCGCTCGATCCACCGGCGACCAGCACGGTGGAGACGCCTCGGTGGGTGAACAGCGGGCGGATGCGGTCGACGAAAGGGGTGATGGGTTCGCGGTCGGCGGGGATGAGTGCGCGCATTCGGTCGTCGCGGATCATGAAGTTCGTCGCCGAGGTGTCCTCGTCGATGAGCAGCGAACGTGCACCGACTTCCACAGCTTCGACGAGGTTGGCTGCCTGTGACGTGGACCCGCTCGCGTTCGTCGTGGTGAAGGCTCTCGTGTCAGTGCCGGATGGCAGATTGTTGATGAAGGGCGAGATGTCGTCGCCGGTCACGGCGCGACCGTCCTCGGCCCGGATGGAGGTGGCACTGGGTTCCGTGATGACCCATTCCCGGCCGTCGCCTGCAATATGCGGGTAGACGCCGCGCTCGAGAGCGCGCAGAATCGTCGACTTGCCGTGATAGCCGCCGCCGACGATGACTGTGACACCACGAGGGATCGCCATGCCTGTGAGACTGCGTCCGCTCGAGAGTGTGACGGTGTGCTCGAGTGAACTCGGGCTGGCGAATGCCACAGCGTTCGACTCCATCGGCAGATCCGAATCCCCGGATCGCCTCGGCAGGATCGCACCGTTGCCGACGAACGCGAGAAGACCTGCCTCGCCGAGGTGGTTCTGCAGTTCCAGCTGATCCCTGTGGAGCTGGACATGTTCGCGCAGATTTTCGCCGGCCTGGCTGCCGTTGACCTGACCGGGCCGACCGCTGTTGGCCTTATCGACCTGGGGCAGATTGGCATGGACGAACATGGCCTCAGCGAGTTCAGGGAGATCGCGAGTGAGGATGTCCGCGGCCTGGTGGCCCAAGATACGTCTGCCGCGAGCCGGAAGATTGACGAGCAGACGTGCCTCGAAGCCTTCGTCATCGATGACGACATTGGTGCGCTCAAGCACCTCTTGTCCCGGGCGTCCGAGGATGATCGAGCGCCGATCGTTGCGGTGCAGGAACGAATCGCCGACGCGGAAGAGGAAGTCGGCGGCCGCGATGCGATCTGCGCGTTCGCTGGTGATGTCAGTGGGGAACCCCGCCTCGGCGCGGTCGATCCTGACCCGGACCTTCGACGGGGAGGCGAAAGGGTCGACCTGAACCCGGTCGATGAACACGGTGACCGGCCCGAACTCGTAGCTGCCACGGATCTGCTTGTAGTTTCCGTAGCTGCGACCATCGAGGCTGTGCAGGGTGGAGGCGAGATTCGATCGTTGGGAGTTCATCCGTGGAATGCTACTTGATCGAGGTCAACAGAGGCCAAGGCTGTGGGATCAGTCGCGCGTGCGTCCCAGATAGAATTCCGCGGCGTTGTCCCAGCACGCGGCGGTGAGTTCCTCCGGTGACAGAGCGTCACGGATTATGTCGAAATCTGAGTTCTCGAACGCTCGAGGAGCTCTGGTCGATGGCAGGTCCGTACCGATCATGAGCGCCGAGGGGTCGACGTCGACGATGGCTCGCATCGTGGCGGCAGGATCGAGTTCGACACGGCCGAAACCTGTCGCCTTCACCTTGACGCCTCGTTCGACCAGGCGCAGAAGGGCCGGCAGTCCGTCGCGGTGCATGCCGAAATGATCGATGCTCACCGCGGGCAGTCCGGCGATGCGCTCACCCAAGTCCTCGTCGATGCTGCGGGCATCGATGTAAAGCTCCGAGTGCCACCCGACGAGGTTATGGACCCGACGAGCCATATACTCCATGTCGTCCAAGACTGCGGAGCCTCCTCGGGCGACGTTGAAGCGCAGAGCTTTTATACCGTCGCGGTCGAGTTCGAGGATGCGTTCGTCGCATGTGTCGGTGGGAAGCTGGGTCACGCCGACGAAGTCGGGACCAAGAATGCTCAGGGCATCGACAAGATAGCACTGGTCGAACCCTTGGAATGACCCGGCGACCACTGCTCCGCCGGCAATGCCCAGGCCGCTGATGCGCATGAGATAGTCCTCGACCGTGAAGGGGCCCGGCAGGTATCCGTTGTTCTCGACGAGAGGATGTTTCGGATCGATGATGTGCAGGTGCGCGTCGAAGACCGGAGTCGGAGAATTCATGGCTCCAATTTACCCTCGTTTCCAGCAAGTCATGTTTCATCTCAAAGGGTGGCCACAGGGGCCCCGAGGGGCACGCTTCAACTGTTGTTCGCCAGCGTCCTGTAACCGGGCGGCGCTGATCCTGTAGCCGCGCGGCGCTGTGTCGGTAGCGGAACGGCGTCGAGCCGACCGCCTAGAAGGAAGCAGGCTGGACGCAGCCAGCAGCTGGGCGTCGGTGGCTTCCGGCGGCTGCGTCAGATTGCGGAACAGTACACAGGTTGCAACCCGTGTACTGTTCCGCAACTTGGTTACATGACGAGTGCTGGTGTCAACACGATGGACCAAGCCGAGTGGGGCCAAACCGCTGGAACAGTTCCAGCGCTCACCCCTGCAGGAACGCCTTCGCCGCCGCTCCCAGCGCCACCACATCATCGATGGCGACCATTTCGCGAGCCGAGTGCATCGAATACAGTGCCGGGCCCACATCGACGGTGGTCATACCCAGGCGGGTCGCGGTCAGGGGGCCGATCGTCGACCCGCAGGGCATCGCGTTGTTCGACACGAAGTTCTGGTACTCCACACCGGCCGCCGCGCACGCCTGCGACCAGGCGGCCGTGCCCACAGCGTCAGTGGCATAGCGCTGCTGAGCATTGAGTTTCAGCAGCGGACCGCCGCCGAGGTGGGGGCGAACATGAGGATCATGACGCTCCGGATAGTTCGGGTGGGCGGCATGACCTGCGTCGGAGGATACGCAGATCGACGAAGCCAGCGACGCCAAATAGTCACTGCGCGTTGATTCCGGGAACAAGGAAGCGATGATGCGTTCGGTGACGTCGGCGAGGAAAGGCCCACATGCACCGGAGCGTGAGTTCGACCCGATCTCCTCGTGGTCGAATCCGGCGAAGAGCGCGACGGAATCCAGCGCCGCCGCATCGACTTCCACTAAGGCGCTGATACCGGCGTGGACAGACAACAGGTTATCCAACCTCGGTGCGGCAAAGAATTCTTCCCGGGCACCGAAGAGCCCGGGGGACTGAACCGGGATCGTGTAGACGTCGTGTCCCACGACCTGCTCAGGATCGACCTCGGCGGAGGCGGCGAGGATCTCGATGACATCGGCTTCAGCCAGATCCGCGAGGCCGATGATCGGAGTGGTGTGACGTTGCTTGTCCAGCGTCAGACCATCATTGACCTGGCGATCGAGGTGGATGGCCAGTTGCGGGATCCGTGCGATGGGCGGAGTCTGTGCGAGGACGACGGAACCGTCGGCGAGGCTGAGCTGCCCGGCCAGCGCCAGTTCCCGATCGAGCCACGAATTGAGCAGTGGTCCGCCGTAGATTTCGACGCCGATCTGACGAGTTCCTTCGGCAGTGAATTCCTCGCCCGGTTTGAGCTTGAAGGCTGGGGAATCCGTGTGAGAACCGAACACGCGAAAACCTGGAATCGTAGCCGACGACCCACCCGAATCAGCACCGGAGACATCAGCTTTGCTCGCTGGAGTTCGCCATGCAATGATTGCGCCGTCGCGGATGACGTAATAGCCCTGGCCGGGCTCGAGTTCCCAAATCTTGCGCTCTTTGAGTCGGCGGAAACCAGTGGACTCCAATCGTGCGGCCGCCGTCGCGGTGGCATGATAGGAGCTGGGAGAAGAACTGATGAAGTCCGTCAGATCGGCTGCGACCTGGGTTTTCGTACGTGGTGTCACGGGCGATGTGCTCATTTCCACAGCCTATCGTTTGCGGTAGCTTTGGCTACAAGGGCATTGGTCTTCGAGTCCGCGTCGAGACGACGGAGGGTAAGAATCCAGTGCCACAGGAGCCATCGGCCGCTCGGGCTTCATCGCCCATCGCCCGAGTACCAGCGCCGAGGAGCAACGCAATGCAATGCAAGGAGTGTGCGACGTGAACCAGTTCGTGACCGAATGGAACACATGGCGGGATTCTAGGAACTCGGCACTGGCGACTCCCTTCGGCTGGCTTAGCGTGTCCGGCCTGCATTGGCTCGACGAGACCACGACCTGGCCGGACGCACCCGGCACCTTCACCGTCGACGATGGCTGGGTCAGCGTGGCACTGGAACCTGGGACCAAGGCCGGTCCTGCTGCCGCGACCTTCGACCTCATGAGTAAGTCCGCCGAGGCGGGCCCGAGCACCAACGACGCGTCCCCTTCCAGCTCGGCATCGGTACCGAGCGACACCACGATTCTGCCGAAGATCCCAGAGATCTCAGGACCTGAAGTGCGGGTCGAGGAGAATGGATTCAGCGCGAAGCTGCCCACCGGAGGATCCCTTCAGTGGTTCACTGTCGGCAATGTGCTCTACGAACTCATCGACCGGGCAGGTCGCATCGGAATCCGCGTCCGGGATTCCAAGTCGCCGCTGCTGGGCAAATTCTTCGAAGTTCCGGTCTTCGATCCGGACCCCAGCTTCGTGTTCTTAGCGAAGTTCACTCCCTTTGAGACGCCTGAAGTGCACAAGATCAACACAGCGCAGGATGGCCTCAACGTTGAGACCCCGGCCGTGGGAGTAGTTTCCTTCACGAGCGAAGCCGGCGAGGTGAAGCTTCTGGCCACAGGCAACCCCGCCAGCGGGCTGCAGCTGGACTTCCACGACTCCACGAATGGCGTGACCACCCCGGCGTGGAGAACCCTCGACTTGGGCGTCCCGAATCATGACGGTTCACTCGTCGTCGACTTCAACCGAGCCGTGAACTACCCGTTCGCGTTCACCGCCTTCGCCACCTGCCCCGCACCGATTGAGGGCAATGTCGTTCCCTTCGAAGTCACCGCGGGAGAGCGCACCCCGCCGTTCTACTTCTCGGAAGCCGGCATCAATGTGCCGTTCCTCTTCTACGTGTGGTGGGACGAAGAAAGCGCGAAGGTGACCCGGCCGTGGTACGCCCGCTTCGGACTCGATATCACAATGCACAACCCGAACCACGACGACATCGCACAATCGCTGGTCGGCTTCGACGGCGTCGCCATGTCCGGAGGCGACGTCACCCCACTGACGCGCAAGGCGAGGTCACGGATGGTCAAGGTCGCGACCGAAGCCCTGACCTCTCGGATCCCCGTCATCGGCATCGGCGCCTACGCCGAATTCGTCATCCGAGCACAGCGTGAACTGCACGAATCCCAGGGATACGTCGACAACATCGAGGAAGAGTACGCGGGCACCGAAGGCAAACTGCTCATCGTGATGAACAACGAGTTAGCGCCGAAGAATGTCGGATTCGACGTCGTGCATACCGATGTCAGCGGACTTCTCTACGTCGAGATGCCCTACGACATCCCGCTGGAATCGGACTTCCATGAGCTCGACGAGTTTGAGGCCGCGATGTACGCAGATGCCCCGATCAAGAGCTGGGAAGAGTTCGACTATCGCATGGTCTGCCTCATCCGCCAGCACCGCTGAGCAACCCCGCTGTGGAGTGGTCCACTAAAGGTTGCCCAGCGCCCGGAGGGTTGCCGGGAGGAAGCCTGCCTAAACAGCGCCTACCAGATGGTGACGCGCTCTTCAGGAGCTAGGTACATGCCGTCGGTTTCACCCACGCCGTAGGTGTCGTGGAAGGCGGTCATGTTCTTCACGACCTGATTGCAGCGGAACTCCTCCGGTGCGTGCGGGTCGATGCTCAGCCGTCGCACGCGCTCTTCGGTGCGCATCTTCGCCCGCCAGGCCTTCGCCCAGGCTTCGAAGAACGTTGCAGCCTCGTCGGACGTCGGCTCACGTTCCAGCTCCAGCTCAAGAGCCTTCCAGCCGATGGACAGTCCGCCCAGGTCACCGATGTTCTCACCCACGGTCAGCGCACCGTTGACGTGCTGTGATGAATCCAGACCTGCCGGTACCAGCGCCTCGTACTGAGCAATGAGGGCATTGGTGCGCTCCTCGAAGCGCTCCCGGTCCTCGGCCGTCCACCAATCGACGAGGTTGCCGTCGCCGTCATAGCGTGAACCCTGGTCATCGAATCCGTGGCCGATCTCGTGGCCGATGACCGCGCCGATGGCACCGAAGTTCGCTGCCACATCACCGGAGGCATCGAAGAACGGGGGCTGCAGGATCGCGGCTGGGAAGACGATCTCGTTCATCACCGGGTGGTAGTAGGCGTTGACGGTCTGCGGCGTCATCAGCCATTCGGTGCGGTCGATCTCCTTGCCGATGCGCTTGATCTGGCGCGCATGCTCGGCGCGGGCGCAGCGGCGGACGTTGCCCACCAGGTCAGAGGAGTCGATCGCGGCCGGATACTCGCGCCACACCTCGGGGTAACCGACCTTCGGTGTGAACTTCGAGAGCTTGACCAGGGCCTTCTTCTTCGTCTCTTCGCTCATCCAGTCGAGCTCGTTGATCGATTTGTCGTAGGCCCTGATGAGCATCGCCACGAGGTGGTCGATCGCCGCTTTGGCCTCCGGCGGGAACTCGGCCGCGACGTAGAGTTTGCCCACAGCCTCGCCGAGGAGACCCTGCACCAGTCCGACACCGCGCTTCCAGCGTTCCCGCAGGGCCGGGGTGCCCGAGAGGGTGCGGGCGTTGAAGTCGAAGTTCTCCTCGACGATCTCATCGGTCAGCAGTGCGGCGTTGGCGGAGAGGACGGAGAAGCGCAACCAGGTCTTGATCGTCTCGATGTCGGTCTGGTCCCACACCTCGGCCATGCCGGTGACGAAGGAGGGCTGGCCGATGACCACGTAGCTCAGTTCCTCATCGACGTCGGCGGCCAGTGCCGCGAACCAGGAGTCGAAGTCGAAGCCGGGACCCAGTTCGCGCAGTTCGTCGAGGCTGACCTTGTTGTAGGTCTTCTCTGCGTCACGGCAGGCGACCCGGTCCCAGTGGTGGCGGGCCAGGGAGGTTTCGAACGCCATCACCTTGGCGGCCACCTCGGCGTCGGAGACGTTGCTCTTGGCACCGATCCCACCGAGGGCGGACATCTTCTTCACATGATCGACGAACTTCACACGCACCTCGGCGTGGTCGTCGTTGAAGTAGTAGTCCTCGTCGGGCAGGGAGATGCCTCCCTGGTGGAGGTAGAGGGCGTAGATGTCGGAGTCCTTCGCATCGGCGGTGACGCCGCCGTCGAGGACCCCGCCGATGCCTTCCACTTCGAGGCGACCCAGCAGATTTGCCAGTTCGGACTTGTCCTCAGCGGCGTCGATGGCGGCGAAGGAGGAGCGAAGAGGGGTCACGCCCAGCGAGTTGATCTGGTCGAGGTCCATGAACGAGGAGTACACGTCGGCGACCTTCTGGCCTTCGCTGCCCGGCTCCTGCGGGGCGTCGGAGACGGCGGTTATGATGTCGCGGACCTTGGTCTCAGCTGTGTCGAAGAGTTCGCGCATGGCGCCGTCGCCGGCACGGTCGTCGGGGATGGTGAACGAGTCGATCCACTCGCCGTTGATGTGGCGGAACAGATCGTCCTGAGGGCGCGCCGAAGCGGTCGGTGTTTCAGAAGTCATGGTGCAACAGTATCGTGATCAGTAGGCAGAACGGTCAGAAGTTACCGGTGCGGATGCGCCGGTGTCTCGCAGCCGTTGCGGGTATCGGATCGATCAGGAGAATCGTATGAAGATGGCATCCGTGGTGTTCGTGTGTACGGGCAATATCTGTCGTTCGGTCACGGCCGAACGTGTGCTCCAGCATCATCTGGAACTCAACGACGCCGAGGCGGTTGTTGATTCCGCCGGCATCAGTGATGAGGAAGCCGGCAACCCCATTGACCCCACCCAGGCGCGGGTGCTGCGCACGGCCGGGTACCGTACCGAGGATCATGTCGCCCGGCAGATCACGCCCGACTGGTTGGCCGAACGTGACGTGGCCATCGCGATGACCCGCAGACATTACCGTGCCCTGCAGAACCTCATCGGAGACCTCCCCGCCGAGGCGCGCCCACGGCTGCATATGCTGCGCGAATTCGATCCGCGAGTGTCTCAGGAGGAGGCCGTTGATGCCCCGGCGCCGGACGTTGAGGACCCGTGGGCAGGGGAATTGAAGAAATTCGAAGAAACTCTTGAGACAATTGAAGTGTCCGTGCCGGGAATCACAGACTATCTACACTCTTTGGCCGAGCAGACTCGGTGATACTGAAGGTAATTGTTGAAGGAGAAAACTGACATGACTCGAACCACGTGGCCCGCCCTCAGGCTCGGCTTCGCTGCCCTGCTGGTGGCTGCCTTGAGTGTCTTTGCTTTTGCCCCGGCCAGTGCTCACGACCAGCTCGTGTCTTCGAATCCCGAAGATGGATCGACGGTCGACCAGCAGCCGGAATGGATTGAGATGACCTTCTCCGGTGAAGTCCAGGAGGTCGGCTCCGAGGTCAAGGTCGTCATCGACGGCAAGAACGTCTCTGCTGGTGAGCTCGCTGTCGACGGCAAGAAGCTCACCGTCGCACTGCCCGACAACCTCAAGCCCGGCGACTACAAAGTCACCTGGCGCGTGGTGTCGCAGGACGGTCACCCGATCTCCGGTGACTTCGACTTCACCATCTCTGACGCCGAGGGCGCCGGCGGTGCGGTCGAAGAATCTTCACAGGCCGGACTCGGCGGCGGCGTCGTCGACGAGCCGGGCAAGGACACCGAAGAGCGCGGCGAGATCGGCGAATCGACCGGAAGCGATTCCGGTATGTCGACACCGATGATCGTGTTGCTGGGTGTCGGCGGTCTGGCCATCATCATCATCGTCATCCTCCTCATGCGCCGCAAGGCACAGGGCCTGCCCGGCACCACCAAGAGTGATGACTCGGGAGACGGTCCGAAGGACGAGTGAGCTGCAGGCTTTCGCAGAAGAACCCCTCTCGAGCAACGCGGCGTCGGAAAATGTCGTCCTCGGCGACGTGAAAAACCGACTGAGCGTTGATCGACCGAGAGGCGATCGGCCAGGGCAGAGTATTCCGAGCTGAGCATGGTCCCGGAAGTGAACGCTTCCGGGACCATTCTTTGCCTGCCAACGATGCGGGTTTCGCCTGGACACAGGTGCTCCAGCGGTGAGGGCGACTCTTGCCTCAGCGTTGAGCGCCCGCCCCGCGCACCCGGTCGGCGAGCAAGCCGATCAGCACCGCGACACATCCGATCGCTGAAATCGCGAGGGCCAGGAAGATGCCGTTCGCGCTCGGATGGCCATCAGCACCCAAGTGCGCAGCAAGCACCGCGCCGGAGATCGCACTGCCGAAGGAACCGCCGACGGTACGCAGCACCTGATTGAAGCTGACCGCACTACCCAATTCCTCTGTCGCGACGGTGCGGGCGATGAGCGCCGGCATCGCTGCATAGGTGGTGCCGACACCCATGCCGACGACGAACATCCCGACAAGGATCTCCCAGAGTTGGGTATGGGCGAAGAGCAGCAGAAGTGATGACGCGGTGACCAGTGTCGCGCCCAGCGGCAGTAGGGTGGTCATTCGAATCCGCTTCGTCAGATGTCGCACGAGGCGGTTGGCGAGGAAGCTTCCGACCGAGAACGGCAGCATCACGAACCCGGCCCAGAACACCGGTAGGGCGACACCGTATCCGGTCTCGCTCGGCGCCTGTGCGATGATGCTGCCGATCGACAGCACCATGTACATCACCGTGCCGAGTGTGATGGCCGTGAGGTTTGCGACGAGAGCATCCGGGCTGCGGAGGACCCGAAGATTGATCAGCGGATACTTCACCCTCAGTTCTAGCAGGACCCAGATCGTGAGCAGGATGATCGCGACCGCGAAGCAGCTCAGGGTCGGCAGGGTGGCCCAGCCCCAGATCTCTCCTTCGCTGACCCCGAGCAGCAGCGCCGCGAGCCCGAAGGCGAGCACTGTCGCACCTGGTACGTCGAAGCGGACTCGCGGCGCCTGCGTGTCCGGTCCCGATGGGACGGCGACGATCACCACGACCATGGCTGTGGCAACGAAGAGCGCAGCGAACCAGAACGCGAACTGATAGTCGAGGGATCCCGCGATGAGTCCCGTCAGGGGGTACCCGATGCCCATTCCCGTCGACACGGTCACCGACAGGCTGGCGATGCCGCGCGTGCTCTTCTCCGCAGGCAGATAGCGCCGTGCCAGTGCGATCGTCATGGGCACGATGCCGTAGCTGAGTCCTTGCAGCGCACGCCCGATCAGGAAGACGGCGAAGTTGGTCGCTAAAGCGGCGATCACCGAACCCACGAGGATGATTGTGAGAGCGCCGAGGAGGAGTCTCTTCTTGTGTGGGCCATCGCTGAGGCGGCCCATCACCGGGGTGACGATTGCGCCGACGAGCAGATTGATCGTGAGCATCCACTGGGCGGCGCTGATCGCGACGTGGAATTCGGAGGAGATCGTCGGGACGAGCAGCATGCCCAGCGAGCTGACGATCGCCGTCGACAATGCCGCATAGATGAGTGCGGGGAGCAGCCGTCCGCCTGGTTCGGGCTCACTCATCCGCAGCCTCCCGCATGAGTTTGCGCAGCACGGGCACGGCAGCTGACAGCGTCGCGCGTTCGGAGTCATCGAGATGTTCGACAAGAGCATCGGCGAGCCACCGGGTGCCGGCCGCATGTTCGCGTTCGAGTGCGATGCGCCCCGTCTCGGTGATCTGGACGCGGACCTTGCGTCGGTCGACCTCGTCGCGTGAGCGTGCGACATACGACAGATCTTCCAATTCGCGCAGAGCCACGGCGACTGCCTGCGGTGTGATCCTCTCTGTCGCTGAGAGTTCGGATGCGGTGGCAGGTCCCCGCTCATTCAGGTGAGTGAGGATGCCGGACTTCCCGCGCGAGGTCGTCCGTTCCGAGTAGAAGCGGCGGATGAGTGGGCGGAGCGCACTGCGGAACTCGGCGGCAAGGTTCGGATCGGGCATTGCCCCATTGTACAAATAAATTGATCAATCTACTTGTCTATTGTGGCCTCGCGTGTGAGATGGAATAGAACCATGTCGAGCGGCTGTTGTCCCAGGAAGCTGATCTTTGAACTTTCTCGACGCTCGACCGAAGGACCGCATCGCTTTGTCCGTTCCACTGAATATTCTCGACCTCGTCCCGATCCGTGACGGATCCTCCGCCCGCGAGGCCATCGACACCTCGATGCGTGCCGCACGCCTGGCCGATGAGCTCGGCTACTCCCGTCTCTGGTTCGCCGAGCACCACAACACCATGGGACTGGCCGCCAGTGCGACGGCCTTGCTCATCTCTCAGGCAGCCTCGGTGACCGAGAAGATCCGTGTGGGTTCAGGCGGAGTGATGCTGCCCAACCATGCTCCGCTCATGGTCGCCGAGCAGTACGGAACACTGGCCAACATCCACGGCGATCGCATCGATCTGGGGCTTGGCCGCGCGCCCGGCACCGACGGGATGACGGCACAGGCACTGAGCCGCTCCTCGGCCGAACCGCAGGACTTCGCACAGAACATCTATGACATGCAGGGGTGGTTCGGCGCCGAAGGCAAGGCGCACACGGCACCGATCGAGTCCGCGGTCTCCGTCGGCACGGAGGTGCCCATCTGGGTGCTCGGCTCGACGATGAATGGCGCGTCGATCGCCGGTCAGCTGGGTCTGCCGTTCTCCCTGGCTTCGCATTTCGCACCGAATCAGATCGATGAGGCTATCCGTGTCTATAGGGATTCCTTCACCACCGAGGCCCCAACCGCACAGATCGACGAACCCTATGTCATGGCCGGCATCAATGTGCTGGTCGCCGAGACGGACGAGGAGGCAGAGCGCGAGTTCACCACGGTGAAGCAGATGTTCACCGACATCGCTCTTGGCCGTCGACGCCACCTCCAGCCGCCGGTCGATCCCAGTGAGCTGCCCCGAGGCGGTGAGAGCCCGATGCTGGCGATCAGCGCCGTCGGCTCACCAGAGACGGCCACCCGTCAGATGTCGGAATTCGTCGAGCGCACCGGTGCCGATGAGCTCATCACCGTCACCTACGCCTACGACCCTGCAGTGGCGGAGCGTTCGCTCAAGCTGCTCGCCGACGCCTGGTTCTGATCGAGAGGTTTCACCTGACCGGGCGCACGTCCGCTCGCTTGGCGAGGCCGACCGTTCTCGACAAGCTCGGCTCCATCGGTTCTGCCGAATTGCCCTGTTTTCAGGTGGGCCTTCGTGCAGTGCATCCGATATTGACGGGTCACACCTGCAGCGAAGTCTTCACCCTTCTCATCGCGAACGCGCTTGCTGAATACGTCGAAACTCGAGTGTCTGCCTGCATATGGGAAGGGTGGGCGAACGACGAGGAACCGTCTGGCTGCGAACCGTTCCGATACAGAGGGCGCACCTATGCCAAATGCTCGATTGTTCTACGTGACTTGAACGAACTCGACGCCGAATATGGTCCCGTCAGTCTCGTATGGCCAGCCGATCAGTCGTGGTGCATCTACAACGACATCGACACAATCGACACGTTTGTAGGCGGCTCGATTGAGGTCGTTGACGCTATCAAGGCCGTGCGCGGACTTGAAACATTCGACGGTGAACAACCTGCCTCACCCCACCAGCCGCACATGCGCCGCCAGGCCGGCATCCTCTTCGGCCAGTACCCTCGCAGTCGAGAGGATCGTTGTCTCCATCGCCGAGGCGGCTCTGGTCGGCCGTACGTCGCCGCGGGCGGCGAGGCTGACCGTCCGATTCAGGCTTGGCTCCACCAGCTGTGCTGAGACCAGCTGGGGCCGGTCGACGAGGACCATGGCGGGAACAATGGCGACGCCGAGGCCGCGCTCGACGAACCGCAGCACCGCGTCCATCTCAGCGCCCTCGACGACGATATTCGGCGCCAGTCCTGCGGCGTCGAAGGCCGCCGAGGTGGCTTCGCGCAGATCGTATCCGTGATGGAACAGCACCTGGGGGAGTGCCGCGACCTCCGCCAGAGTCACCGTGTCACCTGGCAGGAGCGCGGACCTGCCCCGACCGTCGGACGGTAGCGGCTCACCTGCCTCCGTGGCAGCAATCACCACCAGATCCTCACTGAGCACCCCCTGCATCCGCAGCCGCGGCATCTGCGCACTCGGACTCAGCGTCCGCGTGATGAGCGCAAGGTCTAACTCACCCGTACCCAGCGCCTCAATGAGCTCCCGCGATCCCTTCTCGACCAGCTCGAGCCCGACCCCGGGATGCTCCTGATGGAAGTTGCTGATCGCCTCGGCGACGAGGCTGACGCACAAGGTCGGCGTCGCACCCAGGCGGATGCGACCCTTGCGCAGGCCCGCGAGCTCATCCATGTCACGGCGCACCGCCTCGGCGTCGGCGAGCATCCGTCGTGCACTCGGCAGAAGTGTTTCACCCGCGGCGGTGAGACTGATGTGTCCATGGGCGCGATGGAAGAGTTCGGACCCGAGCTCCTTCTCTAAGGTGGAAATCTGCCGGCTGAGTGACGGCTGCGCCAGGTGAAGAGTGGCAGCGGCCTTCGTGAAATGACCGGTATTGGCGACTTCGACAAAGCTCGCGAGCTGTTCCAGATTCATGCTGATAGCGTACCGCTATCGAGTTGAGCGAAACAATACATTGGACGCATGAGACCGCTGAGCTTAGCGTGGAAAACATGAACTCCACAGCACAGAACTCGAAGACCACACAGGGCAATTCCCGCACACACGAACACACGATCTCCACCTCGGTGCTGGTCATCGGCACCGGCGGATCCGGTCTTCGGGCGGCAATCGAGGTCGCCGAATCCGGCACCGATGTCCTGGCCGTCGGCAAGCGACCCAAGGACGACGCCCACACCTCGCTGGCTGCCGGCGGCATCAACGCGGCCCTGGCCACGATGGACCCCGACGACTCCTGGCAGCAGCACGCCGCCGACACAATCAAGGAATCCTATGACCTCGCCAACCCCCGCACCGTCGAAATCGTCACCCAAGGAGCCGAACAGGGAATCGCTGACCTGGAGCGATATGGAATGGACTTCGCGAAGGAGGACGACGGTCGGATCTCGCAGCGCTTCTTCGGCGCCCATACCTGGCGTCGCACCGCTTTCGCCGGCGATTACACGGGACTCGAAATTCAGCGCACCCTCATTCATCGTGCTGAGGCCCTGAACGTCCCCATCCTCGACCGCGTCTACATCACCAAACTCCTCGTCGCCGACGGGCGCATCTTCGGCGCCTTCGGCTTCGACATCGTCGACGGTTCCCGCTACCGAATCCATGCCGACGCGGTCATCCTCGCAGCCGGTGGGCACAACCGGATCTGGCGCCGCACCTCATCACGTCGCGACGAGAACACCGGTGATTCCTTCCGCCTGGCCGTCGAAGCCGGAGCCCGTCTGCGCGATGCCGAGCTCGTCCAGTTCCACCCCTCGGGCATCATCGAACCCGAGAACGCCGCCGGAACACTGGTCTCCGAGGCTGCACGCGGTGAGGGCGGAATTCTGCGCAACGCACTGGGGGAGCGGTTCATGGAACGCTACGATCCAGAACGCATGGAACTCTCCACCCGCGACCGCGTAGCTCTGGCCGCCTACACCGAGATCGCCGAGGGCCGCGGGACGGAGAACGGCGGCATCTGGCTCGATGTCTCCCACCTGCCGCGCGAGACCATCATGAACCGCTTGCCGCGCGTGTTCCAGACGATGATGGAAACGCAGATGCTCGACATCACCGTCAGCCCCATCGAGATCGCCCCGACCGCGCACTATTCGATGGGCGGGGTGTGGGTCGACCCGGTTGAGCACAGCACCGACGTCGAGGGGCTGTGGGCCATCGGCGAAGCGTCATCCGGGCTGCATGGGGCCAATCGCCTCGGCGGCAATTCGCTCATCGAACTCCTCGTCTTCGGCCGCATCGTCGGAAAGTCCGCCGTCGCGTATTCATCAGAGTTGGGTGCGCAGGTGCGGTCGCGGTCTGCCATCGCCGAGGCGCGGGCTGAGATCGATGATCTCCTCGCTTCCGAGGGTACGGAGAATGTCCGGGCGCTGCAGCGCGAGATCCGCAATCTCATGACCGAGCATGCCGGAGTCGTCCGCGATGAGGCTGGATTGTTGGAAGGACTCGAGAAACTCGCCGGCATCGAGGCACGCATGGGTGAGGTCGGAATTCACCCGGATATCGCCGGCTACTCCGATCTCTCACACGCCTTCGACCTCAAATCCTCGGCACTGGCGGCTCGGGCAACCCTGGAGTGCGCACTCGAACGCAGGGAGACCCGCGGCTGCCACAATCGCAGCGACTACCCCGAACAGGACGAGAATTTGCAGGTCAACCTCGTGTGGTCACCGTCCACTGGAGTCGTGCAGGAGAGCATTCCAGCAGTCGATCCCGAGGTTGCCGAGCTCATGCGAGATGACGAGATCAGCCAGGTCGGCAAGCTCGTCGAGTGAGTCGGAACCTTCGAGCGCGAGCTCTCCGCGAGGGTCCTTCAGGCGGCGAGCTCGCGCTTCCAATCTCCGACCAGGCTGATCATCGTGAAGCCTGTGAGGAAGGCCGAGAAGGTGGCCAGGTGTCCGATGGCGACGATTTCCAGGCCCGCGTCGGTGGTGTCTGTGGTTAAGAAGACTCCGGTTGCTGCCAATGAAACGGCTCCCCACGCGGCGGCCACGAGTGCACCCGGGGCTCGGGGCAGAGCTTTCGACAGCATTCCGGTGATGAAGCTGAGGGCGATAGCGCTCCAGACAACTGATTCCACGTTGATCACATCACCGGATACCCAGCTCGTGGGTGCCCGGGAATCTCCTCCGCTAATGTGCTCGGCATTGAGCGCTTGAATGGCGCCGCAGACCATAGTAACCGACAAGGTTCGTTGAGTACACAATATGACGCATTCTTTATTGTCGACATTGTCCTTATTGCTGGTGCTGACTGCCGATCGGCGAGCTGAGCGTCCTGTCCAAGGTCGCATTGCTCCGGTCCGGACTTGATGCATCTATCAATGCATGCATCTGATAGTTTGGGTGTGTGAATGATCTGCTGACGCTGCCCTGGGAGACCGCCGACGACGCTTCTCCGATCGCTGCGCGGATGGCGGCCTGGGCCGCTCGCGAGGTGATCGAACAGCGGTATGAACCTGGAATGCTCCTCACCGAGGCTGATCTCGCCGAGGCGCAGAAGGCCAGCCGCACCCCGGCCCGGGAGGCTATGCTCCAACTCGAGCGGTGGCGCTTGGTCCGACTCGTGCCCAAGAAAGGGGCCATCGTCACAACGGTCACCGGCGAGGAGCGGCGGGACCTGTTGGCCGTGCGCGCCATGTTCGAAATCGACGCAGTCCATGCCCTGAGTGCCGACGCCGAGGTGATGGAGGCCTTGGCGGCAGACCTGCAGTTCCTCCTTGGTCGGCAGCGCGAGGCTCTGAGCGGCGACTCCTCGCTGGATTTCGCGAGCAGTGACTACGCCTTCCATGCCCGCATCATTCGCAGCGGCCGGAACGCAGTCACCGACGAACTGCTCTCCACCATCGGCCCCCGCCTGGCTCGCCTGACTTACCAGGCCGTCATCGATCTGCCCTCGGCTCTCGAAGACCTCTTCGCCGACCACGAACAGCTCACCGAATGCGCCTGCCAAGGAGATTCCCCACGATTTACGAGACTCGTCCGCCAGCACATCGATCACGGTCACTTCCAGCAGAACCGGACCCGATGACACCCGATCCAGCGGTGACCTCAGACTCGGCCACGCCGACGCCCGGCCCGACAGCGATGCCCCCTGAACCCGTCCGTCGCCGAGGCGGTGCCTGGCTTCGCGTTGCACCTGCCATCTTCCTGCTTGCTTGGGGCGGCAATCACTTCACCCCGCTCGTCCATATGTACGAGGAAGATGGAGGATACGCGGTCTGGCAGGCCAATCTTCTCCTGGGCATGTACGTCGGCGGGCTGATCCCGGGACTTCTGATCGCCTCGGCGATATCGGATCGTCGCGGACGCAAACCCGTGCTCATCGTCGGCACCATTGCGGCGTTGGTCGGCAGTGTGCTCCTCGGCATCGGCTTCGACCTCTTCTGGCTTCTGTGTCTGGGCCGGGTGCTCGCCGGTGCGGGCGTCGGCGTGGCGATGTCGGTGGGCACGAGCTGGATCAAGGAACTCTCGATGCCGCCCTTCGACCACAAGGCCGGAATCACAGCAGGAGCTCGCCGCCCGGCACTGACTCTGACCCTGGGATTCGCCGTCGGTGCCGCGGTCACCGGATGCCTGGCACAATGGGGGCCAGTCCCCGAGGCGACACCCTATGCGGTGCACGGACTGCTCAGCATCGTGGCCCTGGCCATCCTGTTCGCCGCGCCGGAGTCTCTGTCGCGGGAACAGCGGAGCTCTCAACACTGGTGGAGAGGCCTGCGCGTTCCCCTGGTGGGACACCGCACGTTCGTGCGCCTCATTGCCCCTGCGGCTCCCTGGGTCTTCGGTGCAGCGGGCATCGCCTACGCTGTGATGCCGGCACTGGTCCAGGACGAGCTGGGGGAGTGGACGACCCTCTACGCAACCGTGCTCACCGTCGTCACCCTCGGTGCCGGGGCGCTCGTGCAGAACAGCGTTCCCCGGATCAACCGGTGGACGGGCGGGCGCGCACTCGTCGTCGGCCTCGTGCTCATGACCCTCGGGATGGCGCTCGCCGTGGTCGCGTCCCTGGTCGCGGATCCAGTCCTCGCCCTGGTCGTGGCCATCGTGCTCGGCATCGCCTACGGCATCTGCGTGGTGGCCGGTCTGGTCATCGTCCAGGCCATCGCCGAACCGGACGACCTGGCCGGCATCACCGGCGTCTACTATTCGCTGGCCTACTCCGGGTTCCTGCTGCCTACAGTGCTCGCGGCCCTGCTGCCGGTCATGCCCTACAGCCTCTCCTTGGCTGGGGTTGCCGTGATCTGCCTGCTCTGTCTTGGCGCTGTGGCGCGCGCCTCGAACCGGCCGGGGTGAGAGACGCGGACCGACCGACGCCCCTTGCCACGGGCAACTAGGATGAAAACGGAATCCTCACCACGCAGACGAATCGATGACGATGGAGGTGCCGCTATGAGCCAGGAACCGCCGTCACTGTTTGAACCTGACGAGGCAGGTCGTCCCCTTGCCGATAGATTGCGCCCGAAGACACTCGAAGACGTGCTCGGACAAGAGCACCTGCTCGGACATGACGCCCCCATCGGCCGGATGGTCGACGAACGCCGACTGGTCTCCATGGTGCTGTGGGGGCCACCAGGCTGTGGGAAGACAACCATTGCGCGACTCCTCGCTGAGCGAACAAACCTCGTCTTCGAATCGGTTTCAGCGACCTTCTCCGGTGTCGCCGAACTCCGCAAAGTCTTCCAATCAGCTGCCAAGCGCCGCGAGATCGGCCAGGGCACGATGCTGTTCGTTGACGAGATCCACCGCTTCAATCGCGCCCAGCAGGATTCCTTCCTCCCCTACGTGGAAGACGGCACGGTCGTGCTCGTCGGTGCGACCACGGAGAACCCCAGCTTCGAACTCAACTCAGCATTGCTCTCCCGCTCCCAGGTCTTCGTCCTCAGACGACTCAACGAGCAGACACTGACCACACTCATCGAACGTGCCGAAGCGGCCACGGGAAGATCACTTCCTGTTGACGCGCAGGCCCGGCAGGCGATGGTGGCGATGGCCGACGGTGACGGTCGATACCTGCTCAACCTCATCGAACAGCTCCAAACAGTCAGCGGGACACTTGACCCTTCTGCCTTAGCCGAGCTGGTTCAGCAGCGCGCACCGATCTACGACAAAGGCCAGGAAGGCCACTACAACCTCATCTCCGCCCTGCACAAGGCGATGCGCGGCTCCGACCCAGACGCGTCACTGTACTGGTTGGCACGAATGCTCGACGGGGGTGAAGATCCGCTCTACATCGCCCGACGTCTGGTGAGGTTCGCCAACGAAGACATCGCGATCGCCGACCCGCAAGCCGTCCAGCAAGCGCTGGCGGCATGGGACGTCTACGAGCGTCTCGGATCTCCAGAAGGTGAGCTCGCCATCGCCCAAGCCGTCGTCTACCTCGCAACCGCACCGAAATCCATCGCCGTCTACCGTGGATTCAACGCAGCAAAGAAGCTCGCGAAGCAGACGGGGTCTCTCATGCCACCGGCAAATATCCTCAACGCCCCGACGAAGCTGATGAAGAATCTCGGTTATGGAGAAGGATACGAGTACGATCCCGACCGGCCCGGAGGTTTCTCGGGGGCGAACTATTTTCCCGAGGATATGGAGCCGCAGAGGGTGTACCGGCCCACCGGCAATGGCTACGAACGCGTCATCGCCGAAAAACTGGCCGAATGGCACCGGTTGCGTGCTGAGAGACGGATGCAGGAAGACGAGAAAGACCAGGAAGCGCAGGACGGCGGAACCGAGATCTGAGCACTGAGGTCACCTCGGCGCGCCCAGTGACGATATTCAACGACGACAACAGCTCGCAACGACCAGATAGGGATCGACACTATGCTCGGACAATCACACCAGAAGCCGTCACCAGCCGTCAGCGCCTTCAACGACATCATGGGCAAACACCACGTGCTCACCTCGGCCCGGGCGACAGCACCATTCGCCAAAGGCAATCGCTTCGGCGGCGGCAATGTGCTCGCCGTCCTCAAGCCGGGCAGCCTCGTCGACATGTGGCGGGCCCTGCAGGTCTGCGTCGATCACGACCTCATCGTCATACCGCAGTCGGCGAACACCGGACTGACCGGCGGGTCGGGACCCGGCGATCAGGACTATGACCGTGAGATCGTCATCATATCCACTCTGCGCATCAACGAGATCCACCTCATCAACGACGCTCGTGAAGCCGTCTGCCTGGCAGGCTCGACGCTCTTCGAACTCGACGACGCCCTGGCCGCCCACGACCGTGAACCACATTCGGTCATCGGCTCATCCTCGATCGGTGCGTCGGTCGTCGGTGGCATCGCGAATAACTCCGGAGGCAGCCAGATCCGCAAGGGTCCGGCGTTCACGAAGCATGCCATCTTCGCCCGAGTCAACGACGAAGGCAAGGTCGAACTCGTCAACCACCTCGGCGTCGAACTCGGTGACGATCCCGCGCACATCCTCGACAAGCTCCAGCGCGGCGACTGGGCTCCCGCGGATGTCACGCCGCCGCCGGAGGACGCCACGGAGACCGAATACGGCGAGCACGTCCGCAAGATCGCCGACTCTCCCGCACGCTACAACGCCAACCCGAAATTCCTCCACGAAGCGTCCGGGTCGGCGGGTAAGCTCATGGTCTTCGCCGTGCGCACCCGCACCTTCCCCAAGCAGAAGGAATCGACGACCTTCTACATCGGCACCGACAGCCCTGCCGAGCTCGAGGCCCTGCGCCGGGCGATACTGACCTCGGACATGCCGCTGCCGATCTCCGGCGAGTACATGGGACGGCCCTCCTTCGATCTCGCAGAGAAGTACGGCAAGGACACGTTCGTCTCCGTCAAGCACGCCGGCAGCCGCGAACAGATCAAGCTCTTCGCGTTGAAGAACTGGGCGAACGGGGTCTTCGCCAAACTGCCGTTCTTCGGCCAGACAGTCGCCGATTCCATCGCCCAAGGCGCGTTCAGCCTGCTGCCGCAGCAGTTGCCGGACCGAATGCTGGAGTACCGCGACCGCTTCGAACACCACCTTCTGCTTGTCGTCAGCGGTGACCAGAAGCAGAGGACCGAGGAGTTCCTCACGACCTTCTTCGCCGAGGCGAGCCATGACGGTGACTTCTTCATCTGCACTGCCGATGAGGCTCAATCGGCCATGCTCCACCGTTTCGGTGCCGCCAGCGCGGCAACCCGGTACTTCAACCTCAACCGTGACGACTCGTCGGACATGATCACCTTCGATGTCGCACTGCGTCGGGACGAGGATGACTGGCTCGAGGTGCTGCCACCGGAGATCGCCGAGCAGCTGCACATCAGCTCCTACTATGGTCACTTCTTCTGCCACGTCCTCCATCAGGACCACGTGGCGAAGAAGGGTGTCGACCCGGTCGCGTTGAAGAAGCAGATGATGGCGCTGCTTGAGGAACGAGGTGCCGCGGTTCCTGCCGAGCACAACTACGGTCGCCTCTACCGTGTGCCGCCGGAGATGGAAGCTCACTTCAAGGAACTCGACCCGTGCAATGTCTTCAACCCCGGTGTCGGTGACACCTCGCCGCACAAGAATTGGGCCTGACCGTAGGCACATGCTGCTGAGCGATCAAGCGGAGTTCTCCGTGGACTATTCGACAGATCGCTTGGTGATCTGTCTGTCGCGGAGGGCGTCGCCGAGGGGACGGCGGTCAAGGATCTGCAACCGCCACCAATTCATCGCTTTGAACATTCCGGACCCGATTGTGCCGACGATGCGACCTGATTCGTCTGTGTAGGCGGCAACGAATCGGTGGTCCTCAAGATTTCCCTCGACCACGTGAAATCCGCTGTCACGGGAGGGGAAGCCGAAGCTGCGCAGTTTGAGATCGTACTGGTCGGACCAGAAGTACGGGACGGACTTCGCCGAGGTCGGCGTGAGTTCCAGGATGTCGCGTACGCAGGAGAGAGCGTGCTCATTCGCGGTCTGCCGATGCTCCACGCGCACGTGGCGTTCCTGTGTGGGATCCCACCATGCAGCGACGTCGCCGATGGCCCAGACATCATCGGTGGCGCGTCCACTCGCATCACAGCGCACACCACCGGCGCCGGGCTCATTCGACGCGGTCAGGGGAACCGAGCTTGACCGCAGCCAATCAACGGCAGGCCGGGCTCCCACGGCGACGAGAATCGCATCCGCAGATACCGTTCTTCCATCGTCGAGTGTGACTCCGGTGGCCTGCCCCATACCGTCCTCGATGGAGCTGACGCCATGTCCGAGTTCAAGCTTGACTCCATGGTGGCGATGCAGCTCGGCGATCATGGATCCGATCTCGTCGCCGACCACATTCTGCATCGGCAGTTCGAGAGGATCGATCAACGTGACCTCTTTGCCCAGCGAGCGAGCGACGGCGGCGACTTCTGCGCCGAGGAATCCTGCGCCGATGACTGCGAGTCGTTGGGCCGTCTCCAAACCGGTTTGCAGAGTCAGAGCGTCGTCAAGAGTGCGCATCACGTGGACACCGTCGAGATGGTGTCCGAACGGCAGCTCTCGTGCGGTGACTCCAGTGGCGATGATCAAAGCGTCATACGCGATCTGCTCGCCGGATTGGAGGGTGAGCTGATGGGCTGCGACATCTGCTGAGGCGACTCTGGTGCAGAGGCGCAGCGTCACATCGGCATCGGCCAGCAGTTCACCGGTGCGCAGCTCGGCCTTTTCGGGCAACCAGGTACCGGCCAATATCTGTTTGGACAGTGGTGGTCTGTCGTAGGGCATATGGCGTTCCTCGCCGAAGATCAGGATCTCTCCGGTGTGGCCTTGAGCCCGCAGTGCATCGGCGGCCGCGATTCCGGCGGGGCCGGCACCGACAATGACGACCTTCTTCGCTGAAACGACTCTCGTCACTTTTTGTGAATGCGGATTGCGGCGGCAGGACACAGTGCTTCCGCCTCCTTGGCGGAGCTCTCCTGTTCGGGAGAGGGATTCTCCTCAAGCAGAAAAGCCACTCCGTCATCATCCCGCTGGTCGAATAAGTCCGGGGCTGTGATGACGCAGTTTCCAGCCCCGATGCACGCGTCTTGGTCCAGTTCGATTCTCAACAGATCCTCCTACGTTGACCGTCAACTACTCGTCAAGCGACTGATTTGTCAAGCGACTGATTTGGGGGAGAAGCATCACTCACATTATAGGTGCCGCGACTTCCCGCGCCTCTTTGTTCACTCTTCATGCAGTCTTCGCTCACTCTTCGTCTTCGATATCTGCCGCGCTCTCCTCCTCGAGGCGCGCTCGTTTGAGCTTGCGGTGTCTTAAGACGGCGAATGCGGTGAGGGCGATGACTATGCCGATAATCGCGCCGGTGACAAACGAGCCGTTGCTGGCTCCAACCAGCGGTGACCCAAGACCGACATCGATCAGGGGGTGGCCGGTGGTCTGCTGGAAGGCGATTGCGGCCACCCAAGCGGCGGTGAATACTGCTGATACGGCGTAGGAGACAACGATCCGTTTATTGGCTGCCCGCGAGACCGCCAGAGTAAAATCGACACCCTCACGTTTGCAGTATGCGGGCACTGCGAGACCGGCCACTCCGGTTCCAAGGACCAAAGGGATGGTCCAGAGGCCAGCGCCGATGACGGCGAAGAGTACGGCGAGGGCGAAGAAGACGTGTGTCGAGACGACAGAGCCGAATGTATAGGCGCGGAGGATGACATCACGTTCCCGTTCATCACCCATCGAGGGATCGTCGAGACCGGTGATTCTGTCGGCGAATGCATTGGGACGGGGTTTGCTCGCGTTGCTGTTATTCATGATTCCTCCTTCAGCGCGAAGATCTCTTCCACGCTGGTCTCCAGGGTCCGGGCGATCCGCAGCGCCAGGTACACGCTGGGAGCATAGTCGCCACGTTCGGTGGCGATGATCGTCTGCCGCGATACGCCGGTGAGCTGGGCCAGTTGAGCCTGAGTGAGACCGACCGACTTGCGGACGTGTTTGAGGTTCGAGGTCTGAACTTCCATCCCACTCCCTATGTCAATGATTCTTTACATCAAAAGTAAAGCATTGTTGACGTGGGTGTGTCAAAGATCGTTGACATTCGGAAGGTGTTTCGCGCTGGAGAAGGGCTTGCGGTGCAGCCGCAACCTGCTGTCCGAACCCAGTGCGCACTACCCCTCGATGCGCACCTGTCGTCCTGGACGGTTGACCCGCACCTCGTGACTTGAGCGTTTCGGGTTGAGCAGCTTGAGCAGGCTCAGCGCCAGCAGCGCACCGACGATGGCGCACCCGGCGGGCAGCAGCATCGCGGTCTTGGCATTTGCCGCGTCGATGATGTTGCCGGCAATCGCCGACCCGAAGGCAACACCGAAGCCCAGCGAGGTACCCAGCCAGGCGAAAGCCTCGGTCAGGCGCCGAGGTGGTGCGAGCTGTTCGATCACTGAGTTCGCGCCGATGAGGCTCGGGGCGATCGTGAAGCCGACGAGGAACAGGATGATCGTGTAGGAGATCATGCCTTGTGCCAGCATCATCGAGCAGGCGCCGAGCGCAAGGAGGGACACGGTGATGCCGAAACGATGATGGGTGGCTGAATTCCAGTTTCGCGACCCATAGAGTGCGCCGGCGATGAGTGAGCCCAGGGCGAAGGCGCTGAGCAGGATGCCGGCCAGGGACTTCACTCCCTGCTCGTCGGCGAAGGCCACGGCAATGACGTCGATGGCGCCGAAGTTCACCCCGAGGAACACATTGACGATGATGATCGTGAAGATGCCTGGGTTGGAAAACACGTGGCCCCTGGCCTCTGTGGTGCGTTCGATCGGTGGGGGTTCGGTCGACTTCTGCACGTAGAGCAGGGCCGAGCCGATCCCGGCGGTGAGCATCGAGAGTATGATGCCTGCCGGTGGGAACACAGCGGTGGCGAGCACTGTGGCGATGACGGGGCCGGTGACGAAGAGCAGCTCATCGGCCACGGATTCCCACGAGAATGCGGTCTGCAGCTTCTTCGGCGAATCTACGATGTGTGACCAGCGGGAACGCACCAGTGATCCGACGGAGCCGACGGTGGCACCGCCGATGCCGGCGAAGACGAAGATGAGTCCCACCCACCAGTCGGCGTAGACGGTGATGATGAGCATCAGCAGCGCGATGAGGTGCGTGATGACGATGGGCGCCATGACAGCAGCTTGACCGCGACGGTCGACAAGACGCGCGATCCCGGGCCCGGCAAGCGCTTGGATGATCATGTACACGGCGGCAACGATGCCTGCCAGACCATAGGAGCCGCTGACGCCCTGGATGAACAGAACGATTCCCAGGCCCAGAACTGCGATGGGCATACGTGCAACAAGACCGGCCAAGGAGAACTTGAGAGCACCGGGAAGAGACAGAATTTCCCGATAGTTGTTGAACACCAGAAAAGTCTACCCAGCGAACCAAGCCCTCACCATACGAATACGGCGTTGTTACCGGTGAGTCGAGTCACCTCGGCGCGCAAGGTGTCAAGAAGAATGTAACAAAAGCTATATAATTGCAGAGATTGTATCTTCTCCCCGCCGGCGTTCCCGCCGCATTGACTGAAACCCGGAGTGCCGATGACGGACAACAGCAGTTTCGATGATCTCTTCGACAGCCAGGACGAACGACCGCAGCGCCCCCGCCGCAAGAAGAAAAAGGTGTGGCGCAAGGTCCTCGTCGTCATCCTCGTGATCGTCATCCTCGGCGTGCTCGGCGTGGGTCTGTACCTATGGAACGTCGGCCGGTCCTATGACAACAACGCGAACAAGCTCACCGACGAGCAGGTCTTCGGCACCAAGCGTGCCGATAACAAGGAAGACGGCGGCACGAACATTCTGCTGCTGGGCTCCGATGAGCCGATGGACCAGGTCGACGTCAACGACTCCCGCGGACTGCGCTCGGACACAATCATGGTCATGCACCTGCCCGAGAGCGGATCGAAGGTCCAGGTCATGTCGATCCCGCGTGACAGCTGGGTCGACATCGAAGGCCACGGCAAGGCCAAGATCAACTCTGCGCTCTCCTACGGTGGTCTGCCGCTGGCCGTATCCACGGTGTCGGACTTCATCGGCACGGACCTCGACCACGTGGCGATCATCGACTTCGAAGGCTTCAAGGCATTGACCGACAGCCTCGGCGGGGTGAGCGTGAACTCGGAGCAGTCGTTTGAGAAGAACGGCTACACCTTCACGAGGGGAGAGAACGTCCTCGACGGTGACGAGGCACTGACCTTTGTGCGCGAACGCAAGTCCTTCAAGGACGGCGACTTCCAGCGCGCTCGTAACCAGCAGGCCTTCATCAGGGGGCTGACCAGTGAGATCATCTCCGCTGACACCCTGTCGAACCCGAAGAAGATCCAGGATATGGTCAAGAACTTCGCCCCGTACATGTACGTCGACTCCGGGCTCGACGCCCAGTACATCTCCGCGACAGCCTTCGGCATGCGCGACGTCCGCCCCGGCGACATCGAGTTCTTCACCTCCCCGACCGCTGGCGTCGGCACCTCGAGTGACGGTCAGTCGATCGTCAATGTCGATGAAGAGGAACTGAAGAAGGTCCAGGACGCGTACAAGAACGACACCCTCGAGGACTACGTGCAGAACGCCCCGGAGTCACACCTGTAATCCTCGCGTCACATCAAAGGGCGCCTTCGCCGAGACGCCTTCGCCGAGGCAGCTCCGCCCAACCGTGCATACGATGAACCCCGCCCCCGGATTTCCAGGGACGGGGTTCTTCGCACCAGTGTGTGTCGTATCAGTTGTTGAACTGGACGCTATGGACTCCGTGGGGTGAGCCCCATTCTCCGCCGTTCGACACTTGTTCGTTGGCGACACCGACAGACATGGTTTCTCCCGTCACGGTGTTCTTGTAGTCGACATAGATCGTTCCCGCGGCTCCCTCCTCGCCTGTCTGAACCCAATGGCTCCCGTTCTCATTGCCGTGGGCGGCTAGGTCGCTGGCGACGCTTGCTGTGGCGAATCCTTCGACCCGCTCCGTATTGTCGGCACCCCAAGCTCGCACGAGCTCATCGGCATAGATGTTGGTGTCCGTCGGGTAGTGGACGGACTGCGGCTCTGCGTCCGCGCTGGTGGCTGCGGCGGGTGCCGGGGCCGCCAGGGCGGGTCCGCTGGCGAGTCCGACTCCGGCCAGGCTGGCAATACCGGCGATGGCCAGGGCTGCTGCGCGATTGCGAATGGTGGTCTTCATGTCATCGATCCTTCTTCTTCGAGATGTCGTCGCTGAATGATGTCTTTGCTGAGTGCGGTCACCGGGCAGGTGACACATCATCGACGCCGACCAGTATTGCGCCCGCACTTGAAGTCAGGACCACAGTGTCTGAGAGGAAACTCGGAGAGGGTCACAGCCAGGAGACGACTTGTTTGCAGTCCTGCGGCGGTCGCCGAGGTGCGCGGAGCCAACGGGTCGCATACGGCAACGACTCTTGCCTGGTGACGCGGTGCGAACGAGTGCTCGGCGGATTCGACCAGACGGTGACACATGGATGTTGCAGAGCGCGGTTTGCGACGTTTTCGTCCGCACAGTGAAACCCGATTGTGACCGGACCGCGCCGAGGTGGTTCTGCATTCTCCTCGGACGTGATCTGGGCCATATGAAGACTGGGTTCGAAGGCCTAGAGTGGGCCCTGAGGTTCATCCCATTCGTCACTCAGAGGAAGTGGACGATCCGAGCAGAGAGCGGAGGCCCGAATGACCTACGTGATCGCGCAGCCGTGCATTGACGTCAAGGACAAGTCGTGTGTCGACGAATGTCCTGTCGACTGCATCTACGAAGGCGAACGCAGTCTTTACATCCATCCCGACGAGTGCATCGACTGCGGGGCCTGTGAACCGGTCTGCCCCGTCGAAGCGATCTTCTATGAAGACGATGTCCCGGAGGAGTGGGCGGACTACTACACCTACAACGTCGAGTTCTTCGACGAACTGGGTTCGCCGGGAGGCGCGGCGGGCCTGGGCAACACCGGCCGAGACCACTCGGCCATCGCCGCCTTGCCGCCCCAGAACCAGGACGTCGAGCTGTAACCGGCCGGCCACGGGGAGCCCCTTCGTCCCGACCTACTCCAGCACCCTATCCACCAAGGTCCGCGCATCGTGCTGGACGGCCCGCAGGTGGTCCTCATCGCGCAGCGACTCGGCATAGATCTTGTACACGTCTTCCGTGCCGGAGGGGCGCACCGCGAACCAGGCGTTCTCGGTCGTGACCTTGAGCCCGCCGATGGGTGCGTTGTTTCCCGGCGCCGAGGTGAGTGTCGAGGTCACCGGTTCACCGCCGACGGTATTCGCCTTCACCTGGGAGGCGTCGAGTGATCCCAGTGTCGCCTTCTGCTCCCGGGTGGCCGGAGCATCCTGGCGGGCGTAGGCGCTGGTGCCGAAGTTCGCGGCCAGTCCTGCGTAGCGCTGGGACGGAGTCTGTCCGGTCTTCGCCGTCATCTCGGCGGCCAGGAGGGCCATGATGATGCCGTCCTTGTCCGTTGACCAGACCTTGCCGTTGCGGCGCAGGAATGATGCTCCTGCGGATTCTTCGCCGCCGAAGGCCAGTGTCGAGTCGAGGAGTCCGGGGACGAACCATTTGAACCCGACAGGTACTTCGAACAGCTGGCGACCATGTGCCGACACAATGCGGTCAACGATCGACGAGGTGACCAGTGTCTTGCCGATGCCTGCGCTGGTGGACCATTCGGGCCGGTTGTCGAGCAGGTAGTCGATCGCGGTCGCCAGATAGTGGTTGGGGTTCATCAGCCCGGCATCTGGGGTGACGATGCCATGACGGTCGGCATCGGCGTCATTGCCCGTGGCGATATCGAAGTCATTGCGGGAGGCGATGAGCCCGGCCATGGCGTAGGGCGAGGAGCAGTCCATACGGATGTTCTCGTCCCAGTCCAGAGTCATGAACGACCAGGCGGGATCGATCTCGGGGTGAACGACGGTGAGGTTGAGGTCGAAGTCCTCGGCGATCGCGGCCCAGTAGTCGACGCTTGCACCGCCCAGCGGGTCGGCACCGATATGGATATCGGAGCCACGGATCACGTCGAGGTCGATGACCGACTCAAGGTCTTCGGTGTAATTGGCGATGAAGTCGAAGTTCTCTGTGTTCTCCAGGTGGAAGGCCCGCTGGAAACCGGTGCGCGGGATCTTCTCCCACCCGGCCCCAAGGTAGGAGTTCGCACGCTCGGCGATCCAGGTCGTCGTCTCGGAGCCTGCCGGACCGCCGTGGGGCGGGTTGTACTTGATGCCGCCGTCGGAGGGCGGGTTGTGGCTGGGTGTCACGATGATGCCATCGGCTTGGGCATCCGTTGCGGTCTTCCCGGCATTGAACCCGAGGATCGCGTGGGAGAGCACCGGGGTGGGGGTGAAGCCATCACGCTCATCGATGAGCACAGGCACCTCCGCGGCGGCGAGGACCTCGAGGACGGTGAGGATTGCGGGTTCGCTCAGCGCGTGGGTGTCACGGCCTAAGAAGATCGGCCCGTGGATGCCCTGCTTCTTACGGAAGTCGACGATGGCGGCGGTGATCGCTGCGATGTGGGCTTCGTTGAAGGCACGGTTGAAGCTCGAGCCGCGGTGCCCCGAGGTTCCGAAGCTCACGGCCTGCGCTGGCACTGAGGAGTCGGGAACGAGGTCGTAGTACGAGTCAAGCAGTGCGGGGATATCGACGAGATCCCTATCCTGGGCCAGCTGGCCGGCGCGAGTAGTCATACTTCTACAATGCCAAACCCGAACCGATGCACACAGTTCTGAGCCTCCAGTTCTTGCATCGTGGACGGTGGGTGTCCAAGAGGCTAGGCTGAAATCAGCAAATTAGAACAACAATCCCTGCTCTCGACGAGGAGATCGGCAGTGTTCGAAGGCGACACCACTGAACCCCAGCAGCGTGCCTTCACCGGCGAGCTGCTCGGCCCTTCTGCAACGGCCCGGATCCTCGCCGAGGCTCATCGCCGTTACCGTGACCTCGACGACGGAGAGATCGCCGACTACATCCCCATCCTCGCCGAGGCGGATCCCACATGGTTCGGCCTCAGCTTCATCGATATCGCCGGCCGCGCCCATGAGGCAGGCGACATCGACCTGACCTTCTCGATTCAGTCGATCTCGAAGGCATTCGTCTTTGCCCTCGTCTGCCAGGCCCGCAGTCACGAATTCGTCCATGAGCGCATCGGGGTCAACAACACGGGACTGCCCTTCAACTCTGTGATGGCCATCGAGCTCAATGATGGGCATCCGATGAATTCGATGGTCAATGCCGGGGCGATCGCCCGACTGCTCGAGAGCTACGGGAGGATCATCACTGATCCTCTGGACAGCGTCGACATCTACACCCGCCAGTGTTCACTGTCGGTGAGCGCACACGATCTCGCGGTGATGGGTTCGACTCCGGCAGACGGGGGAGTGAACCCGGTGACCGGCGAACGCGTGGTCTCCGCCGAGGTGGCCCGTGACACCCTCGCATTGCTGGCTTCGTGCGGAATGTATGAGAACAGCGGTGAATGGCTCTTCGAGATCGGTCTGCCGGCCAAATCGGGAGTCGCGGGCGGAATCGTCGCCATCGCTCCGGGCAAGGGTGCGCTCGGCACGTTCTCTCCCCGGCTCGACTCCGCCGGCAACAGCGTGCGCGGCCAGCGGGCCTGCTTCGACCTCTCCAAGGCCTTGGGTCTCAATCTCTTCGCCTCCACCCCAGCACCCGCACCACGTCACCCCAGCACCCGCACCACGTCAACGCTGAAAGGAATCACTATGACTGTCCCGGCCGAACCGACCGACCACGCTGAGGTTCGTGCATCCTGGACACCCATGATCGGGCTCTTCCTCGCCCAGGTGCTCATGTCCTTCAATGTTTCAGCCCTCCCCATCTCTCTGGGTGGGATGGTTGAGGACTTCGGGGTGGCACCCACAGTCGCCTCATCGACGATCGTCGTCTACGGTCTCGCCGTGGCGGCCCTTGTCATGACGGGTGCGAAACTGGGCCAGCGCATCGGCTGGGTCATCATCTTCCGGTTCGTGCTCATCATCTTCGCCGCATCGTCACTGCTGATGATCTTCTCGCGCACGGTCGCGTGGGTGATCGGTGGGCAGTTTCTTGCTGGTGCCGCTGCCGCCATCATCGTTCCGGCTCTGGTGGCACTCATCGCAGAGAACTACCGGGGATCGCAGCAGGCCGCCGCTGTGGGTTCGCTGGGATCGGCCCGCGCATTCTCGGGAATGAGTGCCTTCCTCATCGGCGGCACCTTGGGCACCCTGGTCGGGTGGCGGCCGATCTTCTTCATCACCCTCGGCCTGGCCGCCATCGTCTTCGCGCTGAGCTTCAAACTGCACTCGGACAAGGGCGATCCCACGATCCGCATCGACATCGTCGCCTCGGTGCTCATCGGCTCTGCGATCGTGCTGCTGACCATGGGATTCAACAATCTCAACGCCTGGGGCATCATCCGCGCTGAGGACGGCGCCCCGTTCTCCATCGCAGGCCTCTCCCCGGCACCGGTCTTCGTCATCGTCGGAGTCGTCCTCGGACAGGCCTTTTTTATGTGGACGCGCAGACGCATCGCCAACGGCAAGGTGCCGCTGGTCGACATCAGTGTCCTCGCCAGCCCCACGGAGCGTGCCGCCGTGTACGCGATGTTCGTCATTGTTGCGATGGAGGCGGCGGTGAACTTCACCGTTCCCACCTACATCCAGGTGGTCCAGGGGCGAACTCCCTTCGACACGTCCCTGGCGATGCTTCCGTTCAACCTCACGGTGTTCGTCACAGCGACCTTGATCGTCCGCTTCTACAAACGCTACTCACCGCGCACGATCGCCCTGTTCTCCTTCGCGCTGACCACAGTGGCGCTCGTGTGGTTGGCCTTCGTGGTTACGAACAACTGGGAGACGCTGCCGACGATCCTCGGCCTCATTGTCTTCGGCATCGGCCAAGGAGCTCTCGTCACCCTCGTCTTCAATGTCCTCGTCACCGCCGCACCGAAACATCTGGCCGGCGACGTCGGCTCGATTCGCGGCACCGCCCAGAACCTCGCCTCGGCGGTCGGCACAGCGATGATGGGGGCCGTGCTGGTGACCGTGCTGAGCGCGGGAATCGTGAGTGCAGCTGATGATCATCCCGAGCTGCCGGAAGACCTCGTCGCCCAGGTCGACCTCGACAACGTCAACTTCATCAGCAACGACGAACTCGAAGACGTCCTCGTTGAGACCACGGCGACGCCGGCTCAGATCGAACAGGCCGTCGAACTCAACGCCGACCAGCGTCTGCGCACCCTGAAGATCGGATTCCTCATCCTCGCCGGCATCAGCCTGATCGCGGCCCTGCCGGCTTCACGCCTGCCCAAATACCGTCCCGACGAGATCCCCGCTCCGGCAGATCACTCCTCAGGGAAGTAGGTCTGAGAGATGTAAGCCTGAGAGAAGCGGACTCACTTCACCCACGGCTCCTCGCCGGTCTCAGATACGATCGGCTTGCCGTGGTCGAGGTTCCAGGACCCCATGCCGCCAATGACGTTGAAGGCGTCGAAGCCGTTGTTCGTCAGCCAGGCCACAGCGCGGTGAGAGCGACCGCCGGTGCGGCAGATGATGTACATATCGTCATCGAGAGGAAGGTCGTCGAGTCGGGTCGGCAGATCGCCCAGCGGCACATGCAGTGCGCCGTCGATGTGCCCGGCTTCCCACTCGTCATCCTCACGGACGTCGATGATGGCAGCGCCTTCTGGGATTTCTGTTACGGAGACTGATTCTTCATCCATGGCCCCAGTCTAAACACGGGCCCGAACGGCTTGCACCCGTCCCTGGGGTCTTTCCCACCGGGCATAGCATGGAGACATGGCAAAGAAGATCGTCATCATCGGTGCAGGGCTGGCCGGAACCACCGCCGCCCGGGAGCTCAGCGAACGCGGCCAGGCGGTCACCCTCATCGACCCCGCCGCGGGGGAGACCAGCGAACGGCCCCCACTGTCGAAGCACCTCTTCGACGACTCCAGGTACCACCTGCCCTTCCACCTCGAATCCAGTGAGCTCGTCACGTTTGTTCGTGACAAGGCAACAGAGATCACCCTCGCCGAGGCGACCGCGAAGTCCCAGCACACCGGCACCGTTCATCTGTCGTCGGGGGAGACCCTGGACTTCACTCACGCCATCTTGGCCACAGGCATGGAAGCGAATCGTCCGGAGATCCCCGGCTACCCGGATGCCCTGCCCGTGTACAACCTGTCCGAGGCCGAGTGGATCCGCGAGCAGGTGGCCACGACGGACGAGGCGCTCAACGTCGGCGTCCTCGGCTCCGGATACTTAGGTATGGAGGTCGCCACCTCGGCCGTCGCGGCTGGTCATGAGGCGACCGTCTACCTGCGCGGCGATGAACCCCTGCGCAAACAGCTCTCTGCGCCTGTGCGCTCGGCGCTGTTCGATGCCCACACAGCAGCCGGCGTGAGGTTTGTGGCCCACACGAGCAGTCCAGATGAAATTCCCGCGAACACTCACAACCTGTTCGTCACCAGCGTCGGCGCCCGCCCCACCCTGATTCCCATCGATGGCTTCCGACCCGCCGAGGCGTGGGAAGTGAATGAGAAGTTGGCAACATCTCACGCCGGAGTCTGGGCGGCAGGTGATTGCGCGCAGATCACCGACGGGCCCTTCGCCCTGGACCATCCGTGGGCATGTGAACCCGTGGCCGAGAGCCACGGAAAATACCTCGCCGAACTGCTGAGCACCGACGACAGCGACACAGCTGAACCCTGGTCAGATATCCCCTGGCACTGGAGTTTCCAGGGCCCCGAAAAGGTCTTCACTGCCGGCCTGACCAGCCCCGATGCCACTGACACGGTCATCAGGCACGATCCCAGCGGCAAGAAATTCCAGGTCTTCCACTTCGATGGATCGAACCCAGACGCGGCGCTCATCGGCGTCGAGACACTCAACTGGCCTCCGATGCAGGCCGCTGCACGTCGAGTACTGACAGGTAACAACATTCCGACTCGAGCCCAGATCGAGGACCCGGATTTCGACTTCAAGGCTCACAGCCGACTGTGAGAATCGGCTACCCTCATCACGTAGACTTCCTGTGATCGACCCCCAGCCGCCGACGAGAGAAACTTCTGTACATGGATATGGCTAAGATAGCTGAGGAGCACGGGCTCGAAAGAGTCGGCGGGCGGCCGTCACTGCCCCAGTACATCAAACAGCTCATCACTCGCAGCGACTTCACCTATACCCTCGCCAAGTACCGGATGCAGTCCGAGAACGAGCGCAATCGTCTCGGCATGCTCTGGGTGCTGCTGCGGCCGGCATTCTCGGCTCTGATCTACGGCACGGTCTTCGGCGTCATAATGCAGGGAGCGACAGCGCGCCCCGATGATTTCGCTCCCTTCGTCGTCATCGGCGTCTTCGTCCTCGAGTTCTTCAACACCTCGATGAACGGCGGTGCGAAGTCGATCATCGGCAACGCGTCTCTTGTACAGTCCCTGCCGTTCCCACGCATCGTTCTGCCCATTTCCAAGGTGTTTCAGAACCTGCTCAACTTCATCCCCACGCTGATCTTCATGATGATCCTGGCGATGATGTTTGGGGCCCGACCGGCCTGGGATTGGTTCCTCTTCATTCCCCTGGTCATCCTGTTCTGGATCTTCAACCAGGGTGTGGCCTTCATCTTCGCCCGCATCACCGTCCACTTCAGAGACCTCAGCCAAGTCATCCCCTTCATCTCCCGCATGATCTTCTACACCTCCGGTGTCTTCTTCGACCTCAAGGTCATGGTGGCGAAGATCAACCCCGACCCCGCTTGGCAGGTGTTTGCGGACTGGCAGCCGCTGAACAACGTGCTCGCGATTGCCCGCGGCATCCTCATGGTGGGCCGCGATGTTCCCTATGACTACTTCTGGCACCTCGCAATCTGGGCCTTCGGCATCTTCATCATCGGCTTCGTCTTCTTCTGGCAGGCCGAGGAAAGGTACGGTCGCGATGAGTGAGCAGAGCGAACAGAGCGAGCAGGAAACATACGACACCGGCGGTCTCCCGGAGACCACGAAGAACAACCCTCCGGTCGTTGTCTGTGATGACGTCCACGTCCGCTATAAGACGATGGCCACGGGCAAGAAGCTCAAGCTCGGTGGTGGGGGAGGTCTGCTCGATCGCCAGCGCGGCCTCCAGGAAGTCCATGCACTCAAGGGTGTCAGCTTCGTTGCGCACAAGAACGAATCCATCGGTGTCATCGGCAGCAACGGTTCCGGCAAGTCCACTCTCATGCGATCGATCACGGGTCTCACGCCGACTTCGGAGGGGACGATCTACGCAAGCTCGAGGCCGAACCTCCTCGGTGTCGGTGCAGCACTGATCCCTGATCTTTCCGGTGCCCGCAATATCATGCTCGGCTCCCTGGCCCTGGGCCTCACCCGCGAAGAGGTGGAGGAGAAGTTCGACGACATCGTCGAATTCACCGGACTCGAGGACTTCATCGACCTGCCGATGCGCACCTATTCCTCCGGGATGTCTCAGCGGCTGAAGTTCGCTATCGCGACTTCTGTCCAGCACGAGATCCTCATCGTCGATGAGGCGCTCAACGTCGGTGACAAGAAGTTCCGCGACCGTTCAGAGGGGCGGATCCGTTCGATCCGCGAGAATGCCGGTACGGTCTTCCTGGTCTCGCACTCGATGCGCACGATCAAAGACACCTGCAACCGTGCTCTGTGGATCGAAAAGGGGGTTCTGCGTGCAGACGGCCCGGCCGCCGACATCATCAAGGAATATCAGGACTTCAACAAGGCGGAGAAGGAGAAGGAAGCGGAGCAGGGCTAGTGTGACGGACAGCAGCCTCTTCGTCTCAAGCATGCGATTAGACTCACTACCTGAGTACTGACCAGGCGTCGGACAGAGACCCGTCGCCAACTAGAAGAGGCATGCAATGACACAGAACACCGTCGAAACTCGCGCGGAAAAGGCCCGGGCACGCAAGGCCGTCCTCGCGGCCGGATTGGGCAACGCCCTCGAGTGGTACGACATCATCCTCTTCGGGTTCATGGCGACCTCCATCACCGCGGTGTTCTACCCCGGCGAAGGTCTGTCGGCACAACTGATGACCTGGGCGACGTTCGCGATCACGTTCGTCGTCCGCCCCCTCGGTGCCGTCATCATCGGCCGCTACTCCGACAAACACGGCCGCAAGTCGGCCCTGTCGCTGACGATCGGTCTGATGACGCTCGGCGTCTTCATCATCGTCGTACTGCCCGGTGAGTCGGTCATCGGCGTGTGGGCCGCGATCGGCCTCATCATCGCCCGCATCATCCAGGGTATCTCCGCGGGCGGCGAGTTCGGGTCCGCCACCGCCTTCCTCACCGAGAACGCCAAACACGGCAAGGCCTTCTACGCCTCCTTCCAGACCGCGACCCAGGGCATCTCGATGTTCCTCGCCGCCGGCATCTCCTGGATCTTCAGCTCGACCCTGAGCGAAGAGGCACTCCACTCCTGGGGCTGGCGCGTGGCCTTCGCGATCGGCCTGCTCATCGGCCCCGTCGGCTGGTACATCCGCTCTAAGATGGAAGACACTCCTGAGTTCAAGGCCTCAGTGAAGATCGACAACCCGCTGCGGACCCTCCTCGGCGAGCATTTCGGCCGCCTTGTTGCGGCGTTCCTCATCATCGCGATGGCCACGATCTCGGTCTACCTCATTACGTTCCTGCCCCAGTTCGCGGTCGGCAACCTCGGGCTCGAACCGTGGGCGGCGTTCCCCGGTGCCGTCGTTGCCGGTGTCATCACCCTCATCGGTTCCCCGTTTGCCGGGAAGCTCGCCGACAAGGTGGGCGCGACGACCGTGATGATCCCGACGACCATCGTCGGCATCATCGTTGCGTGGCCGATGTTCATCCTGCTCACGAACCATCCCTCGATCGCGATCCTGACCGTGTGCGAGGCGATCGTCGGCCTGTTCATGGTCTTCTACTTCGGTCCGATGCCCGCGCTGCTGTCCGAACTCTTCCCCGTCCAGGTGCGCAGCTCCGGCATGACGATTGCCTACAGCCTCGGTGTGGCGATCTTCGGCGGCTTCGCCCCGCTCATCCTCACCGCACTGCTCAGCGCCACCGGAGAACTGACCGTACCCGGCTTCTACTACGCGGCCCTGTCCCTGCTCTCACTCGTCGGCGTCATCATCGCCCGGAGGGTGTATAAACAGCGCTGACCCTCGCCGAGGTGGCCCGACCATCCCGCATGAACGTGGCGAACCGTGGTTGGTTTGCCACAGACTTCACATAGTGACCCGAAACGTTCCACCATTCGACCCCGGACACGGAAAATCCGTGTCCGGGGCGTTTGGCTTCCTGACCTCCGACGATGAGTCCCATTTGTAATTGACATCACAGACCGACAGCGGAAAACTGGCCCCGGAAAACTGCCATCACAATCACGGGAGGCGACGGTGCCCTCACGAAATCCACTGTCATCTGGCTCGCACACGAGCGTGACAGTCGTCCACGACAAAGGACTCAAACGCGATATCGGGAAAACCGGTCTGCTCTTCACCGGCGTCGGATCGATCATCGGATCAGGCTGGCTCTTCGGCGCCTTCGACGCAGCCAGCATGGCGGGTCCGGCAGCGATCCTGTCCTGGGCCATCGGCGCCATTCTCATCATCTTCGTGGCACTGAACTATTCGGAGCTCGGCGTCATGTTCCCCGTCGCCGGCGGAGTCGTCCGCTATCCGCACTACGCTTTCGGATCCTTCGCCAGCTACACCAGCGGTTGGATCACCTGGCTGGCAGCGGCCGGCACCGTCGGCATCGAAGTGCTCGCAGCCGTCCAATACGCCTCGAGTTATATGCCCTGGCTGATGGAGACCAAGGAAGGGGTGCTCGTCCTCACCGGACCGGGCATCCTCGTCAGCATCGTCATGGTCGCAGTCTTCTGCGTCATCAACATGTTCGGCGTGAAGTTCTTCGCTCAGTTCAACAACGTGCTCGTGTGGTGGAAGCTCGCTGTCATCGTCCTGGTGTTCGTGGGACTTGCGATTCTCGCATTCAACCCGGGCCACTTCCACATGGCCGAATTCGGCGGTTTCGCTCCCAACGGACTCGCCCCGGTCTTTGCCTCCCTGCCGGCGGCAGGCATCGTCTTCTCTTACCTGGGTTTCCGCCAGGGCGTGGAATTCGCCGGGGAGACGAAGAACCCGCAGAAGAATGTGCCCTTCGCCGTGATCGGTTCGATCGTTCTCACCGCCATCATCTACATCCTCCTGCAGGTCGCCTTCATCGGCGCCGTCCCCACCGAGCTGCTCAAGGACGGCTGGGGCGGATTGTCGTTCTCGAACTCGGCAGGCCCGTGGGCGGAGATCGCGATCATGCTCGGCGCAATGTGGCTGGCCGTCATCCTCTACATCGACGCTGTCGTGTCTCCGGCCGACACCGGTCTGATCTTCACCGCGCTCAGCCCCCGCCTGTCGTATTCGCAGGCTCGAGTCGGCAACGCTCCGTCGGGGCTGACGAAGCTGAGCAAGCGGGGGATTCCCTGGATCGGTCTGCTGGTGACGTTCATCGTGGCCTGCTTCCTGTTCTTCCCGTTCCCATCGTGGGCGAAGATGGTCGGGTTCATCACCTCCGGCACCGTCATCTCGTTCGGCAGCGGCCCGGTCACGGTCGCCGCGCTGCGACGTCAGCTGCCGGATCAGGAAAGGCCGTTCCGTCTCCCGGGTGGTGACACACTGCCCTTCCTAGGATTCCTCGCCGCCAACCTCATCGTCTTCTGGACCGGCTGGGACACGAACTGGAAGCTGTTCATCGCGATGGCACTGGGCTACGTCGTCCTCGGACTGCACTACGCCTTCAGTGACCGCAGCAAGATCCCGCCGCTGCAGTTCAAGTCGGGTTGGTGGATGCTGCTGTGGATCGGTGGCCTCGCTGTGCTGAGCTTCCTCGGCACCTACGGTGAGGGCAGCCTGGGCGTGCTCACCTTCGGATGGGGCGAGCTGGCCTGCCTGATCATGACCGTCATCGTCTTCGCTGTCGGCGTGGCGACGCGTCTGTCGCCCCGAGAGGTCGTCAAGAACGTCGAGAACACCCGGCAGGTCGATCAGGAGCTGCCGGACATCGACTGATCGGCAGCGCATCGACTAGACCGGTCACACCCCCGTCAGGTCGATGCACACCGTGATCTCGACCCGCGAGCCTGTCAGGTCGATGCGCACCCATTGGTCGGTGCGCATCGACCTGACGTGTCCGGTTATGACTGGCGAGGAACGATCATCACTGGGCCCCGTGCGGTGTTGAGCACGCCGCGGGAGACGGAACCGAGCAGAGCACTGCGCACCGCACCGCGGCCCCTGTTGCCGACCACGGTCAACGCTGCCTTCGCGGTCCAGTCGCTGATGACGTCCTCGGGGTGGCCGATCTCGACGTCGATGGAGATGTCGAGGTTCGGATGATCATCGAAAAGCCACGAGAAGTCGGACCTGATCTTCGTCTCGAATTCGGCTCGGCGTTTCTGGCGCGACTCCTGGTGAACTTGAAGGTCGGGATACCAGTACAGCCAGTCCTCGAGCTGAGGCATGATCATGAGCAGCTTGAGAGGCGCGGTGTTCTTTTCGGCAGCCTGTGCCGCCTGTTTGACGACCGCGAAGCTCTGGGCCGAACCGTCGACGGCGGCGATGACCGGAGCGGTCGTCTCCTCCTCGGCGCGGCTCGCGTACTCGGCCGAGTCGGTTCCCGGGAGCACGATCGTCGGGCAGTGAGCGTGGGCAGGCAGGGCGGACGCGACTGAACCGAGGACGCGTCCGACGAACCTGTCGCGACCACGAGCGCCGACGATGATCAGCTGGGCCTGCTCGGACAGTTCGACGAGGGTGCCGGTGGGGTTGCCCTCGGCGACACCGAACACGACTTCGCCCGCGTAGTCGCTGAGGTCTCCCTTGGCCACTTCGAGCGTGGCCTCGGCGATCTTCCGCCTGGCTTGATCCTCCGGCTCCGGCGGGAGCGAGGCTATATTGGGATAGATCGGCACCGGTACCGCGTAGACGGTGACAACGGTCAGTCTGGTCTTCCGGCGGAGGGCTTCGTTCGCCCCAAATCGCAGGGCCGCCTTGGCATGTTCGGATCCGTCGAAACCGACCAGGACCCCATGATCGCGGACTGTCGAGTCGGTGGCATTTACGTCGTCGTACATCACGAACCTCCCAGGGGGTTTCCCAGATTCGAACGACGGCGGCAACCCCGTGGCGAAACCGCTGTCGCTATCACCCAGCATAGCAAGGTTTTCTACGTTATGTAGAATTGTGGGGAGAGCAGAATACCGGGGAAATGCTTGGCGGATTGCAGCCGGCGCGCAGAGTGCCTATTGCGCCGTCGTGTTCGGGACGATGAGAACGGGTGCTGCCATCTGGTTGAGCACACTTCGACTCACCGAGCCCAGAAGCAGACTGGTCAGGCCACCCCGGCCGCGGCTGCCCAGAACGACCAGCGCTGCTGTGCGCGTGGCCTCCGAGAGCACGGTCGCCGCCGAGCCCTCCGGGAGGTGGCGGCGAACGGCCAGTCCGGTGTGGCGCCGGGTGACTTCTGCTGCCACTTCCTCCAGGTGGTCGGCGTGCCTGGCATGAGCCGTGGCCTGGTCATCTGTTCTGCGCTGACCCGAAGGGCTCGCCTCCGTGGGAACGGCAGAGAGGAGAACGAGCCGGTGTCCGCTCAGCTCGGCGGCGCGAGCGGCCGTGTCTGCGACCGTGATAGCCGAAGTGTCCACGTCGATTCCCGCAATGACCTCGTGGATGAAATCCGATTCGCTGCGCTGGCCGGTCGGCGTCGATGCTTCGAGGCCCGCAGGCGCGGGAGACTGTTCGTCGGTATCGGTGTTTCGCAGCGGGACCACGAGGACTGGGCAATACGCCCGCGCAGCGAGGTCGCCTGAGACCGTGCCCAGCAGGCGACTGGCCAGACGGTTGCGGCCACGCTTGCCCACGACGGCTAATTGCGAGTAGCGACTGGCTTCGGTCAGGACCTCTCCCGCATCTCCCTCGATGGCTTGAGCGGAGGCGTCGACTCCGGCCCGTCGCGCTTCTGCGGCATGCTCTTCGAGCATCTCCTGAGTCGTGCGGCCGATGCTGCGATGGCGGTCGTCGCTGATCGTCGGAGCGTGCCGACGCGGAATCACGGGGACGCTGTAGGCGCCCACAACCCGGATCGAGCAGTGGTGCTCCTTCGCGATCGCCATCGCCGTCGCGAACGCCTCGCGGCCGTTGTCCGAACCGTCGACTCCGACCAGGATGTCCGCGGGCGGGAGTGTGAAGAGGGAATTCATACCTTCACCGTACGCCAGGCATGCGGTGGCTGAGGCTGGTGCCCGAGACTGGCGCCTCGGGACTCTTGCCAAATAAATGTTAGTGACTAACATTAAAGGATGAACCGTTGGCAGCGAACTCATGCAGACCTGCGGCAGGCGGCCCTGGAGCTGTTCGCCGAGGATGGCTTCGACCAGACCGGCACGGCCCAGATCGCGAAGCGGGCAGGGGTGAGTGAGATGACTCTGTTTCGGCACTTTCGATCGAAGGAGGCACTGCTGCTGGAAGATCCTTTCGACCCGCGAATCGCTGAAGCGGTGCGGACCCGTCCCGAAATGGAGTCGCCGATGCGCGCGGTCACGGAAGGGATCCGGCAGGCGTGGAATGCTGTTGAAGTCCCGGATGTCGACGACCTGCGGACGCGGCTGACGATCATCACCGAGGCGACCTCGATGACTGGTGCGCTCGAGCGCAGCAGCGCGGCCACCATCGACGCCATCGCCGAGGCGCTGATGAGCCGGGAGGTCGATCGCTCTGCGGCCAAGATCGCAGCGGCCGCGGTGATCTGTGGGCTCAGCACCGCTCTGCTCGATTGGGCTGAGCATGGTCAGCCCGAGCTCGACATCGTCATCAACCATGCACTGAATGTGTTGGGTGGGCGCTGACATGCTCGAATTCGCGGCCGTCGGCCACCGGTTCCGCAGCGGTGCCGGCGTGACCGACTTGTCTTTCGCAGTCCATCCCGGCGAAGTGGTCGCTCTCATCGGATTGAACGGGGCAGGTAAGACCACACTCATGCGTCTCGGGCTGGGAATGCTGCGTCCTCAGGCAGGCGAAGTGCGCCTGTTCGGCCGCCCCCTGCATCGACTGCCGTCATCTGCGTTCACCGGTGTCGGAGCGCTGGTCGACGTGCCCCTGGCCTATCCGGAACTCACGGCTGAGGAGAACCTGCGCCTGTCCTCGCGGCTGCACGGAGGAACGCCTGCGCAGGTGGCCGAGGCACTGGAGACCTGGCGGCTGACGGCACTGGCCGACCGACGGTTCCGGCGCCTGTCCTCGGGCAACCGGCAGCGAGTCGGCCTCGCCGCAGCGATGCAGCACGATCCGCGCATGATCGTCCTCGACGAACCGAGCAACGCCCTCGACCCGGCCTCGGTGATCCTGCTGCGTGAGCAGCTGCTGCGCAGGGCGCGGGCGGGTGCGGCGGTCCTGGTCAGCAGCCATCACCTCGACGAAGTGGCCCGTATCGCCGATCGTGTCCTGCTGATGAACGCCGGCCGGCTGATCGGGGGACTCGACACTGCAGGCCCGGACTTGGAAAGGGCCTTCTTCGCACGTCTCCGGGCCGATGACGAGAGCCGCACGAGTGAGGAGACACCATGATGGGGGCCGCGGTGAGCGTCGAATCCTTGAAGCTGCGTCGCTCCCTGGTCGGAGTCATCACGACCTGTGCGCTGCTGGTGGGGACTGTGGTGGTGTTGGCGGGGATCACGTTCGGTGTTGCCCAGCAGCGCAGCGACCTCGTGACCAAGCTGGGTTCGGCGGCACGTCTGGACTGGGCCGGTCTGGTGCCGGCGGCCACTCAGATCATCTCTGTGGGGTCACTCTTGGGGTTCGGGGTCATGCTGGCGTGGATGTTCGGGCGGGAATTCGGCGATGGAACGATCACCGGACTCTTCGCGCTGCCGATCAGTCGTGGACGGATCGCTCTAGCCAAACTTGCCGTCTATGCGCTGTGGACCGGGGCGGTCGGTCTGATTCTGGCATTGGGTGTTCTCTGCCTGGGGCTGGCTTTCGGATATGGGTCTCCTGCAGAAGGCGTCTGGGCGGGACTGGTGCGGCTGTGGGTGCTCATGGTTCTCACTGGTTTCATTGCGATCCCGGTCGCCTGGACGGCGACAGTGTGCGGTTCGGTGCTCGCCGGGGTCGGCTGCACGGTCGGGCTGGTCGTCATCGCGCAGGTGACCGCCCTGCTGGGTGTGGGCGGCTGGATGCCCGTGGCCGCTCCCGCCCTCTGGGCGATGAGCGATGGGTCCGCCGTGACGGTGGCTCAACTGGGGTTGGTTGTCGTCTTCGCACTCGTCTTCGCAGTGCTCACCGCGGTCAGCTGGGATCGGCTGCAGCTGCGGCGGTGAATCAGCCATCGATGCCGAAACGAAAGGGAGTTGTTGTCTTCAATCCCCAGCAGATGATTCACTGAGAAGGAACGGTAAATGAAGGGGATGGAACCAGTGAGCCTTCCAGGTCAGATGACGGCAGCGTTCATCACCGCCACCGGTGGTGTTGAGGCCATCGAGATCGGCCCTCTGCCTGTGCCCCGGCTGGGCCCGACCGATGTCCTGGTGCGGTTGGAGGCCAGCGAGGTCAATCACGTCGACCTCTTCGTCCGCTCCGGGGCGTATCGCACTCCGCTTCCGTTCCCCTTCGTCATCGGCCGTGATCTCGTCGGGACCGTCGCCGCCGTTGGGGAGGCTGTCGAGGATTTCGTTGAAGGTGACCGGGTCTGGACCAACAGCCTCGGCCATGCCGGGCGTCAGGGATCATTCGCCGAATTCTCAGCGGTGCCGACCGAACGGCTCTACCACCTGCCTGAGGGCATCACCCCCGCCGAGGCGGCCCCCACCCTGCACGCGGCCGGAACCGCCTACTTAGGCCTCGTTCGGGAGGCGCGGCTGCGGCCGGGGGAGACGATCGTGGTCGGTTCGGCCAGCGGCGCCGTGGGCACAGCGATCGTCCAATTCGCTGCTGCTATGGGTGCGCATGTCATCGCCGGTGCCTCTGCCGACGACGAACAGTGGGTCGCCGACTGCGGAGCCGACGTCGTCATCGACAAACATGCCCCCGACTACTACACACAGGTTGAATCGGCTGCCCCACACGGAGTCGATGTGTGGTGGGACGCCAGCGGTGACGATAACTTCGAAGGGTCCGTTCCCCTTCTTGCGCACGGTGCGCGGGTAATCGTGATGGCCGGAATGGAATCGTCGCCGAGGGTGCCTATCGGCCAGCTCTACACCCGCGACGCCAGCGTGCTCGGGTTCGCGATCAGCAACGCTTCGGCCGCGGACCTCGCCGAGGCGGCGAAAGTGATCAACCAATTGTTGGCGACCGGAGTACTGCGCGGTCGAGTCGGTACGACGTTCCACCTCGCCGAGGCGGCTGCAGCCCACCGAGCCCTCGAAGCCGGCGACGTGCGGGGCCGGATACTCATCGTGCCGTGATGACGGGCCTTAGGCGGCAACCGCGCCCGTTGTCTCTCAGCTCTCGCATTCCGCCGCGAATCGCGTGAAATAGCTCAGCGCTTCGAACGAATCCACTGCATCCGGGTTCGCCACTTTCTCCAGCGCATGCCCTTGGATGAGGCGTTTGACGGGCACCTCGAGTTTCTTGCCCGTGCGGGTATGCGGGATCGCGGGCACAGCGATGATGTCATCGGGCACATGGCGGGGAGAGGCCTTCTCACGCAGATCCCGAGCGATCTGCGACCGCAGCGAATCATCGAGCCCAGCCCCCTCGGCGAGAACGACGAACAGTGGCATCCAGTACCCGCCGTTCGGCTGTTCGGTGCCGATGACCAGGGATTCGGCCACCTCTGGGACGCCATCGACGATGTCGTAGATGTCCGCGCTGCCCAGGCGCACACCGTGGCGGTTGAGGGTCGCGTCCGAGCGTCCGGAGATGATGACGCTGCCGCGTTCGGTGATGGTGATCCAGTCGCCGTGGCGCCATACCCCGGGGAACATCGAGAAGTAGGTGTCGCGGTAGCGCTGCCCGTCGGGGTCGTTCCAGAACTTCACCGGCATCGACGGAATCGGGCCGGTGATGACCATCTCCCCGACCTCGCCGGTGAGCGGGTTGCCGTCATCGTCCCAGGATTCCAGGGCCACTCCGAGCAACGGGGCGGACAGTTCGCCCTCCCACACCTCGAGGTTCGGCGCGGACCCGGCGAATCCGCTGACCACGTCCGTGCCCCCGCTTGTCGAGGCCAACTGCACGCGCTCGCCGACGGCGTCGCGGACCCAGGGGAAACAGTGGGCGGGAACAGGAGCACCGGTGGCGCCGATGGTCCGCAGGGAGCTCAGGTCCAGTTCCTTACCGGGCTCGAGTCCGGCTTTCATTCCGGCGAGGAAGATCCCCGGACTGACCCCGAGGACATTGACGTGCGTGTCCGCTGCGATCTCCCACAGCCGGCCCGGGCCGGGGTACAGGGGGCTGCCGTCGAAACAGACGGTGGTGACGCCCGCCAACAGTGCCGAGGCGACGAGGTTCCACATCATCCAGTTCGTGTTCGTGTACCAGAAGAACCGGTCACCCGGTCGTAGATCGAGGTGGAGACCGAACAGGCGGAGATGGTCGATGACGACCCCTCCGTGGCTGTGCACGATGCCCTTGGGAATGCCTGTGGTCCCGGAGGAGTAGAGCACCCACAGTGGGGTATCGAAATCGACGCGGACGAACTCCGGCTCAGTATCGCCGGAGGAGATCTCGTCCCAGTCGGCCAGGTTCGGGATCTCGTTGTTCTCATCAAGGGCACCCACACCGAGGTTGCCGACCCCGACGACTGCCCGCAGCGACGGGATCCGTGTCGCCAAGTCCGCAACCTGGTCCCGGCGGTCGAATGCCTGGCCGTTCCAGAAATAGCCGTCGGCGGCGAAGAGGACCTTCGGTTCGAGCTGGCCGAGTTTCGTAGCTGCTCCCTCGGCGGCATAGTCCTGGGCGCATGCCGACCAGATGGCACCGAGTGATGCGGAGGCGAGGAAGGCGATGAGGGTGTGGTGGGTGTTCGGGAGGTAGCCGACGACTCGGTTACCCTGACCGACTCCCTGGCCGCGCAGCCACGCGGCGACGGAGCCGACCTGGCGGCGCAGTTCGCGCCAGGTGGTCTCGGACTGGTTGCCGTCTTCGGTGATCGTAATGATCGCAGGCTCGTCGGCGAGGCTATCGTCGAGTCCGGCGCGCAGCGCGTGTTCGGCGTAGTTGACGCGGGTGCCGGGGAACCAGGTGGCGCCCGGCATGGACTTGTCTGCGAGCACTTCGGTATAGGGTTCGTCGGCGATGACGTCGAAGAAGTCCCAGACTGCTCCCCAGAAACCCTCGAGGTCGTTGACCGACCACTGCCACAGATCGTCGTAGCTGACCATGTCCTGCCCCGTGCGCTGGTTCGCTAACTCAGCGAACGCCTGGATCTGCGGGCGGGGCGTCTGGTCAGGGTTCGGGCGCCAGATCGGTTCAGTGGTCAATTCTTCTCCTCAACTCGGATGGCTCGAAGGTACGAGTTAAGACTAAGGGTTATTTACAAAGCGGCTCTGTGTGGTCCTCAGCTCCACACTCCTCGGGTGTCATGGACGATCTTCTGGGCCAGCAGTGTCCGGTCCAGGCGGACGAATTCGTTGTGATCGACGAGCAGTAGGACGATGTCGGCGGCGCGAACGGCTTCGTTCATCTCGATACTGCCTATGTTGTGAGTATGTCGATTCTGTAACGTTTCCGTGACGGAAGGCCGATGTTTACGCGGAAACTGCTGTATAAGTGTGAATTCGGGTCGAGGAGCATAACGAACTGGTATGTAACATTGCTAATTGAGCAATTTAATCACAAATTTGGAGCGCATGATCAGGTTGATGAACGGGCTGGCTGAACGCCTGCGCAGTTGGGGCGCAGAACGGACTTCGACAGATCAGAAGATCGTCATGTCAAAACTTAAGCACCGAGAGTTCGAATGGCAGAAGCGCGCCTTCAGCCGCAACGCACGCGCGGGTCAGACGCCTGAACGGGGCTATGACGCCCGAGAGGCCGTCAACGAGAATCTCGCAACTGTCACCGCAGAGTTGCAGGCAGCGGGAGTCGAATCAGTGATCTTGCCTCGTTCGCACCCGTTCAACCCGATACTTGTGGTTGCCGAAACTCAAGCAGAGCTGCTGCTGCAAGCTCTCCTGCAGTTGAACGCTGACGACGGTTGGGGCGCGCACGCAATGGGCGTCTCTGGCCGTCGCGGTGAACTGTCGAAATTCGTGCCTAGACCCGCTGAGGTGAGGCGAATCCACTGTCAGCGCCGCCTGCATGCACCAAGCGGGCGTCGGCTGAATACTCGGTTTGAGGACATCATCATCGAGGTCTGGGAAGTCCTGGGCGACAATGTGGAGCGCGTTGACGGCGAGAGCCACATTCCCGGAACGCTGCACCGACGCATCTCGAGGCGGGGTGTCGTCGTCGAATACCTGACACCACAGGTGTGGCAGGAGGCGCTTTCAACCGGTGGTCAGATCAGCCTGCAGTATCCGCATCTCTATGACGTCGTAGACCCTGTCGATATCGTCTACACATGGGTCGACGGTGACGATCCCGACTGGCAATTACGGAAGCGCAGGTCGGAAGCAGCGATCACACACGGAGCGGTGAATGAGACTGCGACGATTCCATCTCGATTCACCAGCCGAGACGAGCTCAAATACTCACTGCGATCGGTCGAAGCCTATGCCAGCTGGGTTAACCACATTTACATTGTCACAGATGGACAAGTACCGGAGTGGCTCGATACCGACCACCCGAAGATCACTGTTGTCGATCATCGAGAGATCTTCGCAGACAGTGAAGCTCTGCCGGTGTTCAACTCCCATGCCATTGAATCCCAGCTCCATCACATTCCAGGCCTGAGTGAAAAGTATGTCTACCTGAATGACGACATTTTCTTCCTCCGCCCCACCAATCCATCGCTATTCTTTGCTGGCAATGGTCAATCCAAATTCTTCCCCTCAAAGGCACCTCTGGATATCGATCCCCCTTCGGCTCGTGACCTGCCGGTCCTGTCCGCAGCAAAACGCAACAGGAGTCTCCTCCAGCGAGAATTCGGTCGTACAGTCACGAACAAGTTCAAGCACACGCCGCATCCGCAACTGCGCTCGGTATTGGCTGAGATGGAGAAGAACCACCCAAAGGAATTTGAGAGAGTGGCACGTTAGCCTCGATTTTTCATGGTGTGGCTCGCGCCCATGATTCTCGCGCTATGGAGCGCATTCGGTTCCGATTGTGCCATTCGGGTATGACGCGACCACCGTGTCTCGCCACGGTTCGGCGGGGACCCAACCCCCAGTGGTTTCCTCTACTCGAACGGACACTTACACCAGGACGATTATCCCGGCTCGGGTCCCGGCAAGGTACGCAGTCGGTTCAGGCCGGCGACGATGTCTTGAGCGAACCGGGCAGTTTTCTTCATATGCACCACGGCCCGGCGAGCGGTCCTCGCGATCGTGGCCGGCACCGTGTAGATGTGCATGCGCAGTCTCTTCGGCTCCCACCTGCGAATCTGATCATCGGCGAAGGCCAACAGTCCGCTCCAGGCCTGCAGATCACCGGCAAGAGCGACGATGGCCAACCAGATCCGATTCTGGTCGAAATCCTTGAGTGGGAAGTTTTGCAGCCCGGTGTCTTTGGCGATCCGGATCCGGTCCTCGCATCTGGCCCGGCAGCGGTGCCGGACTTCCAGATCAGCCAGCTGGCCACCGGTCGTGTTCGTCGCGAACGCGGTCAGTCGGTATCCGTCGACATCGTCAAATCGCAGTTGGGCACCCGGGTGGGGACGTTCACGGCGGACGATGACTCGCATCCCGTCCGGCCAATCATCGAGTTCAAGGACACTGGTGAGTTCGGCAACATCGGCCCCTTTACGGGGATCGCCGTTCGTGTCGTAGGCCGGCTCCCACGCTTTCAGTTTCGTCAGCTGGCGGTAGAGGTCGGGCATCGTCGTCGGCAGCATGAATCCGATCGAATACGACAGACGCCTCCTGGTGAGGAAGTTCAGGAAAGCGTGGGTGCCGCCAGCAGTATCAGTGCGGATGAGGACCGATTTCCCCGGACGAGGCTTGCCGCCGGGCAGGCCAGCAAGAACTTCTTTGACCAGTGTGATGTGGTCGGCGGCGGTATTCGAACCCGCATTACCGGGACGCAGCAGCCCAGCAACGGGTTCGCCACAGCCTGGTCTTCCGTGGTCGATGAACGCCAGCAGGGGATGGAACCCGAATCCCTTCTTATAGGTGGGTTTCGCGTCTTCCTTCTCGCTGTGAGCGGTGACCAAGGTGGCATCGATATCGACGATCAGCGGAGTCGAAGCATCTGTCTCGTGGTTTGGTGCCTGAGCCCCGGAGAGTTCCCACACCCGGGCACGGGCCGCCGCCCGAGCAGTGTTGAGAGCAGCCAGTACTCGATCGGCGTTGGCGGCGAGGGTGCGGATGAGGCGGGTGATCGTCGGGTTCGATGCCACTGGGCCGTAGAGGTCGGGTTCGTCGCGGAGGACGGAGCTATCGGAGAGGGCGTCACCGCCGAGTGCGAGGGTGATGGCGATGTCGGTGAGGATCTTCGCGGGGTCGTGGACGGCGAAGGGCTTCTTCCACGCTGCCAATGCCTGCTTCAGGTAGTGGCCAATCCCGCTGGTGTGCACGGTTTCGGTCAACAACATGCCGCCGGCTTGCCCGATGGCGTTGCTGGGCGCGGTATCGACGTGCAAGCGAGGATAGGTGCGGGTAGGCTTCACTGTGAGAGTGCTCCTTTTCCAACGGGTTCTGGTTGTCTTCGCAAACACCATTATCCCTGGTCAGGAGCACTTTTCTTCTGTCAGTCCACCATCCGGTCGATCCTAACCTCGATTTTTCATGGCTGGCCAGTCGGTCCTGATTCCAGCTCCGTTGCCGCGTATAGGTAATGATTCTCGCATCCGGGTATGACACAACCACCGTGTCACGCCACAGCAGAAGCGGGGACTC
>NZ_FXZH01000018.1 GCF_900169365.1 Brevibacterium sp. 239c
GTTCGGGGCTCAGAATTTTCCCCGCGCCACCTCGTTCAAAATGTCGATGGCCAGTTCCTTTTCCGCCACCAGCTTCTTCAATCGGGCGTTTTCTTTCTCGAGGTCCTTGACCGCTTTGGTCTGCGTGGCGTTCTTCTCGGACCCGTACTGCTGAAGCCACCGATACCAGGTCGCCTCGGTGATCTGCAGCTCCTTGATGACCTCGATCATCGGGCGACCTTCATTGAGCATCTTCTGGCCCTGACGCACTTTCGCGATGACCTGATCCGGGGTATGTCTACGTGCCATGATCTGTGAATTTCCTCCTTGCATCCATTATCGGATGCGAAACTCACATAGTCACCGGACTCCTACTCGGGGACCCAACCAGGCTCTTCTTCGGGAAGCTGAGAAACCATCTACTGCATTCTCTTTCAGCCCCCCTGGACCTTCGTCGCCTTCCTGGACTCGGGCACTGGATCTGTGGGCTTGGCAACGGAGCCACTTCTAAACAATGCCCGACTAGATAGTTCAGCCAAGAAACTATTGCGCGAGGCTGGCGATAAGGTCGTCATTAGTGGCCACATTCGACCTCACCTTGAGGCGATGGTTGACCACTACAAGTGGCTAGTAAACACTGCCGTTGCTGAGCAGGTCGACATTATCCAAGAACACGACCAGCTAGTTGAAAGACGCAACCTCATTTTGGCTGGTGGTAGAGATGATGGGCGTGACATGGACGTGAAAATCGCTGACCTTGAACGCCAGCTCGCGGAACACCGGGCCCAGGAAGACAATGGCGAAGCAGGGCAGCAGGCACAGCACGAACCGTAACCGGGCACTGGTCGAGGTTGGGATGACATGCGGTGTCGCGCTAACGCACGAACGTCTTCCACCGTCCTTGTCGTCGTTCGAACGCGAACCGCTCCGCCCGCAACAGCCTGACCCGCTCCACAACGTCTGGCGCGTAACTGTAAGCCGCGTCCGTATCCACCAGCCCCTCGAGCACAACAGCGTACTTCTCGGGCGGCAGATCAATGCGCCGGCACAACGCTTCACGGGCTTCGGCAGATGACGCTGTCTTCTCGAGGTCAAGGATCATCCGATCATGCGCGGACAGCTCGTTCACAGTGCCAGGAACCATAGAGGCCAGCGTGGCAGAAGAGGCTGAACTTCATATTTTCATGGGATGTGCGGCAAGGGCGAAGTCGGGTAGCTTCTCAGGTGCCGCTGAATGGCGGTAAGTTAACTTGGGCAAAGAACGGAAGGTTAGTCTCATGAAACTGATGAAGACACTGGTCGCTAGCGCCGCAGCGGCCACAATGCTCGTCAGCCTCGCTGTGACTCCAGCTGCAGCGACAACCCCCAACCAAATCTCCGATGAAGATCTGAATACCGTACAAGGCTCCTCACCTTACGTCGAAGCAGAGACTGAAGAGGAGGCGATGAAGAAGCTCGACAAGATTGAGCAGGAGAACCCTGGGGGCGTGTCAGCACAGGCTGGGAGTGCCAGATTCGGTCCGTGCAAGCTCTATCCTGAGAGTTTCCACACGCGAGATTCGGGCAACCACGATTACGGAGGAGTCAAACCAGTCACTGTGTGCACGAAGAAGGTGACTGGGATCAAGATGGCCTCCCAACTGCGCTACAAAAACGCTTTGATGTGGGTGAAAACCGGTATTCAGGTACCGCAAACCGCGCAGGCCAAAGATCTCAAAGTTGGTAAGTATAAATACAAGGACAAGAAAGACTGGGCGGTCAAGTTCCAGCAGAAGAACATGAACTACCTATGCAAAGGTAAGAAGAAGCACAATTGGTCAGCCAGTACGATTGGCCGGCTCCGCTATCACGGACACACATACTGGGCTCGCGTATACGCAAGCCCACGCAGCGCAAACTGCGGACCGCACTGATTCTCCTAGAGAAAGACTAGAGACATGAGCAACCAAACTGTGTATCTGTTATTCGCTGAACAGACCTCCCCCTTCGACGATGAAGAATTGATCGACCCGTTGGTTGGTATTTTTGCTAGCAGAGCCGAGTGTCTTCGCGTCCAGAAGGAGCAGCCAGAATACAAAATCAGCTGGGAGGAACGTGAGGTCGAGGATGCGGACGACCACACGATCGAATCCGGTGACACCGTTTACGCATACCACTACATGGCGACGTACAGACCGACTCCCGATGGTGGAGAAGCGATCGAGCTCTTGAGCGATGCCGCAGTTGAGGACATCTTCTTCCAAGAAGAGAACGCCCGGAAGAAGCTTGAGGTCGGTGACCTCCAGGTGATCAAGGTCGGTGAACTTCGGCTGAAAGGTGATTTTCAGATTATCGAAGGCTAACGCGCCAGAGTAGTTTCAACCTTGAAGAGTGGCCCACGCAAACGCGCTAGGGCCACTCTCTTTTTGTCTCCCGCGTGTCGTCTCTGGCATCTTTCCCGTGTCCGGTCGCATGCTCCGTGCATGATAGTTCGCAACCTCACCGCCGACGCCCTCGGGAAGACAGTCACCCTCCCGACGTTGGCACACCTCGGTCGCTGCGCACGCGGCACACTCCACAACATCACCCTCGAAGCCGCCACCGACACCTCCACCCTCACCATCGGAGACCACCGGCACTCGGCCCCCAATGACGCGACCATCCACGTCACCACCGAAGTCAGTGGGCTCTGATGGTCAAGCGCAAAGACATCGATCGCAGCGGGTGGGACCCGGCCAAGTGCCAAGGATTCAGCAAGTCCACCCAACGGCAGTGCAACTCCTACCCCGTGCACGGACTCACCGTCTGCCGGGTGCATGGGGGATCCAGCAAGCGCGCCAAGACCGCCGCCACCCGCAACCTCGAGCAAGAGAAGCTCACCCGTGTTGCCCGACGCCTCGGCACACCCCACACCGACCTAGACCCCGCACAGGCACTCCTGGACCTCGTCGCGTCCAAAGCCGGCGAGGTCGAATGGCTCAGGCATCAGGTGGAGCTCCTCGAAACGGACGGTGAACTCTGGTGGGGGAAGACGAAGGAGTCCGAGGAAGACAACCCTATGGGCGGAAAGTCTGAGACCGTCCAGGAAGCCCGTCAGCACGTTGTCTACACGCTGTTGCACAAAGCTCAGGACCAGCTCGCCCGGTACGCCAGCGAAACGTTGAAGGCGGGTGTGGATGAGCGACAAGTCCGCATCGCTGAGCGCACTGGTGAACAGTTCGAAGCAGTCATCACCGCCCTGTTGCCCGCGATCGGTGCCACCCCGGAGCAGATGAAACTCGCGGCAGCCGAGAGCCCGAAGATCCTCCGCAACGTCGGGGGAGGCGCCAAGTGACGATCCAGCAGGTGCAAGCCCAACGTGAACGCATCCGCCGTGCTGCCGGTCTCCTCGCGGTCGAACACCATGCGGCAGGCTCCACGCCCGCAGGCATGACGATCAAAGCCCACGCCCTGTCAAGCTCCGGGACGGTTCTATAGATTGTCAAGCGATTCCGAGGTCCACTTTGAGATCATTAAATACCTCTCTAGCAATGAATCGCTTCAAGCACCGCATGACGTCCTTCTTCGACAGTCCCACGCTCTGCCGACGCTCCATGTACGCGATCATCCTCTCGTCGTATCGCAACCGGCAGACTGTCACCATGTGCAGTGCTCGATTCGCTTGCCGATCACCACCACGATGAAGCCGCATTCGATGCGACTTTCCTGACGAAACTGGTATCGGAGCTGTGCCACACAGTCGGGCGAACGCTGCCTCCGACACGCCAACCGGTCGATATTCTCTCCGGCAGTGATCACGAACTGAGCAGCGTGCCTGGTGCTGATTCCGACTCGTGACAGCAGAGTCGGTGCCACAATCGTGACCAGCTTGTCCAGATGACCATCGAGCGTGGCGATCTCTGTGTCGAGGTCGCGTACTCGGTTGGCCAGTCCATGCAGACACAGTTTGGCGGCCTGTGCGGGGTCGTCAAGACGATCGCCATCTGCTCGAAGCTTGGCGCACTGTCTGGCCAGCCCTTGGCCCGATCGCGCATCCAAGTGCTCACGAAGAGAAGCGGGAGCAGTGATGGCAACGTCTTGGAGCTGAACAAGAGCCACAGTACGCGCTTTAACCGCCGATGCCCGGACCACGGTTAGCTCTCTGATGGACTCGATGATCTCGGTCGACACCTTTGGCACCGCGGTTGCTTCACCGGCCAGTGTCTTGCGCACATCGACCTCATGATCGACCAGGAATCTTGACAGGCCTGCAGCGTACGAGCCCGTTGATTCCAGTCCGATCTTGTCGACGGCCCCGAACCCAACTACCCAGTCCAGCAGTTTGTTGTATCCGCTGGTGGTGGCGTTGAACTGCCGATCAGCGATCTTTTCGCCTGTCCGGGTCAGTATCGTCACATGGTGAGTGTCCTTGTGCGCATCGACTCCCGCGATGATGGTTTCGTGAGTCGAAACAGGTAAGGCCTTCATGATGTGGTCCTCTCCTTCACGAGTAACGTGTTGGATGACTCGAGCCGGGCCGGGAGGACACAACAGTGATGAGACATGTTGAACAGGGTCCTATGAAGTCACATCCCCGCTCAGCCTGGTCTTCCAGACTTTGCTCGAGGCTCCTGGCGGTATCGACGAGTCCTGGGCAGGACAACTCCGAAAGCCGAAGCGTCAGTTTCATAGGAAGTCAGATCCCGCCAGAAGCCTCACTACCATTCTCGCTGTTTCGTAGAGGCTGTTTTCCTTGGTTTCCTAAGCGGCTACCGACTCGATGTCATCCTGGTTGATCCACGCAGCATGCACCTCGAACGGCGGCCGGTACCCGATCGCCGAATGCAAGCGTTCCTGGTTGTACCAAAAAACCCATTTCGACGTCTCTGCCATCACCTCAATCAACCCCGACCACTCTTTCCGATCAATTAACTCAGCCTTATAAACCGAGTTCAGCGCCTCAGCCATGGCATTGTCGTAGGAATCCCCACGGGACCCCACAGACGCCACGACCTCTGACTCCGCCAGGGTCTCGCCATAGCGAATCGACCGGAATTGCACGCCGCGATCCGAGTGGTGGACAAGCCCGGATACGTCCTCGCCGGCACGGAATTTCGCAGCCAGAGCCATCGTCAACGCATCCCTGGCTAGAAACTCGCGCATATGGTTCGTCACCTGCCAGCCCACGATCTCACGATGGAAGACATCGAGGATGAACGTCGTGTACACCCACCCAGCAGTCGTCGGCACGTACGTGATGTCAGCGACCCAAAGACAGTTCGGTCCCGCTGCTGAGAACTCGCGTTCGACGAGGTCGTTCGGGCACTCCTCGGCCCTGGCCGAGGCCGTCTTCGGACGCTTCCGCTTCCGACGGATCCCGTCGATGCCCAGCCACCTCATCAACCGCTCGACCGTGCACCGGGCGATGTTGCCGAACCGATCTGCGTAGTCACGGTTGATCGCCTTCCACATCTTGCGTACCCCGTAGCACGAATAGTTCGCCTCATAGACGTCCTTGATGACGACTATGAGTTCCCGGTCCCGAAGAGTCCGGGCAGAGGGCTGCCGCTTTCTGAAGGCGTAATACGAGCTCACAGCAATCCGCGCAGCAGTCCCTGACAGGGCGCGCACGATTGGCTCGACTCCAAACTCGTGTTTGTTCTCGTCGATGAAGTCAACGATCACTTTGATGGGCGGTCGAGCTCCGCCGCGAAGAAAGCCGAGGCCTTCTTCAGGATCTCGTTGGCCCATCTTGACTCGGCTAACTCGGCTCGCAGACGGCGGTTCTCAGCTTCAAGGTCGACTGACTCCGTCGGCGTAGCTTTACCGGAGTCCTTGTGTTTGCGCACCCAGACTCGCAGGGTTTCTTTGCTCAGCCCGAGTTCGTTCGCGACGCGGGTGATGGCCCCGTTCGCAGTATCGGGGTCAGCTTGGGCATGCATGACGAGCTCGACGGCACGAGCCTTGAGTTCGTCGGTGTATTTCACTGGCACGAGAGAATCTCCTTCTTCCAATCTCCCTGCCTCTATTATCCCCGGAGCGATTCACTTTTCGCATACCCGGGACTCGTAAATTTCCTCTTTCAGCTGATCAGGGGTCCGCAGGTATGGACTTCCGTCGGCGAAGTGACAATACTCGGTGCCAGGTGCCTTCTGCGTGAAGGACCACGAACTGTGACATCACGATTCGACGAACAGGAGACGTGTTATGAATACCCCAGAGAGCATTGCCTACACCGCAAGGGCCGAGGTCACCGGAGGCCGCGACGGTCATGGAACCACGGATGACAAGGTCCTCGACGTCGACCTGCGCAGCCCCAAGGAAATGGGCGGACCCGGTGGCGGAACCAACCCGGAGCAGCTCTTCGCCGTCGGCTATGGAGCCTGCTTCCAGGGCGCAATGGGCTTGGCCGGCAAGGAACTCGGTGTCGACACCTCGAAGTCCGTCGTCAACTCCGAGGTCGGAATCGGCAAGGAGGGCGAGAGCTTTGGAATCAGCGTCAAGCTCACCGTGACCATCCCCGGCGCCGATCAGGACACCGCACAGAAGGTCGTCGATCGCACCCACGAGCTGTGCCCCTACTCGAAGGCCACTCGCGGAAACATCCCGGTCGAGCTCGTCGTCCACGGCTCCTGACCAACAGCCACCGACCATGCCGGCACCCGAGAAGCTACTCGGGTGCCGGCATGAGTTGTGGGAGTACACATGAGCATTGACCTCGCTCTCACCGTCGTCGGCAGCATCAACGCTGATATCATGGCCACCACCCAGCGCCTGCCCGCAGCCGGTGAGAATCAGATCGCGGTCTGTGAAGGGGCGAATGCGCATGTGAGCCTCGCCGGGCGAGAATTCCACGCCCATGAGTCCGTGCTCACGCAGCTCGAAATCTCCCTTGACCTCATCAAAGAACTGTCACATTCCGTGCGCGGGCGATTCGTCATCAACGCCGCACCGGCATTGCCCTTACCCGCCGAGGTGGTCGAACGCGCCGATCTCATCATCGTCAACGAAACCGAATACGACCTGCTCCCGCAGCTGCCTGAGGCGAAGCTGGTTGCAGTCACGTACGGCTCGCAGGGCTCGGCCCTGTACGAACACGGTCGGCAGGTGGCCTTCGCGAAGGCACTGCCCCGCAGCCCGGTCAACACCGTCGGCGCCGAAGCAGTGATGGACCCGTCTTCCCAGCCCGACTTCCACCAGCTTGAGGACTACCTGCGATCGGTGGCTTCCACTGACACCGAGGCCACTTCCACGGAGACAATGACATGACAGATCCAGCCGACCATTCCCACTCCCTGTTCACCGGTCTGAGCGCCTTCCCGCTGACCCCGATCCGGGACGAGGAGATCGACGAGGCTGCATATGAAGGACTGATCGGTCGCCTCGTCGCAGCCGAAGTAGATTCGATCACCGCACTGGGCTCGACCGGATCATACGTCTACCTCACCCCGGACGAACGTGCCCGGGTCGCCCGACTGACCGTTGACCATGCCGCCGGGATTCCCGTGTTCGTCGGGGTCGGTGCACTGCGCACACGGGAAGTGCTGGCCAACGTGCGTGCCGCTGAGGCCGCCGGCGCCCAGGGTCTCCTGCTCGCTCCCGTCAGCTATCAGCCGTTGACCGAGGACGACGTATTCGAACTCTTCCGGACGGTCACCTCGGCGAGCGATCTGCCTGTTGTCGTCTACGACAATCCCGGCACCACGCACTTCACCTTCACCACCGACCTCTACGCGCGCCTGGCCGCGCTTGAGGGCGTGGCCTCGATCAAGATCCCCGGACTGGCGATGTCGCCCCCGGATTTCACCGCTCATGTCGAGGCGATCCGTGCCGCCACCGACGATCAGGTGAGCATCGGGATCTCCGGCGATGCCTTCGGGGCGGCCGGGCTCAATGCCGGCTGCGATGCCTGGTACACGGCAGTCGGCGGAACCCTGCCGAGCCCAATGCTCTCAATCACCCGGGCCGCTCTCAACGGTGAGGCCGAGAGAGCATCGGAACTCTCCGCACAGCTCCAGCCGTTGTGGGACCTCTTCGCCGAATTCGGCGGCAGCCTGCGGGTCACCGCCGCCATCGCAGAACATCTCGGACTCGTCGGCCCCTCGTCCCTGCCTCTGCCGATCCTCGGCCTGACAGATACTCAGAAACAAAGGATCGCCGAGGTGGTCGAGACCCTCAATCTCAGCTGATCGACCGAAGGTGCTGTTGGGCCACAGGTTCAGTCGATCTTGCCGATGGGTTCGCGTTTCTCGGCCTGGAACTGGTCCTCGGCCCGACCGCGGGCCCAATAGGCGGAGATCGACAGCGATTCGCGTGGCACCTCGTGTTCCTTGAGGACCTTCCGGATCGTTTTGATCGTCTCCCGCTCGCCATGGGCGAAGACCTGCGGTGTTCCCTCGGGCCAGTCGAGACCGCGAACAGCGGCAATGAGCTCATCGTCATTGTCGACCCAGACCACGGTGATGCCGGCCGGTGTCACCGGAAGCACTCGGTCTGCTTCCTCGGCCACGGCGGCGATGACGGTTCCCTTCGCCTCGGCGTCCATGGCTTCGAGGGCCGTGCTGACGGCCGGGATCGCGGTGTGGTCGGCGATGAGCAGATGCCATGGGGCATCCGGATTCGGCTGGTATTTGCCTCCGGCTCCGACCATGACCAGTGTGTCGCCGGGCTGAACCTGTTTGGCCCAGGGTCCCGCGACGCCCTCATCGCCGTGGATGACGAAGTCCAGGGACAGCCACTTCTCGTCCTCATTGAATTCCCGCACGGTATACGTACGGTTACGGGGAAGCATCTCCGGAGAGTTCTCACGCAGATCCGTCAGGTCGTAGGGCGGGGTCAATCCGTGCGCGGGATCTGCGAACATGAGTTTGACGTATTTGTCCGTCGCCTCGTTGGGCGAGATCGCGTCGAAGCCGTCGCCACCGACCTTGATCCTGATGAGATTCGGGGTGATGTCCTTGATTTCTTGCACGGTCAGGACAGCCTGTGGGCGAGGCGGGCGCGGGGCACGAGTCTCTGAGACCGGTGGGTTCGTCATGAAGCTCCTTCTCATTGGATAAGTTAGCCTCACCTTAGCAAAGGGGTTTGTCAGACGGCTCTCTGGGACCAATCCTCACGCAGCCGACGCAGACCCTTGAGCGCCTTGGGGGAGTCGACGTATTCGACGTCGGGCAGGGACGAGCTCGGGCTCTTGCACAGTAGCATGTCTTCGGGGTCCATGAGCGCGATGCGTTTTCCGTCCTCCTCGAGCCGACTCATCGCCTCGGTGAGCATGCGCCTGGCCACCCCATTGATCTCGTTGACCCTGCGCAGGTCGAGGACGAAGGCCTCAATATTGGATTCGGGCGCATCCATGGTTCGGATGACGTTTTCGGCACCGCTCCACTGGATGAGGCCCTGCAGACTGCAGATGCGAACCATGACGCCCTGAGAATCAACGAAGCGCCGGTCACGACGAATGATCGAACGAGCCGGTTCAGGAGCGTCCATGATGTGCAGACTCAGCTCGCGTGAGAGAGTCCGGAATATATTGGCCCCACGAACACTCGTCCCGTGCTTGTCTAAGCGCGGAGAGAAGGTGGCGATGCCGACCTGCCCGGGCAGGACCCCGAAGACTCCGCCGGAGACGCCGGACTTGGCGGGTATGCCGACCTCCGTCATCCAGTCACCGGCAGCGTCGTACATGCCACACGTCATCATGACGCCGAGGACATGTCGGTTCACACGGGGTGAGAGCACCTGCTTGCCGGTGATGGGGTTGACCCCGCCAGCGGCCAGAGTGGCGGCCATGATTCCCAGATCTTTGGTGGTGACGACGACCGAGCACTGGGCGATATAGCCCTGGACCACCTCGTCGGGCTGGTCGGTATAGACACCATAGGACCGGAGCATATTGGCGATCGCGACATTGCGGTAGGCCTCACCCCATTCGCCTTCGGCCACTGAATCATCGATGTGCAGCTCGCGACCGGCGAACTCGGACAGGCCGGCTCGAACGATCTCGATCCGTTCGGCCAGTGAGGTGCCCGGCTCACCCAGGAGCGAATGGATGACCATGGCTCCGGCATTGATCATCGGGTTCAGCGGCTTACCGGACATCTTGTCCAAAGAGATCTCGTTGAAGGCTTCGCCGCTGGGCTCGACACCGACCATCTCGAGGACCGCTGCCAGCCCTTCCTGCTCGATGGCCATGCCGTAGATGAACGGCTTCGACATCGACTGGATGGAGAACTCGTATTCCGAATCACCCGAGGCATATTCGACCCCGTCGAGGGTGGAGATGCAGATGCCCAGTTTCTCCGGATCGGCCGAGGCCAGATCGGGTATGTAGTCCGCGTTCTCACCGGACCGGTCTGATCTGTGACGATCGAGAGTCTCGTCCAAGAAATCAGGGATAGGGGATCGCATTGCACCTCCTGCAGTGTGATGAAATTCGGCTGAGTGTGTTGGGGCCCGCTGCTGCCCGCCTGCTATTCTCACATACCCCTGTGCAGGTGGGGAGACTATCCTGAGAGTGCGGTCCCGTCGAGGCGCAGCACGGTCTCGAGCAGAACCTCGATTCCCGGGAGAATGTCATCGAGTTCGGTGAATTCTTCGGGACAGTGGCTGCGGCCATCGCGCGAGGGCACGAAGATCATGCCCACCTGTGTCTTGGCGGCGATGATCCCCGCATCGTGACCGGCACCGGAGAACATTGTGGCGCGTGTGTGACCAAGCTCATCGGCCACCTCGGCGATGGTGGAGGTGATCGGTTCATGCAGCGGCACGGGCGCATCGTCCGTGGTCCACTCCATCTCCACGTGCACACCGCGTGCATCAGCATTCTGACTGGCGGCATCGGTGAGCCTGCGCTGCACCTCCTGCAGCCATGAACCGTCGGGGCCGCGGAATTCGCCTTCGACGCTGGCATTGGCCGAGACGACATTCACGGCCTCGGGAGTGAACTGGATCTGACCACTGGTGCCGCGGGTGTTCGTCCCGGACTCGGCGATCGATTCGACGGCGAGCACGGTGCCCGCGGCCGCACACCCTGCGTCGGCGCGGACATCCATCGGGGTCGTACCGGCATGATCCTGACGGCCGGTGAAGAGTGCCTTGAAGTGGTTGATCCCGGTGATCGTCTCAACCACGCCGATCTGTTTGCCCATCCGCTCCAGCTCCGGCCCCTGCTCGATGTGAAGTTCGAGGAACGCGATGACCTTCGAGAAGTCGTAGCGTGCATCGAGGAAGGCTTCGGGATCGATGCCGGAATCGGGCAGTGCTTCGGCGAGGCTGCGTCCACCGGTGTCCGTGGCTGCCAGAGTGGTGCGGTCGACGAGTCCGGTCATCGCCCGGGAGCCGACGCAGAAGAAGCCGAAATCATTGGGCTCCTCGTTGAAGAAGACCACGACCACAAGATCATGGTCGAGTCGAACGTTGTTCTCCCGCAGCAGCCGCACGACCTCGATGGCGCCGAGGACGCCGGTGATCCCATCGAAGCGGCCACCGCCGTCAACGGTGTCGGTATGGGACCCGAGCATGATCTCTCGCCCGCCGAGGCGACCGGGCAGCACCCCGATGACATTGCCGGCCCCGTCGATCCGTGTCGTTAGGCCCGCCTGCTTCATCAGTGTCCGAGCGTAGTCGCGACCGGCGACGTCGAACTCGCTCAGCGCTCGCCTCGTCCAGCCCGGACGGTCCGAGTCGACGAGAGTGGCAAGCTGGGTGAGTTCGGACTCGAAGCGTTGTCCTACCGGGGTGATGGTGCTCATCATTGAGCCTTTCTGGTGGTGCCGTCAGAGGTGGTCCACATCCAGAGTAGCGTTCTCTGTCTTGCGGTACCGGCGGTTCCTGCCGCCCAAGACCACCGATGCCAGAAGCGCCGCGATGACCGAGGCGCTGAGAATCGCGACCTTCGCATAGTCGTGGTCCGGGGAGCCCGGGGTGAAGCTGAGTTCGGCGACGAGCAGGGACACAGTGAACCCGATTCCTGCGAGCAGACCGACCCCTGCCAGATCGGGCCATTTCAGGCTCTGGTCCAGTCCGGCCGAGGTGAATCGGGTGACCAGCCACGTCGAGGTCAGAATCCCCAACGGTTTGCCCACAATTAGGGCTGCCATGATCGCAAAGGTCAGCGGCTGTGTGAACGCCGTGGCCAGCCCCTCGAGGCCGCCCACGGCGACACCCGCGGCGAAGAAGGCGAACACGGGGACCGCGAACCCCGCGGACAGGGGGCGCAGGCGGTGTTCTATCATTTCGGCGAGGTTGGGCCGCTCTTCGTCGCTCTGAGCGTAGAGGCGGGAGCCCTTCGCCTCGCGAGCCTGACGTCCCTTTCGTCGGCTGGCCAGGGCGGGGATGGTGAACCCGAGCAGCACGCCTGCGATTGTGGAGTGGACACCGGAGGAATGCATGAGCGCCCAGGCGATGAGTCCCAACGGCAGCAGGATGACCCAGGCTGCCCAGGCGCGGTCGACGAAGAATGTTCTGAACCGGGAGGCGATGAGTCCGTAGGCGATGATGGCCGCAACGGCCGCCAGGAGGGGGACGAAGGTAATGGTCTCGGTGTAGAAGACGGCGATGATGCCGATCGCCAGCAGATCATCGACGGCGGCGAGGGTGAGGAGGAAGACGCGCAGCGACTTGGGCAGATGGGAGCCGATGATTGCGAGGATCGCGACGGCGAACGCGATGTCCGTCGCAGTGGGAATCGCCCACCCGCGCAACAGCTCCGGGTGGGAGACCATGAGCACCGTGTAGATGAGGGCAGGGACGATGACCCCGCCGGCAGCAGCAGTGATCGGGACGATGGCCGTGCGGAAGCTGCGCAGATCCCCGTGGGTGAACTCGGTCTTCAGCTCCACCCCGACCAGGAAGAAGAAGATCGCCAGCAGACCGTCGGCGGCCCACGTTCCCAGACTCAGCTGCAGGTGCCACGGGGCGAAGCCGACCTCGATGTCTCTGAGCGCGAAGTATGAGTCAGAGAGCGGAGAGTTCGCCCAGATGAGAGCCGTGAGAGCGGCGATGACGAGGAGTCCGCCGCCCACGGTGTCCTTGCGCAGGGACGTGAACAGGCGAAAACCGGTGGCGGGGGATGGTGAAGTCACGATGGGTCCATTTCATTGCCGGAAGGTGTGCTTCTCCGGCCCGACACTTGTGCGGGTGCTCTGATGAAACAGTCAGTGATCGAACGCCGAGGCGGTCGTGCTCATGACGGCGTGTTCAGAGGGCAGTCTGTTCAGTCAGCAGTCTGCGCAGATAGCGGGCCGGGGTTGGTCACCGGCCAGAAGTGGAGCTGTGCCCGACATCATCAGTCCCCACGAGGTGATGTAACCATTTGTGCCTGAGTGCCCAAGGACCCACACCTGCGGTGTGAATACGGAGTCGGGCTGTGTGGGAATCATCGGGGCCAGTTTACCGGACGCCCCTGCACGTTCACGAGCCCAGCCTGCACGTTCACGAGCCCAGCCTGCGGGCTCAGGACCCCAGACCGCCGGAGAGCCGGGCGTGGAGGCGCTCTGTGTACTCATTCATGCCGATGAGTTCTACGCTCTTGCCCAGCTGCTCGTATTTCGTCACGATCGCATCGAGGGCTGCCACGGTCGAGGCATCCCAGACATGGGAGCCGCTCATATCGATGACGATGCGATCGGGATCGTGCGAATAGTGAAACTGTGTTGTCAGATCATTCGACGAGGCGAAGAACAGCTCGCCGGTGACCCTGTAGTGGGCGCTCGCCCCAGCTGCGGCTCCAGCCTCGGTGACCTCTCGGTCGACGGTGACGAAGTGTGCGACGCGTCGGACGAAGAGAACACTGGCGATGAAGACTCCGATGACCACGCCGATCGCAAGGTTTCCGGTGAGAACCACGACGACCACTGTTGCGATCATGACGAAGGTTTCACTCTTGGGCAGCAGCTTCAGAGTCGAGGGGCGGATCGAATGCCACTCGAAGGTGTCGATGGACACGATCATCATGATCGCCACGAGTGCGGCCATGGGGATGATGCTGACGATATCGCCGAGTACGACGACGAGGATGAGAAGGAACGCTCCGGCCATGAACGTCGATATGCGAGTTCGCGCTCCGGAGGCCTTCACATTGATCATCGTCTGACCGATCATGGCGCATCCGCCCATGCCGCCGAAGAGGCCGGAGATCATGTTCGCCACCCCCTGCCCCCAGCTCTCACGGGTCTTGTTCGAATGGGTATCGGTGATCTCATCGACAAGTTTGGCCGTCATCAGCGACTCCATCAGACCGACGAGCGCCATCGCCAGCGCATACGGCGCGATCGTGGTGAAGGTGTCCCACGTAAGAGGAACATCTGGGATGAAGAGTTGGGGCAGGCTGCGGGGCAGTTCACCCTGATCACGCACCGTGGGCACATCGACGGCGAAGAGCACTGTGATGGCGGTGATGAGGACGATGGAGACTAGAGGCGCGGGGACGATCTTCGTGAGTTTCGGCATCAGCACCATGACGAGGATTCCGAGTCCCACCAGTGGGTAGACAAGCCACGGCACTCCGATGACATGGGGCAGCTGGGCGGAGAAGACAAGGATCGACAGTGCATTGACGAAGCCGACCATGACGCTGCGGGGAATGAAGCGCATGAGCTTGGCAACCCCTGAGCCCGCCAGCAAGATCTGGAAGACTCCGGCCAGCATGACGGTGGCGATGAAGAAGTCCATGCCGTAGGTGCGGGCGACGGGGGCGATGACCAGGGCGACGGCCCCCGTCGCGGCTGAGATCATCGCCGGCCGGCCGCCGAGGAAAGCGATCGATACAGCCATGATGAAGGCAGAGAACAGCCCGACCTTCGGATCGACCCCGGCGATGATGGAGAACGCAATCGCCTCCGGGATGAGCGCCAAGCCCACGACGAGTCCGGCGAGAACCTCACGAGTGAGCAGTCGCGGTGAACGCAGTGCAGCGAGCACGGAGGGTTCAGGGCGGTACCGAGCGGGATCGTCGCCTAAGTCAATGATGGGTGATGTCGTCACCAGACGAACATTACCGGCTCGTCTCCGGCTCCGTGTAAGTCAGTTCAGCGAGACGCCGGTGCCGTGGAGGCTGACGACCAGGCCGCTATCGGTGGCCTTGATATCGGTGAGTTCGAGGCCGGCAGGCAGGGAGTCGAGGTCGATGACGATGTCTGAGATCGACGAAGTCAGAAACGAGGGGATCGAATCGATGTCGACCTCAGCTGATCCGAGCCTGATCGTGGTGGCATCGACGACGACCTGTCGGGACTGTGCCTTGGGTTCGATGCCGACGAGCAGATCCTGACCGAGCAGTGAGCCCTTGAGGAAGAGCTTGTCGTCGATCGTGGTGAACTTCATGCCGCTGGGCAGCGTGGCGTGTTCGGCGGCCAGCGAGTCGATCGTCTCCAGCGGAATCACCCCGCTTGCCTCCACCGTGCCGATGGGTCGTGAGGTGTCGACGGGAACGTCGAAGAGTTTCGCATCGACGTCGGTGAAGTCGACGTTCTCATAGTGGGCCCGATCGGCAGTGACATGCACAGTATTGAGCTTTCCCCCGGCCATCTGCGTCAGCACCGGGAAGCCCTCGACGTTCACATCGGCATCGCCGTAGGGCTTAAGGCCCTCAGCGATCTTCGACTCGGTGGTGAAGTCGACCACCCGGTCGGCGGCGATGAAGCCGATGAGCAGCGTGGCCACGATGATGACAGCGGTGACGATGAGTTTCGTCCGCCGCTTTCGTCGCCGAGGTGGTTCGTGCGGGTACTCCAGAGTTCGAGCCGTCGTCATGGGCACCATTGTCGCGTACCGTGACTGTCCCTGTCGCAGTGGGACCGATTCACTCCTCGACGATGACCACGTCGAGGGTGCGCGGACCGTGGACGCCCTCGACGCGTTTGAGTTCGATGTCGCTCGTCGCCGAGGGCCCGGAGATGAACGTCAGTGCCGCCTCCGGAGTCAGACGTGCGATCCCCTCGGGCACGATATCGACGATGTCGGCGACGCGGACGACACACACGTGATGATCGGGTACGAGCGTGATCGCCCTTCTGCCGCACTCCGGTGATCCGTCGAGGACGATGGTTCCGGTCTGCGCGATCGCCACCGCCGAGGCGGTCACCACTGCCGCCTGCGTGTCGAGTTCGGGGACGCTGAGCTCCTGACCCGGAGTGTCGACCGAGATCTCACCGGAGAATTCCTGCAGCCAGGCCTCGTCGAGTCCGCGGGGCACGACGATGTTCGAACCCGTCTCAAGGAGTCCTGCGATGGTCGCAGCAGGGTCGCCGGTGACGCGGTGGACGTTGGCTTTGTAGTCCTCAAGTCGGTCGACGAGGAGTTCGATGAGGTCCTCGCCGGAATGTGTGCCGGTGCGCAGATAGTCCGCGCTCTGATTGACCATGCCCCCGCCGGCTGCGGGAGTCGTCGAACCGGCGTCATCGGAGGTGTCCTCGGCGCCGTGGCCCGCACCGGTCCTGGACCCCGCAGCTTCAGCGGGTGAACCGGTGGGGACGGTCCCGGAGGCGGAGGAGACGTACTCGCCCCCGCCTCGGCGACCGAGGGCCTGATTGATGCGGCCGAGGATTTCTTCTCGTGCGGTGTCCGTCATGTCTCGTCGTCCTCTTCCTCTGCACGGGCCTCGTCCTGGGTGCGGGCTTCGTCCTCGGACCACAACGCCCTGAAGCTCTTCTCCGGCAGCCCGGGGATGTCACGGCTCGAGGTCCATGCGCCGGCGATGCCCGGCAGCGAGTTGATCGGATTGCCTCCGGTGGCCTTGTGGGCGAGGGGCAGACCGGATTCGGCCGCGGCCATCCTCTTGCCCTCGCTCATCATCCACGACGCTCCGGTCAGCGCTGTGTCGAGCTGGGAGGAGACAGGGGAGTGGTTGGCTTCGACGTCCTCGTTGCGCAGGTGGACGAGGATCTCGGGAATGTTGATCTTGACCGGGCACACGTCGTAGCAGGCTCCGCACAGGCTCGAGGCATAAGGCAGCGACCCGTTCTCCTCGGTCTTCACGCCGGTCATCAGCGGTGAGAGGATAGCGCCGATCGGACCAGGGTAGGTCGATCCGTAGGCGTGGCCGCCGGTGCGTTCGTAGACGGGGCAGACGTTCATGCACGCCGAGCAGCGGATGCAGTTGAGCGCCGTGCGTCCGTGCTCATCGGCCAGGGCGCGGGTGCGTCCGTTGTCGAGGATGACGAGGTGCACGTTCTGCGGACCGTCACCGGGAGTCTTGCCCGTCCAGAAGGAGGTGTACGGGTTCATCCGCTCCCCGGTCGAGGACCGGGGCAGCAGCTGCAGGAAGACCTCGAGATCGTCGAAGCTGGGCAGCAGCTTCTCGATGCCCATCACCGTGATCAGGGTCTCCGGCAGGGTCAGGCACATGCGGCCATTGCCCTCTGATTCGACGACGCCGAGCGTCCCGGTGTCGGCGATGCCGAAGTTCGCTCCGGAGATCGCGACCTTCGTCGTCAGGAACTTGGAGCGCAGATATCGTCGGGCTGCCTCGGCGAGGACTGCCGGTTCGTTCGTCAGCTCATCGGCGTCGGGCATCTTGTCCATGAAGATGTCGCGGATCTCATCGCGGTTGCGGTGGATGGCGGGGACGAGGATGTGGCTGGGCTTGTCGTCGCCGAGTTGGACGATGAGTTCGGCGAGGTCGGTTTCGAACGCATCGATGTCCTGAGTCTCGAGGTGCTCGTTGAGCCCGATCTCCTCGGTCGCCATCGATTTGACCTTGATCACCTCACGACGCCCCGAGTCGAGGACAGGAGCGTTGGCCTCGACGAGTTCGGTGACGATGGCGTTGGCCTCATCGGCATCGCGTGCCCAGTGGATGATTCCGCCGGCAGCGGTGAACTTCTCTTCGAACTGCGCCAGATACTCGGGCAGGTTCTCCATCACATGATTCTTGGCTCGTGATCCCGCCTCGCGCAGGGCCTCCCAGTCATCAAGTTCGGCCACGACCTCGGCGCGTTTATCGCGGATCGAGGCGGTGGCATGTCCGATGTTGTCGCGCAGCTGTTGGTTCGACAGATGTCGGTGCGAGACCTTCGCGAAGGACTCGTCTTCGATGATGTTGCCCTGCCCACCGGGGATCTCATGGTCGTCGTGGTGTGTGGACCGCAGCAGCGGCATTCCCAGAAAGGTCATCGCAGGCTCCCTCCACTCACGGTTGCTCCTTCACTTTGGACACGCAATGGGTCCTCCTTGGTCGAAGCGAGGATCCGAGCCAGGTGGACCGTGGACTGCCCGACTCGCAGACCCGACTGGACTTTGCTCGGCTCCGTCGGGCGCGTGCTGTCTCCGCTCGAGCCCAGGTGGTCATCGCCACCGGCGCCGACGACAGCCGTGAGGTGGTCCGTATTGTCATCGCACGGATCGTTTGAGCTCGTGTGCTTCACATGCACGGCCGTGACGTCTGGGGTGCCCTCGAAATTCCCGGTGCGTTGGAAGCGGGACATTCCGCCGCCCATGTGCAGGAGACAGGACGCGTCTCCGCCGGTGCAGACCTCGGCGCCGGTCGACTGGACGGTGCGGATCTTATCGGCGAGCATCGCCGAGGAGACCTCCGGGTTCTTCACCGAGAACGTCCCTCCGAAGCCACAGCACGAGTCCGCGAGCGGAAGTTCGACGTAGTCGATGCCCTCGACGGAGCGCAGCAGATCGGACTGCCGATCACCGAGACGCAGCAGGCGCATCCCGTGGCATGAGGGGTGGTAGGTCACGCGGTGGGGGAAATACGATCCGAGGTCCGCTGCGGCATCCGTGACGCCTTGGACATCGGTGAGGAACTGGGAGAGTTCATAGGTGCGTCCGGCCACTTCGGCGGCTTCCGAGGCCAGGGCATCGTTGCCCATCCGGCTGGCGACCATGGGCTGTTGGTGTCCCAGCGAGGCCACACAGGAGGCGGAAGGGGCGACGGCGACGTCCCATTCGGTGTCGGTGAAAGCCCGAACGTGGTTGGCGATGACCGGTTCGGCCTGCGCGAACTTGCCGGAGTTGATGTGCATCTGACCGCAACAGGACTGGCCTTCGGGGAAGATCACCTGATGTCCGAGTCTGCGCAGAATCGTCACGGTCGCCTGAGCGACCTCCGGGTACATGGCATCGACGATGCACGTGGCGAACAGTGCAATCTTCATCTGACCTCCAAGCCGAGTTGCCTGCAGCGCCAAGAATCGGATCCGGGGCATGGCCTCTGGGCGGAGGTCGATCGAATGCGACGGAAGTGGTTCTTGTCACAAATGTGGTCAGACCATATCATAGAGGAAAGTTCCAGCAAAGACCTCGGTGCTGGTGACATCGGCACCGCGCAGATGCCGGGCCTTCTGACTGACTCACGGACGGCGAAAAGACAATTACGATGAATAAGGCTTATGAAATAGTGCTTGCCGGAATCGAGCGTGCGTTCCTCGACGGCAGCCTCACCCTGGGCGACCGGCTGCCGGGGGAGCGGAGCCTGGCCGAGCGCTTCGGCGTTTCGCGCTCCAGTGTGCGCGAAGCCATCCGCATCCTCGACGCCGTCGGCCTCATCCGCTCCGGCGTCGGATCGGGGCCAGGAGCCGGATCGGTCATCGTCTCCGAGCCCTCGGTCGGCCTGTCACGGGCCCTGAAGCTGCACGTCTCGGCCCGACATATCGCCCCTGCGGATGTGCTGACGACACGAGTCGTTCTCGAATCCGATGCGGTCGCCACCGCCGCAGAAGCTGTCGCTGCCGGTCACGATGAGGCCGGGGCAATCGTCCCAAATGGGGGACTGGGTGAGGCCCACCTCAAGCGAGCGGATGAGCTCCTGGCTAAGATGCGCGAACCCGGCATCGTCAAGGAATCCTTCCACGATCTCGACGCCCGATTCCACCGTGAACTGTGCGCTGCCGCAGGCAACCCGGTCACCGACATCATCCTCGCCTCACTCTCGAGCAGCATCATCGACTATGTCTCGTCGGCGGCCGCCGCGACCCAAGACTGGGCCTGGGTGCAAGCCGAACTTACGAAACAACACGCCGGTCTCCTCGACGCCATTCTGACCGGCGATGCTGACCGGGCGCGGCGCGAATGCGCGGCCCATATTCACTGGTTCGCCAGCACCACCGACATCGGTGCGGCACGAACATGACCAGCACAACAGGAACCTGACCCTAGGATTGGCACCATGAACCCTTCACGCACACAGAACATCAGGACCGTCTCTTCGCGTCTCAACTCATTCCACTCGGCCATGTACTTCTCCGAGACCGTGGGGCAGGAATATGCCAAACACGGACTCGAAACCGGAGTCGAAGGGACCCTGGCGGCACGGTCGGCGCCCTTGGGTCGCGTGAACGCCGGGGTCGTCAGCGCCGCCTACTACAACTACTCACACGCCTTCCTCTCAGACCAGTTCCCGAAGCTGTGGGAGAAGGTCTCACCGGAAACCATGGTCCAAGCTCGCTTCGATGCGGTGGCCGTCTTCATGGCCGAACTCTTCGAATCCCGCGAGGACATAGCCCTGCTCACCGAGGCGGCCACGGAGCTGGCCACAGCCATGACGCCGGTGCTGGCGAATATGGACTTCTCGGGTCGGGTGTTGGCCCAGGCCACAGCGGACGCAGTCTCCGCGCACACGGCCAACACCGCGTTCGAGCAGCTATGGGACGTGGCGACGATTGCCCGAGAATTTCGGGGAGACGGCCATGTGGCCTCGCTCGTGACGGCAGGTGTTCCAGGCATCGACGCACTCATGCTCGATGTCGCCACGGGCGCCTCGTTCAAGCCGCGTGCGGCGCAGAAGACCCGTGGATTCACCGATGAGGAATGGAAGAGCGCGCAGACGCGCCTGGCCGAAGCCGGACTCATCACCGTCGATGCCGACGAGCGCGGCTTCGACCTGCCGGCCATCACCGATGCCGGCCGCGATCTCAAGGAACAGGTCGAGCAGCTCACCGACGGCACGGTCGCCGCCGCCTGGTCAGCACTCAGTGATGAGGAGATCGAGGCACTCGTGTCTCCGAGCCGCAGCCTGATCAAAGTCCTGGCCCAGTCGGGTGCCTTCCCGGCCACGATCTTTGCCCAGCCGGCCAAGAAGGCCAGCTGAGCGTCGGACCAGCGTTGGGTCTGACTCGAGACAGCGTCGAATCAGCATCGAGGCAACTTCGAGCCAGCCTCGTATCAGCGTCGAGTTGAGGCCCTCTCCACGTGGGAGCGGGCATGCTCGATCGCACAGGGCAGGTCATCGAAGAGGTGCCTTTTGTCCCTGAGCGCACCGAGGACACCGACGTGCCGAAACAGATCGACGTGGGCGTCCTTGACGCCCTTGATGAGCACCGTGATTCCGCGGCGTTCGAAGGTGTGGACCACCTCGGCGAGGATGCGTGCACCGGAGGCATCGACGAGTTCGAGCTGAGACATCCGCAGAATCACGACGAGGATCCCGTCGAGTTCCATGACCTCGTCGAAGACCCGATCGGAGGAGGCGAAGAACAGCGGCCCATCGAAGCGCACGATCGAGATCGAGTCGTCGCCGGGCTGCGTGTCCTCTCCAGCGGAGACCTCTTCGATCGTCACTCCTGTCGTCCGGGACAGATTGCGCAGCGCGAAGGCAGCGGCCACCACCATGCCGATTCCGACGGCGATGATGAGATCGAAGGAGATCGTGATCAGCGCGGTGATGACGAAGCCTGCGGCATCGGAACGCGTGGAGCGCATGATGGCACGCACCGTGGTCAGATGAACCATTCGCACCGCGGTGACGAAGAGGACTCCGCCCAGTGCCGCGAGGGGAATCTGGCCTACCGGCGCGGCCGCGGCGAGGACGATGGCCAGCAGAACGAGGGCGTGGACGATCGATGCCAGCCTGGTGCGACCACCGGCCCGGATATTGACCGAGGTGCGAGCGATCGCACCCGTGGCGGGCATGCCGCCGAAGAGTGAGGAGCCGATGGACGCAATGCCCTGTCCGACCAACTCCCGATCTGGACGGTAGGCGCCCGCATCCGACATCGAGGAGGCCACCCGTGCCGAGAGCAGCGATTCGATCGCGGCCAGCGCCGCGATCGTCCCCGCCGCCGGCAGCAGCCCACCGATGGCACCGAGGTCGATGGCCGGGACAGAGGGCAGGGGCAGCGAGCGTGGAATCGCTCCGATGGTCGCCAGAGGATTGGGCACGAGAGCGGCGAGGACCGTGGCGATGACGATGCCGACGAGCGAACCCGGGATCGAGGAGTGGATCTTCGGTGCCAGGACCATGCACACGACGACGATCGCGACCGCCGTCAGAGAATAGGGCAGATAGGACCAGTCAGCCTCGCCGATGAGCTGAGCGGCCGCGACGAGCGCATTCGTACTGTGCTCACCGGGCCGCGAATCTGCCGGCGTGGTGACGAACGGGACCTGCTGCAAGAAGATGATGGAGGCTATGCCCAGGGTGAACCCCTCGATCACCGGCCAGGGAATGAATGAGACCGCGCGCCCCAGACGCAGCAGCCCGGCCGCCACGACGATGATCCCGGCGATGAGCGTCACCACCACCACAGCCTCGGCGCCCTGAGAGGCGACGATGGGCACGAGCACGACCGCCATGGCACCGGTGGGTCCCGAGATCTGGACATGCGAGCCACCGAAGACCGCAGCGAGCAACCCCGCCACGATGGCAGTGATCAGGCCCTGCTCCGCCGTGAGGCCCGAACTCACACCGAAGCCGAGCGCCAGCGGAAGGGCGACGATGCCGACGGTGACACCGGCAACGAGGTCCTTGGGCCAGGAACGGCGGGTCTCGCTGTAGTCGGAGACGCCCGGCAGCAGAGAACGCACCCGCTGGAAAGCGGCCCGCAGGGTCGCCGAGGTGGTGGTAGGCGAAGTCATGACGTGGGCTCGCCCGTGGCCGCGGTGCTGCCCGCAGTCGCGGCGTTGTCCACAGCTGCAGGGCCACCTGGAATCTGCGGCAGCGTCTGGGCCTGGGCTAAGCGGCCCCCATCGTCTTCGAGCATCGACAGCAGCAGCGACCTGGCCACGGAGAGCAGTTCGGCGGTGCGCCGGTCGGCAAGGCGGTAGTAGACATGGCTGGCCCGACGCTCGGATTCGACCAGGCGGTGTCGGCGCAGAACGGCAAGATGCTGGGACAGATGGGAGGCTTCGAGCTCGGTCTCGGCCTGCAGATCGGTGACACTGACCTCCGGAGCACCGGCGAGGAGCTCGAGGATCCGGATTCGATACGGGTGGGCCAGGCCCTTGAACAGGTTCGCTTTGACCTCATACAGAGGCCGCTGCATGTGATTTAGTGGCATGATGAAGTCATCATTTCACAAGTACGAAGAAAACGGCGCATTGCGCGGTTTTCTTAAATCGGTGCGGGAGCGCTGCGATGCCGGCTCAGCGCGAGATATGTGACCCCACCTCGGCGGCAATGGACTTCGCCTCTTCTGACGTCGGCCCCTCAGCTGAGAAGACGGCCTTCCGGTAGTACTGGAGCTCCATGATCGAGTCGAGGATGTCGCCGAGGGCACGGTGGCCGCCGTGCTTCTCCGGGGACTGGAAGTAGGCGCGGGGGAACCACTGCTTGCTCAGTTCCTTGATCGAGGACACATCGATGATCCGGTAGTGGAGGTGATCGACGAGCTCAGGCATCTGCTTCGTGAGGAACACCTTGTCCGTGCCCACGGAATTGCCGCCCAATGGTGCCTTGCCGGCCTCCGGGACATGCTGTTTGATGTACTCGAGCACCCGAGCCTGCGCGTCGGCGACCGTCGTTCCCGCATCGAGTTCGGTGATGAGTCCCGAACTCGTATGCATCTGGGTGACGAAGTCGTTCATGTTCTCCAACGCCGCAGCGGAGGGCTTGATGACGATGTCGATGCCCTCGTCAAGGGGATTGAGGTCGAAGTCGGTGATCACAGCCGCCACTTCGATGAGCTCGTCCCTGACTTCGTCGAGGCCGGTCATTTCACAGTCGATCCACACAATTTTGTCGTTGCTCACCAGCCCAGCTTAAAGCAGAGCGTGGGCCGTGGGCATCTCGCTTCGCTGTGCGCACCGACACACGCTGAGTACACGCACAAAAACAATACGCGCGCAGTGACTTAAACTTGGACTGTCCCACGGGTCAACGTGGGACCAGAAGAGACTTTGTTGAGGGAAGGGTTCGTACGTGCGCTACACACTTGCTGTGATTCTCATGGTGGTGGGTGTCGTTGTCGGAGGCCTCGGAATTCTGCAGAAGACCCTGTGGGCGCCGGACGACCAGATCACCGCGACCACAGAGATCGATGCAGACACACCGGCTGTCGTCGTCGACCCCGGAATGCTCAATCTCTACGAAACCCCCGCGACCCTCGAAGCCAAGGGCTCCGGTGATCTGACGATCGCTCAGGCCCCGATCGAAAACGTCGACGCCTGGACCGGAAACTCCCCAGTCGCACACGTGACGGGACTGGCACCCGATGGCGGACTGACCGTGAAGCCCGAAAACGGCGATGCCAAGATGCCCAGCCCGGCCGGAGCCGACCTCTGGACCGCTGAAGTCACCGGAGCAGACTCGGTCAAGCTCGACTGGACCGATGATGCGAACCGGACAGGCTTCCTCATCGCCGGCAGCGGTGAACCAGGCGACGTCAAGACCGTCACCATCTCCTGGCCCAACCACGCGGAGACCCCTTGGGCCATCCCCCTGATGATCATCGGCGGGGCACTGATCGTCGGCGGCATCGTCGTTCTCTTCTTCAACCGCAAGAGCGCGAAGAAGGAGAAGAATCGGCGCACGGCCCGCCAGGAACGTCGCCGCAAACTGGCGGAATACGGAACCGCATTCGCGATCGTGCCGGTGCTGGCTCTGAGCGCCTGCGGACCTGAAGAGCTGCCCAAGCCTGAGCCCTCGGAGGCCCCGAGCACTGCAGCAGCCGGCGTCAACGACGACCAGGCCAAACGAATCCTCGACTCCGTGGCCGACGACATCAAGGCTGCGGATAAGAAGACTGACAGCGCCAAGCTGAAGAAGCGTGCAACCGGGCCTGCCCTGCAGCAGCGCGAAGACGCCTACAAGGTGCAGGAGAAGGTCGAGAAGCAGAAGCTGCCGCCGGCAGTGGCCAAAGAGAAGGTCGTCGTCAACTACACCGCGGCCACCGATTCTTGGCCGCGCATGACCAGCCTCATCACCTCGGCGGGCAATGACACCCAGCTCCTCGTCCTGACCCAGGAAGATCCGCGCTCTGACTACAAACTGTGGTCACAGACCCAGTTGGTCCCGGGCACCAAACTTCCGGATATTCCCGACTCCCGACAGGGATCGGCACTCCTTGATCCGAAGACCAAGGACTTCGTGACGACCCCGGAGAAGGCAGTCTCCGACTACGCCAAGGCGCTGGGTTCGGGGAAGGACTCGAAGGAAGCCAAGAAGTTCGAGGCCGATGACTTCTCGAAGTCGATCTGGAAGAACCAGGCAGCACAGAAGAAGAGTGCCGAAGACGGCAAGGCCGAGGTCGACTACAAGTACACCCCGGGCAAGGAGATCGTCGCGCAGGGGACTGCCGGAGACGCCGCCGTCGTCACCGGAGTCGTCGAGGCCGAGTCCACGATCTCTCCGGAATCCGTTGACGGACGCACCGGAACCCTGACTCTGTCCACCCCGCAGAAGGAGCTGACCGGATCCGACAGCACCCAGAAGCCGGTGACGACGAAGACAACCCAGGTCCTGACGTTCCTCGTGCCCAAGGATGGCAAGGTCCGCCTCATCGGCGGCCTGGAGACTCTCAGCGGCGTCGAACTGAAATAGCCCGGGCTTAGAATAGTCGGCTGGTCCCGAGGCTGAATAGTCGCAGGGCCGCAGTTTGAAATAGTCGCGGGCCCGGCGGTGTTGATACGTTCTATGCTGGATGTCATCAGCACCGTCGGAGCTTAAGAATTCCCGACGGACCTCAGCACTGTAGGATTCCCGACGGATACGCACCACGCACCGTACGAATTCGCACTTCCCGCAACAAAGGAGACCACGTGTCAATGGATCCCTCGCAGGACAACGCACAGCCGAACCAGGGACTCGACCTGTCCGCGGTGCGCAGCAAGAATCTGCCGCACGAGGAGCAGCGCGGTGGACCGGGGCAGGTTGCCAACGCAGCGGCGGACCCGAGTGCGGTTCCAGTACCGGCCTTGGTATTCGACGTCGACGAGGCCAGCTTCAACGACGTCATCGCGATCTCTGACCGGGTTCCCATTGTCATTGACCTGTGGGCTGATCGCAGCGAGGAGAGCAAACAGCTCTCTCCGGTCATCGCACGCCTCGTCGAGTCCTTCGGCGGTCGGCTGGTCCTGGCACGCGTCGATCTCGACGCCAATCCGCGCCTGCAGCAGGCCTTCGGCGTCGAGTCGATCCCGAACGTCATCGCCATCGTCAAGGGCCAGCCCGTACCTCTGTTCCAAAGTATGCTGCCCGAGCCGCAGGTGAAGGCCTACTTCGATGAGCTGCTGAAGCTGGCCGGCGAGAACGGTGTCACCGGTCATGCTGTGGTTGCCGGAGCCGAGCAGGAACCAGCGGGCCCCGCCCACCCCGAGGCAGAAGAGGCCCTGAGCCAGGGAGACTTCGACACAGCCGAATCCCTGTTCAAAGCTGCCCTGGCCACATCGCCGGCAGATGAGGAAGCGAAATCCGGTCTGGCCAGAGCCGGACTGGGGCGTCGCCTCATCGATGCCGATCCTCAGCAGCTCATTGCCACCGCCGATGCGAATCCGAAGGACGCCGAAGCGGCCAAGGCGGCTGCCGATGCAGAGATCGTGGGAGGCAACCCGAGCAGTGCCTTCAATCGACTGATCTCTCTGATCCGCGTCAGCGCAGGCGATGAGAAGGAAGCGCTGCGTCTGCGGGTTCTCGAACTCTTCGAAGTCCTGGGCGCGGATGATCCGGCCGTGACCAAGGCACGCACAGCATTGATGAGGGCCTTGTTCTGAACCAGAGAGTCCGTCTCACCACAGCCATTCTGTTCGCGGTCGCAGCGGTGATCGTGGCAGTACTGGTGATCTCAGCGCTGTCCGTCGTCGGCACCGACGAGGTCACCGAGACCGACGCCTTCAAGGTCAAGGACGGCGCCTATGCCGTCGTCCTCGACGAGGCGATCGTTCCCTATTCGGGCACCAGCGTCACCGTTGAGGCCGCGAATGCCGACGGTAAGAAGCTGTTCGTCGGCACCGCCAACGGCGTCGACACTGACAGCATCCTCGATGGTGTGGCACAGGAGCAGATCAGCAACGTCGAGTTCCCGAACACTCTCGAGCACCGATTCATCCCCGGCGACGCCGCTCCCGAAGCGACGCTGACAGACAGGGACTGGTGGACCAGCAAGGACACAGGGGAGAAGGTCGCGAAGACCTTCGACCTCGACGCCGACCCGCAGGTGCTCGTCATCTCCGCCGCAGACAAGGGCGAGAATCTCGATGGAACCACGGTCTCGCTGAAGATGCGTGTGGAGGGAGTCCTGGCATTGAGCCTGCTCGGCATCGCATTGGGCATCATCTTCGCCGGATTCGCGGCCTACTTCTTCCTGCGCTGGTTCAATTGCCGGATCCGACCGGAGAAGAAGCCGGTCGCGCGAAAGACTGACCGCGGGGCGGGTCCAGGGGCCGGCCTCGGCGCTGGGGCGAACGCACAGGATTACACGACGGGCACCGGTCGGGTGCGAAGCTCCCGCCTCGTGAAGAACCCTGATGAGGCGAAGGCAGAGCCACCTCGGCGGAGGAACACACGAGGCAGGCGCTCACTGCGCTCGGTCACAGCGTTGAGCCTGACGACGGGAATGGCCTTGAGCGGATGCAGTGCGCTGCCCGTGGCGCAGCCGCACAGCCCTGAGATCACGCCCTACGAGCGCACGGCGATGCGCCCGGGTGAGGCCGGGAAATTCATGACCGACTACACCGAGTCGCTCGATAAGATCCTCGACGACGGAGGCACCGACCTCGAGAAGATTCAGGGCGAACCCCTGATCGATCGGACCCGCGCCCAGATGCAGATCGCGAAGAAGGCTAAGCAGAAGCTGCGGGCACCGAATTTCAGCGAGGTCGTCGCCGGTAGCCCGAGCTTCACCGAGTACCCGATGTGGTTCTACGCCTTCGGCACCTCCGACGGTGATAAGAAGCTCACACAGGTCCAGCTCGCGACCCGGGAATCGGCGGCGGCGGATCCGATCGTGCGCACCGCCTCCTACATCCCGACCGATCAGACGCCGACGCTCATGGCCGACGGACACGGGGCAGTCAAGCCCGGGCCCAAGGGATTCGACGATGAGATGACGAAGACCGCGGACCAGGTCTCGAAATTCCTCGCCGACGGCAAGGCCGATAAGGCCGATGCCAAGGGGCTGAAAGAAGGCGGGTTCAAGGATTTCAGGGGCTACCTGGGCGACCTGCGGGGTAAGGACTCCGGATTCGACAAGGTCGATATCTCCTGCAAACCCTACGAGAAGCTCGACTTCACCTCGATGACCCTGAGCACCGAGCACGGCGCCATCGGGATGGGCGAGGTCCGCTGCACCCTGACGATCAAGGTCCCCGACGACTATTCGGTCGACCTGGGTGACACCATCGAGGCAGTGAAGACTAACGACAAGGACGGCAACACCGTCAAGGTCGACACCGCCCATCCGTATGTGCTGATGAAGACCAAGGATGAGCTGAGCGCCGTGTCCACCGACTGGAACGTGCTGTCCTCACACATCGAGTGACAGTCTCGTACATCGAGTGAGACTCACGCATCAATTGACAGTCAGGCCCCGCCGCGGTTGGGCCTGACTTTTCAATTTGGGTGGTCTTCGCTGGTGCGGCCTCGGTCGGTGTGACCTCAGCTGGCGCGGATTCTGCGGCCCACGAGGGAGAGCCACCAGAGTCCGACGAGCGGCAGGATGAGCGGGATGAACCCGTAGCCGCTGCCGAAGGACGACCACACGGAGGGCTTCGCGAAGTCTTCCGGATGGGTGAAGCTGAGGATGCCGACGACGATGACGCCCACGAACTCGATCACGCAGGCGCCGATCGCAATCCGGTGCGAGATGCGGTTGCCGATGACCAGGCAGATTGTGGCCACGATGTAGATGATCGCGGCGATCACGGACAGCGAATACGCGACCGGTGCCACGTCGAACTCGCGGATGACCTGATAGCCCGCGCGAGCTGTGGCCGATAGAGCGAAGACTCCGTAGACGGCAGTCAGTGCCCGGCCCGGGCCGGTGTGCATCGCCGAATACGGTGAGCGATTGCGTTTCGCGGCGCGGTCCTTCTTCGCCGAGGCGGCCGCTAAGCGGACACCGCCACCGTCGTGTCGCTTCTTCAGTGCCAAATCTGGTCCAATCTCTCGATCATGACGATCACCGTCAGTCCTGCTGCTGCGAGCACGCCCGGCCCCCATCTGCTCAGTTCCGCGAACGCCCAGAAACCAGCCAAGGCGATGACGAGGATCGCGGTGATGACGTAGCCGAAGTACAAGAGCGGATCGACGCCGTGGGTCGACCCGAACGTGGCGATCGAGAGCACCAGCTGCACGATGAGCAGCAGCAGAAGCAGTGCAGTCGCGCCGAGCAGCAGTTTGCCGGCGGGTCTGTTGCGGATGGTTTCGACGATCGACCAGATGGCCAGAACGGCGGAGACGGCATAGAGCACGATGGTGAAAACGGTGAACACCCGACCCAGTTTAGTCGGCACCGGACTAAGAACTGTCACCGGAGCACTCCTAAGCACTCAACGGTGCGCAACAGAGCACTCAACTGTGCGCGAAGAGAGTCCGCGCCCAGATTCCACGGACCTGTAGAACAATAGATGTTGTTGATACTGTCGGAGCATATGCCTGACACCTTCGATGACTTCTTCCCACGCACCTCGACAGTAATGGACCGTGGGGACCGCCTGCGCAGAGTTCCTTGGGCCGCGTTGGTCACCTTCGTCGCCGTCTCCTTCGGACTTGCCTGGCTGGTGAGCATGCCTCTCTGGCTGGCCTCAGGGGACAGCCAGGCATCGGCTCTGTTCAACCGCATATTGCCGGTGGTTACGATGTTCACTCCGCTCATTGCAGCAGCGGTCGTGGTGTTCGTCATGAAGGTGCCCCGTCGCGAGTGGGCACGGTTCCTTGGCCTGTGGCCGCTGCGGCCCGCCAAGCGAGTCGTCTGGTTCGCGGTCATCATGACGGTGGCGCCCATGGTGCTGGTGTTTGCATGCATCGCCATCTCGGCCCTCTTCGGGTGGATCCACCTCGATCTCGTTCACTTCTCCGGCTTCCAAGAGACGCTCGATGCCCGTATCGAAGAGTCCATGCTGCGGCCGATTGCCCTGGCTTCGGTGGCGGTCATTCCACTGGCGTCGGTCTTCAACGCGCTGCCGGCCTTCGCTGAGGAAGCAGGCTGGCGGGGCTGGCTGTTGCCCGCATTGCGGCCACTGGGAACCTGGCCGGCACTGCTGCTCAGCGGGGCCATCTGGGGGTTGTGACATTCGCCGATCATCCTTCTGGGCCAGAACTTCGATGAGCCGAACATCTGGGGCGTGCTGCTGATGACCGGCGGTTGCATCGCCTGGGGAGTGCTCTTCGGCTGGCTTCGTCTGCGCACCGGGTCCATCTGGCCCGCCGTCATTGGTCACGGCTCACTCAATGCTTCGGGCAACCTCGTCTTCCTCGTAGGTACGGCGGGCGACTCCGCGAATCTTCCTCTGGTCAATCCGCTCGGTGTCTCCGGCTGGATCGTCATCGGCATCGTCGTCATCGTTCTTGCCCTGACCGGACAGTTCAAACGCGAGCCGCAGCTCCGCCGACAGTCGGTCCGGCAGTGACTATGAGATGCGGCACTGATCCTGGCCGAAGTGCCGATCACGACCTAAAATAGGGAGAGTGCCGATTTACCTTGACCACGCAGCCACCTCGCCGATGCCGGCAGAGGTGCTCGACGTCTACACCGACGAACTGAGCCGACGGGCCAATCCCTCGGCTCTGCACACCGTGGGTCAGGCCGCGCGGATGCGTATCGAGACCGCCCGCGAGGACATCGCCCGTGGCGTCGGCGCAGCCACATCATCCGAGGTCATCTTCACTTCCGGCGGCACAGAAGCCGATAACTTCGCACTCAAGGGCCTCTACCTGGCCCGCAACGACTCCACCTTCGAAGCACCGGTTCGCCCGCGCGTGCTCACAACGACGATCGAGCATCATGCGATCCTCGACTCGGTGGAGTGGCTGGGCACTCAGGGTGCCGAAATCGTCTACCTCGACGTTGACGAAGAAGGCCACCTCGATCTCGATGCCGCCCTGACCGAACTGCGCCACGCCCCCGAGCGCACCGCTCTCATCTCCATCATGGCCGCGAACAATGAGATCGGCACCCTCCAGCCGATCGCCGAAATCGGCTCGTGTGCCAAAGATCTTGGTGTTCCCTTCCACATCGACGCCGTGCAGGCACTGGGCCAGATCCCGCTGAACTTCGCCGAGCTCGGCGCGACCGCCATGTCGATCACCGCCCACAAGATCGGCGGGCCCGTGGGCATCGGCGCACTGCTGCTCGACCGCGCCGCCGTTCCTGCGCCCATCCTCCACGGTGGGGGACAGGAACGTGGAGTCCGGTCCGGCACACTCGACGTGGCCGGTGCTGTGGCCTTCGCGAAGGCCGTGGACCTCGCCACTGCCGATATCGACGCCCGAGCCGCCCGCTTCTCATTCCTGCGCGACCGGCTCATCTCCGGCATAGAGGACACGATTCAGGGCGCCACCCTCTCCGGTCGCCGAGGTGGAGGCAGACTCCCCGCGAACGCGCACTTCACATTCTCCGGGTGTGAAGGCGATTCCCTGCTCTTCGGCCTCGATGCGAGAGGACTGGCGACCTCAACGGGCTCAGCCTGCTCGGCCGGGGTCTCCCGTCCCTCCCACGTGCTGCTGGCCTGCGGCATGAATGAGGACGTCGCCAGATCAGCACAACGATTCAGCCTCGGCCACGACTCGACCGAAGACGAAGTCGATCGCCTTCTCGAGGTTCTGCCCGAAGTCGTCGAACAAGCACACCAGGCTGGAATGGTCTCGGCCACTCCACGCTGGATGCAAGGAGCATCATGAAAATTCTCGTCGCCATGTCCGGCGGAGTCGACTCATCAGTCGCCGCAGCACGCGCCGTCGACGCAGGCCACGAAGTCGTCGGAGTCCACCTCGCCCTGTCCCGCATGCCCGGAACCCTGCGCACTGGTTCACGCGGCTGCTGCACCATCGAAGACTCCCGGGACGCCCACCGTGTGGCCGGAATGCTCGACATCCCGTTCTACGTGTGGGACTTCTCCGAGAGGTTCAAAGAGGACATCGTCGATGACTTCATCGCCGAATACGCGGCCGGGCGCACACCCAACCCGTGCATGCGCTGCAATGAGCGCATCAAGTTCGCGGCCCTCCTCGATCGTGCCCTGGCACTGGGCTTCGACGCCATCGCCACAGGCCATTACGCCGAGGTGCTGCGCGACGAGAACGGACTCCCCGAACTTCACCGCGGAGAGGACCTCGCGAAGGATCAGTCCTATGTCCTCGGCGTACTCTCCGGCGATCAGCTCGAACACTGCTATTTCCCGATCGGCGCCACCGCATCGAAGGCGGAAGTCCGCGCCGAGGCGGCCGAGCGTGGGTTCTCCGTGGCCAACAAGCCTGACTCCTACGACATCTGCTTCATCCCCGACGGCGATACGAAGGCGTGGCTGGCGGACAAGATCCCCATGCGTCCGGGCCTCATCAAGGACGCCGAAGGTGAAACCCTGGGCGAACACGATGGTGCGATGACCTACACCATCGGCCAGAGAAAGGGCCTGGGCATCCAGAAGCCCGCCGCCGATGGTCAGCCGCGCTTCGTCACCGGCCTCGACCCGGCCTCGAACACGGTCACGGTCGGCTCCCGCAGTGATCTCGGGGTCTCTCACCTGACCGGCATCCGAACCACCTGGGCCGGTCCGGCACCGGCCGATATCGGCACCGAACCTGCAACCGCCATCGACTGCGAGGTCCAGATCCGGGCGCACAGTGACCCGGTTCCGGCCAGGGCGTGGCTCGGCGACTACATCTCCGAGGCGCCCGAACATGAAGTCAACCCGATCGTCGATGAGGTCGAGGTTCCGGCCGCACGACCTGCCGGGCAGCTCATGCACATCGACGTCGATGAGGAACTCTCCGGCGTTGCTCCCGGGCAAACCATGGTCATCTACCGTGGAACCCGGGTTCTCGGGCAGGCCACCATCGACGTGACAGCCAAGGACCGCCTCGGCGTCTGAGGACGATTCGTCCGGCTCGGCGTCTGCGGGCAAAGACTGCTGCAGCGTCTGAGCTGTGGTCTTCGCCCCTGCGTTAACCTGGGGGTATGAAGGAATTTCCCCAAGATGTCGTCACGGCACCTTTCGGAACCTGGTCGTCTCCGCTGAGCGCGGCGGAGGTGGCTGCGGGCTCCGCACCGATCTTCGATGCCGCATTCCGTGGTGAGCACATCTACTTCTCCACGAAGGTCCCAACGGAGAATTCGCGCACAGGCCTTATCCGGACGTCACTGTCACATCCGGGGCTGAAGGAGCAGGTGCTGCCCGCAGACTTCAACATCAGGTCCTCGGTCCACGAATACGGGGGAGGCGCATGGGCACTGGATCCCAACAGCGATGTCATCTACTTCGTCAACGCCTCAGACCAGCGGATCTGGCAGATCATTCCAGGCCGATCTCCGCACGCCCTGACCCCTGATACTTCCGGCCGCATCCGGTACGGCGACCTGACGATGACCCGCTGGGGTCTGCTGTGTGTGCGCGAGGACTGCCGGTCCACCCGCAGAGAACGAGCCATCGTCCTGATCACCAGGCACGGGACGACGAATGTGCTCTCACGCCATTCCTACTTCATGGCGTGGCCCCGCCTGTCACCAGATGGTTCGACACTGGCGTTCATCGGCTGGGAACATCCCAACATGCCCTGGGACCAGACGAACCTGTGGCTCATCGACGTTCGCACCCAAGACACTCCCGTCGCCGGCGTCATGCGCGGACACGATATATCGCTCCTGCAACCCGAATTCACCTCGGACTCCTCGCTCATTGTGAGCTCGGACCAAAACGGTCACTGGGCCCTGTACTCATTGGACTTCGAACCGATCGACTGTCTGGTGCGCGACCGCCGGGCTGCCAAAGAGTCCAGGCAGACGAGCACAGACTCCACGGATAAGTTCAAGGACTCCACGCGGACAAGCGAATTCGCTGATGAGCTCGACGTCACCGCTCTGCGACCGCTCCTCGACACCGGCAGCGAGATCGGCGGCCCACTCTGGCAGCTGGGAGCGATCTGGCATCTGAATGATGACGAGGAGATCTGGGCCCACTCCCAGTCAGCGACCTCTTCCCTCGTCAGAACACGACTCCCACGGTCGGGCAACGACGTCCTCAGCAGTGACTTCGAAGAGATCACCGCACCGGGAGAGCCGTTCGGCAGCCTCGAACTCCACGACTTGAGCCACAGCCATATTCTCCTGACCGCGAAGTCCGCGGACTCGACCGGTGCCCTCTACGCCGTGGACCGGGCCACCGGCACCTTCATCGAGATCGCCCAGGAACGCCTCGACGCACACCAGGATTACTGCTCGCGGCCTCGAACGCGAGAGCTCGGCGGCGTCCCTGTCGTCATCCACCCGCCGCACAACCCACGATTCACCGCCCTTGAGAGCGAACGCCCGCCCTACGTGATCTCCATCCACGGAGGACCGACAGGTCAAGCGACCCCCGACATGTCCGCCCGGTTCAGCTACTTCACATCCCGAGGCATCGGGGTGATGGAGGTCAACTACGGCGGTTCGACCGGCTACGGCAGGGCCTGGCGCAACCGTCTGCGCGGCCAATGGGGCATCGTCGACGTCTCCGACACCCTGGCCGCGGTCGACGCATTGGTGGCTGAAGGGCTGGCCGACCCCCACCGGATTGCGATCTCCGGAGCCTCCTCAGGCGGGTGGACGGTGCTGACCGCGTTGGCCTCCTCAGAGACCTTCGCCTGCGGCACCTCCTACTTCGGGGTCACCGACCTGATGCGCTTCGTCGTGGACACCCACGACTTCGAGAAGCACTACATCGACGGACTGGTCGGCCCCTGGCCGGAGGCCCAGGACGCCTACATCACCCGGTCACCGATTCGACGTACAACGCACATCACTGTCCCCGTGGCCATCATGCAAGGCGATCGCGACCCGATCGTCCCACCCAGTCAGGCCCAGGAATTCGTCGATACCTTGGAATTGACCGGAGTGGAGTACATTTACCGTCTGTACAAGGGCGAATCCCACGGGTTCGTCCGAGCTGAAACCATCATCGATTCCCTGGAAAGCGAGTTCGGGTTCTATGCCGACGTCTTCGGAATCCCACACAGCCGCAACCATGGCTGAACCGACCGAAACCCCTGCCAACCTCGCACCCGCGGGAACGACCACCGGCATCTGGATCCCCGGCCCCCGGCCCGAGGCCGAAGCTGGTTCCCTGTCCGGGGCCGCCGGCTACATCGCGAACAGCCCCGTCCGTGAGGCGGCCGCAGCGGCGTTTGATCACCTCGGCGAGCAGCTGCCGCCCGTACCGCTGAATGCTCACCGGGCCGAGGACCGGTGGGGCGCAGACGCGATCGGGCGAGCTGTCGGTCTGCTCACCGACCTTCACGTCGACCGAGCGTCCTTCGGTTGGCGCCTGACGAGCGCAGCGGGTCGCGACGAACGACTCGAATCCTCTGCACTCAGCGAGGCCTTCGACGCCATCGCCGAGTACGGTGACGGCTACACCGGTCAGGTCCAGGTCTCCCTGCCCGGACCGTGGACCGTGGTCACCGCCCTGAGCCTGGCCTCCGGGGCCCCTGTCCTCGGTGATCTCGGAGCCCGCCGCGATGTCATCCAGGCCTATGCGTTCGGACTGGCAGCCTTCGCCGACAAGCTCTCCACACTGGGCATGGCGCCTGTGATCCGCCTCGTCGAGACCCGCCTGCACCCGGTCCTCACCGGCACCTGGCCCACGGTCTCCGGCTGGGCCACCCTGCCCGCGGTGTCCGAGAATCAGGTCTACGCCGCTCTGCAGTCGACGCTGCGGCATCTGCCCCCGGTGCTGCTCAGCCTCCCCGATTTCGATTCCATTGCGCTGCAGGGCAAGGAGATCACCGCCGCCGAGGTGGTCCGCAATTCCGGTGCCACCGCTGTGTCAGTGCCGTTGGCTAGCCTGAAGGCACACGGGTGGGAGCAGCTGGCCATGATCTCCGAAGCGGGGGTCGGGACATGGATGGGTCTGCCGCCGGCCGCAGGAGCGCGTCCGAAGGAGGTCAAGCACTGGTTGAACAGGATCATGACGCCGTGGAACCGCATCGGCATGAGCACTAGAAGTCTGCGTGATTTCGGAGTCCTCGCGGGCGAAGAGCTTCCGATGACCTATCCGCCGCTGCTGACCTCGGTCGACGGAGACGGTGCCGAGAACATCAGCACGGGAACGATGATGATCGCCGCAGGTCTGCGGCGTGCCTTTGAGGAGATCGAATGACAGACACGCCCGATAACTCAGACCTGTCGGATGCCAGCTCTCGGGCTCAGGCGCATGCGGAACTCGTGGAGAAGATCGAAGAATATCGTGGGGCGTACTACCAGGACTCCCTGCTCGTCTCCGACACCGAATACGACGATCTCGTCCATCGCCTCCAAGACCTCGAGGAGAAGTTCCCCGAGCTCATCACCGACTCCTCACCGACCCAGACCGTCGGCGGCGTCATCGACACATCGACCTTCGACCCGGTCGAGCACATCGGCCGGATGTACAGCCTCGACAATGTCTTCGACGTCGAAGAACTCAGAGGATGGTACGACCGGGTCCGCGCGGCCACCTCGGCGAAGTCGAAGTTCCTCTGCGAACTCAAGATCGACGGACTCGCCGTCAACCTCCTCTACCGCAACGGTGAACTCGTGCGCGCCGCCACCCGCGGTGACGGACGTATCGGTGAGGACATCACCGCGAATGTCCGCACCATCTCCGACATCCCGGACAAACTCGACACCGACTACCCACCCGCCGAGGTCGAGATCCGCGGGGAAGTGTTCTTCCCTCTGGAGAAATTCACCGAACTCAATGCCGCTCTCGTCGCAGAGGGCAAGGCCCCATTCGCGAACCCCCGCAACTCCGCCGCGGGATCCCTGCGCCAGAAGGACCCCGCCGTCACCGCTGTACGTCCGCTGCACATGCTCGTCCACGGCATCGCAGTTTGGACACCGGCCGATGATTCGCATCCCGAACCCGCACATCAGTCCGAGGTCTACGAGGCGTTCAGAAGCTGGGGACTGCCCATCAGCGAATACTTCAAGGTGCTGGACACGGTTGACGAGATCGAAGACTTCATCACCTACTACGGTGAACACCGCCACGATGTCACCCACGAGATCGACGGCATCGTCATCAAGATCGACGATATCGCCGTCCAGGAGACCCTGGGCTACACCTCACGTGCACCGCGCTGGGCGACAGCCTTCAAATACCCGCCCGAAGAGGTCACCACGAAGCTCCTCGATATCCAGGTTCAGGTGGGCAGGACCGGTCGAGTAACCCCGTTCGCGGTGATGGATCCGGTCACCGTGGCCGGATCCACGGTGGAACGTGCGACCCTGCACAACGGCTACGAGGTGGCCCGCAAGGGCGTGCTCATCGGTGACATTGTGACCCTGCGCAAGGCCGGCGACGTCATTCCCGAAGTCCTCGGTCCGGTCGTCGCCCAACGCAACGGCAACGAGTACGAGTTCGTCATGCCCACTCACTGCCCCTCGTGTGGCACGAAGCTGGGGGAGCAGAAGGCAGGCGATAAGGACAAACGCTGTCCTAATGCCCGGTCATGCCCGGCCCAGCTGGCTAATCGCATCTTCTACCTGGCATCCCGTGCGGCCTTCGACATCGAGGCCCTGGGTGAAGAGGCGGCTCTGGCTCTGACCGCTCCAGCCGAGCCCGAGGCGCCGCCGCTGACCTCCGAAGCGTTCCTCTTCGACCTCACGGCTGAAGATCTGGCCGAGGTGAAGATCTGGCGCAACAAGAAGGTCAAAGGTGTGGAGACGGGGGAGCGCGAACTCGTGCCCTATTTCTACACCCGCGCAACTGCGAAGAAGCCGAGTGCTCCGAGCGCGAACACGAAGAAGCTCTTCGATGAACTCGACAAGGCCAAGGACCAGGACCTGTGGAAGGTCCTCGTCGCACTCTCGATCCGTCACGTGGGTCCAACTGCAGCACGCACCCTAGCCGGACATTTTCGAACCCTCGAAGCCATCCGGGCTGCTGAACTCGAAGAGCTCTCAGCCGTCGACGGAATCGGATCGACGATCGCGGCGAGCATCCGTGATTGGTTCGCCGTGGATTGGCATATCGAGATCGTTGAGGCCTGGGCAGCCGCCGGAGTCCGGATGGAGGACGAGCCTCAGGAAGCCGGAGCCCAGACTCTGGAAGGTCTCACGATTGTGGCCACCGGTTCGCTGTCCACGTTCACCCGTGACGGAATCAAAGAGGCGATCCTCGGCGCCGGCGGCAAGGCGGCGAGTTCCGTGTCGAAGAAGACCGACTATGTGGTGGCTGGGGAAAACGCCGGGTCGAAGTTGGAAAAGGCCGAATCGTTGGGCGTCAGGGTCCTCGACGAGGACACGTTCCGCACGCTCCTGGAGACTGGCAGCCTCGACTGACGATCTGTGACGAGCCGTGATCTGGCGCACTCCTGCCACGGATTCGTCACCGAATATCAAGGATCATCTCAGCAGCAGTGAAGTGGGGAAACAGTTTGATCTGGAAGAGTGATGGTATGAAAGCAATTCCCCGATTGATTGCCGGCACTGCCGTCGTTCTCGCCGCAGTACTCACCACGGCACCGGTGACGGCAGGCATTGCCGACTACATCCTCAACCCCGGACAGCAGCCGATCAAACGTGCCGCTCCCGCACTGACCGGTTCCTCAGCTTCACCGCTCGCCCCCACCCGAACCCGCGATGACGACAAGTCTCGCAACGGTGACACCACCGGCGACGACACTCGCAACGGTGATCAGAATCGTGAGAGTAACCACGCCGCCAATGCGCAGCCCCACACGGAGACGACGCCCGACGGCGGGCTCGACTTCGTCAGCGCCACGGCACCGAGTGAGAGTGCCGGTCTGGTGGCACACACCGTTGCCGACGCTCAATCACGAGTCAACGACCTCGCCGGCGATCTGCAGGCAGGAGTCGCGTCCGGAGAGTTCTCCCAAGCTGACGCCGACAGGGTGCTCGGGGACATCTCGAGCTACATCAGAGGCGAACGCACCTGGCCCGAACAGTCCGCCACCTGAGTGACCCGCCTCGGCGAAGCCACGCACTGATGCCCCGGCGAACCTCACATCGTTCCCTTCAGAACCGGTCCGGCAAAGAGACTAGACTTGCTGACGAGTAAACAGACCGATGAAAGGCAGGGAATGACGGAGTCCTCCGCAATCACCCCCGAGCAAGTCGAGCATTTGGCTTCGCTGTCTCGGATCGCCATGGGCGAAGACGAGCTGAAATCGCTCGCCGGTGACCTGAGCACCATTTTGAGCAATGTTGCCAGGGTCAATGAAGTGGCCGGCGATGATGTGCCGGCAACCAGCCACCCGATCGCACTGTCGAACGTGCTGCGCCCCGATGTTGTGGGTGAGACCCTGACCAACGAGCAGGCTCTGGCCTCGGCCCCAGCATCTGCTGACGAGAAGTTCCTGGTCCCACAGATCCTTGGGGAGGAATGATGAGCGAACTGATCAATAAGAGCGCCCTCGAACTCGCCGCAGGATTGAAAGCCGGCGAGTTCTCCTCCGTCGCGGTGACCCAGGCTCACCTGGATCGCATCCACGCTACCGAAGCAGACTTCGGTTCGTTCATCACCGTCACCGACGAACTTGCGCTGGAGACGGCGAAGTCGGTCGACGCCAAGCGCAGCGCCGGCGAAGAGGTTCACGCCCTGGCCGGAGTGCCCGTGGCGCTCAAGGACCTCATCGTCACCGAAGGTGTGGCCACGACCGCGGCGTCGAAGATGCTCGAGAACTGGGTTCCACCCTACGAATCGACCGTGCATAACAAGGTCAAGGCCGCCGGACTCCCTGTCCTGGGCAAGACCAACCTCGACGAGTTCGCCATGGGTTCGACGACCGAGCACTCTGCTTTCGGCATCACCCGTAACCCGTGGAACCTCGAGCACGTGCCCGGGGGCTCCTCCGGCGGTGCGGCCGCTGCTCTCGCAGGTTTCCAGGCTCCGCTGTCGGTCGGCACGGACACCGGCGGTTCGGTGCGACAGCCTGCCGCGTTCACCGGAACTGTCGGTGTGAAGCCGACCTACGGTTCGATCTCCCGCTTCGGCATCATCGCCATGGCCTCAAGCCTCGACCAGGTCGGACCCATGGGCCGCAACGTCGCCGACGCCGCAGCTCTGCACGAGCTGCTCGCCGGTCACGACCCGCTCGACTCGACCTCGCTGCCGGACCCGGTGGCAGGGTTCGTCTCGGCGGCACAGACATCGAACCTGGGGGGCAAGAAGCTCGGCGTCATCAAGCAGCTGCGTGGTGAGGGCTACCAGGACGGCGTCCGCGATGTGTTCTCGACCGCCCTCGACGTGGCGGCTGCGGCCGGTGCTGAAATCGTGGAGGTCGACTGCCCCTCGATCTCCTACGCACTCGACGCCTACTACCTCCTCATGCCCTCCGAAGTGTCGTCGAACCTGGCCCGCTACGACGGTATGCGCTACGGACTGCGGGTCGAGCCCGAGTCCGGTCCGGTCACCGCTGAGACGGTCATGGCAGCGACCCGTGCTGCCGGTTTCGGTGATGAGGTCAAACGCCGCATCATCCTCGGCACCTATGCACTCTCCGCCGGCTACTACGACGCCTACTACGGGTCTGCCCAGAAGATCCGCACCCTGGTGCAGAATGACTTCACCAAGGCGTTCGAGTCCTGCGACGTCCTCGTCTCACCGACGGCACCGACGACGGCTCTGAAGTTCGGCGCGGAGGCGGCATCCGACCCGATGGCCCTCTACCTCGGCGACGTGGCGACGATCCCAGCCAACCTGGCCGGAATCCCCGGACTCTCCCTGCCAGCAGGACTGGCCGACGGTCTGCCCGTCGGATTCCAGATCCTCGCCCCGGCACGACAGGACGTGAAGATGTACGAGGTGGCCGGCCCACTCGAAGCCGCCTTGGAAGCCTCCGGGACTCGAGTGCTCGATACTCTCGCGGAAGGACTGACCACCAAGTGAAATACGAAGACGCGATCAAGAAATACGATCCGGTCATCGGCATCGAGGTCCACGTCGAACTGGGCACCGCGACGAAGATGTTCGACGCCGCACCCAACACCTTCGGCGGGGGACCGAACACCAACATCACCCCCACCTCCTTGGGGCTGCCCGGCTCACTTCCCGTCGTCAACGAGAAGGGCGTCGAGTACGCGATCAAGATCGGCCTGGCACTGGGCTGCGAGATCGCGGAGACCTGCCGTTTCGCCCGGAAGAACTACTTCTACCCGGACGTGCCCAAGGACTTCCAGACAAGCCAGTCCGATGAGCCCATTGCGGCCGAGGGACAGGTCGAGATCGAACTCGAAGACGGAACGATGTTCACCATCCCTGTCGAGCGCGCTCACATGGAGGAAGACGCCGGCAAGAACACACACATCGGCGGCGCCACCGGTCGCATCCACGGAGCCGACCATTCCCTGGTCGACTACAACCGTGCCGGTGTGCCCCTGGTTGAGATCGTGACCCACCCGATCACCGGGACAGGGGATCGGGCCGCCGAGGTGGCTTCCACCTACGTACGGACCCTGCGCGACATCTTCCGTGCCCTCGACGTCTCCGAAGCACGCATGGAACAGGGCAACGTCCGTGCCGACGTCAACGTGTCCCTGCGCGAGAGCCCCGATGCTCCACTGGGCACCCGCACAGAGACGAAGAACGTCAACTCCTTCCGCTCGATCGAACGTGCGGTCCGCTACGAGATCGCCCGCCAGGCGACCCGTCTGGAAGCCGGCGAGAAGATCGTGCAGGAGACCCGTCACTTCCACGAAGGCACGGGGGAAACGTCATCGGGGCGTCCGAAGTCAGATGCCGATGACTACCGGTACTTCCCGGAGCCGGACCTCGTTCCGCTTGTGCCCAGCCGTGATTGGGTCGAAGAGCTGCGGGCGACTCTGCCCGAGCTGCCGGCCCAGAAACGCCGTCGCCTTGCAGGCGTGTGGGGCTTCTCCGATCTGGAGATGCGCGACGTCGTCAACGCAGGTCTGCTCGAAGCCATTGAGGACACTGTGAGCGCGGGCGCCAAGCCCGCCGCAGCACGCAAATGGTGGACCGGTGAGGTGGCCAGGTTGGCCAACCAGAAGGAACAGCATCCCACTGAGCTTGTCACACCGGACCAGGTCGCAGCCCTGATCGGGCTGATCAACGACGGCAAGCTCAACGACAAGCTCGCGAAGGACGTCCTCACAGCTGTGGCCGACGGAGAAGGCGAACCCGCCGAGGTGATGAGCGCCCGTGGTCTCGAGATCGTCGAAGACACCGGTGCACTCGAAGCCGCAGTCGAGGAGGCCATCGCTGCCAACCCTGACGTGGTCGAGAAGATCAAGGGCGGAAAGATGCAGGCCATCGGTGCCCTGATGGGACCGATTATGAAGGCCACCCGCGGTCAGGCCGATGCCGGAAAGGCCAAGGATCTGATCCTTGCCAAGATCAACGGCTGAGTTCGCAGTCGTCTGACAAGGATCGGTCGACTGAACAGGATCAGGCGACTGAACAGAACTCAGGATTGATCCAGCCACACCCTCTAGACTTGAACATCAAAGAAGTCCGGAGGGTGTGGCTGTTCTCATTCTCACGGGCCAGGTGCTGACTTCGCCGGGCATAGAACCGGTGGATTCGGCGTGCGGGTGCCATCCGTATGTGGAGGTGAATGCGGTGTCCCAGTCGTGGAAGTCGTTGTGGAAGAGCGAATGCGGGAAGTCTCTCCCGGTCTATCGCGTCCTCGTGCCCGAAAGCGTCAACAAGGGCATCATGAAGGCCTGGAATGCTCGCGGTTACCGCTACACCGCGGGGTCCCCGAGCGCGATCATGCTCACCGGGGGAATGCGCCGAAACTTCTTCCGCTCCAGCATGCTCTTCAAAGGCGGAACCGGAACCGGAGCCGCTGTCACAGCCGGCTTTGCCGCCCCCGGTGGACTGGCACTGCTGTCGGGCTTCGCCGATGCTGCACTGGCTTTCGGGGCGCTCGGGGGAGTGACTGCAGTGGGGACAGGTGTGTTCGCGGCAGTCACCGGACCGAAGTACTTCCGTGACCCCAAACGGTTGAGCCGGAAGAACCGCGCTCAGGTAGGACAAGCGCAGTGGATCACTCCGGCGTCGCTGGGATTCCAGCCTGGCCGCAAGGAAAGCCGCGACACCGACGAACAACGACTGTTCCACCTCGCAGTGACCATCGCGCGCAAGATTGTGCGCACACGAGCCTGGACCCACCCGATCCTGCGTGACCATGTCTCACGTGTCGATCTTGACCATGCTGTCGCCTCAATCGGTGTGCGGTTGGCCGAACTGGTTCGGCTGCGTGAAGAGATTGAGAGCATCAGGGACGAAGGAACCGCGAAGTCGGTGGAGACGTACCTGTCGAAACTTGCTGTGGCCTTCACCTCGATGGCCAACCGGGTGCTGTCCATGCATGAGTACTACGAGCGTCTGACCGAACTCGACCAGCAGCTGATGCTGCTTCACAATTCCGAACGCTCACGTGAACTCGGCGACCGGGTCCTCGATGTTCTGTCCCGGACAGCGGCCGATGACTCCGCGGACTGGCAATTCAGAGAGCTGCGGATCGACGCCGAGTCGCAGTCATCGATCATCTCCGGTCTTGTCGCCGAGCTCGACCAGACAGCAGACGACTTCGACGATTTCGACGCACGTCTGGCCGCTGCCCAGGAGTCGATCGACGCAATGGAATCCGCACCGTCCTCCTCATCCTCACCGGAAGACGACCGCCGGCCGGAGTGATCCGTCTGCAGTCAGCCGGGCGAACTCAGTGCCGACTCAGTGACCGAACGGATCGGGGTCGACGCCGGGCATCCATGAACGCCCGGGAACGGTGTATCCGTTGGCGGCCTGCTCCTTCTTCCACTTCTTAGACCAGCGCTTGTCGAGACGATCGACATAGAGCATGCCCTGCAGATGATCGTATTCGTGCTGCATGATGCGCGCGAACCACCCTTCGGCGGTCAGAGACACCGACTGGCCGGTCTCATCGAGACCATTGACCGTGACCCGCTCCGCGCGTTTGAGCGGAAAGTCGAGGCTGGGCACCGAGAGACATCCCTCGGTCTCCTCGTCGGGATCCGGGCGGGTATCGGGAACCTTCGAGGCGATGAGCAGCGGGTTGATGAAGGTGCCGCGTCTGCGGACTCCGTCATCATCCTCGGCGTTGAAGACGAAGATGCGTTTGCCCACGCCGATCTGGGGAGCGGCCAGACCGACACCATTGCTGGCGTCGAGGGTCTCGTGCATATCAGCGATGAGGGTTGCGAGTTCGTCGTCGAAGTCAGTGACCTTCTCCGCACGCTGATGCAGAACAGGTTCTCCGTAGATGACGATGGGATGAATAGCCATGAGGACAATCGTATCGGCTTTCCCGCCGCGTTCCGTCTGCGAAGAGTTCATCCGAGCGCTCACCTGCCCGCCTGTCGTTCCACAAGGAATTCTGCGCTCCGACCATCTCCCTGACCACCCCGGCGTCTCATATTCGCGTCTGAGCAGCCGTGCGGCTGGACTGGCGATGGGCACCGGAACCGTAGAGTTAAGAGAGCTGACAGTGAAGAAATCCACCACAATTGTTCAGCGGTTCGGCCGCTCGACGCGTTCAGCGCCACGGTGCGAGGCGCGCAGTTGATCGCCTATGACGCGCCATGACATCATATTTCGCCGGAAGCGAACATGGATTGTTGAGCAACCATCTCGGGAACAACAGCAGGTGGCGGGTGGTTATGATGGTGTCGAACCGTCTCGGTCCACGAGATGAGATCAGCAGCTGAAGCCTTTGGCTGGTGGTTGAGTGACGTCTTCGTCACAGCCCTCACTGCCGGGCGAACAATTAAGCGTGAAAGGACATGTCTTGACCATCTTCAACAATGTTTCCGAACTGGTCGGCCGCACACCGCTGATTCGTGTGAACAAGGCCAGCGAACGCTCCGGCGCGGAGATCGTCGCCAAGCTGGAATCCTACAATCCTGCGAACTCGGTCAAGGACCGCATCGGCGTCGCGATGATCGATGCCGCCGAAGCTTCGGGAGAGCTCAAGCCGGGCGGAACGGTCGTCGAGGCCACGTCGGGCAACACCGGTATCGCATTGGCGATGGTGGGCACTTCGCGCGGATACAAGGTTCTGCTGACGATGCCGGAGTCCATGTCGAAGGAACGCCGCGCCCTGCTGCGTGCCTTCGGTGCCGAGCTCGTCCTCACCGACAAGGCCCAGGGCATGAAGGGTGCTGTCGACAAGGCTGAAGAGATCGCAGCAGATGGTGCCGTCCTCGTCCGCCAGTTCGAGAACCAGGCCAACGCTGACATCCATCGCACCACCACCGGCCCCGAGATCCTCGCCGACACCGACGGCAAGGTCGACATCTTCGTCTCGGGCATCGGAACCGGCGGAACCATCACCGGTGCCGGAGCCGCACTGCGCGAGGCGAACCCTGACGTCAAGATCGTTGCCGTCGAACCCGCTGCATCGGCACTGCTCTCCGGTGGTAAAGCCGGCCCGCACACCATTCAGGGACTGGGCGCGAACTTCGTCCCCGGCGTGCTCGACACGAAGATCTACGACGAAGTCGTGACCATTGAGAACGATGACGCCTTCACCCGCGCCCGCGAGGTTGCGAAGGAAGAGGGGCTGCTCGTCGGAATCTCCTCCGGTGCCGCACTTGTGGCAGCCGAAGAGCTGGGTGCACGCCCGGAGAACGCAGGCAAGCGCATCGTCGTGATTCTGCCCGACTTCGGTGAGCGCTACCTGACCACACCGCTGTTCGCCGAGTACATGGACTGAACAGAGGAATTTGGACTGGGCACTGCCTGAGGCGGATGCCGATTCCGCGGTGTGAGGGCGCCAAACACATGTTTGGCGCCCTCACGGCATAGAGGATTGACGATCACGAGCACGAAGGACTGTTGAGATGAAGGCACTGTGGACTGCAGCTGCTGCGGCGATCGGCGCGGTCGCCTATGGGCTGAGCCGCCCGGGGGTGCGCGCAACTCTGCGCGAAGATCTCGATACCGTGCGCAGGCGTGACCCTGCGGCCACCAGCGATTTCGTCTCGCTGGTCTCCTATCCGGGCATGCATGCGATCTGGGCGCACCGCGGTTTGCACCGACTGTGGCAGAACGACACCACGAAGGTGCCCGCCAGGCTGATGTCTCAGGCCGTGAGGACCCTGACGGGAGTGGAGATCCACCCCGGCGCGCAGATCGGGCGACGCTTCTTCATCGACCACGCCAACGGAGTCGTCATCGGCGAGACCTCGGAGATAGGCGACGACGTGATGCTCTACCATCAGGTCACCTTGGGCGGGACGTCGATGGAGCAGGCGAAGCGGCACCCGACCATCGGCAATCACGTCCTCGTCGGGGCCGGGGCGAAGATCCTGGGCCCTGTCGTTGTGGGCGACAATTCCTCGGTCGGCGCGAATGCTGTCGTCGTCAAAGACGTCGCCGCCGACTCGAGTGCGGTCGGAATCCCCGCGAAGGTCAGGCCGTATAAGAAGTCCACCGGCGCCGAGGCGGTCGCCACGGAATCCGGTGACACCAGTTCCAAGTACGCCGACTTCGAACTGATCGACCCCGCCATCTGGATCTGAGCCAGAGGCCCACTCACCGAGGCCACCCGTCACCACTGCCACCCGCAGCAGCAGTCATCGCCGGGTCCACCCAGCCGACATCCCCGGAGGATTTCGACTGGGAGGGCCTGGCGGTTTTCGACTATGAAGGGTCGGCGATTGCTGTGTCTCGGCTTCCCCGAATCTTGTGTGACAAGGCTCGGGAATACTTCACGCATACTGTCTGTTAAACTTTCAACTAGTTACTTCAAAACTGAAGCAATTCAGTTCGACGAGGGTTCGCGAGCGGCGAGCAGAAGGAGCAGACATGGAATTAGGAATCTTCACCATCGGAGATGTCACCACCGATCCCACCAATGGGTCCACGGTGTCTGAGAATCAGCGGATCAAGAACACTGTCGAGATCGCCAAGAAGGCCGAGGAAGTCGGCCTCGACGTCTTCGCCACCGGTCAGCACCACAACCCGCCGTTCGTCGCCCCCGCGAACCCGCCGGTCCTGCTCTCACACATCGCGGCACAGACGGAGAAGCTGCGTCTGTCGACAGCCACCACGTTGATCACCACCACCGACCCGGTGCGCATCGCAGAGGATTACGCCTATGCTCAGCACCTTTCCGATGGCCGCATCAGCCTGGTCATGGGACGCGGCAACACGGGTCCAGTCTACCCCTGGTTCGGCAAGGACATCCGTTCGGGCATTCCACTGGCGGTCGAGAACTACAACCTGCTCTACCGCCTCTGGCGTGAGAAGAACATCGATTGGGAAGGCAAGTTCCGCACGCCTCTGGGCGGGTTCACCGTGACACCGACACCACTCGATGACGTTCCACCCTTCGTGTGGCATGGCTCGATCCGCAGCCCCGAGATCGCTGAACAGGCCGCGTACTACGGTGACGGATACTTCCACAACAATATCTTCTGGCCCGTGTCGCACACCGCCCGCATGGTCCAGCTCTACCGCCAGCGCTACGAATACTACGGACACGGCGCGGCGCACCAGGCGATCGTCGGACTCGGCGGTCAGGTGTTCATGCGCAAGAACTCGCAGGACGCCGTCAACGAGTTCCGTCCCTACTTCGACAACGCACCGGTCTACGGGCATGGACCCAGCCTCGAAGACTTCTCGACGCAGACCCCGCTGACCGTGGGATCGCCGCAGCAGGTCATCGAACGCACACTGAGCTTCCGCGACTGGGCCGGGGACTACCAGCGTCAGCTCTTCCTCATCGACCATGCGGGACTGCCGCAGAAGACGGTGCTGGAACAGCTCGACCTCCTCGGCGAGGAAGTCGTGCCGGTCTTGCGGAAGGAATTTGCGAAGGACCGTCCGGCCGATGTCCCCGATGCACCGACACACGAATCCCTCGTCATCCGCCACCGCGAGGGTCGGGACCCTATCCCCGGCGGTGGCCCCGGATCGCGTGCCTATGCCGATCGTCAGGCCAGGGCCGCGGAGCAGACTGCCACGGAAGGAGCTGATCGCTGATGCGGATTCTCAGCATCACGACCTCGTTGAGCGAGGACTCAACCACACTGAAACTGTCGAACAAGATCATCGCAGCGGCCACTTCTGCGGCAGACGATGCGGGATTGAGCGCGGAGACCGAGCACATCAACGTGCGCAATCTGAGCTCGGACCTCACCGATATGGCACTGACCGGATTCCGCTCGGAGAACCTCGAAGAGGCATTCGCCAAGGTTGCCGAGGCGGATGTGATCGTCACCGTCGCACCCGTGTATAAGGTCGCGCCGGTGGGACTGCACACCTTGTTCTGGCAGCTCATCGACGAAAAGGCCCTGGCGAACAAGCCCGTGCTCATCGGCTCCACCGGTGGCACACCGCGGCACTCGATGGCGGGGGAGACCGTGCTGCGCCCGATGCTGTCCTACCTCAAGGGCATCGTCGTGCCGACGACCATCTTCGCCGCGACCGATGACTGGGGCAGCGTCGAGGGCGGCCGCAACCTCAACGCTCGGATCGCCCAGGCCAGCGACGAACTGATCGGTTTGGCTGCGAGCCTGCACAGTGTCGCTGCTGATTCGGCTGCCGACAACGCAGACAAGCCCGACGACGCCGGTGCAGCGTCGGCGACGACCGGTGAGTTCGGAAGCCGCGGCGCGCGGCGGGATCCGAGTATCAATGATGAGTTCGATCCCGAGCTCATCACGCCGTTCGCCCAGTTGCTTGAGGGCTGAAGATGGTCGACATCAAGCTCGGCCGGGACAGTGACGCACTCGCGCAGGAGTCGTGGCGTGCCTACTTCGAGACCTCACAGCGCATCCGGCAGAACTTGGAGGGCAACCTCAAGGACAGGGCGGGTCTGACCGTCAGCGACTACAACACATTGCTGCTCCTGTGGGAGGAGCCGACCCATCTGCTGACGATGAGCGTGCTGGCCAAGAAACTCGTGTTCTCGCCATCACGGCTGAACTACCGGATCAAGGTGCTTGTAGACGCCGGCCTGGTGACGAAGACAGAATGTGCGGACGACAAACGGGCACACAACGTCGGCCTCACCGAGGTCGGTGCTCAGGTTTTCCTCAATGCGGGACGCCAGCACCGGGAGAACATCGACGATGTCTTCCTCTCCCACGTCAGCGATGAGGAACTCGAAGTCATCGGGGCTGTGTTCGCACGAATCGGCCGCGCCCTGCCGGAGTGAGACTGTCGCCCTGCCGGAGTGAGACTGTCGGAATAGGTCTGGCGGACAGCCCTGCCCGAGTGGGACAGTTCGTGGGACAATGTGGCTATGTCGATCAAGACCATTGCCTTCCCAGATTCTGAACTCCGCAACCGCGTCATCGCCCGGATCCCGGCGCATCAACGCGCCAACGTCGACCTCGTCGTTTACTCGGATGCCGAGAAGTCGGCGAAGCTGAGCCGAGACGATGTCGATGTCGTCGTGCTCCCGTACCTCAATTCGGGACCGACTATCGAGTTGCTCGACGATCTGCCGAACCTGGGTTTGGTCATCACCCAGACCACCGGCTACGATCCGGTTGCGCACCTGCCTGAGCGTGGCATCGAGGTGGCCACCGCCTCGGGCGTGCACACCGGCGGAACCGCAGAACTTGCGCTGACGCTGACCCTGGCCAGCTTGCGCGGCATCGACGATGCCGTGCGTGCCCAGAGTGCACGCATCTGGAACCACAAACGCAACCGCTCCCTGCAGGACCGTCGCGTCATGATCATCGGCGCCGGTGAGATCGGGTCGGCTATCGCCGATCGGTTCGCACCCTTCGAAGTCGACCTCACGCGGGTCGCGACGAAGGCACGTGAGGATGATCGTGGCCACATCCACGGCGTCGATGATCTGCCGAAGCTGCTTCCTCACACCGAGGTGGTCGTGCTCATCACACCGCTGACCGAGTCCACGAACAAGCTCGTCGACAAGGACTTCTTGGCCCAGCTGCCCGACAACGCTCTCATTGTCAACGTCGCTCGGGGCAAGGTCGTCGACACCGAGGCACTCGTCGCCGAACTGAGCACGGGCCGTCTCCATGCCGCTCTCGACGTCATGGATCCCGAGCCGCTGCCGGAGAACCATCCGCTGTGGGGGACACCGAATACCCTCATCACACCTCATGAGGGAGGCGACACCTCAGCGTTCGAACCACGGGTGGTGCAGATTCTGGCCGAGCAGGTCCGCCGCCTCAACGATGGCGAAGCGCCGCTCAACCTCGTCTCGACGGAGTGATCGCAGCAGTTCTCGATCTATCGCTCAGCGGTTCTTCTCGAACCGCTGAGCGGTTCTCGTTGCACTGCCTCATCAGTTCTCGCTGACCGGTTCAAAACTAGTTCCAACATGCGAGAAATTGGCCTATACATGGTGGACTCCGGCGTAGAGTGCCTGCATGAGCATTGATACGAATTCCACCAACCCAGACATCAAACCACGTTCTCGCGACGTCACCGACGGCCTCGAAGCCACTGCCGCACGCGGCATGCTCCGAGCCGTCGGCATGGGCGACGACGACTGGGTCAAGCCACAGATTGCCATTGCGACCTCGTGGAACGAGATCACCCCGTGCAACATGTCACTGCAACGCCTCGGCGCGGCCGCCAAGGAAGGCGTGCACGAATCAGGCGGATTCCCCCTGGAATTCGGCACCATCTCCGTCTCCGACGGCATCTCCATGGGCCACGAGGGCATGCACTACTCGCTGGTCTCACGTGAGGTCATCACCGACTCCGTAGAGACCGTGATGAGCGCCGAACGACTCGACGGATCCGTCCTCATGGCCGGCTGTGACAAGTCGATCCCGGGCATGCTCATGGCATCGGCCCGCCTCGGCCTTTCCAGCGTCTTCCTCTACAACGGCTCGATCATGCCGGGCACCGCGAAGATGTCGGACGGGTCCGAGAAGGAAGTCACCCTCATCGACGCATTCGAAGCCGTCGGTGCCTGCCGCGCCGGAACCATCACCCAGGGTGACGTCGACGCCATTGAACGCGCTGTCTGCCCAGGTGAAGGTGCCTGTGGCGGCATGTACACCGCGAACACCATGGCCTCGGCAGCCGAGGCGATGGGCATGTCACTGCCCGGTTCGGCCGCCCCACCGGCCATCCACCGCGACCGCACGATGTTCGCGCGCAAATCCGGTGACGCCGTCGTCAACCTGCTGCGTCAGGGGATCACGACGAAGGACATCATCACGAAGGAATCGCTGCACAACGCGATCGCTGTGGTCATGGCCTTCGGTGGATCGACCAACGCGGTTCTCCACCTGCTGGCCATCGCCCACGAAGCCGGAGTCGAACTCGCCCTCGATGACTTCAACCGCATCGGTGACAAGGTTCCGCACCTGGGCAACGTCAAGCCCTTCGGTCAGTACGTGATGAACGATGTCTTCAAGATCGGCGGCGTGCCCGTGATCATGAAGGCTCTGCTCGACAACGGCCTGATCAACGGTGACTGCATGACCGTGACAGGCAAGACCGTGGCCGAGAACCTCGAACACATCAACCCGCCGGATCCCGACGGCAAGATCCTGCGCGCGATGGACAACCCGATCCACGCCACCGGTGGCCTCACCGTGCTCAAGGGCTCGATGGCGCCCGAAGGCGCGGTCGTGAAGTCCGCCGGCTTCGATGCCGATGTCTTCGAAGGCACTGCGCGCGTGTTCAACCAGGAGAAGCCGGCCATGGACGCCGTGCTCAACGGTGAACTGAAGAAGGGCGATGTCGTCGTCATCCGCTATGAGGGCCCCAAGGGCGGCCCCGGCATGCGCGAGATGCTCGCCATCACCGGCGCGATCAAGGGCGCGGGCATCGGCAAGGATGTCCTGCTGCTCACCGACGGTCGCTTTTCGGGCGGCTCCACCGGCCTGTGTATCGGCCACATTGCCCCCGAAGCTGTCGATGGCGGGCCCATCGCACTCGTCGAGGACGGGGATAAGATCACCGTCGACATCGCGGCCCGTTCGATCGAGCTCGATGTCTCCGAGGAGGTCCTCGCTGAGCGTCGCAAGACTTGGACGATCCCCGACAACCACCGCCTGACCGGTGTGCTCGGCAAGTACGCGAAGCTCGTGCAGTCGGCCTCCACCGGAGCGGTCTGCTTCTGAGCAGAGAACACCTGATGATCTGATCATCGAAGAGCTGACCCGCCTCTGCGTGGGGGAGCGAATCATCGCCGAGGCGGTACGGACGAATGTCCGCACCGCCTCGGCGTTTCTGTGCCTGAGGAAGCGAAATACCAACTGTTGTTACCTAAATGTAACCACGGCGTGTCGCCCGAGAATCTGCGGCACGGGCGGTAGGAGAAAAAGAAATTGAGCAAGGCTCTTTGTGCGGAGGATCACACATGGATACAGTTCATCTTACGTTCAGTTGTTTGTGATGGTTCATGGAGGAACTGTGCAAAATCACTGAACTGACAACACTTGACGCAAAGGAACTTTGATTGCAGATGACTCGTCAACCCCTCGAGATTCGCAAAGAGATCTATTCCCTCATCCCCGGGCCGATGCATCAGCCAGAGACCGATCACGGAAGCTCTCACGCTGCAGCTGCTTAGGTCTGGGCATGGGCAAATACGTTCTTCGACGTTTCGTCAACTATTTCATCTTGGCCTTCATCGCTACTGTCACCGCCTACATCACCTCGAGTGCCTTCATGGATCCGGCCGCCCGGTATCGGGGCCAGAATCCGCCGCTGTCGGAAGCCTCGATCAAGTCCATCCTCGACGGACACGGGACCAACCCGGATGTTCCGATCATCGAACGCACGTGGTCATGGCTGACGAATATCTTCCTCCACGGAGACTTCTCGACGACGGTCCACAACAATCCTGTCTTCCAGGAGATCATGACTCGGGCAGGTGTCAGCCTCAAGCTTCTGCTCATCGGTTCCATCCTCGGCGCCATCCTGGGTGTCGTCCTCGGCGTGTGGGGTGCCGTTAGGCAATACAAGGCCTCCGACCAGGCCGTGACTTATGCGTCCTATCTGATCATCGCCACACCGACATTTGTCATCGGTGTGGTACTAATGATCATCGCCACTGCGTTCAACGGTCTCATCGGCACAAGTCTTATTCGCTTCACGGGCGAATACACGGCGGACATACCGCCTGGCGTCTTCCCGTGGTTCACCGATCAGCTCTCTCATATGCTGTTGCCGACTTTGGCATTGGTGATGATGGGCGCTGCCACATACTCGCGCTATCAGCGGTCGGTCATGCTCGATGTGTTGGCCTCCGACTTCATCCGCACCGCACGCTCGAAGGGACGCACCCGCAAGACCGCCTTGGTCAAGCACGGTGTTCGCGTGGCTCTCATCCCGATGTCTACTTACTTCGCTTACGCCTTCGGCACACTTGTCGCGGGTTCGGCGATGCTCGAGGTGGTGTTCTCCTGGCACGGCATGGGTGAGTTCACCATCAACTCGATCCTGCAGTCCGATATCAATGCTGCTGCCGGGTCCGTTCTTTTCATCGCAGTGCTGACTCTGATCTCTTCGACTCTTTCGGAGGTTCTCTACGCTGCCCTCGACCCGAGAGTGAGGATCTGACATGGCCACCGATCTTCCGATCTCCACGACTCCCGACACCGAGGTTGTGCCTCGTCGTTCGAAACCCACCTCCCGTCTGGCCCTGGTCTGGCGCCGACTGCGCTCGACTCCGCGCTTCTGGGTCGGCGGCATCATGCTCGCCTTCTTCGTTCTCTTCGCGCTCTTCGGCAATTCGATCAACATTTACACGCCCACCGACCAGGACATCTACGCACTCAACAAAGCGCCGAGCGCACAGCACTGGTTCGGCACGAACACCATCGGCCAGGACATCTATGCCCAGACTGTTGCAGGCCTGCAAAAATCTCTGCTCATCGGCATCATCGCCGGGCCTGCAGCGAGTCTTCTGGCAGCGATCATCGGTTCGACAGCAGGCTACTTCGGCGGCCGCATCGAAGTCGTCATCGTGTGGTTCATCAACCTGCTTCTCGTCCTGCCCTCGTTCTTCATCCTCGTTCTCCTGGCGCCGATGCTGCGCCAACTGTCGTGGATGGCGATCGTCGTCTTCCTCGCCCTGTTCGGATGGATGATCATGGCCCAGGTTGTGAGGAACCAGACGAAGGCCATCAAGGACCGTGACTTCGTCAAGGCGGCACGGTACATGGGGGTCTCCACTCCACGGATCCTGAGTCGGCACATCATTCCGAACGTTGCGTCGATCCTCATTGTCGATGCCACTTTGGGCGTGGTCTCGGCGATCCTGACTGAAACCTCCCTGAGCTACTTCAACCTCGGAATCCAGAAGCCCGATGTCTCCATCGGCACACTCTTGGCCGAGGGGTCCGGGGCGGCTGTGACCCGACCGTGGCTATTCGTCTTTCCCGCCGGCGTCCTCGTTCTCATGCTCTTCGCCATCAGCTTGATGGCTGATGCACTCCGTGACGCCATCGATCCCACCTCAGGAGCCAATCGTGACTGAGACTCTCAGCACCAACCGATCCACACCACCTGCACAGGCCCCGATCCTCGAGGTCCGGGACCTGGCCGTCACCTTTCCCAATCCGAAGGGGGATGTGCAGGCGGTTCGCGGAGTCAACTACGAAGTCATGCCGGGTGAATTCCTGGGCATCGTCGGAGAATCAGGCTCCGGCAAATCCGTGTCGTCGATGGCTGTGATGGGGCTGCTTCCCTCCACCGCCCAAGTCAATGGCTCTATCCGATACCGCGGACGATCACTGTTGGACATGGACGACCATGCGATGTCGAAGTTGCGCGGTTCCGAGATCGCCATGGTGTTCCAGGACCCGCTGTCGGCACTGACTCCGGTCTATTCGATCGGCGAACAGATCTCAGAGGGTCTACTCCTCCACGATCCGAGCCTGTCGAAGGAGGCAGCGCACAGCAGGGCGATCGAACTTCTGCGTGTGGTCGGCATTCCAGGACCCGAACGAAGGGTCAGGGCATACCCTCACGAGTTCTCCGGAGGAATGCGCCAACGAGCCATGATCGCGATCGCGATCGCCAACGATCCTGACCTCATCATCGCCGATGAGCCGACCACCGCACTCGACGTCACGATCCAAGCCCAGATCCTCGACGTCCTGCAGAAGGCGCGTGAGATCACTGGAGCAGCTATTGTGCTCATCACGCACGACCTCGGCGTGGTGGCAGGCAATGCAGACCGCATCGCCGTCATGTACGCCGGTCGCCTCGTCGAGACGGGGCCGGTCGAACAGGTCTTCGCTCGACCACAGATGCCCTATACGACCGGGCTGCTGCGTTCGGTGCCGAACCTGGCGACGGCCGGAACCCAGCGACTCGTTCCCCTCGAAGGGAAGCCGCCTTCGCTGTCGAATATGATCCCGGGCTGTCCCTTCGCTCCGCGGTGCCCGATCGCCCTCGACATCTGCCATGAGGTCGAACCCGAACTCGTCTCACACGGCACACCCGATGTTTCCGCCGCCTGCCACCGGGCCGATGAGATCGCCTCGGGAAGCCTGACCGCCGGCACGATCTTCCCCCGACCCGAGCCGGTCGAGAAGCGGGTGAAGAACAGCGAAGCCGAACGGGTCCTCGAAGTCACCGGGCTGCAGAAGCACTTCCCGCTGCTCAAGGGAGCAGTCTTCAAACGGCAGATCGGAACCGTGCGAGCCGTCGACGGCATCGATCTGGAGATCAGAGAAGGACAGACACTCGGTCTCGTCGGAGAGTCCGGCTGCGGCAAGTCCACGACCATCGGTGAGGTCCTGGAGATGGTGGCGCCTCAGAAGGGACAGATCGTCATCAACGGCGTTGACGTTTCTGAGCTGTCAAAACGAGAGCGTTTGGCGATGCGCAAGGATGTCCAGGTCGTGTTCCAGGATCCGATGGCCGCGATCGATCCGCGGTTGCCGATCGGCGAGGTGATCGCGGAACCACTGACCGTTCACAAGGTCCCGGCCAAGCAGCGTCATGACACCGTCGCAGAGATGCTCGAACTGGTGGGCCTCGACGCGAACATGGCAGATCGGTATCCGCACGAATTCTCCGGAGGCCAGCGTCAGCGCATCGGCATCGCCCGGGCACTCGTGACCAACCCGAAGCTGTTGGTGCTCGACGAACCGGTCTCCGCCCTTGACGTGTCCGTACAGGCTGGTGTCATCAACCTGTTGGAGGACCTGCGCGACTCACTCGGGCTGTCCTACCTGTTTGTCGCCCATGACCTGGCGGTCGTGAGACAGATCGCCGATCACGTTGCGGTGATGTACTTGGGCCGTATCGTCGAATTCGGCTCCTCTGAAGATCTCTACGACAACCCCCAGCACCCCTACACCAGGGCGCTGATGTCGGCGATTCCGGTGCCCGATCCGAAGATCGAACGATCGCGTGAGCGAGTGCTGCTCTCCGGTGACCTCCCGAGCCCGACCGACGAGATCTCCGGGTGCAGTTTCCGCACTCGGTGCCCGCTCTTCTCGCTGCTGCCCGAGAGCGAGCAGCACAGATGCACGCACGAGGATCCCCAGCCTCGGCGGGCGGAGGCGACCCTGGTGGCCTGCCATTTCTCCGAACGTATCGGCGAACTCGAACGCTCGGACTGAGTGAGCCCGACCCAGCACTCACCCATCGATTCCCACACAGAGAACAGGAAAGAGGAACTCATGAAAATGAGGAACAAGGCGACAATGGTTGTCGCCGCGACCGCGGCATTGGGGCTCGCCCTCTCCGGCTGCCAACAGGACAACAAGGACTCAGCAGGAGTCGACAGCGACAAAGCGAACGAGGAGATCGCGGGATTGCCGTCTGTCGATTACCAGAAGGCAGACTATGACGAGATTGACGATGGTGGAACCCTCACCTATCCGATGACCGAGATCCCGGCCAGCCTCAATTATTACCATGCTGACGGTGCACACGTGGACAATAACAATCTCTACAGCACCTCGCTGGGCGGACCGGTCAAGATCAAGGAAGATGGTAGCTGGGAAGTCGACAAAGACTATGCAGAGAGCGTGGAGATCGCCAGCGAAGATCCTCTCGTAATCAACGTCAAGCTCAACAAAGACGCAGTCTGGGAAGACGGCACCCCGATCGACGTCGAGGACTATGAGGCGTTCTGGAAGACGCAAAGCGGTGAGAACAAGAAGTTCGAGGTCGCCTCGACCAAGGGCTTCGAGGACATCAAGAGCATCAAGTCCGGTAAGGACAAGTATGACGTCAATGTCACGTTCAAGACCCCGAACATCGACTGGCCTAACTACATCGGTGCCTTCATCCCGAACGAGATCGCGGAAGATCCCAAGACATTCAACAAGGACTACGTCAAGAAGGTGCTGCCCTCGAACGGGCCGTTCAAAGCCAAGAAGGTCGATAACAAGTCTGGCGTCATCACCATGGTCAGGAACGACAAGTGGTGGGGTCAGGAACCCAAACTGGATAAGGTCGTCTTCAAGATCGTCTCGCAGGCGCAGCAGGCCCAGGCCTATGCGAACAAGGAGATCGACCTCGTTGACATCGGCACCGACGGCGACGCATATGAGACGGCTGGCAAGCGCAAAGACGGCGAGATCTTCAAGACTCAAGGCATGCAGTGGACGCACGTGACCATGAACGCAGAGAAGGGCGCCCTCAAGGAGCAGGAAGTCCGGGACGCGATCGGTCACGCCATCAATCGCGAGGCCATCGCCCAGGCAGCCATCGGCCCCGTCGAAGCACCGGTGACACTGGTCAACAATGTCACCTTCATGCCGGGCCAGGACGGTTATCAGGACAATGCTGACGGCAGTCTCGACTTCGATCAGGATGCCGCGAAGAAGATCCTCGACGATGCAGGCTGGAAGGCCGGCGATGACGGGGTGCGTGAGAAGGACGGTGAGAAGCTCAAGTTCAATATCGTCGTCCCCGCAGACACCGCCTCCAACGCCCAGCGCGCGGAGCAGATCATGAAGGATCTCAACGAGGTCGGCTTCAAGATCAAGATCGAGACCGTCCCGGTGGCTGCGTATTTCGCCGATCACGTGCTCAACGGCAACTTCGACATGGCCACGTTCACCTGGGAAGGCACAGCTTTCCCGATCTCGTCGGGGTCGAACCTGTTCTACCCGGCCGATTCCGAGCAGAACCATTCGAAGATCTCCAGCGATGCGATCGGTGAGAAGTTCAAGGCCGCAACGAAGACCCTCGACCCGGACGAGGCGAAGAAGCTGGCGAACGAGGGTGATGCCGAAGTGCTCAAACTCAAGCCTCTGATCCCGTTCTATCCGACCCCATACGTTTGGGGCGTCAAGGACGACATTATGAATCTCGGGCCGCGCCAGCTCGAGACTCCCGATTGGACGACGATCGGCTTCAAGAAGTGATTGTGAGGCTCACCATCTGATCAATCCACGTGATCAAAACGATCACCCTCAATCGCCGGCCCCGTGGACTCACGTTCTCCCACGGGGCCGGCTCCATTGACCCACACGTCTACAGGCTGCCGAAGACGACAAGCAGGATGAGGACGAGGCAGACTCCCAGGACGCCGAGGTTCCACACCGTTGTGGTGGTGCCGGGGGTGTTGGTAGGTTTCGCGAGATTCGAACCCTGGTGATTGTTCTCCCAGCGGCGGAGCAGTTCGAAGGCAGGGTGGTTGTCGACGGACTCAGGGCGTGTGCCGCCGGTGAGCCCCGAGTCGATCTTGCGGCGGGGCATCCCGGGCGCATTCCACGGGCGGTATGTGCGGGTGGTCCCATTCGGTGCGATGGCCATGATGGAGACGACCGTGCTCAGCCGGATGTCAGTGATGTCGGCAAAGGGCACAGTGGTGGTGCGCAGGATTTCACGAATTACGACATGCTCGGATTCGACGATGACTGCTGGCCGCCACAGGAGCATGAAGACGAGCCACCCCACCAGAGCTAGGGGTGGAAGGAACGTTCCCACGGTGTCCCAGGAGCCGCGCACGATCGCATCAACCAGAAGCAGGGCAAGGAACGCCCATACGATGATGGTGATGATGGGGCCGCTGCGTTGTCTGAGAATGATCGGTGCGCTCACCGGCCCAGCCTATCGGCTATACGATGAAAGACAGGGGGGGGGCTGTCGAACCCCGCAACCTCCGAGGAAGGACAGGCATGCACATCGTTGTGCTCGATGACTACCAGAACGTGGCGGCCGGCTATGCGGATTGGCAGGCGTTGGGGGCTGAGACCACATTCGTCTCCCGCCCGATCCGCGATACCGGGGATCTCGTGGAGACGGTGACCGGCGCTGAGGTTGTCGTTGCCATGCGTGAGCGCACCGTCTTCTCCGCCGAACGGCTGTCACAGCTTCCGGACCTGAGACTGCTGGTGACCACTGGCCGAGTCAACGCATCGATCGATCTGGACGCCGCACGAGCGCAGGGGGTCACGGTCTGCGGAACTGAATCCACCACATCGGCGACTCCAGAGCTGACCTGGGGGCTGATTCTCTCCGTGCTGCGCAGCATCCCGGCCGAAGATGCCGCCGTGCACTCCGGCGGCTGGCAGTCCACCGTCGGCGGTGACCTCTTCGGACACAAGCTCGGCGTGATCGGACTGGGCAGGCTGGGCACCCAGGTTGCCCGTGTTGGAGCTGCCTTCGGAATGGACGTCGTGGCCTGGAGTCAGAACCTCGATGAGGCGCGGGCCGCTGATGTGGGGGCACACGCTGTGAGCAAGGAAGAACTCTTCGCCACCTCCGACGTCGTGACCTTGCACTACAAGCTCAGCGAACGCAGCCGACGTCTCGTTGGTGTCGAAGAGCTGTCGCTGATGAAACCGAGCAGCATCTTCATCAATACCTCTCGGGCAGGTCTCGTCGACACGGAGGCCCTGACCTCGACATTGCGCGAGGGGCGTATCCGCGGTGCCGGCCTTGATGTCTATGACTCCGAGCCGCTGCCAGCCGACCATCCTCTTCGCAGCACACCGAGGACCGTGCTGACCCCGCACCTGGGCTACGTCACAGATGACACATATCGCATCTTCTTCACCCAAGCCGTCGAAGACATTGCCGCGTGGTCGGCGGGGGAGCTGGTTCGTCAGCTGACGTAAGTTCGACGACCTGGGGGCGAGGGCACGGAAAGGCCCGCTGCGGAGCAAAGATGCTGCGCAGCGGGCCTTGAACGCTCAGCGTCAGTTCACTTCAGAACCTCAGTTGACCTCGGCGGGGTCACCGGAGACACGACCGCCGTTTTCCAGCGAATCGATGGATGCCACCTCGGCGGTGGTGAGTTCGAAGTCGAAGACATCGAAGTTCTGGGCCATGCGATCCCGGTTGTTTGACTTCGGGAAGACGACATGTCCCCGCTGCAGGTGCCAGCGGATGATGGTCTGCGCCCAGGACTTGCCGTGGGTTGACGCGATCTCACCGATGACTGTGTCCGCGTAGTCGACCTTGCCCTGCCCGAGGGGGCCCCAGGCTTCGACCTTGATGTCGTGCTCGGTCAGCAGCGGACGAGTCTCGATCTGCTGGAACTGCGGGTGGCACTCGATCTGGTCGACGGCCGGGATGATCCCGGTGTCGAGAATCTGGGGCAGGTAGCGGTGGTCGAAGTTCGAGACACCGATCGAAGTGGTCAGACCCTGATCACGGTAGGAGGGGAAAGCCTCCCAGGTCTCGACCGAGTTGTTGTTCTCAGGTGTCGGCCAGTGGATGAGGTAGAGGTCGACGTGGTCGAGGCCCAGTTTCTCGAGGCTCTCGCCCAGGGCGCGTTTCGATTCCTCGGCACCGTGGCGATCGTTCCACAGCTTGGTGGTCACGAAGAGTTCATCTCGGGCGATGCCGGAGTTCGCAATGGCGCGGCCCACGCCCTCTTCATTGCCGTAGACGGCAGCCGTGTCGATGTGGCGGTAGCCGACCTCGAGCGCATCGGTGACGATGCGCTCGGTCTCCTCGGGGTCGACCTTGAAGACGCCGAAGCCCAGCTGGGGAATGGTCTTGCCGTCATTGAGTGTGAGTGTGGGAACCGTCAAGGTGCCGCCTTTCGTCACGGGTAATGGTCTGATGTGGTGCAAACGCAGGGCACCGCGGTGGCGGTGCCTGTCCGAGCCTATAACGCGCCGACCGCTGAGTTGTATTCCCAGTTGCCAGGCACAGCTTTCAGACTGGAAGCGTGATCGTTGACTCAACAAGTGCACCGACCGCGGGTCCTGGACCGGGTGTGACGGAACTGCCACAGCCCGGATGCATCGATTAGGAGAAGCCCGGTTAAGTTGAAGAATATGCGCACCACTACTCCGGCACACAGGGTCACTCTGGTCATGATCGCCCTCGCAGCGTTGACCATCGGATTGTCGGGCTGCATCGGTCGGCCAGACCTCAGCGATCGTGCAGCCGAGATCGAGGGTGCGCTCTCTGCACTGCCTGGAGTAGAGAGTGTCAGTGGCGAATATCAGAACAGTTTCGAAATAGGGCGGCGGCTGGTCTATAGGGTAGATATGGTGCCAGGAGCGACCGACGATGACCTTGTCAATGTGGCAGAGAATCTCAACAGCGAGGCCGGGGACGATTTCGTCGACTATGGGCGAGAGCTGACGTTGAGGTTGCCGCACATTTCTGTCGCAATCAACGGCAAACCGGACCTCGACCAGCTGAGGCAGCAACTTCCGCGACTCAGGAGCCTGGCGTCAACGCTGAACGCAAAGACGCTGAGCTGGGAGGCCAACAACGACAATGATCGTGATGATTCGCTGTCGATTTGGGATACCGACGGAAACGCATTCACCGTGATGTCTGCTGTCAGAGATGTGTTCGGGTCGCAAGAGATGCGAGTGAGTTTCGGAAACTCTGGGACCGCGGAATGGAAGGTGGCATTTCCCTATTCTCTGCAGGCGCAGGACAAACTGGCTACCGCGTTTCATCCGGGCACCCGGGAGCTGGACAGGATCGAGATCCACGATGACCAGGTGACATTTGCCTCCGCACATCTCACCGACGAGGTGAATGCCACGACGAAGCTCACGACGCTCATCGATCAGATCAACGACGGTACGTCAGAGCCATGGAATTTTACCTGGTGGGCGGATCAGCCCGAAGGACGTCAGCACAATAAGACGGCAGGAGGAACGGTGAGCGTTGGTGCCTGCACCTATAACACGAACGGCAATGGGGAACGGGAGCCGGCTGATTATCGGGCGTCGGCGGCGTTGAAGATTCAAGACACCTTGCGCGCGAAATACGATACCTGCCCGTAGCTGACTGCTGCTGGCCCAGACTGACTGCTCCTGGCCAGTGAGGTGTTTCAGTCTGTGAAGACGGTGTGCACATCACCGGTGATAGCTCGTCCGCCGAGCGCCTCGAGCTCAAGGGCGACTGCCGAGCCGACCACCTCCGCGCCGAGTTCCTTCACAAGAGCCTGCGCAGCGGACAGGGTGCCGCCAGTGGCGAGGATGTCATCGACGAGCAGAACGCGCTCGCCCTCTTGGAGCACATCGGGACCCTCGATCGTTGCAGTCCCGTATTCGAGTGAGTATGACACCGCTGCAGCCGGGCGGGGGAGTTTGCCTGCTTTGCGGATCGGCAGAATGCCCACACCAGTCATTGCCGCGATCGTTCCCGCGAAGAGGAAACCGCGAGCCTCCAGGCCACCGACGATGTCGAACTGTCCTTCAAAGGGTGCGATGAGCGCCTCGGTGACGGCACGCAGCGCGGGACCATCGGCGATGAGCGGTGAGATATCGCGGAAGCTGACTCCCGGCTGGGGGTAATCAGGGATCGAGGTGATCAGGGTCTGCGCGCGTTCGAGGTCAGTATTCGTCACGGGTCAACGATACTCGTTTGGCAGTAGCGATATCGGGTGGGGGAGTAGCGTAGATGTCACAGCATTGGAGGATTCTATGGCATCCGATCGACAAGCTGACTCACTCGCCGAAGCCTTCGCCCAGGTTCCTCGCGAGCTGTTCCTGCCTGCTAAGGAACGAGGCTTCGCTTCCAGCAATGTGCCGCTGCAGATCGGCGATGGGCAGACTAACTCACAGCCGAGCACGGTCGCCGACATGCTGACGCTCCTGGGCCCACGTGAGGGTGACCGGGTGCTCGATCTTGGGTCCGGCTCGGGATGGACGACGGCTCTCCTCGGCGTGCTGGTCGGAGGACGCGGTCGAGTGAGCGGAGTGGAGCGCTACCGTCGGCTCATCGACGGCGCGCGGGCGTCCCTGAGCGAAATTGATCCGGACGCCGTCGACCTGGGTAGTGTCGAGATCATCGCAGCGACCGAGGGAGTGCTTGGTTTGCCGGAAGCCGGCCCTTTCGACCGAATTCTCGTTTCGGCCGGGTCTGAATCGCTTCCGTATGAGCTTGTCGAACAGCTCAGCATCGGAGGTGTCATGGTCATCCCCGTCGGTGGGGAAATGCTGAGAGTTGTGCGCATCGGATCCGCAGACTCGGGAGCTGACGCAGACGCGGGCATCACCGTCACTCGGCATGGCAGCTATCGCTTCGTCCCCCTCATTCGCGATTGACCTGATTCGCGGCTGTCCGGCTGTGTGGCCCGCGCCGCGACTGAGCAATGCTGATCTGAGTCATGTTCAAGGTACTCCGTGATGGGTGCGATACTGACGAGGTCGAGATCGCTCGTCACGCTCTGTATCGCTTTGTACCGCTTTGTACCGCTGATCAGTGGTTAACGTCATCCTTGTGCTGCTGGTTGTATTTTCTACGTCGGACGAACCAGGCGATGGTGAGAGTCAAGGTGACGAAGGCGAAAGGCACAATCATGTGCAGATCATCTTCCCGGTAGTGCGGAGTCTTCCATGACCACTGCAGCAGAGGATGCCCGAGCTTTGCTTCGACGACGATGAGTACACAGATAGCCGGGAAGAATACGACCGGGATCAACAGGCCTGACAGAGAAGTCTTCTCAACTTCGTCGAGGGAGGGAATGGTCAGCCGAGCCCCACGCTTGCGTGCATAGCGCTGAGTCGCGACGCGGGGCAGATCGAATGTCGTCACAACGACGACGAGGATGCCTGCCCACCACAATCCTGAAGCGATGAACAGCAGTCCGATGATCATCGCGGTCCATCTAGTCACCTGCTGCCCCCGAGCGATGGCGTCGCCGATGATCCGTCGCTCCTCGGCTATGGTGACGAGCTCGGTCCTGACCGTGGAACCGGCTCCAGCTCAGGCTTGAGTTTCGAGTTCTGGGCCGCCTTCGCTGCCAGCTTCGGCTGCGGCCGCAGGACCGACTCCGTTCTCCGTCTCCGCGTCCATCGGCCTCCTCCTCGTCGAGTCGAACAGTTTGTTTCACAACAATACACATTGTCGTGTGGATTAGCAGTTGAGGATCTTCAGCTCGGTGAACCGGCACCAGCCCGGTACATGAACCGATCTGGTGCCGGTTCACCGAGCTGAAGAGCGGCAGGTCGTTTGAGCTACCCGAAATCGTTGGGGACGGTCATATGCAAAGTATTGCTGTTTGATGACGTTTGATAGATTGTAGTGTCATGTATCAAGTCTTTGCGACGACGGATCTGATGCGTCTCGGCTACTCGGACCGTGACATTCGTGCCGCGATCGGGTGTTGCCTCGAGCGCGTTGCGCGCGGTCGGTTCGCTGTCACGGGCACGTGTGCGAATCCTCGGCATGTGAAGATCTGGGCAGCTCTCGCGGACGGGGATGCCGACGAACTCGTGCGACTGGGAGATAAGCGTGATGCCATCGAGCGGGTAAAAGTGCTGATCCGAGCTCGCGCCGACAGGATCAACAGGAAGACTACGAAGGGCCCACAAGCGACGAGCGATGTCTTCTCCCACCTGTCCGCCGCATTGCTGTGGCAGCTCGAGGTGGTGCAGATCGAGCATTCCCGGGTGGAAGTCATCAGGCCGAATTCCAGTGCGCGGTTCGCTCAACTGATCGTTCGTAGGCGAGAGCTCGGCACCGTACATGTCGAGCTGCTCGGCGGTATGATGCTGACCTCGAAGCCGCGGACGCTCATCGACGTCGCCCGTGACTACGAGCTTGAGGTCAGTATTCCGATGCTCGATGATGCTCTGCGGAGACAGCTGGTCACCAAGGAGGAGCTCCGCACCTTGCTTGCAACCTGCAAGGAGGCCCGGAACTGTCATCGAGTCGATGCGGCACTCGCCCTGGCCGATGCCCGGCACGAGTCACCGGGAGAATCTATCGTCGCGATCCGTCTGCATGAACTCGGCCTGGATGATATCGAGCCGCAGTTCGAGATCTTTGATGAGAACGGGTTCTTCGTGGCGCGCACAGACTTCATCCATCGGCCGTCGAAGACGATCATCGAATTCGACGGCCGCGCCAAATACACGCTCAACGGTCGTGACCTGCGAAGGGAATTCGACCGCGAGCGTGAACGCGAACGGCGCCTGCGTGCACTTGGGTACCACGTGATCCGTGTCTATTGGAAGGATCTGTGGCATCGGCAGGCGTTTGTCGACATCGAAAGGCTAGTGCGGACACGAACTCCACGGCAGAGAACTCCTCGTGCAGCACCACCAGCTCGGTGAACCGACAGTAGCCAGGTCCATGGGCCTAGCTGGTGTCGGTCCACCGAGCTGATATCGAATGAGGCTGGGTTGGCTGGGGTGGCTGGGTGGCTGGGGCGAACGAACGCTTCCAGCTACACCAGCGAGTCCCGCCACGCCTTGTGCAGCTGCGCGAACTTGCCTGCCCCTGAGATCAGCTCATCCGGCGTGCCGTCTTCGATGATGCGTCCGGAGTCCATGACGAGGACACGATCGGCGATCTCCACGGTGGAGAGCCTGTGGGCGATGATGATCGCGGTGCGTCCCTCGAGCACCGTCGCCAACGCTGTCTGGACGAGGCGTTCGGAGGGGATGTCGAGGTGCGCGGTCGCCTCGTCGAGGACGACGATGTCCGGGTTCGCCAGGAACACGCGAGCAAAGGACACCAGCTGCCGTTGTCCCGAGCTGAGCCGACCGCCGCGCTTCTTCACATCGGTCTCGTAGCCCTCGGGCAGATTGCGGATATAGGGATCCAGGCCGACGGCCGTGGCCGCGGCAAGAACCTCGTCATCGCCGGCATCGGGGTTGCCGATGCGAATATTGTCGGCAATCGTGCCCGCGAACAGGAACGACTCCTGGGTCACCATGACCACGCTCTTACGCAGCTGCGCATCATCGAGATCACGCAGGTCCACCTCGTCGATGGTGATTCGGCCTTCACTGGGATCGTAGAAACGCGTGACCAGCTTGACCAAGGTCGACTTGCCCGCACCCGTGGCACCCACGAGCGCCACGATCTCTCCCGCAGGGATGCGCAGGTCGAACCGGGGGAGGACATCGGGGCCGTCGCCGTAGGAGAAGCGGACATGGTTGAGGTCGATCGAACGCCCACTGGGCGCTTGGCCGGACCCTTCCGCCGAGGTGGCACCGGAGTTCCGGTCGGTACTGTGCGCAGGCAGGACCTTCGGGTGGGCCGGTGCGACCACCTCCGGATCGGTGTCGAGGACGGCAGCCATCTTCTCCAGTGCCGCCGAGGCTGATTGGTAGAGGTTGAAGGACTGAACAAGTTCATCAAGGGGACCGTAGAAGCGGCGCAGGTAGAGGATGAACGCCGCGAGAACGCCGATCTGCGTCCAGCCTTCGATGACGAGCCACGCACCGACGATGATGATGACCGTCTGCGTGACATTGCCGACCAGCCTCGTCCAGCCCGCGAACCAGGCGACTCCGCGCAGGGCATCGGTGTTGGCGTCGCGGTACGCAGTGTCCTCGTCCTTGAGCGTGCCCCGGCGATCGGGCTGCCGGCGGTAGGCCTGAACAGCACGGATCCCGCCCATGGTCTCGACGAAGTGGACGATGACCTTGGCGATCGAGGTCCGCGTGCGACGGTAGGCGTTCCTCTGCGAACTGTGCGCAGACTTCGTGATGAAGAACAGCGGAATGAACCCCAGGAAGACCACGAGTGCCAGGGGCACGTCGAGGACGATGAGGGTCACGGCGATGAAGGTCATCTCGAACAGCGCCAGAGCCGTGTCGAAGAGTGAGTAGGTGAGGAACTGCTGCACCGACTCCATGTCCGAGGTCTGCCGCGACACCAACCGGCCCGAGGTCGAGCGCTCGTGATAACCCAGGTCGAGACGCTGGATGTGTCCGAACAGTCGCGAACGGAGACTGTAGACGACCTTCTGCGCGGTGATGCCGACGAGCCTCGTCGAGGCGAAAGCGAGCACCGCCGAGGCAATCGCGGAGATGACGAAGGCAGAGACCGCCCGAATCAGTGGCCCCGGATCACCGGCGACTGCCTGCGGAACACCATTGTCGAGCGCATCGGCGATGAAGATCGGACCGATAACGAGGAACAGCGCGGTGAGCACGACGATGACGAGCAGGAAGACCGCCATCGGCAGGTGCGGGCGGACCAGGGAGAACAGCAGCGCACGGGCCTTCTTCGCGATGTCCGGCGGAAGCTGTTCGACCTCATCCTCTTCAACACGCGGAATGCTCATTGCCCACCTCCTTCAGTGAATTGCTCGGCCGTCGCTTGCCCAGGCGTCGAGTGCTCCGCCGCTGCGGAGGCGCCCATGAGTTCGCGATAGAGCGCTGAGGATCCGAGCAACTCATCGTGGGTGCCCAGCGCGACGATGCGTCCTTCGTCGAGGACGGCGACCGCATCGGCCAGTGCCGAGGTGGACGGACGGTGGGCGATGATCAGCGTCGTCGAATCGGGCAGGATCTCCCGCAGCGCCCGTTGCACCCGATCTTCCGTGTCGACGTCGACCGCGGAGAGCGGATCGTCGAGGACGAGGATCCGGGGTGCGCCGATCACGGCACGGGCCAGGGCCAGGCGTTGCCGCTGTCCACCGGACAGGGACAATCCTTGCTCACCGACCTGGGTATCGAGACCCTCTGGCAGCCGCTCGACGAAGTCCTTCGCCGCCGTGATCTCCAGGGCGTGCCAGATCGCGTCATCGTCGACCCCGGGCGCACCCATGCTCACGTTCTCGGCCACCGAGGTGGAGAACAGGATCGGGTCCTCGAACGACACCGACACCAGGTTGCGCACCTCATTGACGGGCAGCTCACGAATATCAGTGCCATCGACGCGTACGGATCCGCCGGTGACATCCTGCAGCCGCGGAACAAGAGAGGCCAAGGTCGTCTTGCCCGATCCGGTGGCCCCGACGATGGCCAGAGTCTGGCCCGGAGCGATATGCAGATTGAGATTCTTCAACGTATCGCGGTCGGTGTCGGCGAAATGGAAGTCGACATTGTCGAAGTCCAGTTCACCTTTATAGCGCCCCACATCGGGAGCATCGGCGATCCGACCGTCGGCGTCGGTGATGTCGTGCCTGATGTCAATGACCTCCCAGTACCTGGCAGCTGCGGTCAGAGCCATGAGGGCATCGGCGAGGAGGAAGCCGAGCATTTCGATCGGCATCCGCATCACCATGGAGATCGTCACGCCGGCGACGACGGTGCCGATGGTCATCCAGCCCTGCACGACGCCCCAGGTGCCCACGGCCACGATGGCGGCCTGGGCGAGTGTGGGCAGGAGGATGAGCACACTCCAGAACCACGAGTCGAGCTTCGCCTTGCGCACCTCGAGACCCTGGAACTTCCGCGACAGGTGGGAGAAGCGCTGCGCGGCCCAGGGGGAGCGGCCGAAGGACTTGAGGATCCTGATCCCCTGAATCGATTCCTCGACCTCGGTGGTGATCTCACCGACCGTGTCCTGAGAGCGTCTGGAGGCTTCCCTGTACCTCTTCTCGAATACCGTGACCGTCGCAATCGTCGGTACGGCCATGATCAGCATGATGAGGCCGAACACCGGATGCAGGAACGTGAGAATGATGGTGCCGATGATGATGATCAGCGGGGTGGTCACAAGGAAGGGAATCCCGAAGGCGAAGAAGCGGCGCAGCTGAGACAGGTCATTGATCGCGCGCGAGAGCAGCTGTCCCGATTCCCAGGAATCGTGGATGGCCACCGAGGTGTATTGGAGCCGGTCGAAGAGACGCGAACGCCAGGTGATCTCCCACTGGGCGACGACCGGCGCGATGAGGAGCCTGCGCGCCCACAGCGCCACCGCCTCGGCGATGCCGATGACGAGGACCCCGAACACTGGCAGCCACAGTCCCGACAGGTCGCGGTGGGCGATGGGCCCGTCGATGATGTGACCGGTGATCAGGGGGATGATCAATTGGATGCCGTTGGCCAGGAGGGTCAGCGCGAGTACAACGATGTACACGCCGATGCGAGAGCGCAGATCGGGCCAGAAACGTAAGAGGGGACGCACCTTCAAGAGCCTAGTCGGGCCGCGTGTCGGAGTCTATGGTTCTCACAATCGGGCTTTCCCTTCCTCTCAAGGCGGAATCGAGTGGGCATCGCAGAGGTCTCACGCTTCAGTCGATAGTCGTCCCAAGTTTCGAGACGATCCATTGCGTCGTTTGACACGCTGATCGCCCGAGGTGAACTATTGAGCCATGACTCACCTTCTTGTCGTCGTTATTACCCAGCGCGCGGATCTTCCGTAGCCTGTCAACACGACACGTTCCGCGCGCCCCTACCGAAACCGGAGGGGCTTTTTTCATGCGGAGACAAGATGGATCACTAGGAAGGATACGAAACGATGGCAGCCACGCCCTCGGCCCAGTCAGCGGGAACTGGCACCGCGCCCAGCGCAGCCCCGGTGACCGCGACCCCGTCAAGCATTCGACGCAACTCGACCCCTGAGGTCCTCACCGGAGCGCAGGCGATCGTCCGCAGCCTCGAACTCCTCGAGGTCGAGACTGTCTTCGGCCTTCCCGGCGGTACCATCCTTCCGACCTACGACCCGCTGTTCGAGACCGACAAGATCCGTCACATCCTCGTGCGCCACGAACAGGGTGCCGGACATGCGGCCGAAGGCTACGCCGCCGCCTCGGGAAAGCTGGGTGTGTGCATCGCAACCTCGGGCCCGGGGGCGACGAACCTGATCACGGCGCTCGCCGACGCCCATATGGACTCTGTGCCCGTCCTGGCCATCACCGGTCAGCAGAGCTCGAAGCTGCTGGGTACCGACGCATTCCAGGAAGCCGACATCGTGGGCATGACGATGCCGGTGACCAAGCACAGCTTCCTCGTCACCAAGGCAGAGGACATCCCCTCGGCGATCCTCAACGCTCACCACATCGCCACCACAGGTCGGCCCGGCCCGGTCCTCGTCGACGTCACCAAGGATGCACAGACGGGTGCCGCACCCTTCGTCTGGCCCGGGGAGCCGCAGCTGCCCGGCTATCGTCCCATCCTCAAGCCCCATGCGAAGCAGATTCGCGAGGCCGTCCGGCTCATCTCGGAGGCTCATCGCCCCGTGTTCTACATCGGCGGCGGTGTCATCCGCTCCCAGGCAGACAAGGAACTGCTCAAACTCGCCGAGGCGACCAATATTCCCGTGGTCACGACCCTGATGGCCCGCGGAGCGTTCCCCGACTCGCACCAGCTCCACCTCGGAATGCCCGGAATGCACGGCAGCGTGCCCGCCGTGACCGCCTTCCAGAAGGCCGACCTGCTCATCACAATCGGTGCCAGGTTCGATGACCGAGTCACCGGCAACCTCGATTCCTTCGCCCCGAACGCGCAGGTCATCCACGCCGACATCGACCCTGCCGAGATCGGAAAGAACCGGGACGTCGACGTCGCCATCGTCGGTGACGCCCGCGAGGTGCTCGCCGAGATGCTCAGCGAGATGCGCGACAAGTTCCCCAAGGCTCTCGACCGTCAGCGCGAACCCTGGTGGCGCTTCCTCAACCGGCTCAAGACGACCTACCCGCTGGGCTACTCCACCCAGGACGAGCTCTGCGATCCGCAGTACGTGATCTCGCGGATCTCGGCCCTGACCGGACCCGAAGCGGTCTACGCAGCGGGAGTGGGCCAACACCAGATGTGGGCCGCCCAGTTTGTCGAGTTCGAGCGCCCCAAGTCGTGGCTGAACTCCGGTGGCCTCGGCACCATGGGCTACTCGGTGCCTGCCGCGATGGGCGCAAAGGTCGCCGAACCGGACCGCGTCGTGTGGGCCATCGACGGTGACGGATGCTTCCAGATGACCAACCAGGAACTCGCAACCTGTGCGCTCAACGGCATCCCGATCAAGGTCGCGATCATCAACAACTCTTCGCTGGGCATGGTCCGCCAGTGGCAGACCCTGTTCTATGACGGCCGGTACTCCAACACCGACCTCAACACGGGCCATCAGACGATCCGGATCCCGGACTTCGTCAAGCTCGCCGAGGCGTACGGCTGCCTGGCCCTGCGTGTGGACAGCAACGATGACGTCGATGCTGCGATCAAGACGGCGCTGGAGACCAACGACCGTCCAGTCGTCCTCGACTTCACGGTCCCGGCGGATGCCATGGTGTGGCCGATGGTAGCCGCTGGTGTCTCCAACGACGAGATCGAATACGCACGCGGCATTCGCCCGGAGTTCGACGGTGAGGGCGAGGAACAGGCCGAGAGCCTGATCGCGGAGGCCGGTACGGAAGAAGACGGCACGGTTCGCTCCGTGGCACAGATCGAAGGGGGCCTGGAATGAATAACCGGCACACACTCTCAGTCCTGGTCGAGAACAAGCCCGGCGTGCTCACCCGCTTCACCGGACTCATCGCCCGCCGCGGCTTCAACATCCACAGCCTCGCAGTCGGGGTGACCGAGCATGATGAGCTCTCGCGCATCACGGTCGTCGTCGACGTCAAGGACGTGCCTCTGGAACAGGTGACCAAACAGCTGAACAAGCTGGTCAACGTCATCAAGATCGTCGAGCTCGAACCGGCCACATCGGTCCGACGTGCCCACATCATCTACAAGGTCAAGGCCAACGCCACCACCCGCCCGCAGGTCGCGGCGGCGGTGGAGATGTTCCGCGCCAAGATCGTCGACGTGGGACCTGACTCCGTCAGCGTCGAAGCCACTGGCGAGCTGGGCAAGGTCGAGGCGCTGCGCGAAGTCCTCGAACCCTTCGGGATCAAGGAGATCGTCCAGTCGGGCACCGTGGCCATCGGCCGCGGCTCGAAGTCGATCACCGACAGGGCCCTGCGTAGCTGAATCCAGTGACGCTGCGCAGCTGACGTCTTCACGTTCCACTTCGTGGAACGAGATCCATCTCAACAAATGAACAGCAGTACCAAACTGTGAAATGATGGGGGAGTACCCCAAACCTCTGAAGGAGCAAGAGAACTATGGCAGCAGAACGCTATTACGACGACAATGCAGATCTGTCCGTCATCCAGGGCAAGAAGGTTGCCGTCATCGGCTACGGCAGCCAGGGCCACGCACACTCACTGAGCCTGCGCGACTCCGGCGTCGAGGTCCGCATCGGCCTCAAGGAAGGCTCCGCCAGCCGCGACAAGGCCGCCGCTGAAGGCCTCGAAGTCGGCACCCCCGCCGAGGTCTCCGAATGGGCAGACCTCGTTGTGATCCTCGCTCCTGACCAGGTTCAAGCCGAGATCTACAACGCAGAGATCGCTCCGAACCTGAGCCCAGGCAACGCGCTGCTCTTCGCTCACGGCTTCAACATCCGCTTCGACTACATCCAGCCTCCTGAAGGCGTCGACGTCATCATGGTCGCACCCAAGGGCCCGGGACACGTTGTGCGTCGCGAATACGTCGATGGCCGTGGCGTGCCCGTTCTCGTGGCAGTCGAAGCAGATGCCTCAGGCAACGCTTGGGAGCTCGTGCTCTCCTACGCCAAGGGAATCGGCGGACTGCGTGCCGGCGGCATCAAGACCACATTCACCGAAGAGACCGAGTCGGATCTCTTCGGCGAGCAGACCGTTCTCTGCGGTGGCACCTCCCACCTCGTGCAGTACGGCTTCGAGGTCCTGACCGAGGCCGGCTACCAGCCGGAGATCGCCTACTTCGAGGTTCTCCACGAGCTCAAGCTCATCGTCGACCTCATGGTCGAGGGTGGAATCGCCAAGCAGCGCTGGTCGATCTCCGACACCGCTGAGTACGGCGACTACGTCTCCGGACCGCGCGTCATCACCCCGGACGTGAAGAAGAACATGGAAGCCGTTCTCGCGGACATCCAGAACGGCAAGTTCGCCGAGCGCTTCATGAACGACCAGAAGAACGGTGCGCCCGAGTTCAAGGAGCTGCGTTCGAAGGAAGAGACGCACCCGATCGAGACCACCGGCCGCGAACTGCGCAAGATGTTCGCATGGCTCAAGGACTCCGATGACGACTACACCGAGGGCACTGCCGCTCGCTGATCGTCACACTCCGAAGCCCCGGACGGCCCTCTGGCCTCCGGGGCTTCGGTTGTGCCCGGCCGCTGTGAAGCGACTGATTCCACTTGATTCGGACTCGTAATCCTGGTGATGTGAATTACTGTTGGAAGCGTGACGAATTACAGCTTCGAGAACTTCAAGCCCGGCTTCGACGAGTCCACTGGTGCTCCAGATGAGCGCACACAGGGGTACTTCGCATCGACGAGTGTGGGATTCCATGACGCCAGATCGACTGATGATGCGCTGAAGAACCGTGTCGAGCGGGCCATCGCCGACGGTCGCAATCTCACCGCCGTCTACGCGAAGCAGGAATACGAACACGCCCTCGACGCCAGCGTTCCTGTGGCGACCTTCGCCTGGTTCGAGAAGCTGGTCAACGTCGGTGGTGGGCGTTTGGTACCCGGTCATCTGATCACCTGGGTGACGGTGCGGCCGACCCATCGTCGGCGCGGACTGCTGCGGTCACTGATGACGACCGACCTCGCCGAGGCAAAGGCCGACGGATACCCGTTCGCCGCACTGACAGCGACCGAAGGTGGAATCTACTCCCGCTTCGGCTTCGGTGTCGCCACCTGGTCACACTCCATCGAGGTCGACACCTCGCCCGGCTTCAAGATGGTCCATGAACCCGACCGTCGGGTCGAACTGTGCCTGCCCGGCGAACTGCGCGAACTGGCTCCGAAGATCTACGGAGAGTTCATGCGCACCTCTCCGGGGGCGATGGAACGCCAGCAGACCTACATCGAACGCGCCACCGGAGCACTCAACACCGACACCGGTGAAGCCGACCGCGGTGTGCGTGCGGCTCTGCACTTCGATGAGCAGGGCGAAGCCGACGGCTACGTGTCCTATAAATTCGCCGGCTGGTCGAAGAATCCGCCGACGATCGAACTCATCGACTTCGTCGCGGTCACGGACGCCGCCTACGCCTCACTGTGGTCATTCCTGGCCGCCATCGATCTGTCGACGCGAGTGACCTTCGGAGAATCTGCCGAGGATTCGCCGCTGCCCTGGTTGCTCACCGACTCCCGCCGAGTCCGGACCGTGTCCACAGAGGACAACATCTGGATCCGGATCCTCGACGTCAAAGCGGCCCTCGAGGCCAGGCCCTGGTACGTACCCGGCACACTGGTGATCGAAGTCGATGACTCCCTTGACCTGGCCGGCGGCCGGTTTACGATCACCTCGGATGGGGAGAACGCCGTCGTCGAAACCGCACCCGATTCGACCCCTGCCGATCTGAGCCTGGGCATCGCGGAGCTCGGCTCCCTCTACTTCGGAGGTGCCGACCCGGTGATCCTTGCGCGGGCGGGGCGCATCGACGAAAACGTGCCCGGAGCGGCCGTGCGCGCGAGCTCAATGTTCAACCTGGGTCGGATGCCGTACTCGCCCAACGGCTTCTGAGGTCCTCGCCTCAAGTGAGCCGAGACGCACTTCCCAGAATTTGAGACTTTGTGAAAGCATTCACAAAGTCTCATAAGATGGACGCGTCCCGGACGCAACAGGAGGAACTCAGTGCCCAAGCCCATCGTGCTCATCGCCGAAAATCTGTCACCGGCCACCATCGATGCCCTCGGAGGGGACTTCGAGATCCGTCACACCGAAGGTGCTGACCGCTCTCAGCTCCTCAACGACATCGTCGATGTCGACGCGATCCTCGTCCGCTCCGCCACTCAGGTCGATGCCGAAGCGATTGGTGCCGCGAAGAAGCTTCAGGTCATCGCCCGTGCCGGCGTCGGACTCGACAATGTCGACGTCCCAGCCGCCACCTCGGCGGGCGTCATGGTCGTCAACGCTCCGACCTCGAACATCATCTCCGCGGCCGAGCTCACCATGGCCCATATCCTCGGTTCGGCACGCTACTTCGGCGCCGGCAACACCTCGCTCAAGGCGGGGGAGTGGAAGCGTTCGAAGTACACGGGCGTGGAGCTCTACGAAAAGACTCTGGGCATCGTCGGACTCGGCCGCATCGGCGGACTCGTGGCCGAACGTGCGAAGGCATTCGGCATGCGCCTGGTCGGCTACGATCCTTACATCACGCAGGCACGCGCCGCGCAGATGGGCGTCGAGGTCGTCGACCTGCCCGGGCTGTTGGCCGTCAGTGACTTCGTCACCGTCCACATGCCCAAGACCCCGGAGACGATCGGCATGATCAGCACCGAGGAATTCAAGGCAGCCAAGCCGGGCGCACGGTTCATCAACGTGGCCCGTGGCGGCATCATCGACGAGGATGCCCTCGCCGAGGCGGTCGCAGCAGGAGAGGTCGGCGGTGCCGGCATCGACGTGTGGAACACCGAACCCCCTGAGCACTCGGCGCTGATGGAACTCGACGCCGTCAACGTCACGCCCCACCTCGGCGCCTCGACCGCTGAAGCCCAGGAGAAGGCAGGCGTGGCCGTTGCCAAGTCGGTGCGCAAGGCACTGGCAGGCGAACTCGTTCCCGATGCGGTCAACGTCGCTGGTGGAGCCATCCACGAGGATGTGCGACCGGGCATTCCCCTGGCCGAGCGGCTGGGACGTGTCGTCAACTCACTGGCAAACTCCTCGGTCACCCACTTCAAGGTCGAGGTCAACGGCGAGATCGCGGACAAGGACGTGTCCGTCCTCAAGCTCTCCGCGCTCAAGGGCCTGTTCAAGGACGTCGTGTCCGATCAGGTCTCCTACGTCAACGCGCCCCTGTTGGCCGAAGAGCGCGGAATCGGCGTCGAGCTCGTGACCGATCCCTACTGCGAATCCTTCCGCAACGTCACGCGACTGACCGCGACGACAAGCGAAGGGCAGCGGATCTCCGTCTCGGGTACCGTGACCGGTCCGAAGCTCGTGCAGAAGCTCACCGAGGTCAACGGCTTCGACCTGGAGATTGAACTCACCGACAACCTGCTCATCTTCCGCTACGAAGACCGTCCGGGCATCATCGGCCAGCTGGGCCAGGCGCTCGGAGCCAATGCGATCAACATCGCCGGCATGCAGGTCTCGCCTTCGGCCACAGACAATGATGCGCTCTCGGTTCTGGCTGTCGACTCGGCAGTGTCCGAGGAAGTCGTCAAGGCCGTGGCCGGAGCAGTCAACGCTTCGGCATTCAGCGGAGTCTCATTGAGCGAGGACTGACCTTCACCGGTCGTATAGCTGCGAACGGAACCCGTTCACCTCTGAAGTCGAGGTGAGCGGGTTCTTATCGTTATCAAGGTCCACAGTTCGTCGGCGAGGACGGCGGCCGAGATGCCGATGAGGGCCCCGCCGATCGTGTCGGAGAGCCAGTGCACCTGCAGTGCGGTGCGCGACCACATCATCAGCAGAATCCACGCGAAGGCCACAATGATCGACCAGTGGAACCGCAGGCGCACGGGTTCGAGCGGGGGAGTGATCTCGGCCGGAACTGCGTCGGTCGAGGTGGGAGAGGTGAGAGCAGTTTCGGACTCAGTGGGGAGAGTCTCGGCACCGCCGGGTAGAGTCGCGGTCTTGTCCTCCGGCGGGACCGCCAACGGGGCAATCGCGCCCACCTCGGCCAGCCGGAGCATGTGCGCACGGGAGGCGATGAACGCCAGCCCCATTGCCAGTGCTGCCGCACCCATGGAATGACCCGAAGGGTACGAATAGCCCAGAGACTCATAGAGCTGCTCACTGGGCCGGACCCGGGTGACCACTGCCTTGAGCAGCTCGGACAGGGCGATGCCCACGAGCATGGTGGTGACGAGGACGCCCGCGGCACGGAATCGTCGCAGGAGGACGAAGATCGCAGCCAGCAGGCCGGTGCAGATCACGGCACCCGTACCTCCGCCCACCTCGGCGAGGATAACCGCCAGCCAATACCCGGTGGTGTCGGGTTCAAGGCCGACGAAGTTCAGCCAGCCCTGATCAACCGTCGTGGGCCCGGAGACATTGACTCTCAGCCACAGGCCGAAGGCGACGACGAGGAGGACCGCTGGCAGGGTCGACCAGAGGATCCACGAGGGTTGACGGACCGGCATATTAAGGACTCAGACTCAGGCGTTCCAGAGGCCGTAGGTCGACGCCAGGGAGGCGATCTTCTTCGCGCGTGCCAGACGCGGCAGGTACGAACCGTCCGTGATCTCGGACCCGCCTTCTGCAGCCTCGAGCAGCTGACGCGCCCAGTCGCGCTCATCCTCGCTGGGGCTCATCGATTCGTTGAGTGCCACGACCTGGTCGACGTTGAGCACAAGCTTTCCTGTCATGCCCATCATGTGGGTCACCTCGGCGTCCTTGCGGACCTGTTCGTCGCTGGCGGTCGCTGCGGACGGTCCGTCGATCGCGCCGGGCAGTCCACCCATGCGCGAAGCGATGGTCAGGCGCGACCGGGCATAGGCCAAAGCCATCGGGTCGCCGGAGAAGCCGGTGTCCTTGCGGAAGTCGTTCGTTCCGAAGGCCAGGCGGAAGGTGCCCGGCGCCTCGGCGATCTTGGTTGCGTTCTCCACGCCCATCGCAGATTCCAACAGCGCGATGACCGGGAGTCCGGCCTTCGCGCGCATTGCAGTGTAGGAGACCTGCTCGGGACGTTCGGTCTCCGGCAGCATCACACCACGCAGTCCGGGCAGCATGGCAATGGCGGCCAGGTCGTCGTCCCAGAACTCTGAGTCCATCTTGTTGATCCGGACCCAGGCGGACATGCCGCCTTCAAGAGCACGCACCACGTTGTCGCGGGCTTCGAGCTTCTTATCGTCAGAGACCGAGGCCTCGAGGTCGAAGATGACGGAATCCGACTCGGAGATCTGCGCCTCTGTGAAGATCTCCTCTTTGGCTGCGTTGACCAGCAGCCAGGAGCGGGAGAGCTTGGCGGGGAGGGCGGCGGCTCGTGCGTTGCGGATCGTATCTGTCAATGATCGACTTTCTCTGGGGGTTTCGGGGTGTTCCTCCCATCTTCGACGCTCGGGCCGGGAAATTGTAGTCGGGAACGAAGTTTGAGACATGAAATTGTGGATGACGGGATTCGGTGAACCTGAGAGCCGAAACGTGTCCGGATAGTAGGACGACCTAGTTGCATCGTGAGATGAGTTCTACTCTGTGACCATGAAGTTTTCAATTGCAGTCATGCCAGGCGACGGAATCGGCAACGAAGTCGTCCCCGAAGGTCTCAAGGTGCTCAAGCGCGCCATCGAGGTCTCCGGTGAGCCCGTTGAACTCGAACTCACGGACTACGATGTCGGTGCCAGCCGCTGGCACGAGACCGGCGAGACCATGACGGACGAGGAGCTGGAGTCGCTGCGCAAGCACGACGCGATCTTCTTCGGTGCCTGTGGTGACCCGAGCGTGCCCTCGGGTGTGCTCGAACGCGGCGTGATCCTCAAAATGCGCTTCGGCCTCAGCCACGCCGTCAATCTGCGTCCCTCGAAACTCTTCGCAGGAGTCACCAGCCCACTGGCGAACCCCGGAGAGATCGACTTCGTCGTCGTCCGCGAGGGCACCGAAGGTTCCTACACCGGAATGGGCGGCTCCGTCCGCACCGATACTCCCTATGAGGTTGCCACCGAGGTCTCGGTCAACACCTGGTACGGCGTCGAACGAGCCGTCCGCGACGCCTTCGAGCGAGCGCAGGCGAGGAGCAAGAAGCTCACCTACGTCCACAAGCACAACGTCATGGTCCATGCAGGTCATCTGTGGCGCCGCGTCGTGGAGAAGGTTGGTGCCGAATACCCTGAGGTGACGTTCAACTACGAGCACACCGATGCGTCCACGATCTACATGGTCACCGATCCCTCACGCTACGACGTGATCGTGACAGACAACCTCTTCGGTGACATCCTCACCGACCTGGCTGCCGCAGTGACCGGCGGCATCGGATTGGCAGCCTCGGGCAACCTGAATGTCGAAGGCACGGCACCGAGCCTGTTCGAACCCATCCACGGTTCGGCCCCGGACATCGCCGGGCAGCAGATCGCCGATCCGACCGCCTCGATCCTCTCCGGTTCGCTGATGGCCTCGCATCTGGGGCTCGAGGTCGTGGCGAAGTCGATCGAGGCCGCTGTTGAGGCTGACTTGGCTGATCGTGATGGAACCAAGCGATCCACCGTCGAGGTGGGCGACGCGATTGCGGCCCGCCTGGGCTGAGGCGGCATAACCGCCTCGGCTGGGGCGACACAAACCACCTCAGCTCAGACGGCACAACCGCCTTCACGGAATCATAGAATCGCCCCTGTTCGACGATGACAGGGACTTCACCCCGGTGCGCATCGCACCGGGGTGATGTACTACCCTGACAGTGTCACTCATCACAAATGAGAAAAGAGTTCTTATGACTAAGTTTGCCGTTCTCAAGAATGTCCAGCCGCAACCCGAGCTGGTGCGAGAGAACATCAAGAAGGATCCCGGATTCGGGCTCTACTTCACCGACCACATGGCACACGTCAGGTACACCCTTGACGATGGCTGGCACGCTCACGAGGTGAAGCCGTACGGCCCGCTCGTGCTCGATCCTGCTGCTGCTGTGTTCCACTACGCGCAGGAGATCTTCGAAGGTATGAAGGTCTACCGCCACGCAGACGGCTCCGTCTGGACCTTCCGCCCCGAGCGCAATGCCGCGCGCATCAACAAGTCCGCCGAGCGTCTTGCGCTGCCGCAGATCTCGGAAGAGGACTTCATCGAATCGATCAAGGCTCTGGTTTCGCTCGATCAGCAGTGGGTTCCCACCCCTGAATCTGAAGCCGATGAGTCGAGCCTGTACCTGCGCCCCTTCATGATCGCCACCGAGCGATTCTTGGGTGTGCGGTCCAGTCATGAGGTCGACTACTACGTCATCGCCAGCCCCGCCGGTCCCTACTTCTCCGGCGGCATCAAGCCGGTCTCGATCTGGCTGTCGCAGAACTTCAACCGGGCCGGCTCCGGCGGCACCGGATTCGCCAAGTGCGGCGGCAACTACGCGGGCTCGCTTGCCGCTCAGAACGAAGCCGCAGCCCAGGGGTGCCAGCAGGTGCTGTTCACCGATGCTGCAGAGAACAAGTATATCGATGAGCTGGGCGGAATGAACCTCATGCTCGTGACCAAGGATGGCCGCCTTCTCACTCCGCAGCTCGGTGATTCCATTCTTGACGGAGTCACTCGCCGATCCCTGCTCGACCTCGCCCCACAGCTTGGGCTGCAGCCGGAAGAGCGCAAGGTCACCGTCGACGAATGGCGCGAGGGTGCCGCCAACGGCGACATCGTCGAGGCCTTCGCCTGCGGCACGGCCGCGGTGGTCACGCCGATCGGTCGAGTCGTGAGCAATGACTTCACGATCGATCATGGTGAAGAGCCAGGTGAGAAGACCATGGAGTTCCGCAAGACTCTGCTCGACATTCAGTACGGTCGGGCTGAGGACACGAACAACTGGATGGTTCGCCTGGCCTGAGGGCCTGCTGAGCCGTGCAGGCTCAGACCATCCAACATTATGAGGGTCGGGTATCGCGATTTCGTTCGCGGCACCCGACCCTTTTAACGTGCCTTGGATCTTGGCTGGTTTGTCGATGGGCTCATTAGGCTTGGCGAATGCGCGCGAGCACATGAGCTGCCGATGCTGCCTCTGCGAGATCCGAGTCGCTGAGATTGCTGACCAGGCGGTCAGCGGGGATGACCCGACTCAAATCGGTTGCAGCGTCGCCTGAGTGGAGATCGATGGCGGCGAGAGAGCTAGTAGCGATTCCCTCCAGCGGGATGTCAGTTGAGCGGATGCGAAATGCTGCTGTGATCATGAATATGCCGCTGGCGACTCCCAGTACTCCCAGTAGAACCGCGACGGCCAGTCCGACAAGTACAGTGAAGCCCCGAGCACCACCTCTCGGCGGAAGTAGTTACGCTGGCCGATCTTCTTCGACAACCGGGCAACGCCGGCTTTGCCTAAGACGACTCGAACCGCTCCAATGCCGAACATTGGTCGTGTCCTTCGTGTCGGGTTCTCTTGCCGAAGTTCGCCTGCAGGTTCTATCGCAGACAATTTTACTCACAAATGCGTTAAAGAGGTATTGTGGCCTCGTGCCTACTGCAACCTCGGCGACTACGCCGACCGCTTCCGAAGTCGTCGCAAACCTTCCCTGGCGATGGAGAACCCAAGGTGCCATCTTCATCATCGGTGGTCTGGGTTTCATGTTCGATGCCTGGGATGTTGCCCTCAACGGGTTCCTGATTCCGCTACTCAGCGACTATTGGAGCTTGAGCGCGGGCCAGGCCGCCTGGATCGCAACAGCCAACCTCATCGGCATGGCACTGGGTGCCTTCATCTGGGGCGGCATCGCCGATGTGATCGGTCGGAAGAAGGCGTTCACCCTCACGCTCCTCGTGTTCTCCGTCTTCACAGTCGCCGGAGCCTTCTCCCCGGCATTCGGCTGGTTCACCCTCTTCCGATTCCTCGCTGGATTCGGGCTCGGCGGATGCATCCCCGTCGACTATGCGCTCGTCGGGGAATTCACCCCCAAGAAGCACCGCGGTCGCGTCCTGACTGCGATGGACGGATGGTGGCCGATCGGTGCCTCACTGTGTGCCTTCGTCTCTGCATCATTGCTGGGCGTGGGGGATTGGCGCCTCATCATGCTCGTCATGATTGTGCCCGCTCTCCTGACGGTTGCCGTGCGTTTCGGAATTCCCGAATCACCTCTCTACCTTGCCTCCGTGGGACGGTATGCCGAAGCCGACGCCATCATCACCCGGCTTGTTGAGCGCACCGGCGCCGAGGAGACGACCTGGACCCACGATGTCCCTGCCGTGAGTGGGGACAAAGCCTCCGACACAACCCACGAATCCACCGTTACGACCCAGGTGTCACAGCAGTCATCCGATTCGGCTGGAACGGTCACCTCCGTCAACAAACAGCTGCGTGCAGCCAGTGGCCAGCTTGTGCAGCTGTGGCAGTACTCCGCTAAGACGACTCTCGTGTCCTGGGCCCTGTTCGTGTCCGTCCTCCTTGTCTACTACGCGGCACTGACATGGCTGCCCGGCATCCTGAAGAAGCAGGGCATGGGGGACCAGGCTGCATTCATGGTCACCGGGTCGATGACCGCGGTGGGAATCCTCGGCGTCATCGTCTCGGCCCTGATCGTTGAACGGGTGGGCCGAAAATGGGTGCTCGGCGTGACCTCGATTGTCTCCGCGGTCCTATTGGTTGGTGCAGCAGTGTTCATCGAGGCCTCGGGCTCCGAGCTGACCTTCGCCGCCAAAGCCAGCATCATCGGTTTCGGATTCGTCGTGCAGATCGCGATCCCTACCCTCTACACCTACGTATCAGAGCTGTACCCGACCCGACTGCGCGGTTCGGGATTCGGCTGGGCATCGGCTGCCTCCCGCATCGCGACCGGCATTGCTCCGCTGGTCTTCGGTGCTTTCATGTGGCCGGTGCTCGGACTCACCGTGACGTTCATTCTCACCGGACTGCTCGTGGTCGTGGCGGTGGTGCTGATGGGTCTGCTTGCCAGAGAGACCACAGGCGAAGCACTCGACTGAGGACCGAATCGTTCGGAACCGTTCCTGATCTGGCCTGACCTGCCGCCTGACTTGGAGTGATGCTTGGCCAAAATCTCGTGTCAGGGGCGACGGCTACTGTGATCGGTATGGGAGCGGGGACGGTTTCAGACGTGATCACCGAGATTCATCGGTGGCGCAAGGCGCTGTCCGATCTGCCGCCAGCGAGCACGGAAGCCGAAGCGATCGACAGAATCACTGCCCTGGAAGAATTGACGTCAGTGAGTGCAGCTGCGCAGGCCAGAGAAACGTTGACCTTCGACATGCACCGTCGAAATCGCGAAGCCGAAGAAGGGGTGCCGAGTCGCAGCCAAGGCAAGGGCCTTGGTGCCGAGATCGGGCTGGCACGGAAGGTGTCTCGGGCCAGAGGGAACAGACTGCTCGGATTCTCTCGCTCGCTGCTGCTGGACCTGCCCAAGACCTATGCCTCGCTGAAGAGTGGAGACATCTCGGAGGAGAAGGCGCGAGTTGTTGCGAAGGAGACCGATTGGCTCCCGAAGGACAAACGGCACCAGGTCGATGACCAAATGGCCGATCGCCTCGCCGAGGTTGGCGTCGGTCGATTGGGCAATGAAGTTCGCGCTCTGGCTCAGCAGCTCGACCAGAAAGCCGCCGTCGACCATCTCGACAGGTGTGTGGAAGAACGTGGTGTCTCGGTGCGGCCAGCGCCTGGGAACATGGCGTACCTGACAGCGCTTCTACCTTTGTCACAGGCTGTGGCGGCATATACCAACCTGTCGAAGTCGGCACAGTCGATCGTCGGGGTAGGACAGTCCGAAGGGCGAACTCAAGGACAGGTCATGGCCGATCTCTTAATTGAGAGAACCACGGGCCAAGACTGTGCTGAGGCCATCCCGACCGAAGTCCACGTAGTGATGAATGAAACCAGCCTCTTCGACACAGGCGAAACGTCAGCATGGTTTCCAGGTTTCGGCCCAATCCCAGCAAAGACGGCACGTGATTTCATCGCAGACAACGAAGCCTCAGTCTTCATCCGCCGCTTGTACACACGTCCATCCGACGGACAGCTGGTCCGAATGGACTCGAAGCGACGTGAATTTTCCGGACTGCTTCGCCGTATGGTGGTGATCCGCGACGACGTCTGCCGATCGCCCTGGTGCGATGCCCAGATCAAACACGCAGATCATTCGCAGGCATTTGCCGCCGGCGGTGAGACCAACTGGGACAATGCTCCGGGGCTCTGCGCCGCCTGCAACTTCCTCAAAGAAGTTCCCGGCTGGCGCCATGAGGCCACGGCAGAAGAACTGGTCGTACGAACACCTACGGGGCACCGATATCGGATCGGCACCAGACCGATCGGGACACCGGTGGCCAATTCCCGTGAACGGCCTCGATCCAATCACCCCGATGAGCAGGTGTCGGATGCAGGAGGCGAAGAGTCGCCGGCTCCAGCACGCGAAGAGGCTCCGAATGCAGCAAGTGTCGAGGCACCAGGTGCGCTTAGTGATCCCGACCTGTTTTATGTGAGACTTCGACCGCTTCGAAAAATCGAGGCACCGAAGTTGGAAGGAATACATTCTTCCCTCAAAATAGACGTGTGGGAAAGCTATATTGAACCGCCGAGTCCAGTGGAACTGAACCTAGAGAAACAACTGGCTGAATTCGCCTCCGTGGGGTGATGTCCTCAACCAGACTTGTGAACCAGATGCCGGAATCAGACATCTGCTCCAGGCGTCAGGTCTCGGCGTATGTTTCTCAGCCCACTGACGAGAATTTTCTCTGAGTTCAACTGCTCGACTGCTGTTGTCGTTAAGGTGGAAGCATGGTTGAACGTGCCGAGTGTGAAGGACTTGGAACGTCATCTGCAGAGTTCGACGTTGAACTGATGTGGGGCGTACCGGGCGGTCTCGGCCCGAGTTGGGCACCGATGAGTTCAACAGCGGGACTCCCGCGAGCCCTCCCTTCGCCAGCCGAAGTCGAAGAGCTCTATGCAACGGCAGCAGCCGAGCCGCCATTACTCGAAGATCCGAAACATGCAGCGTTGTTCGGGAGCCTCTACGATCTCTCGGTCCGAAACGGTCAGGTACTCGTCGCAGCAGCGCGTTCCAGCGGACGTCTGAGGTCAATCGCCTACGGCCATTACTGGTCCTGGATTGAACAGGACCACGACTGGGCGCACGAACTCCGTGCCACTCTCGGGGACGCCGCTGCAACGATCGAATGGTCGTTCGCGCTCAACCTGTTGGCACGTGACCCTCATTTGCGTCAGTCCGGACTCGGCCGGGCCACTCTGCAGACGTGGTTGACCGGCATCAGCGGATACGGCTGCTGGCTGCAGACCACCGACATCGACACTCCGGCACGTCGGCTCTATGAAAGCCTCGGCTTCTTCGCCCTCGGCCATGGGCCCCAGGCGCCTAACGGACAACCGGGACTGGTCATGTTCCGACCACCTGCATGAGTCGTGCAGTCCTCGAGCGGTGCTGTCCTTGAATCGTGCATCCTCCGGCGATCATTAGGATGGTGGCATGCGCAAAGAAGCTCCGGCAGACAACCAGAAGACCGATCCCTCCAGCGGCGCCACCAAGTCGCGGCACGCTGCCCCCATGCCACACGACGAGAACCTGTGGCTGGAAGATATCCACGGTGATGATCAGATCGCGTGGGTCAAGGACCAGAACGCGAAGACCATCGCACGGTTCCAGGACGACCTGTTTGACTCAATCGCCGGTGATATCCGGACCGCACTGGACTCCGAGGGAAAGATCCCGATGGTGGCTAAACGCGGCGATCACTACTTCAACTTCTGGCGTGACTCCACGAATCCGAAAGGCATGTGGAGGCGAACCACCTGGGACAGCTACGTATCCGATTCCCCGGAATGGGAGGTCCTCATCGACCTCGACGCCCTCGCCGCTGCAGAGGAGACACCGTGGGTGTGGGCCGGAGCTTCGGTGCGTCGCTCAGACAACGCCCGCGCCCTCGTCTCCCTGTCACCGGATGGTGGAGATGCCCACCGGGTGCGCGAATTCGATCTGGAGACCCAAACCTTCGTCGACGGTGGCTTCGACCTGCCCTCGGCGAAGACTCGCTTCGCTTGGCTCGATGACGACACGATCATCGTCGCCACCGACACAGGCGAGGACTCTCTGACCACCTCGTCCTATCCGCGCCAGGCACGAGTTCTCACACGCGGACAGGCTATCGCCGATGCTCCGATCGTCGCCGAAGTTCCCCGCGACCATGTCGCCATCTTCGTGGGCAGCGATGTGGACGCCGCAGACCCCGAGTCAACCGACAGAGCGTTTGCCATCGACGCCATCGACTTCTTCAACACGCAACTCAGCTTCATCGACCTCGACGACGTCAAGGACGAATCCGAGGCAGTGCCCACCGACGCCTCGGCGTGGGAGAAGGCCTGGATCGTCGTCGATGTGCCGACCGACGTCGAAGTCGGATTCGAACGGGACATCGTGCTCTTTCGACCCCAATCCGTGTGGAGGCACGAAGACTTTTCGGTTCCGGCCGGTGGCCTGGCCGTGGCCGGCATCGCCGAGGTGAAGGCCGGGACGATTGCACCGACCGTCATCTTCACCCCAGATGAGCACACCGCCCTGCAATCGTGGACCTGGACACGGGACTACTTGATCCTCGAGCTGCTGGCCGATGTGCAGTCACAATTGGTGGTCCTGATTCCGAACGACAACTTCTCCTCATTTTCGCTGCCTGGGGTCCCCGCCAATCACATGGTCGGGCTCGGGGCCGTCGACAAGCACGATGACGCGACCGCTAATGACTATTGGCTGGTCAGCACGGGATTTCTGACTCCCTCGACCCTGTCGTACGGGAGCCTGGAGCCCTCGAACAGCAGTGCAGAATCCAGCACTGCTGGCAGTCCCAGCACCGTTGGAGACTCCAGCGCGCCCGTCGTCATCAAGTCGGCACCGGCACTCTTCCCAAGCGAGGGATTCTCCGTCGAGCAGCACTTCGCCACGAGCGAGGACGGAACGAAGATCCCCTACTTCCAGATCGCCGATAGCGCGTTGGCCCTCGATGGGAGCAACCCGACCCTCCTGGATGGGTACGGCGGATTCGAAGTCAGCCGGACACCGGTGTATTCCCCAGTGATGGGCATCGGATGGCTGGGCCGCACGACGACGGGGGCCTCAAACGATCCTGCCAACCCACAGCCCACCGCTGCGGCCTTGACCCCGATTCCTGCAGGACGTCGCGGGGTGTATGTCCTTGCCAACATCCGCGGGGGTGGAGAATACGGGCCACGGTGGCACACCTCGGCGATGCGAGAGAACCGGATGCGCGCCTATGAGGACTACGCAGCTGTTGCCCGAGACCTCATCGAACGCGGGGTCACATCCGCGCGCAGCCTGGCATGCGCAGGTGGCTCCAACGGTGGGCTGCTGGTGGGAAACATGCTCACACAGCATCCCGAACTCTTCGGTGCGATCTCGTGCGGAGTCCCACTTCTGGACATGCGCCGCTACACCAAACTCAGCGCCGGCTATTCGTGGAAGGCAGAGTACGGTGACCCCGATGTGGCTGAGGACTGGGCGTTCATCCAGAGGTTTTCGCCCTATCATCTGCTCGAAGATGGCACCGACTATCCGCCCGTGCTGTTCTGGACGGCGACCTCCGATGACCGGGTCGGTCCGGTGCAGGCACGCAAGATGGCTGCTCGGATGCAGAATCGTGGGATTGGCGACGTCTGGTTCTTCGAAGACACGGAAGGCGGACACTCGGCAGCGTCGGACAACAAGCAGGCGGCTTTCACCCGCGCACTGAGCTACCGATTCCTGTGGACCTCGCTGACCGGGGAGTGAGCTGACCAGGAAGCGAACCGTCCGGGGAGTGAGCAAACTCATAGCTTCTGAGTGGAGCCTGGGCGTAGCGTTGGGAGCATGACGAACGACATGCACGAATCCCAGCGCTTTCACGCCGAGTACAAGGTCATCGGCGGAAAACTCGTGGTCGCCGATGTGGAGACCGATGGAAAGATCATCACCGAGGTCAAGATCTCCGGCGACTTCTTCCTCGAGCCCGAAGAAGCCTACTTCGACCTTGCACCGGCGCTTGTGGGTGCCAGCGTCACCGCGGACAACGCGAATCTGCGCCAGCGTCTCGACGCAGCCCTTGCCGGGTACGGTTCGGAGTTGGCGATGCATGGATTCTCCACCTCGGACATCGCCACAGTCGTCCGACGTGCTCTGGGGTCGGCTGCGAACTTCACCGACTTCGACTGGCAGGTCATTCGCGGCGAGGTTCTGCCCACGCAGGTCAACGTCGCTCTCGATCAGGTGCTGCTGGAAGAGGTGGCGGCGGGGCGTCGGAAACCTACCCTGCGGTTCTGGGAGTGGGACGATACCGCCACGGTCATCGGAGCTTTCCAGTCCTATGTCAATGAACTTCGCCCAGAAGGCGTTGAGAAGTACGGTGTGCAGGTCGTGCGCCGCATCTCCGGCGGGGGAGCGATGTTCATGGAAGGCGGGAACTGCATCACCTATTCGATGTTCGTTCCACCTGCATTGGTCGCTGGCCTCGACTACGAGGAGTCCTACGTCTTCCTCGACCAGTGGGTGCTGGCAGCGTTGAAGAGCCTCGGCGTCGAAGCCTTCTACAAGCCGATCAACGACATCTCCTCAACCGGCGGCAAGATCGGTGGTGCGGCCCAAAAGAGAATGCGCGACGGCACACTGCTCCACCACGCGACTATGAGCTACGACATCGACGCCGACAAGATGGTGGAAGTTCTGCGCATCGGCGAAGCGAAGATCTCCGACAAGGGAGTATCAAGCGCCAAGAAGCGCGTCGATCCGCTGCGCAGCCAGACCGGTGAGGCCCGCAAGGACATCATCGACGTCATGGCCGATACATTCGCCGACCGCTACGGAGCACACTTCGACGCATTCACCGACGACGAGCTGGAGAAGGCTCACGCTCTCGTCGCAGAGAAGTTCGGGACCGAGAAATGGACGCACCGAGTGCCGTGAGCCAGTCGCCGCGTGAGCACAGCCCAGCGGGTGAGCAAAGCCCAGGGTGGGAATCCCACCCTCGAACGCTGACTGAAGCGTCGGAACAGTCCACGATCGTTGCTCTCGGCGGTGGCGGCTTCTCAATGCCAGAGTCAGGGCAGTCAGCGATCGATGACTACCTGCTCGAGCGCGCATCCCTGGTGCGAGAGGCACGCGAGACAGACATGTGCAGTACAGACACACGTGACACAGACACACGTGGCACCGGAGCACACCATCACCGAGGTGGTGGTGGCGCTTCGCTGCTTCCTCGCGTGTGCTTCGTCCCGACCGCATCGGGGGACAACCCCGACTACGTTCAACGCTTCGAAACAGCCTTCGCCGGCCGGGCCGAGACGTCTGTGCTCTCGTTGTTCGGCCAGAGTCCCTGGGACTACGAGGACCCAACGACGCTGCTGGATGTGGACCTCATCTACGTCGGCGGCGGATCCACCGCCAACCTGCTGAGCCTGTGGCGTCGCCACGGCGTAGACGACATCATGGCAGAAGCCGCGGCGGGTGGCACGATCCTGGCCGGCATCAGTGCCGGTGCAAACTGCTGGTTCGAGGCCTCCTCGACAGATTCCTTCGGCCCATTAGCCCCGCTCACCGACGGTCTTGGCTTCATTTCGGGAAGCGTCTGCCCCCACTATCACGGTGAACCTGGCCGGGCCGAGACCTTCCGAAAATGGATCGGGACCGGCCAACTGCCGGGTCCCGGACTTGCCATCGATGACCATGCCGCGGTCGTCTTCGAAAACCTCGTGGCCACCTCGGTGATGGTGGAATCAGCGGAGGCAAACGCCTACACCGTCGACTCTCGAAGCGACACACGCCTCGAACTCTGAGGATCAATCTGCCCGGATCATTCGGCGTCCGCCGCAAGCAGCAGACGCCGCTGCAAACAATAGTGGCGGATCATCGACCATCGTTGGGCCTCGTGTCTGTAGGATTGGGAATCAATCAAGCCATACCCTGCACAAGGAGAGCCATGCGCCAGGTCGAACCGTCCGTAGAACTGCTCGCAAAACCCAGCATCGACTGGGAATCGATGAGGACATACCTCGACGAGGTGGGCGGAACTAGCTGGGCGGAACGTGTCGAAGACGCCGATTCTCCCGACGCCGAGGATATCGTCGAGTTCTCCGGACGCATGTGCTACCGCTCGTGGGAGCCGGGACTGAACCCGAACGTGTCCCGCGTGCGCACCGACTCGGCACAGTACCTGGGCAACGTCATCGCCTCCCAGCACGGGTCGGTCCTCGAACACGCGAACTTCACCTTCGTGCTGCACAATGTGTCCCGAGTGCTCACCCACGAACTCATCCGCCACCGCGCGGGATCGGCGTTCTCGCAGGAATCCCTGCGCTACGTGCGCCTGGCCGACATTCCGTTCTGGTTCCCCGAATGGGCACGCGAAGACTCGGAGCTCATGGAACGCTCTCTCAAGGTCCTCGACACCCTCGAAGAACACCAGAAATGGATGGCAGAGCACTTCGAACTCGACGAAGCCAGCACCAAGTTCTCCCATAAGAAGCACATGACCTCGTTCATGCGCCGCTTCGCACCCGAGGGGCTGGCCACCGGCATCGTCTACACCGCAAACCTGCGCTCCCTGCGTCACGTCATCGAGATGCGCACCGCCAAGGGTGCCGAGGAAGAGATTCGTCTCGTGTTCAACAAGATCGGTGAGGCCATGCTCCAAGAGGCCCCAGCGGTCTTCTCCGACTATGAAGTGGTCGACGGGGAATGGATCCCCGGGACCCGGAAGGCATGACATGGCTGATATCTACAACGCTGAACTGAAACCAGGAAAACTCGACGTCATCTCTGCATGGCTGAGCCAGCAGTCGTGGGCAGCCGGGGCCGATGTGGCCCCGGAGTCGCTGGAATCGATCAGCTCCTACCGGTTTGATGATCCAGCCGGTGAAGTGGGCGCCGAGATTCATATCGTCGCCGCCGGTGATCGCGTCTTCCAGGTGCCGCTGACCTATCGCGGTGCGGAGCTGGCTGGTGCCGACAAACACCTGATCTCGACCATGGAGCATTCCGTTCTCGGCAAGCGCTGGGTCTACGCCGGCATGGGCGACCCGCACTTCAGACAGCGTCTCGACCATGCGATCGCCACTGCTGGAACGTCGGCCAAACAATACAAAGTCGACGATGAGGGCAACCGCGGTGAAGAGATCACCGACGTGGCTCATGCCTGGGGCACAGGACCGTTGGCCGGTGCCGAAGACGTTCAGATGCTGTATGAACTCAACCTCGACTCTCCCGCTGAAGGTTCCGATGCGGGACTCCTCCTGGGCCGCTGGTCGGGCCAGGAAGCTGCGGTCGTCCTCGCCGTGATGGTGTGATGAGCCGATGAGTCATGATTGCCTGTTCTGCTCGATCATTGCAGGTGACGTCCCGAGTGCGAAGGTCGCTGAGACTCAGTCGACCTTCGCATTCATGGACATTCAGCCGGGCTCCGACGGGCATCTGCTCGTCGTCCCGAAGAGTCACAGCACCGACCTGCGCGACATCCCATCCGCCGACCTCGCCGAGGTGGCTATCGAGTCACAGCGCATCGCCAAGCAGGTCTTCGATGCCTGGGATGCCGACGGGGTCAACCTGCTCAACTGCTGTGGTGAAGATGCCTGGCAGACGGTCTTCCATTTCCACATGCATGTCATCCCGCGTTACCGCGACAAGGGCAAGGACCGGCTCAGACTGCCGTTCGAACCCGGTGTTCTTGGCGAGGCTGAATTGATTGAGGGCCTGGCTGGGACGATGCGCTCGGCACTGCAGGAGAGCTGACACAGAGGCACGAGCCCGAGTTCAGGTGTTCATTGGTTCAGGCCTGAATTCACCGGCTCAGGTCGATGATCGTCATTCCCGATCCTGTGTTCGACTCCAGCGCCTCCATTGCGGCAGGAGCCTCTGCAAGGCCGATGACATTGGTGACCAGGTCCTGCGGTCGCAGTTTGCCCTCGATGACGAGATCGAGCATCTCCGGGTATTCTGCAGCGGCCATCCCATGGGAACCGAGGACGCTGAGCTCGAGACCGATGACACGTCCCAGATCGACGACCGGTGGCGTGGCCAGCAGACCGATCTGCACATGGCGTCCCAAGGGCGCCAGCGAAGCGATCCCGGCAGCGATCGTGTCCTCTCGACCCAGGGCATCCACGCTCACGGCCACACCGTCGGGGCACTCATCCGAGAACTGTGCGACCACCTCGGCGGACAGGGTCTCGGGACTCTTGCCAGAGGCGTTGATCGTGTGCACGGCACCGTGCTCTCGGGCTCGATCGAGGGCAGCATCGCTGACGTCGATCGCAATGACCTGAGCGCCGATGGCGCGCGCGATCATGATGGCAGACAGGCCGACTCCGCCGCAGCCGAAGACGGCGACGGTCTCACCCGCGTGCAGCTTCGCCCGCACCCGCAGTCCGTGGAAGGCGGTGGCGAACCGGCAGCCGAGCCCCACCGTCGCCGAGGCAGGAAGATCGTCGGGGACCGCAATGAGGTTGGCATCGGCGTTGTGGATGACCACCTCATCGGCCCAAGATCCGAAGTGGGTGAACCCGGGTTGGGTCTGGTCCGGGCAGACCTGCGCACTGCCGCTCACACACCACCGGCAGCGACTGCAGCCGCACACGAATGGCACGGTCACACGCTGACCAATACGGAAATCCGTGACCTCGGGCCCCGCCAAGGCGATGCGACCAACCAGCTCATGTCCGGGAACATGGGGCAGGGTGATCGTCGAGTCGTGGCCTGACCAGGCGTGATGGTCGCTGCGACAGACTCCGGTGGCTTCGACGTCGATGACGACGCCGGAGGCGGGAACGGAGGGTGACTCGATGTCTCTCAGCTGAGGGAGGACAGAGAACTCTTCATAGACGATTGCGCGCACACGCTGATCCTATGCAGGCCGGTCCCGGTATCACAGTCTGGTCCGCACTGTGTGCACTCGGATGGTCCCAGCACGAACATGGTCCCAGTGCGAACATAGGTCCGCCGTTCGGATGAGCCCTACTTGGCGTGAACTCCGACGCAGGCCAGAGCATCGAGCAGCCTCTGCCGCAGAGCCTGTGCCCGTGCGGAGAAGACTCGTTGGCGGTCCATGTATTCTGCCTTGCCCGCGGCGGTTTCGATGGCGACGACACCGTAGCCCCAGTCACGCAGATCGTAGGGGGAGGCCTCCATATCGAGGGTGCGGATGTCCAATGTCAGGTCGAAGCAGTCGACGACGAGGTCAGAGGGTGCGATAGGTCCGATCTTCATCGCCCACTTGTACAGGTCCATTCCCGCGTGCAGACAGCCCGGCTGTTCATTGGCGACCATGGACTCGCGTGTGGGCTGAAGCGTGTTGCGGGGCCGAGCGGGTTCGGTGAAGAAGCGGAACGCGTCGTGGTGCGAGCACTGGATCCGGTGGCTTTCGACGACGGCGTCGGTGGCCGCAGGACTCAAGCGCAGAGGCACCTGCTGGTGGCGACGCTGCTCCTCGGTGAGCTTGTAGACCATCGCCCATTCGTGGATGCCGAAGCACCCGAAGTTTGCTTCCCGGCGCAGGGTCGATTGCAGCAGTGAGGCGATGAACTTCGCCCCATCGCCACGGTCGTCCAACCAGGACTCGACAACCACCTCGGCGATGGTGCCGGCGTGACTTCTCGTGTACCAGCGCCGGTCGAAATAGGTCTGGTCTGCTTCATCAGCCAATTCGAGCTGCACGCCGGGGCCAGGATTCCACTTGGCCAACTGACCCGCTTTGAATGGATAGTAGGTGAACAGGAAATCTTCTACCGGGTGCTTCTCGCCCTTGAGACGGCGGGCAATGTGAGCATCGGTGCGCTCCGCGATCTTCGTAGCGTGGTCATCCCGCAGCGCCCGCCACCTTGGTGCGCTCATCGCAGCACCGGCAGCAGCACAAGCAGCACTGAGAGAGTCGGTGCTGTCGGCAGTCGGGGAGGCGGTAGACGTCACCGCTTCATTGTCCCAGACTGCTTGGTCCCGCGCATCGGGGGAGCCGTGAGCGGATCCTCGGGCCAGGAATGCTTCGGATACCGGCCGCGGTTCTCGGCTCTGACGTGGGAGTACGCATTGGCCCAGAAGGAAGCGAGGTCGCTGGTGACCGCCAGCGGTCGGCGAGCGGGGGACAGGAGGTGGATGACCACAGGGACCCGGCCTTCACATACGCTCGGTGCCCTCTGCCATCCGAAGCACTCCTGGAGTTTGACGGCGAGAACGGGCCCCGGTTCGGACTCGGCATCCGAATCCATGAGGTCGGGATCGGGGTAGTCGAGGCGAATGCGTGAACCGCTGGGCACCTCGATACTCACCGGCACCAGCTCCTCGAGGCGTGCTGCCTGCGGCCAGGGCAGAAGCGTTCGCAGCGCAGAGACCAGATCGACCCTGCTCGGATCCGCCCCACGTGCGATCCGATCCAGAGCGGCCGGGCACCACTCGGTCAGCGTCTGCGACAGCCGTGACCAGCGCACATCCGGCCACGGGGCACCATAGACGGCGTGCAGCAGCCCCAGCCGGGAACGCAGCTCCTCGAACGCTTCGCTGGGTCGCAGAATCTCCCGAGCGCCAAGCTCACGCACCGACCGTGCGATCGCGAAACGGGCCAGATCTGTACTCGCCTTGATCGGTGTGGCAGTGAGTTCGATGCCGCCGAGGCAGGTCCGGCGCACCGCACGCACCTTCCCCTGCTCGAAGGTCGCCGTCTCATCTGTCGCCAGCAGCCCGGCACCTGCAAGTTCAGCGGTGTCCTCATCGATGACAGCAGCGGCCCTGATCACAGCGCGCCCACCCGAGAGGCCGACATCGGAGATCGCCAACCAGGGACTGCCCTGCAAAGACGAGTTCCGGGGCAGGGACGCGGCGGTTCCCGAGGCCAGCAGGTATTCCGACGCTGAGGAACTGCGCAGCCGTGCGATCTGGAGGGGGTGGGCGAGTGCAACCACGAGCCCCAGGTCATCGGGGCGCAGGGAACCACCCCGACCCGCACCTCGCCCCGTGCCTCGATCCTCACCCTGGCTTGTGGGTTCGGCGGCGAGTGAATCATGTGTGGTGGAGCTCTGAGGGCCTGAGAATTCCGCGGCCAGTCCGGCGAAGCGTTTCACATCTTGGGTGAAACGACGGTCCTTGCTTCTCCGCAGCTCGCGCAGGGTGGCCACGAGATCGGCGCCCGGGGCACGCTGCTCGGACTCGATGACGGCGATCGCCTCGGCCGCAGCCCCAGGTGACAGCATGGCGGCTCCATCGAAGAGACCGCGAGCCGACCACACTGAGGCTGGAATCCGGGCGATGGCCCGCCCCAGCTCGGTCACGGTCGTTGAGGCAGTCTCGTATGACCCTTCCTCAGCACTCGCCCCGTCCTCGGACTCGGTGAGCTCGAGCGCGCCTAACGCCACGAGATTCTCGACGGCCAGGCGGTGTGGGCCCTCGGGCATCGGCTCCGGCAGCAGCGCAGTGTTACCACCCCACACGGCGACGGTCAGGACCGCCGAGGTGAGATCTGAGGTCGCAATCTCCGCAGGCGTATGCTCGGGCAGGCTCGCCCAATCCGATTCGGAGAGGCACCGATAGGCCGTGCCCGGGCCCAGCCGCGAGGCACGACCGGCACGCTGTGTCCCAGAGGCCTTCGACTCACGGGTCGTGACCAGGCCCGACATGCCACGGCGAGTGTCCAACCGTGGACCCCTGGCCAGTCCCGAGTCGATGACGATGCTCACCCCGGGAACCGTCAGGGCCGACTCCGCGACCGAGGTCGACACGATCACGCGACGCTGACCAACCTCGGCGGGATGAGGTCGCAGAATTGCGTCCTGGTCCTTGGCCGGAGTGCGTCCGAGCAGGGTGTGAACCTCGGTCCCGGAACCAGCAGGAAGGGATCGAGTAATTCGGGCGGCGATCTCCTCGACTTCACGGGCGCCGGGAGCGAAGACGAGCACGTCCCCGTCCGTGTGCGTCGACAATGCTTCGATGCTCGTGCGGGCCACGTGATCGAGGAAGTCCCAGGTCACCCCGCGTGCATCTAAGGGTCGTTGCTTCGCCGGGGCCCACCTGACGTCGAGGGAGTGGATTTTCGCAGCAACCGAGAGCAGTGCGGCAGGTTCGTCGCCACCATCAGTAGAGACTCCGTCTGCACCGTCTCCGGAGCCCAAGCGGCGCGCCCACATCTGGGCGTCAAGGGTTGCCGACATCACGACGAGGCCGAGGTCCTCACGCAGATCGATGAGTTCGCGGCACAGGGCGAAGGTCAGATCGGTGTCGAGCTGCCGTTCGTGGACCTCATCGAGGATGACCGCTGAGACACCTGCCAGCTCGGGATCACGCAGCAGCCGGTTCAGCAGCACTCCCGTGGTCATGAACTCGATCCTCGTGCGCGCCGAGGTCCGTGACTCGCCGCGGACTGTGAAGCCGATGTCCTCGCCGAGGCGGGTCCGGGTCAGCGTCGCCAGCCGCCTGGCCGCTGCCCGAGCCGCCATGCGCCGCGGCTGGGTGACGATGATTCGCCCCTGGGCGGGCGGAGAATCAGCAGAATGTCCGAACTGCGACTCATCCCGGTTCCCAGACACGGTCCCGGTCAGGTGTTCGGCCAGGCGTCCGGCCAGATGTTCGGCAATGAGCGGCGGCACCAGGGTGGTCTTGCCGGTTCCGGGCGGGGCCTCGACGACGAGGCGCGGAAACCTGCCGACGAGGGTGTTCGCCAGCTGGTCGATGAGCGCGGCGGCGGGCAGTCCCACGGCAATGGTCTGCAGATCGAACGGACGAGAATCGGGCATGCCTCAAGTGTCTCAGCCCGAGCGCAGAAAGCCCGTGTGTCAGCGGCCCAGCCGACTGACTAGACTGGGGCACATGCGTATTGCCAGATTTGTGCACCAGGATGAACCCAAATACGGAGTCGTCGAAGGCGACGTGCCGCAGATTGAGGACGGCACGTGGGACACGTCCGGCCTCAGCCTCGCCGTTCTCGACCAGGACCCGTTCTTCGCTCCGGCCCAGTCAACGGGCGAAAGGCTGAAATTCGACGACGTTCGTCTCGTCAGCCCGATCCTGCCGCGGTCGAAGGTCATCGGCGTCGGACGCAACTTCGCCGACCACGCCGCCGAGCTCGGCAATGAGGTGCCCGTCAGCCCGCTGACCTTCTTCAAGCCCAACACCTCGGTGATCGGGCCCGGCGATCCGATCCGTCTTCCCGCCATCAGCGAATATGTATCCTATGAGGCCGAACTGGCCGTCATCATCGGCCGCGTCGCCAAGGGTGTGAAGGCCGAGAACGCCTTCGACCATGTCCTCGGCTACACCAGCGGCAACGACGTGACCATGCGCGACATTCAGAAGTCTGACAATCAGTGGTCACGGGCGAAGGGCTTCGACACCTCCTGCCCGCTGGGTCCCTGGATCGAAACGGAACTCGACGTCGATAATCTCGGCATCCGCTCATGGGTCGATGGGGAGCTGAAGCAGGACGGCAACACCGCAGACTTCATCTTCGACATCCCGACGCTCATCGAGCACCTGTCGGAGACCATCACACTGCTGCCCGGTGACGTCATCCTCACCGGCACTCCCGCCGGCGTGGGCCAGATCGTGTCCGGCAACCGGGTCGACATCGCCATCGACGGACTCGGAGTCCTCACCAATATGGTCATGGACGCCTGAGACCAGCACCGCGCACGACCAGCACCGCGTCACACCGCTACACAACTCGCAGCACTCAAGACTCGCAGCCAAGAGACCGAAGGATCATAGTGAGCGTCAAAGTTCGTTTCTGCCCATCACCCACCGGCACCCCGCACGTCGGCATGGTCCGCACCGCCCTGTTCAACTGGGCGTATGCAAAGCACACCGGCGGAAAATTCGTGTTCCGCATCGAGGACACCGACGCCGCCCGTGACACCGAGGAGAGCTTCGGCCAGGTCCTCGAGGCCATGAAGTGGCTCGGCCTCGAATGGGACGAAGGCATCGACGTGGGCGGACCCGACGGACCCTACCGCCAGTCCCAGCGCGGCGACATCTACGCGGGCGTGATCGAGAAGCTCAAGGCCGCCGGACACATCTACGAGTCCTATTCGACCAACGAAGAGGTAGAGGCCAGGCACAAGGCAGCGGGTCGTGACCCCAAACTCGGCTACGACGGCTATGACCGTGACCTCACCGCCGAGCAGATTGCTGGTTTCAAGGCCGAGGGACGCGAACCCGTCTGGCGTGTGCGCATGCCCGCCGATGACGTTAAGTTCACCGACCTGGTCCGCGGAGAGATCACCTTCCGCGCCGGCACCATCCCCGACTACGTCGTCGTCCGTGCCAACGGGCAGCCGCTCTACACCCTGGTCAACCCCGTCGACGATGCTCTCATGGGCATCACCCATGTGCTGCGTGGCGAGGATCTGCTGTCCTCGACCCCGCGTCAGGTTGTGCTCTACGAGGCGCTCAAGGACATCGGAGTCGCAGCAGCGACTCCCGAGTTCGGTCACCTGCCCTACGTGATGGGAGATGGCAACAAGAAGCTGTCCAAGCGTGATCCGGAATCCAACCTGTTCCTCCACCGCGACAACGGCTTCATCCCCGAAGGCATCATCAACTACCTGGCTCTGCTCGGCTGGTCGATCGGACCCGACGAAGACGTGTTCAGCGTGAAGGAGTTCGTCGATGCCTTCGACATCCATGATGTCCTGCCCAACCCCGCCCGCTTCGATGTGAAGAAGGCGACATCGATCAACGCCGACCACATCCGGCTCCTCGATGTCAGCGACTTCCGTGACCGTCTGGTGCCCTATCTCCAGGCCGGCGAGGTGCTCCCGGAGAAGCCATCGGAGGCTCAGCTGGAGATCCTTGACCAGGCGGCTCCGCTCGTGCAGACGAGGATGAACCTCCTCGGCGAGGCTCCCGACCTGTTGGCGTTCCTGTTCACCCCCGATGCCGAACTGACCATGACTGAGGACGGGCTGAAGACCCTGAAGGATTCGGCCCCCGAGGTGCTCGCCGCTTCGATGGAGGTTCTCGAAGGAGTCGAAGACTGGACGACGGACACGCTGCACGAAACGCTGCAGGCCAAACTGGTCACCGAGATGGAGATCAAGCCTCGACTGGCCTTCGGTCCACTGCGCGTGGCCGTGTCCGGCCGCAAGGTCTCCCCACCACTGTTTGAGTCGATGGAGATCCTCGGCAAAGACTCGTCGCTGACCCGTCTGCGGGCTCTGGCAGCCCAGCTGTGACGATGCTCAACCAGCAGACTTGGACGCGTCGGGGACTGCATCTGCGCGATGTGACCTTCGAAGCCCCGTTCGACCACTTCGGTGGTGGAGCGGGGCTGTCCGCAGCGACACCGGGGACCATCGAGGTCTTCGCTCGAATCACCGCGACAGAGGCCGACAGCACCAAGCCCTACCTCGTGTTCCTCCAGGGCGGGCCGGGTGTCGAAGCGCCCCGACCCACCACTCCCGTTGGCCAGTCCACTTGGCTGGCACGTGCACTCGAAGAGTTCCAGGTCGTCATGCTCGACCAGCGGGGCACCGGGAAATCGAGTCCCATCGGTTCCGTTGACGGACGCATCACCGGCCTCGAGGGAGTCGGCGAAGACGCCGCCGATATTGCAGCGGCGCTGAGTCACTACCGTGCCGATTCGATTGTTGCGGACGCTGAGATCCTGCGCCAGGGGCTGGGTGTCGAATCCTGGTCGCTGCTAGGACAGTCGTTCGGCGGCTTCACCGCCCTGCGGTACGTTTCGGCGCACTCGGGGTCGCTCAACGAGGTCTACTTCACCGGGGGACTGCCCGCGATCGGAATGGATCCCGCCGCCGTGTACGCCACCACGTGGGAGGGCATGAAGCGGAAGTCGGAGCAGTTCTACCAGGCGTTTCCCCGTGACCGTGAGAAGCTGGCCCGTCTCATCGATCTCGCCGAGGCGGAGGGCGGTATCGCACTGCCCGGTGGGGCACGGGCGACGACGGAACGCATCCGTCTCCTCGGGCACTTCCTCGGAGCCTCCGACGGGCCCGAGAAACTGCACTATCTGCTGGACCAGGACCCTGCCTCGGCGGCCTTCCGGCATGATCTGGCTGCTGCACTGCCGTTCTCGGGACGAAACCCGCTCTACGCGGTAGTTCACGAATCCTGCTGGGCCGACGGCGGCATCACCGACTGGGCGGCTCGGCGGGCTATGCCTGCCGATGTCAAGGCCGATCCGACCCTGTTGGCGGGGGAACATGCCGGACCGGAGTCACTGAACGAGGATCCGGAGCTTGCACCCTTCGCCGAGGTGGCACAGTTCGTGGCACGCCACGATTGGCCCCGGCTCTACGACGTTGACGCACTGCAGGCCTCACAGGTGCGTGGTGCGGCAGCGGTGTACTTTGAGGACGCCTACGTCCCTGTGGACTACTCGCTGGCGACGGCGGACCTCCTTGCTGGTGTGAAGCCGTGGGTGACGAATGAGTACGAGCACAACGGCCTGCGCGCCGACGGATACCGGGTGCTTGACCGTCTCATCTCCCTGGCGCGGGACTGAGCCTGGTCCTGCAGGAAATGAACTTGGTCGTGCGGGAACAAATCCTGAAGCGCATGCGTCAAATCGTTCGCGCAGGAGTCAATGTTAAGAAGGTCACACCGAAAAAGGGCTTCACGGATTTGGAGCTTGGCGGGGGATTTGTGTAGAGTTGTATCTCGTTGCTCAGGGAAATTCCTTAGGGAATGAGCCTGAATAACATTGGGGTATGGTGTAATTGGCAGCACGAGTGTTTCTGGTACATTTAGTCTAGGTTCAAGTCCTGGTACCCCAGCGAACAGCTTAGGAGTATGACTCTGAGCTGTTTATTGGCCCCCGTCGTCTAGTGGCCTAGGACGCTGCCCTCTCAAGGCGGAAACGGCAGTTCGAACCTGCTCGGGGGTACGGTTGAGTCCCGCATCGAGGAATCGGTGTGGGGCTCGCTCTAATTCACGGCCGTTTTCCGGGTTATAGGCCAGATTGTGTGTACAGCATAGGGACTTTGCCCAGTAGGCAGTAGGCCAAGACGGGGCTGAACATGGTCTGGAAGCATGTTCAGTGTCCAATCCCAGGAATCATCCCCGCTGTGGTG